>JANQQU010000007.1 GCA_028284905.1 Calditrichia bacterium
AATGCGCCTCTTCCCAATTGTCGGCGGCGCGGGCGTCGACATGCAGCGGCACCTTGAGCTTCACCGCAGGCTCCGCGGCGCGCTCCATCACGTCACGGAGGTTGCTTACAGTGGAGTGTTCCTAAAAGGCACTTAGGCTCGGCTGCCCTGAACTCGGGTCGCAACTAATTGAGCGTCCCGAGCTAAGGCTACAAGAAGGGTCAACGAAAGGGGCTGCATGACGTTCCGAGCATACATACTAATCACGAAATCTCTTCTGCTCCACGCCAGGTTGTGCAATGATTGACGCTGCTCGAACCTAAGTGATGAGTTGAACTGATGCGGTCTTTCGCAAAGAATACGGAAAACCAAGCCTCCCGGGCCGTGCTTGCCGAAATCGCGAACTGGTCGATCGAAGCAAGAGAGGAGGACACTGACCGCTATTTCTTCCATTTCAAAGACGTCGGATTAATTGAGCAAGGAAGAAAAAACTATGTAGTAGGGCGTAAAGGAACCGGGAAGACCGCAATAGCCGAATACATACATCGCCAACAATCCCCAACAATATTTTCGAAGATACTATCATTCGGTAGTTTTCCGTTCAATATATTATACGACCTTGCCGACGCTTCATATACGCCGCCGAATCAGTACATAACCGTATGGGAATATGTAATATATAGCTGTGTGTGCGCCATGTTGTCTGGCAACGAAAAAGTATCTAGTGATATGCCAGTAAACTTAAGAAAAATATTCGATGTAGATATAGAAAGCGCTCTCTCTCATTCTATACAAAGAATAACATCTCCAGGATTTGGGCTAGATATATTTGGTATTGGTATAAATAAGGGGCCCGGTATTGTAACCGATGCAAAATTGCAATGGAGACAAAAAGTTGACGGGGTGACTGCTTTTACCCACCGATACATTGATAATTGTAAGTACTACGTGATATTTGATGCCCTTGATGAAGACTATAAGCATATATTGGAGCCCGATAGAAGGCAAAAATATTTTGAATTACTTGTTAGTTTGTTTAAGGCTGCGCAAAATGTAAGGATGACGTCGGAGAGAAGTGGCTCCAATATTGTTCCACTTATATTCATTAGAGATGATATATTTGATTTATGTAGAGACCCAGACAAAAATAAGTGGCTAGACCGATCTGTTACACTTAACTGGAATCTTAGCTCTCTGGAGTCTCTTATCGCGTTTAGAATTTCCAGAGCGCGTTCTCCCCAAGCGCATCCACAGCCTTTTGATCGCGCATGGGCATCCGTATTTTCCTCGAAAACCATTCGCGTAAACCGGAAATACCAACGACAGGAAGAAGCATTTAAATTTATGCTGAGATCAACTTTTTATCGTCCACGCGATATAATAAGTTACGTTCGGGAATGCGCAAAAATTGCAGAGGAAAAGGGCCGAAAGCAGATAAATAGTGAAGTGATCAAACAGGCGGACGGAGCGCATTCGGAATACATGAGGCGGGAAGTAATTGACGAAGTGCACTCAATAGTAGATGATATTGGAGAAGTGTTGGATATTTTCTCAGAGATGAGGAAGTCGATATTTTCTATAGAAGAATTCAAACTAAAGTATGAAGCGTTTTATACAGCGAGAGGTGAGAGTCCAGCGTTGAATAGCATTGAGATAGTCAAACTATTGTATCATTTTAATGTTATTGGCAATGTGACGACCGGTAATCATCAAGTATATGCTTACAATACACACAAAAAGACAGTGAATCTTAGTGAAAACGTATGTATACATAGAGGTTTACTGAAATGTCTTCATATTTTGTAAGTCCGAGTGCTTAATGCGCCTCTTCCCAATTGTCGGCGGCGCGGGCGTCGACATGCAGCGGCACCTTGAGCTTCACCGCAGGCTCCGCGGCGCGCTCCATCACGTCACGG
>JANQQU010000031.1 GCA_028284905.1 Calditrichia bacterium
CCCCGGTTGAGATAACTTTTTTACCAACCCTGAAGGGGTTACAGAATTTATTATGTTAAATGTTGCCAGTGAATACATTTTCACAAAATTTGTCAAAGAACGTAAAATTCTAAAGTAACCGCTGAGAGTGAACCTTAATTTGAGAACGATTTTTCGATACCTGTTAATACTTTTCGCCATTTTGCTATTTCAAGCCTGCCAAACAGAAACTAATTTCGAAGTAACCACCGATGAGTTCATCCTCCCGGAGGGATTTACCATGACAGCTGTTGCAGCGGAGCCATTGCTGGATTCGCCGGTCGCAATGCAGTTCGATGCCCGGGGACGTATTTGGGTGGTGGAATTGCCCGGATATATGCGCGACATCGACGGTGCGGATGAGGAAAAGGCTGATGGAAAGATTGTGCTGCTGGCCGATAATAATAAAGATGGCAGGATGGACAGCCGTCGGATCGTTATCGATAGTTTAATTGCCCCACGCACTTTATTACCGGCTTACGGCGGTTTGCTATATTCCAACGGCACCAGCCTTTGGTGGGCCGAGCTGAAAGATACGGAAGTGCTGCGCACGGAACTGGTCGATTCTTTGTATGTGATTGGCGGCAATATTGAGCATCAGCCGAACAACCTTTTCTATCATCTTGATAACTGGATTTACAGTGCGAACGCGACCGTGCGCTATCGCCGGAAAAATGGCCAATGGCTGCGGGAAGCGACTGCATTCCGGGGACAATGGGGACTAACTTCAGACATTGACGGCAGGCTGTATTATAATAACAACAGTTTACCGATCGCGACTGACTATGCGATGCCCAATCAACTGACTCATAATGTACATCAAAAAGTGCGCTATGGGCATAACCAGGCTATTGCAACGAGCAGCCGACTGTTCGCCTATCAGGCGACCGCTGTTAATCGTGGATATATCGATGGCGTACTGGATGATTCCGGAAAAGTGCAATCTTTTACTTCCGCTTGCAGCCCTTTGATTTATAACGGCAGTTCGCTGGGGAGCGATTTCTTCCAGAATGCTTTTGTCTGTGCGCCGGAAGCGAATTTGGTCAAACGATATATTCTCATTGAAAAAGATGGTAAAAAAATCGCTGAGCCTGCTTATGAGAATAGTGAGTTTTTAGTCTCCCGGGAGGAAACTTTTCGCCCGGTTAATCTTTACAATGGTCCCGATGGAACGCTGTACGTATTGGACATGCGCAAAGGCATCATTCAACACCGTGCTTATATGACCAGCTACCTGCGGGAAAAGATCCTGGAAAGAGGATTGGAAAAAGTGCGCGGCCGTGGCAGAATATACCGCGTGGCGGCTACAGCACAACAGTTGGGAACAGTAACGGATTATAGTCAATTCACTGCGACGGATTGGGCCGGTTTATTAGCCGCTTCGTCTGCATACCAACGGCGGCTGGCGCAGCAGCAGCTGATTGCCGAACAGGCTGTCGGTGCGAAAGAGGCGATAAAAGAGATCGCCCTAAACAACGCCAATCCCTATGGCCAGTTGCATGCTCTCTGGACGCTGGAAGGGCTCTCCGCACTGGATGCCATGCTTTGGAAAAGCGTATCCGAAAAGGCGACAGCGGCGATTGTGCATGAAACCTTAATTCGCTTCTCGGCTTTTTTCCCGGAAATTGAGTCCGGGCAAATCAGCTACTTTCAAAAAGCCGCGGCGCTGAAAAATGTACAGATTGACCAGCAACTGCTAATTCGCCTGGGGCAAATGAATTTACCAGCCGCGCAGGAGCTGTTTTGGGAAATCATCGAAAGGCGGAAAAACAATCCGCTGTTATGCGAGGCGATTATCAGCGGTAGCGCCGGTAAAGAAGAAGCGCTGCTGCAAAAATTACAATCCATATCGCAAACAGATAGCCTGCAAAGCTTTTTACGCACGGTGATCAATAATAAACGGGAAAATCGGATTGAAGGGCCGCAGTTGCCCCGGATATTTTACCAGGATAATCGCACTGCCGGCTTCGCCCTGTATAGCAAACACTGTGCGTCCTGCCACGGAATGGATGGCAAAGGAAACGGTAATCTGGCACCGCCATTGGTCGATTCCGAATATGTCAGTGAATCCAAAGACCGTTTGATATTGCTGACCTTGAATGGCATAAAGGGACCGATAACGGTTAACGGAAAACGCTATGAACTAAATCTGTTTATGCCGGGGATTAAAAATAATCCGGAGCTAACTGACAAAGATATCGCCGACTTACTGGTCTTCCTGAGAAATTCCTTCAGCTTTTCCGATACCCATATTAGCGAAGCGGATGTAGCGAAATGGCGGGAAGCGACGAAGGACCGGACGAAGTTGTTTACGGAAGAAGAATTGTTACAGTATTGATATTAGCGATGATTTCACTGCATAGTGGCAGTAAGCAGTCATTGTATTTCCTGCCACAGTCACAGCCACTTATTACCCTCACTTTTTCAAGCGTTTCTTTCAAAACGGCATTCTATTTCTTATTTTGAAATGAAACCGGGGCCTTTATTCACCTGATTATTCGGGACATTTTAAATTGACAAGTGTCGAATAAGGGCGGTAAAGGTGCCTGCAATATAATCTTCAGGAAGGAGCATTTAGATGTTAACACATCAGTTCTATTAAACTATAATAACCCTTAATCCCCCTTATCTTGAAAGGAGGGTGTCATGTGTTATCATAAGTTAATGAAGTTATTCCCGATCTTTTTACTGATCGTATTTATCGGTCTGCGTTGTTCTTCAGACGATAACAATCCCATTTCTTCTACCGATCCTCCGGCGCATCCCGCATTCCAGTTTAATAAAATTACAGTTCCCGATCAGATGATTCAAACTTCCGATCCACATGTTGTCCAGGCATTAGATTATATCGCCCATTGCCAGAATTTTAATTCACGCGGTTGTTTCTTTGATCCTTCTCCGAATGCGCAAAAGGATGTGAACACCACCAATGAATCCACGAAATGGCAGTATCGCTGGCGTCACGGTACACTGGACTTTGAAATGGAAATTCGGAGTCAGCGGGATCGCTATACTTGGACAATCTATCTTGATGGCGAAGATGGCGGTGTCACGTATAATAATTGGAAATTCATGGAAGCAGTGCAGTTGAAGGATCAGTCCAGCGGACATATTTATCGCTATAAAACCAATACGCAGGAAATGCGTTTTGAGTGGACCTGGAATACCATGACGAACAATGCTTATCGTCTGAACCAGCGAAATTTCGATGAACCGTTAACTGTCGATCAAATCACCAGCAATGCCGATCAATCCGGCGAAATCTACCACTACGAGCGAGCGAACGGCGCTTTCTATTTAGCTTTTAAAGCGATCTGGCATAGTGATGGCAGCGGTTCCTGGTGGACCTATGACGAAACCGCGATGATTGATAGCGGTAGCTGGTAAAGTTAAAGAGATGCCGCTCTTCACGACGTTTGTTAGCGGATGATGACTTCATCACAAAAGATCCAGGCATCGCCACCGGCGCCGATGTGCCAATCCGGGCAATGGATGCGGCTGCTCGTTTTTACCCGAATGTAGCGGGTTTTAGTTGGTGCTAAAGTGCTGCGAAAGGTTTCAATTAACTTCTCCTTATTCCGTTCAGCAGCCCTGCGCTGAACGGGCGGGAGAGAAACGTACTTTTCACCATCAGACGAGATGAGGAACTCGACACTTTGCGGTAACCAGATCCAGGCGCCGTAATCCTGGAGGAAATTTGCGGAAATTTCTTTGATTTCCCGTTCCTCACCGAGATCGATGACGGCATCCATTTCATGGGCTTCAAAGCCCAGCCAGTTGAAATGATAGTCATTGATGCCGGTCAGTCCATCTGTCAGCGCAGCGGCGCCACCTACGGGATATTTTTCACTGTGGGTAGTATGTAATGCGACCGGTTTTTGATAGGCCAGGTGCTGAATAAATCCCTTTTCAAAGAATGCTTCCGTTGCCGCCTGGTACTCATCCGGAGAAGTGCCGTGTTCTTCCAGGCGTTCGATGCCGGCGGTTTTTACCCCGGCGATAAAATTCTGCAACCGTTGGCGCATCGTTGGTTTCACCTGCCAGCTGCCATCGACCTTCTTATGAAGGGATAAGAATTCATCGACATTCCGCTTGGAAATTTCCAGTATGGCAAATTCCAGGGGCAGCCGGGCGTTTTTCACTCGCTGCAATACCTGCGGATCATCTGCAACAGCCGCTTCCGCAGCATCGAATAACTGGATATATTCCTGGATCAAGTCGGGTGTCAGGTAGCTGTCGATGCCGTCATAGGGATAACCGTAAATTTGCAGATCATCTCCGGCTGCCGCCAGTGCATCGTGGGTACGATCGATATATTGGCGAAGATATTGCCCCGCGTCCCCATAAAATCCATTGAGAAAATCGTCGATAATTGCCGAAACATTCACGTCGGGATTCCAGAGCAGTTTTGCAATGATGTAGGTGCGTAACTGGTAAAACTCGCTCCAGGAAGTGCCACTGCCCTGCTGGAACATCAGGCGGGCGTTATTGGCGGCAAAGAATTGCAGGTTTGGTTGGAGAACGCGCAAATTCGGAAAAGGGTCGACATAATTGCGAAATTGCACCGTATAGTCCCAGATAAGAATATTATCGGTCAGCTTTCCCCATTCGACAATATCCCGCCGGAAAGAAGCACTGCGGGAATCGGTCGCGATAGACTCGCTGCGATTACATTCAATGCTGCACAATACGATATTGACATTATCCGCCGGGAGAATGTCCACCGGTGCGGAACGAGAGTACTGATAGGCGAGGGTGGAAATAATTTTATCCGGAAATTGAGCGGCCACTTTGTTGACGAAGGTGACAATCGAGCCGGAAGGGCCGCCGTGCGTCTCATCTATTTCTGCGCAGTTATCGCATTGGCAGGGGCCGTAAGTATCGTTTTGCGACACTGACCAGTAGCGCGCCGCTGGTTTTTTTTGCATGCGCGCTTGCAGGCCGCTGATACCCAGTGAGAATACCTCTGGATTAGTGAGACAAAGTTGGAAGTTCGGAGAACGTTCCCCGTTGATTAGGGAAAAGTATTCCGGGTTGGTTTGAAAATAGCGTTCCGGTGGCACCAGGTCATCAAAGGTATGCACCCACATTCCCCAGCTTTTTTGGCGCTGCGGCCGGGCATGCAGCTTATGCCAGGCAGTAAAGGAACTGTCCCCGATAGGATCGGGCATGTGCAAATCCCGGTATTGAAAAATCGGTATCTGAATATCATCGATTGGCGCTAACTGAATGGTAGGCATTTCCGGGGTGTATGATACTGCCGAGCTGTATTTCCGGCAACCGAGGTAATCCTCAAGAAACCCATAAACACCGAAAAGCGTACCTTTTCCACTTCCCCCAGCAATAATTAGCTGCTTACCATTGGTTTTGAGATGAAATCCGGCATCTTGCAGGGAGGCTTTGTTGATCGCTTGTTGCACTGCCGGTCGGGCATTGCCGATCAAAATTTCATTGATTTCCGGAGCAGTATCATCATTAACAATTGGAAGCCTTGCGCCGGATATTTTCTGCAGATATTTTTGCAGTTCGCTGGCGGCTTGATGTTCGATTTCTGTTGCAGCAGCGGGGATAACGATGCGATAATCGCTCTGCCCGTTTGTAACAAGCGCAATCGTTCCCTGTTGACAGGCGGCCAGTAAAAAAACGGAGATGAGAATGCTTAAAAATCTTATCATTTGATACGCTCCTGATATCGTAATTCCGGTGTGGATTTCCGAAAATAAAGCAGTCCGCCCCGAGGTGATTCCTTCGGGGCGGACTGCTTTATCATGTTTTAAAATCACTTAAGCCGTTTGCCGATGACGGAGCTGGTCGACCAGTACTGCCAGCACAATGACCAGTCCGGTGACGATCTGGGTGACCCAGGGCGGCCAGCCGTTTAACTGGCAGCCGGTGCGGATTACCGTCATAATGACTGCGCCGATAATACTGCCGAGAATAGACCCTTCGCCCCCATTCAGACTACCACCGCCAATTACCACTGCAGCGATAACGTCCAATTCCAGGCCGATGGCGCCGGTGGGGTCGCCCTGTTCCTGGTAGGACATCAACATTAAACCGGAGATGCCGGAAAACGCCCCGGCAGCGGTATAAACGAATAACTTTACCCGCTCCACAGCGACCCCGCAAAGCCGAGCGGTTTGCTCGTTGGAACCAACTGCAAAAATATGTCGACCGAGTTTGGTGTAGCGTAACATTCCGGCGATGAGGGCGGCGAGGATGATCATCAACCAGGCGCCGCTGGGGAGTAACTGCCATTTTTGATCGGCAGGCAATGCTGCCAGTAAATTGCTGAGTGGGGTATGCCCAACGTTGATCGGAATGCTGCCGGACAACCCCTTCGCAACCCCACGCACGATTAGCAAGCTACCCAGGGTAACGATGAACGGCACCAGGCGCAGACGAGTGATCAACAAACCGTTAAATATACCACAGAGTGCCCCCGCACCGATTCCGCCAAGTGCAGCAACAAGCGGACTAAATTGGAAACTCTCCAGCAAAAGAGCAACGACGACCGATCCGAGGGCGATGATTGATCCGGCAGCGAGATCGATACCACCGGCAATGATAACCAGGGTCATACCAATCGCGGAAATGCCAACGATGACGGTTTGCAGCAGCATCGTCTCCAGGGCAGTGAAAGTGGTAATTTTTGCGTCCAGTAATGCAAAGAAGACATAGACAAAAAGCAATGCCAGAAACGGGCCGAATTTGTTAAGAATTTTCCAGTTCATAGTCAGCTATTTTCTTTTAGCACATATCGTGATAGTTACAAAATCCTAATGTTTTTCATCTCCGCAAAGGCCTAAGACTTAGGGCCTAAGGCCTTAGGCCTAAAGCCTAAAAACTTACTGCCCGGTTGCTTCCAGCATCAGCTTATGTTCGTCCCAGCTTGCAGTCGGCAATGCTTCTCCCAACTGGCCACGATGCATCACGGCGATTCGGTCGCACACGCCGAGCAGTTCCGGCAGATAGCTGCTAATCATTAGCACTGCCTTTGCCGGTTGCTTACTGGCGATATCATCAATCACCTGGTAAATCAGCGCTTTGGCCGCGACATCAATACCGCGGGTCGGCTCGTCCAGCAGCAGAATATCGACATCGTGCTGGAGCAAACGGGCCAGTGCTGCCTTCTGCTGATTGCCACCGGACAATTCGTTGATGAGCTGCTGCGGCTCCCGGCAGCGAATATTTAGCCGTTCGATCCACTGGTTGGTGGCATTGTTCTGCTGTTGGGGCATTACCAAACGGGCGGGGCCAAAATCGCGCAGGCGGGAAAGCGTAACATTATCCGCGATACTCAGGTTGAGTGCAAGGCCTTCCTCTTTCCGGTCTTCACTGAGCATGCCCATGCCGGCCTGCCAATGCTCTACAGGGACGCCGGGACCGACAAACGCGCCGATTTTTATCTCGCCGCTTTTCAGTTCATCCAGGCCAAAAATGGTGCGCAATAGTTCGGTTCTGCCGGCGCCAACCAGTCCAAAAATACCGAGCACTTCTCCGCGATGCAGATCGAAGCTGGCTGACTCTGGTTTTTCCGGCCCGGAAAGCTGGTTGACCGTTAAGAGGACATCTCCTTGCTGACGAGGCGAGCGCGGGTAAAGATCTTTCATTTCCCGTCCGACCATCATCCGTACGATTTCATCCGGGGAAACGTCGGATACATTGCGCGTGTCGATGGTTTTTCCATCGCGGAGAACAGTGACGCGATCGGCGATTTCCTGCACTTCTTCAAGAAAATGAGAGATGTAAATAATCGAAAGTCCCTGCGCTTTCAGGTCGCGAACGATTTCGAAAAGGCGACGGATATCCTCGCGGGAAAGACTGCTGGTTGGTTCGTCCAGCACCAAAACCTGGCAACCAACAGCGAGGCTGCGACCGATTTCCACCAGCTGACGGGCGCTAACGGATAGCTCGCGCACTGGTGTTTGCGGCTGGATTTCCGGGTGATTAAAACGCTGAATAGCATCACTGGCTCGTTGGCGGACCTCCTGACGATTTACCCAGCCCCATTTGGCCGGCTCCATGCCGAGGAGAATGTTTTCTTCCACGGTGAGGTGCAGCGCGAGCGACAGTTCCTGGTAGATCATCCCCACGCCGGTGAGGCGGGCATCCAGTGGATGACGAGGGTGATAGGCTTCTCCTTCAAGGCGCATCGATCCTTCATCGGGTTGATGCGCGCCGGAGAGAATTTTCATCAAGGTGCTCTTACCGGCACCGTTTTCTCCAACGAGCGCGTGCACCTCACCCGGCAGCACGGAGAAAGTTACACCGTCCAGCGCAATCGTCGCCCCAAAACGTTTGGAGATGTTGTGCATCTCCAGGCGGGGCGTTGTTTCAGCGGATTGATTTAATTCTCTTTCAGCCACTTGTCGAGATCCGGTTTAATCAGCTCCTGCATATCTGGCTGAGTCATATTTTCCTGAGTTATAAAATGGACACCGGTATCGATACGTTTTTCCACTGGCTGCCCGTTCAAATGCGCAACCATCGTTTTCACGCCGAGGTATCCCATGTTAAAGGGATTCTGTACGACCAGCCCATGAATTTCACCTTTCTCAAGGCCTTCGATCAGCGCCGGGGAGGCGTCGAAACCAACGAATTTCACCTGGCCTTCCAGGCGATTGCGCTGCAGGGCTTGCAGCATACCATAAGTGCTCGATTCGTTCGGACAGAAAATGCCATCAAAACCGAGCGTACCCTGCTCATCGCGAAAACGTAGAATGAGGTTCTCGCTGGCCTGCTGGGCAGTGGCCTTGGTAACACCGGCATATTGTTCGTCGCTAACCACTTCGATGCCGGAAAATTCGGCGATCGCTTCCATAAAACCGGCTTCCCGTTTGTCCGTACTGGCCGAGCCTTCGTTATAGCGCAGCAGAATCACTTTGCCGTTACCCTCAAGCATTTCCCCCAACTGGCGCCCGGCAATTTTGCCACCTTCGAAGTTATCGGTGGCGATAAAGCTGGTGTAGACATCCTCGGAATCTTTCAACCCGGAATCGACAATAACGACCGGAATATTTTTATCGACAGCTGATTTTACCGGGCGGCGAATGGCCATGTCATCCAGTGGTGCGAGGACGATACCATCGACCTGACCGATAATCTGGTTATTGATCAGGGTAATTTGCTGCTGGCGGTCATCTTCCTTTTCCGGGCCGACCCAAAGGATATTTACATCCAACTCCTGGGACGCTTTTACTGCACCGGCATGGATCGATTTCCAGAATTCCTGGGTAGTACCTTTCGGGATAACAGAGATTGTTAATTTATCGGATTCGCCATTGTCCTTGCTACAGGAAAAACCGGCAAAGAGAAAAAATACAGCTATTAAGAGTAGGGAAAAAATACGCAAGTGGACCTCCTTGAACGGATTGAGATTGCTTAAACTGCAAGATCTATTTCAAATTTTAGTAGTGTTAGCATGTACTGTTGAAAATCTTCGAGCTGTCATCGCGATCCCGGATTGCCGGGAGAAGCGATCCCTTCGTTGCATGCACCTTTTGAGATTGCTTCGGCAAAAAGCGCCTCGCAATGACAAAGTCGAAAGTATCACTTTTTTAACACTATCCAAATTTTTTATGCATATCGGTATTTAGCCACAGATAGAGATTGATTTTCGCTGCTTTTAAATCGCGATTGAGATAGCAAAGCAAAAATTGCTGCATAGCCAGACAAATTAAGCTTTCCGGGGGAAAAACTCAAATTTCTCCCGGTAAATTTTTTTCCCGGAATAAAGTTGACAGTAAAAGGGAATCAACATTCCTCTTCAGAGAGTAAAACAGTGAGGCTTCTCGCGCCATGGGCGCCGATAATCAGAGATTGTTCGATGTCGGCGGTTTTCGAAGGTCCGGCAATAAAAACTCCGTAGCCGTTATCATCAATTTGTATTCGCTGATAGGCCTGATGCATATTCGCCACCAGCTGCTTTTCATGCAGTACAATCACCAGGTGCTGACAGATAAAAGGCGCAGCACGATGGACCAAATCCGTTTCACGAAGCCAGATCGCTCCGTTTTCTGCTACGCCGAATTGCCCGGTGAGAATGGCAACGTCGACATCTGCCAGCTGATGCGGATCGTTAAAGTTCTTCAGCTCAAGTGCCTTCGGAAAGAAAGATGACCGGGAGACCGCAATTTGCTGAACATCGGAAAATTTTTCATGAATCGCCTTTGAAATTTCTACCCGGCCAGAAATTCGAATAACGGTTCCCTCGATCCCCTCGCTTACTTGCCGGAATTGTTGAAGCAAATCGGGATTGGGTGTATCAAAGACGGGAATCTCCGGCAGGGAACGCCGGGGAGGCTTGTGCTTGCCAATGGATTTCAGGATTTCTGCGCGGCTCATTTTTTGCCCTCATTTTTATCATACCATTCCCGAAAACTCTCGCGGGGCGCTACTGGTAATTCCCGACTGAGTCCCCAATGGTTCCAGCGATGATAGATTGCTTTCCGAGGCAGCATGCGTAAAAACAGACGTGCTGTTTTGCCTGCCAGGCGATATGCCTGGGGATGGCTGAATAGCCAGGCGGCGAATTGCATTAGGCGTTTTTTCCCGGGAGCGGCTGCCTGGCGGATTTCGCTATGCTGCCGCCAATGGTAGAGCTGTTGGTGGATGTCAATCTTAACTGGGCAAACGTCGTTACAGGAACCGCAAAGTGTCGAAGCAAAGGGTAAATCGGGATGACCGCCGATGGGCATGCCGGGGGTAAGGATAGAACCGATAGGCCCGGGAATGACGCTGCCGTAACTATGTCCGCCGCTGCGGCGATAAACCGGGCAAGTATTCATGCAGGCACCACAGCGAATGCAACAGAGGGATTGCCGGAATTTTTCCTGTCCCAGCTGCTCCGAACGGCCATTATCCACAATGATAATGTGCATTTCGCCTCCCGGCTTCGGGCGATGGTAGTGGGAGGTGTAAGTGGTCAGTAATTGTCCGGTAGCGCTACGAGCGAGCAGGCGCAGAAAAATACCAAGATGCTCGGCACGCGGCAATATTTTCTCGATACCCATGCTGTGGATCTGAAGCGGCGCCAGGTGGACGCCCATGTCGGCATTTCCTTCGTTGGTGCAGACGACCACCCCACCGGTTTCGGCAATCGCAAAGTTAACCCCGGTAAGTGCTGCCTCTGCCCGGAGAAATTTCTCCCGCAGGTGTTGGCGGGCTGCTTCCGTCAGGTAGGCCGGATCGCTGTTCCCTTTTTCGGTGCCAATCGTTTGATGGAAGAGTTCGCCAATCTCCGCTTTTTTCTTGTGGATGGCCGGCATCACGATATGGCTGGGTGGTTCTTCGGCCAATTGCACAATACGCTCACCAAGGTCGGTATCGATAACTTCGATATCGTTCGCCAGTAAAAATTCATTTAAGCCGCATTCTTCGGTCAGCATCGATTTGCTCTTAACGAGGGAGCGGGCATGATGCTTTTGGAGGATGTTGAAGACGATTTCGTTATGCGTCTTTCCATCGCGGGCCCAATGAACATGCACGCCGTTTTTTTGGGCATTCTTCTCAAAACTTATCAGGTATTGATCGAGATCGGATAAGACCTGCTGTTTGATTTCCGACGCGAGCGTGCGGAGTGTTTCCCATTCCGGAACGGCTTTCGCAACAGCGTCACGCTTTTCGCGCACGAACCATAATGAAGCGTCATGCCAGCCGGTACGCTGTTTGTCACGGAGAAATTTTTCGCTCGATTGAGAATGATTCACGACGTTGCTCCGTTTAAAATTTCGGCAAAATGCATCACGCGGATGTTACTTTTTTGGCGACGGAGCAGTCCGTCCAGATGCATCAGGCAGGACATGTCCGTTGCGGTAATGACCGCTGCGCCATTTCGCTGATGGTCGGCAATGCGGTCTTCCCCGATCCGGGTAGACATCGCTGCCTGACTAACGGCAAAAGTACCGCCGAAACCGCAGCATTCATCAGGGCGATCAAGATCGACGAGTTGCAGTCCCTCGACCATCTCCAGCAGGCGGCGTGTTTTCGAATATTGCGCAACGACCTGCTCGGAAGAATTTCCCAAACGCAATCCCCGCAATCCATGGCAGCTTTGGTGTAACCCGACTTTTTCGGGAAATTGCGCGTCGATTTTTTCCACTTTTAATACGTCCGTTAAAAATTCCGAAAGCTCGTAGATGTTTTTCTGAATCTGCTCGATACCAGCTTTGTTTGCCTCTCCATGAAAGTGATGTTTGACGTGAAAGACGCAACTGCCTGAAGGACCAACAATGTAATCATAACCGGAAAAACTTTCACAGAAGTTCCGGACAGTGGCAGCAGTATAATGTTCATATCCGGCATTGGCAATCGGCTGTCCGCAGCAGGTTTGCTCCCGGGGAAAATCCACTGTAATCTCGAGCTTCCGAAGCAGTTGCAGGGTCGCAATCGCCACCTGCGGATAGAACTGATCGATGTAGCAAGGAACGAAAAGCGCTACCTTCATAATGAGAGTTTCTTCTTTAATTAAGTAGTGATGAGATTCCCGCGAAACACACGAAACCTAAAACAGTAATAACTCTAATATCTAATTGAAATATTTGCGTATTTTGCGTGTTTCGCGGGCGATAAAATTCTACACAAGTAATCTATTCTCTGGATAATTACGACTTATTGGATTAGGCCCGCTTCTCTTCTGATAATTTGGGTCAAACTAGACATAATGGTGTTCGGTATTACCCTTCTGGCACTGTCCACTTTTGTGCTATTGATTAGCAATTAGATCTATAAAGTGATTATCCAACCAATTTATTGTTGAAAATAAACCGCGACAGTATTAAATAGGCAAGGGGAAACAGCGTTATCAGAAATTTAATTTCGTCCATTGCCCTTCAGAAAGGTGCTAGCAAAATAATATGACCGCGATTCGAGAAACCCTGAAAGTGCATCGTGATGATAATATTATCGTTGCATTAACCGATTTGGCAGCCGGTAAAACGGTCTTCAATGAGGGCACCCCTTATTTGTTGCGAACCGATATTCCCGCCAAACATAAATTTGCTGCAAGAGATTTCTCCCCGGGAGATGCTGTCCTGATGTATGGCATTATCATCGGCCGGGCAGTGGAAACAATTGCCCGGGGGGAACGAATTACCACAGAAAATATTCGCCATGCAGCAGCAGATTATGCCGGCCGGGAAGGGCAGTATGAATGGCATCCACCGGATGTCTCCCGCTGGAAAAATAGTACATTCAACGGCTACCATCGCTCCGATGGCAAAGTTGGTACCGCCAATTATTGGTTAGTCATTCCCCTGGTTTTTTGCGAAAACCGCAATGTGGAAATTATGAAAAATGCCCTGGCGGAAATTCTTGGGTATGCAAAACATCGTCCCTATGAAACCTATGCCAATGAGTTAGCGGCTATGTATCGTGCCGGCAAATCTTACGACGAGATTCATGCGGCAGAGTTGACACTGGCAGGTGAAAGCAATCAGCGTAAACAACTTTTTCCAAACCTGGACGGCGTAAAGTTTTTAACGCACGACAGCGGTTGTGGCCGCACCGAAGAAGACATTGCCAGCCTTTGCGGATTACTGGCGGGATACATCCTCAATCCGAATACCGCCGGTGCGACCATCCTCAGCCTCGGCTGCCAGAAGGCGGAAATGAAGATGTTGCGGGAAGTGCTGGAAAATGCATCTCCCGGTTTCGATAAACCCATCCATTTTTTCGAGCAACAAAAAAGCCGCTCCGAGCAGGAGATGCTGACCCGGGCGATTCGCGCCACTTTCCTGGGTATGATGCAGGCGAATGAACTGCGTCGGCAACCGGCAGCGTTATCGCAATTATCCATCGGAATGGAATGCGGAGGTTCGGATGGGTTCTCCGGCCTTTCCGCTAATCCGGCGATGGGCCATTGTGCGGATATCCTGACGGCGCTTGGCGGCACGGTATTGTTATCGGAATTCCCGGAATTATGTGGGGTAGAACAGGCGCTGATCAACCGGGCAGTGGATGAAGCCACCGCGGATAAATTTCGCCGGATTCAATCCGAATATGCTGCACGTGCCGCTGCCGTTGGTTCCGGATTTGAAAACAATCCTTCCCCGGGGAACATTCGTGATGGGCTGATAACCGACGCGATGAAATCCGCTGGCGCTGCCAAAAAGGGGGGCACTTCCCCGGTTAGAGGTGTGCTGGATTATACTGAGCAACCAACCCGGAAAGGATTGCATCTGCTCTGCACGCCGGGCAATGATGTGGAGTCTACCACTGGTATGGCTGCTTCCGGCGCGAACCTGATGCTATTTTCCACCGGTTTGGGTACGCCGACCGGAAATCCGGTAACACCGATTATCAAAGTTGCGACGAATACGACCCTGGCAGCGCGCATGCCAGATATTATTGACTTTAATGCCGGTACGGTAATTACTGGTGAAAAGAGCATCGAGGAATGCGGTGAAGCGCTCTTCGAGCTGTGCTTGCGAGCGGCGAACGGAGAATATATCCCGAAAGCGGTGTTGCTAGGGCAGGATGATTTTATTCCCTGGAAGCGAGGGGTTTCGTTGTAAATGGGCAAACCCTAAATGGGCAAATGGGCAAACCCCAAAGGGGCAAGTGGGCAAGCTATTGATCCTGCTTATTTGCTTTCAATCTTAAATGTAGAAATTTCACCTAAAAGTGAGGTGGGCTATGTTTTCATTATCAAAGAAAGTTGCTGTTGTTACCGGAGGCGGCAGTGGTATTGGTCAGGCGATTTGCCAGCGATTTGCCGCTAGTGGTGCAATCGTTTACGTGCTTGATGTTAATCTAACCGCAGCCCGGGAAACTGCAGCTGCAATTACGGCTGATGGCTCGCAGGTCTTTACGGAAACTGTTGACGTTGCGATTCAGAAGGATGTCCGGGCAACTTTCCGGCATATCCACGAACAAGCTGGACGAATCGATATTTTGATCAATAATGCCGGCATTGCGCATATCGGAAATGTTGAGGAGACAACAGAAAGCGACTTTGAAAGAATTTTTCAGGTGAATGTCAAGGGGATCTATAACTGTGCCCGGGAAGCGGTAAGCATTATGAAGCAGCAGGATGGCGGTGTGATTATTAATCTCGCCTCGATCGCCGGTAGCTTAGGCATACCCGACCGTTTCGCCTATTCGATGAGTAAAGGCGCTGTGTTGAGCATGACCTACAGTCTTGCCCGCGATTATTTACAGGATAATATACGCTGCAACAGTATTTCCCCGGCGCGGGTGCACACCCCTTTTGTCGATGGATATCTGGCGAATAATTACCCGGACAAAATTGAGGAGATGTTTGCAACGCTTTCAAAAACCCAGCCGATTGGGCGAATGGGAAAACCGGCGGAAATCGCCGCGTTATGCCATTACCTCTGCTCGGATGAGGCCGCTTTTATCACTGGTACCGACTATCCGATTGACGGCGGATTCATAAGATTGAATACTTAAAACCGCCAGCATTAACACAGAGAATAATTAGTACAAATTTTTAGACCTGTTTCCTCGTTTCCAAAATCCTTTTGGGAACGCACTTATTTGCGAAACTCCTGTTTCGCAGTATTCCGCTGCCAGGGAATCCCTTGGGGCGGGCAAAAGAATAACTTAATCGATGATTAATAAATAGGAAAAATAATGAAACTGATACGATGTGGAGAAGCAGGAAAAGAAAAACCGGGCGTTCAGCTCGCCGATGGACGGCGTTTGGATGTTAGCAGTGTGGTCGATGATTATAATGAAGATTTTTTTGCTGGAGGCAAGGAAAGCCTGGAAGAGTTACGGGAATGGGTAGAAAAATCCGCTGCGAGTGCGCCGGAAATTTCCCCGGATGTTCGATTGGGTGCACCGCTTGTCCGCCCGGGAAAGATCATCTGCGTTGGCCTGAATTATCGCAAGCACGCCATCGAAAGTGGGATGGATATTCCCACGGAGCCAGTAATCTTTTTTAAGGCGGCATCCTCTTTATGTGGCCCTTTTGATGATCTGGTTATTCCGAAAGGCGGCGAGAAAACCGACTATGAAGTAGAGCTGGCGATTATTATTGGAAAGAGAGCGCATCATATCGAAGCAGCGAATGCTTATGAATATATTGCCGGCTACGCCTTGCATAACGACTACAGCGAACGCGCTTTTCAGCTGGAAATGGGCGGGCAATGGGTAAAGGGAAAAAGTTGTGATACCTTCGCGCCGCTGGGGCCATTTATAGCAACAGCAGACGAGATTGTCGATCCGAATAATCTCGGCTTGTGGCTGAAGGTCAATGGGGAAACCCGCCAGAACAGTAGCACCAGCGATTTCATCTTCGATGTGCCGGAGGTCGTCAGCTATATTTCCCGCTTTATGACACTTTGTCCCGGTGACGTTATCTCCACCGGCACTCCTTCCGGGGTGGGATTAGGCTTCGATCCTCCGCGCTATCTCAAACCGGGTGACGTCGTCGAGCTCGGCATCGAAGGGCTGGGCACTTCCCGCCAAACAGCGTATGCCTATCCCGGGAGAAGTGAATGAAAATCGACAGTCATCAGCATTTCTGGCACTATCATCCCGATACCCATGGCTGGATAGATGATGAGATGGCTGTACTGCGCCGCGATTACCTCCCGGATGAACTGCAGGGGGAATTGAAACAGGCCGGTTATGATGGCTGCGTTGCCGTGCAGGCAGCACAGAGCGAAGCGGAAACGCGCTTCCTGCTGGATTTGGCGGCGAAGCATGAATTTATTCGCGGCGTGGTTGGCTGGCTGGATCTAACCGTTGATAATGCCGAAGTGCCTCTGGCTGCTTTCGCGGAAGAAAAGAAGCTCAGCGGACTGCGTCATATTGTGCAGGATGAAGTTGATGACAATTTTTTGCTGCAGGAAAATTTTATGGGCAATATTGCCCGTCTGGAAAAATTCGGCCTCACTTACGATATATTGATCTACCCGAAACATTTAGCGGTAGCGCGGGAGTTTGTCGCGGCATTTCCCAACCAGAAGTTTGTGCTGGATCATTTGGCAAAACCATTTATTCGGGCGGGTGAAATGATGCCCTGGGCGGCAGAGATTAAGCTACTTGGCAAATTCCCGAATGTGCATTGCAAGTTTTCCGGGATGATTACGGAAGCGGATTGGCAGCACTGGCAGCCGGCAGACTTTGCCCCATACCTCGATACAGTATTGTCCGCTTTCGGACCGGAACGGTTGATGATCGGTTCCGATTGGCCGGTTTGCCGCCTGGCCGGCGAATACAGTGCGGTTATGTCGGTCGTGGAAGATTACATTCGCCGCTTAAGTGTGGCGGAGCAGGCAGCCATCCTTGGCGAGAATGCCCGGGATTTTTATGGATTGATTTAAACCCTAGGGAAGAAGTAGTTATGGATTTAGGCTTAAAAGGCAAGGTTGTGATTGTCACTGGCGGAGCGAATGGCATTGGTAAGGCAGTTGTGCAGGGGGCCTGCCGGGAAGGTGCAACGGCAGTGATTGTCGATCGCGACGAAAAAGGAGGGGCGCAATTAGCAGGTGAGATGAGCAGCGCGGGTGCTTCTGCCATTTTTTTAGCGGCGGACCTGAGCGATGCCGATAATTGCCGAAAGGTTGTGGCATCCACATTGGAGCAATTTCAACGTATCGATATTCTCGTTAATAACGCCGGCAGTAACGACGGAGCCGGGTTAACAAGCAGCGTTGCGGATTTTCATAGATCTTTACAGCTAAACTTGATTCACTATTTTGCCATGGCCCATTATGCTTTACCGGCCCTAAAGGAAAGCCGTGGTGCGATCATCAATATTGGGTCGAAAGTGGCGGTGACCGGCCAGGGAGGCACCTCCGGTTATGCTGCGGCCAAAGGGGGCATTCATGCCCTTACCCGGGAATGGGCGACAGAACTGGCCAAAGACGATATCCGGGTCAATGAAGTGCTGCCAGGGGACGTGATGACGCCAATGTATGAAAACTGGTTGAACCTGCAGGAAAATCCCCGGGAGGTTTTGCAGGAAATTACCGCCGCTATTCCCCTGGGAAAACGAATGGCAATGGCGGAAGAAGTCGCCGCTGCCGTGTTGTTCCTGGCTTCGGATAAAGCCGCGCAAACTACCGGGCAATATTTTTACGTCGATGGCGGCTACACCCACCTGGACCGCCGTTTATAAGAGAGATTTTAGTGTTATGAAAAAAGATGACCTCAATTCCCTGACAGTAGAACGTTGGCTTACGATTGTTTACGGGAATGACACCGGCAAGCTGAATATCCAAAGAGATCGTTACGAGAAATTACTGACAGAATTTGAGGCAAATTTCGGCGCGGCAGATGTTCAGCTGTTTAGTACGCCCGGTCGCACGGAGATCAGCGGCAATCACACTGACCATAATCGCGGACGGGTGTTAGCAGGCAGCATCACGCTCGATGCTATTGCCGCTGCCGCTGAAAACGGGCAGGAGAAAGCGGTGCTTTACTCCGAGGGATATGCCAAACCGTTCTCGGTTGATTTGAATGCGCTGGACGTGAATGAAACTGAATTCGGCACAACAACATCGCTGATTCGTGGCGTCGCTGCCCGTTTCCGAATGCTTGGGTTGCAGATCGGTGGTTTCAATGCGATGATTAGCAGCGATGTGCTTCCTGGCTCCGGCCTGAGTTCTTCCGCGGCGATTGAGGTGCTCATTGGAACCATCTTCAACGGTTTGTTTAATGATGGAAAAATTGCTCCGGAAACCCTCGCGAAGATCGGGCAGTATGCGGAAAATGTCTTTTTCGGAAAACCCTGTGGATTGATGGATCAGGTCGCCTGCGCGGTCGGCGGCATCGTTACGATTGATTTTCAGAACCCCGAACAGCCGGATATCCGGAAGGTCAACTTCGATTTTACCGCTCAGTCCTATCAACTGGTAATCGTCGATACCGGAGGCAATCATGCTGACCTTACTGATAACTATGCGGATATTCCCCGGGAAATGAAAGCAGTCGCCGCCCACTTTGGAAAAACGGTTTGCCGGAAGATTAGTCGCGGAGAAATCCTTGGCGATATTGAAAATCTGCGCAAATCAGTTGGCGATCGCGCGGTACTACGGGCATTGCATTTTCTCGATGAAAATGACCGGGTGGAAAAGCAGGTCGCAGCATTGGAAGGCAATAATTTACCGAAGTTTCTGAATTGGGTGCGCTCGTCGGGAAATTCTTCTTTTCGCTGGCTGCAGAATATTTATGCGCCGCAAAACCCTGCTGAGCAAGGAGTGAGTTTAGCATTAATGGTCAGTGAACGTTTCCTGGCAATAAAAGCGGCGGGTGCCTGCCGGGTGCATGGCGGTGGATTTGCCGGTACCATTCAGGCTTTTGTTAACCAGGCGGATGTGCCGGACTACTGCCGGGAAATGGAGCAGCTCTTCGGTGCTGGCGCTGCTCTCCCGCTGTCGATTCGCAGCCTTGGTACAGTTCACTTAAATCGATTAACGGGTTAAGCGCTCGATTCTATGCCTTTTGCAAACTTTCCACCAGTGCCCAGCGAGCATCATCATCCAGACTTTTATTGCGATGGTAGGTCAGCGCCAGGGCAATGCAGGATTGCAACGCTTCCGCAGGAATTTTTTCATCCAGCTTAAAAACGATTGCCCGATTGCCTTCGAAATTAAATACTTGCGAATATTTCTCCCGAAATGCCGGCACCAGGTTCGCGGTGCATTTAAAGTACATTGCATATTGCTCCGGCTTCGATTTCTTCCAATCGATCCGAACGGTGCTTCCGCTTTTTGTTTTTGGGGTCAAATAACTCGGCTCCCCCCACTTAAGCGTTTCCTCGATTTCCCCAACGCCTTCAATCGCCGCCGCCGTTTCCAGGATCAACTGCCGCAGAAACAATATTTTTTCACGAATCTCTCCCGGATAACGCTGAAAAACCGCCGCAACTTCCGGACTGTCTATCTTCTTCAAATTCACACCACCTTTCAAATGTGGAATGCGGAATGTGGAATTCGGAATTCCGCATTCCACATTCGACATTCCGCATTCCATTAATCTCTGATTTGTACAATCGCCTCAACTTCGCAGACTATATTCCAGGGCAGGGATACCATTCCAACGGCTGAGCGGGCATGTTTACCACGTTCGCCAAAGACTTCAATCATTAAATCTGTATACCCGTTGATCACTTTCGGATGATCGGTAAAATCGGGGCCAGCATTCACCATACCGAGCACCTTAACAATTTTTTCTACTCTGTTAAGATCACCAAGTTCTGTTTTAAGAACGCAGAGGTGACTGACTGCTGTTAGCCGTGCAGCTTCGTAGCCTTCTTCAACAGTAAGATCGCTGCCAACTTTCCCGGTAATGCGGCTGCCGTCTAAAGTGCGAGGGCCGTTACCGGATAAAAATAGCAAGTTGCCGCTCCGAACTGCCAGAGAAATATTGATCCCCGGAGGCATTCTCATTTCAGTCAACTCAATGCCCAATTCAGATACTCGCGCCTCCACATCATAGTCGTACAAGGGTTGTTCCACCTCGTTACATGCAAATAAAACGACAAAAAATAGCAAAAAAAGATATCTCATATTAACCCCTTTACAATTCGGAATTCGGAATTCCGCATTCGACATTCCGCATTTAAACACCTCGAACAACTATACCCGGCAATTTACCGCTGTACTTTTCCTGATCAATGACGATTTCTCCATTCACAATCACATAAGGAATTCCACTGGGATAGCGGTGGGGATCTCCCCAGGTGGCGTTATCGATGACTGTTGCGGGATCGAAGATGGCGACGTCGGCAGCATAGCCCTCTTTTAACCAGCCGCGATCTTTTAGGTTGAGCATCGCTGCCGGCAGTGCAGTAATTTTCCGAACCGCTTCCTCCAGGGGCATAATACCATCCTGTCGTACATATTTGCCGAGCAGGCGGGGAAAAGTGCCGTAGCCGCGGGGATGCGGATTACCGCGATGCAGCGGACCTTCATTCGCCAGGGAAGAGGCATCGCTGGCAGTCATGCAATAATCGTAGGCGAGCAGACGGGAAGTGTTCTCTTCGCTCATGGCAAATCCAACCATACCACCTCCACCGTTCTCATTTTGGATTAAACTCAGCAAAAGCTGGTAAGGATCGCTGCCATCGCTCGTCAATTCTTCCAGATGCTTCCCTTCATACTGTTTGCGCTGCTCATTTTTGCGCAGAGAAGAAATCATTACCGAGGCCCAGCCGCCGATTTTATCAACCTTGGCGGTCACCGCATTTTGGATGGAATCACTCAGAGCCGCATCCTGCAGGCGGGACATGAAGCGATCGCTGCCACCTTCCCGGGACCAGAGTGGAAAAAGCGAGGAGAGGCCGGTGCTGTAGGCGACATAGGGATAGCGGTCGCAGGAGACGGTCATCCCGGTGGCGCGGGCGGCATCCAGGCGGGCGATCATCGCATCCATTTTGTGCCAATTGCGGCGCGCGGAGGCTTTCATGTGGGATATATTTAAATCAACCCCGGCGGATTGGGCAATCGTGATCGCCTCTTCCAGTGCCTCCAGCACGGTATCATCTTCGTTACGCATATGGCTGGAATAGATGCCCCGGCCATTCATCGCTTTGCAGATGGCAATAATCTCATCGGTGCTGGCAAAGCTCCCCGGTGTATACTCCAGCCCGGAAGATATACCGTAAGCGCCTTGCGCAAAAGCCGTGGCAGCGAGCTGTTGCATTTCGGCAATCTCTGCGCTCGTTGCCGGGCGATCATCTTCTCCCACCACACATTGCCGTAAAGTGCCCTGACCGAGCATGCTGAGGGCGTTGGTAATCATTCCCCGTTTTTCCAGTAGGGCGAAATATCCCGCGAAATCATCCCAACCCTTATCATTTCCAAGAATTTTTTGAAAGCGGGACATGCGTGAGTCTCGCATGTCGGCATTTAGTGGTGCCATGGAACCGCCGTCCTGCCCAAGCACCTCCAGGGTCACCCCCTGACGCACTTTCGATTGCGGATTGCCGCCCATCAGCAATTCATCATCGCTATGGGAATGGAAATCGATAAATCCCGGCGCGACGGCCAAACCAGCGGCATCGATCTTTCGGGCAGCGGAACGATCTTTTAAATCGCCAATTGCGGTAATGCGCCCGTCGCGTATCCCGACATCACCGACACTGCCTGGTTGACCACTGCCATCAAGAATAAGGCCACCAACGACGATAAGATCGAAATCATATAACCCCTGGCAGGAAAACCCCCAAAGGGCAGTAGCGGTGGCAATACCGCTGCTGATTTTCATAAAATGTCGGCGGGAAATGGTTTTGGGCATGTTGTTTCTCCTTACGATGGTGGTGTATAAACCGTATCGGTCATTTATCGGATAATGTTTTCAACGCGGAATCATATCCCATCATTCGCCGCCATTCGGCCAATTGGCCAATATGCCAGGAATGATGCAACATACACTGAAAATAGAGCAACTGTCCTACAGTCGGCATGTACTTATCAAGTTTCCAGGTATAGGGTTCTTCAAAAACTGCATTATCAGCGTTCTCGATGAGTTTTACCACCAGCTCATACTTCGCTTTTAAAACAGAGATTAATTCCGCTTTGCCCGGATATTTACTGGTTTCTTTTTCCGGCAATCGGGGATCTCCCGGTCCTCTGCGTAAAAATAATTCATCCCAGCCTTCCGGCACTTCATAGTCTTGGCCTAATAATTTCCCGGTTAAAGCAGTAGCGGTGATAAGGTGACCGATGGTAAATGCGGGGTGATTGATAAAACCATTGGGTTGCTTGGTCATGTCGGCTTCTTTCACATCGGCGATGAGGGCGTAGGTGTAGTCCATGTTGAGGCGGAAACCGTTTAGTAGTGTTTGTTTGTCCATGGGGGTCCTCGCGCCTGAGATAGCCTTCGGCTGACTCTGGCTTGGTTGTGTAATGCCTTCGGCATAAAATACATTAACGATCAACGATCAACGAACAACGAACAGCGAACAGCGAACAGCGAAAGATAACAAATCCCGGAGACATCTGCTAAATAATGCTGCTCCACCTGCCACATTTTAGCGGTTTTATTTAATAGAAAATGTTTTTAAACCTAATAATTACAACAAAATATGACGTGACTGGCAGTCGCTGTCATTGTTTTATGGCAGGTAGACTGAATATATGAGTTCTTCTAATGCTCTGTTTTTTAGAACTTTGGAAAAGATTGCTTCCTGGCAGTATTTTTGCCAAAGTGTTGGATGAATGTATTTCTTAATGAAGATGACAGGAATTTTTAAAAATGATATCGAAGAAAACAATGCACTTGAGTATATCAGTAGTAGCAACATTGCTCGTTTTGGTTATTCCGGTCAGCTGGATTCCCATTGATGGATTAACGATTATTGAACAACGGATTCTCGCGATTTTTCTCCTGGCAACAATGTTCTGGATTTTGGAGCCGATTCCGATATTCGCTACGTCGGTGCTGATTATTACCCTGGAATTAGTGATGGTTTCCGATAAGGCTTTCTTTCTCTTTCAGAATGACGGCAGTGTGGCGAATTTCGGGTCGATCATTGCCCATAAGGAAATTATGGCGACTTTTGCCTCGCCGATTATCCTGCTGTTTCTCGGCGGTTTTTTTATGGCGATAGCGGCGACGAAGTATCGCCTGGATATCAATCTCGCCCGGGTGCTATTACGGCCATTTGGCAGCGATCCTCGCAAAGTTTTACTAGGTCTGATGGTAATTACCGCGGTTTTTTCCATGTTCATGAGTAACACTGCAACAACCGCGATGATGCTGGCGTTGTTAGCGCCGATCCTCGCTTCGCTGGAAAAATCCGACACGGGCAAGATGGCCTTCGTTCTCGGTGTTCCCTTCGCGGCAAATATTGGTGGCATTGGCACTCCGATTGGCACACCACCTAACGCCGTCGCCTTAAAATACCTCACTGGGGAAAACGCCATCGGTTTTGGCAACTGGATGGGGTTTGCCGTCCCATTTGTGATCATATTACTAGGGTTTACCTGGATTTTATTACTACGCCTCTTTCCACCACAGTCAGCGACACTGGCATTGGATATTCGCGGGAAATTCCTGAAACACTGGAAAGCATTAACGGTGTACGTTACCATGGGCATCACAATTTTACTCTGGTTGCTGGATGCTTTTCATGGAATGAATGCCTATGTTGTAGCGATGATTCCCGTGGCAGTTTTTACCGCTACCGGCATCGTTACCACGGAGGATATGAAGCGAATTAGCTGGGACGTACTCTGGCTGGTCTCCGGAGGCATTGCCCTGGGAATGGCGATGGAGAAGAGCGGATTGGCGATGCACATTATCGACAGCATTCCCTTTGCAGCTTTCTCCCCGCTGTTAATTGTCGGCGTGGCGACAGTGATTACGATCGTTATGGCCACGTTCATGTCCAATACGGCCACGGCTAACTTGATGCTGCCGATTGTCGCTGCATTGGGAATTAGCCTGGGCGGCCTGGAAATACTCGGTGGTAGCAAGATGCTCATTCTGGCGGTCACCTTTGCAAGTTCCCTGGCGATGTCTCTGGCCATCAGCACGCCACCGAACGCTATGGCCCAGGCAACCGGCCTTGTAGAAACCCGCTACATGCGAAAAAGCGGAATCATCATCGGAGTGGTAGGATTAAGCGGCGTCTATATATTAATGTTCGTATTGAGGCAGGTAGGATTTTTCTAAAAACGAGTCCCAGCGGGACGACATACTATAGCCCCGGGCATAAAGCCCGAGGCGAAATATCCAATAATGAATATCCAATATCTATTATCGAAGGATTGAATTAATTTTATTTTGGGTTAAACGATGAAAAATTTTTATAACAATCTCAATTTAACCGTATTGATCAGCGCATATTTTTCTGACCCGGAAAAGCGCATGATTCTCGAAGAAGGGATGACGATAATGCACCAGGGGGAAGAAAACGAACGCCTGTTTCTGGTGCTCAGTGGTTCCTTCGCCGGGTATGTTGATAATCCGGAAGGCGATGCTATTCCTTTCTTCCAGCTGCAGCCGGGGATGTTTGCCGGTGTGCAGAGTTTTTTTTCCCGGACCTATATCAGCAGCACGACAATTATAGCGCAGGAAAGAAGTGAGGTCGCATATATTGAGCGTGAGCAGCAGACCATTGCTAACGAAGGAAATGAAAGTTTACTGGAGCAATTCATGCCGGTGGTAGTGGCGGATCTCGCCTATCGCCAGCAGTTAGCGCATACTGCCTCAGTTGACAAGGCGCAGACCTTAAAAAAATTAATTGCCTCGGAAAAGATGGCCTCTCTCGGTCAAATGGCCGCCGGCATCGCCCACGAGTTAAATAATGCTGTTGCTGTGCTGCAAACCAATACCCGTTGGCTGGCGGAACAGCTACCGATATTGATCCCGGCATTAAAAGGAGATGCGAAAACACTTTTTCTACGGGGATTAAATGACGGCCGGAAAATGTCCACATCAGAGATCCGCAAACGGAGAAAGGCGCTGCAGGATCGCTGGGGATTATCAGCATCTATCTGCGATAAAATTGCGGAGACCGGCTTGAGCGATGAAGATTTACCGAATTCTCCGGAAGCAATCGCAGCCTTGATTGATCGCCTGGGAGGATTCTGGGAAATTGGCGCAACACTGAACGGCATGCAGCTCGCTGCGGATCATGCCGCGCATGTCGCGAAATCCGTTAAAACACTCGGTGCCCACCATTCCACCCGCCATCCCGATGTAGATGTTAACGACAGTCTGCGCGAGGCAATCACCCTACTGCGCAGTCCCCTGCGAAAGGTAACGGTTGCCAGCGAGTTAAATCCGGTATCAGGAATTACTGCGAATAAAGGGGAGTTAGTACAAATCTGGGTGAATCTGATCCGCAATGCCTGCGAGAGTTTGCAGCAAGAAAAAACTGCCGCTGCGACAATCGGCATCCGCAGCCGGGAAGAAAAAGGTGCTATTATCGTGGAAATTAGCGACAATGGCCCGGGGATTCCGGCAGAAACGCTGCCGAAAATTTTTCACCCGGATTTTACCACCAAGGTGAGCGGATTATCATTTGGGTTGGGGCTCGGCCTTTCCATCGTGCAACGATTGGTGGAAAGTTATCAGGGAAATGTTCAGGTGGAAAGCAACAGGGAAAAGACTGTGTTTATAGTGCAGCTGCCGCTTGCATAAATTTTTAGGATTAAGAAAAGGTAAAGATTATGGAAAAGCCAGTAATCATTTGTGTCGATGATCAGCGGGAAGTACTCGCGGCCTTGCGAAAAGACCTGGCAGGTCTAACAGAAAAATGTGAGATAGAATATTGTGAAAGTGCCGAGGAAGCTGGAGAGATCATGAATGCGCTTGATGATAGCGGAGAGACAACGGCGCTGCTAATATGTGACCATGTGATGCCTCGGAAAAATGGTGTAGACTTCCTCATCGAGATCAACAATGATGCGCGTTTTACCAGGGTACGAAAGCTCTTGCTTACAGGGCAGGCAACGCATCAGGATACGATTGTTGCTATTAATGAAGCCGCAATCGATCGTTATGTAGAAAAGCCCTGGCAGGCGGAAGAATTGCTGAAAACGGTGAAAATTCTGCTGACGGAATTCCTGTTGGTAAGCGGAATGGATTATCAGTCTTATCTGGAAATTATCGACCAGGAAACCCTCTATGAACAACTTCGGAAAAGAACCTGATTTTCGGATAATACCTGGCACTATCTGAGGAGAAAATGATTATGGTAAGGGGAGAAAATTTTGATAAGACCTAAAAATAGCTTAAATCTATAGGGTAAAATCAAAATGGAGGCGTCAAATATGAGTAAAGCTGCAAAGAGTGTTTATGTATTTGGCATATATCTGGCATTTACTGGGGGATTTCTTCTTTTGCTTCCCAATACACTAATCGGTATGGTTGGCCTGGCGGAGACCAACGAAGTATGGATTAGAGTGGTTGGCATGCTTGTGCTATTCCTGTCATTCTATTATACGCAGGCGGCACGCTCGGAAATGACCGACTTTTTCCGTTGGACGGTCTATGTGCGCTCCCTGGTGATTGTTTTTTTCAGTGTGTTCGTATTCCTGGGGTTCGCCAAGTTGCCATTAATTTTGTTTGGCGTTATTGATTTATTATGCGCAGGCTGGACAGGCATGGCACTGAAAGCTGAAGAAAAACAATTAGCTTAAGGCAGGTGATTAGAAAAGCAGTAGCGGCTATGGATTGCTCGCCTACAAACAAGGCGTTATAAATCAGCCGCCTTTTCTCCGGCAATACCGCCGATATTTTTATTTTATCCGCCAGTCGCGTATATTTTTAAATGATTAGCAATACGCTAAATCTTATTATCTTAATAGGGGATCGGTTTTTTAAGGTCGGTTCCTTATGCTATTTTTTTATCTTGCTATTCACTGTTGTAACGTTCTGCCAACCACGATATAGTCTAACCGACTTACCCGACTGGTTATCACCGCAATCGAAATCCCCACTCCTGAAGTTTGAACATTATACCATAGAACAAGGCGCGCCCGCGAATGAATTCCTCGCGTTGCTGCAGGATCGCCTCGGCTTTTTGTGGATTGGTACCGGCAACGGGCTGGCTCGTTACGACGGCTTTCACTTCAAAAACTTTTTTCATGATTCGGATGATTCAACCACGCTGAGTGATAATTGCGTCTGGTCTTTATTGGAAGATCAGCAGGGAATGATCTGGGTCGGCACGGAATCCGGTGGTTTGAATCGTCTGGATCCTGCGACTGGACGCGTTACGCGCTATATCCATCAAGCGGAAGACACCAGCAGCATCGCTGATGGCTATGTGCTGACGCTCTTCGAGGATCATCAGCAGACTCTCTGGGCGGGATTGCGCGGAGGGGCCTTAAATCGATTCAACCGGGAAAGTGGCACGTTTACAAGATACACTCATCGGGAAAGAGATACGACCAGCCTCGGCAGCAATTTCGTTGTGGATATTCTTGAAGACAGCAAGAAGCGCTTCTGGGTGGTTATGCGTGGGGGCGGTCTACAAATGATGGATCGGGAAAGTGGGCAATTCTCTTCGCCCCCATCCCATCCGGATCCCGCTAAACGCTTGGAAACAAAAAGTTTGACGGCGATCGTTGAAGACCCTGAAGGTAGACTTTGGCTCGCATCCACGGACCATGGACTTTACTTGATGAACGAAGAGAAAGCGGTCGATAAATCTTCCTGGGCATTTGAGCAACAGCCTTTCAATTTTTCTGAAGATCCATCGCCACAGGTCCACATTTTCCGGATGGCAATGGGGAGCAAAGGACGCCTTTGGCTGGCCACCTGGGGCAGTAGCTTACTACAGTTTGATATCGGAGAGCGCAGCTTCATCCAACATCTTGATGGGGACCGGAAACCCGGTTTCATCACCAATAATTACGTGCACAGCGTGCTGGAGGATCGTTTTGGAGTGCTTTGGGCTGGCAGCGATTACGGGCTGAATAAAGCGCTCCCGAAACAGCAACCATTCTCAGTGTTTCAAACGAATAGCGATGAGTTGCAAAATTTGTCTCGCACCAAAGTGCACCGCCTTTATCGGGATAGTCGCGGGAAACTTTGGCTGGGGACAGGCAATCTCAGCCGCCTGGAAAATGCACTTTCGCCCGCTGAAAAACCGCTCTTCCGAGTTTTTGAGAACGATCCGGAAAATCCCTATTCTCTGCCATACGGAAATGTTGAGGCGATCCTCGAAGATCATCTCGGGCGGATGTGGATTGGTCTCCGGGATGGCGGCTTAAGTTGCTATTTACCGGATGCCGATCGCTTCATTAATTATCGCCACGATCCCGCTAATCCGCAGAGCCTTAGCCATAACATTGTCACCTCACTATATCAGGATTCGCAAAAACGATTATGGATTACTACACTCGGAAATGGCATCGACGTGTTGCAGTTAAACGATCAGGCGCTTACCGGAAAGGAAACTTTCCGTAATATGCGCATTGAGACCGACCTGAAGCCGAATGACAAACTCGATAGCTGGCTGACCTGGACGCTGCTGCCGGATACGGCGGGAATGTTCTGGGTGGGGACCAGCGGCGGACTATTTCACGTTCGCCCGGAGGATGGCAAGGTGCTGGCGACTTATCGGCAAGATGCTAATAATCCTGCTTCGCTCTCCGATAATCATATTCGCCACTTGTATCTCGATCCAGAGGGGATATTGTGGATTGCCACGCTCAGCGGTGGCCTTAACCGCCTCGATCCTTCCACAAAATCCATGACGCATTATCCCATCGGGGAAGGTGTGGCAACATATAATGTCGACTGGATTCAGCCGGACCAACGGGGCAATCTTTGGCTGGCCACTTCCGGTGGGCTATTCCGCTTTGATCCGCGGAACGGCTCGCAAAAGGGGTTTACTGCAGAAGCCGGCATTCCCTGGAGTGGAATGGAATGTGGACTGCTGGATGCCGATGGGCGGATGATTGTTGGCGGCACCGACGGCCTGATAACGTTTTATCCTGAAGCTGTTCTCGATAATCCCCATCCACCGGCCGTCGCTTTTACCGGGCTGGATCTGTTTAACCAGCCGGTCTCTATTGATGCGCCGGATTCTCCCCTGCAAAAGCAGTTGAGCCATAGCGATCCCTTTACCTTGCGGCACGATCAAAAAGTGCTCACATTCCGCTATGTTGGTCTGCATTTCGCCGATCCGGAAAATGTCGAGTATGCCTATAAGCTGGAAGGATTTGATGATAACTGGAGCTACGTCGGGCCGAAACGGGAAGCGACTTACACCAATCTTTCTCCCGGCAATTATCGCTTCCGGGTAAAAGCGGCTAATGCGGATGCGGTCTGGAATGAAGCAGGGGCGATGATCGACTTTCAGGTGCTCCCGCCCTGGTGGCGAACCTGGTGGGCCTATTTGATTTATTTCCTCACTGCCGCCGCGCTCTTTTTATCATTACGGCGTTATGAGCTGAATCGTCAAAGTTATAAGCATCAATTGGAGCTGGAAAAAGTTGAAGCGGATAAACTGAAGGAATTAGATGGCCTGAAATCGCGCTTCTTTGCGAATATTTCCCATGAATTCCGGACGCCACTAACGTTGATACTGGGACAAATTGACAGCGTGCTGGAAACCCAATCGGATGATCGCAATGCCAACCGCCTGAGCATGGCCCGGCGCAATGCCGATCGCTTGCAGCAGCTGATTAATGAATTGCTCGACCTTTCCCGGCTGGAGGCAAATCGAGCAACTCTTGCCGCCCGGCCGGTGCAATTTCTTTCTTTTCTACGTGGATTGGTCTTCTCCTTTGAAACCCTGGCGGAAGACCGGGAAATTCAATTATCGTTTGATGCAATGCCCAAAAATCTGGAAAATATCGAAGTCTTTATCGATCCTGGCCGCCTGGAAAAAGTGTTTCTCAATCTGCTTTCCAATGCGATGAAGTTTACGCCGAGAAAAGGCACGGTGGCAGTAATTGTCCGCGGACCGATTCCCTTACCGGAAAATTCTGCTGGCGGAGAAGCAATTGAAGTGCAAGTGCAAGATAGCGGCAGCGGCATTCCCGCCGATCAACTCCCGTTCATTTTTGATCGCTTCCATCAGGCAGGTGATGCCGTCTCCGGCGAACTGCGCGGCACCGGCATCGGTCTGGCACTGGCCCGCGAGGTCGTCGAGTTACATCACGGACAGATTTCCGCGGAAAGCAAAGTCGGGGAAGGAAGTGTTTTTACTGTGATCCTACCGCTGGGCCGGGAACATCTTCAACCGGAAGAAATTACTCAAGAAAATGTGGAATTTGGAATTTGGAATGCGGAATTGGAAAAATATAATTCCGAATTCCCAACTCCGAATTCCGAATTCCCAACTCCGCATTCCGAATTCCCATATGTTTTGATCGTCGAGGACAACCAGGATGTGCGTCACTACCTTCGCGATCATCTGGAAAAAGACTTCCGGGTCGGAGAAGCCATTAATGGGGAAGAAGGTCTGCAAAAGGCGCGGGAGGAATTGCCCGATCTGATCATCAGCGACGTGATGATGCCGAAAATGGATGGCTACGCCTTTAGCCGGGAAATTCGCCGGGATGAACTTACCTGCCATATCCCAATCATCATGCTGACTGCCCGGGCCGCCGAAGCGGATAAAATCAGTGGATTGGAAACCGGTGTCGATGCCTATCTCACCAAACCGTTTAGTCCCCGGGAGCTGCTGGTGCGGGTGCATAATTTGATCGCCATGCGCCAAACTCTGCGGGAGCGTTTTCGTACTGCTACCATCGTTAAACCTGCCATGGTCAGCGAAGTGCCGCTCGATCAGTCTTTTCTGGAAAAGGCGCTCGCCTTTGTCGAAGTGCATATGGAAGATGATGAATTGAATGGCGATCTGTTGGCGAATGAGATGAATATGAGCCTCTCGCAGTTGAATCGGAAACTCCGCGCCTTAATCGATCAACCGGCCGGGAAATTGATTCGCTCCCTGCGCCTGCAGCGCGCCGCGGATTTGCTGAAACAACAGGCCGGTACCGTAGCAGAGATTGCCTATCGTCTCGGATTTGGCAGTCAGGCGCACTTCAGCAAGATGTTCCATAAGCATTTTGGACAATCACCCTCTGAATATCGCCAATCTCAAAAATAACAAGCCTTTATGTAGTTTCTCCTTTTTAAAATTTCACCAATAATGCCCAAAAATGACAAGCTTTTGCGCGAAAAGCGAAAGACTTTCCACCCCTCAATTTGCTATCCTGCTACTGTTCGCAACAAGCAATCAACACCGATCGGGCATAAATAAATCCATGATTGCTGTAATCTAAAAATATGCGCTAAGGAAGCTATTTTTTATAGCGTTGAAAGATCAACGATCAATTAATCAGTGGAGTCAGTCATGAAAAATTTAATACCGCAAATTATCTTCTTAGCATTATTGTTTTTCAGTTTTGGATCATTACACGCACAGCCTGTCGACTTCCTCTGGACGGTGCAGGTCGAGGGCAATGGTTTCTTTGACGACGGCAGAGACATCGCCACCGATGGTGCCGGCAATATTATTCTTGCCGGACAGTTCGAAGGCTCAGCAACATTTGGCGATACAACTTTGAGCAGTTTCGGCTCTGCAGATATCTTCCTAGCCAAATATGATGCCGATGGCAACGTGCTCTGGGCGACGCAGGCCGGTGGCAGTAACTTTGATGAAGGCATTGCCGTGGCAACCGATGAGGCCGGTAATATTTTTCTCAGCGGCCATTTTGTAGAAACCGCCAGCTTTGAGGATACCAGCCTAACCAGCCTTGGTTTCCAGGATATTTTTCTTGCCAAGTATGATGCTAGCGGCAATTTGCACTGGGTAAAACAGGCCGGTGGTAGCGAGACGGACATCGGTATCGATATGGCAGTAGACAATACCGGGAATGTTGCCCTTTGTGGTTTCTTTAGCGGTAGCTCAACCTTTGATAATACTACCCTGACCAGCGTTGGTTTCGAAGATATCTTTCTTGCCAAGTTCGATAGTAATGGCAACTTGCTCTGGGCAAAACAAGCCGGGGGCGATGGCACTGACAACTGCTTTGGCCTTGCCATCGATGCTGCGAATAATATTATGATCACCGGTGTATTCGCCGAAACGGCAACCTTTGCTGATACTTCGCTGACCAGCGTCGGCTTTGTGGATATCTTTCTCGCCAAATACGACAGCGACGGCAATTTTCTTTGGGCGGCACAAGCCGGCGGGCCCGATTTTGACAGCGGCGCCGGCGTTGCCAGCGATGAGGCCGATAATATTGTGCTCACCGGGACTTTTGGTTCCTTCGGTCCACCGAGCGGTGGAAGCGCTACCTTTGGGAATATTACCCTGAACAGCGCCGGCATGGGAGATGTTTTTGTGGCTAAATACGATAGTGATGGCAATGTGATTTGGGCGAAGCAAGCCGGTAGTTCCAGCTTTGACAGTGGCCAGGGTATTGCAACAGATAATGCCGGAAATATTGTTGTTACCGGTGGCTTTAACGATCAATCAACTTTTGGTGATACGACCATGGCCAGTAATGGTCTTCTGGATGTCTTCATTGCTAAATACGACAGCGACGGTAATGTGCTTTGGGTGAAGCAGGGCGGCGGATCGGATTTTGATACCGGCATCTCTATCACTACCAATGCTGCCGGCGACATTCTTACCACTGGTTCTTTCCTCGGCGTTGCCGATTTTGATAATACCACCCTCACCAGCGGTGGTGGGCAGGATGTCTTTATTACGAAAATCGCCGGCAGCGTTACCGGTATCGAAGATGAATTGAATCAGCCGCGTTTGTTTACTTTGGCGCAGAATTATCCGAATCCATTTAACCCCAGTACCACAATTGAATTTACCCTGCAAAAAAGCAGCTTGGTTCAGCTAACGGTTTATAATGTTTCAGGGCAGGCAGTTGCCAGGCTGGTTTCGGACAGACTGGCTGCCGGTCGCTATCAATACGAGTGGGATGCCAGCAATTTGTCCAGCGGCGTATATTTTTACCGGATCGATGTTGAAACCCAATCTCTGGTAAAACGGGCGATTCTCTTGAAATAAATTTGTGAATAAAAAATTGTGAAATGATCTAATAAAAATGCCCGTTAATCCAATCAGCAGGATTAACGGGCGTTGCATTTTTGAAGAGTATTTGATCAGAAGGAAAGCGTTGCTGCGCCTTGCTTGATTGCTTCGTGCATCGGGGTGGAGCCGACAATTACTACCCCATCCAGCAGGTCATTATCGGAAAGCCCACGCACTTTTGCGCAGGGAGGGCAGACCAGTATTCTGCCTTCATCGAGCACCTTCTGGATCATTTCCAGCATCGGAGGATCGAGCGGGTTCAAGTGAGCAGCATCCGCTGCGCCTTTTCTCACCCAATCCACACCGGAACTGGTTAGGAATACGGTTAAATCCAGATCGTTGTTGATAGCGCCGTTCGCGATGCTCCAGGCCACTGAAGAACGTTCGTCGTCTAAACCACGGGTCAGCATAATGACTAATTTTTTCCTGGTTTCCATTTTTAAATCTCCCATAAGATAAAGTTTGATAGTATTGATAATAGATTAGTTGAACATTAGTACTGCTACTTCCTGGTTGCCCTGCACCCTGGCGAGGTTTTCATATATGAAAGTTTCATTTTCTATCAGGCTGATCCAGTCGGATCCCCATTTTGTCAGTAAATATTGGGTATCAATCCCTTCCCGCAGGTAGAACCAAAATACCCGGGTGGCGGCATCGTTTTCTTCGCAGAAGACAATCTCATAATCCGTCGAAATCAGTTCGAGGTGACGCCGTTGGATACGGGCCCATTTGATGGTTCGCCAATCGACATGGAAATGAACCGCCGGTTCTCCGCGTAAATCGGCGAGCCCGGCCTCTTTCAAAGCCAGCATGGTTTCGTCGCTGTTTTCCAAGACGGACGACCAGTGTTTGTCAAACAAGGTAAATGCACCGTGGATGTTGATTGAGAGCGTCTCGGTTCTTTTCGTGGTTAAAGCTATTTCATTCAGTTTAGAGATGTCCGCGAAAAATTCGCGTTGCGCCTGGTTTGCTAAGGATCTTGATGGCATTTTCTTCTCCGGTCTTTCTTGTCGTAACTTTTTGCTACTCGTTTTATTGTTGTTGCTGATTTCAAGATAGAAGAAGAGAAGTGGGAAGTCTTTCGTATATGTTGCAAAGGTTTTCGGAAATGTTACATTTTTCGTTGAAAATGCTGTTTTAGATGAGCCAGGCGTTTTCGAAGGTTAATTATGATGAGTATTCAAAACTGTGTAATGGCTTCAATTTTCCATTCAACTTGACTTTCTACATAGTAAGCTCAGGACGAATGGAGGTGAATAACTCGTTTTGAAAATTAGTTTTATAGGAATAAACGATGATATTTTAATGCGTTTTTGATTTTTTCGTCAAAATAGATTTTTTAGACAGTTTCTGGAGTTGGGTAATGAGTAAGAAAGAGCAGGTGAGTACATGTAGAAGCCGCTCATAACCGGTATTTTTAAATTGGATATAAATAAAAAAATACGTAAGGTCTTAGAACTATCAAATATTGCAAAAGCTGCATTTTCCTGTGCGAATATCAACTGAGGAAAATTAGAAGTATGACCACGAAAGCCTGGTATTCAATCGGAATTTTCATTGCCGGTCTCCTTATCGAAATATTCCTGTTTACCCTTTTTCCCGATGCCGGTCTGGGGCAGCTATTTACGATTCCAATCATGATTTTTATTAGCGGTGCGCTTGCTGCCGCATTCTATTTCCTGGCGACAAAGGTTACCGGGAATGGGCTGCGGATCCTTGCCTTTATCGCCGCAATTTTTCTGATATTCTTTATCGCCTATAACATTCACCCTTCCCAGGAAAGCGATCGAACGCTTCAAAGTGAAGTCGCCACCGCCCTGGATAGCTATTCAAATTACGATGCGCTGACGTACGCCGACATTTTTGAGATCAACCATCCCTATGCGAGGAACGCAAAACGGATTGCCGCCATCCATAAATTTCGCGATCAATTACCGGATTCCGCCTTCAAATTGGAATACCATAAGTTTGATGCAAATTATGAATTCGTCTTCCGGAAAGAATTCTACCTGGCCTTTAAGGGCGGAGAAGTTCAATCGAACCGGGCAGCACTTTCCCTGCAACAATCTTTAGCAGACACACTCTTTTTTGCCGACACCTTAAATTCACAACCTCTCTTGTTTGCGATCTACCCACGGCAGGAATATCATCGTAAAGCTGTGGAAATACGTGAGCACATGGATGCCGAGGTGAAAATCTTTTCCCGGGAAATATCCCTGCAGCCGATCGGCACTATGCATCGCTGGTATTATTCCCTGCTCAACCTCATGAAATAGCCGGAGTTTCAATGAAGCGGATTTGCCTGACTTTTATTTCGGCCGTATTTATCATCACCGGCTGTGCTTCAGATGTCCCGCAGAAAACATCGCTCAAGCTTTATGTTCTCAATGGCGGTCGCTTAAATTTTGACACATTGGCACCTTTCTTTGGCATCGCCGATGATGAAACTGCGGTGCGGGATATGATCGTGCCCTCCTATCTTATTGTTCACGAAAAAGGGATGTTGCTTTGGGAAGGAGGTCTGCCCTCCACCCTGGCAGATAGTGCCGGCTGGCAGGAGATGAGCGGTGGCTGGCGAATGCGCCTGGATACGACCATCTCGGAGCAATTAAAACCGTTGGATATATCGCTGGATGATATCGATTACATGGCATTTTCCCATTTTCATTTCGATCATGTCGGCATTGCCAATGAAGTAAAAAATGCCAGGCCAATTCTCCGCAATATCCAATATGAAACAGCCTTTGCGGATAGCGTCACCGTGCCGGGATTTTCCCCGGAACTTTATAATGCCCTGGACCGGCCGGAGAAAATTATCATCGAAGGCGAATACGATGTTTTTGGCGATGGGCGCGTCCGCCTTATGCCAACGCCCGGCCATACACCGGGGCACCAGGTGCTTTTTCTTAACCTGGAAGAAACCGGCCCATTACTACTTTCCGGTGATCTTTTTGTGCTTCGTGTCGGGAGGGAAAAGGGGCGCACCTTAACCTGTGATATGGATACCACCACCAGCCGGCAATCGATGACGCAAATCGAAGCACTGCTCGAAACAACTGGGGCCAGCCTATGGATCGGCCATGATTATGAGCATTACCAGCAATTGAAGAAACCGCCGCTGTTTTATCAATAGTTTTTATACTAATTGAGATGACGAAATGAAATGAAGCGACGTCGATGGAAGTACTGATGAAAAAGATGAAATTTGAGAATTGGACACAATACGGATTTGAATTTTTGTCAATTTTTATTGCTGTTATTTCTGCATTTGCCTTGAATAATTGGAATGAAAACAGAAGAGACGCGCATTCCGAAAACAAAATTCTTATAGAAATATCCAATGGACTGGAAAAAGACCTGGAAGATATCAAGTTGAATAAAGGTGGGCATGAGTCCGGAATTATTGCCTGCAACTATTTCCGGGAAGCATTTGCCGGGAAAGAAGTAAAAGTAGATTCATTGATGATTCATTACTTCAATCTTACCCGCGATTTTGTATCCATTCAAAATATCGCCGGATATGAAACATTGAAATCCAGAGGATTGGAGTTGATTAATAATGATTCCTTAAGACTTAAAATAATCTCTCTGTACGAATACGATTATAACATTTTGCGCAAATTGGAAGAGGAATATTCTGAGATGCAATTCCAGGAGAGTTATTTTAAAGAAATTAACGAATCACTCGCGCCGCATTTTAAAATAGATGAAAACGGAATGATTATTGGGATCGATCTGCCGCTTAAATTACCGGCTAGAGAACGAAAAGTGCTCATGTTGTATTTATGGAAAATTCAATCCAATAGAATGTTTATCCTGCAATTTTATGACGAAGTTAAAAAGAAAATAAAAGATGTCAGAGAAAATATTGAGAATGAAATAAGCCATTAATTATACACTTGATAATAAATCTTGACTTAATATTGAATCCCGGCATATGAGCAAAATATGGTAAGTTGATTTCTAATCTATTTTTCACGCTTCCAAAATTGCTTATACAATGCACCACGAAACTTGTCATTCATTTCATAACCGGGTGCGCGAACTGCATTATTTTGGGACATGATTAGTCCCACAAAATTACGTTTGGGATCCGCCCAAAAGTAAGTGCACTCATAACCCCCGCCAATCCATAGCCCGGCTTCCCCTTGTTCTTTTATCCGCATAGAATCACCGCTGATCCAAAGGTTATATCCATTATATCCATAAGGACTGTCCAGTTGGGTATGCGGAGAATAAATCTCCTCAACGGTTTCTTCTTCTAAAAATCGATAACCGTTCAATTCCCCTTTTTGTAACAACATTCTTACAAAATCTGCATAGCCATCAGCCGTTCCTACCATTCCTTCTCCGCCTAAATACAATTGACGGGCTAATGCATATTCAGGGACATCAGGGCCGAAAATATCCAACTCACCCCTGGCAGCTATTCGTAAAATTGAATCCCTGCCAGTAAACTTCGGGAAAAGCTTTTCATTGGCAGGCAGCCCGTATTGTAAACCCTTAATCTTCATTGGATCAGTCACCCGCTCAGCAACTAATTGCTTCAGGCTCTTACCTGTTGCTCTTTCTGCTACTATGCCTAATACAGTGGTGTTGGTCCCATAAAAATAATCAGTTCCGGGATGTTGGATTAGGGGTAATTTTGACATTCTGTTTATCAGCTCATCAGTGTTTTTTGCCATCGGTAAGTTTTGCTCAGCCATCATGGAATCCAAACAAGGATATCCTGTGGTCGCATAATAAAATCCGGCTTGATGATTAATGAGATGAAGGACAGTCATTATAGAATCATTTGGCACCAATTGAATAGGACATGCAGAATCTCTATTGCCCCATCCATATTCTGTTAAACTTTTTCCGGTATTTGAAACGGCCACTTCCAGATTTTCAAATTCGGGAATATATTTTGAAACGGGATCATCCAACTTTAGAATGCCATCTTCAATTAAATCCAGGGCAACAGATATCGTTACTATTTTACTCATCGACCAAATTCGCAGCCATGTATCTCCATTTACCTTTGTATTCGGTAATAGCGCTTCATTGACGGAACTATGTTCGTAAATCACGTTGCCATCCAAATCTTCTAATCGGGCATAGACAAATGGATAAAACCCTTCCTCCACATAATGATTTAAAACATTATCCAATTCATCCGGGTCGGCAATTGCCAAAACAGGTGCTGTATCATTTGTTGAGCAAGAAAAAGCGGCAACAATTAAAAAAAGTGAAAAAACAAAATGGAGAATATTTCTTTGCATGGCTCTTCCTCTTTATTTTTTGGGATGAAGATAGACGTTATAAGCCAGAATATCAAGATCCCTGCATTCTTTAGCTGCTCTAAAAACCGATTACGCCTAAAATTTATTTGATTCTTTTTGTGGTATTGTCTATGATAACAAATACTGATATTCACGCAATGTAAGTTATGAGTTTCAACAACCGCCGAAATTAGGGGATGGATTTAGGCATGTTGAAAAAACTGCTGCTTTCTATATTTATCGCTTTGAGCGCCCTTTACCTGAGCAATTGCCAGGAACCCGGGGAAAACTACGTTTGCCCACCCTGCGACTTACCCTGTGATAGTCTGACATTCATAGCATCCGGCGATTGTCCGAACTGTAATATGCCCCTTGTTGTGAAAACACAAATGGAGCTGGTGGTAGATGATGTTGTCATTCATCCCGGACCGGGAAAATTTCTGATCTCCGGTGGGAAGGGGCATGTTGAGAAAATTATTACAGTCTATTTTAACCGGCCGCTGAATTTTACGTCCCAATCGAAAATCTTGCTGGTGCTTCCCGGGGCGGGACGCAATGGAAATGACTACCGCGATGCCTGGCAAGCTGCTTCGGAAAAATATAATGTATTGGTGCTTTCCCCCTCGTATCCCGAAAAAAGTTATGATTTTGGCGCTTACCACATGGGCGGGCTGCTTTATGATTTCAATCTTAAGGAAAGTGTTACTTTCTCGGAAAACACCAACGAAGTTTTTCTCGATGAAGATAAACTGTCTTTCAAGATAAATCCGGATAAACAAAGCTGGCTGTTTAACGATTTTGAGCGAATTTTTGATGCAGCGGTGCAGGCGACAGCTTCCCGGCAAATCAGCTATGATCTCTTCGGACATTCCGCTGGTGGGCAGATTCTCCATCGATTTACCCTGTTTGGTGATAGCTCTCGTGCGGCTAAAATCGTTGCAGCCAATACCGGTTTTTACACATTGCCCGATTCCGCACTGCCATTGCCTTTTGGGGTGAAAGGGACTGGCACCACAGATGAAAAGCTGGTTACAGCTTTTCAAAAGCAGTTAGTCGTTTTTCTCGGAGAAGCTGATAACCAGGATGAAACCCGTGGGTTTTTATTGCGCTCTTCCAGTGCGGATGAACAAGGGGGACACCGCTTGGCGCGCGGCGAATTCTTTTATCAATATTCAGTACAACAGGCAAAAGCATTAGCTGCGGATTTTCAATGGCGATTGATTAAAATACCCGGTATCGGACATGACTATCGGAAAATGAGCGCTGCCGCCGCCGAATTTCTATACGGGAATAATTAGCCACAGATTTACACTGATTGACATAGATGCAAAAAACATTGAAATGTAATTTATAGATATAGTTTTAAATCTATGTGTATCTGTGAAATCCGTGGCTTAAAAAGCTGTTACAAAAATTAGCATAAAAAATGGATCAACGTATTGCAAAAGAAGGATGTCAAATGAAGCAGCTTTTCGCTATTCTTTTCTTTCTGCTCCTGCCCGGAATTTTGTTCGCGCAGGAAATAGCTATTACTATCGACGATGCTCCGCGCAAAGATTCGAAACTGTTTAGCGGGGAGGAAAGAACGGCAAAATTGATCGAAAACCTGCAGCAAGCTGGCGTTAATGATGCGCTGTTTTTTGTAACCACAAAAAATATTGATTCCCTGTCCAGTAAGCGCCTGGAAGCATATACGGCTGCCGGATTCCACCTTGCCAATCATAGCCATAGTCATCTTTCGATCAACAGGGTTGAGCTTGATGCTTACCTGGCGGATATCGACCGGGCCCATGAGATTTTGACGCCGTTTGCTAACTTTCTGCCGTTTTTCCGTCATCCCTTTTTGCATCATGGCCGGCCACGGGAAGTGCGCAACAGTGTGCGCAGTCATATTAGAATACTCGGTTACGAAATTGGCTATGTTACGGTTGATAATTACGAATGGTACATGGATGCCCTGCTCCAGAAAGCGATTGCCGATAGTAAACAGGTCGATTATGAAAAATTGAAGTCCATTTACGTGGAAGTGCTTTGGGAAGGCATCCAATTTTACGATGAGATCGCCCGGGAGCAGCTGGGGCGTTCTCCGAAACATGTGCTGCTGGTGCACGAGAACGACATAACCGCTTTATTCATTGGCGATCTCGTTCGCCACCTTCGTTCGCATGGCTGGCGTATCATTTCCCCGCAGGAGGCCTATAGCGATCCCATTGCGACGACCCTCCCGGATGTGTTGTTTAATGGGCAGGGGCGCGTCGCCGCCATCGCCCGCAGTAAGGGGCAGAAACCACGAGACTTGATTCACATTTCCGAAGATGAAGCATACCTGGATAAATTGTTCACCGAAAGGGCGGTTTTTCAATAAATCTTTCGACCGATGGATAAACAAATATTTCATCTCGTTCCCTTCCCGGCACCCGGGATGGGAACGTAGTTTCTCTCGAAACTCAGTTCTTCTTCTCGTCCCCAAACTCCAGTTTGGGGACGCAGTTATACTCGAAACTCTGTTTCGAGAGAGTTTTATGAAAAGTGTTTCTAAGAGGATAAATTCGAAGCAGAGTTTTTTGAATATGTCGATTGAATTAATTCACATTTTTTTTCGCTTGAAACAGAGTTTCAAGTATAACGCATTCCCAAACTGGAGAGACTGTGTAAAAAGTATTTGCAATCCAGGAAACCTGGTACTACCGTTTTACAGCTAAAAAAAGAATGTGGAGAGCTAATGCATTACATAAAAGGC
>JANQQU010000021.1 GCA_028284905.1 Calditrichia bacterium
GACGTGGTGCCGGATATCTACCAACTGAGCGAGATCGCAGACGGCTGGGTGCAGCTCGCCACCGATTTGCAGGTTGGGGAAAAAGTGAAGCTGATCGAAAAAGATGGTAGCGCTATCTACGAAGTGCAGGCAGTGCGGGACGGCGCCTTTCGGGTCGATCTGGCGGAAAACGGCGAAGTCTTCGTATACGGTCGGGAAGTCGATGATTTCCACACCGTCGATTATGAAGCGATTGCCATGCTCAATGTGAGCGCAACGCAGGCATTGTATCAACGGATTCAGCAACAGCAAAAAGAGATTGCAGCATTACAGAAACTTCAGGCAGAAAACGAGATGCTAAAAGTGCAAGTTGCCAGCTTTGAGAAACGCCTTGCGCAAATTGAAGCAGCGTTATTGAGTGGCAACAAACAAGGTGCAAAAGCACTGGGAGATTAATTAGCGGCAGCAAGGCCGAGGAGTGAACAGTCGGCAGTGGCAGTAGCAATAAAATAACGATTGCTACTGCCACTGAAAGAAGCGTTCAATTCTTGTTTTTCCGCCAAGAATCTTTAAATTTAAGTTATGCTTAAAGATAAGATTGAATCTAATTGGCTAACACTCTTTTCTTCTCGGGGTGATAGCGCACTCCGCAAGCAGATAAACCGCTCCATAAAAGTCTCAAAAATATATCGCATAATAGCCTTCCTTTTAGTGGTCAATAGCAATCTGCTCCTGGCCGAGCAGGAATCCACAATAACAATGTCTCTCCCCGGCATTCGCTTCGAGCAGCTCTCCGTAGAACAGGGGCTGTCCAGCAACTTTGTTAACTGCATTCTGCAGGACCGACTGGGCTTTATCTGGATCGGGACTAAAAACGGTTTGAACCGCTTTGATGGCTACGAAGCGAAGATTTATCGCTACGACCCGAAAATATCGCAAGGACTGAGTAACAATGATGTATCATCCCTGTATGAAGATCCACAGGGGTATCTATGGATTGGCACACCCCGCGGGCTGAATAAATTTGATCCTGTCAGCGAATCCTTTGAACAATTTCTGCATGACCCGCAAGACTCGCTCAGCCTGATCGATGATAAGATTACTGCCATTTCTGCCGATCCCGGCAACAGCGGCCAGGGCATTTGGATCGGCACGCCAAACGGCTTGTGCCGCATGGAAATCGACCGGCAGGGACAGCGAATATTTCAGCGCTTCATTCATGATCTGAAAAATAACCACAGTCCACGGCATCAGTATATTTCGGCGCTTTTCAAAGATAGTGGTGGATCAGTTTGGGTCGGGACTGGCGATTTATCTGTTAAAGGAGGCGGGCTTTATAGAATTACTTCGATAGGACAAAAAGAGCGAGCTTTCGCAAATGAAGGTTCTTCCGCTTCACCGAATGAATTGTTTAAAGTTGCAAGACATTATACCTTCCCCCAGACATATATTCCGGGAACAAAAACGCCATTGGGCTTTGCAAACTGGATTCGATCTATTTATGAAAACTCCTCGAATTTATTATGGATCGTTGCAGGCCCCAGCTTGAGTAAGTATAACCTCAATACCAAAATTTTTACCCATTATAATTATTATAACCTTTCCTCAGATAGTCTTTCAAGTTATACATTGAATTCGATTGTAAGCGATCTGGCCGGCAATATATGGTTGGGCACAGACAAAGATGGATTGATCAAATTCGATATCGCTGCAGGAAAATTCAGTGCCTATCGCCATCAACCGGGAAATCCGACGAGCTTAAGTGATAATAATATTCTTTCCCTTTTCCGTGACAACTCCGGAAGTGTCTGGTGCGCTACCAGTGGTGGAGGTATTAGCAAATTCGACCCTCAAAATAACCATTTTAAACATATTAAAAACGAACTGCTTTCTCCGGAAGATGCGGAGATGAACAATATTCACTCAATTTCGGAAAGCGACGGTGATACTCTCTGGTTGGGAACTGGCCGGGGGCCGTTAAGATTTCTGCCTCCCGATCAATTAATTAAGTTTAAAGGAGAGCGGCCGATGCAAAGAGTCCCGACCTTATCGATCATTGAGGAAATGGGATCGATCTGGTTCGCGGGCGTGGGTATGCTGAATATAAATCGCCGCCAAAATACAATGACTAAATTAGATCAGAAACTAAGCCATTTTGCAGTCTACAAATTACTTATCGATCGTCATGAAACGATTTGGGTCGCTACATATAACGGCTTAAACAAATTGGATCGGCACAGTGAGACATTCATGCCTTATCTGCACGATCCGAATAATCCCGGAAGTATCAGTCACAATGAAGTAACAACCCTTTATGAAGACCGTTCCGGAGTATTGTGGGCCGGCACGGTGCAGGGCCTGAATCGCTTCGACCCGGAAACAGCATCTTTTACCCGTTACCAGCATAATCCGCACAACCCGCATTCACTAAGAAATGATGCCATCAGGATATTATATCAGGATCGCTCCGGTCGACTGTGGATAGGGACAGGAGACGGTCTGTCCCGGATGCATGCTGAAAGTGCGGCAAGGACTGTCTCAGATGCTGACGACCATCAGGTAATCTTTAGCAATTACACTGAAAGAGACGGTCTCCCTAATAGCACCATCAATGGCATATTGGAAGATGATGCCGGTAACCTCTGGCTCGCGACCGAAAACGGGCTTTCAAAGTTCGATCCTGACAAGGGTGAATTTATCAACTATGACCATACAGATGGCCTTGCCCTGAACCGTTTTTACCCCGGTTCCTGCTACCGGAATGATGCCGGGGAAATGTTCTTTGGCGGCCCGGATGGATTGGTGATATTTCATCCCGATAGTATCAGGAGCAATCTCCAGCCTCCGCCAGTCGTCATTACTGCCTTGAAGCGATTCAATCAACTTGTGGATCTGGATAGTGCTATTTCTCTAATGAATACAGTGACTTTTCCTTATCATGAAAACCAGTTCTCGTTGGAATTTGCCGCCCTGAATTTTAATTACCCAGACCTGAACAGTTATGCTTATAAATTGGAAGGGTTCAATGAAGGATGGATCAACAATGGCAGCAAAAGGGAAGCATCTTTCACAAATCTGGACCCCGGTGAATACACTTTTCGGGTAAAAGGGAGCAATGATGATGGCATCTGGAATGAAACAGGCGCAGCACTACGCATTATCATTAAACCGCCCTGGTACCGAACCTGGTGGGCTTATATCTTTTTTATATTGCTGATCGGCGGGGGCATTCGCGCCATTATTCGCTTTCGCGAACAGGCACTGCGCCAGCGAACCGAAGAATTGGAAGCGGTGGTGGCGGATCGCACCGCGGAACTGGCGGAAAAAAATGTCGCCCTCCGAGAATTAGATAATATGAAGTCCCGTTTCTTCGCTAACATTTCTCACGAGTTTCGTACGCCTCTCACCTTAATTCTCGGTCCTCTGGATCAATTGATGACCATGACTGAGGATAGTCGGTCTGCTGAAAAACTGCTCACCGTGCAGCGCAACGCCCAACGTTTACTGGGGCTGATCAACGAGTTGCTCGACCTGGCCAAATTGGAATCCGGCAAAATGACCCTCAACGCGAAACCCGGCGATTTTATCCAATTTTTGAAAGGGCTGCTATCGGCATTTGATTCACTCGCGGAAATTCACGGCATCAACTTTCAGTTCGCCATGCCTGTAGAAGAAGAAAGTTTACAATCCCTGCGGGCGATGCCTTTCGATCATGAAAAGATGGAGAAGATCTTTGCGAACTTGTTGGCAAATGCGTTTAAATTTACGCCGGATGGTGGCAGTATTAGTGTGGAACTATCCATTTCGGAATTCGGCCTGTCCCTTCGGGGAATTCGGCCTGTCCCTTCGGGGAATTCGGATTTGAAAGATAAGTCTTCTGAAATCCCGCCCCCCCAATCCGGGATTACAGAGAAATGTGTTGAGGTTCGCATTTCCGACAGCGGGGTGGGCATCCCCCCGGAAGACTTGCCGCATATTTTTGATCGATTTTACCAGGCCCGGGATGAATCCGCTGCATCTCAGGACCACATTGGTACCGGCATTGGTATGGCATTAGTAAAAGAATTTGTGGCATTACACCAGGGCAGCATCACTGTGGAAAGCGAGCCGGGCAAAGGCACAACAGTCATCATCCAATTGCCACCGGTAGGTGCGAAGCCCCAGGTAGGTGCGAAGCATTCCTTCTCAGATACTGAAAGCGATAACGAATTACTTGCCAGGAATGCTTCGCACCTACCTGGGCCCCGGGAATCTTCCGAAATCCCTGAAGCAGCAGACCAAACTCGGAATTCCGAATTCCGAATTCCGAATTCCGAATTCGAAAAATCCCCAACGGGGCAGGCCGAAATCATCCTGGTCGTCGAAGACAATCCTGACATGCGAGCCTACATTCGCGAAGAATTGCTGAAAGATTACCAATTGGTAGAAGCCGAAAATGGCCGGGAAGGATTAGATAAGGCGATAGATGTTATCCCGGACCTGATTGTAAGCGACGTCATGATGCCAAAAATGAGCGGTTATGAACTCTGTGAGAAGCTGAAAACCGATGAACGCACCAGCCACATCCCGGTAATTCTGCTGACGGCAAAAGCCGGCGAGGAAAGCAAGATCGAAGGACTGGAGACCGGCGCGGACGATTACCTCACCAAGCCTTTCAACTTCCGGGAGTTGCGCATCCGGGTGAGCAACCTCATCGAGCAGCGCCGCAAGCTGCGGGTGCGCTTTAGTCAGACGATGATACTCCGGCCGGCCGAAGTGGCAGTGACCTCCATCGATCAGCAATTTTTAGAGCGGGTGATGGCCGTGGTGGAAGAAAATTTCGAGAACGAATCCTTCAGCGTCGAAAAGTTGGCAAACAAGGTCGGTATGAGCATGAAAAATTTACAGCGGAAACTGCGCGCCCTTATTGACCAGACGCCGAGCGAATTTATACTTTCCATGCGGCTGCAGCGCGCCGCCGATCTCTTGAAACAAAATGCCGCGACCATTGCGGAAATTGCCTACTCCACCGGATTCAATACACCCAATTATTTCACCAAGGCTTTCCGGAAGCAATTCGGCTGCTCGCCGAAGGCATACCGAGAGAAGCATACCAACACTTAAAGAGACCTCCCCCAATAACAGTTGGCAGTAACTATTTCTTATTAGAATCTAAAAAATGGTTTTATGACATATTTTGTGATTCAGTATTATTTGTGGCATCTCTTCTGTAATCCTGAAGGGGTTACAGAAATTTTCATCTTTGATATTGCCAGTAAATACATTTCACAAAATAAGGCAGAAAATCTTAAAAGATAGGTCCAGCCTACCAGAAACTCCCCTTTTGTCGCCTCATTACCCTTTTTTGTCGCCTCAGTGTATTACCCGCAATGCCTGTTTTCATTAGGTTTCAACCAGCGATGGGAAGAAGCCTAAGAGAAAAAGTGAGAGAATATGAGTGGCAAGTCAGACATCAATAAACGCAACGATTCCGGGAAGGCACCTGCCGGCGGGAAGCCGAAAATTCTTCTTAATAGGGAAGAACTTCGCCAGGCCTATCGCCTCCTGATAAAGCAGTTTCAATCACTGAATGATAACGGCGCATACGACACGATTATATCAGATTTATTGAATCGGCTGACACAGATGTCCGCTAGCGAATTTCCTGAATCCTCAACGAAGTATCCCTCAGAACAGCACCATCGTGATAAGGAATGAAAGGTATGCCCATAAATATGAATTTTATCAGAGCAGCGATTTAATAGAAAAAGGAGATTGTTTATGTACAAACAACCATATGAAACACTCCGCTTTCCCTTTTCGGGGATTATCACTTCCGGTAAAAGACGTCCGGTGTATCAAGGATTCCCTGATAACCATTTTTACCTGCCACGTAGCAACTATCCCGATACTGTCGGCGCGGCCGTTGATGAGCAATTCCTGCAACGCTTGATAACAATCGTAGAGATGCATTTCGAAAATGAGGCTTTCGGTGTCGGGCAATTGGCAGCAGAAAGCGGCCTCTGCCGGCGGCAATTACATCGCAAGCTCCGGGCGCTGCTGAATCAATCTCCATCCGGTTTTATCCGCACCCGCCGTTTGCAACGGGCTGTCGAGTTGATCCGACATAGTAGGGATACTTTCGCAGAAATAGCCTATAAAAGCGGCTTCAACACACCGAATTATTTTTGCAAAGTCTTTCGCCAGGCATTTGGATGCACGCCGAAAGAATACCGGATTAAGTGGGTAAAAAAAGTCGGCCAATCAACAATTTAAGAATAGATCAGGGAGCAAAATCATGCACAATCGAATCTTTATTCTCAGCCTAATTTTTATCTTCAACGCTGGTCTTTTTGCCGGAGATACGGGAGGTCAGAAAAAATCTAATGGGAAATCTGCCGTAGCAGGAAAAACGAATACATCCGGAAATCTAAAAATCGAAGGGGCTGCTGCTGAAGGGATTAGTTTTCTAAACGCCAATGGCGATACGCTGATGCAGGTACGGGAAGACGGCCAGGTTATTATCGGTGCAGCGGTGGCGAACGGCAATGCGGTTCTCGATGTAGATGCGTTCAATAATGATAAAGGCATTATGCTGCCACGTCTGACGAGAGATGAGCGCTTTGCGATGAGCCTTACCCCGGCGGATGAAGGCCTGCTGATATACGATGAAACCAGCAGCCGTTTCTGGTATTGGAAAGGCAGCCAGTGGGAGGTCGTCGGTAATAATGTTGGCGACAACCTCGGCGACCATACCGTCCGAGAAGCACTGAACCTTAATGGTTTCTATCTCTCCGGCGATGGTGATAGCGAGGGTCTTTCTATAGACAGTGATGGCAACGTGGGCATCGGCACTCAACATCCATCAAACAAGTTAAGCGTTGCCGGCAGCGTCAATTTTAACGGTGACGCTGATTTTAGCGGTAACGCCAATTTTGGCGGTAACGTCGGTATCGGCACGGCGACCCCGACTGAACGATTCCACGTTAATGCCGGTGATATCTTGATCAGTAGAACAGGATCAGTTTCAACCGGCGCTGCTTTAACCATCGAAGGGCGAAGGAGAAACAAAAATGGCCCGATCGCTTCACTCGATTTTAAGAATAGCGACGCTGATGATTCCGATATGACTTATACCGCCGCTGCGATCAGATCATACAATAATGGCGAGTCCGACGATGGTGACCTGCGCTTATTTACCGCCGCGGATTCGATCCTGGCTGAGCGCATGCGAATTACTGATGATGGCAACGTCGGCATCGGCACAACGTCACCGGGTAGCGAATTGGAAGTAGCGGGCACGGTTACTGCAACCTCCTTTGCGGGAGATGGATCCGGATTAACCGGCATCGCCGGTGATAACCTCGGCACGCACACCGCTAGCCAGGCGCTTGACCTCGCCAATAATAATGTCGTCAATGGCGATACGATCACAGCCAATGTTTTCCTTGGAGACGGCTCGGGCTTGACCGGCATTGCCGGCGACAATCTCGGTACTCACACCGCCACGCAGTCAATTAACCTCAACGGCAATTACCTTTCTGGCGACGGAAGCAGCGAGGGCTTGTTTGTCGATAGCAGCGGCCTGGCCGGTATAGGGACTGCAACACCATTTGCCGGATTGGATATTGGGATTTTTGGGAAAGAAGGATTGACCCGAAATGCCTTAAGGCTCCCCACCACTGGCGGGCAAACCCATATTCGATTCGGGCGGCTGGGCACCCTAGCGGACGAAAGTTTTGTTATCTCCCGCAATTGGTACCGGCCCTCCGGTTTTGCAGCGGATGACAACAATTTCGGCGCTCAGCAAATTAGTTTTCGGGAAGATGGCACCCTCGCATTTAACACTGGCAGCGCTGGCAGCGGGCCAGCCACCCGGCTGCACATTAGCCCGGATGGTAATGTTGGCATTGGCAATACTGCACCTGCTACAATACTCGATGTCTCCGGGACGATAACCGCTACCGCTTTCGTCGGCGATGGTTCCGGCTTGACGAACATTAATGGCTGGCAACTCACAGGTAATGCCGGCACCGGTGCCAGTAATTTTATTGGCACCACCGATAATCAGCCACTGATTTTCAAAGTGAATAATAAAACGATCCTGCGATTGCATAGCCACTCAATATCTCCGAATGTCATTGGCGGCTATTCCGGGAACAGTGTGGGGACGAACGTTCGCGGCGTGACAATTTCTGGTGGCGGTGATAGCGATTCAGTAAACGCTGTCACCGCCAGCTATGGAACGGTAAGCGGCGGACGCGGTAACCAGGTCTCAGGCTCCGTTGCAACAGTCGGCGGCGGGCGGGAAAATACAGCCAGTAGTCCCGGGGCGACGATAGGCGGCGGGCTTAAAAATAATGCCACAGGCTACGACGCAACAATCAGCGGCGGTATTGAAAATACAGCCAGTAATACTGGGGCGGCAGTTGGGGGTGGGTTCTCTAATCACGCCAGTGGCTACCAATCGGTAATCGGCGGTGGTCAGGAGAATATTGCTGATGGGGCGCGGTCAACAATCGGGGGTGGGGATCAAAATACGACCAGCGGAGAGAATGCTACGGTGCCGGGCGGTTACAAAAATACTGCAGCTGGCGAGGGTAGTTTTGCCGCCGGCCAGCGCGCCCAAATTGCGGACACGCACGATGGCACTTTCCTTTTCTCCGATCAGAGCGATGTCGATTTCAACTCTGCAGCGGCCAATGAATTTGCCGTTCGTGCGACTGGCGGTGTACGATTTGTAACCGCGATTGACGGCGCCGGAAATCCGACAAAAACAGTGCGCATAGATAGTGCCGGCACCAGCATTGCATTGACAGAAGGCACACAAACAGCCAGTTTGAAAACATCTGAATCCAATGGCTATGTTCAACTTGACGTCGGTGGCCCCGGCCATACCAGTGACAAAATATATATCGGAGATTTGACCAACAACAACAACGAAGTCATTATGATGGGCGATGTCGGCATTGGTATCACAAACCCGGCTAATAAACTCTCAGTTTCCGGTTCAGCGAATTTCTCTGGCGATGTCGGCATTGGTATCACAAACCCGGCTAATAAACTCTCAGTTTCCGGTTCAGCGAATTTCTCTGGCAATGTCGGCATTGGCACGTCCGCTCCGGGGGAAAGATTGCATATCAAGAGCTCCGGTAGCAACGATGCGAAAATCTGTATTGAAGGGGACGCAAATGACGCTCCGATGATCGAGTTCAGGGATAACGTTAGTAATGTTGGTTTCATTGGTTGGGACGATAGCAACAATGTCTTTAAAGTAAAAGCTGGTGACAACTTTAGCAATTCTGACGGTATAAGCATCGATCTTGACGGCAACGTCGGTATCGGCACTAACACGCCCTCCAGAGCAAAAGTTCATATCACAGGCTCGCAACAGCACACCTTTAGTTCCTACGGCTATTTAAACAGTGCCGGCCTAACCGGAGTAGAGACCAATAGAACAGCTGATTATTCCCTTTATGCCAGCCATCGCATTGCCGGCAGCGGATTCAACGCCTTCTCGGATGCGCGCATCAAGAACATCCGTGGCCGCTCCGACAATGCGCAGGATTTGAGTACGCTGCTGGCTATCGAGATCACCGACTACACCATGATCGACAGCATTGCCAAGGGCAGCCAATCTCAGAAAAAAGTAATTGCCCAGCAAGTGAAGGAAATTTTCCCGCAGGCGGTTTCCACCATGACTGACGTGGTGCCGGATATCTACCAACTGAGCGAGATCGCAGACGGCTGGGTGCAGCTCGCCACCGATTTGCAGGTTGGGGAAAAAGTGAAGCTGATCGAA
>JANQQU010000043.1 GCA_028284905.1 Calditrichia bacterium
CCTGCGAAGGAATATCCGGCCTCTGGAGTCGCTGTTAATGTAACGACCGTTGAACTATCATAAATTGCACCACCAGTCGTATCCGGGCTAAAGCCGATGCTGCCATTGCCAACAACCGAGGATGTCAACTGGAACTGGCGAATAAAAGTCGCGGTGACGGTGGTGTTGCTATCAATGTTCACCGAATCGGTCAAAGCGTTGCCACTGAGTGCGCCACTCCAACCGGCGAATGTGTAACCGGAATCGGGCGTAGCAGTGAAGGTGACGACAGTGGCACTGTCGTAGATGGCGCCGACGGTGGTGTCCGGACTGAAGGCGATGTTACCTCCACCGATTGTATTTGCTAGCAGTGAGAACTGACGGATAAAGTTGGCGTTAATGGTGATGCTGGAATCCATGGTCACAGAGTCGGGATTTTCGGAACTGCTGTAATCACCACTCCAGCTGTCGAAGCGGTAAGCAGAGTCTGCTGTGGCAGTCATGGTAACCACTGTCGCGCTATCGTAGATGCCACCAGCCGGATCAAGTGCAACACTGCCGTTGCTAGCGCTCATTGTGAGCACATAAGCCGGCACGAAAAGCGCTTGCACATTAATGCTGGAATCCATGGTCACTGAATCCGGATTGGCTTTGCTGTTTAAGTCGCCGCTCCAGCCTGCGAAAGAATATCCAGCTTCTGGTGTTGCGGTTAAGGTAACCACAGTCGCACTATCATAGATGGCTCCACCGGTGGTATCCGGACTGAAGCCGGTGCTGCCATTGCCAACAACCGAGGATGTCAACTGGAACTGGCGGATGAAGGTTGCAGTGACAGTCGTGTTACTATCGATATTCACCGAATCTGTAAGAGCGTTGCCACTGAGTGCGCCGCTCCAACCGGCGAATGTGTAACCGGAATCGGGCGTTGCAGTGAAGGTGATGACAGTGGCACTGTCATAAATCGCACCGCCGGTCGTATCCGGACTGAAGGCGATATTGCCCCCACCAATTGTATTTGCTAGCAGTGAGAACTGTCGAATAAAGTTGGCGTTGATAGCGATACTGGAATCCATGGTCACAGAGTCCGGATTTTCGGAACTGCTGTAATCACCATTCCAGCTGTCGAAGCGGTAAGCAGAATCTGCTGTGGCAGTCATGGTAACCACCGTCGCGCTATCGTAGACGCCACCAGCCGGATCAAGTGCAACAATGCCGTTGCTGGCATTCATTGTAAGCACATAAGCCGGAACGAAAAGGGCCTGGATGGAGATGCTGGAATCCATGGTGACTGAATCTGGATTGGCATTGCTGTTTAAGTCACCGCTCCAGCCTGCAAAGGCATAGCCAGGATCCGGCGTTGCGGTTAATGTAACGACGGTAGCGCTATCATAAATTGCACCACCAGTCGTATCCGGGCTAAAGCCGATGCTGCCATTGCCAACAACCGAGGATGTTAACTGGAACTTGCGGATGAAGGTTGCAGTGACAGTGGTGTTGCTATCAATGTTCACCGAATCTGTCAGAGCGTTACCACTGAGAGCGCCGCTCCATCCGACAAAAGTGTATCCGGAATCAGGTGTAGCTGTAAAGGTGACGACCGTAGCGCTGTCATAAATCGCACCGCCAGTCGTATCCGGACTGAAGGCGATGTTACCTCCACCGATTGTATTTGCTAGCAATGAGAACTGGCGAATAAAATTGGCGTTAATGGTGATGCTGGAATCCATGGCCACAGAGTCCGGATTTTCGGAACTGCTGTAATTACCACTCCAGCTATCGAAGCGGTAGGCAGAATCTGCGGTAGCAGTCATGGTAACCACCGTCGCGCTGTCGTAGATGCCACCAGCCGGATCAAGCGCAACGCTGCCGTTGCTGGCATTCATTGTGAGCACATAAGCTGGGACGAATAGCGCCTGGACAGTGATGCTGGAATCCATGGTTACCGAATCTTGATTCGAGGCGCTGATCAAATCACCGCTCCATCCTGCGAAGGAGTAACCAGAATCTGGAGTCGCAGTTAAGGTAACGACCGTAGCGCTGTCGAATATCGCACCGTCAGTCGTATCCGGGCTAAAGCCGATGCTGCCATTGCCAATAACCGAAGAAATCAACTGGAACTGGCGAATGAAGTTCGCCTGTATACTCATGCTGGAATCCATTGTCACGGAATCGGGATTTGTTACACTGGAGAGATCTCCAGTCCATTCTCTGAAGGAATAACCGGAATCCGGGATTGCCGTCAATGTCACAACCGTGGCACTATCATAGCTGCCCCCCGATGGACTTAGCACAACACTACCGTGATTGCTAGTAGTGGTTAACGTAAATCCCGGCGTAAATAAAGCTTGAAGTGTTATTGTTGAATCCATCTGTAACGAATCAGTCGCGAGATTGCCGACGAAATCGCCACTCCAGCCGGCAAAAATAAAACCGGAGTCTGGTATCGCAGAAATACTAACAACTGTTGCGCTATCGTAAACAGCACCGCCGCTGGTATCCGGATCAAAAGTAATGCTGCCATTGCCAACCACAGAACTAATTAGCTGATAGCGAGGAATAAAGCGAGCAGTAATCGTAGTGTTGCTGTCAATGTTAACCGAATCAGTGGAAACATTCCCGCTTAATGCACCACTCCAACCGGCAAATGCAAATCCGGAATCGGGAATGGCAGTAAGCGTAACTACTGAATTACTGTCATATACCGCGCCACCGCTGGTATCCGGATTAAAAGCAATAGCTCCGTTACCAATTGTCGATGCTGTTAAAGAATATTGACGAATATAGTTTGCGGTTACTGATTGGCTGCTGTCCATACTAATAGAATCGGGATTTTCAGAACTGGTTAAATCACCACTCCAGTTTAGGAAACGATACGCTGAATCCGGCGTCGCTGTTAAAGTAACTACTGTCGCGCTATCATAAACACCACCAGGCGGATTGAGGCTAACGCTTCCCAAATTACTAATGATGCTAAGTACTTTGCCTTCCCGGAAAAGCGCACCAATATGAATGCTGGAATCCATTGTCACTGAATCTGGGTTTGCTGAACCGCTTAAACCTCCGCTCCATTCGGCAAACAGATAGCCAGAATCTGGCGTAGCAGTCATAGTCACAACAGTGGCACTGTCATAAATTCCTCCACCAGTTGTATCCGGGGTAAATGAAACGGCACCATTGCCGACGACCGATGATGTTAACTGGTATTGTGGAATGAAGCTGGCGCTAACCGTCGTGTTACTATCAATGCTGACTGAATCTATGGCCGCATTGCTGTTTAATGCGCCACTCCAACCAGCAAATGTAAATCCGGAATCCGGGACTGCTGTAAATGTTACCACTGTTGCGCTGTCATAGAGACTACCGCCTGTAGTGTCCGGCGTTATAATAATATTGCCATTCAGCGGAGAATTCGCTGATAATGTGAACTGCCGAATAAAGTTTGCATTTATAATCATGCTGGAATCCATTGTCACCGAATCAGGGTTTGCCGTACTGCTCAAGTTGCCACTCCAGCGATCGAATCGATAAGCGGAATCGGCAGTTGCAGTTAGGGTAACGACTGTTGAAGAGTCATAAAATCCTCCCGGCGGATCAAGTGCTACGACACCATTACTGCCAGTGATAACTAAAGATACAGCCGGCTGAAAATTCGCCTGAATAGTGATGTTGGAATCGAGTTGAACCGAATCCGTCAATGAACTGCTGGTATAATCGCCGCTCCATCCCTGGAAAAGATATCCGCTATCCGGGATGGCTGTTAATGTCACGACAGTGGCACTATCGTAAATGGCCCCGCCGGTAGTATCCGGATTAAAAGTAATGCTGCCACCGCTGGTTGCTTGCGCATTCAATGAAAACAGGCGTACTAAATTAAGGCCAACTTCTTTATAGCCATCTATGAGGAGCGTATCGGGATTCTCACTGCCGCTTAAGTCCCGATTCCAGGAAAGGAAACGATAGCCGGAGTCCGGGATTGCTGTGAGAATAACCGTATCCAGAGAATCGTAAGCATTGGAAGAATCCTCAAGCGTCACTGTTGCATGTGCTGTGTCATAAACGACGATCGAAAATTTATCATTATGGAGCCAGTCCGTCCAGCCCATATTTTTCCCTTGCTCGGGAATCGGGGAGAGGACCGGATAGTTTGTGCCGAGGTATTCATTGACAGAAAAGGGTAACCAAACGTCGTCGCCAGCTGCCGGGAAATCCGGATAATTATGCAGCCAATCAAAAGCACGCTTGATCGCCTGATCTTCCCAATCCCAAACATTAAAACCGGCACGATGCAGAATAATCGCGTGAGCGACAGCGCCTTGTAATCCTTCATAAACATAGCGTTCTTGCGGAGGAGGCCAGGTAAAGGGCACTTCCCGGCGCTGATCATCAGGCAATACGCCGCTAACATCATGACCCTGAATGGTGGACCCTAATGGATTAATCCCAACCGGATTTGCAGAATCTGCCTGCCAGGATAAATCTGAGCCATATTGAAATGAGGCATAGTAATCCCGGTCTCCTAGCCATGCGCGCATAATCATAGCAGAGCGGAAAAGTTCTTCATCGTCGTTGAGGTAACGCGCAATCGCCGATCTGCTTGCCCCGGCATATGTTCCCCAGTTGTTCGGACGGTCTTCATGAGTAGAAATCAATGTCCGGGAATCGAGAACTTCGTAGCGGACATCGCGCAGAAATTGCTTAAAGGTAGAATCTTCCGCGGCTGGTAATCCTACCAATTCGGCGGCAATAATGTATCCCATCAATTTTCTGCCGAGCGCCAGGGTGCGGCCGCCGGATTGTGTACCAATCGCACTAATTACACCACTGATGACTTCTTGTCGATAGGATTCCGTGCCAGTGCGGACATAGACCAGGGCTTTTGCCAGCAATTCGAGATTCGCAGTCTCATTTTGTTCAGAGAGATCCGGTTCATCATGCGGTAGATTTGCTGTTTGTAATAGCTTAAACCACGGTGCACCGAGAGTGTCCCGTAAAGCGATCTCTGCTGCAGATGTCCAGATACCCGAGATTTGCGGCTCCGGCCGGGGGAGAAACATCGCGGTTACGTCAAGGTCTTTATGGATTGTTATTGTGTCGGTTAAGATACTGTCGGTCGCTGTTTCTTTAAATCCGGCAAATACCCAATCCGTTCCCGGCGTTGCCGTCAGGATTATCTGAGCAGTGCTGTCATACGGACCAACAGCGGGATTGGCGGTGACGGTACCCATTCCTAAAGTATCAAGATTCAATGTGAATTTTGAAGGTGCGGGAATAAACGTTGCCGTGACAGTTTGATTGGTGTCCATGGTAACACTATCGGTCGTTGCATTTCCGGAGAGGCCGCCACTCCATCCCAGGAAAAAGAAACCTGAATCCGGAACTGCAGTTAGGGTAACAACACTCAGACTATCAAAAATACTATCACTGGTCGCTTTTTGAATACTGCCCGGTCCGGATGTATTCAGGACTAATGAAAATTGTCGTAAAAAATTCGCTGTAACGGTCTTGTGACTGTCCATCACCACACTGTCCGGGTTGGCATTGCCGGAGAGATCATCACTCCAATTGACAAACCGGTAGGCGGAATCCGGCACTGCAGTTAAAGTGACCGTTGCGGCAGAATCGTACGTCGCTGTTGAAGGATTCGCCAGAATACTGCCATTTGTTGCATTGGCAGTTAAATTAAATTGTGTGGGGATTAATTCGAAGCTGGCGGTAACTGATTTTACCGTATCCATGACAATGCTATCCGGATTCGCCGTGCCCGACAAATCGCCACTCCAACCAGTGAAGTAGTAGCCGGAATCCGGAACGGCGGTTAAAATTGCGACGGCAGCTGTGTCGTAAATACCACTCGGCGAATCAAGCGAAACACTGCCATTGCCATTGGAAAAAGTATTCAATGCAAATTGGGTTGGAATTTCTTCAAAAGTGCCTGTGACGGTTTTTTCACCATTGATATAAATACTGTCAACAAGATTCGTGCTGGCAAGGTCGCCACTCCAATTTACAAAACGCTGACCAGCATCCGGAGCGGCTGTTAACGTAACATAAGTACCTCCGTAATAAACCCCACCGGGAGGATCCAGCGTTATGCCGCCATTGCCAACGGTATCCACTGTCAGGGAATATTGCAACTCAGTAATAGAGGTAAATGTTGCGGTAACATTTTTGTGAAAATTCATTGTAACGGAATCCGTCAGGCTGTTTCCGGAAAGATCGCCACTCCATCCACTAAAAACATACTCAAAACCCGGTACTGCCGTCAAAGTTACAACGGTCGCACTGTCAAGTTCACTGCCAGCGGGTGTTGCATCGATGCTACCTAAGCCGACAGTAGAAGTTGTCAGGCTATAAGCTGGTGTACCTCTGCCGGGTTTGATAGCAAGTCCGATAGCAGACCAGTCAACTGTGCCGCTCAGAGTACCATCTACCGTTGTTACAGCGGCCGCGGAAACTAATTTTTCCTGCATCACAAGTGTTACTCTGTTGCTATTGCTGCTGCCGTAGTCTTGCTCAAAAAACTCTGTAAATCCACTACCGGGAGTATGCGTTCGATTACGAATGCCGGCCATGTTAAATACCAGCATACTGTCTTCGGTCGTGGTTAGATTAAATGAATAGCTGTTCGTATTGGAACCACCGCTACAGGCGCCATTTTCACCAATCCTATTTCCGGATACGACCGGCCCGACAGGGTTATCCTTATCGACACCGGAGTAACGAACGACGGCAATCATGGCATGATCTGGTGCTTTGTCATATACAGCACTGACGACACCATCGCCGCTGGGGGTACCAATCGCCATCCATACCGCCGCGCCGGATTTATCTCCCCCGGAACATTGTTCGCGGACTTGTGTCCAGGTAAGCCCCATGCCGCTAACACTGGTAACCGACTCTACCGGCTTGGAATTAAGAACCGCTAAATATAGCTGATTCGTTGCTGCGGTAACATTCCCTGCGGTTGTAAGAAGTGTATTGTCGGAGACTGTGCCAGTGACAATCTCTTCTCTTACGATCGATTGAATCCCATATTGGACAAACGAAGCTGTAACAGAGGTTGCCCCATTAACATTCACCGTGGCCGGATTATCCGTACCGCTAAGATTGCCACTCCAGCCTTCAAAGGAATAGCCGGGATCCGGGACTGCAGTTAAGGTGACATCCGTTGGGGATGTAAAGAGGGTATCAGAAGTGTCTGCGTTTACGATGCCGGGGCCGGCAGTGTTTATTGTGAGGCGGTGCCCCTCAAAGAAATTTGCAATGACCGATGTATTGGCAGTAATTAACAAGCTGTCCGGATTGTTGCTGCCGGAAAGATCGCCGCTCCAGGAAAGAAATTCATAGCCACTTGCCGCCTGCGGGGTAAAAGTTACCATCGTGCCGCCAGTGTAAGTGCCGCCCGGGGGATCGAGAACAACGGTTCCGCTGCCGGTATATGTGACAGATACATCGAAAGAAACAGTCGTCCAGGAAACCATCCCGGCAGTTAGCGTTTTATCGCTATCCATAACGATTTGCAGTGTATCCGATGTGCTGCTGCTGTCCCCACTCCAACTATCAAAAACAAAACCGGAATCTGGGGTTGCGATTATGGTGACAACGGTGGCGCTGTCATAAATGCCACCTGGCGGGCTTAAGCTGACGGATCCGTTGCTGACATTTACTGCGAGCGTATATTCAGCCAAAAAGTTCGCGGTTATATTGCGATCTGCCAGCATTGCAATACTATCCGGATTTTCGCTACCACTAAGGTCGCCACTCCAGCCGTTAAAGCGATACCCGCTATCCGGGACGGCAGTAAAATGCACAACGGTAGCACTATCGTAAATGCCGCCTCCGGTAGTGTCCGGATTGAAGTTGATACTGCCACCATTCCCGCCATCCGCAGTTAAGCGATATTGCCGGATAAAATCCGCTGTAACGGATTTGTTGGCATTCATGGTGATACTGTCCGGATTATTGCTGCCGGATAAATCTCCACTCCAGGCAGAGAAGCGATATGCGGAATCCGACACCGCTGTTAACGTAACTACGGTCGCGCTATCGAAAATACTACCGGATGGTTCAGCTGTGATGTTCCCATTGTCTGCAACAAGATCCAAGCTGTAGCTCGGGATAAAGCTAGCTGTAACATTCCTGTTCGCCGTCATCTGAACACTGTCCGGATTATTGCTGCTGGATAAGTCCCCACTCCATCCGGCAAAAACGTATCCACTATCCGGTTGAGCAGTGAGCGTTACAAAAGCAGCAGTGTCATAACTTGCCTGGGCAGGGGAGGGGATTGCCGAACCCTGACCGTCAATGGCAATTGACAGGGTGAATTGTGCCGGAATTAATTCAAAAGTTGCAGTGACAGATTTCGTGCTATCCATTATCAGACTGTCCGGCGATACGTTGCCACTTAAATCTTCACTCCATTCGACAAAGCGATAACCACTATCCGGGATGGCAGTAAAAGAGATGACCGTGGCGCTATCATGCAAACTGCCGCTGGGCGATTGATCTACCGTTCCTTGTCCGATAGTCGTTACCGAGAGAGGATACTGTGGAATAAAAATAGCGGTAACTTCACGATCAGCATCCATTGTGACGCTATCCGGACTGGCATTGCCGGAGAGCGCACCAGCCCAACCCAAAAATACAAATCCGGAATCTGCAACAGGCGTAATAGTAACCACTGTGCTGGAATCATACACACCACCGTTGCTGGTGTCCGGACTAAATTGCAGGCTGCCAGCGCCGGTGATGTTGCTGGAGAGCAGGAATTGACGGGTAAACTCAGCGCCGATTGTAAGATTGGAATCTACCTGCACGCTGTCCGGATTGTTGCTGCCGGATAAATCCCCATTCCAACTGTTAAAGCGATAGGCAGAGTCCGGCACAGCGCTTAGAGTGACCACTGTAGCGCTGTCATAAATGCCACCGGGCGGATCCATTGTGACATTACCATTTGACGTTGTAAGGGCTATCTCGTAAGTCGGGGTAAATGTCGCTGTAACAGATTTGTCGCTATTAATGATGAGGCTGTCAGGATTTTCAATGCCGCTTAAATCTCCGGACCAGCCAATAAAAGCATTTCCCGAATCTGCTGCAGCTGTCAATGTTACCACTGTAGCACTGTCATAAATACCACCAGCCGGATTAAGAACAATATTACCATTCCCGACTACATTGTTGAATAATGTAAAAGCAGGGATAAAGTGAGCGGTTACGGTCAGGTTAGTATCAATAACCAGACTGTCCGGATTGGTTGAACTGCTCAAATCACCACTCCAGTGACTGAAAAGGAAGCCGGAGTCTGCGACCGCTGTTAGCGTCACAACCGTTGCACTATCATAAATACCGCCGCTTGGGGATAAATTAATACTGCCGTTATCGCTGTTGGTAATGAGGCTGTAAGCAGGAATAAAAGTCGCGGTTATTGCTAAATTACTGTCTATTTGGAGGCTGTCGATGCTGTTTAAGCTGGATAAGTCGCCGCTCCAGCCGGCAAAAGTATATCCGGAATCCGGGGTGGCAGTTAAGGTAATAACGGTCGCACTGTCATAGATGCCAGCGGAAGTATCCGGACTAATCGTAATATTACCAAACCCAAGTACGGAGGTGGATAACTGATATAATGGGATAAAATTTGCCGTTACACTGCTGTTGCTATCAATAACAATACTGTCGTTTAAAGACGTGCTGTTGAGAGAGCCACTCCATCCCGTAAAACGATAGCCGGAATCTGGTATTGCGGTAAATGATATTGTTGTTAAAGAATCATATAACCCGCCAGATGTATCCGGAGAAATTGCGATGGCGCCTTGCGATACGGTACTTGTGCTTAAAGAATAAAGTCGGATGAAGTCGACGGCAAAGGATTTGTCAGCATTCATTACCAGACTATCGGGATTGTCAACACTGCTTAAATCGCCACTCCACTGCGCAAATCGATATGCAGAGTCTGGCAGCGCAGTAATCGTGACAGTTGTTGCACTGTCAAAGATTGTCGTGTCCGGAGCAAACTGGACAGCACCGCCGGCATCCGGCATTAAAGTGAGTTGATAAGTTGGAATAAAGACTGCGTTAACAACAGTGTTGGAATCCATTACGACACTATCCGGATTTGCCGTACTGGTAATAGCATCTTCCCAATGGCTAAAACTATATCCGGAATCGGCAATGGCAGAAAGGACGACTGTCATATCACTGGGATATAATCCACCTGGAGGAGAAAGGGTAAGGTTGCCGCCTCCCCGGATGTTGGTGGTTAATTGATATTCGGTGCGGAAGATCGCAGATATCGTCATATTGCTATCTACCGATACACTATCCGGGTTGGTGAATCCGCTATAGTCGCCGCTCCATTCTGCAAAAGCAAATCCGGAGTCCGGAACCGCTGTTAAGGTCACCACAGTGGCACTATCATAAACGCCGCCGGAAGTATCCGGGGAAATTGTGATACTGCCATTCGCAGCTGGCGTCGTATTAAAGCTGTATAGCGGAACAAAATTAGCGGTAATAGATTTATCGCTGTTTATGATAAGACTGTCGGTTGTATCGGAACTGCTAATATCACCACTCCAACCGCTAAAACGATATCCGCTATCCGCATTAGCTGTGAATGTAACCACAGTGGCACTATCATAAATGCCACCGGAAGTATCCGGGGAAATTGTGATACTGCCATTGCCACTTACATTCGAAGTCACTAAAAAGCGCCGGAGAAAGTTTGCGGTGACGACTTTGCCATTATCCATGAATAAGCTGTTGGGGTTAAGATCCCCGGAAAGAGAATCACTCCAGCCGGTAAAGATGTTTGCAGAATCCGGCGTCGCGGTTAAAATGACAACTGTCGCACTGTCGTAAGTGCCTCCGCTGGGATCCAAAGATATACTACCGCTGCCGTTGGTTTGTGTAGTGAGGACAAATGATGTATCGCTGGCAATAGTGTAAGGATTAATTTCAATGGCAATTACCGACCAGTCTGCGCTACCGTTAAAACTGCCATCTACAGCATACGTGGCCGCGGCGCCGGGAGCCATTTCCTGTAAGCCAAGATTGGCGCGGTTGCTTGCCGTGCTCCCATGACTCTTGTCAAGTAGCTCGGTGTAACCGGCACCCGGGGTGAGGGATTTATTGCGGGATCCGACAGCGGCAAAAATCAAGCTGCGTTCATCTGTCGTGGTTAAATTGAATGAGAAGCTGTTACCGTCGGATCCTCCGGAGCATGCACCATTTTCACCTAAAGTATTTCCCGCAATTGTATTTCCCAGAGGATTGGCAGGATTGACATATTGATAACGGGAGACAGCAATAATTGCATGGGAAGGATCATCCAGAAAGGTTGCTGTCACAACGCCATCACCGCTGGGAGTTCCGATGGCCATCCATACTTCCAATCCGGTATGACTCCGGCCGGAACACTGGGCATGCACGCGGGTCCAGGTAAGTCCCAAACCTGTAACAACATCTACATCTTCCTGGGATTTTGTTGTTATGGAAGCCAGATAAAGTTGATCATCTACTGCCGCGACATTTCCGGTGGTTGACACTGTAAATAAGCCGGAAGATGACCCGGTATCTATCGCAACTACTGTTGGCGCTAAGGAACCTTGTTGAACAAAGTTCGCCGTTACTGTCTTATCACCATCGATGTTAATACTGTCCGGATTAGCGTTACCCTGTAAATCGCCGCTCCAGCCGGTAAAAACAAATCCATTGGCTGGTATTGGCGTTAAAGTTACTGTTGAACCTCCGAAATATGTACCGCCGGCGGGAGCGAGTTGCACGCTGCCAAATCCGCTTGTATTCACTGTAAGGTCAAACTGTTGCGTGGTGATATCTACGAAATTGGCGGTAATATTCTTGTCGCCATCCATGGTGATGTCCAGCGATGATTCCGAGCTGGTTGAATCGCCGCTCCAGCCGGTAAATATGAATCCGGCTGCCGGTGTAGCGCTGAGAGTAATTGTACTGGCGCTGTCATAGATGCCACCGGCCGGGTCGAAATTAACACTACCGGAGCCAATTGTTTGCGCCGTCAGACTATATTGCCGAATAAAGGTCGCCGAGACTGAAAAATGATCGGTCATTAACAATGTATCCGGATTCTCACTACCGGATAAATTGCCATTCCAATTACTAAACCGATATGCTGAATCCGCTGTCGCTGTGAGAATAACTAATGTGCTGTCGGAGTAAACACCGCCCCCAGGATTGGCAGCAATTGTGCCACCGGTGTTTTGAGTAATTGTCAGGTTTTTGATTATCGTTAATGTATCGGCGCTTTCTGTGGGGCCGGCAGTCGTGGTCACGCGAATAGTTCCTGTGGTGGCGCTGTCAGGTACTATTAATCTAAGTTGACTGGTAGAGTCTACAACAAAACTATCTACGGTAACACCTGCAACGGCTAATGCTGTTATCTGCTCAAAATGACTACCGATGACGGTAATTTCCTGGCCAATATCTGCGCTATCCGGGGAGAAGGCACCGATTACAGGAGGCGAGGGAAAATCGTCTGTCTGAATAGTTCCAACGCCGGTGCTGTCGTTAATATCCGCATTGACTGACCCGCTCAGGTGAACCTTAAAAAACTCATCGGATTCAATCTCGCTATCACTGCTGATGGTAATGTCAATTGGCTGGGTTGTTGTCCCGACCGGGAAATTTAACGTTCCACTGGCGGAAATATAGTCTGAGGGATTCAGCGCTGTGCTATCTGCCGTTTGATAGTTTACCGTAGATGTGCTGCCGTTGGGTGAATTGAGAGTGACGGTAAATTGGAGGAGTTGTGTGCCGGTGTCACCTTCCAGAACGGTTGTATCGTTAATCGTGAAAAAGGGACTGGGCGCTCCCGCAATGATCGTTAATGTATCTGCAGTTTCCAATTCACCGTCATCAACCAGTAATTCAAAAGTGTAGGTGCCATATGTTGGGAATGTAATTTCCGGTTGAATTACCGTTGTGCTGTTAAATATGGCAGTATCAATGCCGCTTATCTGGCGCCAGGTAGTGGTATATGCTCCGGGAGAAAGCGGGACGCCATCATCACTGGCGCGGGAAGTCGTGGTAAAATTTATTGGTAAGAAACCGGCCAGGGTTGTATCACTTCCGATTTCTATACATGGCTGAGCATTGTAGATTGTTGGGCTGCCATTATAAGGGTTCCGGACATAGGAAAACCAATTTACCGGATCGGTAGTTATTGTTACTTCTAATGGTTGCTCAATTTCTCCTTCCGCTATCTGGATGCGATGCACGTTGGTTGCAACAGTAAAAGGATCATCTTCCAGCCAATAGTGTAAATCACCATTGATAAACAAAACCGGTTTGGCAAAACTGCTGGCGGAGATTTCAAACGGATCGAAAAATTGTTCATGGATAGTGCGGCCGGGCCCGGCATGAGAAAATATTACAGCCGCCCGTACACTATCTTTGTAATTGGTAAAATTAGTATCTATCCAGGCAGCGCCATCGGCCATAAAATCTTCCCAGACGCTAACATCATGGATTGCTCCGCCAACCATATTTAAGCCGATAAATAAAACACCACTCTCTATAAAGGCAAAATTTTCATGACGAACACTCTGGTGCATTACGTCCGGTGTACCGCAGAACTTGTCTTCATAATTGTAAAAATATTGTTCCCATAAGATCCAGGCGGCATTCGGATCAACACAGTCGTTCCATTCATTGTCGCCGGGGATAATGAAAACAGGCACAGCGGCATCGAGCATTATATCATGCGCATCCTGGTAATATTGATTGACACAAGCACTTCCCCCGGTTTTAATGTCACCAATGTGGATGATAAATTCTGACTGGCTGTAAAGATTATGGTTGGCAATATAGGAACTTAAATTGGCGTTTTGAGTCGCCCCATAAGGAATATCACCGGTTACGGTAAACGTAATCGCATCCCCCTGGGCGAATAATGTGGAAAGTTGACTGAATAAAATCAGCCAACAAAAAATCTGGAGAGTATATCTTTTCATTGTAATGATTTATGTATGCTATACCGCAGCCTGGAAAATTCCCGCTAAAACAATAGATGCGATTTGGAATTAACTCGCATCCCTGGCAAGTGCCAATACACAGATCTTTATGTATTAATACCTTGCCGGATAAATTAAATGATTACAGGAAATTGTTAAGAGCGCGGGATAATTTTACTGTTCCGTCAGTATTCCCCAAAAAACTGAGGTTCCCTAATTTTGCCAATGACTTAATAAGCATTTAATAGGCGAAATTTTGGTGATTTTCTGCACATTCTAAAATTCAATAATTTTCGGTAGGAAAGTGTTTCCTGGGTTGGAAAAACAACATGTCTGATTTGTTAGGCTTTTCGGGCCATAATTTGCACCACTGCACTTAATCCGCTATGGTAGCTGCCTTCTTCGATTTGTCGTTCAATTTCTTTGCCATGTTTTATTTGCAGGCCGTTAAGTTCCTGTTGAAGTGTCGGAAGATCCATTAATAAATCAATACTTTGGGGACCTCCGGTTTTATACTGCAATTGCCGGGGAGTATAAGCCTCAAGTATAAAACATCCATCGCTAGCCAGACCATTAACAGCGCGCTTGTGAACATCTTTGCGAATTGAAGGAGGCAAATGGCAAAAGATACTGATAATTCCAGCCCAACAACCTTCCTCAATTGGATAATCTGCCAGGTCTGCCTGAACAGTTTCAATCTTGACACCATGCACTGTTGCCAAATCCTGTGCTTTTTTGAGACCTACAGAAGATTGATCCACAGATGTAACGGTATATCCCTGTTTAGCCAGATAAACACCGTTCCGACCTTCGCCATCGGCCAGGCATAACACCCGGCCTTTGGGAATATGGTTTACCATCTCAACCAGAAAATCGTTTGGGTTAGTACCGTAGATGTATTCCGGAACATTAAATCTTTGATCCCACATGTGCAGCTCCAATTTTTAGAAATTTAATCAACGGGATGCTGCCAGTGAAGTTGAAAAATATTATTCTCAAAAGATACAGGTTATTGCTGAACAGGTGCGGAATCGCTGTCTGCCGTATTTTCCAGCTTTTCGATCATCTTTTGCGCATTATTGTTTCGGGGGTTTAATTGCAGAGATTTTCGGTAATTTTTTATCGCCAGATCACGCTTTCCGGCGTTCATATACGCTTCTCCGAGACTGTCAAAAGCATTGCTGGATTCCGGGAAATCACGAGTGTAATAATGGAAAATAGTCAATGCATCTTCCAGTCTTTTTTCTGCCAGTAATTGATAACCGAGGCTATTGAGATCCTGTTCGTGAAATAAAATTTCAGTGCCTTTTGCGGATTTTTCGCCAAGATAAATTTCGTATCCTTTTTCGATCCCGGCATTGCTAACAGCGTCGGCAAGAATTTCCCGCCCTCTGCGAACTGCAAGTATTTTAAGTTCTATACGAACGCTATCGGCAACAAACATTTGTCCGGTGGACGCCATTACGTCATTGTACTTCCAAAAGCTTTTTTCCGGGTCTTCAAGATGGATGCCATAGTCTTTTCTGTTGACAGTAAAACTACCGGTATACCCGGCATATTTACGCATCGGGCCTTGTGTGATTGCCTTAATCGTCGGTTGGAATTTTATCTGAACTGCTTTACTGATGCCGCGCATTTCCAGGGTGCCATTCAGGAGGAAATAGTTCCCGTATTTGCGAATGTTATTGCTGCTAAAAGTTATTGTCGGATATGTTTCGGCATCAAACCAGTTAGCGCTTCGCAGGTCCTTATCCCGAAATTCCATACCGGTGTTAATACTGGCAACGCTAATGGTAATCTTCGTGGAAAAGTCGCTTATATTTTCCGGATTTAGAGATAAACTGCCGGAAAAATTTTCAAAGCGGCCATCCGCTTCTATGATGCCACCGGCATAACCGACAGAAAAACCGATTTTCGAATGTATGCGATCAATGCTAAAAGTTTGTTTCTCCTGGGCAAGCACTGTTTGCAACAGGCAGAATGTTGTGAGAAGCAGAAACTGACGAATAATAAACATAATATCCTCCGATGGTTGATCGTTTTAGCTAACGAAAAACAATACGAAGAAATTTGTAGCGGGATGAAGAAATGAGGCAAAGCGGTCGGCAGTTGATGTAGCATGGTGGATGTTTGTTGCAAAGTGGTCGGGAAAATAGGGGAGAGAATTAAGGAGGGGGAATCGGAATTCCCTCTCCTTTAATCAATCTAATATGAGCATTATTCCTCTAAAGTCGTGCTATTATTTCCTGATGCAGACGTATCATTTCTGTCTAAAGGCGTTGTGTTTGTGCCTGTCGATCCGCCCGGCGAAGCTGGCGCTGTTGGCATTGATTCTCCAACATTGCTGGAGGAGCCCAAATTGCTACGCCAGAACAGGTTGAGGTCTTCAATGTCGATGCTACCATCCAGATTGAGGTCGGCTTTCTTTATGTATTCCCAGGTGGTGCCGTTTTGAAATCGCCATACGGAATCGCGATCGGCCATATCGATAATACCATCTGCATTTGCATCACCGGCAATCATCCCATAGACGCCGGAAGAGAGTTCCTTCATTGGCGTACTCCCGTAGGCTTTCGCGATATTGTCACTAAAATCATAAACGGTGTTGCTATCCGTCAAAGAAACAGTGGTTGCGCTCATTATGGATAGGTGATTCCGGTGCTTCAGAACGATATAATAGTCTCCATATTCAATACCGGGAAAAGGAACACCCGCTGCACCGGCAGTATCTGCAATTTGCCCGTCTTTTAAAATCATTGCAGCGCAAGTGGCAACAATGCTATCTGGAGAAGGTGCAGAACGTAATTCCAGCAGCATCCAGTCGATGGTATTCGCAGGAAGAGCCGATGGGTTTTCCGTGCCTTCGTATAACCAGGGCGTTTCATTGAATGGCTGCGTCAGCGGAATTAAATTATCACTGGCCAACGTACTGTCCATGCTGCCGTTTCGGTATGGCCCTTCCAGGAATGTTTTTGCATAAACCCGAAGCGGCAGATTCGCTACAAAGGTCGCAGTGATTGATTTAGCGCTGTTCATCGTCAAGCTGTCTGTTGAATCCGTACCGATAATATCGCCACTCCAACCGCTGAAAGTCCAGCCGCTATCGGCCAATGCAGTGACGGTTACCACGGATGCACTATCATATAATGCACCTCCGCTGGTATCCGGGGAAAAGCTGATGCTGCCACTGCCAACAATACTGCTATTTAAAGTGAATTGTGTTGGTGTGCTGCTACCAGCCGGCATAATTGCCAGGGCAGTCATAGACCAGTCTACAGATCCGCTAAAAGCACCTTTGACGTCTGTCGAGTCCGTGACCGGCGCCGGTTTATACTGTAGCGACAAGGTGGCTTGATTACTACCACTGCCGGAGGACTGATCGAAAAATTTACTATACTGACCACCAGGCGTATGAATTTTATTCCGACTGCCAACGGCATTAAATATAATTCCATCGAAGTTCGGCACGGCAATACGGAAAATATAGCTGGAATTATCACTGCCACTGCCGTCGCAAATCCCATCCAGGCCGAGGGTATTTCCGGAAATTGTTTCTGTAATGGGTACCGTAGTATCGACACCGGACCAGCGAGTAACGCCAATGACGGCAAAGCTGGGTGCGTCGGAAAATACTGCGGTAACGACACCAGCACCGGTTGGTGTACCGATCGCCTGCCAGATTTCCACAGTGGAATGATTACGGGCAGAACACTGTCTGCGAACGAGCGTCCAGGTTAATCCCAAACCAGTCACAGTAGAAATCGTTTCATTCGGTTTGCTACTGATGGTTGCCAGGTAAAGATGATCATTATGCGCACTAATGACACTGTCGGTAGAAACGATCAGTGATGATTCGGAAGTGCCGCCAACTGTTTCTGCGAGATAGATCTCCTCGTTAAATATTGCAGAAATGGTTTTGCTGGTGTCCATGGTGATCGTTTCCGGATTGGTGCTTCCGCTTAGATCTCCGGCCCAGGAAGAAAACAAGCCCCCGGCGCCCGGTATCGCTGTTACCGTAACAATCGTTCCCGGTGCATAGCTGCCTCCGGCAGGGGAAAGTTCCACACTACCATTGCCAATTGCCGTCGCAGTCAACTGAACTGCCGGGCTAAATGATGCGCCCACCGATGTGTCACTTTCCAGGGAAAAGACCAACGGGTTATCTGTGCCACTGGGGCCAGAATTCCAATTTGCAAAAAAGTAGGCGCTATCGGGAGTAGCGGTAAGCGTTATCGTCGTTGCACTATCAAACACTGCACCTCCGCTGGTATCCGGCGTGCTGCTTATGCCACCATTTAAAGCTGGTAATAAGCTTAAGTGAAATTGGCGGATAAACATTCCCTGAATATTTTTATCCGAATTCATCGTTAGATTCAGGGTGTCTGCGTTGCTAGTTGTATCGCCGGACCAGCCGACAAATCGATATGCACTATCTGCCGTAGCTACCAATTGAACAACGGTTGTGCTGTCATAAATGCCAGCACTGCTATCCGGGGAAATACTGATTGATCCACCGGTATTATTGTTTGTGGATAGTAAAAATCGCCGTATAAAATTTGCCGTCGCGGTCATACTGGAATCCATTACAACGGAGTCCGGATTTGCACTACCACTGATAGCACCACTCCAGTGGGAAAAGACATAGCCACTATCGGGAACAGCTGTTACCGCCACCGTATCTCCGGCAGAATAACTGCTCAGGTCGGGATTCCGTAAAATACTGCCTCCAATGCTGGACGGTGTATTCAAAGTAAAGCCGGGAGGGCCACTGCTGCCGGCGGGCATAATTGCTAAACCGGCCAGAGACCAATCCACGGACCCGCTAAATGAGCCATCAACATCCGTCGAGTCGGTGACAGGCGCCGGTTTATACTGCAGTGACAGGGTCGCCTGATTGCTACCGCTACCGGAAGAGTGCTCAAAGATTTCACTGAAATTTGTGCCGGGAAAATGTGTTTTATTTCTGCTGCCTGCCGCGTTGAATATAATTGATTCACTATGCGGCACATTCATTCGGAAGGAATAGGCAGAGTTGTCGCTGCCACTGCCGCTGCAACTGCCATTAAGGCCCTGAGTGTTGCCGGAAAATACCTCTGTCAGCGGTGTCGTGGTATCCACACCAGACCAACGGGAGACAGCAATTACTGAAAAATCCGGTTCATCATTAAATGTTGCGGTAACGATGTCGTCGCCCGACGGTGTTCCCATAGCTTGCCAGATTTCCACCATAGAGTGATTGCGGGCAGAACATTGCCGGCGAACCAACGTCCAGGTTAATCCCATTCCGGTAACCGAGCTAATGGTTTCATGGGGTTTACTGCTAATCGTCGCCAGGTATAATTGATCCGTTGCTGCAGTAACATTACTGTCTGTGGAAACGATAAATGATTCACCAGCAGTACCGCCAACAACATCCTCAAAAACGATAGATTGACCAAATGTGGCAGAAATGTTTTTGTTCCCATCCATGGTAATTGTTTCGGGATTGTTGCTGCCGGATAAATCTCCGCTCCAGGCCGCAAAACTAGCACCGGCACCGGAATTCGCCGTTACGGTGACAACAGTACCGGCGGCATAACTACCACCGGCAGGAGACAACTCGATACTTCCATTTCCGAAAACAGTGGATGAAAGCGTAAAAGGAACAATAAATGCTGGTTCAACATGCGTGTCAGCAGTTAAGTTAAAGGCGTAAGGGTTTTCATTGCCAGCTAAATCCGGGCCCCAATTATCCAGGCTGTAGCTGCTGTCCGGATTAGCGGTTAAAGTGATTGTCGTAGCGCTATCGAGAAGAACACCACTAATGGTATCCGGATCAATTGTAAAGGTACCATTTGAAACACTTGAATACGTAAAGGTGAATTGACGTATAAAGGTCGCAATTACTTGCTTGTCGGTGTTCATGTTAACTGATATCGTATCTGCGGTATTACTAGTGTCCCCACTCCATCCGGCAAACCGATAGCCACTGTCCGGGATGGCGATCATTTCAACAACTGTTAAGCTATCGTAGATGCCCCCACCAGTTGTATCCGGAGAAAAGGAGATACTGCCTCCGCCAATAACACTATCTGAGAGCACGAATTGGCGGACAAAATTTGCGGTCACCGCGAGATTGCTATCCATTGTTACACTATCGGGAGTGACGCTGCCGGAGAGGTCGCCACTCCAGCTGGTAAATCGGTATGCGGAATCCGCTTCAGCAGTCAGAATAACTGTTGCTGCGGAATCGTAACTTGCTAAATCCGGTTGTCTGAGGACAGATCCAGCGCCATTGCTGGTTGTCGCTAAAGAAAATTGAGTTGGCATTAACATAAATGCGGCGGTAACTGTTTGGTCACTATCCATGGTAATACTATCGGGATTATTGACACCGGAAAGCCCGCCGGACCATCCTGCAAAGGTGTATCCACTATCCGGAACGGCTGTTAAACTAACAACGGTTGCACTGTCATAAAGCGCGCCGCCTGTTGTATCCGGTATAAAAGTGATGACCCCGTTACTGCTTGTATTTGCGGTTAATTGATATTCGCGGATAAAAAGGGCATTTACAGTGCGGTCACTATCCATTGTAACGGAATCGGTTAAACTGGCGCCACTAACATCACCACTCCAGCCGGCGAATCGATAACCACTATCCGGGGTTGCGATCATTTCAACGACGGTTAAACTATCGTAGATGCCTCCACCAGTTGTATCCGGAGAAAAGGAAACACTACCTCCGCCAATTACGCTACCCGAGAGCATGAATTGACGGAGAAAATTTGCGGTTACTACGAGATTACTATCCATTGTTACACTATCCGGACTGCTGTTACCGGAAAGGTCACCGTTCCAGCCAGTAAAGCGGTAAGCTGAATCTGCAGTCGCAGTTAAAGTGACTGTCGCCGCTGAGTCATAACTCACCATATCCGGTTGGCGAACAATCGACCCATGACCATTAGTGATAGTTGTTAAGGAAAATTGTGTTGGTAATAATGTGAACGAAGCAGTAACAGTTTTATCGCTGTCCATTCGAATGCTATCCGGATTGCTTGTTCCTGATAGTCCGCCGGACCAACCTGAAAAGCCATATCCACTATCCGGAACAGCGGTCATAGTGACAACGGTTGCACTGTCATAAAGGGCACCACCTGTCGTGTCCGGTGTAAAATTGATAGCACCGTTACCGGCTGTATTCGCAATTAATTGATATTCGCGGACAAACAGGGCATTTACAGTGCGGTCACTATCCATCGTAACAGAATCGGTTAAACTGGCGCCACTAACATCACCACTCCAGCCGGCAAATCTGTAGCCGCTGTCCGGCACTGCAGTAAATGTGATAACGGTGAGGCTATCATAAATAAATTCAGCTTCGATTGGTGGAAAGTTTATACTTCCGCCTCCGCTAGCTGTGCTGGTTAACTTAAACTGGCGAATAAAAGTGGCGTTAACCGTTGTGTTGCTATCCATTTCAACACTGTCAGGATTTACACTTCCGGAAAGCACTCCGCTCCAGCCGGTAAATCGATAGGCGGAATCCGCAGTCGCTGTTAACACAACCGTTTCAGACGAATCATATAATGCCTGATCGGGAGAGCGTTGAATAGTGCCACTGCCACTAATGTTGGTTGTCAGACTATACTGCGGGGTTAGCGAAGTAAAAGTTGCTGTGACAGTTTTATTACCACTCATGGTAACACTATCGGGATTAGAATTGCCGGACAATTCGCCGCTCCAGCCAGTAAATTCAAATCCGGCATCCGCAGTCGCAGTAAGTTCAACGACAGTGTTTTCATCGTAAGTGCCACCGGCGGGATTCAAGCTAACGCTGCCACTACCAACGGTTTGGGTAGCAAGCGTATATTGTGGTGTACCGCTGCTGCCGCTTTTTAATTCCAGACCGATAACTGCCCAGTCTGTGGAGCCGCTTAACGAGCCATTAACGGCAACCGGATCCAGTAAGGATACCATTTTGTCCTGCAAAGCTAAACCGATTTTGTTGCCGGAACTACCGACGGTTGTTTCCGCTTGTTCCGTATATCCACTACCTGGCGTATTCGTTTTGGTTCTGGTCGCTACTAATGCGACGATCATCGTGCCAGTACTTTCCGGTGTCAGCGACAGGTTGTAGCTGCTGTTATCACTACCACCGCTACACGATCCTTCTTCGCCATTTGTATTTCCCCGAACAGTGACGCCGATAGGATCCGCTGCAGAAACACCGGAATAGCGAGCGACGGTTATCAGGGCATTGGTTGGATCGTTTGCAAAAGTCGCGGTTACTGCTTCGTTACCGGTTGGTGAGCCTTGGGCCATCCAGACCTCGACCCCGGTTTTGTTGCGGCCGCTACACTGGCTTTCCAGCAACGTCCAGGTAAGGCCCAAACCACTCACCGAAATTACTGGTTCATGATCAACTGTTGATATTGCTGCAAGGTAAAGATGGCCGGAAAAAGCCGATAATACCGTGCTGGTAGTAACAGTTAAACCAGATTCTGCGCTGCCGGTTTGAATTTCTTCAAACACGACGGAATCGGTGTTAACCTTCGCGAAAGTCGCGGTCACATTTTTATCATCGTTTACTGTAAGCACTATGGGATTAGTATTTCCGGAAAGATCGCCGCTCCAACCGGCGAAGACGTGGTCTACCCCTGGCGTTGCTGTAAGCGTCACATCGGTAACGCTGCCAAAGGAAGTGCCGCCGGGAGAAGTGCCAACTGTGCCGGTACCGACGGTGTCAATCGTAAGCGTAAATGGCGGTGTTGTTATGGTAAAGCTGTTTGTGGAAATAGCTGTTCCACCCGCATTGACAACGGAAATGGTGCCACTGCTGGCGCCAACCGGTACGGTTGCCTCAATACTGGCATCAGTTAGTACCGTAAAACTGGCTGATGTGCCATTAAAAAATACATCTGTCGCAGAAGTGAAATTAGATCCACTGATTGTTACTACTGTGCCTGCCGGACCAATATCCGGAGAGAAACCACTGATCAAAGGGAAAGTGGCCAGACTGTCTGGATAATATGCGCGAATTCCCAGCGTGGCATCCAGTACATAAGGGTTAGGCTTTCCGCTTTGATGAGCTGCGATCAACCAGGTACGGGCAACCTCTGCTGAATCGGCCGGATCATCGATATGCCATTGATAAAGCACTGGAATATGCTTGTCAAAAAACAGCGGATCTTCGCTGTCATCAACGTCATCTTTATACATGGTGTAGAAGTAGAACATCGCCCGGGCAATATTGCCCTTGTGTGCATCACGGGGTTCAAAGAACTCGTCATCCTTGTTTCTTCGGCTCCAAAGTCCGAGATCGCCGAATGGACTGGATGTAGTAAAATCTTTCCAGTACCAGGTATCTGCGTCAGCATTATCGATCTCTGCGAACGGGTAATTGCCCCTTGCATTATTAACACTGCTTTTTACCGGCGTCAAATGGTGCATGTCTTTATTGGCGTTGCCACCACCTGCACCAAAACGCTTCGGCCAGGTATGCTCAATATTGAATCCTGCGCTTCCTGCAGGACTGGAAGGATTGGAAGTTGTGCCTATATAAATCCTCAGGTCAGTATATACGCCGTATAAGCTGTCCTGAGCATCTTTATAAATTTCACCAAAAATAATGTCTTCATAATCAGTAGAACTACTCGGTACGCTGCTGGGCTTATATGCTGCTTTTACGCTATCAATTAGCTCCTGCCCATCCAGGGTGGGAAAAATTGATTGCCCATAAATTGCTGTCGAGAATGTCGTTAAGAGAAGAAATAGTAATAGTTGTCGCTGCAGTCCCTGCATCTATAATTCCCCAGTATATCATCCATGATTAAGAATGTTAGGTTCTGTGAACCAACAGATTCTGTTCTGTCTAAAAAAATATGTAATTGAACCAGTAAATGGTTGGTCTTATTTGAAAAAGATCATTCCACAGAATAATGCCTTTCGGTAAGTTGAAACGTGATATGATCCACAATTAATACATTCTTTTCATTTGTTACAATTCTGTTAGGAAGGATAGGGGAGATTAGAGAAAAATGATAATCGATTATAATATCTCTTTAAGCTTTTTGTAGCCGGATTTACTGACAGGTAAAGTTGTATTATTGCTGAGGGTCAGTTGATAACTCTCCTTTCCCATCAATTCAATCTGCGCTATGGCGGAAATTTTAACAATATGCGACCGATGTACCCGGAGAAATTCTGCCGGTGGTAATTGCTTCTCAAAATATGTCATGGTTTTTTGTTTCAGGAAATTTCCGAGCGTGGAATAGAGCATGACGTAGTCGTCTTGCGCTTCAATATGGAAAAGCTGATCCACTGGGATAACGGTGATTTTATTGCCACTTTTAACGACGACTCTGTCCAGCGATTCTGATTTACTGTCATGATGGGCAATGATATTCTTAATCTGCGATGCTTGTGGCTTTTTCTCGCTCAAACTTTGCAAAGCCTTATTCATCGCTTCCTGAAAGCGTTCCCGGGAGAATGGTTTCATCAGGTAATCTACTGCATTCACCTCAAAAGCTTTCAATGCAAATTGATCATAAGCCGTGATGAAAATGATCAAGGGCTGGACCTCCAGTAATTCCAGCATTTCAAAACCGTTAATTTTCGGCATTTGAACATCCAGAAAAACCAAATCCGGTTGTAATTCATTTATCAGTTTAGTGCCTTCAAAGCCATTACTGCCTTCGCCAGCCAGACTTATTTCCGGAAAAGATTCCAAATGTTTTTTTACCACATCCCGGGCAAGCTTTTCATCGTCGATGACCAGTGCTCTGAAGTTTGGTTGCATGATGTTAGTCCTTTACTGAATACATTGTAATCATATATGCGAAAGCTGATAATTTCTATTCATCTTCAAGTGGAATATTGATAGTTATCCGGAAAAGTTTCTCTGCTAACGTTGTTTTAAGCAGATTCGGCTGCCCATACATAAGTTCCAGGCGACTATTAATATTTCTTAAGCCAACTCCTTCACCTTTTCCAGTGATATTTTCCGGATCAAAATCATTTTCAATAATAATATTTAGTGTATGACTCTCCAGGCGGGTTGTCAGGCGGATATTTACCGGGGACAAGCTTTCATAAACGCCGTATTTTACTGCATTCTCGAATATTGGTTGGAGAATCATGCTGGGGACCGGAATTCCCAATGCTGCTTTATCGATATTTTCGTGATAGATAATTTTCTCACCAAAACGGGTTTTTTCGATGTCCAGATATAATTTTGCCGTCCGCAATTCTTCCTGAAACGGCTTTTTCGGGACATCATTGCTGGATAGCGTGGATCTCAAAAAATCTGCCAGTTTTACCGTCATTTCGCTCGCATTTTCCGGCATTGTGAGGATGAGCGAATTGATAGAATTGAGGCTGTTAAAGATAAAATGTGGATTGATTTGGAATTTCAGAGTTTTTAACTCAGCCTCTTTAACCAGGGATTTCAATTCCGATTCTCTCACAAGCTTTTCATGAAAACTCTGATAATAAATCAGTAAATAGTAAAAGGCGACGACAACAAAATAGAGTAAAATGCCAATAAAATAGCGCCAGGGTAACGAGGCTTCCAGAAATGTCAGATAGGTTTCACTGGTGGCCAAAATTCTCGACAAAAAGTAATAAATAAGACCGAGCCAAATTGCGGCGGTTAGTGCAGCAGCGAGCGCGTGGTTAATCAATACCCGTAAAATATTTGCAGATTCCAAGGAATTATAGCGGCATTGGTACCAGAAGGTAATTGCGATAAATCCAAAGAGAAATGCGGACAACAGACTATCGCTGGTAACTTCCGTCCAGCCAAATGCCAGGCGATACCTTAAAACAACAATCTGGAGCATTGCAAGAATGCTCCAGACAAAGATATAATAAAGTATGCTGATTCGATTTATGAATAAGGGGTGACCCATAAAATTAGCTGTTTTGTTCCGGCATTTGTACCGCATTGCCGATTTCGATGCCACCGAACATTACAAAACCGCGCAGGATCAGGGTTGGGGCATTTTCATCCTGGCTACTGGTGATCAGCTTGCGCTTATCAGCATATCCACCAAAGATAGGCATTCCTTTCATCACAACATTCCAGTTTGCCGGGACATATATTTCTGCGCCACCGAACATCACGAGAACATCAACAACACTGTTCTCCGGGTTGGGAATTGCTTCACCGAGATAAACTTCTGCACCGCCGAATAGTACAGTAATATTGCCACCACGAAAATTTTCCGATTGTACCTGTAGTTCTTTCCCGCCGAAAATAGCTAACGCGTTAAACTGATCCTGGGAGAAGCGATCGCGATCCCGGTTTTCGCCCATCAACCGTTGACCAAGCAATATTCTCAAGCCAATCAGAATCAGGATAAACGCCGGTAACACTTCCCAGATATCTCCCCAATAGAGAAAACGGAAATTGGCCAGCAGTGCAAAAATCCCAAAAGTGATTAAGATGCTTGGGCCAAAAAAGTGAGTGAATCCGGCCTCCCGGAATTTTGCTATACCAATGGCGATCAGAATTAAAGGCCATAAATCCCAAATCTCACCCAGGTAAAAGAAGCCGAAGTTCTGTAAGAGAAAAAGAACGCCAAAGGTGATCAGAGTTATACTGATCCAATATGGGGCCGTGCTGTTTTGCGAATTATTGCTCATGATGTTACTCCTGTGTTAGAAAAAATCCCGTTCATCGTCGTCGGCTTTTTGCTTCCCAATAAACTCTTGAGAAACTCGCCCAGGTTATTCAGCCAGCTATCCTGAAATAATTGCGAAGAAAAAAAATCGAGCTTGAACATTAATAAAACTACACCAGTCGCAATTAAAAAAACAGTTGCCGATACGTCTTGATAGCGGCGGCTAAATCCCTGAATAATGCCCAGTAAAACAAATACCAATGGCCAATATGTTTCGACAATCAGGGAGACATTAATATCCGACTTATTCAGGAAATGAACAAGTGCTGCTACTGAAAAAATTACCCCGAGCCAAAATTCTGGACGTAAATGATATTTTGTTGTTTTCATTTCACCGCTTTCAATTAAACTCAAGCGTAAAATACTATCATTATAATAATTGAAACAGATCTAATCGGTGAATGGCGGCTGTTTATCGGTGAATGGCGATACAGACAACTCAATAGGGGATTGTGGATAAATAGGAAAAGTGGGTGATAAATTTACAGAATTATCAAATAATACGCATTCCCACTATTTTTTCATTGTTTCTAAGGAGAATAATATTAATAAATTAAGTCGAAAAATTGGAGTTGGCATATTACTTGTTCATTAAGGTTGTCAAAATACTCGTGATATTCTGAACAGGGAGAAAGCAAATGAAGCATTGGATTGGCACAATTCTGCAGCGGCCATTTATACCGACAATATTATTAATACTAATCACTCTTCCCTGCGCGTGGGCGGAGAGCAATACTTTTTATGTAGCTACAGATGGCAGCAATAGTGGTGACGGTAGCGCTGCAGCGCCCTGGAGCAGCATTGAGCACGCGCTGGATAACGTGCCGGATGGGAGCCTCATATTGGTGAGAGAGGGAACTTATAACGGCTCGATATCACTGGAAGGTGATTTTACGAATGGAGTAACGGTTCGCTCGGAAATTCCTTACCAGGCCCGCCTACGGAATGACGGTAAAGTGATCTCAGCGAAGGGGAACAGCAATGGCTGCCGGGGAATAACGCTGGAAGGTTTTGACATCGCCCATGATGGTCCTGGCGCCGGTGCATTGGTCATCCATATTGATGGAGGTGGTGATGGCGACGTCAGTCATATTACCCTTCGAAACAATGTCCTCCACGATAGCTATGATAATGATGTTCTGAAAATCAACCATAGTGCGCATCATATTGTGGTGACAGGCAATCTCTTTTATAATCAACATGGGGAAGATGAACACATCGATATTAACAGCGTCCACAATATTATTGTTGAGGACAATGTCTTTTTCAATGATTTTGCCGGCAGTGGCCGTCCGGAAAATAATGATAATTCTACCAGTAGTTTTATTGTTATCAAAGATAGTAATGGCGACAATGATATTGTTTTAGGCAGTCATGACATTTCTATTCGCCGGAATATCTTTTTTAACTGGGAAGGATGCCCCGAGCATAGTTTTATCATGGTCGGTGAAGATGGCCATGCACACTTCGAAGCCTATGATGTATTGATCGAAAACAACCTGATGCTTGGCAATAAAGATAATCTAATGCGTGCTGCTTTAAGCATTCGTGGTGTTCGGGATGTCACTTTTCGGAATAATACGATATCCGGCGATTTACCTTCTCAGGCCTATGCGATGCGTCTCAACATTCGCGATGATAATCAGCTGAATGAAAACATTCGTTTTTACAACAATATTTGGTCCGACCCCAACGGATCTATGGGCGCAGCAGCTGGCAGCGGCAACGACTTTTCTGATTGCGATCCCGCTGAAACAACATCATTTGTTTTGGAGAACAATCTGTACTGGAATGGCGCTCAATCCATGCCCATTGATAATAATGAACTGATAAACTATACCGATGATTCCCAACGTTCCGAAGGAGATCCGCTACTGGGCGACCAGAGCGGACTAGTCCTGCCAAGATGGAATGAGAATAGCGGATTGTTTGGGGATGGATCTGCGACAATCCGCGCAGCATTTTTGCGACTGGTAAATTTGTATGGGACGCCGGCATCGGGTAGTGCGGCCATTGATATTGGAACCTCTGCCCAGAGCCCAGCGGATGATATTCTCGGACGAAGCCGAAACACCGGAGGCGTCCCGGATGTTGGCGCTTTTGAAGTCGGTGCAATTGCAAATATTGGCGATGAAATTCCCGGCAAACTGCCCGAGCGACTGTTCCTGGCACAAAACTACCCGAACCCATTTAATCCATCTACAACGATTCGTTTTCGGCTACCGGCTGCCGGAGAAGTGCGTCTGGTAGTTTTTAATCTACTGGGTGAGAAAGTTGCCACATTGCTAGAGGAATACCGAAATGCCGGTGAATATGAATTACAGTGGGAAGCGAGTGGGTTTCCCAGCGGCGTATACTTTTATCGCCTGGAGTCTCGGAGCGGTAATGAAATTCGAAAGATGTTTTTAATGAAATAAGGATAATTCTTTGGTGATCGAAGAATGAAGAATGATCAACGAGGAAGCCATTGTTTGTTTCTCGGGAAATTGTTATCATTTCGCTATTAATTTTGTGAAGACTTTTTAAACCCGGAGAAAACGAATGAGCGAGTCCTTATCAACCAATAAGCTTTTTTCGATTGCTGGTAAAATTGCCCTGGTTACCGGCGGTTCCCGCGGAATCGGATTGATGATTGCCCGCGGCTATGTGGAAAATGGAGTAAAGGTATATATCTCTTCCCGTAAAGCGGAGATATGTGATGCAGTGGCGAAAGAGCTTTCTGAATATGGCGAGTGTCACTCACTGCCGGCAGACCTTTCCACGAATGATGGGCGGAAGGCGTTGATTACTGAATTACAACAGCGGGAAAAATCGCTTGATATTCTGGTGAATAATGCCGGCGCTGCCTGGGGAGCAGCGTTTGAGGAATATCCGGAAGCCGGATACGATAAAGTGATGGAGATAAATGGCAAGGCAGTATTTATGCTTACGCGGGATCTGATGCCGCTGCTGACAAAGGGCGCCTCAACGGAAGATCCTGCCCGGGTCATAAACATCGGTTCTATAGATGGTATCAAGGTATCTTTTATGGAAAATTTTGCTTATGGGCCCAGTAAAGCCATGATTCATCATTTGACTCAGAATCTGGCAGTTCATCTCGGCCATCGCGGGGTAACATTTAATGCGATTGCGCCAGGGCTTTTCAAAAGCAAGATGACCGAATTTGTTCTGGAGAAATTTCAAAAATCTGTAGAAAAGAAGTGCCCAATGGGAAGGATTGGTAAACCGGAAGATATGGCCGGACTGGCTATTTATCTCGCTTCGCCGGCGGCGTCTTATGTTAATGGGACTGTGATAACGTTGGATGGTGGGTTAAGTCTGGTGTAAAAAAGACGTTGTTCGTTGATCGTTCGTCGTTGTCCGTTTTTCTAAAATGAGAACAATATCTGGATGGCAGATCTTCGAGCAACGATTAAGAAATTCGACGCAGGGCGAGCATTGTGATATCATCAGCTTGCTGTGCACCAGCGCTAAATTCCTCGATGCCATCAAGCAGTTTGTTGACAATGTCTTTCACCGGGGCGCGGGAATTGTTTTTGACGATCTCGTACATCGGTTCCTCGCCCCATTCTTCATCATTGACGTCTATTGCTTCATTGACGCCATCAGTATAGGTAAGCACCAGGTCATCTTTCGCGAGAGTGATAGTTGCTGTTTCATAGGGGCGATTCGGCATCACTCCGAGAATAATTCCCCCGACATCCAGAAAATTCATTTGATTATCGGCAGTGTAAAATATCGGATTGTTGTGGCCGGCATTTACATATTCAAAGGTATGATCCTTGAAGTTGAGAATGCCGATAAAGAAAGTAATGAATTTATCCAATCCCGTATTGTTGTAAATAAGATCATTCAATTTGCTGACGACATTGGGCAAGTTTAGGTCGGGCGTCATGCTCACTCGCAGTGCAGACTGCAGATTTGCCATCAACAGCGAAGCCGGGATTCCTTTCCCGGAAACATCCCCAATAGCGAGGGCAACCCGCTCATCATCAATCGGAATAACATCGTAATAATCGCCGCCGACTGCCAGACTGGAATCGTTCATGCCATATATTTCATAATTTTCTAAATCAGGAATAGATTTCGGAAGCAGCTTTTTCTGAATGTTACGGGCAACGTTTAATTCCTCTTCCAGGCGTTGCTTTTCCAGCGATTCTTTAAAGAGACGAGCATTCTCCAGCGATACGGCAGCCTGACCAACCAAAGTGGTCATGAATTCCAGATCATTTTCGCTGAAGGATTGCTGATTCATTTTGTTACCGAGCATTACATACCCGAGATGGTTATCCTGGTGGCGCATGGGAATAACGACTTCTACCTGGTTCTCGGTTAATCTGCCAGCAATTTCCGCATCTTCCAGATCGGCGGCGAGGCAGGTGGCAGGCGGTGCAGGCATAGCACTTAAATTGTCACATAGTTGATGACACATATCTTCTTTAAACCCGCGGCGTTTAAATACTTTCAGGGAATCTCCCTTGCGATCGAGAATTGCATATTTGGTGATAAACATTTGCCCGGTTAATTCCAGCATTAACAGGCGAATAATTTCATCTTTCTCGAGCACAGAGGAGAGGCCCTGGGTAATGTCAAAGAGAGAGCGTAGCTCCTGAATGCGTTGGGCGAGTTGATTATTGATGGTGCGAATGTGGTTGACTTGCAGCGCATTTTGGATCATTGGTGCGGAAAGGTTCGCCAGCGAGTTTAAGAAATCAATTTCTTCGCTGGTAAAGTCACTTTTATTGAGTTTCGCGCCGAATAGCAGAAAGCCTAATGGCTCATTTTTGAAGATGAAAGGGACGGCAATTTTGAGATTGGCAGCAGTTACAAATGCCAGAAAGTCATCCGGTAGTGGTGTTTCGCTGGTGGTGCCAGCTTGATGGACCACAAAAGTATTCTCATCAAAAGTATCTGCGTTAAATTTCTTCTCTTTGAGCTCCGCCGAAATACCCTTGGACATTACGATCTCATAAGCTTCATCCACTTTCAGAACAATGGCGCAGCGGGGAAGCATTAGTCTGCCCATCGGAATAAGCAAGACATTATTCAGCACCCGGTCCAGTTCCAGGGATTCATTCAGCAATTGGCTGATTTCAAAAAGAGATGAAAGTTCAACCAGGCGGCGATTTACCTTGTCAATCGCTTCCGGCTGATATTTTTCCGACAAATAATCGATGAGTTGGGTCATTTAGCTTGCCGCCTTTTATTGGAAATATTTCACCATTTTTACTTCGTTACGAACACCCGGCTTAATACGAAAATCTACTTCATCCATCAAGGTTTTGATGAGATGAACACCCAAGCCACCCTGCCGACGCTCTTTCAGATACTGATCCATATCCGGTGTTTCCAAACTAGCCGGATCGAATCCGCGTCCCTTGTCGGCAATAATAATGATTATTTTATCTTTTCGGGTCTTGACGGTTACCTGAATCTTTTCTTCATCACTGTCCATATCCCGATAGGCGTGGTTGATAATATTGGCGGATGCCTCGTCGACCGCAAGCTCTATCTGGTATACTTCCTCGTCAGAAAACCCAATTGGTTCTGCAATTCCGGAAACAAATTTACGAATAATATCCAGGTTTTCCGATTTTGCAGGCACCTTCATGTGATAAGTGTCGTTCTTTTTAGGAACAGTCGTTGTGTTTTTTCCAGACATGAATAGCCCTTTGTTAGTTTGAAAATTTTTCAACCGCCTTCTCGGTCTCGTCATAAAATTCATACAAACTCGGAAATCCTAGCAGATCAAAAACTTTGAAAACTTTCTCTGAAACTTCTGACAATTTAATGTCACCGTCTTTTTCTCGTACTTCTTCAATAAATCCCATAAATACCCCCAAGCCTGCAGAGCTGATATATTGCAGACCCTGGAGATTTACGACAATCTTAAATCGATTGTCTTGCAGGAGCTTTGTTAAGGCATTTTCAAAATCCGGAGCTGTATGGGCATCCAGGTATCCGGAAATGTTCAACACGGATACTTCACCTTTCTCTTCATGCGCAACATCAAAGTTCGCCATTCAATCCTCCTTGTAAAAGGTTTTGCTATCTACGATATTTTTCACAAGATGTTTATGTCTTTATAGATATTTGGTTATTAAATTTCTGAAACGGTTCAATTATTATTACAATCCTGATAAATTTTTTGCGAATCAAAGATAAAAGATTCGCTATCTGATTCAAAGAATTAATCTGACCGATGGCTTTAAAGGCCGCTATTATGCTCATTTCGCCACCTTTTCTTGTTTCTTTGTCTTGTCGGGAGGCGCGGGTGTGTCTATTTCCGGAATGCCTTGCCCAAACTTAATAACAATAAACGTCAGATCATCATGAAGCGGGGTTTCACCGATAAAGTCCATGACGTCCGTCAAGATGCGATCTTTTGTGCCGGCTGCGGAATAGGTATGGCAATTACTGATTAACGCTTGTAGTCGCTCTTCACCATACTCGTCTCCGGAAGCATTGCGTGCTTCCATTAAGCCGTCTGTTGACAAAATCAGAAAATCACCATGGTCCAGGGTGATGCTTTCCTGCGCGATAATTTTTTCAAAAACCGGGCCTTTATCGAGACCAATGCCTAACCCGGGAGGCTGTAGATATTGCACTGTCTTGTTTTTAGGAGAGCAGTGGAGGATCGGCGTATGGCCCGCTCGCACAAATTGAAAGATCTTCTTCTCCGGAATAAGTTTCCCGACAACAGCGGTAACAAATGACTTTCTCTCGATGGAAGAATAAAAAATTCGATTGGCGTGGCAGATGAGCTCTTTCGGAGAGTTCAGTGTTTGCGACAAGGTTTGAATAACACCCTTGAATTCTGCCATGTAGAAAGCAGCGGAAGTACCTTTTCCGGAAACGTCACCGATAACAACGCCGGTTTGTTCATCACCGAATTCGATGAAATCGTAATAGTCCCCACCAACTTCGTAGGCAGTCAGGAAAAAACTTTCCAGTTCAAAACCGGTAATTAACGGCATGGATTGCGGCACCAGTTTTAACTGCACATCACGGGCAATTTTTAATTCCTGCTCCATCCGCTCTTTTTCCAGAGATTTGTTCCATAATTGGGCGTTTTCCAGGGCCATGGCAGATTGGTTGGCAAAACCTTCCAGCAATGAAAGATCATCAATGTCAAATCCAAATGGTTGTGGTTTGGCGGCATAAACAACGCCCATAATTTGATCTCTACTGGAAAAAAGTGGTGCTGCGATTAAGGTCCGGGCATCCTTTTTCCATTCGAGCAGATGACGCAAAGAGCGATTCTGGCTAATGTCATTGATGAGAATTGGCTTCTTTTCATCAAGTAGTTGCTGATTCAGTCCATTCAATTCCTCGAAAGGATTGTCCAGAATTTGCTGCTGGGTAAGATTGATATGGGATATCAGTTTCATATTTGGGGCCACCGGATTGCGGTATTCCATATACCAGGTGCTCTGGCTTTCCAAAACTTTTGAGGTCAATTGCGTTATAAGCTGGGGCAGCTTTTCGGCGTTTAACTCTGTGTTCAATAAACGTGCAAAATCGTAAAGAGAAGTTAATTCCTTCAGCTTGCGATCGACGGCCTTGGCAGTGGGCAAGTGCATCAGTAATGTGACCATCGAAAAGGTTGCATAGATCAGCAGCAAGAGCCAAACAAAGATGGCAAAATTGTAAACCGCAAAACTATATTCCTGTAAATAGCCAACTGCCACAGTGGAATTGCCCAGGTAGCCTTCATAGATATCATCACGCAGAAAGATGATCATCAGGTAAACGATGACGCCAATACCGAAATATATGAATTTTTGCTTTCTGGGAAGATAGGTGATCCAGTCGTTGCGAAATGCGAGGAGTAGAATAACAATCATTGAAGACCAGACCAGAATGATGTTCATGGTCGAACCGGCATTCGGTAAGTCGGCAAATGGACTGAGAAAATCAAGCGTCTCTCCGGTGTAGGAAACCCAGATCGTGCTGATAAGCAACATACCGAGGAAGAGGTTGAAATAAAGCCGGGTGGTGCGTCTTTGCCGGTAAAAGATCAGATCCCGTAATACAAATAAAATAGGGATCAGGGTAACAATGGTCATTAAACCGACGATGTTTTTGTAGAACTCATGGACCAGCGCTTCCAGCACAGTTTTTTGGCGGTCAATGTCCCCAATAAGGTAATCCGCTAAAATAATGTCCTTCAGAAGATAGGCGATAGCGTAATTAACGAATAGCAGCAGACTGAAGCGCCAGAGCTTTTGGGATAATTCCAGTTCGCTGATTTCGAATCGCCGACGGACGATAATAACCCAGGCGGCGACTAGCGCAATGACGATAATGATGCGGACATTTTGCAGGGAGAGTGCTAGAAAAGATAGATTTATGTTGAAATCAAAATGCTCGATAATTCGGAAAAAACTATCGATCAAAAAGACACCGACGGCCAGTACTGGTACCAGCAGGTAAAAGATTTTGCTCGGAATCTGTCGCATTATTCTACATAAACCCTTGTGGGTCCTAAGATGAATTTATTCCCGTCCAGCGTGCGTGACTCGCTAATGAAGTTCCCCTGTTGGTCATAAAGGTAAAGGAGATTGAAAAAATAGTCAACAACGATCACGGATCGGTCATATGGATTAATTACTATTTGCTGAACATCACCATAGCCCGATGAGTGATCGAGACGATCTCCATTGAAAGAAAGTTGCACGATTTTATCATTACCGCTTAAACTCTCTGCCAGATAAAAATGCTGATTTATCGCATCGAAGCGCATTCGGTAAAAGAAATTAGCACTTCTCAGGCTGTCAGTGACAGTGCTGCCATTGACCGTATAAATCAAACTTTGGGAATCTTCCGATGATGCGGCTAGAATATACATCGTATTTCCTGATAAATCAAAATCTTTCCCCTCCATTCCCGCCGGGAAGGGAATTGTGACAGAAGCACCGGAAAGCGCATCACTGTTAAATGACCAGAGCCGCTTTTCTCCGAGGACGAGTAATCTTCCGTCGGATTCCCGGTAAACCATCTTCAGATAGTCTTCTGTAGGATCCATATAAACGATATTTCTGATACTGCCATTCCGAAATACCAGGATCTTTGCATCCCGGTTATCCAAAATGTAAATGTCGCGGGTTTCCGTGTTTATTTCTACGTCACGGGTCGAGATAACCGAGTCCGGATAATAATAACGAATATTGCCATTGTCTCGATTGATCGAGCTGAGGCTGCGGGAAAAGCGCTCGTTCGCCAGCCAGATTAAAGAGTCTGTGTCAATAAACGCCCATTCCAAAGGTGCCAAAGTTGTACGATATGTGCGAGTTACGTTCAGCAAATCGTAACTGAGTTGTTTAACAGAAAATCCATCCGTCTCCAAAACCCAGTAGCTGCCAGGGCCAAGAAAACTTCGGGCAGTATTAGACGGAGATGTCTCTTCATTATTCGATGTCGCTACTACCCGGTAGTAATACCAGCGCTTTTGATCGATGTTCGTATCGGTGAAGCTGAATTGATCCGTTGCTAAATCTACGAAAGGTTGAAAGTTCTCCTGGGTGTCGACAGATCGGTAAATGCGAAATCCGTCAAAGCGATCGAGAAATTCCAGCAGTCTCCAGTCCAACGTTACCCGGTCTGTTCCCGGCGTGAGGGAGAGTGAAAGAATATCTTTGCTGTTGCCGTCGGGATCAAAAGGGTTATCCCGCTTGCGATCGATACACTGAAGGAGAAGCGTTGCAAGGACAATGATACAAAGAATTTTCGCAGAAAATTTATAGTAACTGGTCATGAATACACTCTTTTTTAATGATCGGTGATAATAGTTAATTCTTTATACTGAGAATTTAAGTGATAACTATGACAGATAATGTAAGGCCGTCAACGGAAATCGTTTTATCTCCAGTTATTTCAAGTATTAATTATAATAAGGAAAGGCACATTCCGGAAAGGTAAAAAGTAATTGTGAACTGTCTGAAAAATTCTTGGATAATTACCCCTTGCCTCTTGTGATAAATAATTCTTAAGCATACATTGATGACACGTTGATAAAAATGCATCCGATAAAATTAGACTATGCAAATAGATCACTTGACTCATCTCAAAATATCACTGTTAGTCCTTCTACTACTTTCAGTGCCAATAATATCCCAGGAACGTACAATACATTTTGATCACGTGACTGTTGCTGATGGATTATCACAGGCAAAAGTGAATTGCATTTTGCAGGATAGTCGTGGGTTTATGTGGTTTGGTACCGAAGATGGGCTAAATAAATACGATGGTTACACCTTCCAGATTTATAATCACAATCCGCTTGATTCCGCTTCTCTTAGTGATAACAGGGTGCGGGCACTATATGTGGATAGCAACCAGCGCATCTGGATAGGCACTGCCGGTGGACTGAATGTAATGTGTCGTTCTATCCCGGAAAAAACGGGTAAAGCCGCCAGTGATTTCTTTCTGCATTTTCGCCATGTTGCCTCAGATTCAACAAGTCTTGGTTCTGATGATGTTCGCGCCATTACCCGGGATCGCAAAGGCCATTTTTGGATTGGCACGAAAGGGGGAGGTATAAACCGAGTTGTTTGGGATACTACCGCTGCGGCTAATGAAGAATATTCCGGAAATACAGAAAAAACGCCCCGACGGTTTTTACCAATCACATTTGACAGATTTCTTAGTGATCCGGGAGCATCAAACACCCTGGTTAACAATCAGGTGGAATCTCTCCTGGAAGACCGCACCGGTATTTTGTGGATTGCCACTGATGGTGGACTCGCTACGTTGCAAAATGATGAGGCAGCAAACCACGTTTTTGATCATTTCCTGGCCGGTGAAAATAGCCATTCTTTGGCGGATAATGATATAGAAACTATTTACGAAGACCGGCTGGGCAATCTCTGGATCGGGACCAGGAATGGTTTGTCGCAATTCCACCGGCGCACCCGCCAATTTAGTAATTATTATCCGGTGCCGGAAAATCCCGCCGCGCTAAAGAACATCATTTGGAGTATTGAAGAGGATCAGGCCGGCAATCTCTGGATCGGCACTGTCGACGGGCTTGCGCGCTTCGACCGTCAGGAAAAAAAGTTCGATTTCTATACGCATACCCCGTATGAACCCGGGAGCATCAGCCACAATGTGATCAAGGATGTTTACCAGGATCGGAGCGGGGTGCTTTGGGTGGCAACAAATGGCGGCGGGCTAAATAAAATGAATTTCCGCAGTCCACAGTTTCGCGATTACAAGCTTAATCCTGCCGCGCCATTCAGCCTTTCCGGCAATAATGTGGTTTCTTTAACGGAAGACTCCCGCAATAATATTTGGGTCGGTACACTGGATGGCGGATTAAATGAAATGGTTTATGCTGCATCCGACAGTAGTAATACGGTTTCTGCGGAGAACCCAAATAAGCGGAAACTGCAAAAAATAGTTCACTATCAACACGATGCAGAAGATGCTTATTCCCTTAGCCATGACGGTGTTTTATCTGTTTGTGAAGATCGATATGGGGATATTTGGGTCGGTACCTGGGGTGGGGGATTAAACAAACTTCGCCGTAACACCGGTAAGTTTGCGCATTTTAAACATTCTCCTCAGGATAATTCCAGTTTGAGCGATCCGGAAAATGAGGTGTGGTGTATCTATGAAGATAGTAAGGGACAATTGTGGATCGGTACTGATAATGGGCTGAACAAATTGGAAAAAGTGATTTTGCCGGATTTCCGTGGTGATCCCCGGGAGAAAATTGTATTTCGGCATGTTACAGATCCTTTGGAAAAAAATGGACCGTTAAACGGCCGGATTCTGGCCATTTTTGAAGATAGTCGCAGCAATGGCGAACGTTTATGGATTGGCACCGCCTCCGGACTAGTGCAACTGAATATGCAGGAAAATGCATCTCCACAATTTACGTATTATCGTCATCAGCCGAAAAGTCGTACTGGATTGCGCCATAATAGTGTGACAGCAATTTTCGAAGATACGCTTAGCAAAACCATGTGGATTGGTACTTACGGAGGTGGCCTGCATCTTTTTGATCCGGACAATGGTTCAATTGAAGCCGTTGGTGGGCAGGAAGGGTTTACAAATGACATTGTTTACAGTATCGGAAAAGATAAAACCGGTGAGATCTGGGTGAGCACCAATAAAGGCCTTTCCAGGTTAAGCACACAAACCATGACGTTTCATTATTTTGATGCTTATGACGGTTTACAGGGAAACACATTCTCCGCCAATCAATGTCTTACGCTCGATAACGGCGAACTGGTTTTTGGTGGCAGTAATGGCATTAATATCTTTGACCCGAGCCGTATCCGGAATAACCCCTTTCCACCGAAAGTGGTGATTACCACTTTTAACGAATTCGATATTCCGGTTCGTTGGGACATCGCCGCCCCGGAAACGCTGGTTCTGGCCCAGCATGATAATTTTTTTTCCCTGGAATTCAGCGCGATGGATTACACCAATCCGGATAAGAATCGCTACCAGTATAAGCTGGAGGGATTTGATCGGGAATGGCACTTCCGGGATGCGGATAATCGCTATGCCAGTTATACCAATCTCGATGATGGGGTATATCGTTTCCTTTTAAAAGCAGCGAATAATGATGGCTTGTGGAGCGAAGAGCCGCTAATGCTCACTATAATGATTCTTCCTCCGTTGTGGAAGCGCGGCTGGTTTCGCGCGCTGGCCGGTGGCGTTGGATTGATGATCTTCTTTTCTTTTATTGGCTATCGACTAAAGCGTGAAAAACGCCAGAAAAAGCGTTTGGAAAAAGAGGTGGGGCTACGCACTGTCGAGTTACGGGAAAGCCGTGATCAACTGGCCGAAAAGTCGGAAGCTTTAGCGAAAATAAATGATCAGTTAATGGTGGAAGTGGAAGAGCGCCGGCGGGCAGAAGAAAAAGCGGAAAGTGCGAATCAGGCAAAGAGTGAATTTCTGGCGAATATGAGCCATGAACTGCGAACCCCGCTCAATGGCATTCTTGGCTATGCGCAAATCCTTGAAAAAGATGAACATCTGGAAAATTCCCAGTTACGCTCCATTGGTATCATTAAGCGTTCCGGAAATCATCTGCTCACTTTGATCAATGATTTGTTGGACTTTTCGAAAATTGAAGCCGGGAAAATGACTTTACAAAAAGCTGATTTTCCTTTGCGGAAATTCCTGGAAAACCTTATCGATCTATTTACGCTGAAAGCCCGGGAAAAAGGAATTGCCCTCCGTCTGGACATCGGGGAAGGATTGCCGGAAATTGTCCTGGGCGATGCCAAGAGATTGCGCCAGGTGTTGCTAAATCTTATTGGGAATGCCTTGAAGTTTACGCCGGAGATATCCGCCAGCACCGGCGATCAGGGAGAGGTGATTTTAAGCGTTCAGAGAGATAGCGATAATATTCGTTTTGCTGTTCAGGATAATGGTATCGGGATTCCTGCCGATAAATTGGATAAGATTTTTCTTTCTTTCGAACAGGCGGGAGAAAAGGCCATGGCGATTGAAGGCACCGGATTGGGTTTAACCATCAGTCAAAAGCTGGTGCGTTTGATGGGAGGTGATCTACAAGTCGAAAGTGAACCTGGAAAAGGGAGCACTTTTTGGATGTCGCTTTCCATGGATGCTATGGCGACCGATGCCAGTGCCGGAGTTCTCGAGGTTGAAAAGATTCGTGGTTATAAACGTAGTGATGGAGTGGCTGCACCCTATTCGATCTTGATCCATGACGATAACGAAACCAGCCGAAAATTGCTGAAGGATTTCCTTATCCCACTGGGGTTTGAGATTCAGGAAGGTCGTTCAGTGATGGATGCGATTAGTAAAACGGCAGAATTCCAACCGGCATTGGTCTTTTTTGACCCGGTTGGGGATGATATGAATATTAGCGAATTTTCTCAGGAAATCCGTCAACGTGCCAACCAAAAAATTTCGTTGATTGCTGTTGCTGCATTAGATCCCACAGTTGAAAGAAATGATAATGCAAATTGTGATGGATTTTTGCCCAAACCATTGGAAATAAATCAGTTAATGGCGCTTTTGGAAAAACATCTGGTACTGAATTGGATTTATGAAAGTGAGGAAAATCCGCAGAATACAACATCAACTGTATCTGCTGGCCAGGAACCGATCGTTTTGCCAGACGATGATGTGCTTGATAAGATCGACAGGCTGTGCAAAACCGGCGATGTCGATGGCGTTATAGCGTTAGCAGAAGAGATTGCCAAAAATGACAAAAATTTTTCTGAATTTAGCCGGGAAATTGTTACCTTTGCAAAAGAGTTTCAATTGTTGAAGATCCGCGAGCTAATAAATCGCAGGAGGACCTGAAATGACAGGCGGTGCTTCCGAAGAACAGGGCATCATTCTTATTGTCGATGACAATACCACGAATTTAAGTGTACTGTTCGACTATCTGAAAAAAGCCGATTTTCGAGTATTGGTTGCCCAAAACGGTGCCGCTGCACTTGAATTGGTAGATGAGGTTTTGCCCGACCTGATCCTGCTGGATATTATGATGCCGGAAATGGATGGCTTTGAAACTTGCGCCGCATTAAAGGCCCGCGAAGATGCTGCCGATGTACCGGTGATTTTTATGACTGCCCTCACCGATACAGTCGATAAAGTAAAAGGTTTTTCCCTGGGCGCGGTCGACTACATTACCAAGCCTTTTCAGCATGAAGAAGTGCTCGCCCGGGTGAATACTCACCTGACAATCCAACAGCTAAAAAAACATCTCCTGAAAAAGAATGAAGAATTGGAGGTGATGAATAAAAACCTCGAACTGCAGGTTCAGGAAAAAACCCGTCAGCTGGTGCACCAGGAGAAAACAGCGATCATCGGCCGTATGATTCAGGGAATTGTTCATAACCTGAAAACACCATTGGCAGTAATTCATAACTCCAACGAAGTGATCCGGAAAAAAGTAGAAAAAATTACCGCCGATGAAGGCCGGGAAAGCCTCGCTGAACGTACTCAGAATTTTCTTTCAACAATGCCAACCGATAGCGAGATGGTTAAACAGGCGCATAAACGCATTATGGAAATCATTAATAACCTGATGTTGAAGAGTCGTATGGATCAAAATGTTGAACGGAAAATGCTCAATGTCAACGATCTGTTACGGCAGGAGTTTGAGTTCCTGAAGGCAAATACACAATTTAAGAACAAAACGGAAAAAGAATTGCTCCTGGATGAAGCGATTCCGGAAATTTACCTGATCTATTCCAATGTCGCGCAGATTATAGAAAATCTCATTAACAATGCCCTTGATGCTATGTGGGATAAGCCGAAGAAGCAGTTGATAGTACGCTCCCGGCAGGATGCGGATAACGTCTATATCGATATTGAAGATACCGGTGGAGGAATTCCGGCTGATAAGCTGGAAGCGATTTTTGATCCCTTTTTTACGACAAAACCGGCGAAGGGGGAGGAAGCCGAGGGAGAGCCTACCGGTACCGGTTTAGGATTACATACCTGCGTCGAGTTGCTGAAACCATTTAACGGGGAAATTCGGGTGGATAGTGAATTCGGCACCGGCAGCACATTTACGGTTGTTCTGCCAAAACAGCAACCGGAGACAACAGAAAATTAACTGCCGGGGTATCTCACTTTAACGTTCGCTCAATCACTGAAAAGTATTCTTTTGCCAGCTCCGTATCCTCCATGTCGTGCTGAAGAACGATGGCGAGAACATTCTGGTTTTGCCTGTAAGTGAATATTTCCAGCCGCACTTCCTGTTTTGCCAGGGATAAGTCCAGCTTTTTCCCTTTCCTTGCAATGCCGGAAAATGTTCGGGTAACTTCAGCCCCGCTTTCTTCCAGGAAAGTCGCTTCCCGCGATTGAAACTCTTTCTGAAAGCTTTCCATCAGGGCATCTTCGATTTGTTGCGGGGTCGCTTGTATCGTATATATCTGAATCAGCACAACCGGGGATTTGGTTGAATTTAAGGTTATCGTTGTGATACCGACGTCACTGTCTTCCGATACTTCCATTTCATTGTGATAATCAAATGCAATGCCGTATTTCTCAAAGTGAAGGTGGGATTTCCGGCGGATAGTTAGGGTAATAGTGTCTCCGTCTGCAGTAACAACGGTAAACGGCTCGCCTTCCGTAAAGTCGTAGCGATCTTCTTCCACCCAAACGTCAAAGCGGGTTTCCTGTGCGCTTAGCATCGATGAGAGCAACAGTAAGCAGCTTATGGTCGCCAATAAGAAACGCAATGAAATACTCCAAAAATCCTAACGTTGTTTTTTATCTCTTCTGATACACTACTATGCAAATTTACCTGTTCTTCCATAGAATATATTGCTTAATATTGCAATAAGTTGGTGTTTTTTTTGAAATCGCAAGAATCAGATTGAAAGAAACATTCTTTGAACGTATGTTTCTGTTCCTGTGAAAATAACTTGATTGACGATCATTGGTTTTGATTTGAGAGAAAATTTTGATTAAAGCAGTATTAAATCTTCCAGTGCCGCAAGCATTCAGTTTCGATGAATGCTTGATCTTTCTGAATCGTTCCCCGTTGGAATGTTTGCACCGGGTTGTCGGTCAATCAGTCATAAAAGCGCTTCGGGTTAAAGATGATAATATATTGTTTCGGCTGGACTTTTACAAAGAACAATTGCGGATAACCTTTCTGAATGGCCAACCGGAAGAATCCCAACAGTTGGCAGTTTCAGCATTTGTGAAGGAATGGCTCGATGTTGATCGAGACCTTAGCCGTTTCTACGAAATTTGCGAAAAAGATCCTTTATTGCAAGGCCTGCCGGAGGCTTATTATGGACTGCGTCTGGTTGCCATTCCGGATTTACTAGAGTCGTTGAGTTGGGCTATTATTGGTCAGCAAATTAATCTACGGTTTGCTTATACCATGAAAGCACGACTGGTGGAATTATGCGGAGAGAAAATTCATTACGAAGGAGAGGATTATTGGGTGTTCCCCGAAGCAGCGCAGATTGCCCAACTTGGCAATGATGCATTAAAGGAAGCGCAATTCTCTCGTCAAAAGATTGCCTATCTGAGAAATGTTGTTGATCTAATGAATAACGGTGCTTTAAAAAAGGATGAATTACAATCCCTGGAAAAAACAGAAATTCTGGATGCATTAATCGCTATAAAAGGCGTGGGGGAGTGGACCGCAAATTACGTATTGATGAAATGTTTTCGTCATCCGGAAGCATTTCCCTGGGGGGATGTGGGTTTACATAACGCGATTAAGGAAAAATTGCAATGGTCGCGAAAACCGACCACGGAAGAAATTATGACGTTTGCCAAGGGATGGCGCCACTGGGAAGCATATGCAACATTTTACCTATGGAGATCTTTGATATGAGCGAAATTCTGAAAGCCTATTATTCCTCGCCGATCGGTTTGGTAGAAGTAACCGGGAATCCGGATGGCATTGCCTCGGTATACTTTATCGAAGATCAACCCTATCATTCGGACGTACCGGATTGTTTGGCGGATTGCATCACCCAGTTAACAGAATTTTTTCAGGGAAAGCGGCACGTGTTTTCATTGAAACTTAATCCGCAGGGGACTGCCTTTCAGCAAAAAGTTTGGTCAGAATTGTTAAATATTCCGTATGGACGTACAGCAACTTATCTGGATATCGCACTGGCTTTAGGTGATAAAAATGCGGTCCGTGCAGTCGGTAGCGCAAACGGCCGTAATCCTATATCTGTGATAGTGCCTTGCCATCGGGTGATAGGTGCCAGTGGAAAGCTGATTGGCTATGGGGGAGGCATCTGGCGAAAGGAGTGGTTGTTAAGGCATGAAGGGGCAATCTTGGCCTGATTTTTTATCGCATTTCACCTATCCCCGGTAGGAAATTCCTCCAAACGACTATTGTCGGCCAACACCTGCAAAAAGTTTAGAAATTATTTCAGAAATTGCCGCATCTATCAAACCAGTATCATTTGTTGTGAAATATATTTCAAAGTAATTGGGAAATAGTTTTCTTGACATCAACTCCACTAAACTTTTGTAGTTTTAAATTCCTTTGAAAGCTTTTTGCCAGAGAAGCAAAACTTCATGGAAGAGGTATATGGTATGAATCGTGGATTTTTTTCACAATTCGAAAAGTTATTACAAATTTTTAGAATTGCGCTCAACAGGGATAGAGAGAGCAACACCTGGCGACTATTAAAGAGTTTTGTTGTCGTACTGGTGCTGTCCGGTGCAGCGCTGTTCTTCATAACAATTTTTTCGCATCAGACAAATGTCGAAGATGCCCGGCTAAACATCGAAAAAGAAATGTCGGCGATTGCCCGGACGACCGCAGCTTCAATTGATAAGGAAGTCTTTGAGCAGCTGTTCATCCCATCAGCTGGCATTGTTACCAATGAGAGCGATTATCGCAATTTTATGAAAAAGGCTTCCCAGGAAGCAGATTTCAGAGAATTGCGGCTGACATTAAGAAATGCGATTAATGCCCATCGGGACCTGGGCTTTACCGAAGAAAATATTTATGTGTTTGCTGTCGATGCTTTACAGCCGGAAGATCAGTTACGTTGGGCAGTAATGGCGCACAATCCTCCATTTGTCGGAGAAGCGCATCGTATGCCACCGGAAATTCAATCGATTCTCAGTGGTATACCGGGTGGGCAAATCAGAGAATCTTCAACATCCCCAATTACCCGGCAACATTGGATTGCCGCCGAGGCGCCGTTGCGAAATGCCCGGGGACGAATTATCGGATTTGTCGAAGTTGCCTGGGATGCCCGCGATGTGCTGGCAGAAACCGAACGGGAAGTTTTACGAAATATCTTTGTTCTGGTCTGGAACGCTTTGCTCGGTATCGCAGTGCTGCTGATATTGATTTTTATGCTGTTTAAACTGGCAGAAAGCAATCGCAATCTGAAAAAAGAGATCTTGAAACACAAGGAAACTGCTGACAAACTAAAAAGTGCCAAGACTACCGCAGAAACTGCAAATCAAACAAAAAGCGAATTTTTGGCGGTTATTAGCCATGAAATCCGGACACCACTGAATGCCATCATCGGTATGTCCGAACTGGTGCTGGATACCAAACTGACAAAAGAGCAACATGATTATCTCAGTGCAGTAAAATCTTCCAGCGATCTTTTACTCACGTTGATGAACGATATTTTGGACTTTTCGAAAATTGAATCCGGGCAGCTAAAGCTGGATCTGAAAGAATTCGACTTGCGCAAATGCTTAACAGATGTCCATAAATCGTTTTTTGTTCGTTCTTCCCAAAAAGATCTGACTTTTGTCTCCGATTATGATTTGAATGCTGTGCCGGCATATGTTATTGGAGATGACCACCGATTGCGCCAAATCTTTATCAACTTGCTTGGTAATGCAATAAAATTTACCAATCAGGGTGGTGTTCGGATGGAGATAAAGAAACAGTGGGAAAAAGAAGACTATTTGATGCTGCAATTCTCCGTGTATGATACCGGCGTTGGTATTCCGCCCAACAAGCAGAGAATCATATTCGAAATGTTTTCCCAGGTAGACAGCTCTAACCGGCGTCAGTATGGTGGCACCGGACTAGGACTTAGCATCGCTCATAAATTAGTTCAAATGATGGGGGGGCGCATTTGGGTAGAGAGTCCTAATCCAATAGACGGGACTTTGGATGAAAACCCCGGCAGCGTTTTCCACTTTACCGTTTGCTTTAAGAAATCCGGAAAGAAAGCACCAAAGATCAAGGTGAAAACTCGTCCGGAAGTTGAAGAACATGCCAAACAGCTTAAGGTGCTGCTGGCGGAAGATAATCCGGTAAACCAGAAAATGATTGCCCGAATTCTGGAAAAGATGGGCTATGGCGTTAGCCTGGCTTGTAACGGTAAAGAGGCGATAAACAAGTGGCAGAAAGATTACCATGACATTATCTTAATGGATATTCAGATGCCGGAAATGGATGGCTTCGAGGCGACTGCGACTATCCGGGAATATGAAAAGCAAAGCGGTGTTCATGTGCCGATTATTGCGGTAACAGCAAATGTTATGAATGGCGATCGGGAAAAATGCATTGAAGCCGGTATGGATGAATACGTGCCGAAACCGATTAGTAAGAAGAAGTTGATTCAGGCGATTGAAGGGGTCATTAGCAACGAATGATAGATTTTCTGAGAATCATAGTATTCATCGTTCTAATCAAAATTTTTAGTATCTCACCTGCCCTGGCGCAAACCGGAAAAATTCATTTTCATGAAAAATCCCATGCCAGTAATGTCGACTATCATTCCTTTAATGCTGCCTTGATGCTCAAATATAGTATCGAGGCAGCTTTTAAACGTTTACCCCGAAATCCGGTTCTTAAACCTTCCAAAAAGCGCTGGGACAGTCGTGATGTTGCCGATCCTTTTCTGTTGGTCACTGCCGATTCGGTAATGCTGTTCTATGATGGAGATAGCCGCGATCGTTATCGTATTGGCTATGCCGTGCAAAAAAAGGAAGGACGACGCTGGTTAAAGCGGGGAGAGATTTTCTCCGGCAGCGGCGGTGAGTGGGATCGCTATCATCAAATTGCCCCGGTTGTGATTCCGCGCCCGGACGGCTGGCGATTGTATTATAACGGTCATTTTGAAGATGAGGAACTGGGGTATCGCTGGGGATTTGCCCAACGGCAAAAGGATGGTAGCTGGCAAGCACCAACGACTTCACCGATGATTGCGGCCGATTCTACCCGTTGGGATTTTGCCGGCAATGCTTATGGCGATGTGCTCTATATTCCCGAGTCGGGCCTGTATAAAATGTGGTATACCGGTTTCCAGGGACCGCTGGCATCGATTGCTTATGCGGAATCGAAGGATGGCCTTCATTGGGAATATCCACAGGAACAACCGGTGTTGACGCATTTGCCCGGTGTTATTGCGCCGGAGGTGATTTTTAATGGCGGAAGCTATCGCATGTTTTATGTGCAACTGGATTTAACCGCTAAGGGATTAGGAACAAAAATAATGCAGGCGGTGTCCGATGATGGTCTGGCCTGGCGCGATCATCAGGAAGTGCTTCGCCCGCGGGTAAAGTGGGAAGGCAAGCGGCTGATGCGTCCCTCGCTGGCGTTTTTTGATGGTAAATTACAGTTATACTATACTGCCGGACGGGGCGGTAGTTGGAAAATTGGTGCGGCGAGAGCTTATGCAACATTTATAGAAAAAGGGGAATGGATTTCCCGTCCAATGATAATGAATGGGGGACAATTAAGAATTAAATATGAACAGCCGGAAAATACCCGTTTACTGCTTTCAATCAAAGATGCCTCTGATGATAAAGAATGGATGTTGGCATTCCCCGAAAATCCTCTTGAATTGCGAAGAGGCGTTTATCAGGCAGATTTAAATTTACCTCCAGAGTCTTTGAGCCGCCAATGCGCCATACGAATCCAAATGGAAAGCAATGATACCAAAAGCACTCCGGTTGTCTATGAATTGATCCGGCTAGCGCCTTGATTTTTCGTTCCGCACTTTATTTGTAGTCTAAATAAAATGCATATCCTGAGTAATTGTCATAATCATATTCATATGTGGTGACATTTGCGATGCCACCTTTGAACTTTTTACGCCATTCTATCTCTTTGCTCTCCGGATTGTAAACCCCGCTTATGCCACCCTTAAACATTTTTTCCCACTCGACTTCTTCAGTCTCCGGATTGTAGACCCCGCAAATACCGCCCTTGAACATTTCTCGCCATTCGACAATTTGGGTTTTCGGGTTGTAAACCCCACTTATGCCACCGCTAAACATTTTACGCCATTCGACCTGTTTTGTATTGGGATTATAAACCCCACAAATGCTACCCTTGAACATTTCCCGCCATTCTATTTCTTCTGTGGCCGGATTGTAAACACCAAAAACACTGCCCTTGAAATATTCGCGCCATTCGGTCTCTTGAGTGGCAGGATTATAAACTCCATGAACGCCGCCCTTGAAATACTCGCGCCACTCGATTGTTCCGTTATTCGGATTATAAACCCCATGAATGCCGGATTTAAATGAATCTTTCCATGAAATGGATTTTGCCGGAGCCGTTACCTCGATTGGTTGATCTGCTAACCTGAGGCTGGCACAGCCCATCGCGAAACAGGTAAGCAGGATAATTAAACTTCTTCCCAATAGAATCAAATGCTGCATGCTCACACCCCTTTGTTAAGTTGCCGAGGAAAAAGAATTGTAAATAAGTCTTCTTAATTGTCAGCTAACTAGCTTGCTTTGATAATATAATGCAAAAATAATTCCAGTGATTTAACTTGAAAATATCGCCAGAAGAGTAACTGTTATTATTGAACTTAAGAGAGGCTTGTTTTAGAGGAAGAAAAAAATTGTAAACTTTGTTAGCACTGGTATTCGTCAAAAATATATTTAGTTAACAGAGGAAAGCCGTTGAGTAAACAGCAGCGCCATAGGTAATGATTAGATTGATTCCCGGAAAAATGGCCTTGCTATTGAAAAGGGTTGAACAGGGATGTATGCCTTATGGCCCCGGACTAAGATCCGAGGCCAAAGCTAAGAACAATCGGAGCTGAATTTTTATAAAACCAATGCATTGAGTCTGCAGGCAAAATTCCCGATTGTTAATTGATTAGAATTAACTCTTCCTGCATATCTCCACAGACGACAACTTCCCCTTCCAGCGTTATAAAGATATTGATCTCCGAACGAACTGCCATCTCGCCTTCCAGGTAAATGCCCGGTTCGATTGAGAAACAGATGCCCGGCACCAGCTTACGTTCATCTTTGGTTTCCAGATTGTCGATATGAACCCCATTGCCATGCACGTTACCGCCGATGGAATGCCCGGTGCGATGGATGAAAAAATCGCCGTATCCCTTTTCGATAATATAATTCCGGCAGGCATCATCCACTTCCCAGCCGTAGCAATCTTCACCTTTGGCAAACCGGTCTCTAACAAAATTAAGGGCGGCATTGCGGGCATCCCGGGCGATATGAAAAATTTCAGTATACTTCTCGGGAGGCTTACTACCAACATATCCGCACCAGGTGACGTCGTAATAAACGGAACCGGGTTCATCCTTTTTCGCCCAAAGGTCGATAAGCACGGTATCGCCGGGTTTGAAAATGTAATTGTCTTCACCTTGTTTTGGTTCAAAATGCGGATCCGCCGGATGCTCATTAATGCCAACAATCGGCCCATGTCCTTCACAGGTGAGTCCCTCTTCTTCAAAGCGTTTCATGATAAATTGCTGAATTTCATATTCCGTTACCGGGCGCTCGTTTTTAACTGCGTCGCGGATCGCGGCATAGGCCTCATCCTTAATTTTTAAGATAATCTCTCCTGCTTCCTTATGGCTGCGATATCCTTTCTCGTCAATAATCGCTTCGAATTGCTGAATCAAGTCGGCAGCGCCAACGACTTCATATCCCAGACTGCGAACCAGGTCTACAGTGCCAGCGTCTACAATTGAGGTGTAAGGAATATTGTTGAGCGGAGAGTAGTTCATGGCAATTGTCTTCCGATCGCCAAGCATCACACTAATCTGCTGATGCAATTCTTTCCAGGGAAGATAAACCAGTTTGTCGCCGGGCAGACTATCCAGCATGGACTGTTCAATTTTGTGCACCAGTTTAACCGGAGCGCCCTCTGCAGGAATAAAATAAAACCAGCGCCGGCTACAAAAACGATTCGGGTTTAAACCAAGGATGCTGATAGCGAGATGATCACGATTGTGAAAGTTGTAGAAAAGCCAGCCATCAACTCCGGTAGACTTAATTGCTGATTGAATTTGAGAAATGTCCATGATGCGCGCCTCCTGATTTTTTCCTGGAATTTAAATGTATATGGAAGCGTATTTTAAACGATGGGGAAATAAATAGCAATGAAATATTTCTGTCCCGAAACACGCCTATATCAGCCCGATAAATTAGCTGACAAAAAAGCCCCGCAAGCGGCTTACGAGGCTAGTTGCGGGGCAAAATAAGTGGAATAAAACCTGGTTGAAATCGACTAACGGACAACCGCCATTTTTTCGATCTTCTCGACACGCTTTTCGCCGTCATCAACCACGATTTTATAGATGTAAACACCATTTGCCAGCTCATCGCCATCGCGATCGCGGCCATCCCAATAAATCTTGTTAAAGCCTGGGCGGGCGATGTCGTTGATCTCCTGAATGAGGCGTCCAGATACAGTATAGATTTTTACAGTCGCATCACCACTGCCGTTGGGAGACTGATACTGGAAGGTGAAATGTGTTTCCCCAGCAAGCGGGTTGGGGTAATTAATCACCTGGGCCAGCGTAATATCTTCCGCTGTCGTTGTTGTAAAGAAAATGGTTTCCTCTGAATAATTGTTCAGGTTATCCCAGGCAGAAATTTTCAGCTCATGCCGGCCTTTTTCCAGCGCGGGCAATGTGTATGTCAAGCGGCCTTCGGTGTATTCATCCTGGTAGTAAACAAAGAATTCGGTGACGTCTTTTTTGATCGTATTGTCAATCGTAAGCTCGATACGGTGCCCTACTTCGCCAGTGAGATTGATGCCGCTTTCGTCGGATAATTCTACTTCAATTGTCGGCTGCTGGCCGACAAAATCACCATCGAAAAAGTCCGGTTGATTCGGGAAGGCGAAGTCGATTGAAGGTCCACGTGTATCAGTGACCTGGGACTGTGTGCCGAGGAAGAGCAGTTCGCTGTTATAGCCAACAGCATCTCGCTGATTTTCACTCCAGGCATAGATACTTATTCTACCGGTCGGAGAATCTTTATACTTGATCGATTTCGGCACGATGAAACTGGCATCCTCAATCTTACCGTTTGCGACAGTAACGATGCCTTTAAATATTGTCCCGCCGGGGTAGTTATAATCAACACCAAGATTGGAAGTGCTATCCACTGCATCCAACACCCGAATAACCGCTTTACCGTTAAAGTTATTCATCGGGTTATCATTGGCATCATAGACGCTGGCGTTGACTGAAACCTGCGACAATGCTTTCAAAGTATCCTGAGAAATGCTTTCAATCTTGATGGTATGTTCCGGATCAGCGAGGCGCAGTGTAACATCACCGAATAAGTGATATTTCTGATCATTGTCACCACCGCCGACGGAAAGATTCACTGCATCGCCGAGAAGAATTGAGCGTCCGACATCATTGCCAAAATTAAAGAGATTGCGATAGACCTGCTTGGCAAATTGCTCGTTCTCGAAGGCAAATGACGGACGGGAAGCAGCAATGGAGGCAATGCCGCCACCATTAGGTGCCCATACCATTTCTTCCGCCATGGAAGGCGTGTTAGGATCATCATATTTGCCCCAGGTACAGGTTGCCGCAATCCAGATCGGCAATTTGGCGCCATTACGAATTAAGGGGAGGTCACGCGCTTTTGTTAACACCTGCTCATGCGCCCAGGTATTCGGGTCGCCATGTCCAAAAAAGTTGATCATCAGGGTACCGCGATTAATTTGATCCAGCAAGGCACTGCTGGCCTGCGGTTTTTGCCGGCCGAGACCACCAGCCTGCGTTTCGTAATCTACCAGGTAAATCTTTTTCAGATCAAATTTTGTAGGCACCTCCCGGATGATCTTTTCCGTTTGAGAGAGGTGAAACCATTCATTACAACGGTCATCACCGGCGCATTCGTCATCCGCAACAAAAGTTAATAATGTTTGCCAGCCATTTGCGTTTTCATCTTCTTCGAATGAATCGTAATACCGGGTCATTTTGTTCAGATAGGTATTCAATTCAGCCTCATTGTTGGCTGGATAGCGGGCAATTGGTAATTGCGGATCGAGATTTGCCAGGCCATTCGAAATATTGTTGATTGCAGTAAAATAGTTATCGGTCACCCGGCTGGCAATATCATCATTAGCGGTAATTTCGAAGACCGGTACCTGGTTAGTATAACTGGTCAGCTCTATGTTACGATAATCGTAGCTGCCATCACCAAGAATTTGAATGTAGAAAGGATTATATTCCGGGTTATCGACGCTCCAGTTTTCATAGGCATATTTGATAAAGTCACGAATTGCGGTGGGGTCGGCCAGGCCGGAAGAAAATTCCCGGAAAATTTCACTCACTTTAATTCGCTCTGTTTCAATGCGGCCGGGAACGCGGGTTTCTTTAAAATCTTCCCAGGCTTCGGCGGCATCATAAAGCTCGTCACTAACGATCAGGAGCAGTTTCCCTTTGCGTTGCGGATCGCGCAGATTCGGGCTGTTTGGTATTCTTTCAATCGTTTCAACTGAGCGAACGGCGGCTTCTGCGAACACATAAAATGCCCGGGCAGCAGTTGTTGGCCGTTGCTGCTGAAAACGCACCGTATTACCATTCTGTAAAGGCGCGATGTTTGCGACATTCGCCGGTGCGGTAACATCCCAAACCCGATGACTGCCGGCGGGAAGTCCACTGACATCAAACTGGCTGGCCGAGCCGCCGATGTCATAATAAAATTTCAGAAAGCCATTTTCCGCAATAAACGGCCGTTCGATCCGCACTTCCAGATAATCGAGATAAGCCACGCAGCTTTCCTGGTTGCAGCCATAAGCGAGATCGAAGGTATTAGTGCCGCCGGTAAACGCATTGGTTGTGCGAGTGCGCTTGCGGGATAGTTGATTGGTAAAGACTTCATTGGGAAACACTGGTTGACCATTGATGGTACCATCGAAAGTATAAGTATAAGAACCGTTATCCCAGTAACGCACTTTTGAACCACCTTTTAAACGAAGCTCCGCCACAGCATTATCACTGATGACATTTTCCGGGAGGTCAAAACTGACGCTCTGTTGACCGGTAGTGCCGCTAAATCGTAACCAGTACCAATCAATGCCGGATTCCAGGATGTTGTTGTTTTCTTCTTCAAATCGATAGAGGTCAGTGAAACGATCCGGTTGAGAAATTGTCGGGAACTGTTGTACCGCTTCCGTCTCAATTCGTTTTCCATTGTTTTGGTTAAAGGTAAACAGATAATAGTTGGTGTCCGCATAAGGGTTGAGATAATGCGTCCAGCGATTGAGGGAATTGTCATATCGCCAGCCGCGCGTTGCACTGGCATAAAAATAGACTGCGTCATCAGCGTCGAAAACACCATTTCCGTTTCCATCAGTGACTTGCACAGCAACTTCATTGAGGTCTGCCGGGCGGGAAATGTTGACATTGGTACTTAGCGGCGCACCGCCGTATCCGAATACCTGGATAGTAGCGGATTGAATACTGGAAATAGTAATATTCTGAGACTGTAAAAAGCTGCCGGTGATTTTATAAATGCCTTCTTCGTTTACGGGGATTTTATACCACTCATTGCTGGAAAAATCGTAAGTGACTGTCTGCGTCTTGTTCAGATTACGATTGCGGGGAAGAACCCAATTAGCGGCTTGCCGGTAGTTCATCGCACGAATCTGCAGGCTGGTTTGTTCGTTGCTGCTCAAACGAGCGGTGCTGGTGCCTGTGCGGCTGCCTTTTAAGTTTAAGCGAATAGTGATTTGATCGATCAGGCGCACCCGTTTTTCTGCGGGATGATACTGCACCGGATAAATTTTGATGTCCACCATGCGCATTCGTTGATATGTATAAGGTTCGCCAACTTCGACGATCTGTCCGGGGAAAGGTGTTGCTGCCTGATAAACGGACTCATTACGCGGAAGTAACGGCGCACTTTTCAAACCATTAACCATCTGGGCCGGCAGCAGATCCACATTTACCAGCTCTTTTTGGGAGATGATTTCGAAATTGCTGGTGACTGTTGCTTCGGGTGGCAAGGCAATTCTGTGCAGTGTATAAGGCACGATCGGTAATCCTTCGCCGACGGCATTAAGGCTTTGGTCGTATTCAATGCGAACATATTGTTGTTGATCCAGCATTACATCTGCGACGTCAATCTCTGGCAGTTTAAAATCGAGAACGATTGCCTGGTTGGTGTGGCTGGTTATTTTACTTTGTCCGAAAGCGGCAAAAGTGAAAAGAAATGAAAAGAATATCCAGAAATGCTTTCGCATATATTACTCCCAATAAATTCGTGCGTCAAATACAGGTTCTTTCTCAAACCCAGATTTTGCTAACAAGTTTCTAAAATAACCGAAATAATTCTCCAAATCCAATAATAAATCGGTTCGCTTTGCTGGAAAATGACATTTTTAAATTTATGGTCAACTGTTTTATGAGCTGTAGCTTGTCTGACAAAAAAAGAAGATAAATTTTACAGTTATCAGTGAACAGTGAACAGTGAACACTGATCAGTATACAGCGAACATTGGTAAGTGCCAGATTGAATTTTCAATGATAACTGATAACTGTAAACTGATAACTGACAACTGTAAACTGATCACTGACAAATGTAATAAGTTCAACCGGAAAAAGGATAACAATGGGGAAATCAGGTAGCAAAAGGGGAGAGGGGGAATAAAAAACCGTGGATGATCGAATCGTAACGCTGCTCATCCACGGTTTTAAAATTGCTAACAATGACTAAGGTATCAGGCAAACTTCTCCGGATCCGCCAAATCATATTTTCGTCCGGTTACGATCAGGCAGTCACCTTCCTGGCGTTTTTTGCGATAGCCGAGCAAGTGCAGTATTTCAATGACCAGCCAGCGGGCGACGCGTTTGTTGATAACTAATTCCAGTGGATTGGCAGGGTTTTTCTTGATACCTGGCAAGAGAGGGGCGACACGAAAAACACCAGAACGTCTTAATAAGCGAGAAATATGCAACCAGAAAAGCTTCACCCGGCGAATTCGGAAATATCCATCTGTGCCCTGGGATTGATACAGCGGCATAAAGATGTTTCCCTTTCCGCCACAGCGAATAACGCCCCATTGATTTTCCGCCAGATTTTCCCCCCGGCGCACTGGCTGGAAGTTACTGTAACCCGGCAACATATGAAAATCTTCATCCGGTTGAATTTGATAATGAAAGCGGGTTTCGAATACCGGGGACAGTCCTGAAGAGGCATCTCTCAGGCGCTGTTGATATGATTCGTAATCCGGAACATTTTCCTGCTTCAGGCAGCCGGCACTAACTAGGGCAATCCAGATGGCCGCTTCGTGATTGTCGACCGATTTCGGATCATCATGATGCCCGGCTTCAAAAGCCATGGTCCGTGCACCGGAGTCGCAGGTGTAATGAATGATGGCGCCTTCAATCATTTCCTCCAGGCCCAAAATGACCGGTACCGGAAAGTTGAAAACAAATTCCCGATTCCGAATAGTGTCTGCCATAACCGCAAACGGCGCGCTTTGCGAAGATGTTGTATGGAGGTCGACGATGTAAAGCGGGGTCGTCTTGTCTTCTAAAAACGGGCGCAGGGTTTTGTAAATCTCGCGCCTTTCAACTTGCTCGGCGGAGTTGTCGATACCAAACTCCGGTGAGGCCTCCAAATCACTCATTTCTTCCGGGGACCAAATTCTGTTAAGGTCCTCATCGACATATCTTAGTTGATTATTTAACGCGTTAACATTGCCGATTAAGGCGGTCATTCGACCATTAAAAATCGTTTGATATGCCGGTAATGCTGTAAATACGCGTTCTAACGCAGAAATTGCCGCTGGCTCATTGCCATGAACGCCTCCGAGAAAAATCACATTTGGGCCTGATTGTTGACCGGAAAATTCTCCCAATAGTCGCTCGTACTCCACTCGCTCTGTGAACACCGTAAATCCTCTTTCCTGTTTTAGCTTGTCGCTTCATCTTTGTTATCCATATAAACCTTGGGAGAATATATCGATTTGAAAATACCATATTCAACTCTTTTTGAATTTTCCCGGACAGCATTAATAAAGGCTTGCGGTTTATTGCCTTGTCTGTTACTTTTCTAGCTTACTTTTTCCGTTTTATACATGGGTGACTGGTTATGTTAGCAGAGCATGTAGATATTTTAGCATTAGGGCCACATCCCGATGATGTGGAGCTTGGATGTGGTGGCACACTGGTGAAATTGGCACAGCAGGGATATCGCACTGCGATTATCGACCTAACCGAAGGAGAGATGGGGACCCGGGGGACAGTGGCTGAAAGGTATGAAGAATCTGCTGATGCCGCGAAAATTCTCGGTGCAATCGGGCGGGAGAATCTGCAAATCCCCGATGCAAATATTTACAATAATGACGAGAACCGTCTGAAAATAATACGAGCGATTCGCCGTTTGCGACCAGCGATTGTCTTTGCGCCCTATCCCAATGATCGTCATCCCGACCATGTTCATTCCAGTAACCTGATTACCGACGCCTGTTTTTATGCCGGCCTGAAAAAAATGGACCCCGGTAATCATCCCGCCTTTCGCCCGAAACGTCTTGTTTATTACATGATGACTTACGAATTTCAGCCGACCTTTCTTGTTGATATCTCGGAACAATACGAAACAAAACTGGCAGCTGTAAAAGCACATAAATCTCAGTTTTATAACCCTGGCTACGACGGCGAGGAAACATTTATTTCCTCAAAAGGCTTTTTTGATGCGGTAGAATTTCGCATGCGCCATTATGGTTGGAAATGCGGTGTTACATATGCAGAGCCTTTTTGGGTGCGGGAAGCATTGGTGATGGATGATATCTTTCCTGTGCTGACTCGAAATAAGATGTAAAGCCTTTAAAAATTAGCGCATAGTGGTGTTTCTAAAGCACCTTTATCTGTTAATTTATCCCTTTTACTTTATTCCTTTCTGCCCGTCTCGAACCGCAAGGAATTGAAGTGAAAATTAATAGTTTTTTAGTTGTTGTTCTTTGCAAGATTGGTTATTATTTGGTCGTTTAGACTTTGTGAAAAAAATTTTTAACTATCACAGGACAAACAAATGCTCGATCAATATCTGCCTATCCTTGTCGTAATGGTGCTTGCGACAATTATCACCGCTACCATTATCGGACTTACCCACGTATTGAATCCCAAACTAAAGAATAAGATCAAGCAGCAGGTGTATGAATCTGGTCTGAAACCGCAGATGGATGCCCGCCTGCGCTATCCAATCCGCTTCTACGTGGTTGCGATGATGTTTATCCTCTTTGATGTGGAAATTATCTTCATGTACCCCTGGGCAGTTGTCTATAACGATTACCTAACCGCCGGTTCTTTTATCTTCTGGGAAATGTTTGTCTTTCTGGTGATTCTATTCTCCGGATACATCTATCTCTGGAAACGCGGCGCTTTTCAATGGGAGTAGTTTGATGGCTAAAGTGACATTTAATACTATTCAGGAAAAGGTGTCGGCAAAATTCCCCGATGCAAAGTTCGAGACCGCCCGCGGTCAGCTGGCATTGTTCCTTAATAAAGAGCAACTGATCCCGGTAATGAAGTTCCTGAAAAAGGACAAAACACTGCAGTTCGACTACATGGTCGACATTACCGGCGTGGATTTCCTGAAAATGGATCGTGAGCCGCGTTTTGATCTGGTGATCCATATTTATTCCATGAAAACCAATTTACGGCTGCGCGTCAAAGTTGGTATCGATGAGGCCGATATGAATGTGCCCTCGCTGACCCAGGTGTGGAAATCTGCCGCCTGGCTGGAGCGGGAAGCATTCGAGATGTTTGGGTTCAATTTTGAAGGGCATCCCGATTTACGTCGGCTCCTCTTGCCGGATATTTTTGATGGCCATCCGCTGCGCAAAGATTACCCTTTACGGGGCCGCGGCGAACGAGATGTGATTCTCGACCTGAAGTAAGCAAGGTGATAAGCAGCAGTTAGATGACTTTAATTGCAAAAACGGATAGAAGATTATGGCGCAAGAAGCAGCATACAGTTTAAAGACAGATCGTACCATTCTGAACTTCGGCCCGCAACACCCGGCGACACACGGCACCCTGCGACTGGTTTTGGAGCTGGATGGGGAAGTGGTTGTTAAGGCGGAGCCGCACATTGGTTACCTGCATTCCGGCTTTGAGAAACTCGGCGAGCACAAGAGCTACAACCAGTGGGTGACCCTTTCCGACCGGATGAATTATCTTTCTCCGCTCTGTAACAATATCGGTTTTGCCCAGGCCGTAGAAAAACTGCTGGAAATGGAGATCCCCGAACGAGCCAAGTATATCCGCACCATTCTGGCGGAAATGTCCCGAATTGCCGACCACATGGTTTGGCTCGGCACCCACGCGCTTGATATCGGTGCCTTCACTGCTTTCCTTTACGCCTTCCAGGCACGTGAAAATCTCTACATTATTTTTGAGCATACTACCGGCGCACGCTTGACAACCAGTTATACCCGTGTCGGCGGCGTTTTTCGCGATGTGCCCCACGATTTCAAGGAAATGACCAATAACTTCCTGAATTATTATCCCGGTGTGTTAAAAGAGGTGCATAATTTACTGACCCGTAATCGTATTTGGGTGGACAGAACCCGCGGCATTGGACATATCTCTCGGGAAGATGCGATTGAACTTGGGGTTACCGGACCGATGCTGCGCGGCTCCGGCGTGCCGTTTGATGTGCGCAAGGACCATCCTTACCTGGTTTACGATCGCCTCGACTTTGATGTGCCGGTCTGTGATGACGGTGACGTTTATGCCCGTTACCTGGTGCGGATGGAAGAGGTTGAGCAAAGTCTCAGTATTATCCGCCAGTGTATCGACGATCTTCCCGATGGTCCGGTGAGCTATTTTGATAAGAAATACTCCCTGCCGGAAAAAGAAGGCGTTTATGATACTATCGAGGGATTAATACATCATTTTAAGAATATTATGCCTGGACATGGATTCGATGTGCCGGTCGCAGATATTTATGATTCAACCGAATCACCGAATGGTGAGCTGGGCTTCTATATCGTTGGTGATGGCACCCATAAGGCATATCGCTTACGGGTTCGCGCACCTTCTTTTATCAATTTTTCATCCTTCCAGGATATCTCCAAAGGTGCCAGTGTTTCCGATGTGGTCGCCATTCTGGGAAGTATGAATATTATTGCCGGTGAGCTGGATCGTTAGAGGACGTAGTTAAACAAACGAAAAAATGTTGCAGGTTGAACAATGAAGCTGAGCTTTTCGAAAGACGCGCAGAAGGAATTTGAAGAAATTTTAACCCGTTACCCGAACAAACGGGCCTCGCTGCTGATGGTGTTACATCTGGCCCAGCGGGAATTTGAGTGGCTTTCCAAAGATGCGATGGAATATGTCGGCAGCTTATTGGATTTACCTTTCTCGGAAGTTCTGGATACCGCCTCTTTCTACACCATGTTTAAACTAAAGCCCTCCGGCAAGTATCACCTTCAGGTATGCCACACCCTTTCCTGCGCATTGCGGGGCGCCTCCGGACTGTGCAAGCACGTGCACAAAAAATATGGTATCGAAAGCGGGGAAGTTAGCGACGACGGCAAATTCTCTTTAATAAAGGTGGAATGCCTCGGTTCCTGCGGTACTGCACCGGTGGTGCAAATTAACGATGATTATCACGAAGGTCTGAGTATTGAGGCTTTTGATAAAATTTTGAATGATTTGAAATAAATCGAATATCGGGTTGATCACCCGGATATTGACAATGTTGATGTAGCTGTTTTGACGGAGATAGATGGTATATGGCATTTGAAAAAGTGTTGACCAAAGATAAGAATTTGCCCGAATCCCGTAAGCTTTCCTATTACGAGAAAGTCGGAGGATATCGTGCCTGGCAGAAGGTGTTGAAGACGATGGATCCGGAAGGCGTTATCGATCTGGTAAAAGACGCCAAGCTGCGCGGGCGTGGGGGCGCCGGCTTCTCCACGGGGATGAAATGGGGATTTGTTCCCAAGGATACTGAGAAGCCACATTACATGCTGGTGAATGCGGATGAGAGTGAACCCGGGACTTTTAAAGACCGTCTGCTGATGGATGCCATGCCCCACTCCACCATCGAAGGAGCGATGATCGGCTCCTTTGCCATTCGCGCCAACACCTGCTACATCTATATTCGCGGCGAATTTGTCCATGAAGCGAAAGTACTGGAAGTCGCCATTGCCGAGTGTTATGACAAAGGATATCTCGGTAAGAATATCTTCGGCAGCGGTTTCGATCTGGATATGTATGTGCATCGCGGTGCCGGTGCTTACATCTGCGGCGAAGAAACCGGATTGATCGAATCGCTGGAAGGTAAACGCGGCTGGCCGCGGATTAAACCGCCGTTTCCGGCAATTGAAGGCGTCTTCCGCTGCCCGACGATCGTAAACAATGTGGAAACACTTGCCTGCGTGCCTTACATCGTAGAAAACGGTGCGGACTGGTTTAAGTCGATCGGGCCGGAAAGTGGTCCGGGGCCGAAACTGTACTGCATTAGCGGACATGTGAAGCGTCCCGGTGTGTACGAAGCAGCGATGGGACTGCCCCTGAAAGAACTTATCTACGACTACGCCGGCGGTATTCTCGATGATAAAAAAGTGAAAGCGGTGATTCCCGGTGGTTCCTCCGTGCCGGTTTTAACAGCGGATGAACTGGATGTTAATATGGATTTCGATGCCCTGGCGGCTGTGGGCAGCATGCTCGGCTCTGCCGGCTGCATTGTAATGGATGAAGATACCTGCATGGTCGATACAATCTTGAATATTACTCATTTTTATCGCCACGAATCCTGCGGACAATGCACGCCCTGCCGGGAAGGAACCACCTGGGCGGAGAAAGTTTTGAAAAAGATTAAATCCGGCAATGGCACGATGCGCGATATCGATTTGCTCTATGAAATGTCCGGTAATATTGGCACGCGCACCATCTGCCCACTGGGTGATGCCGCCGCCATGCCGATCGAAAGTTTCGTGCGGAAGTTCCGCCATGAATTTGAAGCTTACGTGAAAAAAGAAGTTGCATAAATTTAGAGTTTAAACAGGGATACGCTGAAATGGCTTTGATTAAAATAGACGGACATGAACTCGAAGTGGAAAATGGCACGACGATTCTGGAAGCCGCGAAATCGCTGGAAAAAGAGATTCCCCATTATTGTTATCATCCCGGAATGACCATTGTCGCCAGTTGCCGGATGTGCCTGGTAAAAGTAGAAGGCATGCCAAAGCTGACCCCGGCCTGTTCGACCCGTATCGGGGAAATGCCCCCGCAGCGTAAGGTGGATGGTAAGTATGATATGGTTATTTCCACCGAAGAGCAAACCGTAAAGGATGCCCAGGAATCGGTGCTGGAATTTTTGCTGCTCAATCACCCGGTCGACTGTCCCGAATGTGACCAGGCTGGTGAGTGTTTACTGCAGGATTATAGCTATAAATACGGAAAAGACCGCAGTCGCTTCGAATTTGATAAACGTGTTCCGCCCCGGAAGGATCTGGGTCCGAACATGATGCTGATCGGCACTCGTTGTATCCTTTGTTCCCGCTGTGTGCGTTTTACCCAGGAAATTAGCGGCACCAATGAGCTGATGGTGCGCCAGCGTGGTTATGATTCACAGATCGATCTTTTTCCGGGGCAATCCCTCGACAATAAAATGTCCATGAATACCGCTGATGTTTGCCCGGTGGGCGCGTTGGTAACAAAGGACTTCCTTTTTAAGCCGCGGAACTGGCGTTATGAAAATACCCGCAGTGTTTGCCCCGGATGTTCTGTGGGATGTAACATCAATATAGAAAGTCTGGAAGAAGATAATAAGATTTATCGCATCAAACCGGAAGAGAATCAAGCCGTGAACCAATGGTGGATGTGCGATGATGGCCGTCTGCTTTATCATACCTATGCCAAGCTAAATCGCCTGGAGCACCCGATGATCCGCAAAGGAGATGAGTTGGCGCGGCATCCCTGGCGAATGACCCTGAAAGCGGCCGTCAGTAAATTGAAATCTTTTAACGCCGGCGAAGTCGCTGTTATCGGAAGTGGGTATGCGACGAACGAAGAGAATTACCTCTTGCAAAAAGTGGCTCGGGAAGGCTTCGGCGCCAAACACGTGGCGATCAATGATAATTTCCCGAAGGCAGATGATATCGTTTACAAACAATTTACCATCAAAGGTGAAAAGCTGCCTAACTTCCAGGGCGCCAGTGACATGCTTAATAGTAAAGACACCCTTAGCGATATTCTCAAAGCAATCGATAAAGGCACGGTAAAAGCGCTCTATTGGCTGGGAGGATGCCCGGAAGATACGCTCAGCGAAGCGCAATTGGATACCCTGAAGCAGCTGGATTACCTCGTCGTTCAGGATATCCGGGAAAGCGCTTTAAGCAGTATCGCCGATGTTGTGCTGCCCGGTGCATCTGCCTATGAAAAAGATGGCACCTTTACCAATTACCAGGGACAGGTGCAGCGGATTCGCCCGGCAATTCTCCCCCCGAAAGCGGCTAAAACCGATTTGGAGATTCTCCAGGAGATAGTCAATCTGCTCGATATGCCAAAGGTGCTCAGTCCCTTGAAAGTCTTCGGCGAAATCGCCGGCACTGTTGATGGCTATGCAGGTATGAGTTACAAGGCCCTCGCGAATACCGGTATTAAAAAAGGGGAAGGCGCAACTGCGACAGAAACTGCCGGGTAATCCGGAAGCGTTAGAAAAGCAAAGTATGCGGAGATAGCATTAATGGAATTTCTATTGTCAATAATCGAATCGGTCACGATGTTTTTACTTGTGGATCTAAGCCCTTATCTCAAGGTGTTCTTGATTACCAATTTTCTCATGGTAATGGTAATGGTGCTGACACTGCTGGAGCGGAGAATTTCTGCCTGGATCCAGGACCGCCACGGACCGAACCGGGTGGGGCCGGGCGGTATCCTGCAACCGATCGCTGACGGAATTAAGCACTTCATCAAGGAAGATATCATCCCCGGGCATGTCGACCGATTCCTCTACATCCTCGCCCCGATGGTGGCAATGATTCCCGCGTTGGTAACTTTCGCAGTTATCCCTTTTGGCGATCAGATGACCATTCCCATATACGACGAACTGGTAACTTTTAAATTCCAAATTGCTGACTTGAATGTTGGCATCCTTTACATTGTTGGTGTTGCTTCTCTGGGCGTTTATGGGCTCATCGTTGGAGGTTTTGCATCGAACAACAAATATTCGATGCTCGGCGGTCTGCGTTCTTCTGCGCAAATGATTAGCTACGAATTACCGATGGGACTGGCGATTGTTGCCGTGGTGCTTCTCGCCGGTTCCCTGCGTTTGAACGATATTGTCGTGGATCAAAGCAGTTTTCTGCACTGGAATGTTTTTCGTCAACCGCTGGGATTTATTCTCTTCGTCGTCGCGGTGTTTGCGGAAACCAATCGCCTGCCCTTTGACCTGCCGGAAGCGGAGCAGGAATTGGTCGGCGGGTATCACACCGAATACAGCTCAATGAAATTTTCCGCTTTTATGATCGCGGAATACACCCATATGATTACTGCAGCAGCACTAATTTCCACTCTTTACCTTGGTGGATGGCAGGTACCGGGACTTGCATCGCTGGGACTACCCATTGTGGCGGAGCAGCTCCTGCAAATTCTCGCTTTTGCAGCAAAAACCGGCTTCTTCCTGCTGGTGTTTATCTGGGTACGCTGGACGCTTCCGCGTTTTCGCTATGATCAGTTGATGAATATTGGCTGGCGGAAAATGCTGCCGCTTGGTCTCTTGAATATAATCGTGACAGCAGCATTTGTTGCATTCGTATAACAAAGGATTTTAAGGAATGGCAATCGAAGAAATACTGTTTTGGTTTTTTGCAGTGGCAGCCGTAGCCGGTGGCTTGGGAGTGGTTTTGCATCCCAATCCTATTAAAAGCGCTTTATTCCTGGTAATGACCTTCTTTGCCCTTGCCGGTGAATATATTCTCTTGATGGGACATTTTGTCGCCATTGTTCATATCGCTGTGTATGCCGGTGCAATTATGGTTTTGTTCTTGTTTGTGATAATGCTGCTCAATGTGCCGGAAGAAACCCGCCAGGGGGGCGTATGGGGCGCCATGCGCTATGTCGCGCTGGGACTTTTTGTCTTTCTCTCCTTTCAATTAAGCTATTTCGGTTTTCAGGATTTTTTTGGTGATAAACAGCAATTGGTGAAAGAAACTGAAATCGGCACGGTGGAAAGCATCGGCATGTCCCTTTTCAGCGAATACGTGCTGCCATTCGAAATAGCCTCAATATTGTTGATTACGGCGATGGTCGGAGCGATCTATCTCTCCAAATCCAAATTGATTATTGAAGAGAGCAAGAAAAAGAAGGCTGTAGAAAAGGAAGATCATTAAAAAAGAGGCTTAGGGCTTTAGGGGACTAGGGTAGTCTTTCCTAAATCCCTAAACCCCTAAGCCCCTAAACCCCTAATAAAGGATAAAAAATGGGCACCTTGAGTATCCCTTTACATTATTTTCTGATTTTAGCAGCAGTACTATTCGGATTGGGCGTGATCGGGGTAATTACCCGTCGCAATGCGATCGTCATTTTTATGTCTATCGAGTTGATGCTGAATGCTGTAAACCTGACGTTTGTGGCTTTCTCGAATTATCTCAATAACGTCGAAGGGCATATTTTTGTATTTATGGTGATGGTCGTTGCCGCCGCGGAGGTGGCGGTTGGTCTGGCGATTATTGTGGCGATTTTCCGCTTACGGGAGACTGTTCACGTAGACGATATCCGTCTGTTGAAGTGGTAACGATGATTTGATGACGACTGGCTGCCGATAGAAAATCGGGATGCGGTGGCCGGATGCTGCTAAACGAAGTTGGAGACGTATCAATGCACGATTTTATATGGATCATACCCTTAATGCCGTTGCTCGGCGCGATTATCAACGGGCTTTTCGGTCACATCCTGAAAGGAAAAGCCGGTTTCATCGCCAGCGTTGCTGTGCTGATATCCTTTCTCTATACCGTCCGGGCATTCTTTATAGTTATGGACGGCACGATTATCCATAATGAGTTGTTTACCTGGATTCAGGCCGGAGACTTTACCGCTGGTGCCGCTGTTCTGGTTGATCAATTGTCGATTGTGATGATGCTGGTCGTAACCGGCGTTGGTTTTCTGATCCATGTCTATTCGAATGGCTACATGCATGGCGATCGCACCGTCGGAAAGTTTTTCTCCTACCTCAATCTTTTCCTCTTTTCAATGTTGATGCTGGTTATGGGTGATAACCTCCTGCTGCTCTACCTCGGCTGGGAAGGGGTTGGCGTCTGTTCTTATTTGCTGATTGGATATTTTTACGAGAAAGAATCCGCATCCAAAGCCGGCCTGAAGGCATTTCTGGCGAACAGGGTAGGGGACTTCGGTTTTGCCATTGGCATCTTCATCATTTTTTCCACCATCGGTACAATAACCTATGCCGGCATTGAAGGTCAGGTAGACAAGCTGATGGCCGCCGGCGTTGTTACCTCCGCTGCTTTGTTACTCTTCATGGGCGCCTGTGGTAAATCCGCCCAGTTCCCGCTGTACATCTGGCTGCCCGATGCGATGGAAGGTCCCACGCCGGTGAGCGCACTGATCCATGCCGCAACGATGGTTACCGCCGGTGTTTACATGGTGGCTCGTCTTAGCTTCCTGTTTGTGCGCAGTGATGTCGCAATGATGGTTATCGTTATTATCGGTACCTTTACGGCACTGTTCGCGGCAACAATGGCGCTGGTGAATAATGATATCAAACGCGTGCTCGCCTATTCTACTATTTCCCAATTGGGATACATGTTCATCGGGGTTGGTGTTGGGGCGTTTGCTGCCGGCGTTTTTCACCTGATGACCCACGCCTTTTTTAAAGCGCTGCTCTTCCTCGGTGCCGGTGCAGTCATGCACTCTCTCGCCGATGAAACCGATATCCGGAAGATGGGAAATCTCTATGGAAAAATAAAAATTACCGCGTTAACCTTTATTATGGCCTGGCTGGCAATTAGCGGCATCCCGCCATTTAGTGGTTTCTTTTCAAAAGATGAAATCCTCGCCCATGCATTCTTGTACAGTCCGCTGGTCTGGGTGTTTGGGGCGATTGGCGCTTTCCTGACCGCTTTCTACATGTCCCGCCTGGTATTTCTGACCTTCTTTGGTGAATCCCGGGTAGAGCCTGAAGTTGAAAAACATATCCACGAAAATCCCCCGGTAATGACCATTCCGCTGATGGTGCTGGCGGTATTATCAGTCGTCGGTGGTTTAATCGGCATTCCTGCCGGACTGGCATACCTCTGGGGTGGTGAAAATCATTTTGCCAACTTTCTCTCGCCGGTGTTTGCCAATGCCGCGTCTTACAGCGAGCCGCACCATATTTCCCATGCGCTGGAATATGGCTTGATGGCAGCATCCATCCTGATCGCACTGGGCGGCATCTATCTCGCTTACCTGATGTATATCAAGAAGGCGATGGACCCGGATGCGATTGCCAATCGCTTCAGTGGGGCTTATAAGGTGCTTTCAAATAAATATTATGTGGATGAAGGCGTGGAAGCCGGCATTCTCAATCCGATTGTCCGATTCAGCCAATGGCTCTGGCATTTCGTCGATACCCGGGTGATCGATGGTTTCGTCAATTCGGCGGGAAAAATTGTTTGGCTGTTAAGCCTGATCGCACGCAGAGTACAAACCGGTTATGTGCAACATTATGCCAGTGTAATGGTGGTCGGTGTAATTTTGATTCTGGCATATTATATCTTCCGCTAAGACGGTCGAAGGTAGTCAAGATAATAAATGGAGATTCTCATAGATGGAAATGTCTAGTTTACTGAATTGGGTAACTTTTCTGCCGGCACTTGGGGCGCTGGTGCTGCTGGCAATTCCCCGTACGGAAACGCAGCTGGTAAAATCCTGGGGACTACTGGTCTCGTTGATTACCTTTTTGGCATCGATCCCGCTTTTTATCATGTTTGACGGAAACAGTGCTGCAATGCAATTTACCACGCAGATGGATTGGATCCCCGCCATCGGCGCCTCTTACCATGTCGGCATCGATGGGCTCAGCATTTTATTGTATGTCCTAACCACATTCATCATGCCCCTGGCGATTTTTGCTTCCTGGAATTCCATCACCGAGCGGGTAAAAGAATACATGATCGCCATGCTGATCCTCGAATCGGCAATGCTCGGTGTGTTTATTTCATTAGATCTTATCCTCTTCTATCTTTTCTGGGAAGCGATGCTGATTCCGATGTACCTCCTGATTGGTGTCTGGGGTGGTAAACGCCGGATTTATGCAGCCTTAAAATTCGTTGTCTATACGATGGTTGGTTCAGTGCTTATGCTCGTCGCCATCGTTTTTCTTTATATCCTCAATAATACCTACACCGGTGCTTACAGTTTTGACCTGATGGCGATCATGAATTTAAAAATATCCTTCAGCGCGCAAATCTGGCTCTTCCTCGCTTTTGCCCTCGCTTTCGCCATTAAGGTGCCGATGTTTCCCTTTCATACCTGGCTGCCGGATGCCCACGTGGAAGCGCCGACGGCCGGTTCCGTAATTCTGGCCGGAGTACTGTTGAAAATGGGCACTTACGGCCTCTTACGTTTTAACCTGACGCTTTTCCCGCAAGCCTGGGAGTATTTTACACCATTATTTCTCTGGCTCGGCGTTATTGGTATTCTTTACGGCGCCTGGGTGGCGATGGTGCAAACCGATATTAAAAAGCTGGTTGCATATTCATCGGTCAGTCACCTCGGTTTTATTATTCTCGGTATGTTTGCCATGACGGTTACCAGTATGCAGGGGGGCATTCTGCAAATGGTCAATCATGGTGTTTCCAGCGGGGCGCTCTTTCTGGCGGTTGGGATGATCTACGAGCGGCGCCATACCCGGGAAATTAGTGAATTCGGCGGTGTTACCCGGGTTATGCCGGTGTTTAGCGCTTTCTTCCTGATTATCTGTTTGTCATCCCTCGGTTTGCCCGGCACCAATGGGTTTGTCGGAGAATTCCTTATTCTGGTCGGTAGCTATGGCAATTACCCGGTATTTACGATTGTCGCAACTGTCGGTATTATTTTCGCCGCGGCATATCTGCTTTGGATGTTCCGCCGGGTCATGTTCGGTCCATTGACGGAAAAGAATAAATCTCTCACCGACCTCGATGGACGGGAAATCGCCATTATGATTCCGGTAATCCTGATGATTTTCTGGATTGGCGTTTATCCCTCTACTTTTACCGCAAAAACTGAAAAAACCGTCGAAGCGCTGATAGAAAAAGCGAACAAGGCAAAAGCGGAAATGGTGATCGAAGGCCGGAAGCCGATACTGAGTGACTTCCTGGGAGAGTAAGCGGAGTTCAGTTGCTGCCGCGATTGAAGAAAAGTTTGGAAAGGAAATACAGTGGTTAACATTAATATTGGCAATGCCGACTTTCTGGCAATCTTACCGATGATCGTGCTGAGTTTTACCGGCATTTACCTGCTGGTGCAGGGGGTAATGGCTCCCAGAATGAAAAAATCGGTGCTCTCTTACCTGGGAATTGTCGGCATTCTCTTCTCGATTATCAGTAACTTCTATCTGCTTACAATTGTAACAGAAGGTGGACAGGCATTCTTTTACGGGATGATTTATCTCGATAAGCTGACAATTATCCTCAACTTTATCTTTTTGGTAACAGCCGCGCTTTGTCTCTTACTTGTCAATAGCTATTCAACACAGGAAGACATTGAATTCATCGAATTTACACCATTGGTTATTTTTGCGACCGTCGGTATGATGTTGATGGGCAGCTCCTATAGCCTGATGAGCCTTTTTCTGGGATTGGAAACAATGTCGATTGCACTGTATGCCCTGGCCGGTTTTCGCAAGTTTAACCGCCGTTCACTGGAGGCTGCTTTAAAATACTTTTTGCTCGGCGCTTTCGCCACCGGGTTTCTCCTTTACGGTATCGCCCTGCTGTATGGCGCTGCCGGTTCTACCAGTCTGGAAGCGATCGCCAATTTTCTCTCTCAAAATAGCAACCCCGGTATGATGGCTACATTTGGCATTGCGCTGATGATCATCGGTTTTGCTTTCAAAGTAGCCCTGGTGCCGTTCCATATGTGGACGCCAGACGTTTACCAGGGCGCGCCGATGCCGGTAACGGCATTTATGGCTGTTGGCGCGAAGGCTGCCGGTTTTGCGGCAATCTTGCGCGTAATTATTGGCGCTGCCGGTGCTGCCGAACCGATTTGGAGTGATTTGCTCTGGTGGTTAACGGTGATTACCATGACAGGCGGTAACCTGATTGCGTTGGTGCAGAGTGACATCAAGCGGATGCTAGCATATTCCAGTATCGCCCATGCCGGATATATTATGATTGGTATTGTCGCTGCCAATGATGTTACCGTCTCGGCAGTTCTATTCTACCTGATCGTCTACATGTTTATGAACATCGGCGCATTTGCTGTTGCCGGCATTGTTAGTGGTAAAAATGAACGATTTGTCGATATCAAGCACTATGCAGGTTTAGGCAAAGCCCAGCCCTTGCTGGCGTTGGTGATGACGGTTTGCATGTTCTCTCTGGCAGGATTCCCGCCAACCGGTGGGTTTATGGGGAAACTTTACATTTTTAAAGCCGCATATCAGTCCGGCTTCCAGACCCTGGTAATTATTGGTGCTTTGAACTCCTTGTTGTCTGTTTATTACTACATTCGCGTTGTTGTCGCGATGTATTTTCAGGAAGCGGCGGAAGAGCAAGAGAGTGGTTCAATTTTACCGGAAGTGGGTCTTGTTCTCCTGATCGCACTGATCGGAATTTTCTATATGGGAATTTTTCCCGGGAACACTTTGACCTGGTTATACTATTAATAGATAAGTAAGCTTGATAATTTGCTTAAAAATAACTGTTGCTCTAAATATCCGGAATTCGCTGCCGATACTTTAATACAGCCGGCGAATTGCCAGATAGAAAAAGTATAAAAACGTTAGCTGTATCACGTTATTTTAATTCGCTGGCAACCAATATAGCCGGGTGAAATAAATCAGGCAGGCATGTGAAAAAATGCCCTAATTGACAAAAAATTGCTTGATTTATTCTGCGGGAACATCTAAATTGGTTCGCTTTAAAGCTTTTCATTACATCATTAGGAGATGCTTATAGAAATTTGTTAAGGAAATTAGAAGTTTGAGCAACGATTAATTAACTATTTTTTTTTGATGACAATAGTATCCTTAACAATTATTTTAAGGGCATCCACTTAGAAGGCCGAAGGGAAGTGGAATGAATCCATCCGTTCGGTTTTTTTGTTTATTTAGCAGGAGGTATCTGTAATGAAATCTTTTCTGAAAACCTTGACAATCACAATGCTGATGCTGACCAGCTTGTCTCCGATTTTCGCACAAGGCGAAGCAACTGCACTGTTCTTGTTGATTAACCCAGGCGCCCGCCAAAGTGGTATGGGGGAAGCCGGTGTGGCTACTGCAGCTGATGCAAATGCCATCTACTGGAATCCGGCTGGCCTTGCCTTCCAGTATAATGATCCGGAAGTCGACAGCAAGGGTGAAGCAACATTGATGCACGTGAACTGGCTGCCTCAGTTCAACTTCAGTGACCTTTACTATGATTATGCTGCAGCCCGTTACCATATGGATGATATTGGCACCGTTGGTTTTGCACTCCAGTTCATCAATTATGGTGACAATACCCAGACCAGTGACGATGGTACCGTTCTTGGAGAATTCTCCAGTAACGAAGTCGCCGTCTCCGGTAGCTATGCGGTAAAAGCGCAGGAGAATCTCGGTATTGGTGTAAATCTGAAATACGTTCTCTCCAGACTCTCACCTGTTCAGGTTGGTACCGAGCAAAGTAAGGGTGTGGGCAGCACTTTTGCCGTAGACCTTGGTGTGCTTTACAAACCGGGTTTTATTAACCGCCTCAGCCTTGGTGCAAATCTTTCCAATGTTGGCCCGAAAATTACCTATATCGACAAAGAGCAAGCCGATCCTATTCCGATGAATATTCGCCTCGGTTTGGCATATAAGATTCTCGATTCGGAGTTCAATAAGCTGACTTTCGCATATGACGTCAATCGTCTGATGGTACCGCGTGATGACGAAAAACGCCGCGATAGTTTTCTCTCCTATTTTGCCACAGCCTGGGGAGATGGGGATCAGTTTAATCGCCTCGCCCATGCACTGGGATTTGAATACTGGTACACCGATCTGATTGCCCTTCGTGCCGGTTATTTCTATGAAGATCCGAATTATGGCGATCGCCGTTTCTGGACATTCGGTGGCGGTTTCCGGATTTCCTTCGTTGGCGTAGACTTCAGCTACATCCTCGCTTCCGTCGATGAGCATCCGCTTTCCGACACGATGCGTTTCTCTTTGATGGCCAGATTCTAAGCACTAATAAATAACATTTTTAAAGGCTGTTTCGAAAAATTCGGGGCAGCCTTTCTTTATGGAATGCGAATTCGAGGTAATGGTTAATACTATGAAGATCACAGCAGTATGGTGGTTCGCCGGTCTTTTTGGAATGATGTTTTTTTCACCGCTAATTGCCACCCCCTTTGACACTCCCGACACCTTAAAAGTTTTAGCGATCCGCGTAGAATTCCAGGCGGATGATGACGACAATACAACCGGTAATGGCAAATTCGATTTGAGTCAAAATACCGAATCATTTCGTATTGATCCTCCGCCACATAATCGCAGCTATTTTGAAGATCATCTGAAGTTTGCCCGGAATTATTTCTACCGGAGCAGCCGTGGTGCGCTGGAAATGACCTATGATGTTTTCCCACGGGAACAAAACAGTGCTTATCAGCTGGATGCAGAGATGAGCAACTACAATCCCAACACGTCCGTTGCCGATATCGATGTGGGGATTGCCCGCCTGCTAAGAGATGCCCTGGAGAAAGCAGATGCGGATCCGGCGATCGATTTTTCTCAATATGAATCGGTGATTGTTTTCCATGCAGGCGTCGGCCGGGATGTCGATTTCGGCTTCGATGAAACGCCGCAGGATATCCCCTCGCTGTTTATTACCAGCCAATTCCTTTCCCGTACTTTGGGTGTTGATGGTATTGCCGTGGAAGGCGGCAGTCAGATTATCCGTAATGGCATTATTCTCCCCGAAACAGAATCCCAGGAGGGTATTCAACTCGGCTTGAACGGTATTCTGGTTTCCAATATCGGATCCCAATTGGGTTTTCTGGATCTCTTTAGTCCGGAAACCCGGCGCAGCGGTGTTGGTCGATTCGCGCTGATGGATGCCGGCCTTTTTAACGGGGATGGTTTGATTCCCTCATTGCCGATGGCCTGGACGCGAATCGATGCCGGTTGGGAAACACCGATTCGTATTCAACAGGCACAGGATGAGCAGGTAACCATTCATGGCGTGCTTACCGAAGAAAATGAGCGCATTTACAAAGTTCCGATCAGTGAAAAGGAATATTTTCTGCTGGAGAATCGGGTGGCTGGTGAAGTAAGCATTGACAGTATCCAGGCAGTACTTTCTGATCAGCGTGGGGAACTGGTATCGATGCGGGAAATTCTCGAAACTAATTTTGCCGATCAGGTTGTCTTTAGCGATAGCACCGGTGTGTTGGTTGATGTCTTGAATCCGGACATCGGTCTGCCCGGCGGCGGTGTGCTTATCTGGCACATCGATGAACGGGTAATTGAAGCAAATCGCGCGGAAAACCGTATTAATGCAGATCCTGATTTCCGGGGTGTTGACCTCGAAGAAGCTGACGGTTCCCAGGATATCGGGGCCGAATTTGATTTCCTCAGCGGTGGGGCCGGTTCGGAATTAGGCACGTCTCTGGACCTCTGGTTTGAAGATAACTCCGCACCGCTTTTTGCTGAAGAAACGCCGGTAAATGAATTTTCGATCTCAAGCATTCCAGGCAGCCAGAGTAACTATAATCGCGCGAATAGCCACATTACCATTAAAAACTTTTCAAAGCGCGGCACATCGATGACGTTTACGATCGATGTGAATTTCTTTCAGCCGAATTTCCCTGCTTCGGTATCGATGGCAAGATATGGGCAAGTCCAATCGTTGAAAGCAGCTGATCTCGACGGAAATGGGGCAGAAGAATTATTGCTCACAACCAGCAGCAACAAATTGCTGGTTGTCGATGAAGATCGTCGTAGTGACTGGGGGAGCGATAGTCTGGAAGTGTTACAGCTACCCGGCGGTTTGGATTTGCAACTGCCACCAGCGATTGGCAATGAACCAAATGCGAATAATATGTTTGTGGTTACAGTTGCCGCGAGTGGAGAAGTGTTCGGCTACCGTTTCAATCGCACAACCTCGCAGCTGGATAGTCTTTTCTTCTTTTCTACCGGTAAAATCATAACCACCCATCCGGTGATTAATGAAGATCTGCAATCTGTTTATTGGGGAACGGAAAATGGCGTCAGCCAACTGGCGTTTCATGATAATGCCTGGGAGATCAGCGAGTTAGCCGGAGTTAGCGAAAGTGTGCGCGCAATTCAATTCGCAGGAGATAATAGCCTGCTTGCGGTTGGCAGCAGCGGGCAAGTCTATTCAAATGGCACTGCCCAGGGGCAAATTCCAACAGATGCCTATTCTCCGGCCGGAAGCAATGCTCTTACCGTAAACGCACAGGGCCAATTTTCTGTGCTTGGCGACCCGAGTGTTTCCTCTCCGGAGGAAGGCATTCACACTGTAGATGCCCCGTTTATTGCTGTTACTTTTCCGCGTAGTGATGGTCAGGCAGAGGATCAGTTCTCATATATCACCAACGGCAACAATCAGATCTATGCGTTTAACTCTAACCTGACCCTCCGTTCCGAATTTCCGGTGAAAGTTTATCCGAAAATTCAGGAGAACGATCTCTTTCTCAGCCCCTTAAGCGGGGTATTCCCATCTCAGGACAATGTAAATGATGCAGGTATCGTCGTTTGCGATCCGGCCGGTATGCTGGTAGGATATGACGTTGACGGCAGAATGCTGCCGGATTTTCCCCTGGCCGCGGGCGACTCCGTTATCGCTTCACCTGCCCTGCTGGATATCGATGGCGATGGTGACCAGGAACTGGCTTGCGTCACGATATCCGGTGGTTTACTGGTATGGGATTTTCCCTCCGGCGACCCGAATAACAATTTTGCCCTGTTCAGCTGGTCACAGCAATATGGGAACCCCGGAAACATTAACCGCCTGAGTACCAGCCCCGGAAATACGCCGGCCAGTGGTGGTGATGCACTTCTGGCAGAAGCATATAACTGGCCGAATCCCAATAGCGACAACTATACATTTATCCGGTACCGCTTGACTGATAATGCAGAAGTTGCTATTAAGATATTTGATATCGCCGGAGATTTAGTCCAGGAATTCAGTGGTCCGGGCGTTGGCAACAGTGATAATGAAGTGCGCTGGGATCTATCCAATGTGCAAAGCGGCGTTTACATCGGCCGGATTCAGGCGGATGTCAGCGGCCGGAATGAAGTGAAGATAATCAAAATTGCAGTTGTAAAATAATGCAGTATCGTATCTAGCGAAAGAACCCTGCGAATAGAGAACGTATCGGAAATTATATGATGATGAATCGACTATACCTGTTGTTATTGCTGATTGGCCTTTTTAGTTCAAGCGCCTGGTCGCAGCTGTATATTTACGAGCCGAACCACCCGGAATTGAAGTGGGAAACCATTGAAACGGATAACTTTCTGGTTCATTATCACCAGGGAACCCGCAGAACGGCCAATATTGTTGCAGATATTGCCGAGGATATTCACCCGGCAGTTATCGACTTATACGATTACACGCCTTCAGCAAAAGTAGAGTTCTTTATCGTCGATACCCGCGATTATTCCAATGGCGGCGCTTATTTTTATGACAATAAAATCGAGATATGGACGGAAAGCCTTGATTATGTACTGCGCGGCACTCACAATTGGTTGTGGGATGTCATTACCCATGAATATATTCATATAATTTCCTTGCAAAAATCCCTGAAATTTGGGCAAAAAATTCCTGCAAACTGGTTTCAGGCTTTTGGCTATGAGCGAGAGCGCCGGAAGGATGTGGTGCGCGGTTTCCCGAATGTACTGGTTTCCTACCCGATATCCGGCGTTGTTGTGCCGGTATGGTTTGCCGAAGGTGTGGCCCAGTATCAATCCAATGCAAAACGGTTTGACTACCGCGATTCCCACCGGGAAATGATTCTGCGAGACCGTATTCTCACCGACAATTTTTTGACGCTTTCGGAAATGAATGTTTTCGGGAAAAATAGTATTGGTAACGAATCCTCTTACAACCAGGGATTTTCATTTTCGAAATTCCTGGCGGAAAAGTATGGCGAAAAAGTGTTGTCGGAGCTTGCCGGTCAGGCATCGAATCTCCTGACGCTGACGTTCAATGGCGTCATTAAAAAAGTGACCGGCGAAGATGCGAACGTACTCTATAATGAGTGGAAAGCGCAGCTTACTGAAGAATACACAACCCAGCTTAAAACAGTTCAGCAGAACCTGATTAGCGGGGAAAGCTTTGTCGGTAAAGGCATTGGCAATATGCATCCGCAGCTTTCGCCGGACGGAAAGAAGGTCGCTTACCTGGCCAGCGGGAAATCCTCCTCACTGGGGTCAAATGTGCTGGTTGTCCAGGATCTGGATACAGATAAGAAAAAGAACATTACTGCCCGAATTACCGGTTCCTACAGCTGGTCCCCGGATGGCAAATATCTCGCATATTCAAAAGTATGGGAGATTCCGAAAACTCAATCTTTGTTTAACGATCTTTATATCTACGACCTCGCAAAAGAAAAAGAGTATCGTATTTCGGAGGCTTTTCGCGCCCGTCATCCCGATTGGTCCAACGATGGCAGCAAGCTGACTTTTGTGGTGCAAAGCGATGGTTTAGCCAATCTTTACACTATGGATATTGATGTTGAAATGGCGCGCAAGGAACTCTCCGCGACGAAAACAACCTATTATGATCTTGATAAACACCTGTTCCAGGATGAAAAGCCGAGTTCCAAGACAGAAGAACGATTGTCCTTCCGGAAAGTGCGTTACAATGGCGAGAACCTTCGTCAGTTGACTCACTTTGTCGATGGCCGGCAAATCTATCATCCCCGCTGGGCGCCGGATGACAGCTATATCATTTTCGATACCTCTACAGATTTTGGTCGGGATATCGCCAAAGTCCCTGCGAATGGCGGCGAGATGACCTTCGTCGTTAAAACAAAAACGGATGAGCGCTATCCCGATTTCCATCCGAAAACCGGCGAGTTGATTTACGCCAGCGATGAAACCGGAATCTATAACGTCTATTTACAAAACCTGGAAAGCGGTGAAAAGCAGGCGCTGACGAACGTTATTGGTGGCGCATTCATGCCGACAATCTCTGCTGAAAACGACCTTTTCTTTGCCCTTTATCGCAATCAGGGGTATAAGATTCATCGCATCTCTCAGGCAGCAACGACAGATAATGAGAATCTCGCTTACATCGACAATTATCAATCGCGGGTGCCAACGCTGGAAAATGCGGATCAATCGGTGACCGATTTCCGGGAAGCACGTCCGTATCGCAATCGATTTTCTCCGGTAACTTTTATGCCGAGGGTTTGGCTGGACTACGGGACACTGAAACTGGGCTCCTATGTTTATACAACGGAGCTCTTGAACAAGATGTCCTTCTTTAGTGGCGTCGCTGCAAACGTTAAAGGCGATTACGATCTTTTTGCCATCGCTGATTATGATTTTCTGAAGCATAAGTTCTTTATCGAAATCTTTAATACCACCGCGAATATTAATGATACGATTTTCATTCCGGAGTCCCGCGAACAGGATGTTGAACTGGACATTAACTTTAATCTGACGCAGGCCGGTGCCGGTTTCGAAACAACCGCTTTGCCCTGGAATCTTAGCAAGCTGTTTTATACCCGCCTGGAATATCTCTTCAGTTTTTACCGGGCGAAAATCGGGAACTTCGTTTATTTTGACCAGGTGCGGGAAGAAGTGCTGGAGTCACCACCCTTCCGGTATACTTACCTGCGTGGCCATGCCATTAGCCTCCTGTTACGGCATGAAAATGTTAAGCGAGACCTCGATCGGGCGATTAACCCCAGCGATGGCCGATACATCTCTTTTAAGGCGAAACGGGAATGGAATAAATTCCTCGATGATTTTGCCACAGACCGGGTGATTGGGCTGGAAGAATTCAAGAATTATAATTACATGAGTTATGAAGCGAATTGGGAAGAATATTTCTCACTGCCGCTGGCCGATCAGCATACCTTGACGCTGCGCGCTCAGGGCGCCTTCGTTGATACGGAAGTGGATAGCTTTTTCCATTATTTTGGTGGTGGCCTGGTAGGGATGAAGGGCTATCCCTTTTACAGTATCGAAGGGCGTAAACTGCTGATCGGCTCTGCGACCTATCGTTTTCCGCTATTCCGTAATATCAACAAAACATTGCTGAATATGCATCTGCACAAACTTTATCTCGGCGGCTTCTTTCAATACGGTAATGCCTGGTCGGAGGATGGTATTGAGTGGGATGATTTCCTTTCCGATGTTGGTGTGCAGCTCAGGTTGGATACTTTCTCCTGGAATTTCTTCCCAACGCGAATATTCTTCGAAGCGGCCTATCCATTGAAGGAACATTTTAATGCCGGGACCAGTTATCCGAAAGAATGGAAATTCTATTTTGGCGTCCTTTTCGACTTCGATTTACGTTTGGAGAAAAGGCGTTTCTTTTAACCCAAGTAAAGGCTGATAGCCAAAAAACGGGGTAGTATCAATGAACAAATTTTTGGTTTTTCTTGTCGTTTTTTCTTTGTCAAGTTTCCTCTCCGCGAATGAACCACTGCCGGAGATTACCGACAATATGCTCCTGAATCGTCTGCAAATGCATCAAACAGTGCGGGCGAATGTGGAAAATGAACAGCAGGATTTTGAGACCACAACTAGTGGTAAAAAGTCCGTCGGAAGAGCAGTGCTTTTTTCCGCAATTCTCCCCGGTAGCGGACAGTTATATGCTAAATCCTACATCAAGGCGGCAACTTTTCTGGCCATCGAAGCGGTTGCCTGGTCGGTGAACATCACTTACAATAACCAGGGCGATGAAAAAGATGCGGAATTCAAAGTTTATGCGGAAGAAAACTGGAGTGAGCAGCGCTATTGGTCCTATGTTTATCATCGGTTGAATGGGCGCACTGAGGCCTACCCGGAATTCCCCCATGGACAATTCGATAGCGATATTCAGCTGGATAATGCCGGTCGCCCGATTATTCAAAATTGGGAAGCTGCGGAACAGACGCTGGATCCGTTTGCGTCGACTGAATATTTGAGCGGATTTTCCCATACACTGCCGGATACCCGCACTCAGCAATATTATGAAATGATTGGAAAATATCCGTTACAGTTCGGTAACGCCTGGGCCGATGCCAATTTTGAAGCAACTTACCAGGATTTTGGCCAGGGAAACATTACCGAGCAGAATGAGGCCTATGCTATCATGCGTGATGATGCCAATAAGCTCTATGACCGTGCTGCATATGGTTCGATGATTGCGCTGCTCAACCACTTGTTTTCCGCAATTGATGCCGGTTTTACGACCCGGCGGTATAATAATCGTGTGTTATCGCTGAGCTATCAGCAAAAGTGGTATAGTGAGCAATATGTTGACATGTTTGGCGTAACGATGTCCTTCTAATTCGTTGGTTGTTCCAGTTTCGATCTGCAGAAGATTTTAATCAAGACGAGAAATATCAGATGACTATGAGACAAGTTGTTGCAAATCTTAATTCCATACTGTTTTTCCTGCTCTGCATGAGCATAAGTAGCGCTTATGGGCAGGCAGATAAAAACAGTGACATTACACCTCAGTTTTCCAGAGCTGCATTAAGCACCTCATTCGATGAAGCCGCTGAAGGATTTTCCGCTAATCTCTACCAGGATAGCACAACGATGCCGGAGGCTTCCGGCGGGAGCACCAGTGCGGGGAATATCTTCCTTTCCCTGTTAGTGCCTGGCCTGGGAGAGTATGCTGCGGGCAATAAAAAGGCTGCAAAATTCTTTTTTGGCACAGAAATTTTATTGTGGTCAGGGTTTTATGCAAGTCAAACGTATTTAAATGTACTACAGGATGATCTTGAATCCTATGCTGCGCGCCACGCTGGCGTTATAGATGCGGATGGTAAAGGTGATCAATACTGGATTGACATCGGATTATCGCCGGATATTTACACGTTCAATGCGAATAAATTACTGGAACGTGATCTTGATGGCCGTTACGAGGAAAATAGAGATAATGAATGGGTTTGGGATAGTGAAGATAATCAGATCACTTATGCGCAAAAGCGTATTGACCGGGTGGACTGGAAGAAAAATGCGAATTTGATCGTCGGGGGATTGGTGCTGAATCGCATTATTAGTGCCATCGATGTGATTCGCATTGTCCGCAAAAACCGTAACCTGGAGAATCAGGCCCGGCAATCTTATTTGAATTTACGGTATACCGAACTCGCAAACGAGGGCAAGGCTTTACGCATGAACTTGACCGTTCTATTCTAAAATAACAACTACGGGGGAAAACTTATGCGTTATTTACTGTTTACGGTTACTGTTTTAATGTTTGTTTCTGTTTCACTGTTTGGGCAAGGCAATCGGATTGAGAGCAACTCTGTCCAACTTTACCGGGAAGGATTGTTCTTAGGGGGAGGCGTTGGATTCGGTGCCGAAATGGAAGCCGCTGAAATCCTTCGCAACAATCCCGCATCTGCTGCAAATTATAGCAGTCTTACCTGGGGATTAACCACCCAATTTCAAAGCGACGCCGATTTACCACTTGGTTTTGGCGATATAACTATTAATCACCAAAATGGTTTGCTGCCGCTTGCTTTGGGCATAACTGCTTCGCGGGGAAACCTTTCGTTTGGAGGTGGCTTTTATCGAAAATATTCCCATGATGTAGATTTGGGGGAAATTCCGATAACAACACCAATTAATCCCGATGGTTCTCCCGGTGATACTTATCGCCCGATTTTACAAGCCAATATCCATCGCGCAGCGCTTTTTTCCGCATTTACTCTAAACCGGAAACCGGCATCTCCTTTTCAGCTAACAATGGCTGTGCAGGCCCAGTTTGATAATCTGCGGGTTAAAGAGACCATTCCCAATGCGGAAGCAACTGTAAACGAGTGGGTTAGCACTTTCAAGCTTGCTGCTTTGGTAAAGCTTTTAGAAAGAGTTACGCTGGGATTAACCTATGATTTTGGCAATGAATTTGACGGGGAATTAACCGTCGAAGGTGAATTGTTAGTTATCGATCCGGAAAACGGACTGGGAAATACAACGCCGTTTCTTCAGGAGTTCCCGGATGAACTCAGTGCATCATTAAAATTACAGTTGTCGAACATATTTGCCCTTAGTGGTAATCTGCAAAAAATATTCTGGAATCAACTAACCAATTACGGTGAGAATAAATACCATTATGATGTTTCCCTGCTGGCATCTCCATCAGCCGTTTGGGACTTTATTGGTGGATTATATCTGCGGGAACGCATTTCCGGCACGGGCATAGTTTTCGAGGAGTCAACGGTCTACTATGGCTTTTTAGGAGTGCGTCGCAGTCTTGGCAATTTTACCCTAAGTGCCACATACGCGGATAGCCATTTGACCAAAGAAGATTTTTTCGGACAACGGCTACTGCGACTGGGCGTTTCTCACCGCTTATAACCTTCTGAAGATAGTGAAATTCGATGAAAGTATTACTTACCGGTGCATCCGGCTTCCTCGGTCGTCATTTGCTGGATGCAGCGCCTCCGGCAGCGAATATTCTTGCCCAGTCCCGCCGGGCTTTATCGTTGCCATCAATTCAAGCACTTCCTTTCGATTTAACTTCTGAAAATTGGCTGCCGCATTTGCCAACGGACATTGATCTCATTATCCATACTGCTGCCGAAAGCAATCCCAATCGCTGTGAACAGCAGCCTGCCATTGCAGAAGCAATCAACTATCAAGCAACCGTTCGCCTGGCAGATTTCGCCCGGGATATCGACGCACGTTTCATTTTTACCGCGACAGACCTTATCTTTGATGGTGAAAAGGGGAATTATAACGAGTTAGATAAACCTGCGCCGGTAAATTTTTACGGAAAAACCAAAATGCGGGCCGAAGAATATCTGCTGGCAAACCATCCGGATGCGGTAAGTATTCGCTGTGCATTAATTTTTGGAAAACCGCATGATAATCGAATGACTTTTTCCGCCCAGGTGGTTGCGCAATTACAAGCTGGTCAACCGGTAAACTTGTTTACGGATGAATACCGCACCCCGGTTTTAGTGAATGACCTCGCAGCTGCAATCTGGGAGTTAAGCGAACTGGACTTTACCGGTCCTCTGAATATTGGCGGCAGTCAGCGATTGTCTCGCTACGAAATGGGCGAAATTGTTTGCAATTGCCTCAATCTGCCGAGCGATCTGCTCCAGGCAAAGTTGACGACAGATGTGATACTGCCGGCAAAACGGCCGCGCGATTGCTCCATGGATATTTCCCGGGCAAAAGAATTATTGAAAACACCGCTTCGATCCTACGAATCCGCTATGGTAGTAGTGTTGGGCTTAGTATAAATTTAAAATCTAAAGTGAATTATGTTCGAGAAATTAATCGTACTGGAATTAGCCAGTGTGTTGGCTGGACCAGCAGTGGGCATGTTTTTCGCCGAGCTGGGTGCCACGGTGATTAAAGTGGAAAACCCGGCAAGTGGCGGGGATGTGACCCGCAGCTGGAAATTACCTGCAGAGTCAAGCGAGAGTGATATCTCTGCCTATTTCTCCGCGGTGAATTGGGGAAAGCGGTCAATTGCATTAAATGTGGCAGCGCCGGAAAATCGCCCCTTGTTGGAGAAATTGATTCGTAGGGCTGATATCGTTATTGTCAGCTATAAACCCGGCGATGCGGAAAAATTCCGGCTCGATTACGAGATGCTGCGCGCAATTAACCCGGAAATTATCTATGGGCATATCACCGGATACGGAAAGGAAGATCCGCGGGTGGGATATGACGCTATTTTGCAAGGTGCCTGCGGGTTTGTATACATGAATGGGGAGCCGGACGGACCACCGGTGAAAATGCCGGTAGCGCTGATAGATTTACTCGCTGCGCATCAGTTAAAAGAAGGTTTGCTGGTCGCGCTAATTAAGCGATTGCAAACCGGAGAAGGCGGTTATGTGCATACCTCGTTGGCCGCTTCCGGCATCGCTTCCCTGGCAAATCAGGCGACGAACTGGCTGGTGGCAGGACATGTGCCTCAGCGGATGGGATCGGAACATCCCAATATCGTCCCCTATGGCAGTATTTACCGAACAGCGGATGCAAAAGAAATAATGCTTGGTGTCGGTAGCGATGTTCAATTCCGGAAACTTTGCACGATTTTGGAATGCCCCGAGATTGCACAGGATCAGCAATATCAAACAAATCCGCAGCGGGTAAAAAATCGCGAGGCATTAAATAAGATTTTAGCTGAAAAAATTAAGAAATTAAAGCGGGATGAACTGATGGCAAAGCTTGATGCGGAACGAATTCCCGCCGGTGGCATCCTGCCGATGCCGGAGGTCTTTCAACAAGCAGCTGGAAAAGAACAATTACTGCATTCAGCTGACATAACCGGCTTGCGAACTATTTCATTTCGTTTGAATAATCTGCCAATGCCGGCAGATTTAACCCCGCCCCCTGCTTTAAACCAGGATGCCGAAAAGATACTGAATGAGTTGCTGGACTAAGCCCGCGATTTAGTAATAATAAATAGATAATATGATGAGGATGAAATGAGGTCTTGGCGCGGACTGGTATTGCTTTTCTTGCTGCTTTTGTTTTTCGGTGGTATTTATGGCTATCTCACTTTAAATCGTTTTGAAACCAGCGGTAGTGTCAACCTTGCCGGGTTAAAGAATCCCGTTACCGTTGTTCGGGATGAAAAGGGAATGCCATATCTTTATGGGGATAGTCTTGAAGATCTTTTCCGGGCGCAGGGATATATCATCGCGCAGGACCGGCTGTTCCAGATGCATCTGACCCGGATGGTCGTCTTGGGACGAATTTCCGAAGTTGTCGGTGCGGATGCTGTTGTGCTGGATACGCGCATGCGCACATTGGGATTTCATCGCCAGGCAGGTGAGCATCTGAAAATTTTGAACGATGAAACGATAAACTATCTCCGGCAATATGTTGCCGGCATTAATGCTTATATCAACGATGGGAAAGATTCTCACCCCCTGGAATTTACCCTGGGAGGCATTGCACTGGAGAATTGGGCGCCGGTAGACGTCGTAGCGATTATGTATTACATGGGATGGCGCTCTGCCGCAAATATGCAGACGGAAATTCTTTCCCAGATGATCATCGATAAGATCGGGATTGATAAATTTCAGGAAATAGCTCCAATTAACATCAATCCGGATGATCCGCCGGATTCCCTGCAGGTGGCAGCTTCAGAAGTTCATCTAAATACAAACATGCGCCCTCAGCTAGCTCGTTACGATTCAACATTGATGGGGTATTTTCACGAAGCGGCGCAGCATCAGGGAATTGGTAGTAATAACTGGATTAGTGGCAGTGAAATGTCTGCCGGTGGAAAGCCAATTGTTGCCAGCGATCCGCACCTGGATGCACGGATTTTACCCGGTGTTTTCTATGCCTGCGGTATGATTTCTCCGGACTTTCGAACGGTTGGCGTAACGGTGCCGGGCATTCCCGGCTTGTTAATCGGCAGAAATGAATACCTGGCAAATGGGATAACCAATGCCTATGGCGATGCCCAGGATCTTTATCTCGAGACGCTGGCTCCGGGACAGCCTGACCATTACCTGGAAAATGGCGAAGCGAAGCCTTTCGAGATTCGAAAAGAAACTTTGCGAGTAAAGGATAAAGAAGCGTCGAATGGTTACCGGGAAAAAGAAATTACTGTCAGGGCTACACCGCGCGGACCGGTTATTTCCGGGGTTATGCCCAATCTGAAAACCAAGCGGGTGCTGACCGTACGCTGGGCCCCTTTTGAAAGTATGCAGCCTTCTTTAGGGTTTGAATATCTCTTGTTATCCAAATCTGCGGCGGAAGTTCGGGAGAAGCTTCGCATGGCCAGCACACTGCACGTCAACGTCACCTTCGCGGATATTGACGGCAATCTCGGCTGGCAAACCACGGGAAGGTTGCCAATACGCAGCACCGGCGAAAGCATCGCCCCGGTGGACGCGAATCTATACCCGAATAACTGGACCGGCTGGGTGCCTTATGAGGAAACGCCCGGACAGCTGGGCAGTGAAAAAGGCTGGATTGGCAATGCCAATAATAAGACGACCGCCTGGAATTATCCCTACTATTACTCATCATACTTTGCCTCATCATACCGCTATAAACGGTTGAAGGAATTGATGGCATTGCCCGGAAAAAAAACGGTTGATGATCATTGGCAGTATCAGCGTGATGAATTAAATGTGCTGGCAAGAAGTGTGGCACCATTGCTCGTTGAAACGTTAGAAAAACATCCGGAAACAGAAACACTAGCGAGAATAATGGCCGACTGGGATTACCTTGATCGTATCGAGTCTCCCGCGCCGACAATCTTTCAAGCGACTTACCGCCATTTGGCAAAATTAACCTACGAAGATGAGCTGGGAGATACCCTGGCAGCCACCATGCTGGATACCTGGTATTTCTGGCAGGAACGTTTTCAGAAAATGGTTACTGAGGGGGCATCTCCCTGGTTTGACCGACAGGATACGCCTGATCAGCAGGAGAATTTGGAAATGTTAATTTTGCTCGCCGGCAAAGCCGCCATCGAGGAGCTCCGTACTTCACTCGGTGAAAATCCCGGTGAGTGGCTTTGGGGAAAAGTGCATCAGATGACCTATACCAATCCGGCCCGGCGAAGCGGTATCGGCAAAGAATGGATGGGTGATGGGCCTTACCCGATGGGCGGGTCCGGAGAAACGCTCTATCGGGCGCTTTACAAGTTTAGTGACCCCGGCGAGATTGTCTTTTCCGCCGCGATGCGCATGGTTGCCGATCTTTCCGACCCGGATAAGGTGGTTGCAGTGCTTAATGGAGGCGAAAGCGCTCGATCCTTTCATCCTTATCAGAAAGATCAGATTCCCACCTATCACAGTGGGAAAAAAATCTATTGGTGGTTTAGCGACGCCGCTATTCAAGCCAATAAAATGAGTGAGCTGCGCCTGATGCCCTGAATAAGTAAAGCCGATAATATTTGAAAAGATATAATTCAGAGAAACCCCTTCCAATGTCCGACATACAACCTGCAGTTATTCAGGAGAGTCGCCTGGTCTCCCGCTCACCAATCTATTATGGCTGGCTGATTATGGTGGTCGGCACCTTCGGCATGATTATGACCGCCCCGGGGCAAACTTATGCCGTTTCTATTTTCATCGAGTATTTCATTCATGACTTGAACTTGAGCCGCTCCCTGGTTAGCAGCATGTATACCGCCGGCACCCTGGTGGGTAGCTTGGTGTTGCCTTTTGTTGGCCGATTGATCGATCGAAGTGGCCCTCGGAAAACAATGAGTATTATTCTTGTTCTGTTTGGGGGCGCGTGCTTTTTTATGGGCATCGTGTTTAACGCCTGGATGCTCGCGGTTGGTTTTCTGTTCATTCGAATGCTTGGGCAGGGCAGCTTAATGTTAGTCAGCAAACATGTAATCAATCAGTGGTGGGTAAAGCGGCGGGGCACCATAATGGGAATTTCCGGGATGATCGTTTCGCTGCTCGGCCTCGGAGGCTTTCCCGGGTTAATTAATTGGTTGATCCCGATTTATGGATGGCAGGCGACGTATATGATTCTCGGTATGATCCTCCTCGGCTTTATGCTGCCCCTGACGATCATGTTAGTACGTGATCGCCCGGAGAATTACGGATTACTTCCAGACGGAGAAAAGTTGTCTGATAGCAATGAAAACGCTCAGCAAAAGCCCCGGGAGCAGCACTGGACGCTTCCGGAAGCCCGGACAACCGCTGCTTTTTGGGTGACCAGTGCAGGTGTTGCCACGATAGGCATGCTGTCTACGGCGTTATTTTTTCACATGGTTAGTATCTTTCAGGATAGTGGACTCAGTGCAAATACAGCTGCCTGGGTATACCTGCCAATTGCGGTGACAACCGCCCTGGTGAGTTTGGGCAGCGGCATTTTGGTGGATCGCATTCCACCGAATATCCTTCTGGCAATTGCCTTGTTTTTGCAGGCTCTTTCTTTGTGGATGGCGCAGTACCTAAGCAGCATTACCATGGCAATCAGTTATGGTATTATTCTCGGCACAACGATGGCGTTGATGGCTACCGTGCACAGTGTTGCCTGGGCGAGTTATTTTGGGCGAAACTTTTTGGGAAGCATTTCGGGAATGGCGACGAGCATACTCATTGTCGGTTCTGCATTAGGACCAATGCCTTTTGGTATTGCCCGGGACCTTTTTGGCAACTATGCGCTCGTCTTGAATATTTCCGCATTTATCCCTTTTGCATTGGGGATTCTCAGCCTGTTTACGAAAAATCCGAATTTCCTTTACCGCCGATCCGCTTAATCAATCGTAGTTTACTGCCGAATAAAACAATTTTATTAAAGTCCCCGTAAGCTGGGAAAAAGGACGCCGGTATGAAATTTCAAAAACACGACCCTCATCCGTTTCTGCAATCCAGTATTGATAAACTCTGGACTTTAAAATCTGATGACCCCACCAGCCAGTATAGCGCGAGAAGCTATCCGGACGGATGCGTCACCATTATCTTTAACTATGGTGATCCGATCAATCTGACAATTGATGATCGGCCGATTCGCCAGGCGCCCGAAACTGCATATCTTTATGGCAACGTCACCCGGTATTTTCAATTTGATCTGCAGGGCACCATAGATCTGATTAGCATTAACTTTAAACCGGGGAAAGTGTTTCCATTATTAAATTTACCCTTAAATGAATTTACCAACCTCGGCTGGGATTGCCGGGATTTATCTGCAGAAATCGGCGATGAGCTGTTTTCAAAACTGGGAGAATTGTCTTCCGATAATGCACGCATTCAGCAATTGGAAAATTGGCTGTTAGGAAAATATGCCTGTGAATTGCTGCATGATCCGATAACGAATTTTGTCACCGGGCAAATATCGCTCACTCATGGTAATCTCAATATCGAATCCCTGGCGGATAAAAGCGGTATATCACTTCGTCAGCTGGAACGAAAGTTTCGTCAGCAAGTTGGTATCAGTCCAAAAAGTCTGGGTAATATTATCCGCTTTCGCCGTATTCAGGATCTCTTGAAATCTTCTGCCAAACAAAGTTTACTGCACATTGCCTACGATCATGGATATTTTGATCATGCACATCTTACCCGGGATTTTAAAAAATTTGCCGGTGTCACCCCCAGTTATTTTTCCCAATACCTGCCATATTTTTAAATAAATGTCGTTTTTTTACAAAGCAATTTTTTGCGATTGAAATAGATTGAATAAGTGCCGGGAATTTCCGTGCACGATTGATGTCTAAAAAATTGCAAGGAGTTTGCTTATGTCGAAAGAAAACATCGCAGTTCAACCCGCTGAACCATCAACCTTTTCCAAATTATGGCAGCGCCTGCCATTGATTATCCGTGCATTAATCTCCGGTTTCATCGTGAACAGCATCGGCGTATTTAGCTGGATAGCCGTGTTGATGTTTGTGCCCGGCTATTGGGGGATTTTCCTGATGCCTATCTTGTTATTCCTTTACTGGCAATATTTTAGCGGTCGCTGGTGGCCGGGCAGGAGTGGGGATTATTGCCGAGAGGTCTTTCGTTCGCAAAAACTGAGTGCGGCAATGTGGGGATGGGGAATTAGCGCTGCGTTGCTGCTCGTTCTCGTTTTCCAATCCGCTTTTGTCGTAACTTTTCGTTTTATCGAATTTCCTGCGGAAAGTTTTACTGCTGCTTATAATCTGGATAATCTGCCAACCTCGCTGGTTTGGGTGGTCATCGTGCTGGCTGCTTTGGTTGCGGGCATTTGTGAGGAAACCGGCTTTCGGGGCTATATGCAGCAGCCATTGGAGAAAGCTTACGGTCCATTTTGGTCAATCGTAATTGTCTCCACTGTTTTTGTGCTGGTGCATTTGCATCAAGCCTGGGCGCCGCCGGTGCTCATCCATATTTTTGCAGTGAGCGCTATGGCGGGAGTGTTGGCGTATGCCAGTGGTTCGTTGCTACCGGGAATCATCGCCCATACAGTTCTGGATATCTTTAACTTCTCCTACTGGTGGTCCGATGTAGCCGGAAGTTATCAACAGCGGCCAATATCCGAAACCGGCGTTGATATGCACCTGATCCTCTGGAGTCTCGTTATGCTGGCTGGATTTATCGCTTTTGTTGTTGTGACGAGAAAAATAAACCAGGTCCGTCTAGAGGAGAAAAAGACAGCGTCAATGAGTGAAAATTGAATATTGAATTCTACATGGCGCACAATTTTTGATATTTGATTTTTGTATGTTGCCCTCTCATCCACCAACATCACATTAAGCGAGAGGGCTTCCCATGCTGGACAATTTCGTAAAATCCTACCCCAAACCGGTAAATGGGGCTGCATTTAAGCATACCGCCATGGTACGGCATAACGGAACAGTCATTGCGTTCGCCGTCAACGAAGATCGAAGAATTTTTTATTCTGTGTTGGATCTCAACGATCAAAGCACCAAAGGGCCGCTCGATGTCAATTATTGGCAGAACAATCCACAAACATTAACCTTCCCGAACGAAATTGTCACGGTAGGGGAGGGGCTTTTTGATCCGCTGCAAATGCCGGTTTACAAGAAAGGGAGTAGTGAACCGGAAGCCGCTGGCACGCGGGTGCGGGAGAATGAAAAAGATCAATTCCGTTCCACCACCGCCAGTCTTTCCGATAATACCGCTTTTCACGTTATGTCCGACAATAAGTTTGTATACCTCTTTCGCCAATCAGTCGAAAATAGTGATGTCGATCTGGCAGCGGGTGTGTTGCTGGTCGATCGCTTCATACTCTCCGGAACAATGTTGTTAAACAAACGCGAAGTGCGTTACCAGCGCAGCCGGAACAAATACCAGCCGCAGAGCCGGAAAGACAGCCTCGGTGCGAAGGATATGGAGAAAATTCCATTTTTCGAACCGACACAAAAGCTATCCTTTATCCGCAACCTGGTGGATGGCCGCTTTACATCGCTGCTCCTGCCGACCCAAATCGCGAATCTGCAACGTTGGCAAATATTCGCCCATAATGTAAAAACAGGCATGATTGATTCGTTCAACATCGAACGCGCTGCCGATGGTCTGTTCAATTTAAAAGGGACACAGCCTTATACTTGTCCCGATCATCCGGAAGTATACAGTCTTAAAGACGGCGCCTGTCCGGAGCCGGCGAAAGCTGATGCTACGCAGAACTGCCCCTATGCGCTGATCCCGGTGCTCAGTAAGGAAGGATATGCGGAGTGGGCGCTAACATTTGATGGCAGTGATGACAATATCACCCTGGAAAAACCCCTGGATTTTGAGCACGCCAGCTATCAAACAATTGAGTTTTGGCTGCAGGTGGAAGATCTAACCAACCAGCAAACACTGCTCTCGGTTGAAAATCAGGAAGCCGGCAGTATTTTTATTGATACCGATGGCACTCTCAAATATCTATATCTGGATGAGAATGGCGCTACGCAACAGTTTAGTAGTGTTACTGCATTAGAAGCGGGATTCTGGCATCATGTTGTTCTGGTGCGGGACGATGAAGAAAATATGCTCAATTGGTATATTGATGGCAACCAGGCCAATGATCTCGTCGATATTACCGGCGCTGCCACCGCCAACAGCGGTTTGATTTTCGGTAGTGGCAATTGGGGATTTTTTAAAGGCAAGATTGACGAAATTCGTATTTGGCAGCGCCCGCGCTATCAGGATGAGCTGCTCACCGATATGCGTCATCGCCTGATCGGGCACGAACCGGGATTGCTGGTATACTGGCGTTTCGATGAAAGCCGGGGAACGGTTCTCAACGATCAAACTGAAAATGCCTATCGTGGTGTGCTGAATGGCGGCGTTGAATGGGTTGCCTCGGATGCACCGGTCGGCGATCATCCCGGCGTGCGACGCACCAGTTTCCGTTTTGATGGACGGACGGTGGTATCCGGCATGAGTGCCCTGCTCTATTATTATCAGCAACAAAATAAAGGGGGATATGATGCCGAGGACAAACCTCTGAAGACCAATGCCCGGGTAATGTTTGCCGCAGCCACTCATCCGGAAACAGGAGGCGTGGAGGGTGTCAATCATATTGCCATTCTCGATTTCGGCCTTTCCCGTAGTGGTAAACTTGGGCAGATACCGGACAATATCCTCTTGCAGGATATGGAAGTTTCTGATGAAGAGCGCCGTTCTTCCCGGGAGATTCAGGAAGAAATTACTTCCCTGGAAAGCCGTGAGCCAGAATTAATTCAACTGATTAACGAACTTAATGGAAATCTCAATATTCCTGTGGATACTGACTTTATCGACGCTGCTTATAACTTCCCGGGTGATGAAAACACTGCTACCGCCATCGTTTTCAAAAAAGAAAATATCACCCTGAATTGGCGTGGTGAGAGCATAGAATATCTGGAAGATGAAAGCACGCTTCCCCAAAAATTGGCAATGGCTAACTGGACATTCCAATATGAAGAAGAAGCTGTAAATGTCACATTTACGAAAACGGTTGATGGCGCTTCTGTTAGTAGTGTGGAAATTGTTGATGATACCGCATTAACCCCGGAACAAATTGTGGGCACCACGGAATGGCTGGCTGCCTGGTGTGGCTGGGAAAGCACTGCTGGCGAAAGCGAGTCTGCTTTTGTAGTCAATGATAAATACTATTATTTCAAAGGCGAGCAGTATCGGGTGTTTGACCGGGAAACCCGAACGTTTAGCGATGTAACAAATATCGATGCTGGCGAATTTCCCGGTTTGTGGACGGATGGCATTGATGCCGCATTTCGTGAAAATGATGGCCGGATAATTTTCCTGAAAGGGGCACATTACAAAAGCTATATCCTGGAAGATGAGGTTTATGTTATCGATGGGTTCGATACAATACACTCGATTTATCCCGGCGTGCCCTTCCTGTTGGTGCATAGCGAATACCAGGGGAATCCTCCGGTGTTGGCAGATGTCGAAGCTGAACTGGCTAGTCTGCGCAGCCGATTGTCCGCACTCCGTGTAGAGTTGGCTGCTGCCCAACGCCGGGAGCTGGAAGAGCTGGAAGTCGAAGTGGAAATGTTTATGATCCACACCGATCCATTTGGCCTCAGCACAATGGGAGGGTTGCTGACCTTTGCCTGGACGGACAATACCCCGCAGCTGTTTGATAGTGCCAATGGAAAACTTGCCCTTTATTTTCAGGGAGCAAATGAGCAATTCTATGTCACCTATTACGACACAATGACCGGGACAGCTATCTTTTCCGTGCCCGCCGGGAATAATTCGGAATTCTCTTTTCATCCGAGAATCGTTGGGCCGGTTAAAGATACGGTGATTACGATTGAAGGAGACGGCGAAGAAAGTTGCCGGGTAACCCTGGAAAATCCTGCGGTTAATCTCAGCGAAGTTTGGGAAAAAGTGCCTCGGGAGGCTACGGAATTGGCTGGTGTTCTAAATGGACAGGGCGCGGCCCGTTTTCTCGGCCGTCTGGATGCACCATTATCCGGCACTGTAAGCCAGGTGAAGCTGGCTATCGATTCGCCAATCATTCTCAATCCGGGACGTGTATTGCAACTGGGGGCCACTTCCAGTGCCATCCGGGAAATCATTCCATTGACAGCATTGAGCTTTGATGGCGCTGATGATAGCGTCGACTTGCCGGATGGATTGATCGGAGACAGCGGTACTATCGAAATGTGGATTCAATTTTCGGAGCAATTGGAGAATCAAACTATTTTTGATGCTTCTACACCGCAAAGTGGTGAGATTAAAGGGAAATACTTTTATATCGATATAAATTCCGGGAAACTTCGGTTTGGACTGGAAGATGATGCTGATGAAGATTTTGATGCCGAAGCGTTGTTCCTGCCACTTGGCACCGGCAGCGATTGGCACCATCTCGCCGCGGTATGGGACTATAGCTCTCCCGATAAAGTCGCCATTTTATATCTCGATGGTGTAGAAATCGCGCATAGTGAAGGGCCGGCTGGCGGCCGCCCGCCATTCCTGAATCCATTTCTCGGGGCATCCCGCAGTGATTACATCACTGAAGGCTTTTTTAAGGGGGCATTGGCCGAAGTTTCGATTCGTGATCATGTGATGACCCCGGAAGCGATAGCAGCAGAATATAATATCGGTTTACTGGGAATCGATCCCCTGAACTACAATGCTTGCTGGCGATTCCATGAGACGACAGATGGGCCAGCCGCAATTGATTATTCTGCCAATGCCCAGAATGGTACCCTGGTTGGTGCGCCTGCGCTGGCAGCAATTGATGGCGGAGGCAGTGTTGTCAATCTTACCCCGGTTGCGCTGGAAAATGAAATTCCGGTTGGGGAGCCAATCTATACGGATTATGATTATGATGCCAATAAAGAAGTGAATCACCGGGGCAAGGAGAAAAGCTCGGTGCTGTTTGTTGTCGATGCTGCACAAGCCGAAGGCAGCACTCCGAACAGCCTCACCACCGGTGCTGCAGTTGCTTCTCCAACTACCCGTTGGATTGCCTACGCGCAGGGCAGCGCAATGGAATTCGATGGACTGAGTAATGATGTAAAACTTGCCGACCTGCAAAAGCTCCATCAGTTCGATCACGACAGCGATTTAACCATCGAGAGCTGGATTCGCCCGGAGCCGGCGGCTGGAAAAGAATTTGCGCGATTCGTTCATCATTATTCCGATAACTCACTTTATTTGGCGGGATATCGCAATACCTATTTGCAGTCTGCCATGAACTTCAATACCGATCGAAATAAAAAGGCCGTTGAATGGGCCAGTCGCCAACAACATATTCCCTTTTTAGAAATTCAGAACTGGGCCAATGCAGCCATATATGCGGCAATCAGTAAATTCAATAATCCGTCAACTCGAACCCGCGAAGAAGTTGCCGATGGTGCGGAACGTGCGGCCAGGAATTCCATTAAATCCAATTTTATCTGGCTGCATTATCTGGTCGATTATGAACAAAATCGTGTCGGTGATCTGGCAAGGGATTGGGCCTTAAAATGGTTTGATTCGCACAACGATCATGTGGAATGTGCCAATCAGCCGCAACTAAATCCCGGGAATAATCCCTGGACTGTTGAGCTCTGGTTTAAAGCGGAACGAACTACCGGGGAAAACATCCTCTACAATAAAGATGTCCTTTATGAAGCTGCGGTTAGAGACGGATATTTTCAGTTTGCCTGGCAGCCTTCCTGGGTTTGGGTGAAGGTGGATGCCTTTCCGGTTGCTCGTAATCGCTGGTATCACGTTGCCCTGGTTTATGATGGGCAGAAGCAGAAAGTTTATCGGAATGGCCAGCTGATCTACGAGCGGGATTTACCGGGCAGTATCGGTGAAAATAGCTTGCCGTTGTTAATCGGAGGCCGCTATCTCGGGAATGTAAAAACTAACTTTTTTGCCGGTGCCATTGATGAAGTACGGGTTTGGAATGTTGCCCGTAGTGCGGAAGAAATACATAACAACCAAATCAAACGCCTGCGCGGTGATGAAAAAGGATTGATGGGGTATTGGCATTTCGATCGTGTGTTGGCAAAGGATTATTCACCGTATAACAATCATGGCCTCGTTCTTGGAACGCCACATGGCACCGCCTCGGCGATGCCGGGATATGCTATCACCGCCGGCATTGGCAATAAAATCAATAATTCGTTTAGTGAAATCTATCTGGAAACGAAGGAAGTTATTCCATATTTCGAATGGAATCATGTTTCCGCTGTCTACAATGCGGCCTATGCCCTGAAGTTTGACAATGATGCTTCATATCTCGATTGCGGAAATAATGCATCGCTGGATTTGGGGAAAGATTTAACTCTGGAAGTTTTTTTCCAAATGGATGATTTAGTGCAACCCCGGGGACTTTTGTCGAAGGGCCAGGAAAACTCCGCTTATTCACTATTCATTACCAAAGAAGGGCGGGTGGCATTTACTTTCCTGGATGAAACCGGCAAGCGGCATTATTTCTATGCGGCTAGTGAGACTCGGCTGGAAACCGGTGTTTTTTATCGGGTTGCCGTTACCCGCAAGCACGAATCTCAATCGCGGGATGTCACGGAAACACGCACGATAGATGGTGAACAATATGAAATCAGCGTTCCGCAAGTCGAAGAATGGGATCATATCGAAATCCATGTCTGTAAATGGAACGGGCAAAATTATGAAACAACGATCGCGCTGACGAAAAAATACGGTGGCCCAAAACCGGCAGTCAATTCCGATAAACTACTAATCGGGCGTGCGTCTTCCCGGGATGCAGCGCCGTTCCGGGGAATTATCGGTGAAGTGCGGGTTTGGAATCGTGCACTGGAACGGGCGGAAAGCTGTAAAAACATCATTGGTGTAGAGAGCGGATTGATCTCCTGGTGGAAGTTGGATGAAAACCAGGGGTATGCCGCGGAAGATTTTACCGGTACTAATCATGCATCAATTAATATGGCTAATTGGTTGCGAAATCCCGACCCCGAAGGTGCAGCGTTCAGGATTCTATTGAACGGCGCTTATCTGGAAACAGCGCAGGTCGCCTCTCCGGGGAACGCTCATCTGGCGCAGGGATTTGGCATTGGTTTAAAGTCTGATGGCTCTGTGCAGGATGCTTTCAAAGGCACCTTGGAAGAAATGCGCATCTGGCGCACCGTTCGCACCCAGGAGCAGATTCAAGATAACCTTTTCCACCGTCTCCAGGGAGAAAAGGAAGATCTAATCGCTTATTATACTTTCGACCGGCAAGGGGATGAAGAACTCTCGGAGTTGTCCGATCATTCCTTCCGCGGCAATCATTTGCAGGTTACGCAGGCCGCATTTGTTGTTTCCGATGCACCGATTTCACATGATGCCTTCCCGGTGCGCAATGCCCTCCTCGCAGTGAAAACACCCTTTCATGAGAAGATCCACAGCCGGCCGGGTATTCAGGAGTATGGCGATATGCAATACGATGCCGAAGGAAATTTGATCGGCATATTAAAACGTTGCTACAGCTATATTCGCAATGGCGAATGGTTCCTGATCACCGGTTTCAAGGTTGGTAATCTGGTGACCGAATGGTTGGGGCAGGTGCAGTTTAATCCGGAATTGAAGGGATTTGTCGAAGGTGCACCTCCGGTGCCCAGCGAGAACCTTACCGCGGGACCGATCGATCCGGCTATTTTCGATTACGCCAATAGCGCCGCTGTCGAAGTTGTCGAGGCGGACAATGTCAGCTATACCTACGCGACTTCAAAAGAGGGGGGACTAAATGCCGGCTTCGGCCTTTCCGCCGCCGCTGGTGTCGATACGACAGTCCTTCTGATTACCGCGCCACTCGGTATCGGAACTGCTCAGGAGATTGCTGATGTTAATGTTCTGGTTGGCGTCGAAGGTAAATTTGACGTCTCTGCCGGCTGGTCCAGCGAGAACAGCGTTGGTGCCGGTCGTAACCTTACGAAGAGCACAAAAGTTTCGTTGAATGGAAATTGGGAAGATCCGGAGAATAAACTCAATAATGCCATGCAACGCCGTTACCAGCCCTTCAATATGGGGTTTGCATTAGTTCAGTCGGAAACAGCGGATGTGTTTGCGTTGCGTCTGGAACACAACCTCGCCCTGGTTTCCTTCCAGTTCCGTCCCAATCCGGATATTCCCAAGGATTGGAATATTATCCCCTTTCCGATCAATCCCCGTTACACCAAACAGGGCACGCTGGACGGCGCGGTAGGATACAATGAGCAGGGGAAGGTTACTGATCCGGATTATCCCAACGCTCGGGAATATGGCGAGCATAGCTATTTTAAACCGAAAGAAGCCTATAGCCTGAAGAATCGCATCGTCAAGGAAGAACAGGAACTGATCAATTATTTCCGTAGTGTGGACACCAATCTCGGCGGGGCGCAGGATCTTGCTGTCAACGCTGGTATGGGCATCATCCAGGGCGCGGCCGGTGGAGGCGCCAGTGGCGCGATTGACGGTTTGGTTAAAGCTGTCGGTGGCAGCGGTCTTCCGGAAAAGCTCGGCAAGCAGAATCTGGTCAATACATATGTCTGGACAGCAGACGGCGGATTCTTTGCGGAAACGACCGAGACGATGCAGATGAAACAGGAAACAACTGGCGGTACTTTCAGCTTCTCCGGGGAAATCGGTGGCTCTGTCGGGGTAGATTTCAGCGTTGCCGGTGTTGATGTTTCCCTGGGATTCAGTGCCATGCTGGGCGGCTCTCTGAACCTGGTAAAAACGAAAAGTAAGACTTCGGAGAATTCCTTCCGTATCGATCTCTCAATCGATATTCCCGGTGATCTGCAGGCCTATGATGACGATCTCGTTCGTCTATATGATATCAATGGTAAACCCTTGATTGTTCCCGGTAAAGTCGATGCTTATCGCTTTATGACTTTCTACCTGGAACCGACCAACGAGAACTTCGACACCTTTTTCAATAATGTGGTCGATCCCATTTGGTTGCAAGGGAACCATCCCAATGCCCTTGCTTTGAAACAGGCGCAGCAGGCAGAGAAAAAGCCACCCTGTTGGCGGGTGATGCACCGGGTAACTTTTGTTAGCCGCATTCTGCCGGATATTCCTGACGGCACCGCCCCGGAGCTGGAAAAGAATATGAAAGCTGCAAATGTAGAGAGTAATTGGCAGTTGATACAGAAACTTGATCCGTTTGTGCGTAACAAAACCGGTAACTATCTCGAGTTTAGCGAAGCGATCCGTAAGGCTATCGCCAGTTATCTGCCGGAACTTGCCCCGAATGAAGTGGAAGTGATTGAATATCTCAGCGCCTATTACCAGGTATTTGACGACTAGATGAACGTCGCCTCTGCATATTTGCAGCTCAGTAAATTTGCAGAGGCGTTTTTTATCGGTAAAAATCTCTCCGCTTTACAATAGCCAGCTTCGATTTTATATTGTGCCTTCCCAAAAATATGAGGTAATAACTATGGCAGTAGGAAAATTCCGTGCTGGCACCGGCGCTGTTATTTTTCGGGAAGACGGTAAAATACTTGCTTTCCTCCGCAATAACAGCACTGGTAAGAATAACTGGCAGCTCCCGCAGGGTGGCCTGGAAATAACCGAAAAACCAATCGAGGGAATGATGCGGGAACTGTATGAAGAAACCGGCCTAAAAAGTAAATCTGTCCAACTGGTTGATGAGTATCCCGACTGGATTGCTTACGAATTTCCCGAGGTCTTCCGCTTGCAGGTGCAATCGATGGGGCAGGTGCATCGCTGGTTTTTCTTTCGATTTATCGGAGAGGAAAGCGACATTGATCTGATAAATGCTCCGGATGATGAGTTTGAAGATTGGCGCTGGATGAGCATCGAGGAACTATGTGAAAATACCGCATCTTTTAAAGCACATGTCTATCGCAAGCTGGGCGATTATTTTTCGGACTATTTATCTTTTGATGAAAAGGCTGCAAAATAAAACCGGCCAGATTCTTCAATATTTAATTTTTTTAAAAAATACCTCCCTTTTAGGAATAGATTAGAAATTTGCTATATGCTAAATCAATAAAAGGGCGATTTCCTATGAAATATTACACATCCTTAACCAGCATTATTATATCGATCCTCTTCTTAGCTTTCTCTTGCAGCAACCTTCTTCAGCAAGAATATCTTGAAGAGGTAAATAATCTGGTAATCATCAATGCTGATGGAAGTAACAAAAGGGTTCTGATAAATGAACATTATGGCTCAACAGAAAAATATTTTGTTAATAATGATTCGCAAATTTTGGTTAAAAGATATGATGATTTTGTTCTGCTAAATTTAGACGGATCTGTCGCAAAGAATATTCCCACCCGCATGCAAATGCGGCGCTCTTGCGTGTCATTCGATCGCTCAAAAGTTGCATTTATTGGCACCGACAAAGATAATAAGCAAGAACTGTATCTAATGGATTATGACGGTGATAATCTCGGTGCGATAACTGCTACACCCAACCGGCAAAAACGGTTTCCCAATTTTTCACGCGACGGCAACCGGCTTCTTTACACAACAATGGGGGAGGGAAGTGGAGCCATCAATATCGTTGATGTTTCATCCGGTCAGGTTACTATTCTGGTGCAAGATTCAGGCAGTGGCCGGAGATCAGCAATACCTTATTGGAGTCCCATCTTTAGTAATGATGATGCCTCTGTGTTTTTCATTTATGACTATTGGAATGATGAAAGAGCCGGCTATCAAAAAGCCCTCTGTTCCATCGATACCAGCGGAAGTGATTTAAAAGTTGTTGAAAATGATGTAAGTGGATTGGGAAATATTAGAACTGCCTCAAATTACGATAAAATATTTTTTGTCGGTTATGGCAGTTCATTACATCTTTTTACCTCAGATTATGATGGATTGAACAAGAGTGATTTAGGGGAGACACCTCTCAATACATTTATAGATTTATCGCTTAACGATGAAAAGCTTGTGTTTGGGCCAGAGGAGTCCAATGAAGCTGATATTGTTATTGTGAATATTGATGGATCTGGTAAAACAATACTCTCAGAAGGTGTCTCACCGACAATATCGACTGACGGCAGTAAGGTCTTGTTTGTAAAAAAGGCATATCAGGAATATTAAATCCAGGCCTGATTCTAAGTAGAATTGTCAAGAAGCTTAAGTAAAGCATATTCATTTCGTAAGGAATGGCTAATGAGGCCCTACTTCCATATAATTTTATCTTTAACCGCCGTTTTTAATATCCAACTCCCAGCTCAAATCAATTTTGGAGACACTCGTCCAATCAATGTCAACTATTTGCATGGCGATATAAATGACATGATTGCCGGAGATATCAATAATGATGGATATGAAGGTTTAGTTGTGTTGGCGACCCGGGAACTCGGTTGGTATGAGAATCAAGACGGTCTTGATCGTCCACGAATCTATCATAAGATCAATTCCGTCGGTAATCTTTGGGGACAGGGTAAATATGTGAGTTCATGCATTATGGTCAAATTAGCCGATTTTGATAATGACAATGATCAGGATATTCTGATTGGAATTTCAGATCGATTTACAACAGGGATTACTGTTTTTGAAAACCTAAATGGCAAGGGGAATCTTTCAACAGGGAAAAATGCTTTTGATAATTCAAACAGCTTTGCTCGATCGGGAGATGTCTGCTGGTGCCCAGCAAATCATCTGGAAAACCAGCTGGCAAGCCAGTGGTATTTACTTTATCGAAATGCGTGCGGATAATTTTCAGCAAGTTCGAAAATCCATCTTGATAAATTGATTATTCTCACCCGTTTTATAGGGGAAGCAGCCGATTTCAGGTATATGAATAAGAATACTCAACAAAGGATTTTTTATGCGTATACCGAAATCGTTCTCGTTTTTATTTTTAGGTTTATTTTTTCTGGCTTCCTCTCTTTTCGCCCGCCAGGATTATCATACAGTAGAAGTCTCCGACGGCAATGGCAATATGGTGGAAATGATCCGCTGCGCCACGCCGGAAGATGCACCCGGAGAAACCCATGCACCAGAGAATATGGCTGCCTGGAAAGCCGCTAATACCCGGCTTCTGGAAAGTGATATTACCATTCCGGTTGCGTTTCATATTATTACAAACAATGCTGGCTTCGGGATGGTGGATTATTGGCAATTGGAAGCCCAAATAGATACTATGAACGCCAGCTTTGCCGGCACCGGCTTTAACTTTCACCTCTTGAGTGTGGATACAACTGCGAATACTACCTGGTATAATGGCAACGATGAGGATGGCTTTAAGCGAGCCCTGGCAGTAGATCCAGCCCGGGTACTCAATTTTTATATTGCCGGATTAGGCGGTGGCTTACTTGGTTGGGCTTATCTTCCCTGGTCCTTCCCTGAAGACAATGATTTACACGGCGTCGTAGTGCTGAACGAATCTTTGCCGGGTGGCAATTCAGCACCTTTCAACCTTGGCGCTACCGGGACCCATGAAGTTGGTCATTATCTCGGATTATATCATACCTTTTCCGGAGGTTGTAATCCCCCTGGTGATGAAGTAGACGACACACCCTACCAGCAATCTCCCAGCTCCGGATGCCCGCAGGGACGGGATAGTTGTCCCGCGCCTGGCGAAGACCCGATCCATAATTACATGGATTATAGCAGTGATGCTTGTATGTACGAGTTTACGCCCGGCCAGGCAGATCGAATGAACTGGGCCGTTCAAAATTACAAACCCAGTCTGCTTACTGGTTTTACTGCGCCGCAGTCACCGGAATCTTTCAGCGTCTACAGCGATTACCAAACCCCGAATTCAATGGGGCTGGAGTGGATAAATCCGGAGCGCACGCTCGGTGGCGATACCCTCAACGTAGGTAGTTACCATATTATGATCGAAAGAAATGGTGCTTTGGTGGATTCACTCAATGATGGTAGCAGCACCTATGTCGATAGCAGTCTGGAAGATGGCAGCCGATACAATTATCGTATTTATACCCGGATCGATACAAATGGCGTGCGTAGCTTACCACGCGATGCCAGCTGGATCGCCGGTGGCGCGCCGGAACCGAATCCTCCCACAGAAATTATCGCTAATGGAAATACTGAGCAAGTGAGCTTTTCCTGGATTAATCCTTCTAAAAATATTGATGGCACACCGATGGATGATTTTGCCGGTGTTCGCTTATATCGGGATAGCGTTTGGGTGCATACTTTTGAACGGAATTCCTCAGATACTTCGGCAACTGATTCGGCAACTTATATCTTGCCAGAACCGGGCTACTACTACTGGTACATCGCTGCTGTCGATAATGAAACTGAAGCAAATATCAGCACGACTTCTCCCGAATTTCTGTCTCCGTTGCAATGGCCGGTTATCGACTATCTCGTTCAACCGGGTGAGCCATTCTTTGGGTACTGGACACACTTTCAGGCCGAAATAGATACCCGGGCAGTCAATCCTCCCAGTGCCCCTTACACCCTAAATCTCAACGGCAATATTAATGGCCGAGATGTGCTGGAAATGCGCCCCGTGGACCTCAGCGATGCTGCTGGCAGTGGTTTAGTGCTTTCATATCATTATCAGCCGCAGGGCAATGGCGCAGCGCCCAGTGAGAATGACAGTCTTCGTCTGTTCATGAAAAATGAACAAGGGGACTGGCTGAGAATTCTCGGTTATGGTGGAACCGAGTTGCAACCATTTACAGAGGAGCGGATTGATCTGGACACGTTGACCCTCTCCGCTGGTACTGTCTTTCATGATTCTTTTCAATTCCGGCTCAGCATCAGGGCAAATCCTAATCCGTTTAATCCCGTCGACGACTGGTTTGTGGATAACATCTTCTTCGGAATTCCCCAGGCTCATATCGCGACTGAAACGGATTCACTTCATATGCCCCCGGTTATTGCCGGTAATACCACTACAGCCAGTTTTGAGGTGCAGAATGTGGGCTTGAATTTCTTGGAGGTGCTTAATGTTGTTTCCACCAATCCGGTCTTCAGCGTCGATCAACCGGTATTCTCCGTACTCGGTGGCACTCACGAAGATCTGGTCGTAGAATTCTCACCAACTCAAACCGGTCTGGAAACCGGCTGGCTGCATATTATCCATACGGCGCCAAATGTCGACACTATATCTGTTTATCTCTCGGGAGAAGCTAGCTTAGTGGGCATTGAATTGCCGGAAGGATTACCGATGACGTACGATATCAGCCCCAATTATCCAAACCCGTTTAATCCCTCAACGCTGATTCAGTATCAGCTGCCATCCAATAGCAGCGTGGCATTAAATATCTACAACATGCTGGGACAGCGTGTTCGCACCCTGGTTAATGATCGCAAGAACGCCGGTTATCATCAGGTAGTTTGGGATGGCATTAATGAGCAAGGTCAGCAGGTCGCCAGCGGCATTTACATCTATCGCTTTGTTGCATCGAATGGCGCTGACAAGTTTCAAAAAGTGCGCAAAATGATATTGTTGAAATAGTGAATGATTGATTGACGTCTGATGGCGAAGTGATTGATTTAAAAGTATTGTGAGGAGAAGATGATTCAGAAGGTTGTTTTATTAATAGTTCTGCTAGTGTCAGGAGTTATTGCGCAAGGTGATTTGTCGAAAGTGATGGTGCGAAACAATAACGGAAATATGGTGGAAATGATTCGTTGCGCTACAGCTGATATCAATCCGGAAACAATTTCACATGACATTTTGACCCCGCGGAATAATGGGGAAAACAGCACCATTCTAGGACGCATCGGGGTTGCTTTCCATATCATTACCAGTAGCAGCGGCGCCGGAATGGTCGATTACTGGCAATTGGAAGCACAAATCGACTCCATGAATGCAGCTTTTGAGGATGCCGGTGTTTCTTTCTTCATTACACACGTGGATACGATTGCCAACGATGCCTGGTATAATGTCGGTTACGAATCTCCCGAAGAAGCGCAAATGAAACAAGCGCTGGCAATCGACCCGGCAACGACCTTGAATTATTATTGGGCCAATTTGGGCCAGGGCTTGTTGGGGTGGGCGACTTTCCCCTGGATGTTTCCCGAAGAAAGCTTTATGCATGGTGTTGTTTGTTTGAATGAATCTGCCCCGGGAGGAAATGCCGCTCCTTTTAATTTGGGTGCAACCGGCACTCATGAAGTTGGCCATTATGTCGGACTTTATCACACATTCCAGGGAGGCTGTAGTGCACCGGGGGATGAAGTTGATGATACGCCGGCAGAAGCATCACCAGCCTCCGGTTGCCCAATTGGCCGTGATACCTGTCCCAGTCCGGGAGAGGATCCGATCCATAATTTTATGGACTATTCCTCCGATGCCTGCATGTACGAATTTACCCCGGGACAGTTTGAGCGTATGGAGTGGGCCCTGGCAATGTTCAAACCCAATTTGCTGGAATTACCACTGGCACCGGAAGCACCGGAAATGTTAACGGCATACAGCGATTATACCATGGCATCCGAAATGTCTCTGCAATGGAGCGATCCCCGCTCGATTTTATCCGGCGATACATTGTCTGCTGATGCGTTTCATATTGTTGTGGAACGAAATGGCGAGATTGTCGATTCGATTGCCGGTGGCCTGGAAAGTTTTCTGGACAGCGGACTGGTTGACGGAGAACTCTATCGCTATTTGATCTATGCTGTTATTGACAGTAATGGTCTCAGTGGCGGAACCATAGAAGCTGCCTGGATTGCCGGAGGATCGCCAACACCCAATGGCGCAACGAATTTTAACCTGAGTGGGAATGATACTCAAATCCAATTGTATTGGGATGCACCGGCTGCAAATATCGACGGTACACCGATGGATGACTATGCCGGGATAAATCTTTATCGCGGGGAAGAGTGGGTGGCGACAATTGAAAGGTCCAGCAGTGATACCGCCAGTAGTGATACGGCAATATATGATTTACCGGAACCCGGGTATTTTGATTGGTATATAACCGTGCTGGATAATGAAGATCCTGCAAATGAAAGCGAACCGACTCAGCCGCTTGGCACTCCGTTAAGTGTCCCCTTTATCGATAATTTCAATCTGCCCGGTGAGCCGAACAGTGGTACCTGGCTGAATCGCAATGCTGAGGTAAATGACAAAGCGGATAATCCACCCAGTGGAGGATATGCACTAAATCTGAACGGGCATCCGGTTGGTGGCGACACGCTGGATTTAAAACCACTTGATTTAAGCGGTGTTGCCGGCAGTGGTATGATTTTCTCCTATTATTATCAAGCGCAGGGATTAGGTAATATGCCCCAGCCCGGGGATAGCTTGCTCGTTTACTTCAAAAATAGCGAAGATGAATGGGTGCCAATCGTTGGCTATGATGGTATGCCATTGCAACCTTTTACCGCAGAAGAAATTTCCCTGGACGGCCTGGATGCAGGAGCCGGCACTTTTTTCCACAGTCAGTTTCAGGTGCGCTTTCGCAGTATTGGCGGCACTGGCTTTTTCCCAAATGATGATTGGTTTATCGATGATTTACAGCTGACCAATAATCCGGTTGCAGTAGCAGATATTCCCGGCAATTTACCGAAGCAATTTGCGGTTAGTGCCAATTATCCCAATCCGTTTAACCCGTCAACGACCATTCGTTACGAGTTGCCAATTGCTGCAAATGTCAATATTACGATTTATAATACCCTTGGTCAGCAAGTGCGGGTATTGTTGGATGAGCAAAATGCCGCCGGTCAGTATGAAATCCAGTGGGATGGGCGAGATGCTAAAGGGCATCCCGTCGCCAGTGGCCTGTACCTCTATCGTTTCGAATCCGCACAATTTCAGCAATCCCGAAAAATGATGCTGTTAAAGTAGCTTGCTTATGAAACTGCATGCAAAGCTGTAAGTGATTGCTTTGCATGCAGCTTTATTTTGGAATATTCCCTTCCTTTATATCTACGAATTTACTTCCAGTTTTTTAATCCTCGTTAATTCTACTTTTTTTTCAAAAATTAAAAAAAACAATAACATTCTGCTAAGTATGTAGTATATTGAACTGATATCATTTTAATATCATTATGTAAAGGAGAGCGCCATGATACAAGAAAAAGTGACCAAACAGATGAGCGGTTGGACGATGTTGATCGTCGTTTTAGCAATGATCGCTGTTACTATCCTGAGTTTTATTCAGGCGATTAGTTGGATTGATCAGTATATGGATTCCGCCGGGATTCCGCTTTTACTTTTTTCCATTCTTATGATTCCTACAATAATAATCACGGCAAGAGGTTTTTTTACTGTCGAACCAAATGAAGGCGTAGTACTGTTATTGTTCGGTAAATACAAGGGCACCGAAAAGGAGTCCGGGTTCCGCTGGGCAAACCCCTTTTACAGCCGGAAGAAGATCTCCCTGCGAGTACGCAATTTCGATAGTGATAAACTGAAGGTGAATGATAAAAAAGGAAATCCAATTATGATTTCCGCGGTAGTGGTCTGGCGGGTCGTCGATACAGCACATGCGGTATTTCAAGTTGATGATTTTGAGCATTACGTGCGGGTGCAGTCGGAGTCGGCAGTGCGCCATCTCGCCAGCCGTTATTCCTATGATGACACCGAAGGTGAAATGTTAAGTCTGCGCTCATCCATCGATGAAGTATCCGAAGGATTAAAAACAGAAATTCAGGACAGGGTCGATACCGCCGGCGTTGTTGTTGATGAAGCACGAATTAATCACCTCGCTTATGCCCCGGAAATTGCTAGTGCCATGTTGCAGCGCCAGCAGGCGGAAGCAATTATCGATGCGCGCACCAAGATCGTCGACGGCGCAGTCGGGATGGTGCAAATGGCGCTGAATCACCTAAAAGAAGAAGGAGTGATTGAACTGGATGAGGAGCGCAAAGCCAACATGGTTAGCAACTTGATGGTCGTGCTTTGCTCCGACCGGGCGACACAACCAATTATCAATACCGGATCATTGTATTAATAATGCACTCAAAATTTCATTCCATGAATGAAAATGAGTTCCCCGGCCAATCCCCGGGGAACTTTTGCTATTCATTTGAAATTTTCAGAATAACCGATCACAATCGGGTAGAATTATGTCAAAAAAGAAATCTGTATTACTTCGTATAAACCCGGAATTATGGGACGATCTGAACGCCTGGGCAAAAGATGAGCTGCGCAGCCTGAACGGGCAGATCGAATATATACTCCGCGAAGCCGTCCGCCAGCGCAAAAAGAAACGCCGGAAGGATGAAGATGAATGAATATTCGTTGTTCGTTGCTCGCAAAAGCTATGAAAAACATTCTCTGATATCTACTAATTAAAAGCGAACAACGAGCAGCGATCAACGAACAACGATCTCATCTCCAATCCCCCCTTGCACTTTTCCCCCCACGCCATTACTTTCTATAGCTGACCAAACTGAAGAGGAACGACGATGAAATACGTGCTTACGCTAGATCAGGGAACTACCAGTTCACGGGCAATATTGTTTGATCATTCGGGAGAGATCGCCGGCGTCTCTCAACAGGAATTCCGCCAGATTTTCCCCAAACCCGGTTGGGTGGAACATAATGCCAATGAGATATGGCAATCCCAGTGGGCAGTCGCTAAAAATGTACTTTCAGAAAATGAAGTTAAACTGTCTGAGATTGCGGCAATCGGGATCACCAATCAGCGGGAAACAACAGTTGTTTGGGATCGTGAAACCGGTGAGCCCATTCATAATGCCATTGTCTGGCAGGACCGTCGAACCGCTGGCATCTGCGACACTCTTCGGACGCAGGGAAAGGCAAAAATCTTTCAGGAGAAAACCGGACTGGTATTGGATGCCTATTTTTCCGGCACGAAGGTGCAATGGCTTCTCGATAATGTGCCCGGCGCCCGGGAAAAAGCCACAGCTGGGAAGCTGGCCTTCGGCACTATTGATAGTTGGCTGGTCTGGCAGTTAAGCGGAGGTGCGCTACATATCACCGATGTTTCCAATGCTTCCCGCACATTGATGTTCAATATCCATAGTGGCGAATGGGATGATACCCTTTTGAGCATTCTCAATATCCCGCGCAGTATTTTGCCGGAGGTGCGTTCTTCCAGCGAAGTTTACGGTCACACCGCTGAAGGAATCTTTGCTGAATCTTTGCCAGTTGCCGGTATCGCCGGAGATCAGCAGGCTGCTTTGTTTGGTCAGGTTTGTAATCGTAATGGCATGGTAAAAAATACATATGGCACCGGTTGCTTTATGTTGATGTTTACCGGCGAAAAATCTGTCGCTTCCCAGAATAATCTTTTATCGACTGTTGCCTGGCAGTTGGGGGATGGCCCGATGCAATATGCGCTGGAGGGTAGTGTCTTTATCGCCGGTGCTGTAGTGCAATGGCTGCGGGACGGATTGAAAATTATTGACAGTGCGCCGGAAATTGAAGCGCTGGCAGCCTCGGTCGAGGATACAGATGATGTCTTCCTGGTCCCGGCATTTACCGGGTTGGGCGCTCCTCATTGGGATCAATATGCGCGGGGAGCGATTGTTGGACTGACCCGTGGCACCACCGAAGCGCATATTGCCCGGGCAGCGCTGGAAAGCATTGCGCACCAGACTGCAGACGTCGTTACAGCGATGGAGGCCGATGCTGGTATTAAACTGAGCGAATTACGCGCTGATGGCGGTGCAACTGCGAATAACCTGCTGATGCAAATACAGGCCGACTTGCTAAATGTGCCGGTATTGCGTCCGAAGATTCAGGAAACCACGGCGCTTGGTGCGGCTTATCTTGCCGGATTGGCCGTCGGTTTCTGGAAGGATCAGGGCGAAATTGCCAAACAATGGCAGGTGGATCGCCGATTTGATCCGTCAACAGATAGTGCTAAAATGAATAAACAGCGCACTCGCTGGCAACTGGCGGTTAGCCATGCAAAAGGGTGGGCAAAAGAAAAATGATAATCAACGGATTTCTGCTCAGTTTGTAATTCAGATTAATTACCTAAAAATAAGGAGAGTAGAGAATGGATTTGATAAACACTTTCATCGTTACTGTCTTTTTGATCTTGATTTTTGTTGCGACCGTTTCCGCTCAGCAGCCGGCTGATAACAATATCAAAGCGGCTATTTATGAAATTGATCGCGCTGAGAAACAAATTGCCGGGGCCGCTGCCAACCAGGCATCTAAACTGAAACGTATCGCACGGATGATCGAGAGCGCGGAATCTCAGCTGCAGTCCTCCCCCAATAAAAGTGATCCATCATGGACTTCAGCCCAGGAACGGCTGAATGCCTTGAAATCACAGATGGAAGTATTGACAAAACCGCAGCCGGCAAACCCTGCCGTAGCCAATCAGCTTTCAGCGACGGATTTGAATCTTTTGGGCGCTATAGATCGGCAGACCGATGGATTCATTCGTCAACTAAACGAGTATAAACCCGCTGACTATCAACGCCTACAAGAGAACCTGTTTCGCCGGGTAAACGACCTCAAGCGGCAGTATCGCGGATTGGCTAATCCTGCACACCCGCAAGCGATTGTCGTTGCTCAAAAAGTGCTGGCGGTGGAGAAGCAAATTAATGATCAGCTTGCCAGTGCTGCTGCGCAGGAAAAGGCCTTAGGCGATGTAACAGCGGAGAAGCAAGCTGAAGTAACAACTGAGAAACAAACTAATGATCAGGGTACCGCACAGGAAGATGCCCTGGGCGACGTAACAACGAAGGTCGCCAAAATTCGGGAACGTATGCATCCCAGCAACCGTTCCTGGTTTGGTTCTCCGGTACCAACTGCGCCATTAACTGAAGAGAAGATAAAAGCCTTTACCGAGGAAATGACCACCTGGAAAACAAATGCACAGCAGGATTTGAGCTACCTGGAAAGTATCGAGGGCAAGACAACAAAAGTTAACGTTCGCGATTTAAAACAGCAGGTAGAACGGGAACTCACCAGTATCGATCGCTATAATCAGGAAATGTCAAATAGAATTGAACAGCACCTTGCCGGCACCGATCAGATTTCCACTTATGTCGATAAAATACCGGCGTACCGGGCGGAAGATGAGATTGCTAAATTACAATACAGCTTGCATCTGCTAAATCTAGGAGCGGAATTTGATAAAGCTGTCGGCCATCAGCCGAAACCGACCGCCGAGCGCGAGCAGCTGTATACCAAGGCGATTGCGACAATTAAAACGAATGCAGAGGCGGCCAAAGTTGCAGAGGCAGTAAAAGCAAAAACAACGGCCAGGACCAACACAAAAAAATCATCCGCTGCGCCTAAAAAATTGACTCCACAACGCATCGAACTTTACGGATCGACCCTTATCGAGGTAACTGCTGAAGGGGAAGTCTGGATTAATGGTGATAAAGCCGGGGACATTACTGCTGATGGGGAAATTTGGGTCTCCGGAAACAAAGAAGGGGATATCACCAAAGATGGGGAAGTCTGGAAAGCCGGTAATAAGGTCGGCGATATTACATCGAAAGGGGAAGTTTGGCGGGAAGGCAACCAGATAGGCAATGTTGAATCTGATGGCACAATCTGGATCAATAGCTCCCGGGAAGGTTGGTTTAAAGGTGGCAATCCTGCTTATGCGGCAGCAATCATTTTTTACGGATTTTTTAATCTCTAAAATCAAATCGGTTAATCATAATCTCAATTTTTAACAGGAATTCCACATGCAGCGCGAGCAGTTCATCAACATTTTTAAAAAAGATCCACCGAAGTTTTGGGACGTAATAATTATCGGCGGCGGTGCTACCGGTTTGGGAGCGGCGGTCGATGCGGCCTCCCGCGGGTATAAAACCTTGTTGTTGGAACAACATGATTTTTCCAAAGGCACATCGAGCCGGAGCACAAAGCTGGTGCATGGCGGTGTTCGTTATCTGCAGCAGGGAAATGTTTCTTTGGTCATCGAAGCGCTGCACGAGCGCGGTTTATTGATTCAAAATGCGCCGCACCTGGTTTCCCATCAGGCTTTCATTGTCCCTAATTATGATTGGTGGGAAGGACCGTTTTATGGTGTCGGTCTAAAAGTGTACGATTTACTCGCCGGGAAGCTCGGCTTAGGTCCCTCGAAGAATCTCTCCCGGGAAGAGACGTTGGAAAAAATACCCACTTTGGAGCCAAAAGGCTTACGCGGTGGCGTCATTTATTATGACGGGCAATTCGACGATTCCCGCCTGGCAATAAATCTAGCCCAAACTGCTGTTGACCAAGGTGCTGTTGCGATTAATTATATGCGCGTTACCGGCCTCTTGAAATCCGGCAATATGATTATCGGGGTTAAAGCCCGGGACGAAGAAAGCGGTAAGGAGTATAAAATCAATGGACGGGTAGTAATTAATGCCACCGGCGTTTTTACCGATGAAGTGTTGAGAATGGATAATCCTTCCGCCGCTAAAATAATATCTCCCAGCCAGGGCGTTCACATTGTTTTGGACAAAGAATTCCTCCCCAGCGACACCGCAGTCATGGTTCCGCAAACTGATGATGGAAGAGTGCTCTTCGCCGTGCCCTGGCACAATCGTGTTATTGTTGGTACCACAGACACTCCGGTCGAGACGCCCAGTTTGGAGCCGGTTGCCCTGGAAGAAGAGATTGAATTTATCCTCAAACATGCCGCACAGTATCTCACCAAAGATCCCCATCGGGAAGATGTGCTCAGTGTTTTTGCCGGACTTAGGCCGTTGGTAAGTCCGGAAGGAGCGGAGAATACTGCGGATATTTCCCGTGATCATTATATCGTAGTATCAGCATCCGGATTGGTAACGGTCACTGGTGGAAAGTGGACAACTTATCGCAAAATGGGGGAAGATGTGATCGACCAGGCGGCAATGGTCGCAGGATTGAACAGCAAAGCATGCCGCACGAAAGACCTCCGTATTCATGGCTGGCTAAAGGACATTGATGAAAGTGAGCCGCTGTCCTATTATGGCACCGATTCAATTTTTATTCAGCGCCTCGTAGATAAAAAACCGGAACTGGGAGAAAAACTGCATCCTGATTTGCCCTATACCCGGGCGGAGGTGGTTTGGGCGGTAAGAAATGAGATGGCCAGAACTTTGGAGGATGTCCTCTCCCGCCGCACCCGCGCGCTCTTGCTAAATGCCCGTGCCAGTCTGGAATGTGCCCCCGATGTCTCCAAATTGATGGCGAAAGAGCTAAGACGCGGATACAGCTGGCGGAAAAAACAGCTGGCCGAGTTTGAGAAGATCGCGAAAGGATACTTGCTGAGTTGATTAAATGGGCAAATGGGCAAATGGGCAATCTTGTAAATTTGTAGAGTAAAAATAGCTTGTCTTACCTATTCTATGAGTATCATGCTGCTCATCTGCTCATCTGCTCATCTGCTCATCTGCTCATCTGCTCATCTGCTCATCTGCTCATCTGCTCATCTGCTCATCTGCAAATTTGCCCATTTGCCTATTTGCCCATTCTTACGGATTCGCCTGAATAAACTTCACCACCGCTTCAGCCAATACTTCCCCTTTATCTTCCTGAAGAAAATGCCCGGCTTTTTTGATGGTTGTATGGGCTTGCCCCTCTGCGCCGGGAACTACTTTTCGGAAATATTTGTCCAGTCCGCGCATAATCGGATCGGAGTCACTAAACGCTGTAAGTAATGGCTTTTCCCATTTTTTCAATACTTCCCATGCTGCACGGTTCGCATCGCTGGCGGGATCATCGGGGCGAATGGGGACCAGTTTGGGAAACATGCGTGCCCCGGCTTTATAACTTTCATCGGGGTAAGGGGCATTGTAAGCAGCGCGGATTTCCGGAGAGGGCTTATTAACGCAGCCCAGTGCAACAATTCTACCGGCATTAAAACGAGGAATCATCTGGGCGTAAAATTGCCAGATTTTAAATATCAATGGCGCTTTCAGGTCGCCGGTCGGCAAAGTGGTGTTTGCGACGACAATTCTTTTGAACCTTTCAGGATTCTCTGCTGCCATTCTTAAGCCCAGCAAGCCGCCCCAATCCTGGCAAACCAAAGTGATATTCTTTAAATCCAGATTCTTTATTAACTGAACCAGCCAGTCCATGTGAGATTGATAGGAATATGCTTTCCGGTCCGCCGGTTTGTCTGACCGGCCAAAACCAATCAAATCCGGCGCAATTACCCGGTAACCCGCTTCCTTAACCACAGGAATCATTTTACGGTAGAGGTAAGACCAGGAAGGCTCTCCGTGAAGCATCAGAACCACTTCATCGGGATTCTCGCCTTCATCTACGTAATGCATGCGCAGTTGGTCCGCAACTTCGCTATAGTGGGGCTGAAATGGATAACCGGGCAGATTTTCAAATCGTTCATCCGGGGTGCGTAGAATATTCATAGGCCTTCGGCTCCGTTTTCTGGTTAAAGGTGCTTTTTATAAAGTTTGCGATATCGCGATTCGCCCGGCGACTTTCCGGGAGCAAGTGTATGAAGAACTGCCAAACATGCCACATATGCGGCCAAATAGTGATGTCTACATCAACGCCGGCTGTGCGGGCATTTTCTGCCAGACGAATACTGTCATCCAACAATATTTCATCGTTTCCCGCCTGGATGAATAATGGCGGCAAGCCTTGCAAATCTGCGAAGAGGGGAGAAATTAGTGGATGTCCGGGACTCGCCTCCTGGCAATAATGTTTAACAAAGAGATCAATTGCATCCCGCCGTAAGTAGGGATCAGAATGCTGGCGATTTTCAATCGAGTCGCCGCTGACGGTCAGATCCGTCCAGGGAGAAAGCAGGATCGCTGCTTTTGGTAAAGGTATATTTTCACTGCGTAAAGAAATTAGTAACGATAATGACATCCCGCCACCGGCGGAATCTCCGGCGATAATAATGTTCTCTGCGGAAAATCCTTCCGCCAGCAATGCTTTATATGCGGTTAAAACATCGGTAAGACCCGCAGGAAACGGATGCTCCGGTGCCAATCGATAATCAATCAATAGTGCTGGAATGTTGCTCTGCTTTGCCAGGGATGCAACGAGGTGGCGGTGAGAGCGCGGTGAGCCGGAAACATAGCCGCCACCGTGAATATAAAACAAAAGTTTGTCTGCAGGAGCATCAGGAAAAGTGAGCCACTCACAGGGAACAGCACCGACATTCGCTTTGCGGCAAATTAAATTTCTGGGAAGCGGGAAACGTTCTCCCACCTGGTTAAGGAGTTCCCGCCGATTTGCAATCGGTGCAGAGATGTCGTAGCGCGAAGAACGATATTTTAAATAAGCCCGCAGTAAGCGGCTTCGCAGACTGGGCATATCACTCCTCTGATTTTTCTGATGGTTGATTCCAAATCGCATAGTTGGTTGTCGTCGCATAGAGGCCACCATATTCCAGGGCAATAGTGCGGTCACTGGAAATGTGACGATATTCTTCGCTCATAATCATGCTTAAAAAATGCTGCTGGGAGGGATATTCAACCAGCAGAAACATGTGCGGGGACTGCTCATCATCTCCGATAATGGTATATTGCACAGTTCCCTGCCAGAGAACTTTGCCACCGGCTTTCTGCAGTAGTGGCAGCACATTCTTACTATACCGTTGGTAGGCCGCCGCGCCGCTTTCCTCGCCATTATCGGTATGCGTTTTAAAGTGCAGGATGTTCACCATTACCAACGGTGTATCGTTCGGGGCGCTCATTAGCTGCTTTATCTGTTGTTCCGTGGGAAGGACCTGGTTTTCCAGCATTTTCTCAAGCTCCGAAAAATAAATTTTTTGTTGAATTATCTTTGGCGCGTTAGCGGAATAATTTGTATTATTGAACAGTGTTCGGTTTTTCGTAAAAAATTACCCAACGTGTGAGAATCTATCGCTCAGTAAGGAAATAATCAAGAAATAACCCTGCTTGGGTCAAAAGGAGAAAATATGGCCAGTGAATATGTCGATATGCGTAACCTGAAGTTCCTCGTTAACGAAGTACACCGCGCTGCGGAATTAACGGAATATCCTTACTTTGCGGACCACGAAAGCGAAACGCTGGACATGATGCTCGACGCAGCCAAGCAACTGGCGGATGATCATATGTTCCCTTATCTGGAAGAGTGCGATCGCTTTGGTGTGCTGTTTGAAGACGGGAAAGTGACGGTACATCCGCAGGTGGCAAAAGTGATGAAAGCGATGGGGGAGAACGGCTGGATTGGTTCAACATTTTCCTACGACGATGGGGGAATGCAGCTACCGCACATGATTGCCTTTGTGGCAGAATATATTTTCGAAGCTGCTAACAATAATCTTACCGGCTATCCGGGACTGACCGGTGGTGCCGCTCGCCTGATCGTTTCATTTGGCAGCGATGAATTAAAGGAAACCTATGTACCAAATATGATGGCCGGGAAATGGCAGGGCACCATGGCCCTTACCGAGCCGCAGGCGGGTAGCTCATTGTCGGATATTACCACTTCTGCCACACCGCAGGACGATGGCAGTTACAAAATTCAAGGCACGAAAATCTTTATCTCCAGTGGCGATTATGAGAGCACGGAAAATGTGATACACCTAATGCTCGCTCGCATCGACGGTGCGCCGAAAGGCACCAAAGGAATATCATTGTTTGTGGTACCGAAGCATCGCCTGGAAAATGGCCAGTTGGTAGCGAATGATGTGATTACCGCCGGCATCTTTCATAAAATGGGGCAGAACGGTTACGTCACCACCCATCTCTCTATGGGAGAAAATGATAACTGCCATGGCTATCTGGTCGGGGAAGCCCATCGTGGTCTGGCCTATATGTTTCAGATGATGAATGGGGCGCGGATTGCTGTCGGCATCGGCGCATCGTCAATTGCTTCTGCGGCATATCATGCTTCGCTGCAATATGCCAATGAGCGCCCGCAGGGACGCCGTTGGGGAGATCGTAGTCTGGATCAACCGCAAACCCTGATTATCAATCACCCCGATATTCGGCGGATGCTTTTAGTTCAACGGGCGATTAGCGAAGGTTCGATTAGCCTGGCGATTCAGTGTGCGCGTTACTCAGACTTAATGCATGTCAGCGAAGGCGATGAGAAGAAAAAATACGATATGCTGCTGGAAATTTTAACTCCGGTTTGTAAAACCTATCCCTCTGAAGAAGGGATTCGCTCCGTTAGTAATGGTATTCAGATTCTTGGCGGCTATGGATACTGTAAGGATTTTCCCATGGAGCAGTATTATCGCGATATCCGTATTATGGCCCTTTATGAAGGAACCACCGGTATACAATCTTTAGACTTATTGGGACGAAAAGTTGTTATGGATAACGGCGCCGCTTTCCGTTTATTGATGGGGGAAATCCAGGAAACGCTGCAGGCAGCCGGCGCGATTCAATCACTGAAAAATTATAGCCAGTTGCTCGGAAAAGAGCTGAAACGATTAGCGGATGTCACTCAGCACCTCGCGGCAATTGCCCAGAAAGGCGATATTGAATTATTCCTCGCCGACGCAACGGTTTATATGGAATTGTTTGGTTTGGTAACAGTCGCCTGGCAGTGGTTGAAACAAGGGGTGATTTCCGAACAGGCATTAAGCAATGTCGCGTTAAGCGACGGGGAAAAACAGTTCTACCAGGGCAAAATTCATGTAATGAAATTTTTCTTCGTTTATGAGTTGCCAAAAGCTGCTGGACTGGCAAAAACGTTATTGTCTGCGGAAAGTCTGACGGTCTTAAAGGAGACAGAAGCGGTTTTCTAAGAACATATAGCGGTAAATTTTAATGTAGATGTTTTGCCTGTTGATCTAATAAATATCCGGAGTGGAAAATGAGTAATATGCTTGGTCGTTCCCTAACGTTGCCCTGTGGTGCAGTTTTGAAGAATCGCTTATTTAAATCTGCGATGACGGAAGGACTGGCAACGCCCGATGGTAAAGCGACTGATCTTCATGCGCAACTCTATAAAACCTGGGCCGAGGGCGGCTGTGGTGTATTAGTCAGCGGCAACGTAATGGTTGATCATCGTTACCTGGAACGCCCCGGCAATGTGGTCATCGATCATAATGGCGGCGAAGAAATGCTTCGCGCCTGGGCTGCCGCTGCCACGGTAGATGACACTCATCTCTGGATGCAAATTAGTCACCCCGGCAGGCAATGCACCCGCCTGGTTAGTGGAAAACCGGTCTCGGCATCTGATGTGCAATTAAAAATTCTCGGCAATTTTGCCCGCCCGCGTGCATTGGGCGAGCAGGAAATTCCGGAAATTATTCAACAGTACGCCCGGGTGGCAAAAGTTGCTCAGGAAACCGGCTTTACCGGTGTGCAGGTGCATGGCGCCCATGGATATCTCATCAGTCAGTTTTTATCCCCGATTACCAATCGCCGTAACGACCAGTGGGGGGGCAGTTTGGAAAACCGCGCCCGCCTGCTCCTGGAAACTGTCCGGGCAGTTCGGAAAGCCGTCGGGAATGATTATCCGGTTGCGATTAAATTAAACTCTGCGGATTTTCAGAAAGGCGGTTTTAACCTGAAGGAATCTCAACAGGTGGTCGAATGGCTGAATGAAGAACCCGTCGATCTTCTGGAAATTTCCGGCGGCACATATGAGCAACCGCGATTGTTGAATTATAAAGGAAAAAGCAAGAACATTGAAGAACCGTTGCGGGAAAGTACTCGAAAGCGGGAAGCTTACTTCCTGGAATACGCGAAAGCGATACGGGAAGTCGCCAAAATGCCCCTGGCGGTTACCGGCGGATTCCGCAATGCTGAATTTATGAGCGAAACCCTGGAAAGCGAAGCCGTGGATATTATCGGTATAGCCCGGCCATTATGCTCGGAACCGGATCTGCCCAACCGTTTAATTGCAGATAATGCGACTGCGGCGATTCGATACGAAGACAATATTCGACTGGGAAACGGTTTCTGGGGACCGAATAGTAATAATAGTTCGCTGAAAGCATTGAACGCACAGGCGGGTGCAGCCTGGTATTATCGACAAATTATCCATTTGGCTAAAAATGAACCGGTGAATCCCACCCTAACCGCCCGCCAGGCACTGATCGATCATTACCGTGATGAGTTCCGCATCGGACTGGCTCGCCGCAAACTAATGAAAGCCTCCCAGGCCTAAATGATTTCCGGAAAATTTCTTAAAAAAGGCCCTTGCCGGCATTTTGAGAAGTCTCCGAAAATTGCTATATTCCAAGCTGGATAACCGGCTTTACGATTTAAGAAATAAGCCGAAGCAGAAAACCTGAAAGATTATCAAAAACCGGGATGCAAACTATGGAACTGACCAGATTATTTGATTTCATTTACTATCAAAATGAAAAACAACCGCAAGCAGAATGTATGGCACATCGCCCAGAGGGAGAGTGGATCTATTACAGCACGCAGGAGGTCATTGATTTAGGTAACCAGGTCAGCACCGGTCTGCTGAAACTCGGTGTAAAGCCCGGGGATAAAATTGCCGTGGCAACCTATAAAAATCGTCCGGAATGGGCGATTGTCGACCTGGGCATCCAGCAAATCGGGGCGATCAACGTGCCGGTCTATCCTACCATTAGCGCCGCGGACTATGAATACATCTTTAACGATGCCGAAGTGAAATACTGTTTTGTTGGCAGTGGCGATCTTTACGAAAAAACCGAAATCGCCCAAAAGAAAGTACCGTCACTGAAGCAGATCTTCACCTTTGACAAACAACCGGGGAAACCCTACTGGAAAGATATGTTTGGCGATGCCGATCATGAAAAAGTCGCAAAACTCCGGGAGAAAATAAAGCCGGATGAACTGGCAACGATCATTTATACTTCCGGCACCACCGGTAATCCCAAGGGGGTTATGCTCTCTCATACCAATATTGTTCATGTCGTTTTGGAAACTATTGAAATTCTCCAGGTGGACAAATCCGGAGAAAAAGTGCTTAGCTTTCTGCCGCTCTGTCATATTTTTGAGCGTGCAGTGCTTTATGGTTATATCTACAAAGGGGTCAGTATCCACTTTGTTGGTGTGGATAATCTTGGCGGTGAAGATGGGGATCTGAAATCGGTTAAACCGGTCTTCTTTACCACGGTGCCGAGATTGCTGGAAAAAGTGTATGAAGCAATTTACAATAAAGGGTTGGCGCTGAGCGGCGTTAAGAAAAAATTGTTTTTCTGGGCGCTGAGCCTTACCGATGATTACGAATATGATCAAAAGCAGGATGGTTTAAAGTGGAAGATTGCTGATAAACTCATCTTCTCGAAGTGGCGGGAAGGTGTCGGTGGAAATGTGCGCGGTATTGTCAGTGGTGCGGCGGCCTGCCCCCGGAAGATAGCCCAGGTATTTTCCGCTGCCGGTATTCCGGTGCGGGAAGGATATGGCTTAACGGAAACATCACCGGTGCTTACTGTCGGCCGTTTTGTCGAAAATGGTTCGTTGCTGGGCACCGTTGGTTATTCTATCGATAAAGTCGATTTAATGATAGATGATAGCGATGGCACCTACGCCAAGGACGAGGGAGAAATTCTTGCCAAGGGACCGAATATCATGATGGGTTATTACAATAAGCCGGAAGAAACGGCGAAGGTGATGAAAGATATTGATGGGGAAACCTGGTTTTGTACCGGGGATATCGGCAAGCTGATTGATGGCCCGGGTGGGAAACAATTCCTGAAAATCACCGATCGTAAGAAACAATTGCTGAAAACATCCGGTGGCAAATATGTCGCTCCGGCGCCGATCGAGAACAAACTGAAAGAGAACTTTCTGATTGAACAAATCATGGTAGTAGGGGAGAAGCGTAAATTTGTGTCTGCCTTGATTGTCCCCAGTGTTGATGCTTTGAAAGACTGGTGCAGCAAAAACAACGTTTCCTGGACAACGCTGGAAGATGCAGTGAAAAACCCCGAGGTGCTGCGGGCCTATCAGAAAATTATTGATGGTTATAATCCTGACTTTAGTCATATCGAGCAAATCAAAAAGTTTGCCTTGTTGTCCGCCCAGTGGCTGCCGGTCACCGAGGATGGGTCCAAGCCGGAACTGACGCCGACGATGAAGCTGAAACGCCGGGTGATTTTGGAGAAATACGAGACGGAAATCGAAGGAATTTATAACGTCTAAACGGGAGCTGGCAATGAAAAACGGCGCGGTACAACAGATTCATTATCGCACTTGCAATCTCTGTGAGGCAATGTGTGGTATCGAAATTACCCTGGCAGCTAATCAGATTGTGGCGATTCGCGGGGATAAAGATGATCCGCTTAGCAAAGGACACATCTGCCCGAAAGCGGTCGCGCTTCAAGATATCTACAATGATCCGAATCGCCTAAAGAAGCCGCAGCGCCGCACCGATGCCGGCTGGGAAGAAATTTCCTGGGAAGAAGCATTTGACGAAGTGGTAGAAAAATTTACAAGCATTCAGGAAGAATATGGTGCAAACGCCCTCGGTGTATATCTTGGGAATCCCAATGTGCACAATACCGGCAGCATGCTCTATGTTACCCAGTTGAACCGGGCGCTTGGCAGTAAAAATCGTTTTTCCGCAACATCTGTCGATCAACTGCCCCATCATCTTGCCAGTCTGTTTATGTTTGGTCATCAACTGCTCTTTCCGGTCCCGGATATTGATCGCACGGATTTTTTTCTGGTGCTGGGGGCAAATCCCCTCGCCTCCAATGGCAGCATGATGACTGCCCCGGGCATGGAAAATCGCCTGAAAGCTTTGCGGAAGCGTGGTGGCCGTTTCGTTTTGATTGACCCCCGAAAAACGGAATCTGCAGCGTTGGCCGATGATCATCTCTTTATTCGCCCCGGCACAGATGTGCTCTTCCTGCTGGCCTTTGTAAATGTGCTTTTTGCCGAAGGTTTGGTGAAGCCGGGTAGGCTGGAGGAGTTTACCGATGGCATAGATGCCTTGAAAGCTGCGGTCGCCGATTATACACCCGCAGAAGTTGCGGATGTAACTGGCATTTCAGCAAAGCAGATAAAGCAGCTGGCGAAAGAATTTGCCAGAGCGGAATCTGCGGTATGCTACGGCCGTATGGGGGTTTCCACGCAGGCGTTTGGTGCACTTTGCCAGTGGTTGATCTACAGTATCAATATTCTTACCGGTAATCTCGATGCGCCTGGCGGTGCAATGTTCGCCAATCCGGCTATTGATCTGGTGAAGTTGACCGCTGGCCGTGGACAGCGGGGCAGTTTCGCGAAACGGCACAGCCGGGTGCGAAATCTCCCATCCAATGGTGGTGAATTCCCTGCCGCGGCAATGGCGGAAGAAATTTTAACGCCCGGGGAAGGGCAGATTAAAGCGATGTTAACGATTGCTGGCAATCCGGTGCTCTCAACGCCGAATGGCGGACAACTGGACAAGGCCCTGGAAAGCCTGGAGTATATGGTCGCTATCGATATTTACATCAATGAAACCACTCGTCACGCCAATATCATTTTGCCCCCGGCGTCGGGATTGGAGAATGATCATTATGATTTGGTTTTTCATCTCCTCGCGGTTCGTAACACTGCGAAATACTCTCCGGCGCTGTTCGAGCCAGAACCCGGCTGCAAACGGGATTGGGAAATTTTTCGGGAGCTCTATCAACGTTTACGGAGCCGCCGTAAACGTAAATCATCTTTAGGGGCGCGCTTTCAGGAGTGGCTAAGCTGGTTGCCGCCGCATCGTGTACTGGATATTGGGTTGCGTAGTGGTCCTCATGGCAATTGGGATGGGAAAAAATTCAGCGGCCTGTCTTTAAGGAAGCTGAAGAAACATCCCCATGGTGTTGATCTTGGCCCTTTAACGCCCTGCCTGCCCAAGCGACTTTTTACCCGCTCGAAGCGAATTGAGCTGGCACCGGAAATTTATCTAAACGATCTCCCGCGCGTTAAGCAATTACTGACAGATAAATCGACTACGACGGAAGATCGTCCCTTGTTACTTATTGGCCGCCGCCATGTCCGCAGTAATAATTCCTGGATGCATAACAGCGCCCGTCTGGTGAAAGGTAAAAATCGTTGCACCGTGATGATCCATCCTGAGGATGCTGCCAAACTAAAAATCGAAGATCAGGCAACAGTGACTGTCGCTTCCGCCGTTGGTGAGGTTCAATTACCCGCTGAAGTTACCGATGGTATTATGCCCGGTGTTGTCAGTATCCCGCATGGCTGGGGACATGGCCGGAAAGGTGTGGTCCAGGATGTCGCCGCCGCCCATCCCGGAGTTAGTGTGAATGATCTGACGGATCATCGCCTAATCGATGAACTTTCCGGAAACGCTGCTGTGAATGGCGTCCCGGTTTCAGTCAGCACTGTCGCTGCTGGTCGGAAAAAACCGGCTAAAGCCGCGAGCATGGACGCCTGATGAGTGAAAGGCTATTTCGAAAGCCCCTGGCCTGCTGAAGATGGTGGTCCACAACGCCTGCAAGCTGTGAACGGTCTTTCCGGTTTGCGTATGCAACCGGGAGAAAAACTGCAGGTAACCCGCCGTTGGTTACACCTTGCCCACATGGTTGTTTTACGAGCGCCCGGCGAGGTTTACCTGATGACCAGCAGCGGACTACAGCATCGTTACCTCGGCATAGCGACCACCAATGCCCGCATACATAAACTTGAGCTCATCTCATTAAAAACAATCTGCAAATCTCCGAAATTGCTTGGTGGTCCCTTTTGGCCATCCGGGGTTGCCGTTCATCGTAACGGGGATCTGTATGTGACATACGGTCGCTGGTGTCATCGTCTCAGTAAAGAATGTGAATTGCGCCGCTCCTTTCGCCTCCCCTGCGATATTGCTTATAACTCACTGATCATCCTTGATAATGGGCTGTTGGTGATGAAGCCATTTAGCGATCAGGAGAATGCCCGTATTACCGTTTTGGACCCTGAAACACTGGCACCGGTATGCGATGATGTAATAGCGCCGGAGCCTTCTATTGCCCGCCTAAGCAGCAAAGGGAATAGCGTTTATCTTATCGGTGTTCGTAGCACATATCGTTACGACTGGGATTCGCAAAGGGAATGCCTCCGGCAGGATAAAAGCTGGGTGTGTGATTACATCGGAAACAGCCGGCAATCCTATGGCTGGGATGCAGTGATCAGCGAAAACGATGTGTGGTTTATGGATAATGGCAAACATACATATTTTAACTCTATGCTCGGACAAGGTGTTCAGCGAACGCCGCTTAATATTGTGCGGATTAATCAACTAGATCCGGAAAACAAAACGATTCTGCCTGTGTGCGGTTTACCGGGAGGTAGTGTCACTAACCCCCCTTTCTATAATGAAAAGCGGAGAGTTTTGCTGACTTTTGATTCTGCCAATGCTCGCTTGAAGGCCTTTCGCCATAATCCTGCGAATAATGCATTGTTGCCTATTTGGGAAAAGAAGAATTTCGGCATGTCCAGCCATGTGCTTTATTTTCCGAATAGTGGGGAAATTGTCTTGAATGATTTTGATCGCTGGCGAGGGGAACACTGCGTTTTGTTGGATTTGGAAAGCGGTCGAGAGCTGGGTAGGGTAAGAATGAACAGTTGGTTCCAGGCAGTTATCTTTCCTGCCCCCGGTTGGCATCGTGACTTTTATTACCTCACCTTTGATAAGATCGCCCGGGTGTTTGTTTAGCACCCGGAAAGAATTTTCTCTGATTGCAACTATATAGCAATATTCCTACCTTTTCTAATAACGTTATTTGATGTTTGAGGAGCAGTAAATATTTGTCGCTCCTGATTTTTCGCAGTGCCTTGCTCTGAAACCAATTTTCTGAATAGATAAAAAGGAGTGAGTATGAAACGTGCTGCCATCCCCCCGTATAGCCTGGAAAATATCCGAAAATTTGTTGTCGGTATCGAGAAAAGAGTGCCCTTACTCAACGGCGAAATGGTATCGTATGTCAATTTTGACAATGGCGCAAGCACCCCAATTCTAACCCCGGTGCTGGAGAAAGTGAATGAGTTCATGCATTGGTATAGCAGCGTTCATCGCGGCAGCGGGTTTAAATCCGCCCTGTCTACCCGCATGCATGATGAATCGCGGGAAATTGTCGCCCGATTTGTAAATATTGACCAGAAAGATCACACGATTATTTTTGGGAAGAATGCCACGGAGGCGATTAATAAGTTAGCGCATCGATTTCCTTTGGAGGAGAATCAGATAGTCCTGGTGAGTTCGATGGAGCATCATTCCAATGATTTACCCTGGCGCTCCCGCACTAAAGTGGTTCATATCGGCGTCGATGAAAAGGGGCGTCTTCAAAAAGATGACCTGGTTGCCCGCCTGGAAGAATATGGGAAGCGAGTGGCGTTGTTTGCCGTAACCGGCGCTTCCAACGTCACCGGATGGGTGAATGATATCCATGATCTTGCTGAAACCTGCCATCAGTTTGGGGTGCCGATTATGGTCGATGCCGCGCAACTGGCCCCGCATCGGAAAATCGATATGCGTCCGCAAAGCGATCCTGGCCATATCGATTACCTGGCCTTTTCTGCCCATAAGATTTATGCGCCACTGGGCGCTGGTGTACTCATTGCCGATAAAGATGCCTTCGCGGAAGGCGATCCTGATATGGTTGGCGGCGGCACGGTTGATATCGTTTCCTTCGATTATACCTACTGGGCGGAAGTGCCGGAAAAAGAAGAAGCCGGCAGTCCCAATACCGTTGGTATTGTTGCCCTGGCAAAAGCCCTGTTGGTAATGGAGGCGCTGGGTATGGAGAAAATTGCTGCCCACGAAACACATTTAACCGGCTATTTGCTCCGGGCGTTGCGGGATTTTCCTGAAATCACAATTTATGGAGGAGATGATCCTGATAATCTGGAAAACCGTATGGGCGTAGTTGCCTTTAATGTCGATGGTTTGCCGGATGCATTAGTGGCGGCAATTCTTAGCCGGGAAGGGGGTATCGGCGTGCGAAACGGTTGTTTCTGTGCACATCCTTATTTAAAATGTTTACTGCATTTATCGGAAGACGATACCCGGAAACTGGAGGAAAATATTCTCAGTCATCATCGGGTAGATATTCCCGGGGCGGTGCGCGTTAGCTTCGGCATTTATAACACCATCGAAGAAATTGACCGATTTCTGTTAACCCTGAGAAAAATTGTTGCGCGTAACTGGGATGGAGAATACGAACTGGATGAATACACCGGCGAGTATCAACTTAAAGATAAAACTATCGAGTTTGAAGAATACTTTCACTTCTAGAACCAAAAATCAGCTTTAGAAGTCTAATTAATATCTAAATGTAGCGGAATGTCTAGTTATTGCCCGCGGAACACGCGAATGGCGCGAAAGAATTGTTTAAAAAGAAAAAACTAAATTAGGGGACTAATATTTCGAATATTCTGGTTCCAACAGATCGATTTGTTGGAAAAGCAACTTTGTTTATTCGCTTTTCGTGTAATTGGCGTGTTTCGTGGGCCTCTTTTATTAATTGTTAATGTAATAGAAAAGAAAGTGTCTGTATGAAAGCAGCTAAAGTGCAAGAAATCTGCCGGAAATTACCCGGAGCTACTGAGGAAGTTCTTTGGGAAGATAACCTGGTTTTCAAAGTTGGCGGTAAGATGTTTACCGTTACCGGCCTCCAGGAAGATAGCCGGTATTCTTTCAAATGCCCGGATGATATGTTTGATGTCATCAGTCAATTACCCGGTATTATCCCGGCACCTTATCTCGCCCGGGCGAAATGGGTGCAGATAGATCCTGCCAGTTGTGAATTGGGGGATGAACAGATTGAAACATTAGTCCGCCAGTCTTATGATGTCGTATTTGCCCGCCTGCCAAAAAAGATGCAAAAAACGATTAAGTAAGCCTGTGAATATGCTAATTAATGTTCCCAACAAAATAGGCCATTTGATTTCTGCAAGTTGGCATATTATCTTTTCCGGCCACTCACAGATGAATAATCCTGAAATCGTTGTGTAATGAATGTTTTTCAGAGAATGTTTCTGAGAATTTTAAGGGGTGGCGGGTTGATTTTCTAGGAAAGTATTGGTAATTTTAAAAATGTTACAAACACAATATTTATTATTTCTTAAAACAGGTTCAGAATACGATTGGAACACTATCTTAAAAGTTCTAATGCAAATCCGAAATGACAGGTCGTATCTATGATGAAATGCACCCGCCTATTAAAACATCTACCGAAATTTAGTTGGCTGCTTATACTGCTGTTAGTTGCTTGTACCGAAAAGACGCCTGAGATAAGCTGGGCGTATAATAACAATGAAATCTTCCGGAAAGATTCAGCTTTGCCAGATTCGATTCGAGTCGATATCTATTTGGACGCCACCACCTCCATGCTGGGATTTAGTAGAAACAGCAATAGCACTTATAACCGTTTCCTGGAAGAGTTGGAGACGACTGCCGGTGTTGGTTGGAAATCTGCCGATGTTCGTTTGTTCAAGTTTGGTACAAGAATCAAGGAAATCAGCGAGCGGCAGTATAAGAATGCTAATCAAAGGGCGTTCTATTCCGAACCGGGGATTTTCGAAAAAACCAATATTGACCTGGTGATTAATCAAACCGATAGCTCCCGGGTGAGCGTGGTAATTACCGATTTGTTTCAGGATGACAATGATGTGATCTCAATTGTTCGCCAGATTAAAGATCGTTGCTTCAAACAAAATGTCCGTGTCGCTTTTCTCGGTATCCCCAGCGAATTTGACGGACGCATCTTCGACTTACGTCCCGGCGTCGCCCCTTATAACTATAAATCCCGTGATGGAGACAGCGATTCCTACCGGCCATTCTATGTGTTGATGTTCGGCGATCCGAAAAATATTGAACATCTCTTCGAGAATTTAAAATCGCAGGATTTTGTGAAAGAAGAGAATTTCTTGTTGATTTCTCCCTACCTGATGCGTGATTTAAATATCTCTCTAAAGAAAACCCGCGATTCCAAAGGCCTCAACAATATTGCCCGGAAAAAATCCGACCCGGAGAATCTTTTCCGTTTTTCACTGCGGGATGGCTATGAGGAAGGCGTTATTGAAACCTCCATTGAGTATCAGCGCAATCACCGCACACCGGATTTTAACGCTGCCAAACTGGACCTGCTGGCATTTAAAAAGCAATCCCGGCCTGGCGAAAAAAGCGTTGCAAATGATAGTTCGAAAACCTCGGACATTGAAATGCTGGAAATGGGTCGCAATGAAGATGGTAAGCTTTTCGGTAAACTTAAGCTGAAACTTTCCGGCGACAAAGGCTATCATTCCTATTTGGTTAAGATGAATAGTGATAAAATTAATGGGTTATTGGTGCCGCAATGGGTGAAGGATTTTTCATCGACCAATCCTACCCGCACCCGGGATGCCAATAAAACCCTTAACCTGGAAAAGTTTGTCAATGATTTGCTGCGGGCAAATTTGGCACTTTCCCAGCCGACGGTAGCAAAGATGTATATCACCGTAAAAAAATTATAACGACTATTCGCTGAGTAAAGCGGAAGAGGAGCATCTCTATGAATTATTTGATTACATTTGCTGTGGGCGCAGTTGTCTGGATCATAACCGGACTGGTGATGGCGGATTATCTCAGTGAGACAATCTCACTGGCGACAATGACAATCGAAGACTTCTTGCTGTGGTATCGAATTGCAATTACTGCTGTCGGTGTAATCGCATTGCTAAGCACTTATTACTGGTTCAATTATGGTAGCAAAGATGAAACAGCCCGAAATCTTGATTCGGCGAAACGCACCTGGACCGTACTCTTCGTTGTGCAGATAATCGTCGCGGTTGTTGCTTTGTTGGTATTAGTAGTGGCTTTTCTCGATGAAGGCTTGTTAATTGGTGATTACCTCTTAATCTTTCTTGCTTTGTCTTTGCACAGTTACATTTTTTTCTGGCTTTGCACTTTCTTGATGTCTCCAACGGCAGTGAAGTATTTGGTGCCGCTAAAGTCCTGATTCTGGGAGATGTAAGAAACACATATTTTGATAATAAATAAATCTTAAAGATGGAGGCAGTTATGCCCCGTAACGTTATGATTGGCATCGGTGGAACCGGCGCGAGAGTGCTGGAAGCGGTTGTGCAGCTTTGTGCAGTCGGCTACGGACCGGATAATCTGACTATGTTCCTGATTGACCCTGACGAAGCCAATGGAAATTTGAATCGCACCAAAGAATTGATCGATATGTATGTCCAGTGTCAACAGCAGCTGGCGCATACGCCTGCTACCGAGGACAAGATGTTTCGCACAAAAATTACCGTTCCCGGTACCCATGTCTGGAAGATTTTTAAGGATCATCACAACTCCCTGGCATATCACATCAATTACGAAACGATGGATACCAATCTGGCGGACTTTGCCTCAATCCTTTTTTCTGAATTGGAATTGAAAACTTCCTTGAATGAAGGCTTTCGCGGTCATCCATCAATCGGCGCCGTTGTAATGGCCGATCCGCCTCAGGATGAAGAACCCTGGACGGTGCTTTGGGACGACATTACCAGCCAAAAACAAAACGATGTGCGGGTATTTCTGGTCGGTTCGGTGTTTGGTGGTACCGGTGCTGCCGGAGTGCCGACAATCGGTTCCAAGAACCTGATTAAATACAATCAAAATGCCGTTTTGGGGCAGGGGAAAAGCAGGGTATTGCTTGGCGGCACCCTGGTCTTGCCTTATTTTAGCTTCGAGAAAGAAGATGAAAGCGATGAAAAGATGTTCGTGACAACTCACGATTTTCCCATTGCTACCAAAGCTGCACTTCATTACTACAATGAAAAAGAATTAGGATTCGATCAAATTTACCTGGTCGGAGATTCGCATAATCAGAAAGTCGGTAAATTTAGTGTTGGTAGCCGCTCTCAGGAAAACCAACCGCACTTTATTGAATTGGTTACCGGCCTTTCGGCGATGGACTTTTTCCTTCAATCACCAATCGAAGGGGATCCCGAGAAGCTTTATTTCCTTGCCGGCCGCGACGATGAAACGCTTACCTGGGAGGCTTTGCCGGTTACCCGAAATTCCGCGGAAATCCGTAATAAGCAAATGCTGCTGAAGAGCCGCCTCATCAATATGGCGACTTTTGCTTATACCCTTTGTACTTATGGGAAGACGATTCTCGATACCCGCCATGATGACGTCAATGATGCCTGGTATCGGGATAATTTCAAATTTAATGAAAAGAAAGAAAAGGAACGGGTGCTCAATCCCCGTTTCGGCGATAGTCATGCTCAGTTGGAAATGATGCAGCGATACCTGAAACGCTTTTTCCTGCCCTGGATTTGCGCGCTGGACGATAACAGCGGCAAAGTGAAGCTGTTTGACCGCACAAAAATTGCCAATACCCAGGTGCAGGTAGGCAAAGAAGTTTCACTCTATCCTTATGATAAATATCCCAATAATATCGGTGATTTTCTTAAGGAAGCATCAGAGAGTAAAGATTTTGGTTTTTTCATCAACCGTGTATTGAATACTGTCAATCTTTCCGGTGAAAAAACGCTCTCTGCTGCTAATCGCTACATCAATATTTTTTATGAAGCAGCGGAAAAATTTGTCTCCCAAAACTACAATATTCGCTAAAAAGACTGAGAAGAGGATAAAATGGCAAAGCATTTATACCTGCCGCAATTAGACGACAATGCAAACCTGGGAGTACCGCCCCGTTCCGGGCACTGGGAGAAAAGGGACCATAGCGTCCTGCTGGCGATCAGTGATGGCATTACTATCGCCGAGGGTGAAAAAGCCCGTGGGATTAGTTCCGTTCCGGATGTCTGGGCACGCCCTTTGATGTTCCAGACAGCCATTAAGCCGGTACCGAAAAATCCCCATCCCTTGCGGAAGCGCGCAATTCAGGAATGGCGGGGATTGATGAGTTTGCTGGCGCTTTCCAAAATCAAGCAGTATCCCCTGGAAGTTGTGCCGGTAGAACTAAACAATGATGTTTTCTCCAAGGCCCTGCGCAAGCTGGCGCCGGAAGCTGTGCAACTGGAAGCCAACAATAAATATCAATGGACAGACATTCTGCTGATTCGCTATGACGGCATTCCGATCGGCGCATTTTCGCCCACAACATTGGTTTATACAGCGACAGATTATCGCGACCGCCTGCGGAACAAAGATCTGGTCTTGAAAGACGAATACGGCTATTTGAAGGAACCCTCCGATCTTGAGGAGCTGGAAGCAGTAGGGGAGTGGGTTTCCAGTCTGCAGAAAAACCTGCGCGATATTATGGATGGCAGTGATGAGAATCCCGATCAAAAAGTTGTCGAAGTTATCCACAATCTCCTGAACGAATGGCTAAAGGAAATGCGCGAGAAGTTTTCCATGGATGATAATGAGTCTATCGAAGCGCAAGGCTATAAAGTCGATACAGAACCGATGGAGCATCTCTCCGAGAAAACCCGCAATGTCCTGGAGCGTGGTCGGGTATATCGCTATCTGCTTTGTCCCTTAAGCAAAACCGGCGAAAGTAAGGAATTTCATTCGGATATGTCCATGGCGTTAACGCTGGGGCGTAACCGTAGTAAATATGATGAAGTGGTCGTTGTTACCGAAAATCTGCTTCGGAAGAATTTGCGCATTTGGGAAAACCTGCGCCTGAAAGATTTGGGCGGTGATGTCCAGAAATCGCTGGATCGTTATTTTGATCAGCCATCCGGGGACGCTATTGACAAGGTCGATCTCCTTAAGAAAAACGCGATCTGGATTCGTCCGGAGAAGTATTTTCTCACCAATACCTTATTACGGGCACGCAATGAGGGCAACTTCCTGATGGATAGCGAAGAACAATCAAATTTCAGTAACGAATTTGTTCTGCCTTTCCGCAAAGAAATCCTCCTTTATTTTTCCCCGGAGCAGATTCGCGAACACCTAAAACCGCAATTCCGGAAAGAGCCGGAAGGCGTTCGCTTTACTTTTTATTTACCAATCGCTTCCGGCAGATCGGAAGGGCTTGGAGAAAAAGTTGAAAAATTTTATCGACTGAAGAAAGACGTTGAAGGCACTACCGATTTACTGCTGGATGTCGATGTGCCAGTTCTGGAAATCTTCCCAAACTATCTTGATAAAAACTGGCGACGCTATTACCTCTTCCACAGCGGTGTAGAGCAATTTCGGGTAGCGCCGGTGGTCGATCCGACCGTTGATCCCATTCTGAAAAGCCGGGTGCAGGAAGTGGAAGTTAAGCAGGAACGCTCGAAGGTGCATATCACCGAAATTACCAGCGATAATGCTTTCCCGGAAGGCATCCAGATTGGCGATGTGCGCGATGAGAAAAATGATTATGGACTAATTCTCATTCCGCGTCCGCTCGAACCGAGGATCGCGGAAAAATCCTGGAAAATTGGTGTCGACTTCGGAACATCAAACACCAATGTATTTCTCCAAAACCTGGAAGCGGATACTGCCGAGCAATGGTATTTCGATTTCAGCAAGCATCTCCGCCGGGTAACAGCCAGCAGGAATGATCATCGCAGTAGTTTATTGACCTCCGCCTTTGTGCCAAATGATATGGTTGAATTCCCCAGCCCGACTATGCTGCGAATATTTAGCCTGGCGCAGAGAGAACAGCTGTTGCTGGATTACTTCATGTTTTTCCCTACCGGTTATGATTCTCCATTTAATGTATATTCCGATATTAAGTGGGATACAGATGGCGACCGTAAAACCGGCCTCTTTTTGGAAAGCCTGCTTTTTCTGCTTTTGATTGATGTGATTCATAATCGGGTGCGGGAGATTGAGATTGCCTGTTCCTATCCGAAAGCCTTTACCGAAGATAATGTCACTGTTTTTAAAGGCGAGTGGAAAGGCGTGATTGAAAAACTGCTCAACAGCCAAAATTGTGTATTGCGCTGGTATGAAAGCAGCAGCGAAAGTGGTATTGATCGTTTGCGTGTAAACGAACGGAATAAGCCGGAAAGAACGCCTTTCTTCGAAATTGAAGGGATTGCTTCCGGTGAATACTTTGCCAACAACAAAACCATTGCGGATGTCCATGCCCGTGCACGTAAGGAGCAGGCGGCGCTCTGTCTTGATGTCGGCGGAGGGACGACGGATATTAGTATCTGGTACGAAAATGGGATTGTCGGTGATGCCTCGATTTTATTAGCCGGCCGGCAAATATCCTATTTACTCCAAAAGAATGATCGCATTCGGGAAATCCTCTTCTCTCACGGGGCGGCCATCGCTTTGGATGAAAAGAAAAATGAACCGACCTATTTTGCCGCGCGCCTGAATATCATCTTGAAGCGGGAAGAAGCCCGTATTCAGGAAATGCTGTTGAAGCATGCCAATAAGTCGGAATTGCAGTGGTTACGGAAAATGCTTATGGTCGAGTTCTGCGCGATCTCTTTTTACAGCGCTTTACTAATTGCAGCATCCGACAAACATGTGCCGGCTGCGAAGGGATTGCTGGATCGCATCGCTGAAGCGAAAATCAGTCTCCACTGGGGCGGGAATGCTGCCAAGTTCATCAATTGGGTGACCTTTGGAAAACATGACCCGGACGGCATTGCTTCAAAGATGTTGAATGCTGTATTCTTTCAGTGCTTGAAAGATGTCGGTATTAAGGCAAAACACTTGTCTCAATTGCAATCCCCGGGGCACAAGAGCGAAGTGTCTGGTGGGTTGGTCGTAATGCCCCTGGGACGCAAAAAAAATGCTGTCGATGAAGCTATCGGTTATGCGGATGAATATGACATTATGGACATGGATGGCAATAACCAGGGCGGTCTTGGTGTGGTTTGTGGCGAGACGATAGAGGTAGCGGATAAGACTCTTCATTTCCTCGATTCTATCGCTAACAGCGACCTGTTTGACGCGAATTCAAAAACGAAATTCCGTTCAACCAGTTTGGAGCGGCTGAACCGTTTTGTCGATATTGTCAATTTCTTTGGCGTTCGATTTGGATTGTTTAAAGATGATGGCAAAATTAAATTATCCGGGCAACAGCAGCAGTTAATTAAGGACGAAGTGCAATCGAATTTTATCAAGGCCCAATCCCTCGATGAAGGACAGCGGACCATTGAACCGATTTTTGTGATGGAAATGAGAGTGCTTTTAGAAATACTTAGGAACCAGCCGAGGTAAGTTTTATGCATGTGGGCATTGATTTGGGCACGACCTTCTCGGCGCTTGCCTTTATCGACACTGATAATCAGGCAAAAATAATCCCCAGTTCCGAAGGGCAGGAAACCACGCCATCGGTGATCTGGTTTGACGGCAATAATGCAATGGTTGGCGAAAAGGTAAACGCCATGAAGCAATTGCCGGGATTGAATCTGCAGATATATGAATTTATTAAGCGTGATATGGGCAAACCGCTGGAAAACATAGCACCGGTGGATGGCGAAGAACATTTCAGTGCAGAACCAGCACCTTATGAAATTGCTGGATTTAAATACGGCGCTGCCGGTATGTCGGCGATCATTCTGAAAAAACTGCGTATCGAAGCAATCCGTTATTTACAAAATCGTGGCTTGCTGGCATCGGATATCGACTCTAAAAATTTTTTACTGGACGCTGTTATCACTGTGCCGGCATACTACGGAGATAAGGAACGGCAGGATACCCGGATGGCTGGTTTGGCTGCCGGATTAAACGTGATCGGTATTATTAACGAGCCAACAGCAGCAGCGCTTGCATATGGTTTTGGCCGGCAGACGCATCAGAAACTACTGGTGTTTGATCTGGGCGGTGGCACATTTGATGTGACGGTGCTGGAAATCAATCGTGGTGAGGCAAAAGTGTTGGCTTCGGACGGAGCAAATACACTTGGTGGTAAAAACTGGGATGAGGCGATTCAGAATTACCTCTACAACGCATTTTATGAGAAGAATGGGAAAGATATTCCCGATGATAAAGGATTTTACATTCAGCAGAAAGCACTGGAAGCAAAGTTCGCCCTGACCGACCACGAAGAAACGACCGTTACCATTATTTTGGAAAACGGCGACCTGGAAGTAACTTTGTATCGCAGTAAGCCAGAAGGCATTAATCCGGCAGACGAATTCTCGATGGAAGATGATGTATTTTATTTCGATGAACGTTCTACCGACTTGGTCGGTTTCTGCCGGCGGGTGTGTGACCGGGTAATGGGCAAGGCTGGCCTAAAATGGGAAGATCTCGATGAAGTAATTCTTGCCGGTGGTGCCTGCCGGATGCCGATGATACACGAGATGCTGGAAGACTTAACCCGGCGAAAAATCAAGGATCAAATTAAAGGCTTTGACCTGGATACCGCAGTTGCGCTTGGTGCGGCCATTTACGGAAGAGATAAAGCCCGGGTAACAGATGTCGTTTCTCATAGCGTTGGTGTAAAGGTGATGGAAAATCAACGTTATATCGTCGATTATTTTCTGCGCAAAAATACGCAGCTGCCAGCCGATGCGGAGAAAGTATATCCTGCGGATGCGGAAGCAGTGCTGGCGGTCTATGAGGGCGAATCGATTCGACCCGATGAATGCTCGTTGCGCGGGAGAATAGAGCTGGACAATCCGGAGGGCGATGTAAAAATTGGCATGAATGCTGATGTCAATGGTATGCTAAAGGTTGTAGCGGATTATCCGCCGGATGGCCAAAAGGTTATCGAGATTAAGAATGAAAATTTTATTTTTAACGATGATCGATTGAAGCCATTGCGGGATAAAATTAAGGCAATAAACATTCAACTTTAATAGTAGTTCATTATGTCTCAAAAAAAACGTCTTACCTCAGATCCCGATGGAAAGTCTGCCGGGAACAGTGGAAAGCGCCTGACCGGTGACGATATTCCGGGAAGTGGCGCTGCCGCAGAAGACGGTAGGCGGCTAACCGGTGAAGGTAGCGGTGGTGCCGTTGCGGCTGCCAGTAGTTCAGAACCTCAGGGAGTAACTCGCCGGGAACGGATACGGCATTCCACCCTAAACGGTGGTCTCACTGCAATTCCCGCAAATTTTGATGACCTTGAGGGAGACTGGCAAACCATTCGTTCCCGAAATGTTTTCGAGAGATTATACTTCGATTATCGCGAATATCGTCGTATTAACACGGTAATGATTCAGCGTAATTTTCAGCTGCTTCTCGATTTCTGGACTGGCAAGGTCGATGCGATGCAAACTGGTGCCAATCGCATCAAGATTGTTCGTAAATATGCCGGCGTTGATGGCAGCGATCGTACTGTTAAGAATTACATTACCCTTCTGAAAAAAGCATTCCAGCAACTTTCCCAGCCCAATGGTATTCACAATAGCTACCTGGAGATCGAAGAGCGCCGGCAAAATATGATCCGGGAAAAAATCGAACCAATACTAATGGTTGCATTGCGGGATAAAACGCTGGAACCGCAGGAAGAAGGGACGATCAAGAATTTCTGCCGTAGCCAGACCGACCTGTCGGAAGACGAAATTGATGAACTTATCGAAGAATATTTAAAGAAGACCGGTAGCAAACGTGGGGAAGGGGAAGGTGGCCTGATTGAATCGGAACGCCTTTTTGTTCATCAGATAAAACGGCAGGTGAGTAATAATGTGCTCAGCCTGGGCGCTGAGAAAGAGCTTGCCGCAGATATGGAGGTTTATAAGGTAACACCAAAACGCTATGAGGACCTGGTGCTCATTGCCTTAAAAGCCATAGAAGGGTGCGAACGGGAAAAAACCTTTGAGAAAGACAAGAAAAGATTTAATGATTTTTACTATAGCCTGCTGAGAGAATTTGGTTTAACTACCGAGGATAAACTGAATGAAGCCGCCAGCAAGAAGCTGTTTGCGCAGGATAGCTCCGAAACATTGTTCTTCCCGCTTTCCAAGGAAACCCGCGAATCTTTACAACTTGCGACTATTCAGCGTTACAAGAATGATTTGAGTAAAGAAAAGAAAATTTTCTTTGATGCCGCAATCAAATTGCTGGATAAATACGATGGACATGTTGAGTCCCGAAAAACTTTAATGAAGGATGTTTCCTTTACGCTCTTGTTACCAGCAATGCGGGAAGTGCTCTGTAACGAGGCAATGGCCGAAATTACTGATAATCAATCGACCGGTTTTATTGAGGCCGCACGAGATTTGTACCGGATTCATCATTGGCAGCTGCCGCAGAAAATTATCGAGCAATTTGTTGCCGGCCCGGCGCAATTCAAGCATTGCCTGAATTTACGCTATGACTGGCTGGATCATGTTACCCGGCAAACTTTATTTCAGGATGTTGTTGGCTGGGCAAAGCTGGAATACATGCAGGATAAACTGCTTTTTCAGGGAGAAGTGAAAACTGCCCTGGAAAAACACATTTATGGCATACCGGTAGCAGAGCAGAAACGGATTGAGGGGGCAACCCGCTATCACTTAGCCCCGCAAGAGCGGCGAGATATTGTCGTTGAAATGGAGACGCCGAATCGCCAGAATGCGGAAAAACGATTTAATGAAATGGTGACAAGCGCGCTCGTTTTTGACACGCTGATTGCAGAAGTTGAATTTGATCTGTTTAAAAAGGGCAAGAATGAGTTGCTGCTAAATGCGGAAAAGAATGAGATTTCCTGCCAAACAAAAACAGCCCAGGCAATTCTAAATATCCATCGTAAACCATTTGAACAAGTCATTGTCGAATTGGTTAAAAAAGAAGCTGATGGCCGAAAAATACCGGAGCATTTAGTCAAGAAGTTCAATCTGTCGTATACCGCCTGCATCTCCGAAACAGACATAGACCGGTTTATCGATTTGTTTAAACCGGCAAATAGTGTGCAACGGAAAACGATTAAAAATGCATTTACTCCCGCAGCACAAGCAGCGCAGTTAAAAGTTATTCCACCGGGAAATATCGCCCATTTTAGCAAAACTGTTATCCGTCCGATAATGGTGGAAGAATCGAAAAATTACAAACTCTCGCTCAATCGCTGGATGGATACAGCGCTACAGAGTGACCTGCTGAATTTGGGAGCCGCGTTTGGATTGGGCAAAGGTGAGGTTGAAAAAGAACTCAATCATATACGTCAATCCTATGCCAGTTGGACGAAGCCACGCTGGAAAGAATTTGCCACATATCTTTTCGGGGGAATCGCGTTATTATTGTTATTGCGTCTTTTAGCTTTTCCTGCCGGCGCAAACGATTGGGCATTTGTTGAACCACTGAAATGGGAATATCTCGATTTTTGGGGCGGAGAAACCTATCGAGCCCTGGTTTCTCTGGAGCTTTGGATGCCTTTCCCGGATTTTGATTTTAGCGGCAGCCACAATCGCTGGTGGGCACTGTTCCAGATCATCGCCAATGCTTTCCTTTTGATCATCTATGTCATCTGGCTTTTTATTGCCATTGTCGTAAATCTGGTGCCGATAGTACTCTTCCTTGCCAGCAATGCGTTGATCCTGTTGTATAACCTCTATGTGATTGTATCTTATGCTGTTGTAAACGTGCTAATGGTAGTGGGGAATGCTATCTTTTTCCTGGTATATTGCATCTCATATGTTATCATCCGTGGAGATTACATCCTGTTCTTTAGCAGAGGCTTAAACCTACTCTGGCCATGGGCGGCATTAGCAGCACTGCTGGGAGGCGTTTTTGCACTATGGAAAGCAACAAGCGGATTAAGACGCTCCTATTGGATTAGCCGCTTAACTTTAACTGTGTTGGCAGTGCTGGCAATCGGAACCATGGCATATTTTTCTCTGGGGAAAGTAGAAGGGGCTGTTAATGAGCTTAAGGGGAGCTATGAATATTTTCCGGAAGTATCTCAAGAAATTGCCGCTGTAGAGGTTGCCAAAACTGGTACCGTCTCGGCAGCCAGAGGGGCTGTTGTTCGCTCCGGACCATCCCGCAGCTATTCCAGAATTACCGCTTTGCCCCGCGGTACCCGGGTAAATGTTCAATCGATGAGCAACGCCTGGTATCGAATTAGATATAATCAAGGCGGGCGGTCTGTCGATGGATATATTCATAATTCCGCGTTGCTGGTTGGCGGCAGTACGATGGAAAATCAGGTCGTTGAAGAAGGCCGAAAGGCGTATGCCGTTGTTTCCTCGATGCAAATCCTGGTTCGAAAAGGCCCGGGAATTGCCGAGCCAATCATTGCCAGCGTTGGCAAAGATACACGTTTGGAAATCATTTCTGAGAACGATAGCTGGATGGAAGTAAAATATGGGGAAGCTAGTAATCCCGGCCATGGCTACGTTTACCGGAATCACCAGTATTAATTACTGCAACATCGCTCTCACAATTTCTTCCCACTCTTCATCCAGGCTAACATTTGAAGCAGGCTTATTGGCACGGCGATACCAATATCCGGCATTAAAATTGTCACCTTCTTTCCGGTGAAGATAGGCATGCACCCAACTGCCATCCGCTGTATCAATGTCCTGGGCAATGCTATGGGCAGCGTCCCAGTCGCCTTTGCCATCATACCACATTGCTTGTAATAGTGCCGGCAATTCCAGCGGCGGCGACTCGTTTTGCAAAGATGCTTGAAATGATTCGAAGGTCATATTCTCACCCGGAAATTTACGGCCGCGGATGAATCCCACGGCCGTGGTAGATTTATTTGATAAACATCATTTTCCGTTGCTGAACGAAGCCCTCAGCTTCCATGCGGTAGAGATAGATGCCGGTGGCAGCTGTAATGCCATTGTTCGTTTTACCATCCCATGAGATGGTGTGCTGTCCAGGCAGTTGCTGACTATTTACCAGGGTGCGGACCTCTTGCCCGAGCACGTTATAAACGCGAATGGTTACTTTCGAGGCTTTCGGTAGCTGGTAACTAATGTTCGTCACCGGGTTGAATGGGTTCGGATAATTTTGTGATAACGCGAAAGATTTTGGTGTGCCATCATTATCCTCAATGCCAACAATACCAATTCTTTCCTGAATTTCGATGTTATCAATCGCCCAACCCCAGCCGGTAACAAATGCATCTGCAAAAAGGCGGAAGCGGACAAAAATGACGTCTCCCGGGTTAAATGTATCAAGCAAATTCAATTCGTGGTGACGATACATAGATTCATTGCCCGGTGTAAATGAGTTATAAGCAGTCAGCCAGTCGCTATCCCAGCGCGCATCATATCCATCTGCCAGCGGCACCCAGTTGCTGCCATCCAGTGATCCTTCCACAATAACATAATCCCAGAAATCGAAATCACCAAATACAGAGCCGGCATCACCCGGTTCAATAATTGCAACATCATCATACGCCAAATATGCATCCGTATCCTTCACAATAATCGGAACGGTTAAAGTGTAAATTGCAGTATTGGCATCCGGGTAAGGATGGCTGGAATGAATTGCATTGTCCGAAAAACCAGTCGGGGAGAGAATGCTGAATCCATCACCGGTAAAATCATTGTTCGGTGCGTTCAGGTCAGAGCTGTAAGATGGACGTGGTTCAACAATGACAATAACGTCGATATTTTTAACAACAGAAGCATATGCCGCTCCGTCCTTAAACGAGGTTATTTGCACTTCGATGCTACCTGCTTCGGATATCGGATGCTGGATCACCGTGTCGGTAATCGCTGTTGCTCCTAATTGAAGAACACTTTCTCCATCAATGGTGACTTTCGTGGAATCGTAGGCGGAACGTAGATTCATGCCGATCGTTAAATCACCGTCAGTGCCCTGAAAAAGCTCGGTAATCAGCGGATTGAATGTTTGCCCGCCGGAAAGGCCGGGTATTTCCACACTCCAGATACCGCGACCATGGGTGGCCAGCACTACTTCTTCTTCAACGTGCGTCATCGCCCAAATCGACACATTGGGTAAACCATTATCGGCCATGTGCCAGCTGGCGCCATTGTCTGTCGATTCAAACAGCCCGATTTCAGTACCAGCCCATAGCGTGTCCGGCGTATGGGGCATTACCAGAAGATCGTAGACGGCAACATCCGGAAAGCCATTGGTGCTGACAGTATCTGTGGCAAATCCGCTAAGATCCTCCCAAGTTTGTCCGAGATCCGTCGTGCGTAATACTTTCGGTTCCTGGGCAAAAGAGAAAAGTACGTAGGCGGTAGAATCTTGCCAGGGATGGGTCGACATACCGGATATTGTGCCGCCGGCAGCACCGGGGAAGTTGTCTACAGCGGTGAAGCTCAATCCCTGATCTGTAGAAACGTGAATCCTTCTCGATGAACTCATTCCGGAACCGGCCCAAACGATATTCGGATTTGCCCGGGAAATTTTAACATCCATAAATGAACTGACACCGCCCCAGGTGGAGGAAGGAATTGATGTCAGCGACCAAAATCCACCAAAATTAGTAGAACGCCAAACGCCCTGACTACCGGTAATAAATAACAGGTCCGGCATCATATTGGTTTTTGCGATTTTCGTGATGAATGGCCCACTGTCGCTATACCCACTGGTGGCATTAGAGTAACTGAGGCCGCCATCCAGCGAGCGGGCGATGCCGTTAAATTGTGATCCGCCGATAATTTTGAGCGGATCATTAAAATGCCAGGAGGTCTCATAGCCATCGCCACCAATTTGGAAAAACCAGTCGGTGTCGGCAGTAGTATTGTCCGGGGAGCGCCAGGTGCCGTTATCCTGCATACCGCCAACATAGGCACTGGCGCCAGGCTTTTTATCCACACCATAGAATTGCGAAGTGTTCATGCCCCGGGTGGGCTTACTCCAGTTGCTGCTGCCATTAGCGGAAACTCCGATGCCGCCATCGTTGGCGTTTAGAATGCGCCAGCTGCCATTAGGATTGTTGATAATAACCAGATTATGGTGGTCAACATGTACAGGTCCAGTGCTGAGCTGTGTTGTGGAGCGACTCTGGCCGTTTGCATTAATCGTGATACGCCATAAGCGGATACCACCGACATAAACGATGTTATCGTTTTCCGGATCTACCACGATCGTGTTGTCGTACCATCCCTGACCACCTAACCAGCTGGGGCCGCCATTTTCGATGGTGCGCGTCCAATTGGCGCCGGCATCGGTAGAAACGTAGAGATTAGATGTGCCGCCGCCACCCTCAGCAGAAGCGAAGATTTTATCGGTATTAATCGTTGAAATCGCTAATTCAAAACGCCCGGCAGTGTTGGTAATTCCACTATTGACGGGGAACCAGGTATCGCCGGCATCAGTCGATTTTATAACGCCCTTTTCATCGATACCTGCATATTGCACGTCAAAATTGTCCGGCGTTGCAATTACTTGCAATACCTTTTTTACGCGCCCAAAACTACTGGTCTCTGTCTCGGTATAAACCTCGGTCCAGCTATTGCCACCATCGGTCGATTTGAAGATATTTGAAGAATTAGTCGTGTTTTGGCGATAGCGCCCGGAAGTAGTTGAAGCAATTACTACATCCGGATTGCCCGGATCTACAATGATGCGGGAGGTGTTGTTAAAGCGCGGATCAGTGGTTGTGCTGGTAAGTTGCTCCCAGGTGTTCCCATGATCGGTGGATTTTAACAAACCAACACCATTGATCACATCCACGCTGAACATGCTTTCGCCGGTGCCGGCATACATAATGTCCGGGAAGGAATCGCAGATCGCAATGGCAGATACTGCCAGGCTGGGAAAATCCGGCGTTAAATCAATCCAGTCAGTTCCTGCATTCGTGGTTTTCCAGATACCACCACCAACGCTACCAACAAACCAGGTATCGCCGCTCGGATCTAACGGGTCGACAATTAACCCCCGCGCCCGGCCACTGACGTTTGCAGGGCCACGTTCTACCCAGGGAAGGTTTTCTGTGAAACCGCCTGGTTGATCAACTTGTGACTTCTTCAGCGCTTTCATCCGGTAATCCAGCGGGTATTGAGGGGAATCCTTGCCTTCCGGGGTTTTCATTTCGTTCAGGATACGAACAAATTCATCGGGGTTGTCCGGCTTTACATAGCCTGCCTGGCGGCGTTCGATTTTATGAATCTTTTCTGCCAGCAGCCTCCCTTTGGGAGAATCCGGATGAACATGGTTTTGATATCTTTTCAAGCGGGCAAGCTCACTGGCCTGCGGCGCATTTTCGTCTATGGTTTCAGTGGTGAAGAAATTTTGCTGAAATATCAGTATTCCAGCGAGAATGACAATTGTGAGAATCTTCGGAAACAGTTTTCTCATTGGTCCTCCGTAAGCGCATATTTTTGCCGGGTTAATAAATTGTATTTATAGGTCATAATTGTTATACCATCTTCTTCAATAATACCCGGTATTGTTTTAATAATTAGTTCACTATCGTTGAACCAGGCGACGCTGCCATTCTCCATGAAGAAACAAATTACATTAAATAGCTGGATAAGAAGGGCGGATTCACTATATTCACCCCATGATCTTAAACAGGTTTAAATGGGCATTGTCAGGCGGTGTTTTAATCGCTGGTAGTTTTTGGAGTTTGCTCTTACTCCAGCGTTGGCCGGCAGCAAATGACTGGATCGTATCGGTTAAAGGACTTTGGTATAACATCCCGATTTCCATTGTCTTTATGATACTTTTTCTGGAATTATCTTTCTCTCTCTTTCCCGGTCTCGTTGAAAAGTTAAAGTTGCATTGGCCATTTCTATTGATATGGGGCCTTGGCTTCGTCCAGCTTTATTTTCGCTTAATACTTGGAAATGTTAATATTAGTGGCCATTTAACCTGGTTGACATTCCTGATCATACATTGTTCGTTACGAGAGATACCACGCTGGTTTATGGGGATAACGATCGTCGTTTGGTGGCAATGTCTTTACTTCTATTTATTCATTTTTCCATCACCGGCAGACGGCATTCGCGGCATCCTGCTCGGTGGTGTATTGGCTGCTTTGTTGATTTGGTTAAATCGGGAGAATCAACGAAAATTCCCGGAAAATATATTTGCCGCACTGGCAGGGTTGAAAGTCTTGATTGCGCAACGTAAGGGTAAATATGAAACAGAAGAGGTGCCTTATGAATAAAGGATGGATGAAACTGGGAGAATTTATCGTGTTAATTTTATTTACCGTTGGTTGTGCCGCAAACCGTCCGGCAAAGATTGATAAAGTTTTTGAAACTTTTAACCAACCGTCAGCGCCCGGTGCGGCAATTATGGTGATAAAAGATGGGCAGATTGATTTACAGAAAACTTATGGACTGGCGAACATTGATTCAGGTGAAGCGATTACCGCGGGAACCAACTTTCGGTTGGCATCTGTGACGAAACAATTTACTGCGATGGCTATCCTGATGTTAATCGAAGAGGGTGCTATATCCTATGAGACGACGTTACAATCGGTGTTCCCGGAATTCCCCGCTTACGGGGCAAATATTACCATCCAGCAGGTTTTACAACATACCTCCGGGTTAGTCTCCTATGAAAGCCTGATACCCGACACGGCAACAGTTCAAGTAAAAGATCGAGATGTGCTGGCAATGATGCTCACTCAGGATTCTACTTATCATCAACCAGGCAGTAAGTATCGCTACAGTAATTCCGGATATGCCGTTTTGGCAATGATTGTGGAAAAGATTAGTGGGGAAACATTCCCGAACTTTCTGAAACAGCGAATTTTTGATCCTTTGGAAATGGATGCTACTGTTGCTTATGAGGCCGGCATTTCCGAAGTCGCGAATCGGGCATACGGGCATACGGTTGCGCCGGACTCAATAAAGGTCGATGACCAGAGTATTACCAGCGCAGTGCTCGGAGATGGCGGTATTTATTCCTCTCTAAATGACCTGTTTAAATGGGATCAGGCGCTCTACAGTGAAAAGTTAGTTAGTGCTGAAACGTTACAGAAATCCTTCACACCGCATTTGGAAAATTATGGATTTGGCTGGAGAATCGATGAATATAAGGCGCAGCGCCGGATGCATCACACCGGTAGCACCCGCGGCTTCCGGAATGTTTTTATGCGCTTTCCCGATAAGCAGCTGAGCATTGTTGTTTTAACCAACAGGAATGGTGGAAGCGTTTTACCGCTGGCGGAGGAGATTGCTGATATCTATCTGGATTGATAGGGAATTCCCGGCAGGCTTAATCTCAAACCTGCCAGGAATTTTGGAGAGAATTTAATTTTGAGAGACAACTGCTTCAGATGATTTCTTGCGGGGCTTCTTTACCGGCTTAGCAGCAGTTTGCATATACTCTTCCTGTGTAAAAGAATCGACTTGAATTGCATCAGTGCGTGCTGCTTCTGCCTGGATCAATAATTCAGCCTCTTCCTGAGTGATGATCTTCGCATCTACCGCCTGCGGTACCAAGCGATCAATCCGATCTTTCGGCAGAATCTTCTTACGAACTGCCCGGCTGATTTTCTTCACAATAGCTTCCGCCTGGAAAGTCAGCAGGAAAGCATTTTCCAGTCTGCCAGCTGCCTCGTTAACATCTTTGGAAACGAATACACCACGCGTTAAAAGATCCCGCTGTTCGCCGGGGATTTGCAGCGCTTTTGCTACCAGATGACTGGTGTCGTCTGAGGGAGGTGCACTGAGTGAATTAAAACGGGACCACCAGGCGACAGGACCGCTGAAGGGAAATCCCATATTCTGAAAAAGCCCGTCAAAAGCAATTTGCATCTGGGAAAGGGCATGCTGCATTCCCCAATGGAGAAAGGGGAGATCTTCTTTGCGTCTGCCTTCTGCTTCAAAGCGACGCAGTACTGCCGTTCCCAAATAGAGCCACATAAAAATGTCTGCAAATCGTCCGGTTAATTTTTCTTTCCGTTTGAGATTGCCACCATATTTACCCATGGCAACATCTGCCAGAAAAGCGAAAGACGCAGACGCCCAGGATATCTTCTTGTAATATTTTGCTGCCGGGCCGCTAACCGGTGCGGAAGCAAGCATACCGCGGGTTAAACTCAATACAATACTGCGGGAGAGATTGCGGATAACATGCCCGATATGGGGCCAGAAAGCGCGGTCAAAAGCTTTCACGTCGTTGTTCATTAACGCCATGATCTCTTTATAGGAATACGGATGGCAGCGAATCGCGCCTTGTCCGAATATCATTAAGGTACGGGTTAGAATGTTCGCACCTTCAACTGTAATGTTAATCGGTACTGCAAAGTATCCATGGGCGAGCATATTACGCGGACCGCGGGAGATGCCGGCACCACCGGAAATGTCCATGGCATCATTAATCGCTTTACGAAGGTGTTCGGTAAAGGAATACTTCGCCATTGCGGTTACCACTGCCGGTTTTTCGCCTTTATCGAGACCGCCGCAGGTAAAACGACGGGCTGCTTCGAAAATGTAAGCATAACCACCAATACGGGACAATGGCTCTTCGATGCCTTCAAATTTTCCAATAGAAATGCCGAATTGTTTCCGCACAGTGCTATAGGCACCAATCATTCTTGCGGCCATTTTAATGCCGCCTGTAGAGGAAGCCGGTAAGGAAATACCGCGGCCAACCGCCAGTGACTCTACCAACATCCGCCAACCATTGCCAGCCTGTTCCGGCCCCCCAATGATTGTATCTATCGGCACAACAACATCGTGCCCTTCGGTGGGGCAGTTGTAGAAAGGAATGCCCAGCGGGTCATGCCGCTTCCCGAGAACAACACCGGCAGTATCGGAAGGAATCAAGGCACATGTGATTCCGGGAAATTCGCCTTTACCAAGCAAGTTTTCCGGGTCACGTAATTTGAATGCTAAACCCAGAACTGTAGAAACTGCGGCTAAGGTGATGTAGCGTTTCTTCCAATTGAGACGTAAGTAAAGCTTGTCGTCTTCTCCGCGAAAAACAACGCCGCTGGAAGTCATCGAGCCGGCATCGGAACCGGCACTCGGCTCAGTTAATGCGAAGCAGGGGATTTCCTGCCCATTGGCGAGGCGGGGCAAATAATAATCTTTCTGGGCATCTGTACCATAATGCATTAACAACTCCGCCGGCCCCAGGGAGTTCGGCACCATAACGGTCGTAGACAGTGGTCCACATCGAGAAGTGACTTTTTCAACAATTGCACTGTTGGCCAATGCGGAAAACCCATGACCACCATATTTTTTCGGAATGATTAATCCGAAGAATCTTTCCTGCTTCAAATAATCCCAGATTTCCTTAGGTAAATCCCGCTGTTGATGAACTTCCCAATCATCGGTCATTTGACAGACGGTTTCTACCGGTCCATCGAGAAATGCCTGTTCTTCTGATGATAATTCCGGGTAAGACTCATCCAGGATTCGCTTGAAATCCGGCTTGCCGGAAAATAATTCCCCGTCGACCCAGATGTTCCCCGCTTCGATCGCGGTTTTTTCCGTGTCAGAAATAGCGGGCAGAAATTTCATCGCTTTTAGCAATGATACAATCGGTCCGGTTAACAATATTTGCCGAATTGGAGGAATGCCAAATAAAACAGCAATTGTCCCCAGCACTACCCATCCCCAAATAGGTGCACCAAGTCCGAATAATGTGAGCGCTCCGGCGGCAATCCATAGCCAGAAAGATGCGCCGGTAAAACCTAATAAAGCCGTTAACAGCACAATCCCTGCGACAACCAGTGCAGGTGATATGCTGGTCAGGCTGCCATACAATGCGGTGAATGTTGACATAATGACTCCTGAGTAAAAAGGTTCGGTGATTAATGTTATTAAGAGAGATCATTTGCGATAATGATCTCCCGGAAAATGATTTAGTTCAAATTTTCAAAGATACCCGCCGCACCCATGCCGCCTCCAATGCACATAGTGCAGATACCATAGCGAACATTTTGCTTTTGCATTTCATGTAGCAGTGTCGCAGTCAGTTTTGCGCCAGTGCATCCAAGCGGGTGACCAAGTGCTATCGCGCCACCGTTGACGTTTACGATGGATTCATCGATATCTAGGGAGCGAATCACTGCCAGCGCCTGGGCGGCAAAGGCTTCGTTCAATTCGATTAATCCAATGTCTTTTAAAGAGAGGCCAGCCTGCTTCAGCGCTTTCGGAATTGCTTCGATCGGTCCAATGCCCATAATCTCCGGGGCGACACCTGCTACAGCGTAACCAACGAGGCGGGCCAACGGCTTGGCACCGGTTTCTTTTACCATGCGTTCGCTCATCACTACCGATGCAGCCGCACCATCGGACATTTGTGAGGCATTACCGGCAGTCACTGTGCCGCCCAGTTTGAAAACCGGGCGCAGTTTTGCAAGTGCTTCGTAAGAGGTATCCAGGCGAGGACCCTCATCCGTATCGAAAACGCCATCGATCGTTTTGGTATTTCCATTCTTATAAACGGTGCGGGAAACGTTTAATGGTACGATCTCATTCTTGAAGCGCCCGGCCTCAATTGCTTTACCTGCTTTCGTGTGGGAGCCGAGAGAGAACTTGTCCTGATCTTCCCGGGAAATTTGATATTTCTCCGCGACATTTTCCGCGGTAATGCCCATCCCGACGTAAACATCGGGGTCTGCGCTAACCAAGTCGGGATTTGGTGCAAAGAAAAAACCGCTCATTGGTACAAGGCTCATAGACTCAGCACCACCGGCAACAACCGTGTCGGCGTGTCCCGCCATAATTGCTTGTGAGGCCATAGCAATCGTTTGCAGTCCGGAAGAGCAAAAACGATTTATTGTTGCCGCCGGCACGCTATCCGGTAACCCGGCAATTTGCGCGATAATCCGACCCATATTCAGACCTTGCTCACCTTCCGGCATCGCGCATCCAATGAGAACATCGTCAATCTGCTCCGGTGCTAGTCCGGAAATTTTATCAATCGCCCCGTTTACTGCGGCTGCCCCGAGATCTTCCGGCCGGTAATGGCTGAGGGTTCCCCGTTTTGCCTTGCCTACGGCTGTCCGCACACTGCTGACGATATATGCATCATTTTTCATGTTAAAAACTCCTGTTCATTCGCTTTTCTATTTTCAAATTTTCTTTGCAAAAAAAGGGATTAGGAGTTTAGGGGCTTAGGTTTGTCTTTTCCTAAAACCCTAATCACCTAAAACCCTAATTGCGTAAAGGCTTGTTAGTGGTCAGGATGCTCTTAATTCGCGCCTGCGTTTTTTCCTGCTTCAGTAAATCCACAAAAGCTTCACGTTCCAGCTTTAACAGATAGTCTTCATCAACCAGGGTAGGAGAAGAGATGTCTCCCCCACACATCACATGGGCAAGTTTTTTGGCGATAAAGAAGTCGTATTCCGTTGCAAAGTTGCCCTGCTGCATTTGATAGACGAATGCTTCGATAACGGCCTGCCCGGTTTTTCCGATGACCATAACTGCGTTTCGACGGGGAGGAGGTGAGTAGCCGCTGTTTGCCATTCGCAACACTTCTTCTTTGGCAATGTGGATGCGCCGATCACCATTCATCGCAATGCGAGTGTTTGGAGGCAGCAGTCCTAATTCTACCGCTTCCTTACCACTCGTCGAAACGCGGGCGGTACCGATAACCTGAAAGACTTTCATCAGGTAGGCCTGAATTTCATTAACGAAGCCATTGGGTGCCTGTTCTGCCGCACGGATGGTCAATGCGGCGGTGCCGGTGCCGGCAGGGATTAACCCTGCGCCGACTTCTACCAGGCCGACATAAGATTCCAGAGCCGCGACCACATTGGCACTGGCGAGAGCTATTTCGCAACCGCCGCCCAGCGTCATGCCATGCAGCGCGGTAACCACCGGCTTGCGGGCATAGCGAATGCGCTGGACCATATTCTGGAATTTTTCCGTCGCCGGCAAAAGCAGATCAAATTTGCCCTCCTGAAGCACATGGGCAACTTCTCCTAAATTCGCACCAACTGAAAAATGTTTACCATCATTTCCGATGACCATTCCTTTTAAATTGTGCTGCTCTACATAATCGATGGCGGCCAGAATGCCGTCAACAACGGCATTGCCGAGAGTATTGGACTTGGAACGAAATTCGAAGAGAGCTACACCATCGCCAAGATCAAGTAATGCAGACTCAGCGCCTTCCAATAACACGTTATCTGTATTCGCAGCAACCTTCGCCAGGTCGATCGCATCTGCATAAACAGGCGCGGCGACGTAGCCCTGACCGGGAATGTATGTATGCATCCGACCGTCAATCTCTTTATAGAAACTGGTGTTACCGTCAGCTTTCATTTGCCCGAGCCACTCTGGCAGGTCAATGTTTGCAGCTTGTAAATCGCTAAGGATCTGATCGAAACCGATAATGTCCCATCTTTCGAAAGGACCGGTATCCCAGGCAAACCCCCATTTCATCGCACGGTCAATATCTGCGGGATTGTCAGCAATTTCCGGGACTCTCCGGGCGGAGTATCCAATTAAATCAAGGGTTGCCTGCTTAAAGAATTTGCCGGCTCTACCACCGTCGTGATAGACGGCCCGAATACGATCCGGCAATTTCCCAGCTTTGCGTAAAGCATCGGTGTCGCCAAGATTCATCGGTTTCGGAGGTTCATAATTCATCGTTTCCGGATTCAATGAGAGGATTTCTTTTTTGACCTTTTTGTAAAAGCCCTGGCGGGTTTTAGCACCGAGGACGCCTTTCTCTATCATTGTATCGAGAAGGGCAGGGGGGAGATGGCTTTCCCGGCTTTCATCTTCAGGAACGGCTTCATAAAGATTCTTCGCGACATATGTCAGCGTGTCCAATCCAACTACGTCAGCAGTGCGAAACGTTGCGGATTTCGGATGACCGGTGAGCGGGCCGGTAAGAAAATCAACTTCTTCGATGGTATAATCGCCATCTGTAAAAGCGCGTAGTGCAGACATCATCGTATAATTGCCAATACGGTTTGCAATGAAGTTTGGTGTGTCTTTGGCAATGACGATGCTTTTGCCCAGATGCGTTCTGCCAAACCAGGAAATATGATCAAGAATGTTTTGATCCGTGTCCGGGGTTGGAATGATCTCAAGGAGTTTTAAATAACGGGGCGGATTAAAAAAATGGGTGCCCATAAAACGTTTCTTGAAAGATGCTGAACGTCCTTCGGAGATTAAACGAATCGGAAGGCCACTGGTGTTTGTAGTGATGATTGTATTTTCACCGATTGCTGCTTCTATACGTTCCATTAAAGATTGTTTGATAGCAAGATTTTCAATAATCGCCTCGACGACCCACTCAACGTCTTTAAGGAGATGTAAGTCATCGTCAAAATTCCCTTTGTAGATCCGGCGGGAAGCCGTGGCATCTGCGAAAGGTGCCGGTTTCATTTTAAGCGTCTTTTTGAAAGCACCATTAACAATGCTGTTCCTGGGACCCTCTTTTGCCGGAATGTCCAGCAACAGCACTTCCAGTCCGGCATTGGCCAGATGAGCGGCAATTTGTGCACCCATAACGCCTGCACCGAGCACCGCTGCTTTCCGGAAGGGGAGAAACGTTCTTTCTTGCTGCATTCGTAAACCTCCTGAAATATTTGAACACCGTTCAGTAAATTTATACGATTTTTCTTGAACAGTGTTCAATTACGATAAAAAAGTTACCACTGTGTTATAAATTTTTGATCAATTAGGTCAAATTCTAATTTCGTTTATATGGGATTATCAGCTGCCGGATGAAGATGCATACGGATAATTTGTTCGATAGCTGCTTCAATCATTGTATCGTTTGCAATCCGCTTGTCAATCCTTTGGGCTTGAATCAGGGTAATCACGCCATGCATAAAAGACCAGGAAATATGGGCATTGAGATAGGGGTCCTCAACAACCATCAGGTTTTCTTTCGCACAATCTTTCAAAGTGCGGGCAACAACCTCCACACTACGCCGGGCTTTGCGATATTTCTCAGCAGGATATCTTGCCATGCGTTCTGGCTTGAGCATGAACATGATTTCATAGTATTCCGGATTTTCCAGGGCGAAGTTCAAATATGCCCGGGATAGCGCTGCCAGTCGCTCTACCGGATTTTCATGTGCTTTCTCTGCGGACTCCTGCCGTTCGACGAGCATGTCAAATCCCTCTTCTATCAGGGTATGAGTTAGCTCGTCCTTGCTTTTGAAATGAAAATATATTAAACCAACACTACAACCGACCTGGCGGGCAATCATACGAGTCGAGATATTGTTAATGCCTTTTTCCACCAGTAATTTACGGGTGACATCAAGAATACTTCGGCGAATAATTTCAGTCTTGGATTCCGTGGCCATAAGCTAATCGATTTAGTACTGGTTAACAGGTTAGTTTAGTATAGCAAAAAATTGAACACTGTTCAATGGTTTTTTTGAAAAAAATTTCACGAAGTGTATTTTCACTAAAAATTCGACTGAAAGGGCAGGGGATTAAAGATTGTCATTGATGAACTGTAGAAGCGCTTTAGCCCGGGGATAGTCGGACTGCCGCTGAAGTAATTGCTCGACTGCACCTTTTGCCTGAGGAAATTTCTGTGCAGATGCATAGGCCTGGGATAAACTGAATAGTGATTGGAGATCAGTCGGATCTGCCTGAACCGCTTGTTCCAGATAAGGAACGGCCTTGGCAGCATTCCCTTGCTGCAAATAAATACTACCCACCATTTTATAGACATAAGCGCCCGGCTCTATTGACAATGCCTGGTTAAAGGACGATAAAGCTTCGTCAAATCTATTGAGACGCATGAGGCATTGGCCTAAGAAAATATAGGGTGCGGAATTAATGGGGGTTGCCCGAATAAGTGCTTTGTATTCCCGGGCAGCATTTTCCCAATCTTGTTGTTGGGTATAGAGTTCGGCGGCTTCAACATGGAGCTGTTCCCAATTGATTTCATCCATCCAGAATTTTAGAGCGAGTGCCTGTAACGGGGTTGCATTAGGAATTTTATATTCACGTTTTGGGGGAGGGGAGTTCTTTTGAAATGGCCAGCCGGACATTAAATAGTCGATACGAATCCGGGCGACTTCCTGATCGATATACGTAACACCAATCTCACTAAGCCATTCCTGATCCGGCACAACGGTAACTTCTGGCGGGCCGCAAAGTTCGGCATTCAGAATTGTTGTCGCATATGCTTTTGCCATTAGGGCATAACCGGTAATGGTTGGATGAAGATGCTCCAACATTAATGTTTTGCCGATAAGCCGGCCGGGGGAATATTTCTCAAATGCTTCTTTCACCAGTGCAAGTAACACTTTCTCATCGTCTCTGAATTGATAAAGCGCTTCATTCAATGCTTCGCTGGCCCGAAATCGCAACCCATCATACTCTTTGGCAAGATAGAATGCATCATAAGCACCGGCAGTATCGCCGCTGGTTTCCATGATTTCTCCTAACAAATAATATTGACTGGCCGGCAGAGAATCTTGCTGGATGCACAGGTTGATTGCTTTCAGGCTGCCAGCAAAATCACCCGCTTTATAGTATTTGATCGCTTTTTGGTAGTTGCTTTGCCAACTGGCGCGATTTGTTTCAGCTGAAAAGACATCCGTAAAAGGTGCCTGATCGCGAATATTGCTGACCAGGCTGCCAACCACAACCGGAATTTCCCTTTCATTGAAATAGGTGATTATGTCTCCCATATTCCCCTGAAACGTCTCCGTCGCCAGATGAAATAACTCACTGTCGTAAGGCACTTCCTTTTCCCGGACCATACGCTCCATTAAAGTGCCGCGATCTTTTTGGGCACCGCTACCACTGCGTAACCAGGCCATAAAATCCCGGACAAGATTCAGCGTTTTGTAATTCCGTAAACTCAGAAAAAGATTCACCAGCCAGCGTTGGCGACCGAGCGATTCTGCAGAAGCGACCGCTAATCCCCCGTAGAACTCATTATGGCCGGCATAAATTAGCACTAGGTCTGGCTTATGCGGACCAAGCTCCAGGGCAATATCCCGCAGAGTATAGCTGGCAACCGCCGGCATTGCGAAGTTTACCATTTCGAAACGTTTGTTCGGGTAATGCTTTTTCAGTAAAACTTCCAGCATGGAAGAAAAACGGCCATTGAACATGTATGGGTATCCGGCAGCGCTGGAACCTCCGAGAACAAATATACGATACATGTCATCCGGCTTTTCTTTCAGGAAAATATCTGTTGGGGAAACAGCCGGTTGCACGCCGGTAGCTGGAAAATAGCGGGCACCAAGCTCCGGGTTGATGCTGTAATTAGCCGGTGCAGGTGTGAAAGTTTGCAGGAGGGGAATGTCTTTTCCATAACCAATTACCCGTAAAGTCAGCTCTAGCAGTACGAAGAAAAGGATCGGAATGAAAACCAGAATGATTTTAAACATCCGTTCCCGGCTGGCATTTGTTGTCGGTGCTGCCGGTGCCGGTTTTTGGGAAGATCCTTTACGCTTTTTGGCCATAGAAAATTTCCGTTAGTGCAGTGGGGCTAGGACGCCGGCGTTAGCGTCAGCTGTTTTTGGTGCGCATTCCATTGCACTAATTCTTTCTTGAGAAATTCGCCGGTGTAGGATGTCTCATGCTTGGCAACTTGTTCTGGCTTGCCCGAAACGACAATCGTACCACCTTCATCGCCTCCCTCCGGACCAATATCGATAATCCAGTCTGCCGTTTTAATAACATCCATATTGTGCTCGATAACGATAACCGTATTTCCTTTGTCCACCAGGCGATTCAACACCTGCAGTAACATGGTGATATCTTCAAAATGCAGGCCGGTGGTCGGCTCGTCGAGGATGTAGAGGGTGCGTCCGGTGCCGACCCGGGATAATTCCGTTGCCAGTTTCACTCGTTGTGCCTCACCGCCGCTGAGTGTTGTCGCTCGCTGACCGAGGTGAATATAATCCAGACCGACATCGTGCAGCGTTTGTAGCTTCCGGCGAATCGAAGGAATTTTGTCAAAGAATTCCAGACCTTCTTCGACAGTCATTTCCAATACTTCCGAAATGTTTTTGCCGCGATAGCGAATCTCCAGTGTTTCCCGGTTGTACCGTTTGCCTTTACAGGTTTCGCAGGTGACGTAAACATCGGGGAGAAAGTGCATTTCAATTTTTTTCACGCCATCACCTTCGCAGGTATTACAGCGCCCGCCCTTGACGTTGAAACTGAAACGCCCTGGCTTGTAACCGCGGATTTTCGATTCAGGAAGCTGTGCGAAAAGATCGCGAATATGGGTAAATAATCCGGTATAAGTCGCCGGGTTTGAACGGGGAGTACGGCCGATCGGCGATTGATCGATATCGATGACCTTGTCGATATGTTCCAGACCATCAATGCTGTTGTAGGCCAGCGGTACTTTCTTGCTGCGGTGAAAATGGGATGCGAGAATCGGGTATAGCGTTTCGTTGATCATGGTGCTTTTCCCTGATCCGGAAACACCGGTGACGCAGATAAATTTCCCGAGGGGAAAACTCGCCGTTACGGATTTCAGGTTGTTGCCGGTCGCCCCATTTAATACCAGTTGGTTGCCATTTCCTTTTCGGCGTTCCTCCGGTACTGCAATATATTTATCGAATGAGAGATATTGGCCGGTAATCGAATTGGGATTAGCCGCTACTTCTACCGGGGTGCCCTCTGCGACGATCGCGCCGCCATGTTTGCCAGCACGCGGGCCGAGGTCGATGATGTAGTCGGATTGCTCAATCGTTTCTTTATCATGTTCTACGACGAGCACCGTGTTGCCAAGATCGCGGAGTTTCAGAAGGGTTTCGATCAAACGGGTATTGTCCCGCTGATGCAAGCCGATAGAAGGCTCATCCAGAACGTAAAGCACACCAACCAACTGACTGCCGATTTGCGTAGCGAGACGAATCCGCTGCGCTTCTCCGCCGGATAGTGTACCGGCAGTTCTGTCCAACGTCAAATAATTCAAACCGACGTTAAGGAGAAACTCCAGGCGGGAGCGGATCTCTTTCAGAATTTGATAGGCGATTTTCTTCTCACGCTCATTCAAATTAAGGCTGGAGAAAAAATCATAAGCCTGTTTGATATTGTAGTTGGTTGCCTGGGCGATGCTGACATCATTCACCTTCACGCCCAATGATTCCTTACGCAACCGAGATCCCTTGCAAGCCGAACAGGGAATGCGGTTCATGAAGCCTTCAATCCAGTTGCGGATGTGATTGGAGCCGGTCTGGCGGTAGCGGCGATAAAGGTTGTTGATAACGCCTTCATAATGAGAGGAAAACTCGAATTTGGAATTTTCCCGTTGTAGTTTGAAATCTACTTTCTGGCTGCCCGTGCCATATAAAACCATTTGTTTGGCAGTTTCCGGGAGGTCTTTCCAGGGCGTGTTCAAGTCGAACTCAAAAGCCTTTGCCAATGCCGCAATCATTTCATAATACCAGCTGTTGCGCTCTTCGCCGATTGCTTGAATAGCGCCTTTGGCAATACTGAGATTATGATTCGGGACAATCAGGCGGGGATCCAGTTCCAACGTATTGCCCAGGCCATCACATTCCGGACAGGCGCCATACGGACTGTTGAAGGAGAACATCCGCGGTTCAATTTCTTCGTAGCTGATGCTGCATTTCTTACAGGAAAAGTTTTCGCTAAAGAGACGTTCCTCCGCGGCATCTATATGATCGAGAATCATCAGCCCGCTGGCCATTTTCAACGCGATTTCTACCGATTCAGTCAGGCGCTGTCGTGCTTTATCATTGACCTTAATACGATCAACAACTACTTCAATATTGTGTTTAACTTTTTTGTTCAGGGTGATTTCATCGTCGAGGCTGTAAAGTTTGTCATCTACCCGAACACGCAGAAAACCTTCCTTTTTGATCTCCTCGAATAATTCCCGGTATTCTCCTTTGCGGCCGCGAACGACCGGGGCAAGGATTTGAATCCGACTCCCTTCCGGTAATCCTAAAATAGTATCAACAATTTCCTGAGGGGTTTGCCGGGCAATCGGGTCTCCGCAATTATAACAATGCGGGGTGCCGACACGGGCATAGAGCAAACGGAGGTAATCATAAATTTCTGTGACAGTTGCGACAGTAGAGCGGGGATTCTTGTGAGTCGTTTTTTGTTCGATTGAGATTGCCGGTGAGAGGCCATCGATATAATCCACATCCGGCTTTTCCATCAAACCGAGGAATTGCCGGGCATAGGCGCTAAGCGATTCCACATACCGCCGTTGCCCTTCGGCATAAATCGTATCAAATGCCAGGCTGGATTTTCCTGAACCGGAGAGTCCGGTGATGACCACCAGTTTTTCCCGGGGAATATGCACATCGATATTTTTTAGATTGTGTTCTCTTGCCCCTTTGACAATCAAATATTCTTTTTTCGACATAATTCGCTTCTTCGCTTAGCATTGAAAATTCAGTGAACATAAATACACGCGAAAATATAGGGGATAAAGCGGACGAGTTCAAGGTTAAAAATTTATGATGGCAGATTTTTTTGTTTAGCAGTTTTCTTTTGGGGGAGAATTGAATATCTTTTTACCCGCAAGAAGCAAAATGAGTAATAATCGGGATTATATGAAAGAAATTGTTAAGGCCCTAGAAAAGAAAATCAGGAAAGAGAGCACCCGCCTTACTGCCCCGGAAGCCGCAGCTGCCCTTGGATATTCCATCGATGAGATTAAAAGTGCTTTGCAAAGTATCATGGAAACTTACCAGTGCCGCCTGCAAGTGACGGAAAACGGCGATTTGATTTACGACTTTGGAAGCCGCCTCACCCGCCGTAATGCTAAATCCGTGAAAGATCATGCCAAATCCGTTGCCAACGGTTTCTGGAAAGTGTTTACAATTATTTACAAAGGTTGGATTGCCGTTACCCTGGTGGTCTATTTTGTCATTTTCCTGGTTATTACAATTCTGATTGTTATTGCACTGAGTTCCCAGAAAGGAAATAATCGCCGCGGCGGCAGTTCCATCAACCTGGGGAGTTTGTTTAACTGGCTGGGCGCTATTTTTCGCTGGCGGACAAATACCGGCGGGTATCGGCGACGGATGGATCCCAACGGCTACGATTACCGGCAGTTCGAACCACGACCGGCGGAAGTTGATAAAAAGAAGAAGAGTTTTTTCGCGGCGGTATACGATTTCGTCTTTGGCCCCGAGCCGGTCAAAAAAGATCCCTTGATCAATCATAAAGAAGTTGCTGCCTTTCTCCGCAAAGAAAAGGGGCTTATTGTCACTTCCGAGCTAAAAGCATTGGGGGGATGGACTGCCGCGAAGGCCGACAGCTTTTTTACGGACTGTCTGGCCAGATTTAATGGTGATGTAAAGGTGAGTGATGAAGGCGCTGTCTACGGCGAATTCGATGATATCCTTCGTGGCATCGGTGGTATGGAGGGAGGAGAAATTGAATATTACTGGGAAGAATATGAAGAAGAATATGAGCTGAATGGCAATAGCGGCCGCCAAAACCTGATGATCTCGGTAATGAGCCTTTTTAACCTGGTTTTCTCATTTATGATTGTTAACGGAGGTATGGCGGAATTAATTGCGGTAACTTTATTCGGCCATGTCGGCGGTGGTAGCTACACGATGATCCGCTTTTTCCTCGGTTGGCTCCCATTAATATTTTCCATTCTCTTTTTTGTCATTCCTTTTTTCCGCTGGTTTCGGGTTAAGCGCTTAAACCAGGCGCGTATCGACAATAATATCCGAAAACGGTTCTTTAAAGTGCTATTCCAGAACCGGGGAGAAAATTTTAATGTGGATAGCATTGCCACAGAGATTAACCGGGCAAATCCGGAAAAACCGCTGAACAAGGCGGAAGTAGGGGAATGGGTAGAAAAAATGACCATCGAACTCGATGGGAAAATGGATGTGCTTGATAGCGGAGAATTAAAATATAGCTTTCCCCGCCTCAGTCTGGAAATGCAGGAGGTGGAACGCTTACGGGCCGTTAAACGAACAGATCGTGATCTCGGCAATATAGAATTTGACAGTGGTTATTCATAAAATCGAACATAGCAGAGGAGAAATGCTTTGATGGACACAATCAATACCATGCTGATGGATTATACCGGCAATACCCTGATGCAAATCACCTGGTTTCTGGTGAGCATTGCCGGCGGTGTTATTATGGGAAAAATATTTTATTATATTTCCCGCTTCCGCCTGAAAAAAATGGCACAAAAATCTAAAACTAAATTTGATGATTATCTGATCGATATCATTGAAGAACCCGTCGTCTTGTTACTTTTTACGGTGGGTATGTGGGTTGGAGCCAAGTTCCTGACGCTTAACGAAACTGGCGTTGCCTTCTTCGGTAAAATCATGTTTGTGCTTATCGCGATTACGATTACCTGGTTTATTCTGCGCTTTATCGATATGCTGATAACAGAATACCTTGATCCGCTGGTTTCCCAATCTGAGAGCAAACTGGATGATCAGATTCTGCCAATCGTGCGTAAATCTGCGAAGGGAATTATTCTCATCCTGGCGATTGTTGTGATCTTGTCTAACCTGGGATATGACATCCTTTCCGTATTGGCAGGACTCGGTGTCGGTGGTCTCGCTTTGGCTTTAGCGGCTCAGGATGCAGTGAAGAACGTTATCGGTGGTTTTTCCATCTTTTGGGACAAACCGTTTCAGATTGACGATTTTGTCGAAATTAGCGGAGAATCCGGTACCGTCGCTGAAGTCGGGGTAAGAAGCACCCGCCTGCGCACTGCCGGAGGCACTACGGTGGTTATCCCAAACAGTAAAGTTGCTGATCAGGTGATCGAAAACTTCTCTACCCGCCAGCGTCGGAGAGTCACCGTAAATATCGGTTTAACTTACGATACGAGCGCCAAGCGCATGGATGACGGAATGCAAATTATTCATGACACGATTAAAGCGGTAGAAGGCACCGATGGGGATGATACAATGGTGCGCTTTACGAATTTCGGCGCTTATTCGCTGGATCTGGAAGTGGTTTATTGGATTGTGGATATGAGTAACTGGAAGATGATCATCCATGAAGTCAATATGGGCATCAAGCGGAACCTCGATGAAGCAAAGATCGATATGGCCTTTCCGACCGAGACCCATTATGTTGTTCAGCAGCAGGATGCCTAAGCGGTATTCTGTTTATTTTAACGGATCAACATCGACATCTTTTGAAGCCGGGGGAGACGCAGATTCTTCCTCGGTTTCTTTCGGAGTTGTCCACTCTCCATAAATTAGCATTAGCCCTAAACCACACATAATTAAGACATCTGCTACGTTAAAGATACCGGTGCGCAGGTCGCCAATCCCCATGTTCATGAAATCAACAACCCGGCCATCATTGACGACACGGTCGATAAAGTTGCTTAATCCACCTCCGGCGATCAATGCCAGGGCAATCACCTGACCATTGGTTAAATTTTTGCTGAAGTAGATATAACCGAGCAAGATCGTCAACAACACACCTACTGCTACTGTGAGTAGCCAGAAACGAATATTATCGGGAAGATCGGAGCCAAAGCCAAGCATTGCACCGATGTTCTCTGCATATTGAAATACGAAGAAGCGATCCCAATAGCTAATCGGAAGTGCACCTTTCAGGTGTTTAATCGCAATTTGTTTGGTAACCTGGTCGGAAAGAATTGCAAATCCGATAATCGATGAAATAACAATAGCTCTGGTTCTAAGGCTCATTTTATGCTTTCTATATCTTCTCTTGGGTCCGTATCAGCGGCCGTATTATTGCCCGAATTAATCACGAAAAATCATAATAGTATAATTTTCTCAACCAGACAAGATGAAGATCATTTTTGTTAGATGGTGTTTTAGGTTGATTGGTGATTGTTCTTCGTTGATCGTTCTTCGTTGATCGCTGATTGGTGATCGTTCTTTGTTGTTCGTTTTTGGCTGATACTATTTCTTGGGTGCTAGCTAGGATTTTGTGTTGTCCTCTGCAACAGGTATGGGCGAGCGAAAATGCACATCCTGCTGGGGGAAGGGGATTTCGATATTGTTTTTTCGGAATTCTGCCACAATTGCGCAATTGAGGTTGGAACGGACAACCGGGGCTCGCTTCGGATCGCGAATCCAGGCGCGCAGATTCATATCCCAGGCGGAATCACCGAAACTTTCCAGCAGCACTTCCGGTGCAGGCTGCTCCAGCACTTCATTGTTTGCTTCTGCGACGGTTTTTAGGGCGCGAATCACGGTATCCAAATCGGATTCATACGAAACGCCAAGGCGGATGTTCAGGCGAATCTTCGGATCGCCATGGGACCAATTGATCACGTTGGAAGAGATAAATTCCGAATTCGGGACAATGATAGAAATATTGTCTACGGAGCGAATCGTTGTGGAACGAATATTAATTTCCTGAACATCCCCTTCAATATCCCCGACCAGCACACGATCGCCTACTTGAATTGGACGCTCAAACAGGAGGATTAAACCGGAGATGAAGTTTGAGGTAACATTTTGTAAACCAAAACCGATACCCACGGATAGAAAGCCGAAGATTACTGCCAGTCCGCTGAAATCAATACCAATGAACTGGAAGGCGACAATTGCCCCGATAACCATCAAGAGGTAGTGGATGATCCGGCTAATGGTATAGCTGGCGCCGCTGTCCAGCTTCAAATAAGTGGCGAGATTTTTTACCAGGCTGCGCCGGAAAAACTGCGAGATCATGATAAAAAGAATCAGAATGATAATGAAGGCCAGAATCGCCAGCAGGGAAACGTTGGTATTATTTACCGTGTAGATGTTGTATGTGAGGAGGTCACGCGAAGATTGAATGACTGCGGAATCGGGGCTGATCATCTGAAAGGCGCTGACGACACCACCGATCATAATCAGATAGTGCATAATTACATTCAATACCCGGGCAGCCCGGCCATCAATTTCAAAACGCTGCAGAATTCGTTTGCGAATGGTGGAGCGAAGTAGGCGGGAAATGAAATAGAAAACAACCAGCGTCACCGCAATAATCAGTATAGATAATGGCGAGATAATAATCCCGGCGATTTCGAAGAGGTTATATTGTAAGATTGCCAGAATGTCTGCGAGTCCCTGGGGGATATTCATATTTTCAATATTCGCGCTTTAATGATGATGGTTAATTTTAAACGAAAAATTGTACGAATAAAACCCAGATATTCAAAACAGAGATTTTAGAATAAAATTGTTCCCAATTCCGGCAGTCTGATTGGAACGCGTGCAGATAAAATATGCCGCCCCTACAGGGCTTGGGTTAGATAAATATTTTTGACTATAAATATATCGCCCTTACCGGGCTTTAGAGATACATAAAAATCATTCTGAAATAATAAGTCCCAGCGGGAGGACATATTTATAGCAAAAAAGCACCAATCCTCATTAGCCCCGTGGGGGCGACATTTACAAGAAATAAAGCTATAAGGCAGTCATTAGAAACAAATGGTCAATTAAAGCAATTGTCAATCCTGCAGTTTTGATATTAAACGAAACACTTGAGCTTCGCCAGGCGGAAGTGAGCGTGTAAAAGTGGTTCCGGCAGCGATGTCTATGGTTGCATTACTCCTGGGATAAAGCAACTCTGCCGAGAGTGCATTTCCCTCGCTGAGCGCTTCTGAAGAAACAGAAATCCCCCTGTCCTCATTGGATAAATTGATTGCTACCAGCAGCCGCTCACCTTCCCATTCCCGCACCATTGTGAGGACATCGTTTGTCCCATTCTCAAGCGCTGCTGCAGAGCCCCGGGCCAGGGTTGGATGTTGCTTGCGAAACTCAATCAACGAGCGGTAATAGTGCCAGAGCGAACTGCTGTCCGACTTTTGCTCTTCCAGGGAAATGCCGTCATTCTCCTTCAGGTTGCTATCGTCCCACCAGGGGCCGGAGTCTTTATACCACAGCGCCATCCCTTCGCCATTTACCGATTTATACCACTCAAACGCTTCCCGGCGGGGAATGTCATTGGCATCGGTAATGCCCCAGTCATATTTCTCACCGGTCATCCCCAGCTCCTGTCCGTAGTAGATTGATGGAATGCCTTTTTGCAGCAAGGTTAAAGCAGCGCCGGCGCGCAAACTGGCGGGATTATTTTCTACCAAACTGGCAAATCGATCGGTATCATGATTCTCGATGAAAACCAGCTGATGCTTTCCGGTCGGGGTGAGCTGCCAGGTGGAGTCGGTACGATTAGCGATTTGCGTCGCGTTGAGATGACGAGCGGCATCGTGTAGGGGAAAAGCGAAAACGGCGTCGAGATCGCCTTTCACCAGGTAATTCCGGCCATAACCCCACTCCGCCTGTTCACCAATCACTTTCACCTTTGGATTCACCTTGCGTAGATCCTGGAGAATCGGGCGCCAGAAGTCTGTGAGCAGATTGGTGCGAATCCCTTTCCAATCGAGGTCGTCCATAATGTGGTCCATGCGGTAGCCATCGACGCCATCACTGAAGTCGCCATCCTGATTTGGGTCGATCCAATATTTGAGCAGATTGAGATGATAGGCCTTCACATCAGGATCGTAGAGATCGATGGAAGTAAAGCCGATTTCTGTGCCATCATAAGACTTCAGAGATTTTAGTCCAAAGATTATCGACTCCGGATCGGTATTGTCCGGGCCGTTATAAATGATGTAGTTGCTGAATTCCGATGCCGGGTTCTGATGAGAATCCTTATACCAGTGATGATTGTAAGTGACGTAATGCAATTCGATATCCATGTACAACTTCATGCCACGTTGATGGAGCGCTTCAACCAGCCGAAAATAATCGTCCTTCGTGCCATACTCCGGGTCAATCGTTTCGAAGTTGTCGGCAAAATAATTGTGATAAAAATCGGACTCATACAGCGGTGTCAGTAAAATGGAAGTGACGCCCAATTCCTGCAGATAATCCAGTTTCGCAGTTATCCCGTTTAAATCGCCATGGCTATCTCCATTGCTATCATAAAAACTGCGCTGATGGACATGATAGAAAATTTCCTCTGCAAATTCGGGCGGCGTCGGTTGCTCGGTTTGTGTGCTTGTGCAGCCGAAGAGAAAAAAGACGAATGATATCAAAAAATAGCGAAAAATGGCTTTCATAGAATCCTCAAATTTTGATTGATCTTAGAATGCAAAGTGTAATATCGCCTAACAAACAACTTTAACTAATCTTTCATCGCGAGGCGCTTTTCCGAAGCGATCTCATCGTTGCTTGCACCTTTGGGATCGCTTCGGAAAAGCGCCTCGCGATGACAGTTAAGACAACTCGTTAATCGAGTGCTTCAAAATATTCCCAGACAAAATAATGTTTTTAGGCAATCAACAGCCAGCACAATCTTTGCCGCTAGTGATACAATTTATGCAATTGAGCGGAAACGGCCGATTCTTTTTAAATCATCAGCTGAGGATTCATTCTTGTTGTTAGTGGTGATCAGCATACCACCGGTTTCCGGATGAATCTCGCAAAAAATGGCCACTTCTTCCGGGGACATGATCATGAAGGCGGTCGAGAGCGCATCAGATAGCGCTGCAGTTGGCGCCAGTGACCAGGAGGCTGTGATCATACCCTCGACCGGATAGCCGTTGCGAGGATCGATAATGTGCTGTCCTTTCACCAGGCCGGAGCCACTAATGGAAATATTGGACAGGCGGGTTTCGAATAGGATATCATCGGGACGATGGGGATGACTGAGGGAAATCGGCCAGCCTTCTTTCCCATCCGGTAGACTGCCATGGGCAAGCACCGTGCTGCTGCCGCCATGAATAAGATAGTTCTCTATTTCCCATTCGGCAAAAAGGTCCACAATGCAATCAAGTGCATATCCTTTCCCATAGCCGCCGAGATCGATAGTTAAGGGGGCACTTTTTAAAATGACCGTAAAGGAATCTTCGGCGAGAATTAGATGTTGCAAACCAGTGTGAGAAAGTGCGGTTTCTATTTCCGTTTCGTTCGGTTGACGCGGAGATTTGTCCGGGTTCCTCCAGCAATTGAGTAATGTGCCGGCAGTAATGTCAAAAACCCCGGCAGTGGCCGCATAAATTTCCGCACAATGCTTTAGGCAGGCGAAGGCTTCCGGCCCGATCGAAATGACATCCCCGGCAGCTGCATTGTTGATCCGGGCTATATCGCTATTTTCGATATAGCGACTGAGCAATAGCTCCAGGCGATCCAGCTCGTCAAAAGCTGCTTGCGCCGCCTGATGGGCATAGAGCTGGTCTGCTTCCGCGATGACCACTTCAAAGACGGTAGCCATTGCCTTGTGGAGGAATCGATGACAATCTTGCGGCAGGGGATAGCTATGGGGGGATCGGGTATCCATATGTTCGCAAATTCCGGGTGTTAGCAGGGAAATCCTAGTGATAATTAATTTTGCTTTGTCAGTTATCAGTGAACAGTGAACAGTTATCAGCCTAAAGCCTTTGGCCTAAGGTCTACTCGCCTTTGTTTCGATATTTCTCCCAGAGGTCCTGGCGAATGTAGCCGCGCATTTCTACTCCGGGACGTAGATACATCGCTTCATCAAAAAGTGGTAGATAAAGATGGCGCTGTCCCGGTGGCGGTTTGAAGTAAAGCAAATTCAGTAATTCTTTTTCCATTTCAGGGGCGGCTAAAATTAACGGCGCAGTTGGGGCATTTTCCGGAATTGTCGACCACCAGCCGATGTTTGGGAGCAGTCGGAAATACCAGGGAAAGGGCCAGTAATCATTCCCGGGAAAAATAAATTGAATATGAGTTGCTCCTGCAGAAGTATCTGTTTGGGCAATGTTATTAATTAATGCAGCGGCTTTCGGCACATCGCTGGTAGGATGGCCATAAACATGGGGATTGGTATTCGTTGCATAATCCTGAAAATTTGCCCGGTATGATTGATAACCGAGATGGGTAAATCCAAGTGCGAAAGCGCCCATCAACAGTATCCGTAACCATTGTGGCTGGCAATGGTGGTAAATCGCCGTTGCACCGATACCGGCAACAATAATTATTGCATGAAAAAAGCAGAGCATGTTCCAGGGCGTTTTGTAGGGTATGAAAGAATAGAAAAGTGTTAAGAGCAAGGCATACAAAGTGAGAAAACGGGCAATTGTTTGAATACGTTTCGGTAAGCCGTTTTTACGAAAAGCGGCTATTGTGCCAGCTGCTGCAAGTAGTAGAATTAATGCCTCGCTCCAGATAAACCCATCACCTTTCTGAAAGAAGAAGAGCATGCCGAGGTAATAATACCAGGGATGCACATGCCACTGATGTTCAATTCCTTTTTCCAGGTAGGTGCTGAAATAGGTGGTGATCGCATCGGAAATCCCTTGCGGGTTATCCCCAAAGCTGCTGAAGAAAATCCCACTTATAAAAAAGAATACTGCAAGAAATGTAACGGAAAATTTAAAAGATAAAGCCGGTTTAACAGAATAGTTGTTTCGTTCCTCTGGAGGAAGTTGCCACCAGAGCAATCCCCCAGCGGTGATGATGGCAGATAAGGGTAAAACAAAGGTTTCTTTGCTGGTATACATCAAGGCCAGGGCACAGGCAGCAAGGACAGCACTTTGTAAGCGCGGGCGGGAAAAGTGCGCGATGATTATCAATAAAAATGCACCGCTGAAACAGGCAAAGAGCATCTCCTGAATGTAGTAACGGCTGTAAAAAGTCATCGCCGGAGAAAGGGCAATAAGCAAAAGGATTGTTAGCACCGCAAAATTGCCCAGGCGTTTCCGGAGATAAAATGCTTGCAATAATAATAACAAGCCAAACAGTGCCGGAATAAATCGCAGAAAACTTTCCGTTACCGCCGATGATTGGGGAATTCCCAACAGTTTTGCAGCGACTAATGTGGCATAGACAAGTGTTGGTCCATGATATTCATGGGGATCATACCGATATTCTCCGTTCTCCAGCAGATCGACAAATTTAATACCCTGCACGGCTTCGTCTCCGTGGAAGGGACGAATGTCGTTGGCAGTAAAACGAAAAAGTGCTGCAATGATTAGAATGAAGAGTGAAATGAGAAAAAAGGTGCGGGAGGAAGGATCGGAAAACCGCCCGAAAAGTGTTCTGTCTCCACGAATATCCGGGCGATTCTCCAAATTCATAATATCAAAAGGGGCTCAAATTTCTTTACTTAACCGGCTTGCCATAAACAGCAGCTTCGATGTAGTGATTAAGATCGTCACTGGTATTGCCAGCACTGTAGAAACGCACATAACGACCCTGAACACCTTTTGCATCGATAAGCTTGCCTTCGGAGGTCTCGACATAATGTTTATCTACACCAACACCAAAACCAGCAGAATTATCGATGTCATTGTTGAAAATGGTGGTGACGTTTTTAACAAAATCCGGATCGTCTGCAACTTGCACTACAACGTCAAAATAAACCCGGGCCTGCTTGTGATAATGCCAAACGACGACGGCATAAATGTTTGCCTGTGTCTCCAAATCAATGGTCACATGCTGCAGAAAGGGGCCAAGTTCTACATAACTGCCGTCGGAAGCTTCCTTGTCATCGTCATTGATGAGGTCAATTTCCCCAATAACCGGTTCTTCATCGGAACTGGAGATGGATTTGCCAAGGGCAAGATTCACTGTGCCGGCCGGCGCCAGAAAGGGAGGACGGGGTTTACCTAAAGGTTTTTCCAGATTTTTTACGTCCATGTTACCCGGAGTACCGATAAATAATGCTTCCGGCAGTTCCAGGGGAATTGGTGCTAGCTCGTCCTGGGCCATCATGGTTGTGCTTAACAGGGCAATCAAGAGTCCGGTAAGTAATAAACGGACAGGGCGAATATGGGTCATTGGTAACCTCTCACTTCGTTGATGTATATGTGTTATTTGTATTTATTCAGACCGTTACTTAAAGCAATCGTCACAGCTTATTTCAGATTCCCGAAATTCGCATCAATAATAAAGGATTCTTCGGGAAATGCCAACGTAAAATTTGCAAAGTTCGTACAGTCAGATGCCCGCTTTATTTGGCTTTACGCAATAAAGAAACCACCAACAGATGCCCGAAGGCCAGCAAAGTGATAATTAGTGAGCTATATCGATGCACATCAAGCATTGCCGCCTGTCCATTTGTGCCCAACAAAGGATACATACTGATCAGAATAGAAAAGATCAGGGGAATACTGCAAAGCAACATGGCCCAGAAATACAGGCGTTGCCAAAATTGCAGGCGCGTATTCTCACTGCGCTGCTTCTTTCCTTTGGGAAACAGTTCATCCGCAGATAGTTGCTGGCGCTGGGCCCATAGTAACGCGAGAAATGCCGCAGATAATCCGAATATCGGAGCGGCAACAAGATGTACTAACAGCAAAAAGCCGGAAAGATGATGACCGAGAAAAACCACCGGGGCAAAGCCGCTGATAATCAATAACAGCATGGAGAAAAATCCAAGACGGTAAAGCCAGAGACGCATCAATGAACGATCACTAAAACTGCGTTGGGAAAATACCGCGCGGGTTTGCCCGAGAAAGAGGCGCCACTGCTCAACTAACCAACTGCCAAAGTTGTCATAACGGGGATCCCTGCTAAAAAATACCCAGAGGAGAATTCCCAGAAAAACGATAATGGATAAAAATCTGAACATGATTTCTCAATTTGTTTTTAATCTAAAATTTCACTTTGTCGCCGCTGCTTAATCCTTCTCCATACGATCTATTAATTGGGAGAGCATTCGTCCAACGAATATTAGAATCACCCCGGAAAGGATAATGGTAATTGCAATCATCAGCCACTTGAAGATCGGACGAACATAGAAGGACATCGCAAAAATCCGGGAATATAAAGCGCCGGTATCATTGAATGCAGTCATGGATTTATTCGTAGCGTTGTTGGCAAATGTCGGGCTGACCGGCACATCGCCAAAATAGATCGGTGCATCCGGTGAGTGGCAGTCGTTGCAACCCCGCACGCCTAAAGATTGCGCAGCCGGGCGCACATCATGGCCAATTGCCCAGGAATATGCTTTTGCTGCCGGATGAGCATCGGTGAGAAGCTGATTCCGCAGGCTGACCCGGTAAAGCTTGCCGGCGTTAATGAAAACCGGAATTGTAGTGCTGTCCAGTTTGGTCAACTCGCCGAGGACTTCCTGGATCATCGCTTCATCCAGCTGCGACCAAACCGGTTTGTTGATCGGCACTGTTTCCGATTCATCAGGCGTGACTGCTAATTCTTCTACTTCGGTAGTATCAATTGCAGTTGCCAGTGAATCGAGCGCTGCCAGGCTATCTGCAATGGCAGTGGCGATCGAATCTGCCCGGGCGATTGAATCTGCCAGCGCTGTTGCTACGGCCGCACGATCGGCGAGAATACGATCGATAACCGGACGAACTGTTTCAGTAGGCATTGGGCTCACTTTACCATCGCCCCCGAGAACGACGGTGCCCCAAAAGGAAGGCCAAAAAAGTTTGTGAGGGGCGATTTTACCATCGCTGCCTCGGACGAAAACCGGGGCGTAAATATCCGGCATAGCTTCATCGGATTTGTCGACACCATGAGTGCCAAGGGCATGCGCACGGGATGTTTTCACCCGTGGGGCATTATCCTCCGGCCAGGACCCGGTATGGCAGGAGGTGCAGCTCATTTTCTCAAAGTGGATGGTGGGAATACCGTCATGCGCCGGAATCGGCGCTCCCAAGCGACCGACAAGCGGGGCCGAGCCATCTTCGTTGGGAATATGACATCCCTCGCAGGTAAAAGCAGCCCGGGCCGGTTCGTTGGTTAATTCTGCTTCTCCTTCAAAACCGCGAATCATTTGATGATCCAGGCCATTGCGATGGCAATCCACGCACATCATGCCGGCGGCAAGGTGGACATCATCTTCGGCTTCCCAGCGTTCTTGTTCTGGCTGAACGGTTTTAGTGGAGTGGCAATAATAACAGCGTTCGTTGGATACTTTCCGAACGACATCAAAAAACACTTCATTCTTCTCGTTAAAACGGGTTTCGTCGTAGGTGACGGATGGTGGGATTGCTTTAGCATTATCCGGGTCAGTGCCGTAATAGATGTCGTAATTGTCAGGCATGGATCTCGCGGAACCTTCCACTTTTGCAAAACCACTGGTTGCCGCAACGGCCCAACGGAAATTTTGCTTCACGGTTTGTTTGGCATATTCTGCCTGGTCGTGCGCGGCTTCTGCATCGTGGCAACTCATGCAATTCGCTTCCAGCGCTCCGGAAACCATCCAGCGCATCGCATTTTCTACATCATGATGCGTTTCGTTCTCCCCAACACTGCCACCGGGCATATGCCGCCCGAAATGGCTAACAAAATCCAGAGCGCTCATGCCAACATCAGCGGGCTTAAAAGTGCCCGGCCAGTCGCGCATGGTGAGCGGGATTTGAGTGGCTGTTGTCCAATCCACGTAAATCCAGGGTTGTCCGCGCCGGCCTTCTGCAATGCTGTCCAGTCCGGCATTAAAATGCCAGCCCTCGGTTATCTTGTCATAATTATGACATTCCCCGCAGGTATAACGGGTAGAGTAGGGGAGCAGCGGTTGATCGTCGGGGCGAATGACGCCTTCATGCTCATCATACAGCTTGAGCACATGGACCGGAATCGCCCGGCTACCATCACTCTCATCACCCAGCATTGGTTCCTCCTGAGCGAATATTGACAGCGCGAGAAACAGGCTCAGTAAAAGTATTTTAAAGATCTGAAAAACATTCATTTCCGTTTCCTCATTTCACAGCAATTCGAGCCCGTTAGGCATGAAACTCATCCGGGTCGTAGGTCAGTTTCCGGCCAGCAGCAACCGCTTCATTCACTTTCAATACCGTAACAGCTGTTTCGTAGCCATCTTCTACCGGGCAGTTCAGGGTCGCTTTGCCACGGATCGAATCGAAGAAATTTTCGAGGTGCGGTTTATGATACGGATCGTTGAAATTGATGGGGAAAGCGTACTTTGGTGGCGGAACGGTTTCCCGGACATCTAATACTGCGGTGGTGTTCTGTTGTGCCGGTGCAACTGGGGCAGTAAGAATGCCTTTTTCGACGTATTCATCCCACAGCGGCGCCTTCTGTTCGCGATAGATTCCCGCTTTACCAGCAGATTCAGAGATTACCAGGGCGCCCTGATCTCCCATAAATGTCTCATAATATCCCTGATTGCTGTTGGTCGTAATCGTTTGATAGAACGCGCGCACGGTGCCCTGTTCGGTTTCATACTCGAAAGTGGCAAGAACGCCATCAAACCATTCATGAGTCGCCGGATCGTAATAGTCATTGCCGCCACTGGCCATCACTGCACTGGGCTTGGTGTTCAGAAACCAGTTGTAAATATCGATCTGATGGGAGCCGAGATCGACGACCGGTCCGCCACCGAGGCCCTTATACCAGCGCCAGTTGCGGTGCTGCTGCATTGAATTAAAACCATATTTGCGCAGGCGTGCGGCAGGTATCGCATATTTTTTCGGCCAGCCGAGATCCGGCTGCACGGCGCGGTTCCACTGCCCGTTGATCGTGGTGATGCGACCGAGCATTTTGTGTTCCATAATCACATTTTGATAACTGTGTTTGTAGTAGGGATTACTCCGGCGCTGATGCCCGATTTGCACAAGCTTACCGCTGCGTTTTGCGGCCCGCATTATGCGCTTGGCACCTTCGATGGTATTGGACATCTCTTTTTCCAGATAAACATTCAGGCCGGCCTCCAGCGCACCTTCGGCATGTTCGGCATGCCAGAAGTCTGGCGTGGCAATAATCACCGCATCCAGCTCATCTTTTTCCTGGGCGATCATATCCCGGTAATCAACATAATCGGTAGGATTATGCTTGTATTTTTTCAAGAGGCGATATACTCTCTTCAGATTGTATTCTTTCCAGATATCGCAAACGGCCCGAAAGCGAATATTCGGGATTTTCAAACTTGCATTCAGTAACACCTGTCCCTGTGCGCCACAACCGAGTAAGCCGATTTGAAGCACGTCACTGGGAGGCGTATTGCCTGGGCCGCCAAGCACATGACGGGGAACAATCGTAATGGCTGCTGCGGCTGCAGCGCTGCGAGCGATAAATTCCCGGCGGGAAATAGGTTTGTCGGCAGATTTTTTTTCAGACATCTATCTTCTCCTGTAAATGATTAATTTCCAAGTGCTCCGGGAATTTACACATCCGCTAATTAATTTACAATTTTATGATCGTCAGATTTCTGTAAGACACTTTTGAGCCATGGTTTTGCAACCCGATAAATCCACTCCGTCGTAGCATGCCGGGGCTTTTGCGCACTTTATGTTGATGTTTTGTTAAGTCGGTATCAACAATCTTTTCGCCGTTCAGGATTACCCGAATTTGGCTCTCCAGTGCAATAATTTCCATTTTTTGCCATTGTCCGGCGGGTTTACTGACCCGCTTTGCCGGCGCCTGAATGGCATAGATGCTCCCGGTGTATTGCCAGTTATAAAGTGCTGCATATTTTGCAGCATAATCGTCCAATACCTGAATTTCCATACCGGTATATGCGGGATCTCCCTGGTGCGGTGCGCGAATAAAAACGCCACTGTTACCTCCGGGAGGTAGTTTGAATTCCAGCTTAAGATGAAAATTGTCGTACATTTCAGTTGTGGAAATCCAGCCAGCCCCTTCACCGCTGGTAATCAAGTGACCATCTTCAACGCCCCAACTGCCCTCTGCTGCGTTGATTATTTGCCAGCCGTTAAGATCTGCGCCATTAAACAACTTTTGCGGAATCGCATCCTGATCGGAGCGCGGTTTGTTGCCGGCATCATCATTTGGAGGTGAATTATCCGAAGTCGCGATTATTTCATCGCTTTCGGGCTGCAGGGTTATGTCACCACCGGCGATTCCGTAAAGACCGGGAATCTTTTTCCCATTCGGCGTGCGGATCCGGGCGCAGGCACCCCAATTGCCTCCAATATTTACTACTTTCAAGGTGAGATAGTTGATCCCTTGCCGTAATACAATCGGCACCAGATCGTCACCGGGCGTTACTCCTCTGCTGACGTTGTTGGCCAGAACAATCTTGCCATTAAACCAGGCTTTTAAGCCATCATCGCTGCCCATTTCCAGGCGTGCGGGCATGGCTAATGGTGAATAAACTTTGCAGCGGAGGTAGGCCACCCGGGTGTCTCCGCCGATGGCATCATCCAGATCCATCCTCCAGGCATAGCGTGGATTTGAATGAACCGGCATCTCCTGCCATTTTGCATTTTTCCCATCGGAGATTTCCGGGGCGAATTGATGGTTGAAAAGTGAGCCATCCTCCAGTGTGTAAGGACCGGAAAGCTCCCAGGCCATCAAGAAATTATCATAACGTTCGAACTCTTCGAGAAGCGCTTCACCTTCCGCTTTCAAAACCGGAGCGATATTGTCACTTGTAGAAACGAGATAAGCAGCGGAAATAGCAGCACCTTTGTCAATGTCAATCATAGCATTGGCAAGTTTTAACAGAGCGCTGGCAGCTTCATCCGGTAAGGGGGAGTCCGGGGTAAGAAAGGTGCGTGCTATCATCGCAGATTTTATCATGGGCAGGGTGGATAGTCCGGAGAGCAACTGGCGTTTTTCCTGGTTGCCAATACATAGGGGTAATGCCTGCTGATAAATTGCCAGCCGGCTTTCATTGGAAAGGTTGAATTCCGGGTTTGCGAGGCGAATAAAACCGCGTAATGCCAGTATGCGATGAATTTCAGATGATGCGTTTTGCGCGATGTCTCGTAAGGCTGGTATCGCAAGCGTATCCGGCCAGGCCGCTAATGCACGAACAGCTGCATCCTGCAATGGCGCGCTGCCATTTTTTTGAGACTGAATAATCAAACCAAGTGATTGGCCGCCGCCGATTCTGCCCAATGCTTGCAGCAATACTACTTGTTCTGCTTCCGAGCTTTGAGAAAAGCGGTCGAGGAGGATTGCGTCTGCTGCCATATCCCCCTGAAATTTTTGAGAGACAACCACCAGGGTTTTTTGAGCAGCATTACGAATACTATTATTCTCTGCGGTAAGCATCAGGTCCAGCAAGCGAGGTTGATCGGCAGGTGTTGCCAATGTTTCCAGGGCTCTGAGTGCAGCCACTCGTGCCGGCCGTTCCCCTGCAGCAGCAAATTCAAATACTTTTTCCCGATGCTGAACAGCGTTGCGATCCGCCAAAATAGCCAGGAGCATTGCTTGTGCACCGGCCGGCGCTGCCGATAGATTTTCCACAACTGTTGGCAGGAGGGATTCGCTGGAAACTGTCGAAAGCAATTCCTGTAATATGCGAATGTCTTCGGTGTTCTTCCGTTCAGGGATTGCCCGTAACATCGCCGGAAATTGATCCATCCCAGCCAATTGAAAAACACTGAGCATGGCACTTTGGCGGACTTTCGATTCCTCATCCTCCAACGCCTCCAGCAAGGAGGGTAAAGCGCGTTGATCGCCACGGTCGGCAAGCATTTGTAAAACTGCCGCTTTTCCATCCGCTGAAAACGTTTCTAATTCTGAAATCCAGGAGTCGATGCTTTCCTGCGCTGGCAATGTTTCCGACAAAGTTAACGCCCGGGTGCGTAGGGCGGGTATATCACTTCGTACAGCATCAAGAAGATGTGGAAAAGCATTCATTTCTTCAATCGGAACCAGTTGACTCAATGCTGCAGATTGTAAGTGTGCCTGTGCGGGCAAAGTTGTCGCAGTGAGGATTTCTCTACAAATATCCGCGGCGGTTGTATGATCATCGGCAGCCGAACGTTTTGCGGCGAAACGGAGATACAATTGCGCGGCATTATCAGATTTCTCGTTCTGAAAATGCGATTGGAGCAATGGATATGATCTCGGATCACCGATTTCGGCCAATGCAAGGATTGCAGCCTGGCGGATGCTGCTCCGCTGTTTCTTATCAGTGCGTTCGAGAAGTAATGGCACAGATTTTTTGCTTTCTATTTCTCCCAGAGCCTGGATCAGGCTCAAACTGGCCGGCCATAAAGTGTTCGGTAAAGCAGAAACAAAAGCAAGCTCTGCCGCGGCGGGATCTATGCTAATCATTGCCCGGGCAGCGGGATCCACCAGTGCCGGATTGTCCAATTGTTCGGCCAATTCCTGCATTGCTGCTGCATCTCCTACCCATTGCAGTTGGGCAATGATAAATTGCTTGACCTCATTGGGATAATTACCGGAAAGTGCCTGCAAAAGCACTGCCTGGTAAGTTGCCCGATGCGATTCCTGGCCGGTTTGGCTGAGATAACCGCTTAATCCACCAAGTGCAAATCGCGCTTTGTGGTCATCTTCCGGGCCCGGCGGGCGAAGCATGTCGATAACTTCGAGAAAACCATCCGCATCGGTGGCAATTAATTCGGCGAATAGACTGTCGGCCTGAATTTCGTTCTCGACTGGAAATGCATCTACGATTTCCGGCACGAAAACCGGGGGATTTGGCAGGACGCTGCGGGAACTGCAGGAGAAGATACCAAAAATGAACAGCAGGCTACCGAAGAGGAAAAATCCGTATAGCTTTTTAAGAATGATCGCTGAAGCTGAATGATTCATAAGTTTCAAAAGGTTTTTACTACTTTGGGTTACAGGCTATTGTCAATTATTAAACACTGCAAAATGATTAACTTTGCTAAACATGAATTACCCGGCAAACGGTTACACTTTAAATATACCAGGGCGCACGCATCGGTTGATCAACCAGTCTATTTGCAGCTTCATCATCGATAAACCGTTGCTTGAGCGGGTCAAAACGGAGATTGCGGCCGAGTCGCAAAGCGATTTTGCCTAAATTGATCAGGGTCGTCGAACGATGTCCATTCATTTCATTCAATGCAAATTTCTGGCGGGTTTTCACCGCAGTAATAAAATCTGTCACCTGCGGTGCGGGATCCGGAAAGGCTTTTAGTTTCTCCGCAAAATTAGGAATATCGGATTTTAACCCGGGATAAAGACTGCCTTTCGGACCACGAATGTAGGCGGTTTCATCGGCATCACCAGCGCCATCGAGAACGATTTTGCAGCCGTCCTTATAAGTCATGCGAATTTGCCGCCAGGTGCCGGCTGCATCATAATGTTGTTGAGGCGCATCAACCTCTACATGGGTCGGGCTGGTGTCGTCTTTGCCGAGGATGTATTGCACCGGATCAAGATAATGCTGGCCCATATCACCGAGGCCGCCACCATCATAATCCCAGTAACCACGGAAAGTACCATGCACGCGATGATTATTGTAGGCTTTGAACGGTGCCGGTCCCAGCCACATGTCATAATCGAGATTTTCCGGAATCCATTCCGGCGGCAAATGGGTTTTACCACGCCAGTAAAATTTCCAGTTAAACCCGGTAGTTGCGCCAACGGTGACGGTGAGTGGCCAACCCAGTAAACCGCTTTCTACTACTTTCTTGATTTGCTTGACCGGCGTGCCAAATCCATAAAAATTACTGCGGAAGCGAAACCAGGTGTTGATGCGGAAAATACGGCTGTAGCGCTCCACGGCGGCAACGACCTTTTGCCCTTCGGCGATAGTGCGGGTCATTGGCTTTTCGCACCAAATATCCTTACCTGCCGCTGCTGCGGCAACACTCATCAAGCCATGCCAGTGCGGCGGCGTCGCAATATGAACAATATCGATATCCGGCCGATCCAACACTGCCCGAAAATCGCGATAAGTATCGACGCCTTCGCCGACCATCTCCAATGCTTTCTGGAGATGCAGCGTATCGACATCGCAAATGGCCAGTAAACGGGCGCCCGGATTAATGTTGCGCAAATGCTCTCGGCCCATCCCGCCAACACCGATAACTGCCTTAGTAATTTGATCGCTGGGAGGGGTGTAACCGTTTCCACCGAGAACATGCCGGGGAACAATCGTAAAAGCGCCAGCCGCTGCGAAAAATGTTTTCAGGAAAGATCGTCTGGAAACCATAGTTGTTTTATTGCTATAGGTTAATGTTGAATAGTGGCAGTTGGCAGCGGCAGTAAACAGTAAAAATTTTTCCTGCAACTGCTACTGCTTACTGCCACTATTTTATTGCTGCGATTTTATAACAAAAGGGCACTATTACGACTCAGAACTCTCCGTCACTGCTGCTTCAGCGGCTTCACCATCGGTGCTTTTGTCGTTAAAAGTCATAATGAATAAGAGCATGACGGCGCCGGCAAATAGTGCCGGGATGGCCCAGTATTGCTGCCAATGATTCATGAGGTCCTGACCTTCGCCGGTTACCATTGCGTTGAACAGCCAGCCGGTAACCTGGGCGCCGATCAACATACCAACGCCATAGGTGACAAATACCAAAAATCCCTGGGCCTGGCCACGGATTTTAGAGGTGGACTTTTTATCCACATAAATTTGCCCGGCCACGAAGAAGAAATCATAACAGATACCATGGAGAATAATACCGCCCATGATCATCCAGAAAATACCTGCTGGTGCGGCAATGGAAAACAATGCATAGCGCAATACCCAGGCGAGCATACCGACGAACAACATCCACTTTACGCCCAGTCGGGCGAAAAAGAACGGCACCAGTAACATGAAGACAACTTCCGACATCTGTCCGAAAGACATACTAAAGGCGGGATTCTCCAGACCGGCAGCGCTAATAAAAACCGGTGCATAGGAATAATATGCTGCCAGTGGAATACAGATCAGGAATGAGGAAATGATAAAAATATTAAATGGTTTACTCTTCAACTGACGATAAGCATCAATGCCAAGAATTTCCCGCACAGATACTTTCTGACCAGCTGCCGGAGGCGGGGTGTGGGGAAGGGTAAAGCTGAAAAAGCCTAAAGCGACACCTGCAACACCGGCAATTTGCAGCGGTAAAGCAGTTTTGTCTGCTTGCAGAAAATAGCTGACGAGAACGCCGGCAACAATCCAGCCAATGGTGCCAAAAACCCGAATCGCCGGGAATTCTTTTTCCTGATTGGTCAGGTTGTGAAAAGCCAATGTGTTCGCTAAACCAACGGTCGGCATGTAGCAAAGCATGTGCAAAAAAAGCAAGAGAATAAATGTCGAGGGAGAACCGGCAGCCATCGGCGCGGCAAAGATGACAATACCACCGATGATGTGCAATACGCCTAATACCTTCTCTGTTGGGAAAAAGCGGTCGGCAATCATTCCCAGGAAGAAGGGGGAGATCATCGCGCCGATCGGTCCCACTGTATAGGCCCAGTAAATGGCATCAGACATACCAATCTCGGCCATATAATTTCCGACGGTCACATACCAGGCGCCCCAGACAAAAAACTCCAGGAACATCATGGCACTCAGACTGCTAAAAACTCTTGTGTTCATTGTGTCTCCTTATAATTATAAGTGGTGGCTGAACTTGCGTTGTCAGTTGTCAGTTGTCAGTGATCAGTTAACAGTTGTCAACTAACAATTCGTGATGAATGTTTTGCCAACCTGGCAGCACGAACTGATAACTGATAACTGATCACTGATAACTGTTGCCCTATAAATTTATAACCTTGCCAGTACGGAATGACTCATCCGCTGCGAGAACAATCCTTAAACTATTAACGGCATCCTCAAGATGATCGCTCAGGTCGATGTCCTCGCGGATCGCTTTCAGGAAAAAGGCTTGTTCGCGATCGCAAAGCCCCTGATGATCCGGCTCGTCGTGTGTATCGATCAATTGGTCTTTCTTGCTAAAGTTTCCTGCACTGTCCCGATCAGCATAATGGAGCAGCAGACTGTTGGTTTTCGTGTGGGAATCAATGTCGGCAGAATCCGCGTCAGTTGCTTGACCGGGATCGACAATGCTAACGCACCCTTTTGGCCCGATAACATCCTTCACGAAAAAGGCCGTTTCGCTCATCATTGGTCCCCAGCCGGCTTCATACCAACCGACTGAACCATCCTCGAAGACCACTTGCAATTGGCCATAATTATACATATCCGGAGCGATTTCATCACTGAGCCTGGCGCCGATCGCCTGCACCCTTACCGGTTTGCTGCGGGTCATTAAACACATGATGTCTACATAGTGCACGCCGCAATCAACAATCGGGGACATCGATACCATCAGCTGCTTATGGGTTGCCCACTCGGCCCCTTTACTTTGCTGATTGAGGTTCATGCGCATCACCAGTGGCTTGCCGAGTGTTCTGGCGATATCAACAAACTTTTCCCAGGCCGGATGATGGCGAAGAATATAGCCGACGACAACCTTACGGCTTTTAGTTTTCGCCATGTCCGCAATTGCCTGCGCATCGGCAACGGTTTCTGCCAGCGGTTTTTCGATAAAGAGATGAAGGCCGGCGTTTAGGGCTTGCAAGGCATAATCGCGGTGGCTATCCGGATAACTGTTAATGGAAACAGCATCCGGCTGCGTTTCGGCGATGGCTGTTTCCAGGCTGTCAAATTCGGCTATTCCGCCCAGCTCTTTTGCCAGTTTACCGCGGCGCTCCGGGCCACGGGCGACCAGTCCTACCAGTGAGAAGCCATCCATTTTGTGGTAAGCGCGGGCGTGGGAAGCACCCATGTTCCCGCAGCCGACCACAACGATTTTAATTGGTGATGCCATATATCTTTCCGCTAATAATTACATCAATTTGAAGCCACCATAATACTTCTTGTCCAGAAAGGCATTGGCTTCATCATGATTGGTGAACTTCATATTTTCGTGATCCCATTCGAGAACGGTGTTGTCCTTCTGAATCTGCATGGCGATGTTGCCGAGCAGCATCATTTCTGTTAACAGGCCGGCATATTCGAAATTGGACTCAGCCTGAGTGTTGGTTTTAATTGCTTCAATCCACTCCTTGTAAACGCCCGGTGAGCGTTTGAGGGTTTTCTCGGGACGCTTAAATTCTTTCATTTTCGTTTCCGGGATAATCCGGGGATTGGAGCCATAAGTGCCGCACATAAGTTTGCCTTTATCGCCAACAAACAATACGCCTCCATCGCCGTCTCCCATGCGACGTCCCGGCTCCAGCTCTTCCGGCCGCTGCGGCGCCAGGCCACCATCATACCAGTGGAATTTAACTGCCGGCATGCCTTCCCGGGCGGGGAAGTCCAGGTGGACAGTCGATGCCATTGGATAACTGTCTTTGGAGAAGGGGGTAGAGCTTGCGGAAACCCGATTAGGTGCACGCAGCTTTAAAGCCCAGAATGGCTGATCAAGGATATGAGCGCCCATGTCGCCTAATGCGCCGGTGCCGAAATCCAGCCAGCCACGCCAGCTAAACGGAGCGTATTTTGGATGATAAGGACGAAACTTTGCCGGCCCCAGCCATAGATTCCAGTCTAAAGTACGTGGTACGGAAGGAACTTCTCTCGGGGCATCAATGCCCTGCGCCCAGATGGGGCGATTGGTCCAGGCATGCACTTCCCGCACATCACCAATTGCGCCGGCCCAAATCCATTCGTTAATCAGGCGGGCGCCCTCGCTAGCGTGCCCCTGGTTGCCCATTTGCGTAATAACTTTCATCTCTCTGGCAAGCATGCGCAGGTGCCGGGCTTCCCGGACAGTGTGGGTTAATGGCTTTTGAACAAATGCATGTTTCCCCATACGCATTGCCATGGAAGCTGCAACAGCATGGGTATGATCCGGCGTACTAATTACAACTGCATCGATACTCTTGTGGTTCTCATTGAGCATTTTCCGAAAGTCTATATACTTCTTAGCTTTTTTATATTTGTCCGCAGTTTTATTCAATTCATTCTCATCAACATCGCATAAGGCATAAATGTTTTCCGAACTGACGCCTTTTGTGTCGGAACGCCCTTTGCCGCCAACCCCGATACAGGCGATATTTAACTTGTCGCTGGGTGGACTGTAACCCGGGCCGCCAATTACGTGACGGGGAACAATCATAATACCGGTGGCAGCAAGTGCTGTTTTGCCGAGAAATTCCCGGCGCGAGATTCCTGGTGATTTCGATTTTTTCTGATTTTTCATTTGTGCTAAATCCCCTTTTAAATAATTCTCAACTATATCATCAAACTAGATATCAAATACATTTTAGGTGAGGCTGCCCGGTACCGGTACGTTCTTTTCCACAGCGACGGCGCCCATATGGTAATCTTCCGGTCCTAAGCGCATTTCGTTGCTCATCGCCGCTTCCCAGGTGATTTCTTGTCCGGTATAAGCCGACATACGCCCGATAATTGCGCTCAATGTGGAAATCGCTGTCGCTTCCGCTTCTACGACCTGTTTTCCGGTGCGAATCGCAGTAACCAGATCGATGTGCTCCTGCACGTATGGCGAAATCGCGACAACATCGGTAGATTCACCTTGCTCATTTTTCGGGTATTCATATTGCCAGACAATATTGCCTTCCATATCGTAAATTGTGTTTTGGCAGTTTGTATATCCTTTGGTGCCGCGTATCAATTCCGATACATTATTGACGCAACCATTAATCTGACGGCACATACTGTGTACATGAACATCGTTCTCGTAGGTGAAGTCGATATCAAAAAAGTCGAATTGATCTCCGGTGACGCGGCGATGACGGGCGCCAAAGCCAACAGCAGCGACGGGATGCTTGCCGGTAAACCAATTGACGACATCAATGTTATGAATGTGTTGCTCTACGATATGATCCCCGGATAGCCAACACCAGTTCACCCAGTCGCGAATCATGTATTCCATCTCGGACCATTCCGGCTGTTGGGTTTTATACCAAAGCTGGCTTTGATTCCAGTAACAATTGGCCGCGACGATGTCGCCAATCGCTCCCTGACGAACACGGCGATATGTTTCGACATAATCCCGCTGATGGCGACGTTGGGTACCGGTGCCGACACACAACCCTAAAGATTCTGCCCGACGGGAAGATGCGATGATCGAGCGAGCACCGGCGGGATCTACCGCTACCGGTTTCTCCATGAATACATGCTTTTTCGCAGCGACGGCGGCCGCAAAATGCTCCGGACGAAAATGAGGAGGGGTAGCGAGAATGACTAATTCTATATTGGCATCCAGGGCGTGCTTAAATCCATCGAACCCGGCAAATTGCATGCTTGCCGGAATTTCCACACCTTTTTCTTCTTTCAACTTTTTCAGGCAGTCATCAATGCGATCCTGAAAGACATCTGCGACAGCGACTATTTGTAAGTCTGGCCCGGCATCAAGAAAATTCAGTGCTGCACCAGTGCCGCGTCCCCCGCATCCAACAAGCGCTGCCCGAATGGGTGCACCGGCGGGGGCAATGTCCAATAACGGTGGCAGATTAAGATCTACAGCTTCTTCGCCACTACCACCACAACCTGTCAACAAGATGCCAGCTGTCGCAGCAGCACCAATGCCAAGGAATTCTCTTCTTGAAAAATCTTTCATTATTAACCCCTTTGCCTTAATGATTAACTAAAAGTCATCCGACTTATTATTCATGGGCTGCGAAATCGATTTCGAAAAAGTAGGTTAGTTCCGTCTAAAAATATTTATCCGACACTAAATGTTTATGTGGAAAAACGCCCTTAAAATCAAAACTGAAGTTCCGAGAAGGCAATTTTACTTATCAGAGAAGATGAAAAAGTAAAATAGGGAGAGTTTACCGTACCTGCCTATTTTTGTCAAGTTTTTAATTGCCCGGCACTCATTTTATTTTTCAGTAACTGAATATTCGCAAACCACCCGAAAACCGACATCAGTGCAGTCGGAATACCACCAGAGGCTTTTCGGCATTTGCGGATCGGTTTTTTGCCAGTCAGCCTCCCGGGTAAAATCTCTCCGGCTAATCCGTAAATCAATCGGAGTGCTTTTGTAGGAACCGCCACGGATGACGTAATTGTTGCCACTGACCGGGCCGGTAGGGTTGTAAATGGTCATTCCGCCGGGATAATCCTGGTAAGTTGTCGGGTGATACCAATCGCTGCAAAATTCCCGCACGTTGCCGAGCATGTGCAGCAGGCCAAACCCATTTGCCTGAACGTCTTCCGGAAGGGCTGTTTGGTTACCGCTGTTTCCGCGAAAGTTGGTGTACTTGCCAATTTCATTCGACGGTTCGGAAAACAGTCCAACCCAGAATCCCGCCGGCTGAAAATCTGCAGGGGTTCCCGGGAAAAAGTAATCTCCCGTGCTATTTGCACGGCAAGCGTATTCCCATTCTGCCTCAGTTGGTAAACGATACTGTTTACCAGTCACCTCTGAAAGCCACTCACAATAGCGTTGGGCGGCGTAGTGAGTCATTGTAATTGCCGGACGTTTGCCCCGTCCCCATCCCTGGTCAGGATTTCCATAGGGTGGGGTAGGGCCGGTAGATACGGCAACACCATTCCCGGAACGGGCATTAACCTGGTCGCCACTACGGCCTTCGGTAACCGTTTGGTTGTAAAATGCCATGTACTCATCCCAACTCACTTCAATTTTGCTCATCCAAAAGCGGCTTAATTCAATGGCCCGTTGTGGACCCTCATCCTTTTGGAAACCGGAAGCATTGGGAGCGCTACCAATCTGAAAGGCGCCTTCGGGTATCGCGATCATTTCAAAACTGACGTTGGTGCCGGGTATTTTTTCTGTGAAATTCTCAAAGGACTCGACTTTGGTCGCTTCGGTAAAAAGCGCACCAGTCGAATTCCCGGAAGCCGTTGTTGAGGTACTGTTACTGCGCTCCGGGCGAAAATGGCCGACATCAATATGACAGTTGAGGCAATGTAACTCCGCAGCTTTTGCTTCATAATGGAGGTGGGCATCGAGCCCTTTCTGGGAGATGTCTCTTGGAAATAGGTTCTGATGACAGTTTAAACAGGCGCTTTCAAATACATGAGAGATCGCATAATCCCGGCCTCGTTTCTCCGCCCAATTGATTTCATCCGTATTGGTAAATAAAGTCCCATAAACATCCCGCGCACCGGTGCGGACTTTCTCCGTATAATGGACAAATTCTCCTTTCGGCGGTAGATGACAGTCTACGCAGCCGACGACAACACCACTACGGGTGTCAAAGTGCGGCCCTTGTTTCCAGCTTAAAGTTGCATGGGGATGCACGTGGCAGGATTGGCAAAATTCATTACTGGAAGTTGCTTCCGAAGCGGTTTGTAAACTGCCGAAAAGTATGCCGCCTAGCAAGATAAACAAATACGGTATTAACCAGCGGGGTCTTTTGCGCTTTGTTTTTACCTGTGTTTTTTTCGATACGACATCAGTTGCCATAATTGTACTTTGATAATTTCTTACTTGATAAGATTATAATTCTTTGCTAAAAGGTGGCTATTTAAGTTTAGGTAGAGTTGAACATGTAATGCTGCCAGATCTGTCATCGCGATCCCGGCAATCCGGGATCGCGATGACAGCAAGAACAATTTCCAGCATTACTCCTCTAATACTACCTGAACCCTAAAATGCATCGCTTTTGCGATAGGCTTCGATAACCGCCATTTCGCCGTCTTTGCCGGGCATGCTATTTCCGTGTTCCATGCCGACGATGCCCTGGAATCCTTTCGCATGAATGTGCTTAAAGACATTGTAGTAATTGATTTCCCCGGTGGTCGGTTCTTTCCGGCCAGGATTATCACCCACCTGGAAATAAGCAATCTCATCCCAGGCAGTATCGATGTTAGGAATAAGATTCCCTTCTGTGATTTGCTGATGATAGAGGTCATTGAGGATTTTACAAGAAGGGCTGTCGACCGCCTTGCAAATCAGGTAAGCCTGGGGAATTTTGGTAAGAAAAAGTCCGGGGTGGTCCCGCCAGGCATTCAGCGGTTCCAGGACCATAATCAGGCCGGCTTTTTCGCAGACATCGGCGCACCATTTCAGGTTTTCGATAACATTGCTGGTTTGATAATCCCACTCCAAATGAGTGCTGAATTTTCCGGGGACAATCGTTGTCCAGGTGGCATTTACCCGCTTTGCCGTTTCTACCGCTTTCTGCATCCGCTGGACGAGCATTTCGCGAATATTGGTTTCATTTAACACAAAAGTTGTCGCGCCGAATTCCGCATAGGCAACAAATACCCCCATTTCCATTTTCAGGCGGGACATTTCTTTGGCGATCTGTTCCTGCACGGCGACATCCCGTCCCATCATGCCATTATCCTCCAGGGCGCGAAAACCCTGGTCGGCCATGAACTTTAGCTGATCGACCAGGTCGTCCCCCGCAGATTTTTTGAACATGCCAAAATGAGGGGCATATTTTAGATTGAAGGACTTATTGCCGGATGAAGTCGACTGCGCGCTCGCACTTAAACTGCCACCGAAAGACGCTGCCGCTACCGCTGCAGTGGATTTCCCCAGAAATTGCCGTCGACTCATTTGTTCTCCCGATTTTCCGTGCTTTGCCATAGCTATCCTATCTTGCAAGTTATATGATTGCATTTTTTTACAGCACTAGTCACTTGACTGATCGCTGCTATAAGCATACTTGATTCCCGGTAGATGATTGCCTTCAGTATCGCGAACCCGTAAACAGGCACCCCAGCCACCACCTTTGTTGACAACTTTGAAAAGCAGTTGATTCCAGCCCTCCTGAAGCTCAACGGTAACGATGTCATCGCCAGGCGTTACGCCACGGCCAACATCGTTTTCATGTACTAGTGCGTCGTTTAACCAGATTTTCACGCCATCGTCGCTGCCAATTTCCAGGCGGGCATTTGCCGCTGCTTTAGCATAGATGCTTGTACGCAAATAAGCGACTTTCCGGCTGCTGCCAAACCGTTCGTTTAGTATTACCAGCCAGGAGTTCTCCGCGTTTTCCGGCCGCAATTTTTCCCACTGAACGGTGTCTCGGTCGGTTGTCTCCGGTGCAAAGGCGTCAACAAATAAATCGCCGCTATCCCTGGTGTATGGCCCGGCCATCTCCCACTGGGTAACAAAATCTTCATACTTTTCAAGAATTCTGATCACTGCTTTGGCCCGCTCAATATCCGAAGCGCGAGCATCTTTGGCAATGATGCCATCCATCAGGGCGCGGGTTTTTGCCGGTATTTCGTTGGCAATTGTTTCGCAGATGGTCAGGGCGGTCGCCGTGGCTGATGCATTTGTTGCCGGATCATCCATGTAAGATGTGGCCAGATCCAATCCTACCGGCGTTTTCAGGTGCTGCAGTTCCGACAAGGCCCGCTGGCGGTCCGCAGTGGTTTTCGCGATGGAAAATGCATCGGTGAACAATACTTCCGTCTCGCTCAATTCCCGCAGGTCAACCATGGCGGCCAGACGAACAAATCCGCGGAATGCCAGGGCACGGGCTACTGCTGCCGTATCAGTCTCGGCAATGCCCTTTAACAGCATCATTGGCTGATCATTCGGCCAGCCGGCCAGTCCCCGGATCGCGGCAACACGGGCTTGCGGAGATTCTGCTAACGCTGCTTCCAGCACTTCAAGAGACGCCGGATCGCCAATTCTTCCAAGAACATCAAGAAAATCCGCGCGGGTTTCCGAGTCGGTTACCTGGGGAAGCGCTGCCAGCAACATGTGATTGCCAACTGAGGGATTCTCCAGACGATTTACAGTACCGACAATTGCCTGGATCAAAGCGGCGCGTTCCCGTTTACCGTCGCTTGCTTTTTGTAAATTATTAATGAGTCCAGCCAGGTCATCCTTGCCGGCTGAGTTCTTCAGGACCTTATAAGCTTCTGTACGTACTTTGCTATCCGGTCCACTCGTCTCCGTTAATAATGCCTGGGAAATATCTGGTGCCTGACGTTCACCAAGTGCTTGTATAATAACTACTTTCTCCGCTGTTTCAGCATTTGGCAGACGGGTTTTTAATACATCGTTTACTTGCGGCGATTGAAGGCGATGCAAACTGCTTTCGGCCAGCTTTTTCACCGCACCACGGTTATTCAAAATAAACGTGGTCAATAAAGGAACCGTTTTTTCATTACCCGTGATAGCAAGCGTATTCAGCGCCGCCCGGCGAATTTCTGTAGATTCACTTTGCAAAGCTGCAGCGGTCGTTTCGTATGCGGCAGTGTCATTTGGGCGGTTTTGTAAGGCGCTTAGCAGCTGGATTTGCGCGGATTCCGGTAAAGAGGAAAACTGGGCGAGCAGATTGTCGATAGATTGTGATTCCGGTAAATCGCGGATCGTGGCAATTACCGCGCGCTTTTCAAGATCATCACCTTCGTTGAATAATTCCACAATTACGTCAGATACGTTTTCCCCGGCAGTGGCGATTAGTCCCCGCGTTGCAGCATATTTTGCCTGTCCACCAATCCCGGCATCTTTTAATTGACGATAATAGCCATGGGCTTTTTTGAGATCGCCGGCGGCGGCAACAGCATCCACGCAGTTAATATACGCGTCCACAAAAGCTGCCTGTTGCAATCCTACGCTGGCTATTAATGATTTAAACAATGGCTTGATGGATTTCTTATGGGCAATATTGCCGAGCGCTGTTGCTGCGGACATTTGCAGAAGGGAATCAGAACTGTTCAATAGCTTGTTCAGTGGCTTAACTGCCTTTGAATCTTTCCGCCAGCCAAGAGAGTTGGCGAGTGCAATTTGTTCTGCCCCAGTTGCTTTTTTCAGCGCTTTGCGAAGGGCCTTGTCCGCTGCTGGTGAAGCCATGCGTTCCAGGGCGAAACTAGCCATCGAAAATGTATCAGAAGATTTTAGTAAATCAGCCAGAACAGAAACACTTTTTTTGCTACCCCGATAGCTCAGTTCTTCACAAATAAACTGTTTACCGGCCAGTGTTGCGTCCGAGCGAAGGAAGTCAATAAAGCGGTTCTCAATCTCTTTCTGTAAATCGGCATTCTTACCGGCATAACGGACAAACTCTTTCACTAGTAACTGTGTGGCCAGAGAATTACCATAATCGAAGGTTTTTAGCTCGTGTAAAGCGGAATCCAATTGTACGATATGCAGTTTCTTTGCAGGTTGCAAGGGGAGGGGAGTGGTTGCAGCCGGGAGGTCGCCTAGCGCAAATTGAATGCCGGCAAGATAGTGCCGCAAAATAACCGGATGCCAATAGATATGATCATTATGGCCGAGAGAGCTGTAAAAAACTCGCCCTTTACCAAAATCCCGCACCCAGCTAATCGGAATGTCTTTGTCGGTAAAGCGGAGTCCGCTGACATCCAAATTCACCGCCTCGGTCATATCCAATGCTACCAAAACGCGGCAATTGTCGCGGATATTTGCCGGCTTAATGCGATATATTTCGTCATTAATATCGAAGGTTTTCTTCGGGAACATTTGTGTTAGCGGATGACCATAATCTTCAACAATGCCTGCCCAGGTGCCGTCCGCAGTCCAGGGATGTTGATCAAACTGTCCGCCAATCATTTGCGAGGCTTCCAGCCAGTTGTAAAAATTATCCGTAGCGGCATGAATTCCCACAACGCCTTTGCCGCTCTTCACGAAGGCCATCAGGTTTGCCCGGTGGGTTGGCTCCTGAAACGACAACTTGGTTGTGTTGAGAAAACAAACGGCATCGAAGCGGGAGAGTTGTGCTTCATTAAACATGGCCATATCGTCACTAACCGTCGCCTGATAAGCGCCGGTTTTTTCTCCCAGGCGCTGTAAGGCAGCAATACCTGTGGGGATAGAGCTATGATTAAATCCTTCGACCCGATGGAAAACGAGTAATTGTCTTGGCGCTTCGGGAGTTGCGTAAGCACTGTCCGGCAAAGCGGCTTCGATTTTATTCAAATTCTCTTCAGACACCTGCGAGATGCCCTGGGATTGAATAAAAAATAACAACAATACTATAAGGACGCTGGCATTTACAAATAAAGATTTCTGCATGTTGTTTTCTCAAAATGTTAGTTGTTAACGTTTTCTCAATGATCAGCTAAAAAATATTACACGGAAATTCGCCAGGGGCCGCGCATGGGACGACTTAGCAGGCGATTTGCTTCCGGATCGTTGATAAATCTTTCTGTGTTCCCATCCCAATGAAGCTTTCTGCCCAATTTCATTGCAATGGTGCCAAGGTGGCCGATCATAATCGCCTGATGGGCAGCTCTTGCCGGGGTAATCGTCTCTTGTCTGCTTTTCACACAGTCAAGGAAATTACCGACATGATCATTGCTGTTATAGAGGTGGATTTCATTCGGTGAGAATTTTGCTTCCAGGAGATTCTTCGGATAAGCATCTATGCCACCGCGCTGCACGTGCACCCAGCCTTCCGAACCCTGAAAATGTGCGCCCATGCCTTTCGGCTGCTGTTCGCTGTCAGCAACGATCATGGTAAAGCCAGCGTCATATTCACATTCGAAATAATAGCTTTCCGGTGTGTCAAAAATGCCTTCTCTGGCGGGAGGAAAGATACCCTGTCCCTTAATAGTTTTCGGGGACGTCGTTTCGGTGTCCATGCCCCAGTTAGCGATATCGACATGATGGCCAGCCCAGTCGGTTAATTGGCCGCCGGAATAATCGCTGATCCAGCGAAAGTTCCAATGGCAACGGCCGGGAGAATATGGCCGCCAGGGTGCTGGTCCCAACCACATATCATAATTGAATCCATCCGGCACCGGCGCCAGTTCTGTGCTGAGTTTTCGAATGTTATTGCCTTGCGGCAAACCAACCCGCACTGTGTGCACTTTGCCGATATACCCATTTCTTACCAACTCTGCGGCAAAACGGAAATTGCGCTGCGAGCGCTGCCAGCTGCCAGTTTGCCAAATGGTACCATAACGTTCCACGGCATCACAGATCGCCCGGCCTTCAGGAATCGAATATGCCAGTGGCTTCTCGGCATAAATGTCTTTCCCGGCGCGAGCGGCTTCCGTTGCTAAAATGCCATGCCAGTGATCCGGCGTTGCAATCATCACCGCATCAATATCTTTCCGGGCAAGCAGGGCGCGGTAATCGCCGTATGTCGCACAGTCCGAATTGCCGTATTTTTCATCGGTTAATTTCTTCGCGCGTTCGTAGTGTCGCCGGTCGACATCGCATACTGCCAGCACATGGGCGGTATCGTTTGCGAGAAAACTTCGCAGGTTCGATGTGCCCATGCTGCCGACGCCGATACATCCAATGGTGATTCTTTCCGACGGGGCAACGCCGCCATCTTTGCCTAAAACAGTAGACGGAATAATCGCCGGCAAGGCTGCTGCACCGAGGGCGAAACGGGAGGAACGTTTAAGAAATTCCCGCCGGTTGATTTTCTTTTTATCAGACAATGGTTCTCTCCGTGTCAAAGAATAGGTTTAGTCATTTTCAAAAGCAGCGTCAAAGGCGATGTTCGATGATGGAAAATCGACGCTACGCACATATGCACAGGCTTCTTTCGCACCATGCTCGCGATCCATCCCGCTGTCTTCCCATTCCACTGAAAGCGGGCCCTGATAGCCTAAATGATTTAGCGCGCGGATGATTTCTTCAAAATCTACACCACCATGGCCAAGCGAACGGAAATCCCAACCGCGTTCCCGTTGCCCAAAATTGAGGTGAGAACCAAGAATGCCGGTCCGGCCGTCCAGCTGCAGCGCGGCATCTTTCATATGCACATGATAAATACGATCGGGGAAATCATAGAGAAAAGTGACCGGATCAACCATTTGCCAGTGCAAGTGACTGGGGTCGAAATTGAAGCCAAATGTTTTCCGGTTGTCCAGTGCATCGAGTGCACGACGGGCAGTGACAATGTCGAAAGCAATTTCGGTTGGATGCACTTCCAGGGCAAAGCGGACGCCGCATTCGTCGAAAACATCGAGGATCGGATGCCACATCTCCGCGAAATATTCAAAGCCTTCGTCAATCATTTTATCCGATACTGGCGGGAAGCTGTAAATGTAGTGCCAGATGGAGGAGCCGGTAAATCCGTTTACGACATCGAGGCCGAGATTCTTGGCAGTGCGGGCGGTGTTCTTCATCGCTTCTACAGCCCAGGCGCGCTTCTTTTCGGCATCACCGGCGCAATCGTCCGGGGCAAATCCGTCTGTGCGGCTATCGTTGTTGGGGTCGCATACCAACTGCCCGGCCAGGTGATTGCTGATCGAATATAAACTTAGGCCATTATCCGAGAGAATCTTTTTTTGCTGGTCACAATATGCGGGATCTTCAGCGCCTTTAAATACATCGAGATGATCTCCCCAGCAAGCCAGTTCTAATCCATCATAATCCCAGCTGGCGGCTTTTGCGGCAAGGTCTTTTAAACTCAGGTCGGCCCATTGGCCGGTAAATAAGGTGACAGGTCTGCTCATTACATTTCTCCATCTTTTATAATTTTTAAACGCTAATCTTTAAACTCTGAACTCTGAATTCTGAACGTTACTTCGGCATAACGGTCCATTTTTCATCACTTTTTGTGCTGGCGAGAACGGTTTCAATAAAGAGCATCCCTCTTAGTCCATCATCAGCATTGGGGAAGTCCATAAATAGTGGATCGGGAGTTACGCCGCTAATCCGGGCACGAAGGGCATCTGCAAAGTTGGCATAAATGTTGGCAAATGCTTCCAGGAAAGCTTCTGGATGGCCAGAGGGCAGGCGGGTTGCCCGGGCTGCGGCAGGACTTATTTCTGCGACGTATCCATTTCCGCGGGACCAGATCTCCAGTGGTTTATCGGCCGCTTTTACATGCAAGTAGTTCGGATGCTCCTGGTGCCACTCGATGCTCTTTTTGGTGCCATAAACATTGATTGCCAGGGCGTTTTCTTCCCCAATGGAAATCTGACTGGCATGTAAAACACCGCGGGCGCCATTTTCGAAACGAAGCAAACAGTTGCCGTCATCATCTAGGCGGCGGTTGTCTACGAAGATGGATAGATCCGCACAGATGTGGGAGATGCGCAATCCGGAAATATATTCCGCCAGATTCTCCGCATGAGTACCAATGTCGCCCATACTGCCGGCACCGCCACTTTGTGAAGGATCGGTCCGCCAGGATGCTTGTTTCTGACCGCTGGCTTCCAGGTCCGAGGCCAGCCAACCCTGCGGATAGCGGGCGACGATTTTCCGGATTTCGCCCAGCTCACCCTTACGGACCATATCCCTTGCCAGCTTGACCATCGGATAGCCGGTGTAATTGTGAGTTAATCCAAACAGGCGGCCACTGTCTTCTACTACTTTTTTCAAATCCCGGGCTTCTGCGACATTGAAGGTCATTGGTTTATCGCAAACGACATCGAAACCGGCCTGCATAAAATCACGGGAAATCGGAAAATGTGAATTGTTTGGCGTGGTGACAGATACGAAGTCAATTCTTTCGCCTTCCGGCAATTTCGACTCTTTTTCGATCATTTCCTGGTAGCTGCCATAGGCACGTGATGGGTCGATAAGGTAACTTCTTCCGGCTTCTTTGGATTTTTCTGCATCCCGGCTAAATGCGCCGGCGACCAGTTCTATGCCACCATCCATCTGGGCCGCTTTTACATGTACAGCACCGATAAATGCGCCGGGGCCTCCGCCGATTAATCCCATTTTTAATTTGCGACCAATGTTCATGTCGCCTCCTTATTTTATAGATGTGAGGATTCGAAAGCTTGACAAGCTTCGCTAAAGAGGAACGTTATCCCAAAAACAAGTGATTAAGGTATCAAAACGGAAAGTAATATCAAAATTTTTCAGGCAGCGAAAATATTAATTTTTGATAAGTATACTGGGATGAAGATTTCGAAGGGAAATTCAGCCTTAAGAATGTGAATTACAAGGTTATAAAATGAATAGAGAGATTAACAATGGAGGGATTATTTGCATGGTGGCGTTGTCCCACCCATGCGGGGAAACTGCTTCTACCAGCATGCATCCGATTGCGACCGGTAGCGCGAGCAGTATACTTGTTGCATCCAGTTTTAATTCCGGCACAAGTGTAATTCCGGCAAGAATCGCCAGAAAGGACACAATAAATACAGCGCCGGATCCTTCGTAACTGCGGGTAGATTTGACGTTGCGCAAAGAAGGCACCCGGTACTGATGTTTCCCGAAACGGGTGCCGACCGGCTCGCCAATTGCGTCTCCAATGCCGGTTACCAGGTAACCGATGACTGCCAGGGAACCAAATAGGATGTTGCTGGCAACGCCGCCAATCAGCGTTGCAAAGTAAGGAGTAATGATATAAAAGGTTCGATGCGGCGCATCTTTCTCCCGGGCCATCGCTTCGTAAAGCATATTACCTTCTCCCCGGAGGATTGCATAGAAAACCACCAGGGAGGTCATTCCACCAAAAAGGCAGACCCCGGGCAGACCCCATTGCCAGTTTACAAATGCAGCGGTCATGAATATGAGGAAATGGAATATCTTGCGGGAATAACCGGTTTTTAAATGTTTGGTCTTTTTGAGATAGCCGGCAAAAAACAAGCAGGAAAAAGCCCAGAGCAGCGATAAAGGGCCACCAGTTAGCAATGCCCGGGCAGAGGGGAAATTGTCGATAAAAAAATCCAAAATCATGTTCATGGCAGAATCCCGTTAGATACCTGTTCCTTTTTTAGAACACCTTTCGCTGCCTAAGGTTCAGATAGTTCATCTGAAGCTTTTAAGGTAAGCATCAAAAAAGAAAGAAGAAGATAACGCCCCAGAAAGGTAATGACAACAAAAACGCCCAAAGTGTACCTTTGCTGGGTGCCAGTCGCGCTTCGGAGATTTCATCTTCAAAATGTTGTAGAAAAACCGGGTTTTGCCGATGGACATGGGTTTTGAAAATCGATTGGGAGTGATGAGGATCAGTGTCATCCGTAAAAGAAGCTGATAGAAAATTTACTACGTCCGCCCAAATTGAGGGACGGGTATCGCGGCTTTTTGCGCGATGAATTCGCTGAAGCGTTCGCATAAAACATCCCTGCCGTTTTAAACGCTGAAAAATGAGAATGCACAGTACGTATCCATAGGACTGAATAAATCTGTGTCAAATTAATGAAAATCTTCCCGCTGAATATGGACAAAATAATGCTGAGAGTTCTATCTTTGTTTAGAATTGGGAAGATACTTACATCGGCGAATATATACCGACTTTACAGCAGTTGTTGTGCGCTGGCGCAGTAGAGACAAAAAAATAGCCTGGGGATTAGGCCAGGCTATTTTCAATTTGTTGAATTATGATTAAAGCTAAAAATCAATTTCGTAGGTATCACCGAAGCTGGGTATAACGACTTTCCAGCCAAACATGCTGCGAATTTTTTCTGCCATCGCTTCGGACGCTTTTTCCTCTCCATGAACAAGGAATGTTTTTTTCGGTGCATAGTTAAAACCCATTAGCCAGGCGAGAATTTCATTGTAATCGGCGTGGCCGGAATAGCCGGAAACCGATTCAATCTGCGCCCGTACCGGTACATAACGACCGTGAAATTTAACTTCTGATTTTCCTTCTAAAATTGCTCGCCCGCGGGTGCCTTCCGCCTGGTAGCCGATAAAGAGAATGGTGTTCTTCTCATCCGGTAACCTTGCTGCAAGGTGATGAAGAATGCGACCACCGGTGACCATACCGCTGGAAGAAATGATGATGGAGCGGGATTTGTAAGCGTTGATCGATTTTGATTCATCCCGGCTCCGGCAAATTTTCAGTCGCTTCGGGTGAAATAGTTTTTTCCCCTCAAAAGTCTCCACGCGGCTTTGCAGGTCCAGGTCGGAAATGTGTTTCCGAAATACCTTCAGCGCGTCGATGCCCATTGGGGAGTCTACGAAGACATTTAATTCCGGAATCTTTCCCTGGTCTTCAAGATCGCGAATAACATATAGTAATGTTTGTGTGCGGCCAACTGCAAATGCCGGAATAACCAGAACGCCTCCACGTTCGACGCTTTCGTTGATGATCTGCGCCAGCGCTTCTTCCGGTGGACGTGTCACCTCGTGCCGGCGATTGCCATAGGTCGATTCCAATACCAGATAATCGACGTTGTATGCCTGGGTCGGCGGACGTAGTAGCGGTTTCTCCGGTCGGCCGATATCGCCACTAAAGACAATTTTACGGGAATGATCCTGATCCTTACGACGAATCTCGATAAAAGAAGAGCCGAGAATATGACCGGCATCTTTAAATTTAATACGCAGGTTGTCGATAAAAAGGCTTTCGCCGTAATGATGGCCGACGAAACATTTTAAGGCATTTTCAGCATCTTCAATTGTATACAGGGGAAGTGCCGGCCGATGTTTGCTAAATCCTTTTTTGTTTGCCCAGGCGGCATCTTCTTCCTGTAGGTAGGCGCTGTCCCGTAGTAAAATTTCAATTAAGTCGTAGGAAGCATGGGTGCAATGGGCATTGCCGGCAAATCCATTTCTATGAAATCGGGGAAAGTAGCCGGTGTGATCGATATGGGCGTGGGTAAAAAGCAAATGGTCTACATCGCCGGGATCGACCGGAAACGGATCCCAGTTCTTCAGGCGATTTTCTTTTTTGCCCTGAAACATTCCGCAATCAACAAGAATTCTCTTCCCATCCACTTCCAGCATGTGCCGGGAGCCGGTCACTGTTCGGTTCGCACCCATAAATCGAAGTTTGGCCATAATTCCACCTGTATTAAACGTGAAAGATTCCAGTGTTGAGAAATTGATTTACCAGAACGTGTAAATCATCTCAGCGCACTTAACTTATTCCCTGATGAGAATTTATCCGCTCTGGGTGAGAATGTCAAATGAAATAAAGCTTCCCGATCGAAGGTTTGAAATAAACGGAAAATGATTTACCTTATAGCAGAAATTTGCTAAGCCCCGGATAATTCGTCTGAAATTCGATAGCTAATCAGGAGAAAACTTAATGAGACCATCCCGCCATTACAATTCCATTATTAGTATTGTAATCCTGTTGTTGTTGCTGGTTAGTTCTTTGCCGGCCCAAAACGGGAAAATGGAAACCATCGATAAATACATCGAGAAGACGCGCCAGGATTGGCAAATCCCCGGATTGGCAGTCGCGATTGTTAAAGATGACAAAGTTGTTTTTGCCAAAGGATATGGCGTACGAACATTAGGTGAAACTGCAAAAGTGGATGAGAATACGCTTTTCGCCGTTGCATCAAATAGTAAGGCGTTTACGACGACATTGCTGGCAATGCAGGCGGATGCCGGGTTGCTTGGGTGGGATGATCCGGTGATCGATTATTTACCGGATTTCCAAATGTATGATCCTTACGTTACCCGGACACTGACCATCCGCGACTTGGTGACGCACCGGGGTGGGCTGCCAACCTACGGCGGCGATCATCTTTGGATCGGCCATGATCTTTCCCGGAGCGAAATTCTCCGGCGGATTCGCTTTCTCGAACCAACTGCACCCTTTCGCAGCAAGTATCAATATCAAAATCTCATGTTCCTGGTAGCCGGCGAATTGTCCGCGAAAGTTGCCGGAAAAAGTTGGGATGATTTAATGAGCGAACGGATCTTTCAACCGTTGGGAATGAAGAGTGCAAATACCAGCATCCGGAAATTGCCGGACATGGATAATGTTGCTTCCCCGCACGAATACGTAAAGGGGAAAATAACAGCGATCCCTTATGATAATCTGGACAATGTCGCTCCAGCGGCGGCAGTAAATGCCAGTGTGATGGATATGGTGCAATGGATGCGCTTTAACCTGAACAAGGGAAAGGTGAACGGTGAGGCCTTGGTTAGTGAAGGGCAAATGCGCCAATTGCACAGTATTCATATGCCGGTGCCGGTTTCAAAATATGCGGAAAAATTTTACCAGCGGCAGTTCGCCGGTTATGGCCTTGGCTGGTTTATTTCGGATTACCAGGGCATTCGGCTGGTGGGGCACGGTGGAGGAATGTCCGGGATGATTTCTCTGCAAACCCTGGTGCCCTCGGAAGATCTTGGTATTATGGTTGTCACAAATTTTGCGCCGAGCAGTCCGACCCGGGCAATTACCCACCGCATCCTCGATGTTCTCCTTGATGCTGGCGAACGGAATTGGTCAACGGAAATGCTCAATGCACGGGAAAGTTCGAAACAAAGTGCTGCAGAAAAAGAAAAGGGAATTCAAGCTGAGCGAAAGAAGAATACGAAGTCTTCCTTACCGCTAACAGCGCTGGCCGGCACCTATCATAATGATCTCTCCGGGGATGTTGTCCTTTCTGTAAAGAATGATAAACTTTGGTTCGAATACAATGCCCGGCACCGTGGTTATTTGCAACACTGGCATTACAATACTTTTCGGATAACCTGGGATAATCCTATTTATGATATGCCTTCAAAATCCTTTATCAGTTTTTACCTGGACGAAGGCGGTGCGCCGGAAAAATTTCAGGTAACTTTTTATGACCCAATGACATTTCATCGAAAAACCACAAAATAACCAATGTCAAATTCGGAATTCCGAATTTGTAATCATGGAGGAATCGAATGGCCAGTTTAAAACAACACTTTAATGGCAATCATAAAGAGATATGGCTTAAACTCTGTGAAGAGCTGGATGGCAAATTTACTGAGGATGTGCTTAAAAAGAAAGTAGAGCTAAGCCATGGGGAATGGGTGTTTACCCTCGATGTTTATAAAGAGACAGCAATGAACGGTATTACGATGTCTTTTACCCGAATGCGCGCCCCTTACATTAATAAAGGAAATTTTCAATTTCAGATATACCCGGAAACTATTTTTAGCAATTGGGCAAAAATGCTTGGCATGCAGGATGTCGCTGTTGGATTCGAAAACTTCGATGAGAAATATGTCATCAAGGGCAACGATGAAAACAAGCTGAAAGCACTCTTTGCCAATCCACGCATCCGGGAAATGATCGAAAAGGAGCCGGAAGTGCATTTAGAGGTTCGTCCGGACGAAGGCTGGTTTGGGCAGCACTTCCCAAAAGGCGTTGATGAACTTTATTTTGAAACCACCGGCATCGTGAAAGATTTGGACCGCTTGAAGAATCTCTATCACCTTTTTGCTGAAATTCTCAATCATCTTTGCCAAATAGATGCCGCTTATGAAGATGATCCCGGAATTGTTATCAAATAGAACGCTACGATTGGGGACAATAATTGTCCCGTACAGTACATGGAGCTTTTTGCTAGTGAGTTAGTTTGATGTACTTGTTTTTTACTTTCTTTCTTTAAGTGTTTGATATTGCTGATTTTGTGTGATTGTATTAAAAGTTGGCACGGCACTTGTTTTAGTATTGGGTGAACGAATAACCAAAACCCTAATACTAAAGGAGCAAGACATGAAAACTAACGTTCAACCCGCAAACATCCGTTTCTCTTTCGCTATTTTATTTATCGCCAGTTTATTCCTGATGGTCGGCTGTAACAAAGATACTGTAGAGCCGGATCTGGATATTCCCACCCTGAGCGCAGACGCTGATGCTGCAGAATCCCTCGCGAGCACTGTTGGTGAAGACAATGGTGGTTTAACCGACCAGGCCGGCGACCTGATGTCCCTCGCTACCAATGATGGCTTCAATCAACTTGGCAAAACTGATGACAGTGAAGCAATTACCCGTGAATATGACGAAGATGCTGGCCTCTGGACAGTTACCCTTTCCCGGGAACGCGGCAATCCGGATGAAGGACGCTATGCCTTAGTCGAGCGCATTTATACGGTTCAATTCCTGAATGAAGATGGCCAGCCGCAGCAATTCTGGAATACAGATGGCGATACTGCCCGCACCATTAAGTTTGAAATTCTCGAAGGTGTCGGTCGCCATATTACCCGTCGCTTGTCTCAACAATTAACAGGCCTTTCCGGTAGCTTTGTTGCTACTAATGTTCACACCGATCTGGTAACGATCAATGGCAGTTATTTCCGCTCCGCAGTCGATACCGTTACTACGCAAAACGCCGTTCGCACCCTGGATCATAGCATCGATCTGACCGTCACCGATCTGGTTGGCCCGCGTGGCAGCCGTCGGGATCTCTCTCAAAAAATTAGCGGCACTATCTCCGGCACTTACGCTGCTTTTGCAACCTTCACTTCCGGTAGCGGGGGATACCGGGAGCGGGAAATTAATCGCACCTTCACAATCAATATTGGCAGCGGTGAAGCTCAGATTCAGGTTGGCAGCGAGAATTATCGCAGCGACATTCAGACTGGTGAGCTGAGTGACTAAAAAATCAGGCTGAGGGCTTTAGGCCTGTAGTATTACTTTGAAGTGGTCTTGTAAAGGGAAGCGGCAATGTGCTGCTTCCCTTTTTTTATAGTTACTAACTGATGTTACGCACGTACAAAATATTCAATACGAGAATAATTATGAAATTTTATTCCTGCCCGCAAAACACGCAAAATACGCGAAAAGTACTGATTACTATCCTGGGAATAATGCTAAGTTAAATACATGTTCTCAAGCTAGTTGCCCTTATATGCTTTGTTATAATATTTTTCGCATATTCTGCGGGATTCTCTTTCCAAGACATTTAAGTTAGGCGTAACATGAATTAAAAAATAAAATTCGGAATATTAGCTGAATAAGACTCAAAAATGATCGGGAACACAGCATTCCCACAAATTATTCGGGATATTCCGCTGATACTGCCGAGATGGGCGAGTTTCGGCAAAGTCGCAACTTCATTGAAATATTGACACTGCATTTTCCACTACAGCAACAGATCTATTTAAATTAAAAGTTTTTGAGAAAAAGCAGCTTCCAGGAAGCTCTTTAGAGGTGAAAAGAAAATTCTACCTCATAGCAAATCGGGGAAAACTTATGACCTGTCGGATGTCGATTAAAATTGTTTTATGTTTATCAATATTATTAAGCACCCAATCATTGCTCGCCCAGGCCGGAGAGAATGATCAAGCTGCAAATAGTGCGGTTATATCTTCCGGATTAGATGAATATCTGGGGGCTGTAAAATTGTTGAAGAATCGCTACCAGGGGGCATCTATCTGTCTCGAAAAAGGGCGGGATTTTCTTTTTGATCTCACAGCGAATGCAGATCAAAAAGCAATGCTTGGCGATCAGCTGAACGAGCTGAATGCCAGTAAAGATGATTTTGAAAAAGAGCTGTTGGCGATTCGCCTGGAACAGTTTAAATCCAGCGTGATTGAATACGGTCTGGATAATGATGAAATTCTCTCCGCATCCTTGTCGGGAGAATCCGCCCGACATCTGGACAGATTATACCATTACGCCAATGCCGCCATTGATATTCAACGGGACAATCTTAATAAGTGTGCGCAATATCTGGAACGCGGTGCCTTGTTGATGCGTGCTTTGTCCGAAAATGAATACCAGATCACTTCAACTCGTGTCAATGAATTAAATGATCTCATGGTCAACGAATTACAGCCTTTGCAGGATACGATCCCGATGCAGATTAGTGCACTGGAAGATTTTCTGGCTTCAGTATCACTGCTAAAAAGAACCGAAGTATATGCGGCGGTTCGAAAATAAGTTTTAGGCTTCTTTAGCTGGGGGAGGTGTTACGACGATCTGCGACCGTTGAGTGATGTACCAGTAAACGCCTTTTATAACCTCTGCCATCCCATCGAAACTTAAAGTCTCGATTGTGTCGCTGGGGCGGTGATAGTTTTTGTTGCGATAGAATGCCGTATCGGTAATCATGATCGCTGGAAAACCATATTTCCAGTAACTCTGATGGTCGGAAAGGCCGACGCCGGGGATAAATGCCGGGGCGTTTATCGAGAAAACATCCACACTACAAGCCTGCGTCATAAAGTTCTTACAACGGCGAACAAGTCCCCAATTTCCCAAATTCCCCACAATACTGATGTAATTTCCCACTGATGGATAGCAGAGCTTTAATGGCGCCAGTGGATAGCTTTGTGAATTTTCCTCCTGGGTGAAATACCCAATCATCTCCAGGCTGATCATTTCCTTGACCGGAATGCCATTATCGGAAAGGCTGCGAGCATGCACATCACTGCCCATATGACCGGTTTTGAAAAATGGAGGCTCTTCCAGCGTGTAAGCAATCAGATCGATGCGATATTTCAGGCGAGGCTTAAGCTTTCCTAATAAACGGGCCAATTCGATGATACCGGCAACACCACTGGCATTGTCGTCTGCACCGGGCTGATCTTCACAAACATCATAATGGGCACCAACAATAACCCGATCTGCCTGCGATGGCCCAAAAGAGCAAATAACATTTCGGTAGGTGCTGTCACTGAATTGATATTCCTGAATGGTAACGTTACCACCGGTTTTTTCAAAACTCTGACGAATAATTTCGGCCGCCTCGTCCAGGGCATCCACATTGGTATAGTTGCGGGGTTTGCTGAGGCGCGTCAGGGAAGAAACGGTTTCATACAACTTTATTTTGCTAACCGGAATGGAAATTTGCGGCAGGTATATTTCCGAAGTGGGATTTGTCATTACGTAGACAACAAAGAAAATCACAATCGGTGATAAAACGATGATCCAGAATAGTAGGCTCATAGAGGGCAATCATCCGTTTTGCGGCGGTTTACGAACTCGTCCACTTTTCTAATTCGACATTCGAATGCAGTTGTTTTTATCTTGAAACCAGCAAGATTATATCTATCGGCATTCCCATCGGAAAACCTTAAGAATAAAACATGGTGGAAATCAAAATCCAAACCAATTTATTGTTTTTCAATGATATGTGGGATCAATTCGTAGCGGCACCGAAGCAAAAAATAGTGCCCTCAACCGAACCAACGACCAGTTTGTTTTCCCCAACTCCCGGGGAGGCATAGATCTCCATACCGGTTGGATATTCCCATTCTACTTCACCAGACAAGATATCAATTGCATAAACATTACCGCTTTTACCACCAAGGATCACCCGCTCTCCGACAATAACCGGGGAGGCATCGATGCGGGATTTCTCCCGAAATGTCCAAAGCTCTTCACCGCTGCCGGTATCCAGTGCCCGCAGGATTTTATCCCGACCACCGATAACCGCTACTTTTTCTGTAACGGCAGCGGAAGAGTAATAGGGGAATTTGCGTTTGGCATGCTCATATGTCCACACTATCTCAGATGCCTGGAGGTCCAGGCAAACAACCTGGTTGTCGAAGGTGCCGACATAGACCCGGTTCGCCAGAATTGCCGGGCTTGCGGCAACATAGGAGCCGATAGAAATAGCGTTTGATTGTTTTCCGGTGTTAATGTCGACTATGCGTAGAAAGCCATCGCATCCGGTAGAGATAATTCCACCCTGGTAAATCGCCGGACTGCTGTGAACGTAATTGTCTGTCTCCAGCTTCCAGAGCAGTTTTCCATCGCTGGCATTCAGGCAATATAAAAATTGGTCGTAAGAGCCAAAGATGACTTTGTCTTCATAAATATTTGCAGAAGAGATGATTTCTCCTTCTGTCAGGAAAGACCAGCGCTGTTCGCCGGTTTCGCTGGAAACAGCATGGAACAATCCCGATTCATCACCAAAGAAGACCAGGCCGTCCGCCACTGATGGAGAAGATTTTATCTCTCCAGTGGCCTTGTATTTCCATTTTACGCTGCCATCGTCGGCGTTCAGCGCGTAAAGGTTAGAGTCTAATGAAGAGAGGTAAACAGTGCCGCCAACAATTGCCGGGGCAGATTCGATATCGCCATCGAGTTGGAAGGTCCAGAGTAATTCCGGGGATTCTGGTAAGCTCGTGTGTGCCACACCGGTAAGCTGGGCGTTTCCCCGAAACATTGGCCAGGCAGCCGTTTCATTGTTTTCTGCCCAGCCAGCCGTGGCGATAAAAATGGCCGTAAAACTATATATTAAAAATTGATATGCTTTTTGCATTTTCCAGTCCCTTTTCAATCATCTATCTTCAGCTCTAATCAGAACTCTTAATCATTCCCTTTGGTTCCGTGTAATACCAGTTGCGTTGAGTTAATATAATAGTCGTTTTTCTAGAATGCTTCCTGGTAAATTTGCAGGAGAGACGCTTCGTCAACTTTGCGCGGGTTGAAATTGCCGGTCCACTGAGTCGCCGCATCGGCTGCCAGTTTCGGGAGGATTTCTGCATCAATGCCGCAAGATTGCAAATTCTCTGGCAGTTTCGCGGCTGCCTGCAGCTGTCGTAGACGCGTGATTAATTTTTCAACATCGCCATTCCCGGTCAGTTTCTGCAGATTGGCAGCCTGCACAAGATCGCCATAAAGACCGTTAACTATTGTGCTGTTATAGCGCATGACATGCGGGAGCATTAAACCGACAGCAATGCCGTGCGTAATGTTGAAACGGGCAGTGAGCGGATTTGCACAGGCATGTGCAGCGCCGAGCATGGAGTTTTCAATCGCCAAACCGGAGAAGTGAGCCCCTAATAGCATCTGTCCCCACGCTTCCGTATGAGATTTATCTTCCAAAACGGTTTCAAAATTTTTCTCGAGCATTTTCCAGGCTTCCCGGGCAAACATTTGCGAAATGGGATTGCGTTTGCTGGTAACATAACTTTCCAGGGCGTGAGAAACGGCATCAATACCGGTAACGACAGCAACATCCTGCGGCACACTTTTCGGGAGCAGCGGATCGAGAATTACCACCCGAAATCGTGCTTTAATATCCCCACAGGCCATTTTTCGATGATTTTCTTCCTGGGAAATGAGCGCAAAGGATTGTCCTTCGCTGCCGGTGCCGGCTGTGGTCGGAATGCCAATCGAAGGAAGCATCGGTTCAGTCGCTTTGCCAACCCCCCAGTAGTCTTCCATCTTTCCGCCATTGGTATAGAGGAAGTTAATGCCTTTGGAACAATCCATCGCACTACCGCCCCCCAGGCCGATAATGCCGTCGATATCCCCGATTGATTTGGCAAACTGCACACCTTTTTCGACATGCCGGGTGGTAGGGTTCTCCTCCACGTCCTGAAAGATAAAAGTTGCTATACCGGCGGCCTGCAACGATTTTTCTGCAGCAGCGACATGCCCGGCATTCACAATGCCGGGATCCGTTACAATTAAAGCACGTTTGATGTTGAGTTCTTTGGTGAGCTCCCCCAGGCGTTGCAGGCTGTTTTCGCCAAAAATCATCCGGGTGGTGGGATTAAAATCAAAAGTCAGCATAGTCGGTCCATTTTCTCGAATTCATATCGCGCAATCAGAATTATTATAAGTGCTTTTTAGAAGATAGTTGCAAAAAACCGAATCGATGCGCCGTGGAATATAATCAACTGTTTACAGCGAAGAAATTGAAAAGAGAGTTAATCTGAAAACACCCTTATCGGAAATGATTCAAAAAGCATTATGGTCTCACTGTTAATAGCATTTTTTTTAATTGTAATAAGCCTGCGGATAGCTTAGGTTTAGGCGGAAGAAAACCTGTTGGATACTGATTTCCCCGGAGAAGAATGTGGCAAAACATCAAAAGAAGCGACGGAAAACGGAAGAAGCGCCCGCACGTAAGCGAATTACCTTTCGGGATGTGTTGGAGTCCCTGGAGAAATATGAACCGGAAAAGTTTACGCCGGGTATTAATCCGGAAACCCTCGCACACCTACCTTATCGTAAAGAACTGGCCCTGAAAAACGAAGCCTTACGAAAATTCTGGCAATTTACCCGTTTGCCGGGGCGAGCCTCACGGACATTGGCAGCCCCGCAGCCCCGGGAATACCTTAGCACCAGTAACCGAAGAATTTTTGAACGGGGCGGGCATTTTTTTCTGTATTCTCCGGAAAAAAAAGATGTAAAAGCAAAACAGTTCTTTCAGCCCTCTTCCCTGGAAAACGCTAACTATCGTGCAGTATATAAATTTTTGGCGGAAAAGATCAATCAACCTGCCTATGTCAAGTTTGCCCGGATGTTAAATTTTATAACCGTGCGCGGTGGAGACAGTGGAATTGCGGTTGTTCTGAACATGACCAAACTTGATAGCTCCGTCGTTCGAAAAATGAAGAACCTTGCTAGCCAACTGGTTGGCATGGATAAAAATGTCATCGCATTCTACGCCAGTCCTTTACAATTGAGAACCGGCCATTATCTCGGGATCAGCCGCCCAACTGGTCAGCTCCGTTTTAAAACGATCACCGGTCCGGATAAAATGCTGCTGGAGACAGGAACTCAGAAATTCCGTTATCCGCCAATGCTTTATTCGCCCTTAAACGAGGCAATGGTGCCGGTGATGATCAATTCACTGAGAAATCTGATGCAGCCGCAGCCGCAGGAAAAACTCATTGATATCTTTTGTGGATATGGGTTATGGTCTCATTCGCTTGCCGGCAATTTCGCCGAAGTGCTGGGGATTGACATCGATGGATTGTGGGTAGATGCCGCCAATGCGAATTTCGGCCCGGGCAGCTCCCGGAAGCGCGTTCGTTTTATCTCCAAACGATTAAAGTCCAGCAATCTGGAGGAAGCATTGCTTAGCAAAACCAAAAGAAGCGAAACGGTGCTTCTCTCCCAATTTCCCGGCAATTTACCACCCGGTTTGCTAAAAACTCTTGCCGGACGTGGGCCGGAGAAGGTGCTGCATTTCTTTCACGATATAAATGATATGCCTTCCCGGTTGGGCGAATGGCGCAGTAATGGTTACCGCTTCTCGAAAATTGTTCCGGTAGATGCACTGCCCGGTGTGCCGATATTGAAAGCATTTGCATTATTGGAGAGGCTTTCTTAAACCGTCGGTTCTATTTTGTGCGTTTAATCGTTCGCTACCGACAGGAAATGTTTATTTTTCCAAAATAGTTCATAAACGAATATTATTTATCTGCTGCCAGAACAGGGTTTCTGCGCGCTACGAATATTGTTTCCCATGAGAATTCTCAAAACTTTTACGATCCTTTGTTGCTTTTTGGGCACACTTTGCGCTCAGGAAGGGTATGAAGTCCAGAGTATTGAGTTTGAGGGAAATACTGCCTTTTCTGCTTCATCCCTTGCCTATTACATGGAAACTTACAGCGTTGGCGCACTTTCCAAGTTGATGCTTGGGAAAGACGTTTATCTGTTTTCACAAGAAATGCTCGATAGCGATGTGGATCGCCTGATCCGTTTCTATCAACGGGAGGGGTTCCTGCATGTGCAAATTGTCGCGGCCATCACATCTCAAAATCATCGTGAAAAGAAGCTGTCTCTACAAATTACCGTCACAGAAAATATGCCAGTCGAGATAGAGAGTGTCACTTATAACCTCATCGCAGATCCTGAGAACTACAATGAAGCAAACGCGTTGATTGATAATATCTGGCCGGAAATGAGTGCGATGATGGGGCAGCGGTTTCGGGATGAGGATGTTCGCAGCGCCCAGGAAGCCTTGGTCAAAAAATTTCAACAGCAAGGATTCCCTTACATACAAATCACGCCGCAAATCACCGTAAATGAACCTCAGAATACTGCAGAAATCACCTGGGATATAGAAAGCGGTCCTCGCTGTGTTTTTAGTGATATTTTTATTGCCGGTAATGAGCATATCAGTGAAAACTTAATCCGCAAGCAAACCGCCTTTCGTTCTGGCGATTTATTTGATATTAGAAAAATCGATGCTACCCAGAAAAGAATTTTTGACCTGGGGATATTTACCATCGTTAGCGTCAGTGCCAGACTGGATGCAGCAACAAACAGCGAAGTGGCCGTTGAGATCCAGGTAAAAGAAGCGCCACGGTTGTCTGCCAAGTTTGGTGTTGGATACGGCCGTGAGGATCGATTTCGGGCATTTACGGAAACGCGCCGGCTGGGATTTCTGGGCGGTGCCCGTCGGGCGACTCTGGCACTGAAGCATTCCGGCCTGGAACCTTATAATGCTGATTTAAATTTTATCCAGCCGGCCTTTTTACATCCACGCTTAAGTTTGCGCATTAACCCATTTGCACTGCGGCAGAAAGAACCCGGTTTCCTTTTAAATCGCACCGGTAGTAGTATTGCCAAGCAATATGCACTCTTTGATTATACGACGACGACCATCAGTTATTCATTTGAACAGGTCGATCTGGATACCAGCAGTGTTACCAGCGGAACGGCCAGCAGCACCGATTTAACCGCTCTCTACAATAAGGCAAGCATTACCTTCGGCATTCTTCGAGACAATTCCCAACCTTTGTTTTTCCCGCTCAGCGGTTTTTATACCAGTCTTGTTTACAAATACTCCGGCGTTGGTTTTCGGAGCCGTTATCGTTATCAACGGTTGCAGGGGGAAGTGCGCTGGTATCAGAAAATTAGCGGAAAATGGGTGTTTGCCAGCCGGATAAAAGGTGGCGTGGTAACATCTCGGGATACCGATGGGTTTATCCCGGTAGAGGAAAGATTTTATGCCGGTGGCAGTAATTCCGTGCGGGGTTGGTCCCGGGCGAGGTTAGGACCCCAGGATGGCAGCGGCATTCCTGTTGGTGGAAATAGTTTGTTGGAGATTGGTGGTGAGTTACGGTATCCATTATACGGATTATTGTCCGGAGTGGTTTTCGGGGATGCCGGCAATGTCTGGGAAAAATCCTGGCGATTTGAAACGACAGAACTCCGATACGCTCTGGGAATTGGTATTCGCTTCGAAACGCCGATTGGACCATTACGCCTGGATGCTGCACAACCGGTGTGGGATCCAAATAAAACGGTGCAAGTGCATGTCAGCGTGGGACAGGCTTTCTAAAAATCGGTTGTTTGAGTTTCGTGTGATTCGCGTATTTCGCGGGCATCTTGTATGATTGTTTAAGCGGTTGTGTAATATGTTAAAAATATAAAGTAAAGATCTATGCAACGCTGGATAAAAATATCATTGATTTCTATGGCCGGGATGGGCGGATTGTTTCTGCTGATTTTGGCGTTTACCCAGACCGGTATCTTTCGCAACTGGCTGAAGGAACAGGTGATTGCTGCCACGAATCCCATGCTGAATGGTGAACTGCGGATCGATGCACTCGATGGCAGTCTTTTCAGTAGCCTGGAAATCAATGGATTATACATTTATGACAGTAACGAAGATACTGTTGCCGCGGTAAAACGCATTTACGCCGATTATGCGTTTTGGGATCTGCTGAGCGGCACAGTATGGCTGGATTCTGTGATTATCGATCAACCCCGGCTATACCTGGCAGAACTGCCGGATAGCAGCTGGAATGTTGCTCATCTGGTAAAAACTGACAGCACTGCGCCACCACCGGACACCAGCAATTCGCCACTTGGCTGGGCAATCGAGTTAAGGCAATTCGATTTGCGTAACGGACATATCTATCTTCGTTCCGAAAATGAATTGATCCCAGAAAAAGTGCAGCGGATTAATAGCCGTTTCTCGGCTAGCTACCGGGATGACCAACAAGCTTTTACTTTGGCGCATTTCAGCTTTGCAACACTCCGCCCGGATTTTCAGCTGAACGAGGTTAGTTTTAAAGTTGCTATGCAGGAATCGTCCATTCATTTGGAAGATTTAATAGTGAAAAGCGCTGCGAATCAGTTGACGGGAGCGTTGCTCTATACAACGCCGGAGGATACCAACACCCATGCCGAAATATCGACTGATCCGCTGGTCTTTCAGGAGTTTGAGTTTGCCATGCCGGATATCCATTTGAAGGTTCGGCCAAAGATAGATCTCGTCGTTGATGTTCGTAAAGATTCCCTGGAATTCACCCTGGATATTCTGGAAAATAATCGTGGCATAGCATTAAAAGGGGGCGTTTCCCCGGTGAGCCGCTTTCTTGATAATTCCGTTAAACGACCTTGCTACGGAATCTCCGGAAATATACGTGCATTGGATCTTGCCCATTGGATGAACGACACAACGATGGCGCATCTTATCAATGGCGATTTTTGGTTGCAGGGCTGTGGGATCGAGCCGGGTGACGCGGTGCTGGCTAGCAATCTAACGCTTTCCAATAGTGTCTTCAATGGTTTGGCAGTGGACAAGCTTGCCTTAAATGGCAGTTATAAGAATCGCAATGGCGCAGCAAAACTGCAAATAGATGGTGGCTTTGGAAATGTTCGCGCAAATTTGCAGGCGCGGGATGTCCTCGATCAACAGCAATTTAAGGCGCAGCTAAATGCCCGAAATATTAACCTGGCTGCGATCAATGCGGATGATTCCCTGCAAAGCGATATCGATGCATTTGCAACCATCGATGGGGCGGGATTCGATCCGGCAGAAACTGTTTTTCGTTCTACCTTTCATCTCCGGCCATCCACAATTATGGATTTATCGCTGGATACCATGTTTAGCGTAGTTACTGGGGTTGGGCAGGATTATCGGATCGATACGTTGGATCTTAAAACGCCCTACTTAAGTGCTGCGCTTTCCGGGAAAGCCAATCCTGATGCAGAGACAAACATCGCTTTCACGGGCCAACTTGGTGAGCTGAATTTGTTAAAACATTTTGCCGGCGCGGATTCCCTGGCAGCATCCGGGAAAATAAGCGGAAACATTTCCGGCCGGGGAAATGATTGGCAACTGGCAAGTGCTTTTGGCTTCAAAGAAATTGTTTTTAATGAAGTTGCGATTTCAAATATCGACGGAGCGCTAGATGCCTCCAGCGACCTGAAAAAATTTGCAGCGAATACAGTCGTCGATGTCCGGGAAACAAGTGTCGGGACTTTTCTGCTTGATCACTTGCAGCTTAACGTGGATGCAACGGATGAACAAACAAATTTGCTATTAAGCTTCAGGAATGCTGATAGCCTAAGTGGTATAGTTAATTCTGCTTTTATTCCGGGAGATGTCGCTGAAGTGCAACTGCCGGAAATAGACCTTAAATATCGCGAACTGCACTGGCAGGGTGGGGGAGCGGAGATGAAAATTCTCCTTGATGCTGATGAGGTCATTTTTGAAGATATTCGTTTAGCCGCTCCCCATCGCGAAGGCGGTGAGCAATACCTGCACCTCGATGGCAGCTTTAGCATGACCGGGGAAGAAAGCCTGAAGTTGGAAATTGTGAATGTGGACATCGCGCCGTTAGCTGCAATTGCACAAAGCGAGATCCCGGTTGGAGGCAATTTTAATGCGCAGATGTTACTTGCTGGGAATGCAGATGCACCAATCCTTGATGGACACTTTGGCATATCTAATGGTTCGGTCGCCTCAATGAAATATGAATCTTTCCATACCCGTTTTGACTATGCCCGGGAAAAATTTTCCTGGCGCAGTGGATTCCGTCCCGCCAGTGAAGACAGTATCAACCTTAACGGCTACTTTCCACTCAACCTTGCCTTGAATAACACCGGCGATGTGATTTTCAGTGATCGCCCGCTGGAAATTGTTTTGCATACTGCCGGATTTGCACTGTCCCAATTAAATGCTACGCCAGAAAGTGTTGAGACGCTGAAGGGGACAATCACCAGTGACCTGCGAGTGACAAATACTTTAAATGATATCCGTACCAATGGATATTTTCGCCTGCAGGAAGGTGTTCTGCAAGCGTCGGCGTTTGGACTGGATTATGAGCAAATGTTGGTGGATGTTAGTGCCGACAGTGCCCGTATCAATTTGAATAATCTGCAAATCCATCGCGAGGAAGGATTGCTAAAAGCAAATGGGCATGTAGCATTTGACAGTAGCCTGGTTAGTGGACAAATACGCACGACGCTCTTTGAAATGACCGCAGATAACTTTGTCGTCGCCCGCAACAATGACTTCGAGATTCAAATCTCCGGTAACAGCAAAATTGCCGGTGCGCCGGAAGCCTTGGAATATGGCGGAGGTATAGAAATCCTTCGCTCCAGTGTTTACCTGCCTGCATTTATTGATGAAACACCTCCGCCGGTATACGACGATGCCTATCCCATGCTGGTAGCCGCTACTCAAAAAGATAGTTTGCTGCAGGATGGTGTTGCGGCGGATTCAATTGTCAATCCAGATGCAGCGGATGCTACCTCGGAGATTTTCGAGAATTTGCGTGGTTCCCTGAAACTGAGTATTCCCCGCAATACCTGGATTAAAAGCAAGGAAATGCGCATGGAATTGTCCGGCGACTTGGACATCGTTAAAAACGGGCCGGAATTTGAAATTTTTGGCCCGGTTGAAATTATGCGTGGGCATTACGAAATGCTTGGACGCCGCTTCACCGTTCAGGAAGGCGTGCTCACATTCCAGGGCGGTAGCGAATACGATCCGAATGTACTATTAGTTGCCGATCATGTTTTCCGCACTGCTTCCCGGGATAAGAAAACGCTCACCTTAAAAGTAACTGGCACGGCCTTTCAACCGGTTATTTCATTTTTGCTGGATGAAGACGCGATTAACGAAGGTGATGCTATTGCCTATTTGTTCTTTGGCCGTTCAATGGATGAATTGACATCTTCGCAAAAATCCGGCATAGCCAGCGAGGAAAGTGGTTTGGCAGAACAAGGCGTTTCAGCAGGGATAGGGATGGCAACAGCGATGGTGACGCAGGCAGTCGGGCGAAAATTCAACCTCGATTATATAGAATTAAAAGGTGAGGACAATTGGCAGAAAGCGACTTTTGTTGCCGGGAAATATATCACCAACGACCTGTTTATGAGCTATGAGCGGGATATCGATTTTACACAGTCTGAGCAATCCGGCGATGAAACAATTTCTCTGGAATATGAATTGATTCGCCATCTCTATTTGCAACTGATTCAGGGCAGTCCAACGAAAAGCGGGGCGGAATTAATCCTGAAAATTGAAAGATAGCTGCGAATTAAGTATATTTATCTATTGCAATTAAGCGCGTACTTGTCTTATTTATTTTGAATGAAATAATACTCAAGGAGCTTCCATGGATCTCGAACAGGGCATGCTAAAACCGAAATACGTTGAACTACACCGGAATTGCCTGGCAGCGCTTCAGGAAAAGTATACTGTCGAAAAGATTGTGAATAATCATTTCACCAAGCTGGAAAATTTCCTGGAAGATTATTATCTCTATCGTCCCTACAATATCCAAATGCTTCTGGAGGCGCACTGGATTCGTCAGGATGGCTTAAAAGTGGTTCATTGTCTGATTGCTACGGATAAACTCTCTTCGGAACTGGGAGAAGAAGTAGAACATGAAAAGCCAGTCTTAACAGACCCTTATCAATTTTTCCTGATCGACCTGAAGAAAGATTATGGGAAAGCGCTGATCCGCCCGGAGACCTTTGGGGATAAAGTTTTTGAAGTGCTCATTCAGCAGGAAATTGATTTCCCTGAACATCCCGGTTTTAGCGATAAATATTATTTTTACACCGATGAGGACAACAAAGAGAAAACCCGCGCTGCGATGACCCCGGAAATTCTTGAAACGATATATCAATACGATGATCTGACAATTCAGATTGTTCGAAATATCATGCTGGTTAAACGCCTGCGTCGCATTACCCCGGAAGATTGTCAGGAGCTGGCAGCGTTTTCATTCCAGCTAAAAGCAAGTCTGAAAAAATAGAACTCTATCATTAAAATTTTCTCCGACTTCTGATGCTTCCTTATCAGTTGCCGGGAAGATTTACATTTTGGTGAAAATCATAATAACTTAAAATATATCCGCCTGTTTCGCGGGCAAAAACAACTATCCGCAATTCTGCTGACATTAGTATCCCTCGTGATTAGGTAATATCCAATTCACTTCAATTTTTTCTTCCCCAACACTTAATAAAATTTGCAAATTGAGCGGGAAATATTAACTTAGTAACCTTGACTTAAAAGTGGGAATTATATGACCGATTTTACCTATCAGTTACCGGGATTAAAAGACAAAGTCGCCATTGTTACCGGCCATAAATTTGGCATTGGAAAAGCAGCTGCGGCATTATTATCGCAATTAGGCGTGAAGGTCGCTGGCTTTGACTTGCCGGAAGTAGATTTAAACGATCTGGCAGCCATCGATGGTCACGTTGCGAGAGTGAAAGCAGAGTATGGCAGAATTGATATCCTCGTCAACAACGCCGGTATAACAAATATGGGCGATATTGTCGAAACACCACTTAGCGAAGTGGAAGATGTATTGACAGTGAATCTGAAAGCCGCTTTTATGATGATGAAGGCGGCAATCCCGGCAATGATTGAACAGGGCAAGGGATCGATTATCAATAACGCTAGCGACCAGGCGCTGATTGGTAAGCGCTTCAGTGCCATTTATGGCGCCAGTAAGGCGGGGTTGGCTCAGTTGACAAAGAGTGCCTGTCTCGATTGGGGACAGCATAATATCCGCGTCAATTGCATCGCGCCGGGCAGCACAGATACACCAATGCTGCGTCGGGTGTTGAAGGAACTCCATGATCGCTATCCGAATATCTATCCGAAAGACAGCGAATCTTTTTACAAGTCTTCCATCCCATTGGGGCGATTCGCAGATCCTTCGGAAATTGCCTGGGTGATAGCATTTTTAGCCAGTGATGCCGCCTCTTTTGTAAACGGCACAATTATTCCTGTTGATGGAGGTTTTACAGCCCAATGATTGAAAGTAGAAAAACTGTGCTGATTACCGGTGGCTCCCGGGGGATTGGCAAAGCGTTAGTTGAGCGTTTTAAGGCTGAAGGGGGGCAGGTAGCAACCTGTGCGACAGCGCTTAAAAACCTGCAGGATTCATCAGCGGATTTTACTTTTGCCTGTGATGTCGGCTCAGTGGATTCCGTGAAAGCGGGGATCGCTGCCGTAAAAGAGCGTTTCTCGAATATTGATGTGTTGATTAACAATGCTGGCTTGGCCGGCACTTCTTCGTTGAATCCGGAAGAGGATGACTGCCACTGGCATCGCATTATCGATGTGAACTTACACGGCACTTACTATCTGTGTAAATATGCATTACCGCTGTTGCGGGATAACGGGCGGATTATTAATGTTGCTTCGGTACTGGGGCTTAAAAGTGTGCCGGATCAGGCAGCATATTGCGCTGCAAAACATGGCGTCGTCGGTTTAACGAAAAGTCTGGCATCGATGTTGGCCTCCCGGCGAATTACCGTCAACGCGATTTGCCCTGGCTGGGTGGAGACGGATATGGCGCGCGGGCGATTCGAAGAGTTGGATTTAACACTGGCGTCAGTGCATCAGTCCGTGCCGATCGGAGAAATTACGCAACCGGATGAAGTCGCAGAAATGGCAATTTATCTCGCCAGCCCGGCTGCTGGAAAAGTAACCGGCCAATCGTTGGTCATCGATGCTGGTTCGATGCTTTGGTAGTTTTTTCGAAATAATAGAAGACAAGTTTATAGCCACAGATAAACACTGATTTACACGGATAGTATCTCTTATAAATAATTTGACATTGTACTTTATTTCATCCGTGAACATCAGTGAAATCCGTGGCTAAAAAAATTGTATCACTAACAATCTGTGCATTAGCGGAGTTTTCATGGCAGCAAAAAAACAACGATCTTTTCTTAAACTTACCGCAATTTCTGTCTTATTAATTGTCGCTAACAGTATTTATTTGCTCGGCTTTGGCGGCGCAAGTTTCTTCTATATTTTTAATATTCTTCTGCACCTCGGTTTAGGAGTTTTAGTTACAATCGGTGGTGCCTTGCTCCTGCGACGTGTTTTTCCGGAAGCGATGAAAGGAAAAGGCGTTTCTCTGTTTGTTGTTGGGGCGATCCTTTTTGTCGTCAGCGTTGTTAGCGGTATTGCGATTATTATTTGGGGAAATTCCAGCAAAACCGCGCTATTGCTGCACGGACATATTTTTGCCAGTTTTTTTAGTGTGATTTTACTTCTGCTGTGGATGTGGGGGAGTGGCCGCCTGGCATCCGTTAGTAGCGGTGTTAAATTTGGTAGTGCCATTGCCCTGGTCGCTGTTGTTGTCGCGACAATCATCGGTAGTGAGATCTCCGATGCCCAATATGCGATTAATAATCCCGGACTTTTACCGGCAACATTGGAAGAAGAAGCAATGGGCGGAAAGGATGGCCCCTTCTTTCCCAGCGCATCCGCGACCAGCGACGGTAAATTAATTCCCGCGAACTTTTTCACCGATTCGAAAAGCTGTGCCCGTTCCGGCTGCCATCCGGATATCTACGAACAATGGGAATCTTCGGCCCATCATTTTTCATCTTTCAATAATCAGTGGTACCGCAAATCGATTGAATACATGCAGGAAATTACCGGACCGGAAGCCGCCAAATGGTGCAGTGGCTGTCACGATCCGGCCTTGCTGTTTAGCGGACAGATGGATATGTTAGTCAAGGATTTCATCGATAAGCCGGAAGCACATGCCGGCTTGGGATGCGTTGCTTGTCATAATATTGTCGGTGTGCAAAACACGATGGGGAATGGTGCTTACGTCATCGAATATCCCGAATTACATGATATGCTTGCCAGCAATAATAAGTTTATCCAGATGGTCCATGATTTTATCCTGAAGATCGACCCGGAACCGCATAAACGCACTTTCATGAAGCCGTTTCATACCCGCCAAACTGCGGAGTTCTGCTCTTCCTGTCATAAAGTACATCTGGATGTGCCAGTGAATAACTATCGCTGGGTACGTGGCTTTAATACCTACGATAACTGGCAAGCCAGTGGGGTTTCCGGGCAGGGCGCCCGTTCATTCTATTATCCGCAATCGCCGCAGGATTGCGCCAGTTGCCACATGCCCGAGGTGGCTTCGAATGATGCCGGCAATGTCGATGGCAAGGTTCATAACCATCGCTTCCTTGCTGCAAATACCGCTTTACCGGTGGCGAACAAGGACACGCTTCAACTGGCATTGACGGAAGCTTTTCTGAAAGCGCGCCAGCTGACTCTGGATGTTTTTGCCGTTAGTGAGTCTGTACCTATCACTGATGAAGGCAGCGGTAATCGCTTTGGCGAACAAGGCGCGGCACTAGCTACTTCTTTTGCCGTGGGAGAAGAATCCGGGTTCTCCATTGGCGGCGGCCGGGGAATTACCGGTGGCGTCAGTAAAATTGTTGCACCGTTGCAAGACGGCATGCAGGTGCTGAAGCGCGGTGAATCAGTGCGTCTGGATGTTGTTGTGCGCACTCGCGGTATCGGGCACTTCTTTCCCTCCGGCACGGTTGATGCTCAGGAAGCCTGGCTGGAAGTGAAAGCCGTCGATAGTCGCGGTAAAACCATCTTTTGGAGCGGCGCTGTGGCCGATGATGGGAAAGGGCCGGTCGATCCCTCCGCGCATTTTTATCGCAACATGATGCTCGATGCAAAAGGAAACCTGATCAACAAGCGGAATGCCTTTGCGAGTCGTTCAGTGCTTTACGTGAATCTAATTCCACCCGGGGCGGCTGATATCGGCCATTATCGCCTGAACATACCAAAAGATTGTGGCGATGAGGTAACTATTACTGCTAAGCTCCATTATCGCAAATTCAACTGGTGGCATACCCAATGGGCTTATGCCGGCGAGCGCGATCCGAATCAACCAAATTATGAAGCGACCCGTGATTATGATAACGGCAATTGGAAATTTACCGGCAATTTGGAGAATGTCTCCGGAAAGTTGAAAGAAATTCCGGTGCTTCCAATCGTGACCATGGGCGAAGATTCCTTAACCTTAAAAGTGGCTGGTCGTACCCAGGCATTAGTCAGTGAAGGTAACAGCATTAAAAAAGATCGGGAAGCCTGGAATGACTATGGTATTGGATTATTATTAGAAGGAGATTTGAAAGGGGCAGAGCGCGCTTTCCGGCAGGTGACGCATTTGGAACCGGAATATGTCGACGGCTGGATTAATCTTGCCCGAATTTATCTCCGCGAGGGAAATCTGGACAAAGCGGAAAGCGTATTGGATAGCGCCGATGCCTACGATTCCAATTTCCACAAAAACAAATTCTTCCGGGGGCTATACTACAAAGCGAATGGTGATTATGAACTCGCGCTGAAAGAATTAAAAGCAGTGGCCGATCTTTATCCGAAAGACCGGGTCGTGCAAAACCAAATTGGACGAATCTACTTTCTGGATTCCCAGCCGGAGGTGGCAATTCCTTACTTTGAAAGTGCCTTGTTGATCGATAGTGAAGATTTAATGGCGCATTATAATCTGATGCTTTGCTACCGGGCGGTGGGAAATATGGAAAAATCCCAGGCGCATGAAACTCGCTACCTGCGCTATAAAGCCGATGAATCCGCCCGGGCAATTTCCCAGGAATACCGCCAGAATAATCCGCATGATAACAATGAAGCGCAGGCTATTCATGAGCATCAGTCCATGGACCTGAAAAAAATCAAGCGGTAGATCACTTATATTCTAGCCCCAACTCTTTCCGTAAGGTGGAATCTGCCACATCATTTTGACTCCAATAAGGGGAGTTGATTGAATGGGTGCGGATTGCCGTCGTTTTCAAAGGCTTTGCCTCACCAAATCCACTGGAAATCTCCTCGCTCCAGGCAACAATCGTGTATGGAAACTCCGGCTCATATTTTATCTCCAACGTTCTCTCAATTGATTGATATTCGATCCTGTAAACATTTAGTGGTCGATCAGACAATCTCTCATCGACAATTTCTCCCACGGTGATCCGCGCATCTTCTGTTTTCATGGGCAGGTGGCGCAGCCGGAGATGGTGAAAGGCGGGGATGATTTTTACATTGCCCTGCGGGAGGCTGCCCGGATCTATTCGTAGTTGTGTCCATACTGCATCTTCCAGGAGAACATTCGGCAGATCAAAGTTCATCTCAACTTCTGCCTGAAAGTATGAATGGAGAAAGCCTTTGTAACGATCCTCCCGCAAATTAGCCTGCATGTAAGTATGGCCGCACCATTCCTGTGAAGATGAAGTAACTTTAAATGTTTCTCCGCTGCCGGCATTTTGAACCGGGGTAAACACTGAAGTCATGATTGAGTAAGGATAGATGCCGGTAAAGAATTTTCGGGTAGCATTCAGTTTTAATACTGAAGCGACACTGTTCGAGCGGGGGCCATACTCATATTTCACCTGCTGATCCGCTAGAAAATCTTCTGTAACGAAGATCATTACTGCCTCGCCGTCATGAATTTCTCCATAGCGCGCCTGTTTCAAATCATAGCGGGTTAATTCCGCTTTTCCCTGATACCAGTAGTTACCAAATGCTTCATTATCTGTTGGGGATACAACTTTCTCTTTACTACCAACTACAGTGCAACTAAATAGCACACCCAAAAAAGAAAAAATAATTAAAAGGAAAAGCTTCATTCCAACTCCTGTTTTAATGATCCATATGCGGCATCGAATTCTGCAAACTCTGTTAGTGTTAATAAATATTTTCAGAAAATATCCTGCAAAACTTTTTTCATTTCAACCGCTTTTATTATTATGTTTAAAGAGACTAAAGTCATAGAGAGCATTGGAGTAATGATGACGCCGGAAAACAAAGAACAGTTGCGCCAAAAACTTATAGCGGAAGTAGAAGCAACGAAAAATGATATTGACCGCCTGGAAGAGTTAACCCAGCCAATTGCGCCGGACAATGCTATCGGGCGTCTGAGCAGGATGGAAGCGTTGAACAGCAAGAGCGTAAACGAAGCGGCATTGGAAAGCGCCCTGGCCAAATTGCCTCGTCTGGAAAATACCCTCGCAAAAATTGATCATCCCGAATTTGGTTTATGTAAAAAATGCAAATCGCCGATTCCTTTCGAGCGATTGATGTTTATGCCGGAAAGCAACCTGTGTATGAGCTGCGTGCGCCGTTAGGCCTGTATTAATAAACTATATCCTCTTGTTAAATTTAAAATAGTCCACTCTGAAATCTGAACTAATGGTTGACATTTGCGGGGGAATTTCCTATTGTTGTATTTGTTGTTTAAAACAACTAATTTCCTGAAGGAGCTAAATGAGAAAGAAACGGCAAAATGTGATCATGGGGAATGCGAAGGTGGTGCGGAGTATTAACCGGGCAGCCATCCTGAATATTATCCGTGAACAGCAGCCAATTTCCCGAATACAAATCGCCCGCATTACCGGCCTGAATAAAAGTACTGTTACCAGCATTGTGCCGGAACTGGTGGAGGAGAAGCTGGTTTATGAAGCCGTCGATCGCGATAAAAATGTAGGTAGAAATCCGATCAGTCTGCGCTTACAATCCGGCACCCATTTTGTTGGCGGTATCAGCATAGAAGCGAACAAGACTTACCTGGTAGTGGCCGATATCGACGGCAGCATTAAAGCACAAGAAATAGTGAAGACCCGCGCCAGCGACCCTGCAAATTTTCTGGCCGATTGCGCCCGGAGATTGACGGAATTACGACTATCTGAAAACATTGCAGCTTTTAAAAGCCTTGGTATCTGTTTGCCGGGTGTTGTCGATCCACAAAATGGAACGGTCTTTTTTTCGCCGCAGCTCGGCTGGGAAAATCTCAATCTTGTTTCAGAAATGCAATCTTTGATGCCAGAACAGGAAGCAATCGTGATTGACAATGATGCCAACGCTTCTGCCCTGGCGGAGTTATGGTTTGCCAAACATGATAAACCGTTGCAGGATTTTGTCTTTTTACAGGTGGAAAACGGCATTGGGGCCGGTATTGTGCTGGAGAAGGAACTGGTGTGCGGCGGGAATTTTGCTTCGGGAGAATTTGGCCACTTAACCATTTATGAAGGCGGGGAATTGTGTGCCTGTGGTAATTATGGCTGCTGGGAAGCATACGCATCTGTTGGGGCAACGCTAAAGCGCTATCAACTCCGTTCTGTTTCCCGGGAGGCGCCCGACGGTCTGCAAAGTATTGTTGCGGAAGCGCGCCAGGGAGATGAAATTGCCCGCGAAGTGTTGCTGCAAACTGGGCAATATCTTGGCCTGGGAATCGCAAATATTATCAAAGCTGTTGATCCGCATGTGATTGTTTTAAGCGGCGGCATTGTAGAAGCGTTCGACCTGATTTATCCGGAAATGATGACGACGGTCAATCGTCGTGCTTTTTGGGGAAGAAAGCGGGAAATTCAAATTCTGCCGACAGCATTAGCGGTCGAGCCCCGGGTGCTTGGCGCGGCAACACTGGCAATACAGGAATTATTCAATGACTTTCGAATCACTCGCTAAAATTTAAGGCAGAATAGAGATGCGCTTTGGAATCGTAACTGATACACATTATGCGAACATCGATCCGGTAGAAGACCGCTATTTTCGTGATTCTCTGGAAAAAATGGCGGTTTGTATCGAGACAATGAATCGGGAAAAAGTAGATTTTCTGATAATGCTCGGTGATATTAAAGATCAGGATCCTGATCCGGTAGAAACCAACACATTGTTATATCTGGCTGAGATAGAATCCGCCTTTCGAAAATTTGAAGGGCCTTGCTACCATGTGCTTGGTAATCACGACATGGACAGCATTTCCCGCGAGCAATATTTTACCCTGGTAGAGAATAGTGGCATTGCAGCCGGAAAAGGACATTACAGCTTTCAACATAACGATGTCACATTTTTGGTGCTGGATGCCTGCTATCGTCCGGATGGCGTGCCTTACAATAATGGTGATTTTGACTGGATGGAATCCTTTATTCCAAAAGAACAATTGGAGTGGTTAGAAGCGGCGCTGCAAAACAACTCGCGGGAAACAGTTGTATTTACACACCAATTGTTGGACATGCCCGGGAAATATGGCATCAGCAACGCTGACGCTGTGAATGAAATTCTTGTTAATACCGGGAATGTTCGGACTGTTTTCCAGGGACATTATCATAAAGCACGGCAGGAAAAATTAAACGGGATAAACTACTATACATTAGCAGCAATGGTGGTTGGGCAGGGCAAAGAAAATGCCACTTACGCGATTGTAGAGTTGCTGGAAAATGGCGCTGTTAAAGTGAACGGATATGGTGCTGCGGAAGATGCTGCCTTTTAGTCTGTTTGATTTTCCTTGCTTTTTTCTCCTGGTTGCCCATAACGCATAATCGCTTGCAGCGTTGCATTCGCGATTGCGTTTTCCCGATATCCCACTTTCCGATATGCATCATCTCCGCTACCCTGAAAAATCATGGCGACAGAGCTCCGTGCTGCTAAAAAACGCCCGCTTCTGGCGATTCCCCAAATTTGACCATCGAAAGGGGAGCGAATCTCAATATTATCAATTTTTCCCAGCGATTCATTCTGGCTAACCATTTCACCGTTCGATTTAGTGGATACCCACAATCCCTCCAATGGGGTATGGCAATAAGCAAAGGGATCATTGAAAAAATGGGCATCATTGGATGGTGGCTCAGCGGTATTGTCCGGGGAAACAATTTCTCCCAGCTGCCAGGAGTTTGCCGATGAGATTGCTAAATGACAATCTTTGCCGGGCGTATGAAGGGTTTGCAGGCCAATGACCAATGGTGCCATTGAAATAAGCGAAAGTGCTTCCAGTGGCTCGGTGATAGTGTTAACAATAACGGTCGGTTGCAGCGCTTCCAGCAACCAATCAAGATCCAGTTGATGTATCAGGGGAAGTCTGCGATCCTGCAATATAAACTGAATGGATTCCTTTAGTTTTTCTTCAATGGAGAGAGTAGGGGACTCGGCTAATTGTTCATCGCTTAACAGGCTGGCGGTAACCGAATTAATCGTTTTACTGCCCTGGTAGATTGCATCCCCGAAAGACAGGTGATGTCGGAGGAGATTCTCTTTTTCATCCGCAGATATGACTACCGGGAATCCGGACTGAAAAAGGGTTGATGCAATAGTGCTGGCAATTTCATTGCCGCCGATGACACAGATCAGTTGCTTCATGGTAAAGAACCTTTGTAATAAATCTCTAATATGACTATTGCAGAGTTTGCGGTAAAAATAACGGCCTGATAATATTTTGACTCAAATTACCAAGTGCAATATGCCGGATGCCCTTTTGGTGCAATTCCCGGGAAAAAGATATTGCCAAATTTTCGCGGGCAGTCACATCGATGCCATTAAAAAACAATAACGCCGGCCAGTCTTGAAAGAATAGGTGCCTGGTCGCAGACTGAAAATCCTCCGAAAGCTGGTTTTGCGCTTTCCAATCGTCAATATCCACACAATAGACCAGCTGATCCCAAAATCCACGCTGCGCCCAGGAGGGTAAAACAGCCTGGCTTTTCGGGAAGGCGTTTAAATCGATTAAAAGATAATCTGCCGGCAATGCCTGACTGATAAACTCCAGCGACTGCCAGTTAAATCCTTCAACGATATTATTGCGCAACTGCTTACCGGCAATTAGTATCCGCTGACAGGCAAACTCTTTGGATATTTGATTTACCAGAATTGGCAATTGCTTGCCAAGTACAACACTCCCTTTAACCGGCAGCTTTTGATCCTCATCGGAAATCAGCAAGACCCGCTTTCCTTTGCGGGCCAATTCTCCGGTAATACGGCGGACTAAAATATGCCGCCGGGCAGTGCCGCAAAAAGCTATGATTCGAAATTCGGGGTTTAGCAAAATACGGCTTGTAACTACCATGTTACTCTCATTCTTCTCGTTCGGGGATAACCCGCAAACCCAGCGAGCGATAATCTGCCCGTGTCGTGAGGATAGTATTGATCCTCCGGCGCTGCATCAACACATAACTGGCAAAATCATACACATCCAGGTCCAGATCCATATGTTGGCGCATCAGGCGAATTGCTTCTTTTTGGGTTCTGCGGCCAATCCAAAGAATACTTAAATACGTCCCTGTATAGGCCTCTTCGATTGTTGTGCTAAATTTGTTCGCAATTGGCACACCTACCACCCTTCGGATGTCGCTCAAGGCGATACCAACCGCAATGTTGTGCGTAAAAATTTTGTCGTTATTATTTAACGAACTATTAAATTGCTCCACTATCTGTTCATGAAATGGCGCTGCCGGATTCATCAGTTGAACCCAGCCACTGGCATCGATAAATAACTTCATTATCCCTCAGGTGTCTCGTTGGTGGTGGAATTATCCAGTAAGCGAAATAATGGGTTTTCGGATAGCATTAACTCCAGGCGATTGGATTTGATCTTTTTGATGGAAATCTCAATACGATCGCCGTTCTGTATCCGAAGTTTCTCAAATACTTCCCGGGGGATTTTAATTTCTTTGCCGCTTTTTACTTCTGCAATAAAGGTCGCATATTTCATTTAATTTCCTCAGAGTTTGAGGAAAAATTAGCAATCTTTTTGAAAAGTTACAAGGTCTTTCTCCTGCAGCACAACGAACGAAATCAATACTGTTTTATCGATTTTACGATTATTCGAAATATCTTTTGTAAGATCTGAATTCAAAATAAGCGGTGAGATTAGCTGACGATTGATAGAAGTATAAAAACTTAAATTAATTTTGTGAATAAATACTCGCCTTACTAAATTGAAAAACCGTTTTTTGTAAAAGTTCAAAAAATGGAATTGTTCTGATAACTAGATTTTAGCCGATGACTGCGATTGCATTGCCGTTCTGTCGTTCCTGTTAATTACGACCTTGATGCCTGCGCGCTTGATCGGGAGGTGACTATGAAAAAAAGACAAATTAATGTAGCTGTTCTGGACTTGTATGATAATGAACCTAACCAGGGAATGCGTTGTATTAAAGAAATTATAGAGAGCTGGGATGGGAAAATTGATGATCTGCCAGTGAGTTACAATATCTATGATGTGCGCTATAAGACGGAAGTGCCCAACCTGAAATATGATATCTATATTTCTTCCGGGGGCCCGGGAAGCCCCTATGATGGGGAAGGATCAAAATGGGAAAAAGAATACTTCCGTTTATTAGACCGGATCTGGAATCACAACCAGCAAAATAACGAACAACGCAAGTTCCTTTTCTTTATCTGCCATTCATTTCAGATGATGGCTCGTTTCTTCGATTTGGCTACTGTTCAGAAGCGCAATAAACAATCTTTCGGGATTATTCCGGTTACGAGAACAAAAGAAGCGCGGGCAGATCAACTGCTTGGAGAGTTGCCGGATACCTATTACGCCGCGGATTTTCGTCAGTTTGAGGTCGTTGCGCCAAAAGAAAACGTTTTCCGGGAACTGGATGCAAAACTATTATCCCGTGAAAAATTTCGGGTCGATCCCACAATGGAAAGAGCACTGATGGCAGTGCGCCTCTCCGATGAAATTTTCGGCACGCAATACCATCCGGAAGCGGATCCGATCAGCATGCTTTATCATTTTCAACAGCCGGAAAGAAAGACCCAGGTGGTCGCTGAATATGGTGAAGATCAATATTACAATATGATCGAACACCTCGAAGACCCCACAAATATTCTGCTGACCAGAAGTAAAATACTTCCGGTTTTTCTTAAAACGGCAATTGAGCAAATCGCTAAAAATTCTGATGACAATATCCACTGATCTTAACGTCAGCCTTTGGATAATGATCAACGAAGGCTGACGAATTCTCTCGTAGATTACCTCTCTTTTTCTTTGCATCTTAATCGTTCATTACATAACATTGTTAGATGAAAATTGACTGATATTGATGAGTCGGTGCTTCATGCTAATTTTCAGGGTTAAGTACCGGCAAGGAGTGCAACGGAAGGATGCCCGCTGATGGAAGATTTTATTCGTGAAGAGGAAATGCGCGTTCTCGGGGTATTGATTGAAAAGCAAATGACCACCCCTGAATACTATCCAATGACTGTAAACAGCATTAAAACCGCCTGTAATCAAAAAACCAACAGATATCCGATTGTCGACTATGAAAGTGATTTTGTCGAGGATATTATCAGCGGTTTGCGCCGCCGGAAGATGCTTGTTGTCGTTAGTGGTCCGGGCATGCGTTCGAAAAAGTATGAGCACAACTTCAAGTCATTACTGTTCCTTAGTCAAAAAGAGATGGCTGTGCTCGCAGTGCTGATGCTGCGAGGCCCCCAAACGGTCGGGGAACTTCGTGGCCGCACGGAGCGGATGGTGAAATTTGACGGTCTGGATGAGGTGGAAGAAACCCTGAAAGATATGATAGTTGAGAGTCGCCAGCCATTTTCATTGGTTCAAAAACTACCAATGATGCCGGGGCAAAAAGAGCATCGTTTCGTTCAAACTTTAACCGGTGCACCCAACATCGAAAAATTGACGGCAGAACTCGTTTATGACACACCAACCTCCAGTAGCCGTCCCAGCCAAAGTGCGCGAATTGATGAGCTTACCGAAAAAGTAGATACACTTAGCCAGGAACTGGCAGAATTAAAAGCTGCGTTTGATAAATTCCGCCAGGAATTCGAATAAAGATTACCAATTATGCATCTTTTCTCTTGCATTAATGCCGGAGAGATGATATGAATGTTCTGAGGGGAAGCGGACAATTAACAACGAACCGTAACAAAACACAGGATTAAGTTATGAGAAAAAAGCAGGTAGTTCAAGGGATCAGTTTTCTGATGCTGATTAGTTTGTTACTGTGGGGATTGTCCTGCGCGGTAAACCCGGTAACCGGTAAAAGAGAGTTTATGCTGTTATCGGAGGCGGAAGAGATTGCCCTCGGGCAGCAGTCAGATGGCCAGGTGGTCAGCGCTTACGGCGTCTACAATGATGCGAAGATTACTAAATTTGTTGCTGATGTCGGAAATCGGATGGTACCGGTATCGCACCGCCCTAATCTGAAATATGAATTTAAGGTGCTGGACTCTCCGGTGATCAATGCCTTCGCTGTGCCGGGAGGCTTCGTTTACATCACCCGTGGAATTCTTGCATATATGAACAATGAGGCAGAATTCGCTGGCGTTATGGGGCACGAAATTGGGCATATAACCGCCCGCCACTCTGCCAAGCAATATAGCCGGGCGCAATTGGCGACGATTGGATTAGGTATTGGAACTGTAGTTTCAGAAGATTTTGCCCAATTGGCCGGACTGGCCCAAACCGGTCTCGGTTTAATCTTCCTGAGATTTGGACGGGATGCCGAGCGTGAATCCGATCGCCTGGGTGTGGAATATTCTACCCGTATCGGTTACGATGCCCGGGAAATGGCAAACTTTTTTCAGACGCTGGATCGCATGTCTCCCGGAGAACGGGGCGGATTACCCGGATGGTTCTCTACGCATCCCAGTCCTTCCGAGCGCGTCGGGAACATCAAATCTTTGTCTACCCAATGGCAACAGGATCTCAACAAAAATCCTTCTAACTTAAAAGTAAATCGGGATGGCTTCCTGGCGATGTTGGAAGGAATGGTTTACGGAGAAGACCCCAAGAATGGTTACATCGAAGGCAATATGTTCTATCATCCGGAGATGAGATTTCAGTTTGGTTTTCCCGCAAATTGGAAAGCGGTAAATTCTGCCAGTCAGGTGCAGGTAGTTAGTGATGACGAAAAAGCAGCGGTCATCTTATCCCTCGCTTCCGGTTCGATTGCTGCGGTTTCCAGTAAATTCCTTACGGATAGCAAAGCAACAGTGATACGCTCCAGCGATAATGCCGTTAATGGATTCCCGGCAAAGCAGGTGATTTCGGATATTGCCAGCCAGCAGGGGACATTACGAGTGGTTTCTTATTTCATCCAATACAACAATAATATCTTTGTTTTTCATGGATTTAGCTCTCAGCAAACCTTCTCGAATTACCAGGCAAAGCTGGAATCGGTAATGAAGAATTTCCGCAAGCTGACCGACCCGGCCAAGATCAATGTCAAGCCGGATCGTATTCGAATTAAAACCGTTAGCCGGCAAATGTCTGCCCGGGATGCATTCCTTTCCCTGGGAGTGGCGGATAAAGATTTGGAAAATATTGCTTTGATGAATGGCATGCTTTTGACGGATGTTATTCCGGCAAGAACGAAAGTTAAAACGGTTGGCAAATAAAGTTTTAAAACATTGTAGATTACAAAAAAGGCCGGTTTTATACCGGCCTTTTTTATTGCTCTAAATTCAATTTGAAGTAATGTTTGCTTTCAAAAAATACTATCAGTTTACTTTCCGGCTTTCTTAATTGATCGCTTTGCAGCTGCTGCCATATTCTCCGGTGTTAAGCCGAGATTTTCATAGATCGTTTTATACGGTGCGGAAGCACCAAAGCGATCCAGGCCAATTACCTCGCCACTATCACCAACATATTTATGCCAGCCGTTGGTTACACCTGCTTCGATCGCGACACGTGCCTTTACTGAAGGAGGCAGCAATTCTTCACGATAGGCATCCGGCTGTGCTTCGAACAGCTCCGTGCTGGGCATGGAAATGACCCGTGCCTTGATACCCTCTGCTTCGAGAAGTTTTGCCGCATCGACAGCAATATGCGTCTCGGAACCAGTACCGATTAAAATAACATCCGGGGAAGCTGAATCTACGATGGCATATGCGCCTTTACAAACAGCGTCCGCTGTAGCAACTGCCGGATCGAAAGAATTCAGTCCCTGGCGAGTTAAAACCAATGCTATCGGTCCATGGGAATGTTCCAGGGACGCTTTCCAGGCACCGGCGGTTTCGTTCGCTTCTGCCGGGCGGATCACTGTAAGATTTGGAATCGCACGCAGTGCATTTAAGTGCTCAATCGGTTGATGCGTGGGACCATCTTCGCCTAATCCAATCGAATCGTGGGTAAAAACAAAGACGACCTGTTGTTCCATTAATGCAGCGAGGCGGATGCTGCCGCGCATATAATCGGAGAAGACCAGGAATGTACCGCCGTAGGGAATGAATTCGCCATGTAGGGCAATACCATTCATAATTGCCCCCATTCCATGCTCACGCACACCATAATGTACATAGCGGCCGGCAAACGCTTCCGGGGTTAAATGCGCCTCATCTTTCGGGCGGGTATTGTTTGAACCGGTAAGATCCGCAGAGCCACCGATTAATCCGGGCACATGGGCAAATATCGCATCCAGAACTGCGCCGGATGCTTTACGGGTTGCCATGGCCGTGTCGGTGGAGAATGTGGGCAAGTGTTTCTCCCAATTAGCCGGCAGTTTGCCGCTGGTCATTTGCTGATATTCTGCCGCCTCCTGCGGGAAAGCTTTTTCATAAGCCTGGAATTTTTCCTGCCATTCAGACTGGTAAGAATTACCATGAAATTCTACAATTGCTTTATAATCAATCATTCCTTCCGGAATAAAAAAAGTTGGTGAATCGGGAATACCCAATTCTGCCTTCGTCAGTGCTAATTCTTCGGCACCGAGGGGCTCGCCATGGGCTTTAGCCGTCCCCGCACGGTTCGGGCTACCAAAACCAATGAATGTTTTACAGGCAATGATCGTTGGGCGATCATCAGAGTTCTTGGCATTGCTGATCGCAGTATTAATCGCATTTAAATCGTGGCCATCGACCTGAGCGGTAGCCCAGCCATACGCTTCGTAGCGCTTCAAAACATTTTCACTAAAGGAAAGGGCAGTATCGCCGTCAATGCTGATACTGTTATCGTCATAAAGCACAATAAGGTTTTTCAGCTTAAGATGACCAGCCAGGGAGCAAGCTTCGTGGGAAACCCCTTCCATTAAATCTCCGTCGCTGGCGATAACATAGGTATAGTGGTTGACTATTTCATGCCCCGGGCGGTTAAACTTTTCTGCCAACCAGCGTTCGGCGATCGCCATACCGACAGCGGTAGAAATTCCCTGCCCGAGGGGGCCGGTAGTAGTTTCTACACCAGCGGTGTGTCCATGTTCCGGGTGACCAGGGGTAAGACTGTCCCATTGACGGAAATTGCGCAATTCATCCAGGGATAAATCATAACCATGCAGGTGCAATAAACTATAGATGAGCATACTGCCATGACCGGCAGATAATACAAAACGATCCCGGTTATGCCAATGTGGGTCTTTCGGATTGTGACGAAGGTGTTTTAGCCATAAAGTTGCCGCAACATCCGCCATTCCTAAAGGGAGGCCGGGATGTCCGGAGTTTGCTGCCTGAACACCATCCATCGAAAGTCCGCGGATCGTTTTAGCCAGCAGTTTTATAAATTCGGTATCTTTTACGGATATAGATTGGGCTGTCATATCTTCCTCTACAATTTCAAACAGTTTAACACGATCTTTTAGACAGCCCTAAACATAAGGAGGGAAAAGATTGAAATCAATCAGTTAACTTTCTTGCGGGTAAAAATTAAGCTATTCGAAAAGGGTTTGCAGTACAGCCGGGGATTCAGCAGTAAAGTCCGGGGAGAAAGCCTTGAGGTTTTCCAGGTCACGAAAGCCATATCCTACTGCGCAAGTCTTTACGCCGGCAGCTTTGCCTGCGAGGATGTCGTTGCCGCTATCGCCGATCATGATAGTATCTCTGGGCAATACTTTCATTTGCTCAAGTATCAGTGAGATGCCTTCCGGTGAAGGTTTGAGAGAAATGTCTGCCTTTGCGCCGACGACCATTCCAAAATATGCGGACAACTCCAGATGGTTAACAATTTCCTGGGCGTAAACTTCTGGTTTGTTGGTTAATACCGCTTTTTGATAATCATTATAGTGTTCAAGCATTTCCCGAATACCATCGTAGGGTTTCGTTTCGTCCAGATGATGTCGGCTATAATATTGCTGAAAGTATCGAATGCCCTGCTTCAGTAACTGCTCGGGAGGATCCTGCATCGATCTTTCCATCAACTTATACATGCCATCGCCAACAAACCGTTGAACCGTTTGCCGGTTAAGCGCTGAATATCCAAATTGCCGGATACTGTAATTAACTGCATTGGTCAGATCCTGTAAGGTGTCTATCAGGGTACCGTCGAGATCAAAAATCAAAAGTTTCATTCTTAAAACCCGCTATTTCCTCAGATAATCTTCAAATACTATTTGAAACTGTCACCGAAATTGCGTAAATCAGCAAAGGCCCTGCAATTTATGCATAAACAGGAAATTGAAATGTCATAGATAACATTTTTAGAATAATGAATTTAATTTGTAATTCGGTTGGCTGTACTATGAATTTTTATTCGCTGACTTGATTATTGGAGGTGAAATGATGTTGTCACGCTTATTATTGTGGGGACTGCTGTTTCTTGGATTCGTTGCTTGTGAACAAATACCTGAGAAAAAGCCCGTAAATACGAATGATATCCGTGAAGTGTTAAATCGGCAGGTGATTGCCTGGAATAAGGGAAATATTACCGGCTATATGGCTGGCTACTGGCAATCGGACTCATTGCGTTTTGTTTCCGGCGGGGATATCAATTTGGGCTGGCAGGCTACTCTGGAACGATATCAGAGGCGATATCATAACCGGGACTTAATGGGAAGGCTACAATTTAGTCAAATTGATATACGAGTGATTGACGAAAAGACAGCACTCGCGTTCGGGAAATGGGCTTTACAGCGAAAAAACGATGCCCCCTGGGGATTGTTTACATTGCTATTTCGCAAAATGGATAATGGATGGAAAATCGTTCACGATCATACATCCTCATCTGATGAATAAAGTTGTACTTTCGGGAGACTTTTCCTCGCTAAATTTGGAGACAAAGTATGCAAATTAGTAATGAGCAGCTGGCATTTTATGAAGCAAATGGATATTTGATTATCGAAGACTGGCTCAGTGCCGATACCTGTCGTCAGCTGCGTGATACTGCCCGTGGAATGGTGGAAGCGTTTGATCCCGGCGAAGTCGCCTCGATCTTTACCACAAACGAACAGGAACGGAACAGCGATGAATATTTTCTAACATCCGGCGATAAAATCCGATTCTTTTTTGAGGAGGAGGCTTTTTTGGCAAATGGAGAATTACGGCAGGAAAAGGCATTGTCTATTAATAAAATTGGACATGCATTACACGATTTGTCCGAACCCTTTCGTAAGATCAGCTATAGTCCCGAGTTGGCAGCGTTAGCACGAAAAATCGGTTTCCAAAAACCGCTTGCCGCCCAATCGATGTATATATTCAAACAGCCGAATATTGGCGGAGAAGTAAACTGCCATCAGGATAGCACTTTTCTATATACCGATCCCCCCAGCGTAGTTGGATTTTGGATGGCGTTGGAAGATGCTACCCTGGAAAACGGCTGTCTTTGGGCATTGCCCGGCGGGCACAAAATTTCCTTAAAATCCCGCTTTATCCGGGATGGCAAAGGTGGTACTACCTTTCAGGTGCTGGATGAAGCTGCAATTCCTTCAGAAGGGTTACAAGCCCTGCCGGTTCGGGAAGGAACGCTGATATTACTGCATGGACAATTGCCGCACCTCAGTAAGACGAACCGTTCACCCAAATCCCGTCACGCCTATGCGCTGCATGTTATTGAAGGCAACCATGATTACCCTGCGGACAATTGGTTGGCCCGTCCTGTCAATAATCCTTTTAAACTTTTAGCGTAGAGGACTTGGCTACTAGCTTGCGGCGACTTCTTCGCCTTCGGCAAACTTTTTAAAGTTCTCCATATAGACTCTGCTTTGCTTACTAAAAGCACCTTTCATGAAGAAAGCGAACACTTTCATAAAACCGCTAAATTCGAAGACATTTTCCGAGACCCAGCGAGTTTTTTCACCTTCGGCATGAAAATAGTTGTTTACCCAGTTCATAACGCCTTTCGCCTCATAGGTGCCGGAGAATTCATCTGGGAAATTCCGGGTGGTGATGGTTTCGACCATTTCAATGGTTCGGCCATTTTGCTCAAAGACCAAATGGGACTTTGCACCTTCCTGGCCCGGTTCTCCACTTATTGCTTCAAATGATTTAAGACCTACCATCCACTTCTTCATGTTCTCGACATTATCGAATAAAGCAATAACTTCATCTCTTGGCTTATCGATAATAATTTCAGTCTGATATTTCATTCCTGATCCCTTATAAATGTTTAACATAAAGCAGGATTAAGTATCTGGTAATCCATTCCTGTTTTAAAAATTATACCATCTCTGCGGGACATAAACAAATTCGCCGCAGTGGAAGTCAGGAAATTTTATGGCTTTAAGATTCATAATTGGATTGCCGTTCTATTGTCTAAAATATTCGAAGTACTTATCTTGCCGGATTAGTAAATAGATACTAGAATGATTTACGTTTCCGAAGGCGCTGATTTATGAAATACTTGCTTTGCTGTTTGATGCTTATGCTCTTTTCTGCTTGTAATTTTACTGAAATCGAAAGAGAGGAAAAACGAGTTCTGTTAGTGGTTGGTCCGGAAGCCCTGCAGTTGCCGGGGAATGCGGATATTGTTGAAAAACTCGCAGCGGTAGCATCTACAGAACAAATCCGGCTTGATACCAGTTTTACCTTTGAATTGCTGGAGGAGGACACACTTCAGACTTACAGCACCCTTGTATTGCTGGATATCATCGAGGATTCTCTCAGGGTTTGGCACCATGCCGATATCGAGCGCTACGTCGAAATGGGGGGCGGAGTGATCATCGCTGATACTAACCGGGTAACGCCATATCTCTGGCCCTGGTTCTCCGGATTGAAGTCGGGGGATTATCAAGCAGCAGTGGCCTATACACCAGAAGATGATCCGCTGGCCGACGTTTCAAAATATAAATTGGGAAGCGGAAGGGTCGCAGTGCCGCAATCATCCGGACTGGATGAGGAGAAAGTCTCCGCCTTACTATCGTTTTCCATTGACAATAATCGTTATGATCCTGCCAAAGCTGTCAGTCCCCGCGCAGCAAATTTTAATCGCTACACCAAAATTGTATTGGATGATAATATCTACGAGCCGATGGATTTGGTGGTCTTACCGGACTTACGGGTGTTATTCCTGGAACGGCGTGGTAAAATGAAGATGTATGATCCGGCACTGGAGGAAACCCGCCAGGTAGCCAACTTTGATGTTTGTATCGATGGCAACTACGAGGATGGACTGACCGGATTGGCCCTTGATCCCGGGTATGGTAAGGAAAATCACTGGATTTACGTTTATTACTCGCCATCTGCTGCCTGCGATAACCCCAATCAATATCTTTCCCGCTTTGTTTTTAAGGACGACAGCTTACATCGTGCTTCGGAAAAGGTTGTGCTGGAAGTTTTCGTTCAGCGCGAGACCTGCTGCCATTCCGGAGGCGCCATCAAGTTTGGGCCGGATAGCTTGCTTTACCTTTCTACCGGAGATAATACCAGCTCGAAAGAATCGGATGGTTTTACGCCAATCGACGAACGCCCAGGTCGCGGGCCTTTCGATGCCCAGAAGTCATCCAGTAATACTCATGACCTTCGCGGTAAAATTCTGAGGATAAAACCGGAAGCCGATGGCAGCTACACGATTCCGGATGGCAACCTCTTTCCGAAAGATGGTTCGCAGGGACGTCCGGAAATTTATGCGATGGGCTGCCGTAATCCTTTCCGGATTGCCATCGATCCGCAAACCAACTGGCTCTACTGGGGAGATGTCGGTCCGGATGGTGGACATCCCGGTCGCTACGGCCCTGCCAGCCTTGATGAATGGAATCAGGCAAAAGGGCCCGGTTTTTTTGGATGGCCTTATTTTGTGGGGGATAATGCAGCCTACAACGAGCGGGACTTTGCGACAGACGAAGTGGGCGCTCCTTTCGACCCTGCCCATCCGGTAAATGATTCTCCGAACAATTCCGGTAGCCGGGAGCTACCGCCGGCGCAACCTTCCTGGGTGTGGTATGATTATGGCGATTCGGAAGAGTTCCCGCTGTTAGGGGCCGGCAGCCGGAGTGCGATGGCCGGGCCATTCTATTCTTCCTCCGCGGTTGATCCACAGTCTCCGGTAAAATTCCCCGAATATTATGATGGTAAATTTTTTGCATTCGAATGGGCCCGCAGCTGGATTCAGGTTTGGACAATAGATAAAACAACCGGCGAGCTGTTGAAGATGGAACCACTGTTGCCGAAGATGCCTTTAAGCAAACCGATTGATGTCGAATTTGGACCGGATGGTGCACTCTATCTGTTAGAATACGGTCGACAATATTTTATGAATAATCCTGATGCAACACTTTCCCGCATTGGTTTTGCCCGGGGAAATCGGCCTCCGGTTGCGCAGGTTCATGTGGATAAAGCCAACGGCGCTGCACCGCATAGCGTCCGCTTTTCCGCAACAGGGTCCTACGATTTTGATGTGGAAGATAGCCTGCTAACATATGAATGGCATTTCACCGATACGGCAAACGTGCAGGCGACCGGGGAATCTGTAGAATTTACATTTACTGAAAATGGTATTTATGCAGCTCAGCTAAATGTGCGGGATTCTCACGGGGCGGTCACTACCCTCGAGGAAACAATACAGGTTGGTAATGCACCACCACAGGTAGCCATTAGATTAGCCGGTAATTCTACATTTTATACTGCTAAAGAAAAATTGAACTATAATATCGAAATTTCCGATAAAGAAGATCTTGAGAATGGCGGGATTCAGGCCAATGATGCTGTTGTGAATTTTTCCTGGATGGCTGATGCGGACTATTTGGAAGAGTTATTAAAAGGGAGAGAAGAACTGCCGGATGCGCCATTGGAGTTTATTGATGGTGTCCGCTTAATCGCAGGTAGTGACTGTGCCAGTTGTCATGATGTTCATAAGCAGAATATTGGTCCTTCCTACGAAGAAATTGCCCGTTATTATCAAAAGCAAAATGTTGAAGAGCTGGTGCCGCATCTTGCCTTGAAAATTATTAAAGGCGGGAATGAAACCTGGGGCGGTGCGATGATGGCAGCACATCCGCAATTGTCGCAAAGTGACGCGGAGAAAATGACTCGCTATATACTTTCGCTGAACAATGAAAGTAAGCGTTATCCTTTGAATGGGACATTTCAATTGGGCAATCACAAGACCGCTGAATCGCCCGGAGGATATATTATCTCCGCAACCTATAAAGATCGTGGTGCGAATGGGATAGAAGGTCTCTCCGGAAAAGATGTGAAAATTCTTCGTTCCCCAAAAGTTGAAGCAGAAACCTATGACGATGTCTATAATGGACTTGAAAATCGTTTCGGCGAAAACCGTGAAAAAATTCAGGTAAACATGCGTGCGAGCAGTTGGCTGATGTTCAAAAAACTTGATCTTGCCGGAATGAAGCGCGCACGAATTCGCCTGAAACATTACCTGCCGGCAAGCTTGGCGCTTTACCGCCATGGCGTAGATGGCGAGCTGATGGGACAGTTAAAGATTAGCCAAAGTGGGGCCAATGGAGAATGGCGGGAATATGATATTCCGCTGAATAAGAAGACAAAAGGTATAGCAGATATTTATCTTGTTTTAAACGCCCAGGTAACGAATGATTTTGATGTATTTAATGTGGATTGGATTGAATTCAAATAAAGAATGGAGACGACTATGAAAACGAAGCTGTTTCAATATGTATTGCTAGCTGCTGCATTGTTGATCGCATTTATTGCTGGTACGATTATCGCAGATCAATCTGAAACTGATTTGACAAGCCAGGTAGTAAGTGAGGAAAAAGCGGCGAAAGATGTTGCGGATTGGGGAACATTTTATGCCTATTATACCGGGCAAACCTTTGGCACCAGAGAGGCTTTGAATGGTGTCGCTGTAATTAAACCCGGCCGGGAAATCCATCCTCCGCATCGTCATGCAGAAGAAGAGTTCCTGATGGTTATCGAGGGGGAAGGGGAGTGGCATGTGAATGGGAAAGACTTCCCGGCGAAAAAAGGCGATATTCTCTATGCAGCCCCCTGGGATATTCATGGCATAAAAAATACCGGAAAAACCGAGCTGCGCTTTGTGGTTTGGAAGTGGAATAATAAAGGGGTAGATATACCTGCAGATCCTCAGGCAGATGAAAAATAAGTCTCAAGGTGTCTAGAAAGAGAAGCGCAGTCCGACGATGATACTGCGGGGATTGAGGAAAATCTGGTCGACTTTATCCGGCATATCGATGTATGCCTTGTCGGCCAGGATTTGCGACACATACCCGGCATCTGCCGTTTGCCAGTTACCGTTTTGATATTGAAGATAACGCTCTTCGCTGTGGATATAGTATAGCGCCTGATCATTACTGCTGGCAGGTAATTCATATTGGTGGCGAACAACATTAATCGGTACGTGTGCCACGCCTGATTTACGAAAATCACCGGGACGGTCGTTTCCGGGGATAAACAGATAGGGGATGTCCTCGCCGCCAAGATTCTCAAAAGTTGATTCGGGCAGATGAAGGGAGGCCATATAAGCATTGTAGTCGATGAATGGATTCCCTTCATTGATCGCGAAGGGGCGCTCAAAATACATATATTTCAAGTTCAGCAAATTGTTGATGTCGACGAATAGCTGCACTGCACCTTTTCCGCTAAGTTTATGCTGAAATTGTTTGCTGAGGCGTAAATCCAGGCTAAAGAAGTCCCGGGTGCGTAAGTTATTACGAAGCGACGGATGCGGCGTATATTGTATCCCGAATGTTGCATCATCTTCATCCTCTATCGGCCCTCCCCAGGTAAATACTTTTCCGGCCCTCCACTGGCTTAAAATGTCCATTTGCCAATTCGCAAATGGCCTAGTGCCGGCAAGGGAAGGGCCGAAATCCGCCGGTGCCAGAAATTCCAGGTTGAATCGAGCAAATGGCTGACTGGCGGATTTACTTTGATAATGATCCTGGGAGTTTAAGCTGTAATCATTGCCGGTGAGGGGATCCAGTATAACCGCAGAAGTGCCAAAATTCCCTGTACTAAAAGATTGGTAAGTGAAATTCAAAAACCCACGTAGCCAGCTTCCCCGGTTCTTGCTCAATGTTAATTCAAATCCACTGGCATCATTAAAATTTAGCGGTAGTGCCAGGGAGTAGCTAACGTCTTCACTGATGTAATAGCGAAAACTGGTCTGGTTGTCAATATCTCTTAAGTATGCACTGGCTCTGAAGAGATATTGATCGCTGAAACTTTTCTCATATCCGATCTCATATGCAACTGTACGCGGCATGGGAATATCCGGATTGCCAATATTGGTGAGCGAGCTGCGGTTTACGATAAACTGTTTTTGCTGCAGAGAAAAAAGATGCTGCGCCTGTGGCATCTGTCGGAAATGCCCGTAGTTGAAATAGAGCTTGGAATCAATGGTGATAAGGAAAGAAACACCCAATCGCGGGCTGATTGCCAATTGCTTCTCCGCCGGCGTTGCAGATAAATCGTCTGTGCGGGATTGAATGTCGGTTTGACTGAGGAGCTGATCAAAATCATCAAACCGCAGGCGCGATCCTCTTGAATTAAAATAATCCAGGCGGGCACCAAGGTTAAGAATCATTTTATTCAATTCAATTTTTGACTGCAAATATCCAGCGCCCTGATGTGGCGCAGCCTGCCACCCTTCAAAAATTCGATAGGGAGATTGAAAATCAATGTTGCCAGCGCAGAGCAGGGTTGCCGCAGAGCCTAATGCCGATACTCTGCTGCCACAAGCATCATTGATTTCCGAGGAAATATTATAATCACTAACCAGGTATTCCAGGCCACCTTTTAAACGGATGTGCCTGCTAATCTGACTGGTAAGGTCAAATTTCCCCGTCCAAACAACAACATCGGATGTATCCCTGTCAATGATCCGTTCCTGCAAACCGGGACGAAGAAAATATTCCGACTGCAGGCGATGCGCTTTTATTTCGAAAAAAGTGCTCGGATTTATCGTATGCAGATAGGTTGCTGAAATTAGCCGATGCTTAATATCTGCCAGGCCAATATTGTCATTTTTGAAAAGCCCCTCCCGACGAAAAAAACTGTTTTCAAATCCCCAGGGATAAGCCGGGGTGCCTGCCGGCATAATGGTGCTTACCGAATCTGCAACACCGCGGACATTACTAAGTAGCCCCATTAAAGTAAGTCGGGACTTTTTCGACAAATCGGAAATTAGCTTAAGCTGAATAGTTTCTTCGCTGCGCTCCTGTCTGTCAAAGTTCTCGATATATGGATTAGACTGATTTCTTACAGAGGCGAGAAAACGAGGATTACCAATCGCCTTTGATGCGAATGGCAAAAGCGGCCCGCCAACTGTAAAATCAATATCGTATGCTGAAGCTTTATTTCTTTCCGTGAAGATAAGCGCCTGTGGGCCTGTCGGCGGATAATCAAAACTCAGCGGTTGTGTGAAGCGATAACGGCTAAAGATATCTACGGTGTATTTATCCCGCGGAGGATCTTTGGTAACAAGCGCTATTAAGCCGGAACGGACATTCCCGTGTTCGGCATTAAAGCCACCAGTCTGTATTTGTAATTGTTCAAGTGCGGTGTAACTTAGGCCCATCACCGGGGCATTGCTGCGCCCCTCTCGCAAATTTATACCGTCAACCAAAAAGGAAACGGTGTTGATTTTTCCACCGCGAATGGTAAGATTCGGTTCAATGCCCGGTTGTAATTTGATGGCATCTTCGATGGTTGCGATTGGCAGGTTTTGTAGTTCTTTTGCCTCGACAGTGATGTGCGTAGCGGCGACTTCCTGCCGAATTACCGGACGATCTGCAACAACGGTGATCTCCTCACTACTATAAATTTTTCGCTGAAGGTGAAAGTTAATGGTTGTGGTAAGATTAACAAAAACCTGAACCTCGGTGTAAGTCGTTTTATTAAAGCCAATGTACGATGCGCTTAGTTGATGATTCCCCGGAGGCACATTGGGAATCAGGTAAAATCCTTCAGCATCGGTGGTTGCTCCCAGGCCAGTCCCCTCCAATTCAATATTCACCCCCGGCAGATAGCTGCTGTCCTCAGCGGCAATAACAAATCCGGCAATTGTCCCGGGCTGTGCACGTAAAATTAGAGAACTAGCAAAAAAGAATAAAAAGATAAACCAAAATTGTGGTAATCGTAGATATTCTAGTTTCTTTAGGCTCCTGGACTCACAACGCATAAAGTATACAGATCCTGACCGTTAGATATAAGAGATGTAATCGATAAATAAAAATTAGCTAACCAGAGAATTCTTTACCAATCTCCTGCATAGGATAGGGAAATATTTCCAGCGAGGAATTGGAGATATTGGTGCTTTAAACGGGTGATTTGTCGGAAATGAAGATAGTCGTGCGCCAGCCAGTTCGCCAAAATTTTTTCCGCACTCATGGGGCCGAGTGTCGGATTATTATGCGTGTTTTGCCAGTCCGGATGATCGAGGCCATTTAGCCAGAGAATTGAATGATCCCGTTCGGCGAGAAATTTTTCCAGGGTGTCCCGAAAAACCTGCTGTTGGTAATTGCGTAGTTTCGGCCATTCGGCTGGGGCAATCGACGGCCAAGGGGTTTCCGGGTTTTCCAGAGTAAGGCGAAGGCGCTGCCGAAAATCTTCCCGTTCTTCATCATATAAGTGGCATAATATTTCCAAATGGGACCACTTCTCTGCTGCCGATCGCCAAAGTATTTCTTCGTTGCTAAGGCCGCTGAACAGTGCAATGTAAGTGGCCTTGTTGGTTGCAATCTGTTCGATAATCGCCGAATGATTCATAGTGGCCCGGTTAATTCGTCGTGGAAGAAGTTCGAATATAGTTATACAAACCATCCCGTTGCAGAAAGCTGACACCACTATCCTGATTTAGGATGCGTTTCGTTCTCAGGTAGCGATTATAGTTATATTTATCGTAATTATCCGCGGCTTTGTCCATACTGCTAATGCGCACCCGACCGGAGGAATGAATAAACTCATTATTGCCGATCCACATGCCAACGTGCACGACGCGTTCCCTGGTGGAGTCCGTCGCTGCTCTGCCAAAAAAGAGCAGATCGCCAACTTCGAGTGAGGCGAAGTTTTTTTCTTCGTCAACCAGTATGCCGGCATGTACTTGCTGGGAGGCGTCACGCGGCAGGATTATGCCATGCATATAAAAGATGGTTTTCGTGTATCCACTACAATCTACGCCCTTGGCGGAAGTGCCGCCCCAAAGATATGGAATACCCATTAAATCTTTCGCAACCGCTTTGAGGGATTCGCCATTGCTTTTTATTTCTTTAATCCAAACATCATAAGGCTGTGCATCTTTTTTGGCAACGAAACCTGTTCGGCTATCCGGATAGCGAACTTCGTAATAATTGCCGGTCTCTCCGGTTTTCTCCAGAATCGCGCCGTTAACCAGGTCGCCAACAGGTGCTGCGTTGGCTTGCGGGGCTTGATAGGCAAATCCGTAAATTGGTTTAAATACGATTTTTTCCGAGTCCCGAAAAGTTGCCAGTTCAGCGGCGTCGACGCGTCGTATTCCTTGTGCATCCACCCAGCCAAGATAACCATCCGGTGTTTGCACCCGGTAAAAGCCACGTTCCTTTTTGAGAACATTCAATGGTGTACCAAGTAATGCCTGGGTTGCTAGCTCTCCGGAATGGCGTGGTGCAGAGCGAATATTGACGACAGAATTTAATGCCAGTGCCCATTTCTTTTCACCCAGTTCAGGGTCTGGTAACAATAAAATCTGGTCATTCACCAACAGGCCGCTCTCCTGTAAATTGGCGACTAATTGCGCTTTCGCTTCGGGGAGATTGGTCTCTCCGGTAAGCAGTATCGCATTGCCGGTTGCTGCAGCTGCCACATCAAAATGGGCGACACGCTTATCCGGTGCATGGGTCGATTTAATTTCCTTGATCGCGTCATCAGCTGTCTGTTGCAGCTCTTTGCTATGATCGCAGCTTGTAAACAGTAAAGTAAGTAAAAACAAACTATAAAGCCCGTGAAAAAGACGTGTTGCCAACATTCAATAAATCCTTTCTAAAAATATTTTTACCGCTGATTAGTTCAGGTAATTATCGCATTAGCCAATGAGTTCCCGATGAGTGGGACAAGTGATACAGCGAGGACCACCGCCCCACTTGACGACATTTGGCATGCTTACTTCCACCACTGTAACGCCATTATCTTTCAAGCGTTGATTTGTTTTTACATTTTCTTTTACAGCGATCACTTTATTCGGGCCAATCGCCACAACATTGCAGCCGAGACTCGGTTGCTCCGCGGGATCTGCTTCGATAATCGTATAATCGTTTTTCCGTAAATAATCGATAAATTCGCCGGAAACCCGGGTGGGATCGAGTAAGCATTTTTTCGGACCAACCATCGTGAAAAGCACATCAAGATGCAGGTCATCATGAATAACCGGAATGAACTCATAATCCGGAAAAGCATGGCGAAGTTTGATTAATCCTGCTTCCGTGGTGCGTTGGCCCAGCCCGACTGCCAGGGTATTGGGGCCGATAAAAATAATATCGCCACCTTCTGTAAATGCACCATCCTCATCGGTCAGCTCCAGGGTGGGATGTCCGGAACTCACCTGGCGCATACCCTCAGTTTCGTAGACACGCTGCGCCATTGCCAGGCGGCCAATGACAAAGGTGTTCCCCATGGTATAGGCAGGGTCCCGGGTAAAAATAGCAGATTTTCCTTCACTGCCGATGGAGTTTGAATGGACGATTTTTACGCCCTGGTCAACCATAGTCCCGATGAACAGATTGTATTCGTCCTTAAATGAGATCGGATCGATATTGTTCACATTTTGCTTCGCCACGTCATTGATGGCGTATTCCTCGCGAATCTGGGCATTCTCCGGCGTAAAGGAGACAATCACTTCCCGTAAAGTGCCATATTCGGAATTGACCTGCACAGGCATGCTTAAGCGGTCCGCTTTCGGGGGAGAATCTTTCCGATAGAAAATTAGCAGTTTTTCCGGCCCGGGAGGCGCTTCGTATTCTTCCGGGAGAAGCAATCCAACTCCCAGATAATCATATTGCAATATCTCTTCGATGATTTGGTGCGAGGCCTCATAGATCTTGTCTTCATTGTAGATGCGCACGGCAACTCTTGGCGGTAAATTATGCCGGGATATTGAGCTGCGTGCCTGCGCCAAAGTTTCCAGAAGAAGAATCTCTTTTTCCCAAACCAGGCGGGATTTTCGCTTCGGTTTAAACGGAAAAGATTCATTAATCAAGTCTTTTTCCATAACCAGTCGACTGCCACCTTCCTGTAGGCTGCCATAGCGTGATGGATCATATTCCACAATGCGATAGCCCGCCTTTAGCATTGCTCGAATGGTCTCTGTGTTCTCTACGCGTACGGTTGCCCGGATGCGATGTTTGTTTTGCTCCCGGGCGATGACCTCCTGGGCCTTAAACATAATCTGACCATAGCCCCGACCCGCCGTGCCGTATGAATATGCTTCATAACGACGAACTTCCTGCTTGGGGATCGACTGAAATAATATCTGTGCGACGGCAACAGCTTTTCCGGATTCATCCCGGTAGATCAAGTTTTTACCATAGGTTTTAATTCGTTCCAATTGCTGATAGCTGATCTGTTGATTCCCGGAAAAATATTGATCATCGACCTGCTTAAGTTCCTCCAGTTCTTCCCGGGTTTGGGCCGTAAAAACCTTATAAATATGATTCTCGTGCTTTACCTGGATAAACTGTCTGCCGCTTTCATCATAAACGGATTTATTGATGATTCCCTGAAATGGGGAGTCCATAATAACCTTCTTTGGTATTGGGATGTGAAAAGTTAAATGTCTATTGCAAATTAGCTTAAGAAAAACAAGTTACATTCTAAGCAACAGAAAGAAAATTGTCAAGAAAGATGCCCGGCTTTTTATTGGGCTAATAATAGCTCTACAGCCATCCTCCCACTAAACACTGCACTCTCAATGGTTGCCGGAAGATCGGTGTCAATCCAATCTCCTGAGAGAAAGAAGTTGTTAAAAGCGGTGCCTGGGCCGGGTCGATATCTCAAAGATTGGGGCGTTTGTAAAAAAGTCGCAGTCTTTTCCTTGATAACTTTATAATCTTTCAGCTTGAAATCTGATTGTAAGCTTTTCGAAAAATAATGCTGGAACTCCCGGTTCGCCAGATTAATAATCGCTTCATTGCGCATCGCGCTCTCTTTGAATGCAGCGCTGATTACCAGGGTATATCCGTGTAAACCAGCCTTTTGAGATGCCTCAACCATTGGAAAAATCCACTGAATTGGAGAATCAATTAACGCAATCGGAAATGGACCGGGAACCGGATTTTCGGTCCAAATATTTATGGTAATAATTGGGGAAAATGTAAACCGGGATAAATTCAGGGATAATTCTTTGTCGAGATTGTCGGACGAACTAAGCAGTTTCATCAAGGCGTTCGGAGGAATTGCGGAAATTAGATGCGGCGTTTCTATCCTTTCCCCGTCCCTGGTTTCTACTGCCTGAACTTCTTTGCCGGACCAAATGATTTTTTTTACAACGCAATTTGCCTGAATTTCCCCACCAGCAGCAGTGATGTATTTCTCTGCAGGTTCAGCAAAAAGTGCATCCAACAGGTCATTAGGGAGGCCGAGCCCAGTATTTGCCCGGCTACCAACAAAGGCATTGATGAGCACCTGGTAGAGCAAGAATGCGCTGGCCTCATCGATACTTGTGTTTAGCGTTGCCAGGGTAATTGGCTCCCAAAATAACCGTTCCAGTAATGGGGCCTCGCCGTATTCTTCCAGCCATTCCCGTACCGTCAGCCGCTTTAGCGAATCCGGATCTGCCCGCCAGAAAGCGAGTCCCCAGCGTCGCATAAACTGCCGGTCCGACCGGGCCAGGGGAGCCTTGAGAAAAAGGGGGAGCACAAAGTGGAGCGGTGCTGGTAAGTTCCAGGGCTGAAATTGAAAATCATGGCGATTACTAATGCGAAAATTGATGAAAAGCGGTTCCTGAAAAGTGACCCGATCGTGACTGCCAATTTCTGAGAGAAGCTGCCGGGTCTCCTGGTAGCTGGCGGAAAGCACATGTTGCCCATTATCGATACTACTGCCAACATCTTTGGCATAAAGAGAGCGCACCCGTCCGCCTAAATGTCCGGTACGCTCGAGGATGACCGGTTTCCAACCATGCTTAATCGCGGAAACAGCCGCAGAAATACCCGCGACGCCTCCGCCGATAATGAATACAGTTTTCGGATTATTCATTTCAGGAAATGCTTAGAATGCTGACGAAAGTTTAATGTTGGAAACCGTACGCATTGTAATCCACAATTTATTAAAAGTGGATAGGCGGATCGGGGTGTCCAAAACGTTGAATTCTTTCTCTTTAATATCTTCCAACAAACGGTAGTAAATATTCCGCATAATTTCGGAAACAAGCATGTTTATCCGCTCGGAATCGGGTAAGCAATCGTTTGCCCGCTGGTAGTAGTCCTCTGCACGGTCTGCCTGGAATTTCATCAAGCGAATAAAGTCTTCGTTGTAGGTCAGGTTGCTAATGTCTGCTTCTGTGACGCTAAACTGAGCGAGTTCCTCACGCGGGATGTATAACCGGCCCATCTCTGCATCAGTGCCAACATCTCGGATGATGTTGGTTAGCTGTAAGGCGATACCGAGGTTCTCTGCGTATTGTTTGATCACCGGATCACGATAGCCAAAAATTTGAATGCACATCAGTCCGACAATTGAAGCCACCCGATAGCAATAAAGTCGCAGATCATCGAAAGACCGATATTGGCGATTATGAAGATCCATTCGTACGCCAGCGATCAATTCCAGAAAATACTCGGCAGGAATCTTAAAGCGTTCCGCCACCTGATGCAGCGAATCAAAATAGTTCGAGACTTTTCGGGAGAAGCAATTCTTTAATTCTTTTTCCCAGCGATTGAGCACCAGCGCCTTTTTCTCCAAGGGTGCTATTTCATCGGCAATATCGTCTGTTTGCCGGCAGAATGAGTAAAGGGTATAAATAGCTTCGCGTTTTTCCCTGGGGAGAAAAAAGAATGAAAAAAGAAAATTGCTTTTACTTTGGAAAGTGATCTGCTGATCAGTCTGTATCAGATTCTCGCTCATATTATCACCGCCTTAAGATGAAAGTATAACCCGCAATTTTTAACCAGTCTATTTTATTAATAACCGGGCGCTGAGAAAGGACATTATAGCCAATTTCTTCGATTTTATCAAGAATTGTTACGCCACCCCGATAAGTAAACTTTAATTCCCATTTTAAACGGCCCCTGAGGTGCTGTAGCAATGGCTCTCCGGAAGTAAATATTTGCCGGGTATCAACAACCAGCGCTGCCATTAGTTGTGCGAAATTTTCGCTGAAATGTTTCTCGGCAATATCTTTTTCGGGAATATTATATTGCTGCAACATATCCTGGGGGATGTAAATGCGATTTTTCTTGATGTCAACTTTCACATCTTGCCAAAAATTTGCCAGCTGCAGTGCCGTGCAGATGTGATCGGAATATCGCATCAAGCTGTCGTCTTTGTAGCCATGTAAGTGGAGAATGATTCTGCCGACGGGGTTGGCGGAATATCGGCAATAAGCCAAGACTTCTTCCATAGAGTCATATCGTCCCTTTTCAGTGTCCTGGAGAAATGCAGTTAATAGATCATCAAAGAGGGAAATCGGTAAGTCGTATTTACGAATAGTATCTGCCAGGGCGATAAAAATCGGATGGCCGCCAGGGTCTTCCAAACAACTATGTAACCGTTCACGCCACTCGAATAGGCCTTCCCGATCATTATACTCATCGGCCAAATCGTCGGCGTGCCGGGCAAAGGCATAAATCGGATAGATGTGTTTTCGGGAACTTGCCGGCAAAAGACGGGATGCCACCGGGAAATTCTCGTAATGATTAACGGTGATATCCTTACAAACCTTGTAGGCTTTCTCTATATTCACGATAGATTGCCGAATCTGATTTTTTGAGCGAATTAAGGAGCCAATCTAAATTCAATTTTTACATATAACAACGGGAAATTTACAAAAGGAATGTCAGATTTGTGATAATTTCGAATGGATAAATGCTGCTTCATGGCTATTCTGGAATAACAAAAAGAGTTTTAAATCTTTGATGACAAGCGATAAAAAATCACAATTTTGGCCCGGACAGAATCACCGTCGGTTGCCTGACCTTTAGTCGTAAATGGTGGCTGGAATAAGTTTATTTAAGCCACTCCTATCTATCAAGCCTGCCCAGTTTGTTTAAGTTAAAATAGAATAAGTGAATAAAAAACAAGGAGGTATGTTTATTCCGGGTAATGCTTGATCTCTTTAAATAATATGTGTCAGACAAACAAGGGAGAATTGTCGTGGAGAGGGAAAAAAATCAGGGAAGGTATGCGTTCAGAAAAACTGTTTTCGGATTCATCATTGTTGCGTTGAGCAGCGGGGTGATATTTTGGGGATTAACGTCAATCTCAAAAATACAATCCGGCTTTTCCGCCAGTATCGATGCCGTCGGGCAGCTTGGTATTTACGCCCAGGGAATAAGCAGCCATGTCCAAAAAATAGCACATGTGCAGGATCAGCGTTCCTTTGAAAAACACGTACGGCAAATTAAAGCAGGCCTTTATAAGATGCGCCTGACTCATGCCAGTCTAATGCGGGGAAATCCCCAGATGGCCGCCGAAGAAGAATATGCATCCGTCTTAAAGTCAATCTATAGCGCCGATAAGTATGGTGCGCAGACGGCTGTCGAGACATTTATTAATACAACGCAATTGCTATTGAAAATGTCTCCGGAAGATATATCAAAAAAGGGAATTCAAGCATATTTTCGACCGGTCAATCAGCGGCAATTCATCGCTGTTATTTCTGGAAACATCACTCGATACAATCTGGCTTATGACCAACGGATATCTGAAATAATCTTTTCATTAGTCGGTGCCTTTGTTGCACTGGTTGTGATGGCCGCTTTTGGTTATGCGTTAAATGCAAGCCTGGCCATACATGCAAAAAAAGAGAGCGTAGAAAATTCAGTGGCAGATAGCGTCGCGACAGTGTTAAATGAAGTCTCTCTTATGCCGGACAAGGAAGATATTCGAGTAGAGTTAATGAGCAAGAACATGCTGGAATCGGAAAGCCTGGTAAGAAATTAGTTAATCTTGCAATATTAATTACCAAAGCATTGAATTCAGTTTTTGAACGCAATCCAGAAAGAAAAAATCAATAAGATTTTTTTCCATAGACAGGGAGCAATACGTAAAGTGTTGCTCCCTTTTTTTATTTCAACGATGCGAGTCTCTTGTTAAGTATTTCTTCCAATTGTTGCTCACTGATTTGAGAGACGCAATTGCCATTCGGGCACTTGGCTGGCTGACAATGATTACAGGGGGTAACATCCGGTAACAGCACCCATTCTTCCTGGCCGAACGGGCCCCAGCGACGGGGAGAGCAGGGTGGGGAAGGGCAGTAATAAGATAGCACCGGCACTCGAAAAGCGTTTGCGATATGCAACGGTCCCGTGCTACTGGCGATCATTAAGCTTGCCTGTGATATCAAGGTGCATAACTGTTCCAGGTCATAACTGCCGGCAAGATTGTGGATGCGGTCTGTAGGCAAGCCTGTTGTTATTTGTTCAATAACACTTTTTTCAGTTGCTGCGCCGGTAAATAGGATTTGCTGACTGGTATCCTCAAGAAGTTGTCGAGTGAGATGCCTGTATTGCTGGATGGTTAGATTGGGCGCAGAACCGCCGCTGCCGGGATGAATAATGATAAACCCTTTTTGCAATCCCTTTTCCCGACATTCGATTTCCCACCAGGCTTTTGCCTCAGATGATAGCTGAAAGCCAAATTCGATCGTAGTCTTATCATCAATTTCCAGAAAAGGGCTTAGCAAGGTCAGATTGTGAGTTAATTCATGCTTATTACCCTTCTTCCGATGCTCATAAAAACGTTGATTGATGAGTGGCGAGTACCAGCGATATCCAACGCCAATTCGCTGCGGGATGCCCGCCAGCCAGGCGGCCATTGCCAGTGTTGGGCGGGGATAAAAGAGGATCGCAGCATCGTATGCCCCGGCTTTAAGCGCCTTTGCCAGGCGAAGGTGCCCGGAAAACCCCTTGTGTTTCCCTTCCGGTTGATAGGTGATAATCTCGTCGATTTGCGGATGCTGTGCGAGGAGCGGACGGGTGTATTCCCGCGCCATAAATGTGATATGCACATCCGGATAACGATTCTTCAGTACGCCAACGGCAGGGGTGGTTAATATAACATCGCCGATACGATCGGTGCGTATATAAAGGAAGCGCTTTGGTGTTTTCATCTTCTCTGTTAGTCGTTTATTGTTCTAATCTATCGCTGAAAAAATATCTTACTGCCACTGCCACTAATATTTTCACTGCTACTGCGTCTGCCCTGCCAGAACCTGCCGGTATACTTCCAGGGTTTCTTTTGCGAAAACCTGATAACTGAATCGGAAAAGCGCAGCTTGCCGGGCGGCATTAGCCATTTGTTTTCGAAAATTTGCTTGCTCGCACAGTTGGCAAATTGCCTGCGCCAGTGCATCGGCATCGCTGTGTTGAATAATCAGGCCGGTCTTTTCATTGTCGATGATCTCCGGTAAAACATTAACATCAGTAACGATTTGCGGAATGCCCATCGCCATATATTCTACCGCGATCCGGCAGATGACTTCCGAGCCAGTCGAAGCGATAATACCACCATCCAAAGCGCCGATAAGATCAGCGTGGTCAATACTGTCATCACGGGGAAGAAAGATCACCTGATCGCTGATGCCCAGCTCTCCGGCAAGTGTTTTTAATGATTCGAAGGAAACTTCTACTTCCTCACCAGCGATGAGGAATTTCAATCCGGAATGTTTCTTCAGTGCTTTTGCTGCGGCCTTTAAGAATGTTGCATGATCTTTTACCGGGGAAAGGCGGGCGATTATGCCAAATAGTAATTCATTATCCGCAATGCCTAACTTTTTCCGCAGTGGTGATCGGGCCTTCAACGGTTGATATTTATCCGTGTCAATAGCGCTATAAATTACCTTGCTTCGCCGTTCGAAAATCGGCCAGACCGACTGGTAACGATCATAGCTTGCTTTACAGCTGAAGATATAAAAATCCGTAGCTTTATCATGCAATAATTTGTTTAAACTGCGATCTTTTGGCGCTCTTACATCGCTTACTGTGCGTACTAGTGGTATTCGTTTGCTTCCCAGTGAATTCAATATTGCCGTGAAGGAGTGATCTTCCGGGCGGTGCGCATTAATTAAGCTAATGTTGTTTTTGCGTATGAAATTTTTTAACGCCCGCAGATTTTTTAGTGCAGAAAGTGGACTCAGTGATTCCAGATTTATGTCGCTGAAAATCGGTAGCTGGAAAACGTTTTTCGCCTTGACGATCGGTGGGCTATCGGCTCGTCCACCGACAGTGCAGTTTTCGCCCTGTTGCGTGAGTGCATCTGCCAGGGTGATGCCGTAATAGGCGCTGGCATTCCACCAGCGGACGGATACCAATTGTAATGTATTGATAGGCGTAGTCGTCATAAGGGGTGGAATATAAGCGTTTGTGGAGTGGGATGCAAAGAGAAGGGAGATATTCAGAATTGAATATTAAATGATTATTCATCATCTAATTCTTGCATCATATTACAAAACAAAGCCCCTTGCTCAATCGCATCATCCAGGGCCAGGTGCGTATGGGGGAGGTCGTCGAACCAGTGTCGGGGCATGTTGCGTTTGGTGGATTGGCGGTATTCTTTGCCGAGCATAACCATCGCCATAGTTTTGATATCCAGTGCGGAATGAGAAAAGGGATTTTCCCCGGTAAAACGATGTAGATACCAGCAAACAAACATAAAATCAAAAGCAACCGGATATGAAACAAAGACTGGTCTGCCGGGAAGGGCCTTTAGCCATTTCAGATAGGCTTGCATTGCGACTGCAGGCTCTTGTAGGTCCATACGACAGGCTTCCCAGGCAACCGGCTGCGATTGCCACCACTTCATTGTAGATGGATGGCCAGCAGCGCCTTCAAGTGTTTCCAAATTCGCGCTAAAAGTGTCTACCAGGGTTTTGTCCGCCAGGTAGGCTGCGGAACCAAAGCTAAGCATGGAATGCGGCCCGGGTATAGGGCCGTCGGTCTCGACATCGGTGCTAACATATATTTCCGCCATCTTTAGTCCTTATTTAATTTTCCAATATAGATTCCAGAATTGGGGCCAGGATTTTCCAAACATTGTCCCTTAATATCTGCTGGCCTTCAGCGGTTGGGTGAATGCCGTCGGGTAAATTTAAGGACTTGATGCCGGCAACGCCCTCGAGGAGAAACGGAATCAAGTCAGCATCGTTCTTCCCGGCCAGCGATTTAAAAATGTTACGAAAGCGCGAGGTGTATTCTTCACCCATGTTCGGCGGTGCCTCCATACCGGCGATGATAACCTTTACCGCGGGATTCTTTTTCTTCACTTTGTCGATGATTGCCTGCAGGTTCTCAATCGTTACATCCGGAGAAATGCCGCGAAGGCCATCGTTGGCGCCGAGTGCCAGCACGAGGATGTCAATCGGTCCTCGCATAAGCCAGTTAATACGGCGGAGACCGCCGGCGGAGGTTTCCCCGCTTAATCCGGCATTTACTGCGGTTGCAGCCCATTTTAAAGAGTCCAGTCGGTTCTGAATTAATGCCGGATAGGCCTGGTCTTTATCAAGTCCAAATCCTGCGGTAAGGCTATTGCCAAGAAATAAAATGCGTTTAGCAGCGGAGGACTGATCGCTTTGCCCGTATGTTGTAGAAGTTGTCATCAGAAAGAGAGTGAGGAAAAAACAGAGAATGATGTTTTTCCCTAAAAAAGATATTAACTTAGTCATTTTGCAGTGTCCGTAATTTAATTTTCTGTAACCTAAAATGGTCTTACAAGTAATAGGGAAATAAGTGCTGTAAAATTCGATGAAGATAAAAATTGAATAACCGGTTTCCCTAATGGTAAAACTAAAATCGCAATCAAAATAAGAAAATAAGGTGACTATGTCTAGCATTTTAAAGGTAGAATCGCTCTCGAAAGTATATCGTAGCGGAGAACGGGATTTAACCGTCTTAAATGATGTCTCTTTTGATATAGAAGAAGGCCGTAGCTGTGCTATTGTTGGTCCATCCGGTAGTGGAAAAACAACTTTGCTGGGACTGTGTGCCGGTCTCGATCGGAGTTCCAGTGGACGCGTAATTTTAAATGGCGTCGATTTAAAAGAAATGGATGAAGATGCCAGATCCCATGTGCGGAATCAGTATGTGGGTTTTGTCTTTCAAAATTTTCAGTTGATCCCCACCTTGACGGCTTTGGAAAACGTCATGGTGCCGATGGAATTGCGGGGTGTACGAAATATCCACAACCGGGCAGAAGAACTCCTAAGACGGGTAGGACTGGGCGATCGCCTTGATCATTATCCGATCCAGCTTTCCGGGGGAGAACAGCAGCGGGTTTCCCTGGCGCGTGCATTCATCAATGAACCGAAAATCCTATTTGCCGATGAACCGACCGGAAACCTCGACACCGAGACCAGTGAAAAAATTTCCTCCTTGATTTTCGAACTAAACCGTGATGCCGGCACAACACTTGTGCTGGTAACCCATGATATGGATTTGGCCCGGCAAACTGAACGAATTATCCGTCTTAAAGGCGGCAAAGTCGTTAATGACGATTTTCAGACTAACCCCGTATTACAAGAGGCAAAATAACCAACTCTTTTTCAGAGATTTATATATCACAATGGCCACTGCTTATGGCCCAACATTGACGAGAAAAAAATGAATCAAAATACACCTATAGAAAAACCGAAAGTATCGATATTCGACCCCTGGCTATGGAAGATGGCCTGGAGGGACAGCCGCACACATCGGGGAAGATTGATGCTTTTCATGAGCTCCATTGTTCTGGGGATTGCGGCGTTGGTTGCAATTTCTTCTTTTGGGGAATCGTTGGAAAATGCGATTGATGATCAGGCAAAATCATTGCTCGGCGCCGATCTGGAAATTCGTACCCGCAATCCATTCACAGAAACCCAAATTGCTCTATTTGATAGCCTGGGGGGCGAGCAGGCCCGGGAAACCAGCTTTGGATCGATGGCATACTTCACCAGCAATGCCCAAACCAGACTCGTGCAGGTGCGTGCCCTGGAAGGACGCTATCCTTTCTATGGGGAAATTGAGACCACACCAGCTGCTGCCATTGAAGAATTTCACACAAGTGGAGGCGCCCTGGTTGATCAGGGATTAATGTTGCAGTATCAACTCACAATCGGTGATTCAATTCGGCTGGGAGAAAAATCTTTCGCGATTCGTGGTAAGCTGGACAAAGTGCCCGGCGCCGCCGGTGCCGGGATGGTCGTCGCACCCCGAGTATATATTCCTTTTGCTGATCTGGAATCAACCGGTTTGATTCGCTTTGGCAGCCGGGTGTTCTATCGGAAATATTTTAAGTTTGCTGATAACTCCGGCACGGAAGCGCTGGCAGAACGGCTGGAGAAAGAATATCGTGAAGAGCGCCTGCGGGCGGTAACTAGCGAGGAAAGGCGGGAGAGTTTCGGCGAGGCAATGGGAAATCTTTATCGCTTCCTCAATCTTGTCGCATTTATTGCCTTACTGCTGGGAAGCATCGGCGTCGCCAGTGCCATACATGTCTATGTAAAGCAAAAGCTGTCGACTATAGCCGTGCTACGATGTGTTGGGTGTTCTATTCGCCAAACCTTTTATATTTACCTGATTCAGGCGGCAGCGATGGGCATCATCGGTTCGATTGTCGGGGCGATTCTCGGTGTGGCGATTGAGTTGTATCTACCAGCAGTATTAAAAGATTTCCTGGTTTTTGATGTCGAGTTTACAATCTCATTCAGTGCTATCCTGAAAGGGCTGCTGCTTGGGTTGGGAATTACACTCCTTTTTGCATTGCTGCCGTTGATTGCTATTCGGAAAATCTCACCGTTGCTGGCTATCCGCGCCTCTTTTGAATCCACCGATGACGGAGAAGAAATAGACACCCTACGTTGGAGTCTTTATGGTTTAATTGCCCTGGTAATCACACTCTTTGCAATAAATCAGATGGAGCATTGGACGCAAGGGATTCTCTTTGCGCTGGGACTGGCAGTTGCCTTTGGGCTATTGGCCGGACTGGCAAAACTGTTGATGTATGCAATAAAGAGATTCTTCCCACGATCCTGGGGGTATATCTGGCGGCAAAGCCTGGCAAATCTTTATCGTCCGAACAATCAAACGCTGGTATTGATGCTCTCGCTTGGCCTGGGCACTTTGTTGATTTCCAATTTGTTCCTTACCCAGGAAAATCTGCTGGAACAGGTAAATGCAACCGACAGTAATAACCAACCGAATTTGATCCTTTTTGATATTCAGGAAGATCAACGGGAGGCGATTACCGAATTAATAACTGAGCAGGATATGCCCGTGCTGCAAACCGTTCCAATTGTGACCCTGCGTTTACAGGACATCAAAGAACGGGCGGTGGCGGAAATCCGGGATGATACGACCAGTGATATACCCGATTGGGCCCTGATGCGCGAATACCGGGTGACTTACCGGGATTCCCTACACGATACCGAGGAAGTCATTCGCGGTGAATGGGTCCCGGAAGTTGACCCAATGGCGGACACGATCGCTGTTTCTCTGGAGGAAGGAATTGCTCGTAATCTGACTGTGGATGTCGGGGATGTTCTGACCATCGATGTGCAAGGCGTTCCTTTTATTACTAAAATAACCAGCATTCGAAAAGTCGATTGGCAGCGGGTGCAGCCGAATTTTTTTATGGTATTTCCGAAGGGCATCATGGAAGAAGCACCGCAGATCCATGTGCTGGTTACCCGTGCATCCAATCCGGAAAAATCAGCGCAATTGCAACGGGCCGTTGTGGAATCATTCCCAAATGTCTCTGCGATTGACCTTGGGCTGGTGCTGAAAACCGTTGAGTCGATACTGGATAAAATTTCCTTCGTCATTCGTTTTATGGCGATGTTCAGCATTTTTACCGGAATAACGGTATTAGCTGCTGCAGTGATTACCACCCGTTTTCAACGAATTCAGGAAAGCGTATTATTGCGAACGTTGGGTGCCCGTCGGCAGCAAGTTTCCCGAATTATAGCCCTGGAATATGTTTACCTGGGAGGCCTGGCCGGATTAACGGGAATATTGCTCTCCCTGGCAAGCGCCTGGGCGATTTCGGTGTTTGCTTTTCGCATTGATTTTCAGGTATCCCTCTTGCCGATATTGGCAATCTGGATTGGCGTGGTTTTATTGACATTGTTGTTGGGAATGTTAAACAGTAGAGGAATTGCAACTCGTCCGCCATTAGAAATCTTGCGAACTGAAGCCTAGAAACTTTGATCAGCGGAGGTCATTTCGAAAATGATCTCCGCTTCTTTGTTTTAACGCAGTCGTCTACGCCGATTGCGAACATAATCTTCAAATATATACTCGCCAAGACCTTTCAGGCTGGTATAAAAAGCCTTGCCATTATTCACCCGGGTAAAATCCTGAACAAAGCGTTGTAAATACGGATCATGAGCAACCATAAAAGTCGTGATCAGAATATCCAGTTTCCGACACTGCATTGCCAGACGTAAGGTTCGATTAACGATCTTTCGGTCGAGGCCGAACGAGTTTTTGTAATATTTTAACCCTTCTTTCAGGCAAGATGGCTTACCGTCGGTAATCATAAAAATCTGCTTGTTGGCGTTCTTGCGGCGACGAAGAATATCCATCGCCAGTTCCAGCCCGGCAACAGTATTGGTATGATACGGACCAACCTGAAGATAAGGGAGATCCTTAATCTCAATTTGCCAGGCATCGTTGCCAAACACGATGATATCCAAAGTGTCTTTCGGATAGCGGGTCGTTATTAATTCTGCAAGTGCCATTGCAACCTTCTTGGCCGGTGTAATACGATCTTCGCCGTAAAGGATCATCGAATGGGAAATATCGATCATTAACACCGTAGAGGTCTGCGCTTTATATTCATTTTCCACTACTTCCAGATCATCTTCCGTTAATCGAAAATCATTGATGCCGTGGCGAATCTGGGCATTGCGCAGGGAGTCAGTCATGTCGATCTGCTCGATGCTATCCCCAAATTGATACTCCCGGCGATCCGTGGTTGGTTCGTCTCCCATTCCGGCAAAGGGGGTACGATGTTCACCCCGGCGGGATTTGCGCAGCTTTCCGAATATCTCATCTAAGGAGCGTTTACGGATAGTTTGTTCCGTTTTCGAAGTCAATGAGAAGTTGCCATCCGGGCCATCTTCTTTTAGATACCCTTGTTCTTTCAACTCATTGATGAAATCTCCCATGCCGTATTCATCATTGGTAAGGTTATACTTTTGGTCAAGGAGATTCATCCAGTGCAGGGTTTCGGAAACATCACCGCCGGTTTTGTTGAGAATTTCCAAGAACAGGTCGAGCAGTTTCTCAAAAGTGCTTTTACCGGAATTGTCCGGTTTAAAATCTGTAAAGCGAAAGCCGATCATTTGTTGATGCCTTTATATTAGTCAGCTAATTATTTTTTGTAATATTGAAGATGTTGATTTTACTTAAAATCTAATATGGGGATGTAAGGTTCAATAACACAAGGAATAAATTGGCGGTCGTAAAAAAACGGGCAAAAAATCCTTGGATTCTCTGCCCGCATTGTTTGTGGAGACTGGTGCTTAAGCAGATACTTTTCCAAATCTACCTGCGAGATTGTCTGGTTGAAAGCCGGTGGGCTGCTTAATAAAACGTATCATCTCGTCTATAACAAAATTCTCGAATAATATCCGCTTATGTCCCAGCCCTTCTGTTAACATAATGCGGGCATCTTTCCAGCTCGCTCTCAGCTTTTCAGCATTTTCGTAGTTGACCATAACATCGTTGCGATCGTGTATAATAAACGCCGGGACAGACAACTTCGGCGCAATGGCTGCCGGTGCAAATGCTGTTGTAGGTCTGCCAAAAAGTGAGGCGATGGTTTGTTTCAGGCGGCCAATTACCGTTTCCGGTAAATTGAATATTGTCGCATATTCATTGATGATATAGTCGATAGTTGCCGGACCGGCGATTAGCCCGACAGCATTAACCTTTAATCCCTCTTCCAGCGCAAGTGTTGTTGCCGCACAGCCCATTGAATGGCCAATGACAGCTTCAATATGCCCGACGGTTTTCTCTATCCGCCGTATCGTTTCCGCGAATTCCGGCAGGTTGGACTGACTACCGCCGGAGTCGCCATGGGCTGGTGCGTCAAAAGTGAGCACGCGGTATCCATTCTCCAGCAGGGGATCGATAAAGTTTCGGAACTGCAGGCCATATCCTTCCCAGCCATGTACCATTAATACCACCGGACCGTTACCCCAACTCCAGACAGTTACTTTCTTGCCATTTACTTTTACGTAAAAAGTATGGGCAGATTTTTTCAACGGGCGAATATCCGCAGAAGGCTTTCCCCGGCGGGGTGAAAAGAAAAATTTAACGGCGATTTTATGAGCCCAACCCGGGGATACTTTTGCAAGCGCTCCGAAGAAGGAGCGGATCAATCTTAATTGAAACGGTGCTGATTTTTTTGAATCGTTCTGATAGAAAGAAACTTTATTTTTTCCTGATGGCATAATTCCATTCCTTGACATTCTACCTGCCTGCAGGTAGGTGGTTGAGACAAAAAAATTATTTAATTAATGCATGCTTAATCTGACTGATGACGGAAAAGAAAATTTTTGTGTTTTCATTTGTTCTGGCTATTTGCAATCCGCCCTGTATGGCAGAGCCAATCCACACAGCCTGGGATTCAATGCTGCCATTTTCGTGGAAGACACCCGCATTTCTGCCACGGGTTAACAAACCGCAAATCCATTGATGCTGTTGGCGGTATAAGTTTTTCAGCTCCTGGCGAATTACTTCCGGGAGAGAATTATACTCTGCCCCCAACATGCCGTTGACGCAAATTTTAGAATGTGAATTCAGAATTTTTTGGAAATTTTCGAAGTAGGCATCCAATTGAGCGACAGGGGACATTTGCTGAACCTTGTTGCTTTCTGCCCAATGTTGAAACCGTTCATTGGTTCGACGCACCAGGGCAACACCAAGGTCTGCTTTCGATGGGAAATAATAATGGATACTGGCCTTTTTAATACCGACAGTTTCGGCAATATCCCGGTAGCTAAATGAATTAAATCCCCGGGATTGCAGCATGGATTCTGCAATATCCAGTATTTGATCCTGTGTGGATTTTTCTTTACTCATACCGCCGACAATCTACCTACCTCCAGGTAGATTGTCAAGCAGAAAAATGATTTTGGGAAAGTTAAACGAGCACTGCGGTATTGGCAAAGCGCTGTAAATGTTCTGTAAACTCATAAAAAACAGCTTTGCCGCGATTCCGGCCATACCACAAGTGGAGCTTGGGATAAATATCCGGTTTTGGGGTGCCATTCTCTTTTTCCGTTTGAAAAAGTGTCGCAGCTTCCTCTGGGCGTGGTCCCCATTGAAAAAGTTCTTTTCCCGCTGCATTAAAAGCGATGAGCTTCGGAATGGCTTGTTTGCCATCGGTCAAATACATATCCATTATTTCCGGATGAGTATCTCTGTGCACAATCCGCAAAGTGATTTTTTCACTGAGATCTGCCACTGCGGAGATGTAGGGGAGAGTTTGTGCGGAATCGCCGCACCAGTCTTCAGTAATTACCAGCCAGAATTGCGGTTCATCGATACTTTCGGTGATGTCCAATAATTCTTCCGGAATACGGGCGATTTTCTTTCCGCGAATGCTGCGTTTGTAATTGAGTTCTATGTAGGCAAGTGTTTGTGCATCTGCGTCGCTAAGCTCTTTTCCTTTAAGATCGTCAATTTTTCTGTTGATCTCATCCATAAAAGCATCATAAGAATAAAGGTCGTTTTGAATGTCATTCAGAAAGTTCGGTAGTAACATGATTTTCTCCTCTGCATTTTACTGTTTTTTGCCGCTATTTATCACTTCGATGCAGTGAAAATTCGCAGAGTTACAAGATTCCTGAATGTGATAATTTTGTTATAATTTCGCCAGAAAAATGCGATTGTATCTGTTTCGGTTGGACTTTTACGCACGCGCATATTAACTTGCAAATGTAGGCTACGGGATATTACATTATTTAAGTCGCTTGTTAATTTTAAACACAAGTTATCAACGGAAAATCAGGATGGATCCGAAAACCGTAGTTACCAATCGAGCATTCGCACTTTTTGTAATAAATTGTTGTCTTACCATTAATTCCCATTTGCTTTCGAAAGCAATTATCTCATTTTATCAAAACCACTTTGACATTATTTATTGGTAGGGAAACCACGTTGAAATCGGGGTTTAAGGATACAGCTTTAATGAAAAACCGGATGTATAAAACTATTGGGAATCGATTTGCTTTTTGGCTAAGCTGCTTAATCTGCTGCCAGGCGTTCGGGCAACAAACGCTTAAGTTTGATCACCTCGATATTCAGGATGGGTTATCGCAAAATAGTATCCTTTCTATCGCTCAGGATCAGAAAGGATTTATCTGGTTTGGTACCGAAGAGGGATTGAATAAATACGACGGGTACCAGTTCCGAAGTTACACCAGCGACAGTAATAATCCTAACTCACTTTCCGACAGTTATATTCAGGATATCCATGTTGATAAGCGCGGGATGATCTGGATCGGCACCGCCTCAGGGGGGCTGAACAGATTCGATCCGGTAAACGAACAGTTTATCCGGTATCGCTATCAGGCAGATGATGAATCTACAATCAGCCAGAATAATGTTCGGACGATTTTTAGTGACCACCACGGCATTCTTTGGGTGGGAACGGATAACCGGGGGTTGAACAGGTTTGATCCGGCAACTGAAAAGTTTACCAGAATTTATCTGGATTCCACGGATGCGCCCGGTCCTTGCAATAGTATCCTTTCAATCAATGAAGATAAAAAAGGTCGAATTTGGCTTGGCACAAACGGATGCGGCTTGTTTTTGTTCTCACCAACTGAGATGCAGGTTGTCGAAGCTGTTGATGGAGAAGAACAGATTGATCGTCTGTCCGGGGCAACTGTGCATACAATCTTTCGCGACCGCTCGGATGTACTGTGGCTTGGTACTAATAACGGCGGCTTACACCGATACAATCAAAATACCGGTAAAATGACCCGCTTTGCCCCGAATATGGAGAGATTCCCGGATTGGCAAGCAGCAGACATCGCCAGAATCAGCCAGGATCATGAAGGAGAGCTATGGCTGGGAACGTTACGAAATGGTCTCTTTCGCTTCAACCCACGGAATGGCAAGTATGCATATTTTCGCCATAATCCGCTGAACAATAAAAGCCTGAGTGATGACGAAGTCCGTTCGCTGTTTCATGATCGCTCCGGATCCATTTGGATCGGTACCTTCGCTGGTGGCGTCAATAAATATAATAAATGGCGGAATAAGTTTATCCATTATGCGGTGGATCATGCCAACCCCTTTAGCCTGAGCAACAATCATATTATGGCGATTTATGAAAGCGATGACAGAATCGTTTGGTTGGGAACGGATGGTGGAGGACTGAATCTCTTTGACCCGGTCAGAGAACGGTTTACGGCCTTTCGGCATTCTCCTATTGTCAATACAAGTATTAGTGATGATCGGGTTTGGGCGATCACAGCCGGGAAAAATGAGACGCTCTGGATCGGCACACGTGCTGGTATCGACCTATTGGATAAAACGACGGCATCTTTTAAACGATATACCACGAGTGAAACCGGGGAAACATTAAATTTTATCCGCACCTTTTTTCGGGATAGCAAGGATGTTCTTTGGGTTGGCACCTGGCAGGAAGGCCTCTTTCGATATAATGAGAGCAGTGATGGTTTTCGAAAAATTCCCCGTTACCTGTCTACAGATGACCCTTCCGTAGCGGATAGGATTTATACGATTGAAGAAGATGTCCGGAATAATCAGGGAAACCTTTGGATTGGATACTGGGAAAAAGGGTTGGCTTATTATGATCGCAAAACCGGGGAGTTTACCAGTTTTTATCACGATCCCGACAATCCGAAGAGCCTTGGGAATGATCGCGTGCTAACGATTCATACTGATAAAAATAGCAATGGGAATATTCTCTGGATCGGCACTTACGGCGGTGGGCTGAACAAGTTTAACGTAGCAGAAGACAAATTTACCCGCTATACCGTCAGCAATGGGTTGCCGAATGATGTTGTCTATGGGATTGTCGAGGACGATTTTGGATACCTCTGGCTCAGTACAAACCGCGGTATTGCCAAGTTTAATCCGGAAACTGAAAACTGCGCCAATTTTGATGTCGATGATGGCTTGCAAAGCAACGAGTTTAACGGAGGTGCTTATTTTAAAGGATATTCCGGGGAAATTTATTTTGGCGGTGTATATGGATTAAATCGCTTCTTCCCGGAGAATATAAACCCGAATCCGCACGTACCTCCGGTTGTTTTAACAGACTTTAAGATCTTCGAGAAACCGGCAATCAATCGTCTGGGGAAAGAAATTTCTGAGGTCGATAGCATTACACTGACGCAGGCAGATGCATTCTTCTCCTTCGAATTTGCTGCGTTGGATTACGCATTCCCGCAAAAAAATCAATACGCCTACAAGATGGAAGGGTTTGAGAAAGACTGGCTTTTCCCGGAAGGGCGGCGATACGCCAGTTATACGAATCTGGATCCCGGTGAATACACTTTTAAGGTGCGCGGATCTAATAACGATCAAACCTGGAATCAAAACGGCCTTGCTGTTCATATAACGATTTTGCCGCAATTCTGGCAAACTGCATGGTTTCGGATTTTGGGCGGAGTTTTGGCTCTTCTATTTATTTATATCATTGTAAAATCACGTGTTAGAGCAATTGAGCAAAACCGTCGTCACCTGGAGCAGGAGGTGACGCGGCGAACGGCGGAGCTGGAACATATCACCGAAGAATTACGACTGCATGAAGAAGAATTATTGGAGAATGCCGAGGAATTACGGAAAAAAAGTGAGGCGCTGGAAAAAGCAAATCGGATGGCCCAGGAAGCAAATAAGGCAAAATCCTTGTTCCTGGCAATGGTCAGTCACGAAATACGCACGCCAATTAATGGCGTGATTGGTATGAATGACCTGATGCTGGAAACAAAATTAAGCAACGAACAGCATGACTACGCAGAAACGATCAAACAAAGTGCCGAGTCGTTATTAAGCATTATTAATGATATCCTCGACTTCTCAAAAATGGAAGCGGGGAAACTGGATATCGAGTCGATCAAGTTCAGCCTGGAAGAAATTATTAATGCTGCAGCGAATATCGTAACCCCGAAAATTCGCAAGAAAAATCTTTCCCTGGGAATCGAAATCGATCCGGAAATTCCCGACATGCTTATTGGGGATCCGGTGCGAATCCGTCAAATCCTTTTTAATTTTATTAGTAATGCCGTAAAGTTCACCGCTTCCGGAGGCGTAAAACTGATCGCTAAGCTTGAAGGCCGGGATGAGGATAAAGTGATTCTAAAACTTAGCGTGAAGGATTCTGGCATTGGCATCCCGATAGAAAAGCAGGCACAGATATTTGATAGTTTTTCCCAGGTGGATGCATCCACAACGCGGAAATATGGTGGCACTGGCCTTGGCCTGGCAATCTCCAAACAACTTGCGGAACTTATGGGCGGTGAGATCGGCCTGGAAAGCGAAATAGGCAAAGGATCTACATTCTGGTTTACAACGGTTTGCCAGGCTGATGTTCTTGAAGAACTGCTTCCCTCGGTGAAGCGGGTGGTGCCAAAGGTTGTCAGCAATGGGCAAAAACCACTGGTTCCAAATGGTAATTCCGAAAATGGGTCTACGGTATTGGTTGCAGAAGATAATGTTATTAACCAAAAACTTATTCGCCGCCTGTTGGAGAAAAATAGTTACCAGGTCGATGTCGCGGAGAATGGTAGAGATGCGATTGATGCTTTTAAAAACAAGAAATACGACCTGGTGTTAATGGACATCCAAATGCCGGAAATGGATGGCCTGGAAGCCACGCGGATTATTCGGGAAATGGAAGAAGATGAAGGTATGGATCCTACCCCGATAGTCGCCCTGACCGCCAATGCAATGAAAGGCGATCGGGAATTATGTTTAACTGCCGGTATGGATAGTTATATATCGAAGCCTATCCGCAAAAAAGAGTTGTTTGAAACGATCACCAAGCTAATGGAAGCAGCGGATTAAGCAGACGCCTGCGCTTCTTCGCCTACCTTGTCTTTTAATAATTTTACACCCAGATAGAAAAATGGTGTGTCAGTTAAGGCAACAAAAGCTTTAAACAGATAACCATATATGATTAACTCAATGATCTTTTCTGTGGGTAAAACGCCAACAAACGTAATTGTCATAACTGCAACAGTATCAATGATTTGTGAGAACATCGTTGAGCCATTGTTGCGCAGCCAGAGATGTTTGCCCTTTGTCAGGCGCTTCCAAAAATGGAAGATTTTAACATCGGCAAATTGCGCTACCAGGTAGGCAATCATGGAAGCTATGGTGCCTCGAATCATATATCCATACATATAGTCAAATACATGTTCTTTCCCTGGTTCGCCACTACTGGCAATTGCTTCGAACCAACCGGGATCAGCAGGTGCATAAAAACCGATGGTCACGACAAGCACCAGAAAAATATTCATAATAAAACCAACCAATACTAAAAACTGCGCGCGTTTTTCACCGTATAATTCAGATACCAAATCGGTTGCCAGGAAGGTGACAGGGTAGGGGATAAGGCCGACCGGAATACCAATACCGAGAAAGATAAATATCTTCGTAATACCGACAAGATTCGCCATTACCAGTGATGTGATAAAAATTCCGGCTAAGATCAAGAATACTTTTTCTCTATAGGGCAATACTTTTTCCTCCATTTTTTGAGCGGCCAATTTAAACAATATTATCGACTGTGCAAAATAATCGCCGACCTTTTTCGAGAGTTTTAATGAAGTGGCAGAAAATAAAAAAGCCCGCCAAGGATAATCCTCAGCGGGCTTTTTAAAATGGGTCTTAAAATCTTTAACGGTTTACTACTTCTGCGTTTAGGATATCACCGTTAACTTTGCTGTTATCAACGAGGAATACGGTAACATCAATATCATCATCTTCGACAACGATATCGCCTTCAACTACCGATCCGCCTTCGAGGCGTATCTTCAACGAACGTTTGCGGCTAGAGAAGTTGTTGGCATCTTTAATAACGATATCGCCGCGAACAACGCTTTCTTTGGAAAGTGTAATGTTGCCGTTAACGGATTCGATGCCCCTTTTAACTACGGTGCCTTCCAAATCGATTTTGCCGTTTACAGAACTAACTTCCCCGTTGATTTTGGTGCCTTCACGAGTATAAATCTGTCCGTTTACGCTTTGCGCATCACCGGTTATCTCGCAGTTGCTATTGATATCGATAGTGCCGTTTACGGAGCTTACATCTTCTACAGTTGTATTTTCTCCGATCTTGATTTTGCCATTGACGGTGGTACACTCACCTCTTACATCACAACCATCACCGACGCGAATGTTGCCGTTTACTGAAGTCAGGTTACTGTGCTTGGTTTCTCCATCACGCACTGTGATGCTTTTGTTTACTGTGCTTTCGCCATTCAAAATGCAGCCACTGAAGAGAAAAAGGGCTAAGATAAAAAGAATACGGTAATGTTTTAACATAACGCCTCCGGGTAAAGATATTGTTTTCTAAATAACATACGCGATGATTGGAGTAACGTAAAATTGTTGGGATGGTTGCAATAGTTGCGGGAGAGGGCGAAAAAGTTTATAAAATGATCGGGAGAAGGAAGTTTTACTGGGCGAGGATTGGGCCGCTATAACGTAGTTCGACTGGAATTTCTTCTACGCGTTCGGGGATTTGTTTACGAAGTGCATTTACATCTCCGGAGGTGGAAACAATGATGCCAGTTTCGCCTGATGCCGTAATGCCGATACCAATGGCGAGAACGCCGGGCAATATTATCCAAGCGCCCTCATGCTGCCTTTTTACTTCGCGAATTTTTACAATATTGTTCATAACCAATTTCCTGTGCAGTTAGGTTAAGGAAACATTTAAGGCAGAGAATACATTTTGAATCCGATTCAGAATTGTGATAGAGGTGCTGCCGGCATATAATAATCCTACCAGTTTATTCTCTGTATTCACTACTGCAGAACCACTGTCACCGCCTTCACTCATTGGCGTTGTGATTAATTGATCAACAAAAGTCGCATTCTTTCCGGCGCCATAATTAACTGTAACAGTGGCATCGATTTGTTGTATTGTGCCAGTGGTAAAACCTGTAGTTCTCCCCATCTTTTTTACATTCATGCCCAGTGCAGCTTCGGCAGTTTCGTTTATTGCCCCAATATTGAGAATTTCATTATGCACATCATCCTGGTTTAGCGGTTCGGCAATGGCAGCATCTACTAAATTATCAGTGGCACTTGCGCTAGGTAGCGCTGGAATCAAAACCGGATTCATTCGGGTTTTACTGCCAGCCAGAGAGGCCATGGCATTCAGTGTCGTCGCAATTGCATTCGCGATACCGCAATTACTGTTGCCGCCTCCACCGGAGCCATCTTCAAAGTTGATCGGAACAAACTCGCTTAACACGCCCAGTTGGTCCTGCGGGTTAATGCCACCATCCGTCGGTCCGGGTTGCAGAATCGGATCGCCGGGAGAGGCCGCGTTGCTGTTTGCGAGGACATGATTGTTGGACAACATATAAAACTTACCGTTTTTGCGGACCCAGCAGCCTAGTGTGCCGGCGGTAATCTGGTAATGGCCAACGCTAATTCCACCAGGTGCCGGACGATAGCGGCCGGTAGGGGATTGATGGATATAAATTGGGCCAGTTGGCATAACATCCACTGGAATGTTATCAACGGACTCGGGCAGAAGTTCATCCGCTGCCAGAGTCGCTTTCGCTACCTTCGTATCTACAGAGCAGATAATACAAAGATCATTCGTTGGCTTTCCAGCCACAATCTTATAACCAATACCTGTTGCAATCACATTCGGTTTACTAAACAACTCGGACTTAATCTGCGGTAGAACGTTACGTATGGTCTGAAGCTTGGCAGCCATAAAAGCTTACTCCTTTAAGGTCTGTGACTCTTGAAAACGCTGAGAACGCCTGCTCTGTTCCATTTATTATCTGTTGTTTTTAATATATTTGTCAAAATGGTATGCGATAGAATGTTGCCTTGAACAATGGTTAGATATTTGCGGATCAAATTTCCTTTGCGACGTTGAAAAATGCAATAAAATAAAAAAATATACAATGCCATTTATCAATTTATTCTGAACAGAAAATTTGTCGTTGCGGAACCGATTTTTTAAATCAATTCCGCAATATTCAACCGAACAGATTTTTGCCGGGTGTTTCTACCTCTTGATCCTGGATTTCGCCGTACTTAATTATTCTCGACAGATTCATGAGATAGTTAACCGAAAAGATAAATTGATCGATCAGTTTGTTAAAGCACGAATAGTTAAGGCTGCTAAAATGCCAAGCACCAGGATCGATGTGCTGGCGACAACTTTTTTCTGAAGAGATTCTTGCAGATAGTAAACCAATGCAATTCCAGCAAATAAACCAACCGCAAGACCATACATTGCCGTTTCTAATACCTGCAAGCCGGTATCAAGATTTTGTGCCTCCAGCGTCAACCGTTTGATGTAGCCAAAAATAAAGCCGCCGATTATCGCGCTGTTAAAAACCAGAATAATCCGGGAAAAAACATTTAGCAAATTCATTCGCTCTCCTGCTGTGGGATGTTTTTCTGTCGATACTTTTCCTGGTACTTTTCATATAGATCAGTGTGCCTGCTGCTAACATCAATTTTTCTTCCCTGAATATAAACAGATTCAATTTGCGTCATAATCTCCAGGGGGTCCCCATTGGTAACTATCAAGGTGGCGTCTTTGCCGCTCTCCAGCGATCCGACCCGCTCAGCAGCGCCGATGATTTCTGCCGGATATAGTGTGACTGCTTTTAATGCTTCCATCGCGGGGAGACCATGTGCTGCAGCGGTGGCCGCATGGTATGGAAGGTTGCGGGTGTGGGCTGTCGAAAACGCGAAACCGCTGCCACCGATGCAGAATTTAACACCTGCGTCGTGAAGTTTTTTCGGGAGACTAAAAGGTGTGTTATAAGCTTCCCAACGGCGTCGGGGTAATTTGTGTGTGCCGGTAATAATCACCGGAATATCATACGTTTTCAGGAGATCAGTAACCCTCCAGGCATCATATCCACCAACAAGAATCATCTTCAGCTTTTCAGCCGCTGCCCAGGAGACCGCAGCTTGTATTTGTCTGATTGAGTTGGCGTGAACAAATACCGGGATTTTTCCTTCGACAACCGGTATCATGGCTTCCCAGCGAGCGCTGCTTTCGTGGGTGCTTTGCTCGGATGCATTCTTTGCTGCCGCTGCATAAGCCCGGGCTTGGGCAAATGTGGTTTTTATCTTCTCAATGTTTTTCAAATATCGCGGTGTCTCTTTTGAGGGTTTTTTAGGAGGCACCATCGAGGGCCAGCGTACGTGGAGTCCCGCAGGTGTTTTTAAAGCCATTTCTTCCCAGGTCCAACCGTCGAGCATCATCAGGGCGGAAGTGCCGGAAATGAGTCCGCCGGTAGGCACACTCATAGCTAAAGCAATGCCATTGGCGCGGGTAACCGGTAACAACTCACTATCCGGATTGAAAGCTGTGCCGGCATGTGCTTCCGGGGTGATATCGCCGGTTTCACTATAATCCCGCGTTGCCCGGACAGAAGCAACCTCGACAAGCCCAAGTACTGTGTTTGCATCAATTAAAGAGGGATAGACCCGTTTGCCGGAAATATCTATTACTTCGGTGCCTTCCGGTAAATCAACTGTTGTACCAATAGCGGTTATTTTTCCATCCTCAAAAAGAATCGTGCCGTTTTCGATGGTTTCTCCGCTAACGGTGTAGATCGTTCCGCCAGTCAGAGCAATGGGGTGATCCTGCGGCGGTGCCGGAACCTGGTTGGAGGCCTGGAGCGAAAATGCTATCAATACCCAATAAATGGCCAAAAATTGTAAAATATATGTTCGCTTGTTCATCGCTGTTCCTTTTAATATTTATTTTGCGTCTACAGTTGATGTCCGCTTATTCATCATCATCATGCCAGTGATGACTATGGTGTATTTTAGCTCTCTTTGCGGGCATCTTACCTTTGCCGCCACTAGTTGCTGTCTTGCGGTATTTTTCGATAATTCGCGCCCGTTCTGCGATGACAGCTGCCTGCATTTCCCGGTCATCAGCGATGTCAAAGTATTTCCGTCCTTCTATCCAGGTTTGCTCGCAACTGCTGTATGTAGAGAGGGGGGGGCCATTCCAGATCGCAAAATCAGCATCTTTGCCAACTTCAAGAGAGCCGGTGTGTTGATCGATTCCTAATTGCTGGGCAGGATTAATTGTAACGAACTTTAGCGCGTCCGCTGGGCTAACACCGCCATACTTTACTGCTTTAGCTGCTTCCGTATTCATCCGTCGGGAGAGTTCATTACTATCCGAGTTAAAGGAAACATTTACCCCGGCGTGATGCATTAAAGCACCATTGTGCGGAATCGCATCAAAAACTTCGAATTTGTAGGCCCACCAGTCGGAGAATGTCGAGGCGCCAAAATTGTGCGTTGCCAGTTCATCTGCGACTTTATAGCCTTCGAGAACATGCTGGAATGTTGCTATGCGAAAGCCAAATTCTTCCGCAACCCGAACCAGCATCAATATTTCATCCTGGCGATATGAGTGGCAATGGATGAACCGTTCCCCATTAAGGATTTCCAGCAAAGCCTCCAGTTCAAGGTCGCGCCGGGGAGGGATGACGCCGCGTTTCTTCTTTTGGCTACTGAATTTTGTCCAGTGATCCTGGTATTCCCGTGCAGCCTTAAAACGGTCGCGAATGATTTGTTGTACACCCATTCTAGTTTGCGGATAGCGGGTGGTAAAATTGTCGCCCCAGTTGCTTTGTTTAACGTTCTCGCCCAGGGCAAACTTAATGCCTTCGGGAGCCTCCTTCAGTAAAAGGCCTTCGGCATCTGCCCCCCAACGAAGCTTTAGCACCGCGTTTTGGCCGCCGATCGGGTTCGCTGAGCCGTGGAGAATATTGATGACGGTTAGCCCGCCGGCAAGCTGGCGATACATGGCGATATCGAATTGATCAATCACATCCCGAATTCGCACTTCGGCGGAAACAGCCTGGCCACCTTCATTAACAGAGCCATCAACAGCGGCGTGAGAGTGGGCGTCGATTAATCCCGGTGTGATGTGTTTTCCCGCCGCATCAATCACAAGATCATTTTTTCCGCCGGAAAGGGATTGGCCGACAGCAGCAATTTTCCCCTTAACGATATGGATATCCGCATTTTCTAAAGTGCCCTGCGGCCCGGACGTCCAAATTGTTGCATTCTTAACTAAAACGCCGGCCGGCTGCTCCGGTGTCCCTCGCTGAAAATATGCACCGATGCCCATGTAGTTGCCGGGCGTTTTATCGACTTTCTCTTCTTCCGAATGCTCCTCTTTCTCTGCAGCTTCCGGTGCAGCTTCCCAGGTCGCGGTCCAGGTAAATGTTTGACCATCAGGAAGATCGCCGATGCCGGTCATCTTTCCGTCAATAACTGTTGCCGAGAGCCCAACCGTGCCCGGATGGCCGAGGGAATCGCCACTGGTGCTGAAGCGGATTTGATTAAGCGTGTTTGAAAAATTCTTTAATGGAATTTCAAGGCTGTCCCGAACAATCTTTCCCTTGGTCTTAGCTGCTTTGCCACTAAATGATAGTGCCAGGGAGTGAGATGCGTTTGGGAAATTCAAGCTCGCCTGCCATTTGCCGCTAACATCCAAGGCAGTTTGATCTTTGATTTGGAAGCGTTCACCATCTACCCAGACATCAAGAATTTCCCGGCCTTTTTCGAAAAGACCCTTATCAGAAACAAGTAAGTGTGCCCGTTTGCCAACAGCGATGCTGCCGAGAATATTGTCGACGCCAAGCATTTTTGCCGGCGTTGTTGTCAGGGCTGCCAGGGCATCTTTTTCGGTAAGTCCTGCCGTTTTCGCCCGTGGGAGTTCTTTCGCAAAATCCGGCTTGGTGAGAGCAAAAGGTACCCCTGCAGCTGCTATCTTTGCCGGGTTGGTCGGTGCCTGCTCCCAATGCTGAAGTTGCAGCAGGGAAAGATCCAGTGAAGATTCCGGGGTATCCAATGCCAGCTTATCCGGAAAATCTGTGGGCAAAATAAGGGTGTTTAGCTGAGGGTGGGGGAGCGCAGCTATATGAAAGTATTCCCGTCCACTGCCTTTGACATTGATTGAAAGATTAAACTCCCGGGCAATAGTTAGCGCCCGCAGGAGATTGTTCTCGGTGGCTACTTCAAAAATAACCGGTATTTTGTTGTTGATGACACCCTGCAAAGCAAGCAAGGCTTCATCTGCTGCCGGTGCCGGTTGCGTGGGGTTCTGCCGATAAGCAGCCTGGGCAGACTGATACCATTGCGCATCCAATAGAATCTGCCGTATCAAAGCGATGCTGCCCATTAACGAATTCGGATAACCACTCTGGCTGATGCCTTTTCTAAAGGAGATATGCTGAGCAGCTTCCGGATTTATAATTTGTGCTTTACCGATAGTTTTACCGAGGCTGACCAGGGCACTACTGCCACGGAAAATTCCTTGACGGGGTACGACCAGGGCACTGGTGTAACCTTTGGCGCGTAAAGCGCTGATATCTTTCTCTTTCGGCTGAAAATTTTCCAGGACATTCCGAGCAGCTAATACGAAAGGATTCCAGTGGGCGAGCGTATGCTCCGGCCCTTTCTCGGCCTTCGGATCGGGTTTGGCAATGCCTAAATGACTATAGCTTTCGATCAGCCCCGGATAAATTGTTCTCCCACTGTAGTCCCAAACGCGGGCATCTGCAGGAATCTCGATTTTTTCGCCGACAGCTTTAATGATGCCAGCTTTTAGTAGAATAACCCCTTTAGGGATCTCCTTGCCCGGTGCGGTTACAATTCTTGCATTAGTCAATGCATGATAGGTCGGCGCATTGTCCCGCAACCCGGTTGTTGGCGTCGTGGTCTGAGCTGATATGCTTAAGCTGCTACCCAGAAGCAGGCAGAGCAGAAGCAGGGCGCTCAGTTGTCTGTTCGTTTTACACCTTAAAAATAAAGTAATCATTCAAACCCTCACTAAGTAATGATGAAATGCTTGTATATGCTCATAAAGTGTTTAGTCTCTGGAAATGCCGCACGCCATTTTTAGGCTTCCTGCCAATTGTCCGGATGAATTTCCCAGGGTTTCACATCCGGTTCGTGATCGACAGATAGCGCATCTGCAATGCGATTGATGTAATTGAAGTAACTGATTACCTGGGTTGCGTCGTGAATCGCAACATCATCCAGGCCAAGGTTGCGCAAGTGAACGATGTCAGCCTCCGCCATTTCTCTCGGTCGCAATGTTAATTTTTCTGCATACTCACAAAGGGCAATGTCAATATTGGATAATCCGGCTTTTCGCCAATCGACGGTAATATGATGCACAAATAAATCCGCAGTCCGCTCATCAGTAATGCCAAAATCTTTAACCTCTTCACGGAGGTCATGCGCATGCGCCCGCCGTCAATAGTGACAATGATTTGCGGAGGACACAACGACCGCGAGCATCTCTCGTTGGCCGCGGCTCAAAGGGGAACGGCCCATCATGATGGCGCCGTAAAAATCCATTGAAAATTTTAGGGTGCGGGGATTTTGCCCCATGATGCTGACAATGTTCCATATTTTGCCAGCGCGCTTAATTGCGGCATCATACTGTTTTCTGAGGAAGCCACTGGTTTCTTCAATAGAATAAACTTTAATCCAGGCCATAACTTTCCTCACGATAATTTGCCAAAATGATGAACTAGTGAAGATGGATTGCAGAAAGATCACATCGAAAGGTGCACCTGCAAAACAGTGGAAAGTTTAACTTTTTTGGAGGACTTATCAAAACGGAATTGGCAGCTAAAATAACTTCGTGAGAAAGAAAATAAATGTGAGGAGGGAATGATATCAGTTCGGCCTGCGGATCGTCAGCAGCAGGCCAGATGTAAATAGTGATTAATTGTCTGTAAATCCACTGGCGTAAGTAATAACACACATGGTTTGATAAATGGGATGAGAGCTGATGGAGGCACCTGCTACCCGGAATTCTTTACTAAAAATATTATCCCGATGGCCTCTTCCGGGAACGCCGTCATCAATGATTAATTTCATGACGAACATGCGGGCGCTGTTGTCGCCATAGGCAATATTCTCTCCCGATAGGCCTTCCCAAATACCATAGCGTTCCATTCTTTCGTAGGGCTTGCTGCCATCACCACCAATATGCCCGGTTTTTCCACTGCGGCTTTGGTCGCGCACGTGATCGCGGGCAGCGAGTGACATGCCAATCGACATGCGCATCGCAGGAAGAGAGGCTATTCTTTTTAGGTAGCTGATTGCTTCATCCAACGCTTTTACGCCTTCATGGGTTCGTTCCGGCGTTTCCCCGGGAATGCGGAGGAGGTCGCCATGGTAATACGGGCGGAGTTTTTCCAAATGGCGGGCATAAGCGGAAGGGTTTTGCCGGGCAAGGTTCATCTCCCGAATCACTTCCATTTCCATTTGCGATAATTTATGGCGGGATGTTTTTCCTACTGCCCGTTGCCGCGAGTGATGGACCGGCTTAAGTGATGGCTGGCCGGGCTGGCGAAGAAGGTTCTCTTTGTAAGTATTCAGATCTTTGCTGTCAGGAAATTTGTTGAGGCCTTCTGTGCAATATCGTAATGCGGTTTTTTTGTCGTTGTAGCGGTCATAGGCAATTTGTGCCAGGGTGTAGAAGGAACGATAAGTGGCATTGCCGGTTTTTAAAGCTTGTTTACAATAATGCCGGGCTTCATTATACTTTTGCTGTTTTTTGTAAACGATAGCAACCGCTTCCAGCGCGTTAACAGTACCGGAAAGGTTTTTGGTTTGTTTACAATGAATTAATACCTCTTTATACAAGCGTAATGCCTGGGTATAATTCTGTTGCTGCAGTGCGATGTTCGCTTTCTGCCATTTCTTCTGTGGTGTGAGTCTTACCGGTCCATTTGCATAAATTCCGGAAAACAAAAAAAGTTGTATAAGCGTTACAAGTATGATGCGAGTCATCAGCCAAATCCATTTTGCTATTTGTGGTGGAAAATATTAAAAGATCAGTGCGGTTTAAGCAAAGGATGCGCCAGGTGTTAACTTTGATTATCTCTCCCAGAGTATTCAAATAGCGCATATCTGATTATTTGAAATCAAAAATTGCTGCGAGTTTTATATAGAATAGATCAGATGTTATCACCATAGTATACTTTTGACGCTTCAACTGTGATCGGGATCATTAACCTTTTAACTTTATGAGTATTTTTACAGTGAATTTTACTTATAACTGACCAGAGTGAGCCAATGATATCAGGATATTACCAACGTTCTCTTTACCTTGTTTTAACACTATTGATTTGCGGAAATGCCCTTCTTGCACAATCCCCCAGGGAGTTCCTTGAGAAGCAAAAACGCTATCCAAGGGTCCGCAGCGCTATATCTGAAAAGCAGTATTCATTAAAGGAAAAATACGACGCTTTAGCGCTAAATCCGGATGCCACTGAATTGTTTATTCGAGTATTTAAAAAAAGTCAACTCGTGGAGTTATGGGCAAGAGCGGCGACAGCCGATTCGTTTCAATTGTTGACGACTTACGAAATTTGTAGCCTGTCCGGCCAGCCAGGACCAAAGCGCAGGGAGGGAGACCTGCAAATTCCTGAAGGGTTTTACTATATAGATCGCTTTAATCCGGCGAGTAATTTTTATCTTTCCCTGGGAATTAACTATCCAAATCAATCCGATCGAATATTAGGAGATCGTAGCCGTCCCGGCGCAGACATTTTTATTCACGGCGCCTGTGTTACAATTGGCTGTGTACCAATTACTGATGAGTGGATCAAGGAGTTGTACCTGGCCTGCGTCTGGGCGAAATCGGCGGGGCAAGAAAAGATTCCGGTCCATATTTTTCCTGATGAATTGTCCGGGGAAAAATACGATGCGCTTCGGAAAAGATTTGAAGATGAATCTACATTGCTGGACTTTTGGGAAAACCTGAAAATCGGGTATGACTATTTCCAGGAAAATAAAAAACTGCCATCTGTAACTGTGCGAGTTAAAGATGGCAGCTATTTGTTTGGAGAAGAAGATTGAAGTTAGTTTGGCCGGTAGGCTTCGATTTATTCTCCGAATAAACGATTGACAATTGCTTCCACATGTATGCCGGAGGTGTCCAGTACTGGTATCCCGGCAATCATCGGCTCTTTAATAATTAGCGGAAGTTCTGTGCCGCCAAGAATGATGCCTTCGATGGTTTCTGTGCTTTTCATCCTGGCGACGATCTTTTTCAAGCCTGCCCTGGTTTCATCGAGAAGTATACCATTGACCAATTCATTTAGATATTTATCATGAATAAAATGCTGAGCATCCGGATCCGGCAATGCAAGTTCAAGCGCGTGCCTTGCGGCCGCGACCTGGTAGAATTCACCCTGCATGGTAAAGCGTGTGCCAAATAATCCCAACCGTTTTAGTCCCAGCTGATTTGCCCGGCGACACGTTGCATCCAGTATGCTGATCATTGGTAATGGAGATTGATCCCGCACCTGATCATAGACGATATGCGCTGTATTGGAAGACAATACTGCAAAGTCTGCACCGGCATCGGCAAGTTTGCCGACTGCGTATGCCATCTCCGTCGCGAGCATATCAAATCGGCCTTCATGAATATGATCGAGAACTCGCTTCAGATTCATGCTGTTAATGATGATCTGCGGATAGTTGCCAAACGGATCCCTCCGCTTGAAAGCTGTATTTAGCCGAGCATAATAGTCTAGTGTTGATTCCGGACCGATGCCACCAACAATGCCAACCGTTTTCATGCCGGTTCCTTTCTGATCTGAACAAGCTTTCGATTAGCCAAATGCCGCAAGTTACGCACCGATCTGCGTCGGATTAATCGTCTGCGAATGGCTGCTTTTTCCTGGGAAATTACCGGTGCATTTACTTTTTTGGTTGTGCTCGGTGAGCGTTTTCCAAAAGTGATCAGAACGACGGAGAAAACAATTACGCCACTGGCAATCAATGTTTGCATGGTGATCGGTTCCGAAGCTAATGCCCAACCAAGAAATACTGCGACAACCGGATTAACATAAGCATAGGTTGCGACCAGTTCTGCCGGTGCATTTTTTAACAACCAAAGGTAGCAGGTAAATCCAATCATAGCGCCAAAAACAATTAAATATGCCAGGGCTGCCCAGGATTTTGCAGTTACCTCCGAAAATGAAAACGCCTGCCATTCGCCGCCAATGAGACCAGTGGCTGTAAGCAGTAGTCCACCGGCAAACATCTGCATACCCACTGAAAGTAATGCGTTGCCTGGCAGGTCTGCTTTCTTCGAATACAAGGAACCAATTGCCCAGAAAAATGCAGCAAGCAATATGGCAATAACGCCTAAAGTGTCAATCGCGTATGCCTCGCCTTCACCGCCTTGCCCGGCAAGCAGAACAATGCCAATAAAACCGAATAATAAGCCTGCGAAAATCATTTTGTTAGGACGGGCATTTTTCAGCCAGAGCCAATCCAGCAATACCAGCCAGATCGGGGTTGTTGCAACGATGAGCGCCGCGATTCCGGAGGAAACATATTGTTCTGCCCAGGATAATAAACCGTTACCGCCCAGCAGAAGCAGTCCGCCGATGAATGTCGCACTCCACCATTGACGCCGGGTAGGTTTGGCTTCACCGCGAAATCTTGCCCATCCATATAAAAGTGCGCCGGCAATAAGAAAGCGTATGCCACACATTATAAATGGTGGTATCGTTTCTATCGCAAACTTTATCCCGAGATATGTTGACCCCCAAATTACATAAACGATTCCTAATGCTAATATAATCCCCATTGATGTATTTCTTGATGCTGCCTTCATTTGCTTCCCCTTCATTAGCTGCTTTCAGCTGGTCACGGTCATAAATTAGATATGTTTGATATGCCCTTAATCTGAACCTCCCGGATTGCAATAACAATCCGCTTCTTGCTTAATTTCTCATTTTAGAGCGAACATCCACAAGGAATTCGCTGATCAATTTGAGAATACCTGCTTGGCCTGGATTTTCGTTTAAAACAGATGAACAAATACGGACCTCTGGTGTTCATTCCCCGGAAAGTCCAGCCATTCTTCCAATAATCCTGTATATTTTTGCGGATATCTTCTTTCAGGTTTTTTGCCGAAAGATAGGTCCGCAATAATAGCTTTTCTGTTTTCCAGGATGTTGCTTGTCTTTCGGTGTTCTGGCGCATCTTAGTGCCTCCTTTTTTATGGTCGATTTAAAATATAATTATTTTGGCACTTGCAAAAGAGCCATTTTGTGTTAAATTGGTAGGGCCGATTTAAAAGGGGTAAATTATGGCAAAAATGACACGTGAACTGGTGCTTGCCGGTTTAAATCTCGATGCTGAAGCAAATATGCCGATGTATCGGCAACTCTATGAATATTTGCAACAAGCGATATTGAATGGTCGCTTACGTCCCGGGCAACGGCTCCCTGCGACCCGAATTCTTGCTGCTGAACTGGGTGTATCCCGCAATACGGTGATGCTCGCTTTTGATGATCTTTTAAGTGAAGGATATCTTGAAGGGCGTACCGGTTCCGGTACTTATATAACGGAAACATTGCCCGACAACCTCCTTCAAGTACCGAAGGAAGCGGAGAGAGAGAAGCCAACCTGCCCCCATGAAATCGGATTTTCTCAACGCGGTGCCATTCTCACAGAAATGCCGATTGGCACTATTAATAGCCGAGATGATATCCGCCCCTTCCAGCATGGCTTGCCAGCGTTAGATGAATTTCCATATGACGTTTGGTCCCGACTGGCAGCCCGGCAGTTGCGGTCGATGCCATCCCATGGACTCAGTTACAACTGCGCGGCTGGTTTTCCACCATTGCGGGAAGCAATTGCCGACTATTTACGCACGGCCCGGGCTGTCCGCTGTGAAGCATCCCAGGTGATCATTGTTAATGGGGCCCAGCAAGCACTGAATATGGTAACCAGATTGTTGCTCGATGCTGGCGATGCTGCCTGGATGGAGGACCCCGGCTACATAGGCGCTTTGCGGGCGATGCTCGGCGCCGGTGTCCGTCCGATTCCGATTCCAATTAATGAGGAGGGGCTGGACGTCGAATATGGCCGCGGTCTCGATAGTGGCGCTCGTCTGGCATACGTAACGCCTTCACATCAATTCCCACTTGGCGTAACAATGAGTGTTTGCCGGAGGCTGCAGCTACTCGAATGGGCGGAAGAAAACGATGCCTGGATAATGGAGGACGATTACGATAGCGAATATCGGTATTGCGGGCGGCCGCTGTCTTCCTTGCAGGGACTGGATGTGAACGAGCGGGTGATTTATCTCGGGACTTTTAGCAAAGTGCTTTTCCCCGCTCTGCGAATGGGCTACCTAGTAGTTCCGGAGAATATGGCTGAAGGATTTATCGCTGCTAAAACAGTGATAGACCGCCATAACCCAACCTTTGAACAAATGGTGCTTACCAGCTTTATTGAAGAAGGCCACTTTACCCGTCATATTCGCCGGATGCGGCTGTTATATGAAGCCCGTCAGGAAGTGATGTGTCAGGCGATTGAAGAAGAATTTAAGGGGCAGTTAAGAATCGACTTTGCTGATGCCGGTATGCATGTTGTCGTTTGGCTGCCGGAAGAGTGGGATGACCAAACTGCTGCCAGACGCGCTGAGGAAGCCGGTATTGTAACTGCACCCATTTCCGGCTATACTGAGATGCATAAACAACCCCCGGGATTGGTGTTGGGATATGCCGGTTTTAGTGAGAAAAAAATTCGAAGCAGCGTTCGTCGCCTAGCCGTAGCTTTGGGAATGTAGTGAATCGTTGTTCGTTGCTCGTTCCTTGAACAATGAACAACGAAATTATTTCCGGGTTTCCGGAATGTCCAGATGGATAATTTCCGGTTCGATCTTATTGCCACGGATGGTAATTCTGCCTATAGTAACCGGCAAAGTAAAACGTCGCCTGCCTGCGCTGCCGGGATTAAAGAAATAAACTCCGTCCTGCTTTTCTATTTCCGGCCGGTGGGAATGGCCATAAATTACCGCGGAAAAACCTGCTGCTGCCGGATTTAAGTCGAGTGTTTCAATGTCATGGAGTACGTAGAACATTTGATCGTCAATTTCCAGAACATTCGTTAAGGGATATTGATAACACCATTCCTCTCTGTCAACATTACCACGCACTGCAATTACCGGGGCAATTTCTTCTAGTCTGGCGATGATTTCCGGTTCGCCAATATCACCCGCATGAATAATTGCCTGCGATCCTTCAAGTGCCGCTAACGCTTCCGGCCGGAGCAGGCCATGTGTGTCAGAAATAACGCCGATTATCATTTGATCCCCAAGTTATAAATGTTGCTAAAAATATACCTGTGTCGATTAAAATTCCAGCAATATTTCTTTTGTCTGCGCTATAATACAAAAGGCGCCGCCTTTAATACTACAAGGCGCCGCCCTCTGCTTTTACGGGAGTCTGCAACCGATACTGGTGATTACTTAATGAGCATCATCTTCTTGGTCTGAACAGTGTTGCCAGCCTGGAAGTGATATAAATAAACACCACTCGGTAAATTCTCGGCATTCCACTTAACAGTGTATGCGCCTGCCGGACGATATCCGTTAACCAGCGTAGCAACTTTTTGTCCCTGGATGTTGTAGACGGTAATTTCTACCAGGGCATTGCTGCGCACAGAATAGTCGATGCTAGTGGAAGGGTTGAACGGATTCGGATAGTTTTGGCTAATTTCATAGTCAGTCGGAATACTGGTATTGATCGGGGTTTCATCGATACCGGTAACAACCTCGGAGAGGAATGTCCAGCCTCGGGTCCAGTTGTTGGTTCCGAAAGCGCCCAGGTGATTAACATTCTTGAACCAATTGCTCGGGGCAGCAGCCTTCGGACGAGTAAATACCGGGCTGGTGGACTCGGGGAGCGGGCTCATCAGATTGTCATGGCCACGGTCTACGCTATTGTACTGCGGATCTTCAATCCAGTTGTTGTTGGCTGCATCAGCAAAGTAGGGGCGTGCCCAGTCTTTCGTGATCATACTGTCCAGGTTGTCTCCTGCGCCAAAGCCATACCAGATATTGTTGTTGAAGACAATGTCGCCATTTTCAAAACGTGCACGGCTATCGGTGAGAGAGTCGCCGGAAACATCTTCAATATCTACAGCTTTTTCAAAGAAATCGGTGAATACACTGTTGTAATACTTCGCACCAGCGTTGTCACGAATTTTGAAAACAACATCGTTCTCTGCGTTGAAGCTGGTTGCACCGGAACCAATGTAGGTAGCATTGTGAACTACCGGGATAGCGAAGGGCATGCCACCTTCCGGATCAGTACCACCATCATGCTCACCGGCACGGTTGCCAATGTCGTCCGCCATAAGGCTGAACCAGAACTGACCATAGCCGCGGAAACCTTCGTCATAATCGAAAGCATCGTCACCGCAGAATGCAGCTACTAAGTAACGCGTATTTACAGTGCCGCCAAACCACTCGAAGCCATCATCTTTATTGTTGAATACTTCAATATATTCGATAACGGTGCGGTTACCGACAGCACCCATGGTTAAACCGTTGATTTCATTGTTCTGTCCAATATTGGAACCACCGTAACGGATAGAAACATAGCGTACAACACCGGAGCTGTCTGCATTGTCTGTGCCGCCATAAGCGCCGCGCGGTTCGGTTGTCGGGAGACCTTCAATCTGGCCAACGCCGGTGGTTGTGTTGATTTCAGCTCTACCAAGTATAATCAACCCGCCCCATTGACCACGGGTATTGGCTGCGATATCAAACGGATCGTTTGTATCATCTGCTTCCATGGTAAAAATAATCGGATTGTCTGCTGTCCCTAAAGCTTGAATGATACCGCCGCGAGCAACGATTAATGCAGTTGCATCTGCGCCTTCACCGGGCTTGCCTTTAATAACAGTACCTGGCTCGATATTTAATACTGCTCCTTCGTCAACAAAAACAAACCCGTCCATAACATAGATGTTGTCTGCTGTCCAATTTACGGTTTGACCCGGTTGAATGTCAGCGTCAGTGACGGGTACGATTGTCTGGGAAAAAGCCGCGTATGAAAATAATAAAAAGATTAGTGTCGAAATACGCAACATAGTGCCTCCTGATAATAAATGATTATGGTATTAGTTAAGAATCAATAGTTATTTGATGCAGTTTATGTTTGGCTAACAAATCTGTTAAGAATGTTTGATGTTCATGTTTAAGAATGATTTCGGTGCCAGCGGGGCAGTGCTATGCACCGCAATCAAAAAGGTATAGTTGTTAGTGATGCTTAATGTTTGATTTTATTGAACTTCGTAACTAACTCCCAGTGAGAAAGTACGTCCGGTATTATATTCCGAGAAGATATACTCAGCTCCTTTAAATTCATGTGTTTTGCGGATAGAGGAATCGAGAATATTTCTTGCCGAAAATTTTGCCTTTAGGCCGTTAAGCAGCTTCTGGGAAAGGGTTAGACTCAATGCCGGGCGCGGTTGTTCGAACACATTGGGAGTGCCACCCAGGGAGACTTCCGAAAGGCGTTCGCCAAAAATATTATAGAATACGCCGAAAGTAGTGCCGGTATTATAGTTGTCATAAGCCAGCTCCAGATTCAAGATATAAGGAGACTGTCCCTGGAGTTCCCTCTTGTCAGATGCATCCGGATCGAAAAAGCGAATTCTTTCTAATTCCACTTCAGGAATAACGACTTCCGAGCTCACCAGAGAAAGGTTGCCACCTAGCTGGAAGTTTGCGAGGGAGTTGTGGAGGAAATCCAGCCTCTTACGCATTTCAATTTCCAGACCCTGTACTTGTGCTTCATCTACATTTTGAAACTGAATTTCACCGTTCTCATGGAGAAGCACTCTCTCAATCGGATTTCTGAATTTTTTGTAAAAACCGCTGATAGCGATAATCTCACCCGGGCGGGTAAACCATTCCCAGCGAAGGTCATAATTGTCGATTAGTGTGCGTTGCAATTCGCCGTTACCAATAAAGAGGAAACCACCAACGAAATCGAAAGATACATAACCCGGAGCCTTCTCACGGAAGAGCGGACGAGCAAGCGTTTTTCCAAAAGCTGCGCGGGCATTCATATTCGGCATCAACTGATAAACCAGATTAACAGAAGGCAGCCAGTCATCAACATTTAATTTGCCGGGATCCAGTGTACTGTCCTGGCTGACAACATTCATGCGGGTTGCTTCGAAACGAGCGCCACCGATCACTTTTAATTGACTGCTCAGCGGTAATTCCACCATCGCAAATCCGGCGGAAACCTTTTCATCACCTTCATAGTTGCCACGATCTTCAGATGAATCGGAAATATAGTTACCGAAAGTATAACGGCCGTTTGTTGTATCAATGATTCCGGTATTCTCTGCGGAAAAGTAGGATGCAGGGTCGCCGGTGTAAGAATCAGGATCCAGGTTACGATAGGTGAATCGACGTTCACTTTGTGCGCGCTCTTTATAACTATACGCACCACCGAAGATGAACTTGCTGCTTAAATCGCCCCACTGCTTGAAAGGAACAGTAAATTTACTGCTAAAGGAGCGAGTGTCTTCTTCCAGATCGCGGAAGTAGCGTGTCGGCTCTGGATAAACACTGGCGCGAATGCTGTATAAGAGCGTATCCAGACCGTTTCTGGTGAAACGGCGGAAGTCATTAGTGAAATAACGCAGGTCGGGCTCTTCCTGAGATGAACCGGCCAGGTTACCCATCCACTCGATGTTCATGCCACCAAGGCCTTCCAGAAAATGCTCACCTTTTAATTGATAAGACTGAACATTACGCTCTTTATATCCAAGCGCCCGGGTTTCGAAAGTATCCACACCGGATAAATCGCGAGGTAACATTCCTTTAAGAAAGCGGGCGCTGGATTCGCCATTTTGTGAATACATAACATTGAAGGCCACCTGATGGTTCTGATGCGGTTTGTAGGATAATGTTCCCAATCCACCCCAGTTAGCTTCTTCAACGCCTCTGGCATCTCCCAGGAGGTAGTTATTATTCAGAGAATCAGTAAGGTCTGTTTGGCCAGTTAACTGCCAGCCACCGACGGTGCCTTCGTCATAATAGGAAAACTTGCGTCCGTAATTAACACTGGCAAGATATCCGAGCTGTTTTCCGAAGAGAGTGGTATTGTTACCAATCGAGAAGCTGTAGCTTTGATTAACCGGGCCGCTGCGGCTGCTCGGTGCCATGACCGGACTGAAAGCCGTAGAGAATTGATCCAGTTGACTGGCTAAAGCTGCATCATTTCTGGCAGCACCGACAGAGGGAATCTCGATATTCGGGTCTGCGAGAACGTCCGGAATTTCACGGCTGCCATCATCCATACCCAGCCAATCCCGGTCGCCACCCTGGTAGGTGAGCATATCATCATTGAAAGTTGATTGAGAATTCATGGAAGAAGAGGTGGAGAATTTCAAAGTGAAACCATCCGGGAAAGATTTTGTGCCGATATTCACAATCCCGCCCGAAAAATTGCCCGGTTGGTCCGGTGTAAAAGTCTTTTGTGTGACGATGTTATCCAGCAGATTGGAGGGGAACATGTCCATTTGAACCGCTTTTTTATCCGGATCCGCACTGGGCAGCTCCGCACCATTTAATTGAGTATTGCTATATCTCTCGCCAAGGCCACGCACATAAACATATTTGCCGCCGACAACCGATGCGCCGGTAACACGGGTCATTGCCTCTGCAGCATCACCGCTGCCACTGCGGGAAATTTCTTCCGCGCTGATCGCGTCGCTCACTGCAGCCGCTTTCTGGCGTTTCTTTAACAGTGAAGCGTCGGTGTTTTCCAGCAACTTTGCTTCAACAACAACGACATCACCCTTGATCGTTTCCGGAGCAAGGGCCAGTTCCAGTTTCGTAGATTCATTTATTTTAACTTCTACATCGGTTATACGCGTATTTGTATATCCGATATAATCTAAAACGAGAATATATGTGCCAACCGGTACAGATGTGATTGAGAAGATGCCATGAATATCCGTTGAGGCACCCATGGAGCTACCTTCTATAATAATATTAGCACCAATTAACGGATCACCGTTTTCCGAATCAACCAGTTGACCGGTTATACTGCCAATACCTGCTTGTGCTTGAAGAAATGCGGTGGGTAAAACCAATAACATAAAAGCGAGTATCATTCCGATACATCGTACAATATCCTTGCGGATACTATCTCGTTTTGTAGTGAAAGTTTGCATACTTATCTCCCGTAAAAAATACAAATAGAACTAATGTTTCATCAATTAACACGAGAGAAAGTAATATGAATCATGTTGCGTTTTTGTTAAAGGCATGTGTGTGACGGAATAAATTCATGCGAAGGAGAAATGAATCTCTGTTAAGAAAATATTTACGAAATATAAAGACAGATGTGGCATTTAAGGTAAGTCTACAAACCTGGAGAGGGGATTAGTGGTTGAAAATTTTGAAGTTCTGAATGCTAGGAAATCGTGGCGCTGGCGGAGAGCGGAAACTTTACGGAAAAAATACTGCCGGTATCAACTTTACTTTGCATCCAGATCTCTGCATTTTGAAGTTCGGCAAGGTGCTTAACAATGGAAAGTCCCAGGCCGGTGCCGCCAATCTGTCGCGAACGCGCTTTGTCCACCCGATAGAAGCGTTCAAAGATGCGCCCCTGTTCGTTTTCCGGTATCCCGATGCCGGTATCCTGAACCGAAAATATACAATAAGCGCCATTTATTTGGGTATGCACTAATATTTTTCCGCCCTGGGTAGAATATTTTACCGCATTGTCCACAAGGTTTGCGATGATCGAGCGAAACATCTCCGGCTCTCCGAGAATCTGGTAGCGTCCGGACTGCAGTTTTACCGTTAATTCCAGATCTTTTGCCTGGGCAAGTTCCATATACTGACTGACAACGTCATTTACTATGGCATCTGGCTGGAAGCCTCGCAGTTCAATATTTTGTAATCTTTCGATCCTGGCCAGTTGAAGCAGGTCCGAGACAAGATTCTCCAGCTGATGGGACTGCTTGATTATTTTCTGAATATATTTCCGGCTCATTTCCGGTTCTTCAAGGCCCCAGTCAAGAAGCGTCTCAGAATAGCCCCGAACTGCCGCTAGTGGCGTTTTAAATTCGTGAGAAACATTGGCCACAAAATCGCGGCGAATTTTTTCCAGTTTTTTGTAATGGGAAATATCCCGGAGTACTAATACCACGCCTTTTCGCTGAATGTCCTGTAGATTAAATGGAATCATCGATATTTCCAGGATCTTATCACGGGACAATTCAATCTCATCACTAATCAAAAACGGTTTTTTGAAGAAATTATCCAGCAGCGAAGTAAGATGTTTGTTCTCAATGATCTGATGATAGTCTTTTTCCAAAATAGTTTCTTCATGGCAATCCAGTAATTTTAATGCCTGGTTGTTGAAGAAAATGATCCGCTGATTCGCCTGAATAGCAATAATACCTTCATTGATCGAAGATAATACCGTATTCAAGTCCTGCCGTTCCTGGGCCAGCCTGCGCAGATAACCGGATATCTTAATCGCCATTTCATTCAAGCTGCTGCCAAGTTCTTTCAGCTCATCATTGGTGCGAAGTTTTATACGCACATCTAAATCGCCATCCGCTATTTGCCGGGCCTTTAAGCCCAGGTCTTTAATGTTCTCGGTAATATTGCGGGAAAGGGGCATTATTAATAATGCACTCAGCACAAAAATAAGGATGCCGGCAACAATAAAATATCTTCGTGCTGTTGTAAGCATTTCATTGGTGGAATTTGAGAAAACAGCCAGTCGCAAAAAACCGATATGAACATCTTCCTGGTAAACAGCCCTGCTGACATAGAGTAACTTCTCCTTAATGGTTTGACTGGTGCGGAGATCGAAACCGTAGCTGGAATGAAGGGAAGTTTGAATTTCCGGGCGATTGATGTGGTTTTCCACCATGGGAAGGCCATTGATCGGAATTTCTGAATCAGCCAGCACTTTCCCATCCTGATCGATAATTGTTACCCGACAGGCTGTTTTTGTCGCAATATTGTCGACAAAACCTTTTAAGTAAAGGGATTCATCAGCGACTATTTTTTCATTGTCAATAGATTGTGCCGCAAGATCCAGGTAGGTTGCAGTGATGTTTTTTACGCGTTGATACAGGAAAGATTCAAATTGAAAATAAAGGGCTGTTCCTACAACGCCCAGTCCCAGAAAAAGCGAACTGAGCAGGATGAGAAAAAGTTTGTAACGCAGATTTAAACTTGGTAAACGCATTATTTTTTATTCCAGCGGTATCCTACCCCTTTGACCGTTAGAATAAATTGATTCTCTTTATCGATTTTTTCCCGCAGTCGGGTAATGTGAACATCAACGGTCCGGGGATCGCCATAATAATCTTCTCCCCAGATAGAATCAAGTAAATTTTGCCGGGAAACAGCCTTTCCTTCGGCTTCAATCAAGTGCTTCAGTAATTTGAACTGGATGGGGGTAAGGTCGACGGCCTCATTATGTACGAAAACTTCGTGTGTTGAGAAGTTCGCCCGGAGATGTTCCTGGCGGAATTCATTGAATGCCGTTTTTTTACTGCGCTTCAAATGTACCTTTACCCGTGCCATTAATTCCCGGGGGCTGAAAGGCTTCGTAACAAAATCATCGGCACCAACCTCGAAACCGATAATTTTATCAATCTCTTCGCTGCGGGCCGTCAGCATAATTACCGGTATCTCATTGGTCATGTCATTGGCACGGACATACTTACAAAGTTCAATGCCGCTCATGGAGGGGAGATTTAAATCCAGTAAGATGAGATCCGGCGGCGTTTTCACAATTGTGTCGTACGCCTTTACACCGTCGGTGAAAGTTCTAATTCTGTAACCTTCCCGCCAGAGATTGTCCTCAAGAATTTCGGTAATGTCAGGATCATCCTCGACAATAAATATTGTAAAATTCTGATTCATTCTAAATCCTCTTTTGTTGCTTTCCGTTTCGAAGAACAAAAGTAATAGCAGGATGTTACAATTGTGTTACAAAATAATGAACCTTCTTATAGAAAACTACCGAAAATCTGTTTATAATGGCGCTTCTTCTGCTGGTATTTAAGTATACTTTCTTTCTGATCACGCTTAATCGCACCTGTTAGAAATATCTCTATTTTGTTCAATAGCATCTTTACTGCTGCCTGAAGTTGTGACTCGCTTAGCTTGTCGCTGTTAATGCTTTTTTCCAGCGCACGGATTCGAAAGCGATCCATTCCCCAGTGTTTTGCCGAAAGTTGATCCGTATGTCCCCCGTATTTATAGATGAGTGGCATTTCGATAAATAATACCGGATAATGAGCGCAAATGCGCAACCAAAGGTCATAGTCTTCACAAGCAGGTAGAGATTCATCAAAATTTCCAATATCTCTAAAAATATCCTGATGAATCATAACGGCGGAAGGGGAAATTACACAAAGCGGTAGACAATGTTCATAGATATTGCCACCATACTTCTGGTGTTTATTACGCGGGTTGACCCGTTTCCCCCGGCGAATCCAAATTTCTTCTGTGTGGCAAATTTTATATTCGGGGGATTCTTGCAAGCTGGCAACCTGCCGGGCCAGTTTTTCCGGTAGCCAGGCATCGTCGGAATCCAGAAATGCTATCCAATCACCGCTGGCGATTTCCAGTCCGCGATTTCTGGCACTACTAACGCCTTGATTTTCCTGGAGTTGATAAGTGACCGACGGATATTGCTTCCGAACAATGTTTGCGGTATCATCTGTAGAACCATCATCTATGACGATGATTTCCAGTGGGGGATAGGTTTGGGCTAAAACTGAATCCAGGGCACGTATTAGTTGTGTGCCCCTGTTGAAGGTCGGTATGATTACGGAGATCCGAAACATATTAAGATCGTAACTGCATTGAATTATTTCAGGACCGCTGAGATTCGCTCAAGCCGACCATCAATATTCTGGCGGGGATAAATGCCGAGTATTTTACACATTAACGGATAAACGTCTATCGCCCGGACAGTGCCGGTACGGTATCCTTTTTTAAATGCCGGTCCAATCGCATAAAATAACCCATGCATTTCGAGATTATGACTGTCATACCCATGAGCCCCGCCAGGACCCGGGAAACGCATTAGTCGCCTTTCTGCCCGATTATCAACGACACTCCAGCCTAATTCTGCCTCAACAACTATCGGCAAGATATAAGGGTGTTTTGAAAAATGATAATAAGCTGGTAGATCTTCTTTATAACTGACCTTGTAATGACGCTCATTCTTCTTCAGCACATTATAAATATCCGCGGCCTCTCCGGGGTGTGGCTTAATCATGAGCAAAGTGCCGGCGGTGGTGTATTCACATTTAAATCCGGACAAAATGGTTTCAATATTTACAACTCGATCGGTATGCACGTCGGTCATACCATGATCAGAGACAATAATAATATTGGTCTTTTCGAATTGGTTGATCTCTTTTAATCCTTTAATTAGCATACCGATCAGGCTATCGACCAGGGCAATTGCCGTGTCTACTTCGGCTGAGTTGGGACCGTAGCGATGGCCCTTGCTGTCCGTTTCGTGAAAGTAAAGAGTGATGAAGCGAGGCCGTTTCTCCTCCGGCAGTTTTAGCCAATTGATCACCCCTTCTACTCTTTTCTCATAGGGGCGATTATGGTCATATAATTCCCGATAGGTTGGTCGGCGATGGGCATCCGGTAATTCGGATCCTGGCCAGAAATAGCTGGCAGCAATAACGTTTTGTCTTTCTGCAGTTTCCCAAATAGCCTCTCCCTGGTACCACTTACTGCTGCGAACGGATACTGAATCTCCCAGGCGATATACCTCTCTGGTGTGCGGGTTGCGAAAATAGTTCAGGAGAATACCATGGTTTTCCGGATACATACCGGTAACCAAAGACAAGTGATTTGGGAATGTTTTGCTCGGGAATACCGGCTCAAGTGACGCGGCGGTCGCTCCTTCATCTTCGATCATTGAAAGGGTAGGGGAAATGCCACGATCTGGATAATCCCAGCGAAAACCATCCAGAGATATAAGAATGACATTTTGTTTTTCATCGGCATAACCGGTTATACCAATTAAACTAAGGAGAAGAATAAGAAGCGTTCTTTTCATGATTTGTCCATTTTTAATGAGATTTGAAAGAAACGATTTTTTCGCCGGGATGTCAATAAAAAAAGGGCGGGTAAAAACCCGCCCTTAAATAAATCAATGCTAATATTAGATGCTTAGAAATTGAACTGGACACCAGCGTTGAAGAATCTGGGGAGTCCCAGGAATACTTCAGCATCATCCGCTTTGTGGTTTACACCATCGTCGCGATACGCGTTGAAACGGCTGTTGTCAGTTGCATCCTGAATATATGTTTCGTCCAGCAGGTTGAAAACGTGCAGGAAGAGCGTCGGACGTACGGAAGTAACGTTGATCGGCAGCTGGTAATTCACGTGCAAGTCAACCAGGTTGTAGTTCGGTGCTTTCCAGCTTTGCTCTCTGTCGCTGGCGTCGGTACGGCTGAAAGGATCCCAATCAGCGTAGAAATCACGATAGTGACGTAGTGAGCCCTGGATGGACATGCCGTCAAACGGGAAGAGTGTACCGGAGAGAGCTAACTGAGTTTGCGGCTGATCGCCAACTTTCAGATCTTTCACATAGAAGGTCAGCGTAGTATCGGCAATTGCAGTGTTTGCATTGTAACCGCGGAAAGTAGCAGTTACATCATCAGTGTTCTTCCAGTTACCAACAGAACCAGCAACATCTACACGGAACAGACGGTTTGGCTGGAAAGCAGCTTCCAGCTCAACACCCTGATGCAATGCATCAACGTCAGACATGAACAGTACAACTTCAGTTCTGTCCGGATCGTTCAGATCAACAGTCGTCTTCTGACCACGGTCTTTCCAGGAAGTATTATAAACGCTGGTTTTAACATTCATTTTGCCGTCCATCAGACGGAAATTCAATCCGGCTTCCAGAGAGGTGAATTTCTCATTGGTCGGATCTTCAACGAGACTACCGTCTTCGTCGTGAATAACGTTGTCAAAAATCGGCACTTTAGAAACGAATCCACCGTTTACATAAGCGTGAACAGTTTCGTTAACACGGTAGCCCAAGCCACCTTTTACCTGATAACCACCAATGCGATCAGACTCAACCTGCAGTGCGTTTCCGTCATCAGCCATGGAGAAGAAATCGGTGTAGTTGTATTTGATTGTAGAATATCCAGCCATACCATAAGCAGAGAACTGACCGCTGGTGTATTCACCTTGTCCGAAGAAGCCTACCCAGTCAACTTCGTTGGTGTTGTCATAGTCAATCTTGTCGCCAAGACCTCTTTGCTGCTCGGACTCAGTCCAGAAATCGGAGTGAGTTGCAGTAAAGTTCTGACCACCTAACAAGTCGCGAACTTCGCGATAGTGTTCGATCTCAGCTGTTCTCCAGTCGATACCCACGGTGCCTTTGAATGCTTCAGAGGCTTTGAATTCCAACTTGGAGATTGCGCCGATAGTCCACTGATTGTTACGGCTGTTTCTGAGGATACCACGGGAACCGCTTGCGCCTTCAGCAGCATTTCTGGCAACAGTGCCATCATAGTCTACACGACGGGAAGCACCGGAGTAATCCCATACCAGGCTACCGAAAGTACCGGTACCACCACCTCTACCACCGGAGTAGTAAAGAATAGAATAGAGATTAGTTGTTTCGTTCAGGCGGGCATACCAGTTCAGGTTAACCTGCGGCTTGTGATAGAAGTTTTCTCTTTCGTTAATGAAGTTCGGATCATAACGATCGAATAGGTCGTCACCAACAGCTTGCTGGCCAGCATAACTCGGACTAACCGGGCTGACGTTCTGATTGTAACGACGGCCTTCCTGGGTGAAGTCTGCAAGTGCATCTGTGTTGTAATCATCTAGGCTTCTGGCGAATGCTTCACTGTAAACACCAATGTTCTGGCGATAGAGATTCTGACCGTGGCGCTGCGGTGCACCGAGTGCATACAGTTCCAAACGGTGATTCTTGTTTACATTGTAAGCACCACCGAAGTAGTATGCCCATGCGTCTGTCCAGGTACCATTAATGATACCATCACCAACTTTACGAACGACAGCTGCGCTTAATGCGAATTTGTCGTCGATCAGGCCAGTGTTGAATACAGCAGTGGACTTCAGGAATTCGCCCTCACCAAATTCCTGGCGGAATTTACCACCTTGCTGCTGAGCAGCCGGGTCGGTAATTACATTCATCGTACCACCGATGGACGGGGTTGCCAGATTTACAGCACTTAAACCACGCTGCATCTGGATAGAAGAAGTTGCATCGCCAACGCCATCCCAGTTCGACCAGTAAACCCAGCCGTTTTCCATATCGTTCACCGGAACACCATTGATCATAATAGCAACATTACGCTGGTTGAAGCCACGCACGTTTACACGAGCATCACCGGCGCCGCCGCCACCCTGAGTAGCATAAACACTCGGAGTCGTGTTTAATACCAGCGGGATATCGCGGGAGCCAAGCTCGTTTACAACTTTCTCTTTGGAAACGTCGGTAAAAGCAACCGGGGTTTCCCGCTCACGAGCGCGGTTGGTTACAACGTTAATTGCGGAACCAACTAAAGAGATTGGGGTGAGAGAGATATCAAGCGAAACATCACCATCACCAACGGTGACAGATTTTTCGAAAAGCTGATATCCAATATAACTAACTTCTACTGTATAATCACCATCAGCGAGGTCGGTGATTAAGAAGAAGCCATCCTGGTCCGTAGTAGAACCCTTTGTGGTGCCAGCGAGAACAACGTTCGCGCCAATCAGTGCATCACCGCTATCGGCATCCTTTACGATACCTTTCAATTTACCGGCAAATACTGATGAAACACCAAGCAATAAAACAAGAGCGATGGTAGCTAAGTACCTCATTACTCCTCCACTAAATTTAGTTAAATAAGAAATTAATTAAATCCTCCATCCAGGAGGCATTAGAACTCGATCACTTTGACTTAATCGCAAGATATTAAACAGTCAATATTACAAATCCTTTAAAATATGCGTACAAAGTGAACAAGGAATCAGTTAAAACATACCATATTTTTTTTACATGACTTATTATTTTAACTGAACTTAACTAAATAAACTTTAATCATAGACACGTTAAGATAAACTCTATTGGGGTACTATTCAAGCAAAATTTTCCTTTGCCGTGATGAATGTCACGTTGGCTGTGGGGTGCTGTGAGATTTGAGGTGGGTTAAGTGTTTAAATAACATTGGTTTGGCCGACAGTTTAGCCGGCCGGTAATATTCAAAGCGTTATCTTTGGTAGCCACTGGTCCAATAGCCATACATCGGATTAGGCAGCATAAAATAGGCCGTGCCCCATTTGTCCGAATTTAGATAATACTCTTTCAAATGTGCTTCCCGCGTGCCCTGTAAAGTGGGTTCATCAGAGGGCTTTTCTTCCGGGTAGCTATCCATGTCGCCAATCTGGTCACCGATTAAAGCGATGATCTTTCGCGGGCCCATACCTTCGCAGCGGCCGGTGCCGTTTCGTACTTCATCGCGGCGAATCCCTTTGGTGTCTTCTCTTCCTTTTTGGCAGAGTAAAACATCGCCATCTTCCCATAAACCGACAGCGGTTAGATTACTTCGAGTTGCATCGGTCAGCGGGAAGTTACGATTGGTGATAAAAGCAATATGGGCGTTGTCGCCGAGAGAGCGAACGCTGTCAATAAATGCTTTCACGCCGGGCACCGGGGGACATTCCTCGAGAAGCACCCAATCATCCCAGAAGTAGGGGAAGTCTTTTTTCTCTTTATAAAGGATTTCCTGATAACCGGAGTTATCTAGTGCTGTTTCATCAACATCAAGAACAACAACCCAATCTTCGTCCAGAGAGGCTGCCTGTTGTTTAACGGATTTCCAGGCTAAGCGGTACACCTGAGTGCAAAGTGCCTGATATTCAACCGAGTAGCGCATCCACTTTAAGTCCAGCGGCATTTCTTCTTCTGTTTCGGGTGTTGTCGATTGGCAACCCACCGCCAGGAAGAAAAAGATTGAGAGCATGAGTTTGAAAAAGAGCTTCATAGAAATCACCTGTTTGTCTTTTAGCATCATTTCGATTAAACAAAAGTTTTGAAAATTTCCGTCTGAATATTTTGCAGATCATTATACGCGCTATTGATTTCGGAAATTTTCTCCTGCAGGCGCTTCATTAATCGCTGCTTTTCCAGTCCATTGCGAAGAATGATTAATAAATCATCATTGTCCCAGGGTTTTTCGATATACTGGTACAGACCAACCTCGTTAATCGCTTTAATTGCATTTTCCTTGTCCGCGTAACCGGTAAGAATGATGCGCGGCACTTCCGGCTTGATATCCCGGACTTCACCAAGAAAGGTAATGCCGTCCATTTCCGGCATCAGGTAGTCGGAAATAACGATGTCGACTTCGTTGCCCTCAACAAACTTCAATGCTTCTTTCGCGGATGTAAATGTATGCACATCGTATTCTGTTTCCAGCGTCAGAAAGGAGCTCAAGCTGGTCAATACCATTTCTTCATCATCTACCAATACGATGCTTGCATTTTCATCATGCATGATGTTCTCCTATATTATTTCGCGTCTTATTCTGCGTCCTGTAAAAATTATTGATGTGCTGGCAAAAATATTCTAAATGTAGTGCCAACGTCTTCTTTGCTTTCGACTTCGATAGTGCCGTTATGGGAGTTGATAATTTTGTTTACCAGGGCGAGGCCCAATCCCATCCCTACACCACTTGATTTTGTTGTATATCCTGCTTCGAAAATACGATCTTTCTTTTCCGGCGACATTCCTTTGCCGGTATCGCGAATTTCTACAACAGCATTCTGGGCAGATGTATATGTCTTGACATAAATGTCGCCCTTATCTTCTATTGCATGACTCGCATTCACTAAAATATTCAAAAATACCTGGCTGAGCTGCGTCGGAAATCCTTTTACCGTTGGGACCGAATTAAACTCCAAATGCAGGTTGATGCGGTTTTTTAACTCGTGATGAACTATCGCCAAGGTGTTGTTCATAATCTCAATTAAATCGTTGTCGGTTGGGTCGGCATCATCCTGCCGGGCGTAACGGCGAACGCTGTTAACAATCTGCACAATTCGCTCACTCGCCTTTATGTTGACTGCATTTAGCTGATCGATCTTTTCCAGTAGTTTTTGAATCTTTAGATTATTGCTATCATCTGACCCTGCAGATAATTCCTTTAATTTGACAATGCAACGCCCAAACAGATCATAATTACTCTTTAACGCCCCCAGTGGCGTATTGATCTCATGGGCAATACCTGCTGTAATTTGCCCTAACACCGCCATTTTTTCGGAAGCCATCAATAGCTGATCTTTCTCTTCCAGCAATGCCTGTAGTTCTGCCAGGGTTGCTTCCATTTCAACCGGTGTTGAGGGGCTATTTTGTTTAGATTGTTCCAAAGTTTTGAATCGCTCCCAATTGAAACATGCTGCTCGTTAAGACTGAACTGATTTTGCTGCGGACTTGTTAAATGTTTCCATCAGTGTCCGTAAGCGCTGTACGACCGTTTTGAAAACGCTCTGTGTAATTTGAATATGATCGGCCAGAAGGTCGAAAAAATCTTCCCGGTCGATGCGCAGCAGATGGCAATCCCCAATTGCTGTAGCGTCTGCCACACGAGGGGCTTCATCAAAAAGCGCCCAGGTACCAAAGGCCTCTTTCTCATCTGCCACCATAATCTTGTTACCATCGCGATGCAGTTCAATTTTGCCTTCGAGAACAAGATACAGTGCATCCGCCGGTTCCCCGGTGGTAAATACACTGTCGCCTTTTTTAAAGTTTATCTCTTCGGCGATGGCAGCAAGATAAGCCAGATCTTCAGTCGGCACATCCTTAAATACATCGACATTTTGCAGGAAAATCACCTTTTCGATGACCGTTAACATAATAAATTCCTTTTTTTATATCGTTAAAATATAATAAGGTAATTCTAATGATCAAATAAGAACAATTACAAACCTTGCGATTTGTTTTCTAAAAATCAATCCTTTGCCAGCACTAAACGGGCCGTCTCCTTAACTACCGGGAAATTGCTTTCCGTTGCGGAATCCAGAAGGTCCTGAATCTCTGTCTGGTCGCTTTTACCATTGCAATAAATCGCACAAGATTGCAGCCAGGGATCATCACTCTTCATGAGTTGAAGGATCGCTTCATTCCGATTCTCGATATCAATTTTAAAATGTTTTTTGCCCCGGTGGAGGATCTCATCCACAGCGGTTTCATCCAAAATCGGGATTAGAGAATCTTTATATTCCTTGGATAAAAGGTTCTCCAGGAATTCTATGCCGCTGGCGCGGGTAGTTTTGTTCGCGCTGATGCTACCCTGGTAGGCATTGTAAACATCTTTCGATGGGAAAATTAATGCCAGTAGACGGAACATACGCTCTTTGCTCTTTGCCAGCTTCTCATTCAGGGCGCGGACAAGTAGGGCCTCACGCTCATTCGAATCTTCACCGGTTTGAAAGAATTGGCTGATTTGGAATGTCCGGTAGAAAGCCTCCGCCTCTTTCTGGAAGGCTGCAGATACTTTCTTTTCCTCAAAGGTAAGGTCTTTACCCTTGTTGCGCAGGAGGTTCAATGCGCGAACAATCGCATGCCGGGTGCCTGGTTCAACCCGTTCAAGATTGTTGACAAGCGTATCAACAGACATTTGAGTGGGGATACGCATGAGCACCCGCGGAACATTCTTGCGAATAGAAAAACTGAGACCCGGATCAACAAGATAATCGCTCAGAGTGCCAAGAATCCGATTGCCATACTCCGCCAGGGCCATACGCGCATCGCTGCGGTATTGCTTGTCCGAAAGCAAGTTCAGTAATGGTGGTAAAAATTCCCGATCACGGAATTGACCAATGGCAGCAATCGCTTCCCGAACGACAACCGGTGCATCATCTTTAAGGAGTTTCAGCAGGTATTCGCCAAAGAGCGGATTTGCCAGACGGCCCAATGCCCGGGCCAATAAAACCCGGCCGGCAACGCCATCTTCACCTTCTTTGCTCATTAATTCGTTGATCATCGCACCGGTGATCAGGGTTTTCTCATCTTCATCAGCGTATTTGGCGATACAGCCGAGAGCGGCAGTGCTATGTTTAAAATTATCACTCTCCAGGTATTCTTTCAGAAACTCCCGGCGATTTTTCCCGGCATTGAGATAGAGATAGTGCATCGCTTCCGTCCGTACATCGCCTTCGTCATCTTCCAGCATTGCCCGCAGGTCGTTGTCGATTTTTTCCAGGCCTGGCTGGCGCTGTAATACTTGCACCGCTTTACCGCGGATTTCGCCATTTCCATGTTTCAGTAACGGATAAATTGAGTCGACAAGTTTGTCATCCTGTACTTCGGTTAGCATGCCAAGAGAGTAGCTGATCAAACGTTCGTTGTCGCTTTCCAGTGCTTTAACCAGGTTCTTGACAGTAGATGCATCGTTGATCTTGACCGTCAATTGTTCCGGATCAATTTCACCCTTGTCCAGTGCCTGACGGAAGGCGGAGATGTATTGTTTGCGGATTGCCAGCCCGAGCATAATCCAAAGGAGCACCAGGGCGATTACCATGTAACTAATTTGGCTGACCGTTAGAACGATGATGGCCGTAAAAATATATAAGATTCCCCCGGCGAGTCCCCGGAACCAGCGGTCTATCAATACATCGATAAACACTTTCACCCGTTTCTTGACATCCAGTGGAATTGGCAGGAAAAGCAGCTCACGACCGGTTTTGTCGATTGAATACTTGAAAATGTCTCCGGAGCCACGGAGAATAACGCCGGCTGTCAAACCAGGTGCCAGAGCCATACCCACAGCACTGAGGAGCTGACTGACGGGCAGGAATAGTATCGCACCGGTAACCCCAAATAATTTCAAGAGGCGATAACTGAGGAAGAATTGGACCAGAAAACTCAACAAGCTTACCCGTCCGTAATACTTTCCAAAAAAGGCGGAAAGTTCTTCTTTGTCTGGCCCACTCTGTCCGGGCAATGTGTAAGCTTCTTCCGCCACCGCTTTTAAGAGATAATCGACAAAAGTGGCTGTAATCATGGTCATTACGATAACGCCGATAATCATCATCAGGTATCGAGATGATTTAACATCATTGAAAACTTCCCCGATGCTGGGTTGTTTCTCGACCTTCTTCCCACTGCTGCCTCCGCTGTCATCCTCCACAGAATCTTTGGAGGCCGACCAGATCCAGCTGACTAAAAATATACTTATCCCCATAAATCCCACACAGAAATAGAGAAGGTCCTCCGTGGCAAATCCAAACTGTTTTATCAGGATGCTGGTAATTTCACCCCCTGTCGTTGCACCGATTATCGCTGCCAGGCCAAATAGCACAAACAGCCTTTTCGCCTGGGTTGCATCGTACAAGGCATTTGCCAGCAACCAGAATTGCGCCGGTGCCAACGCACCGTATATACTGACCCAGGTATAGAATGCGTAAACAACCCAGACCTGCCCTTCCAGGGAAATAAGCCAGCGCATTATGAAAAGATTGATGATAATAAATATGGAGGTATAATTGATGAGCTGGTTCAGCTTCAAAGATCTGCTGACCCGGGAATATATCGTTGTTACCGGAACAACGACCAGCGCAATCAAAATAAATACCAGGGGAAGGTTTTTGGCACCGGAGACAGAAATAAATAAACTGTCCCGGGCGGGTTTTAAAAGATAGTAGGTTACAAGCAGAATGTAGATGTTCAGGATCATCAGGGTGGTTACGAGATATTCGCCTTTGCGAATATCGATGATCGAACTTAACCAGCGCTTCATCTTATCTCCTTTAAAGTTGCCCGGCTTATCATGAGTGAGAAAAAGTACTTAAGATAAGATCTAGAACCATCCTGATTACTGGACGGTGCGAAAATAATACCGAAATATTGCAATAAAAACAACTCATTTTTTGGTGAGACTGCAGTGGGAATACTTCCCGGATGACAGCGGTTCATACATTGCAAATGCGCGATAACGCCTTTTAGAAAAATGTTGCCGGACCAGAACTATTCGAGTTTCCCTTTAATATAGTTGTAATCCTGTAAGATTGTCTCAAGGAATACTTCCGGAGAAAGACCGCTTTTGATGTTCATCTTTTTTTCCAGACTAATCTGCGCTTTGCGGGTCAAGGTCCGTCGCAGCTTAAAATCGGCCATCTTGAAATAATTGTTCATCACCTCCTTGACGACCTCAATATCATAATCACTGAGCATCTCTACTTCCGGTATGCTGACCGTATAATTTTCGGCGACCTGGGTCAAAATTGTATCATCAAGCGTCACGCGCTGCTTTAGTTTGATGACAGTCGTTCCCGCTGCGATATCTCCCAGTCGTTGGCCGTTACCTTTCCAGAGAATAACGACCAATCCTATGACCCCACTGGCCAGCCAGATATCGATCGGACGTAACATCCAGCGCATGATGTAGTTGAACAGCGATGGTTGCGTGCCGTCCAGCTTCGCGACTTTGATTTGTCGGGCGCGCTTCCCGATACTCTGTCCGTTTAAAAAAATCTCGCAAACAAGATCATAAAAGAGCACCGGGGCCATAATCAGCACACCTTCTACCATGCTGGAAAAAATGCCCATTTGAGAAATAAAAAAGACAAAGAAGACGATGTATGCTAATACGATTAAAAAATCGAGGAAATATGCGGTTAGCCGATCCCCAACGCTGGCGACTTCATATTGAATCGCTACATTTTGTGTGGTTTCAATCCTGATGTGCTCGTCCATGTTCGCCTTCTTGCAATACGCTAGATGAATCCCCGGGCCTTTAAATACAGGTATTTATTGATGGTGTTAACGGACAATTGTTCCGGAGTGGTCAATATAGAGTATATACCATAGCGTTGCAATTCTTTTACGATCTGTTTTTTCTCAAAGGCGAAATGTTCGGCAATGATTTTGTTGTAAACAGTCTCTGTCGTGTCTGCAGGGGCACTGAGCAAAGTTTTTAGTTCGGTGTTTTCGAAGAAGATTAAAACAATCAGATGGCGTTTGGCAATCTTGCGCAATGGCAGCAACTGGCGCTTCAGCGCATTCAGTGATTCAAAATTTGTGAAAAGAAGCAACAGGCTGCGCTGGCGGATCTTTTGCAGCACCGTCGAAAAAAGTAAATCGTAATTTGCTTCCAGAAAACGAGTTTCCTGCCGGAATAATACTTCCTGTATTTTCTGCATCTGTGCCGGTTTGCGGTCTGCAGGCAAAATGGAATTGATTTCATTGGAAAAAGTGATGATGCCGGCTTTGTCCTGCTTCCGGACAGCGATATTGGAGATAACCAGGCTGGCATTAATGGCATAATCCAGCAGGCTCATATTGTCGAATGGCATCTTCATAACCCTGCCCATGTTTATAATGCTGTAAACCTGCTGGGAACGTTCATCCTGGTAATGATTCACCATAAATGCATTTCGGCGGGCGGTCGCTTTCCAGTTAATTGTTCGGTAATCGTCTCCTTTGACGTATTCGCGAATTTGGTCGAATTCCATTGTATGACCAACCCGGCGAATTTTTTTCACGCCTGCTTCAGTCAGTCTATTGGAGATCGCCAGCAATTCGTATTTGCGCATTTGGATAAAAGAAGGATAAACCGGCACCATTGCGTTTTCGGCTGCTTGATAACGCTTTTCGATGAGGCCGATTGCGCTGCTCACAAACACATTGAGATAACCGAACTGATATGCGCCGCGGCGGGTGGGACGGATTTTGTAATTGAATGTCGCTTTTTCTCCAGCGGTGAGGTTGCGCCTCAGATGAAAGTTACGGATTTGAAACTGCGGCGGCAGTTCATCGATTAAGCGGATCTGAACCGGGAAGGGATAGCGGTTCTCCACCTGCAATCGAACCGGATTGGGATCCCCATTGGAAAAACGGGTCGGCAACTGGCGCTCTGCGGAAACACCCTCTCGATTACTGAACAGTATCCAGGTATCTCCCAAAAGCAGAATTCCCAGGGCCCAAATGGAAATATCGGCGATCAGGTTGAAGGTCAGGTAATAATTGCTGAGGACGTGTAAGATAATGACAAGACCAAAAGCAATATAGAACCGCGGAGCCAGGAAAAATTGTTTAATAAACGTCAGCACGATTTATCTCGGCACCTCAACTTTTTCGACGATGCTTTTAATTATACCATCGCTGGTGGCACCTTCCATTTCTTTTTCCGGTGTTAGTAAAACACGGTGACGCAATACCGGATGAACCATTTCCTGGATGTCCTCCGGTGTCACAAAATCTCTGCCGGAGATTGCCGCAAACGCTTTTGCACAGCGCATGATCGCCAGGGAGGCACGGGGGGATGCCCCAAGGTATAAGGCACTGTTGTTTCTGGTGTTGTGGGTTAACTGTGCCACATAGTCGATCAGGTTCGTATCGATATGGATCGCTTTTACTTTTTCCTTTAGCGCTTCAACCTTTTTACCGTCCAGCACAGCGTTGATGATGCTCAAATCATTGTGGTTCTTGCGCTGATGAAATTCACTGAGCAACTGCTTCTCTTCTGCCAGATCCGGATAATCGACATCAATTTTTAGGAGGAAGCGGTCGAGCTGTGCTTCCGGCAGGCGATAAGTGCCTTCTTGTTCAATGGGATTTTGTGTGGCGATCACCATAAAAGGAGGCGCCAGGGGGTAAGTGGTGCCATCGACAGTGACCTGGTATTCTTCCATAACTTCGAAAAGCGCCGCTTGCGTTTTTGCCGGTGCGCGATTGATTTCGTCAATTAAAACCATATTCGCGAATATCGGCCCTTTATTGAATTCAAAGCTTGAAGATTTCATATTGAATATCGAGGTGCCGACCACATCGGATGGCATCAGGTCCGGCGTAAACTGAATCCGGGAAAAATCTACGGATAAAGTGCGGGAAAGCAGCTTTGCCGTCAACGTTTTTGCAACACCGGGAACTCCTTCAATAAGCACATGGCCATCAGACAGCAGGGCGACGATCAGCAGATCCACCATACGTTGCTGACCAACGATGATCTTTCGTAGCTCCGTGCGAATTCTGCCAACAGCATCTGTTAAATCACTTAAATCCATTCGATTGGTAAATTTCGGTTGTTCTTCCATTTATCGCTCACTCTCCTGATAAAACTGTTCAATCATATTGTTAACGGTAAGTAAATCATTTTCGGAAATCTGGTTTCTTTCTCGCATTTTCGCTATCGCCGTAAAAATCGCCTGCACTTCGCTGATCGCAACCCCGGATTTCTCCGATATTTGCTGGAATAGCTCGCTGCTGATAACTTCCGTGCGTAAATAATACCGTGTACGAAGGTGCTCCAGAAAATGCTGAATCTTCTTTTCAAGAATGTTCTTATGGTCCTTGTTCAAATAATACAAACGACCGACAGTTTTCACAAATTCGATCGTTGTATTGGCCAGTGGTGTAATGATCGGTATTATGCGCTGCTGCCGTTTGCCGCCAAATATCATGAAAATTGCCCCGCAAAAAAGAAGCAGGTAAAACGCTCTTCGTAAAGCCGGGCGGCTGAGAATATAGCGGAACGGTGTGCTGATCCGTTTACGGCCGATCTTGTAGTATTCATCCCAAACCACATCCTGGCGGGGGAGAAAGGATATCGCCTTGGAGATAAAATCGTGATTGTCCCGATAGAGCATATTATAGTTTGTAAATGCGATCGGCACACTACAGAAGTAAAAACTACCCTCCCCATGCCGGGTGCGGACAAATACCGGATGATTACGGTTATTGCGAGCCAGCACAACGGTGTTGCTGGTGTCGTAGCTGACAAAACGAAAATTGATGGTGTTTTGCTTATAGACGTAAGCACTGTCGCTACGGAGCGCGGGATGGGTGAAGTTTAGCGAGAGCGAGTCTGTCGGTAACACAAACTCGAAGCCCGTTTGCAATGACAGGCTGTCCTTTAAATGATCGCCAAACTCCTCTGCGGCAATAAATACCTGGCCGCCATTTTGAACAAATAAACTCAGTTCCTCCAACTCATATTCATCAAACTCAAATGTCTGGTTGATCAGAATCAGATTTTGAGAGTACTCATCCAGTGAATGCTCATAGAAAGCGGAAATTAATGGCTCCTCATTCGCAGTGATGTTTTGATCCGGGAAATATTCCGGCAGGAGGTCAAAAACGATGTAGCTGCCAAATGGAATTTTGTCAAAACGGGAAAAACTGGTTTGCCAGTCTATTGGTTTCGGGGAATTCATCTCGACCCAAATCAGGAAGATCGCTGCCAGGGTAATGAAAAACAGATATTTTTTGTTCAGGGCATTCATTGGCTACCCCGCTCTAACTGACTTAAAAATGCCTGAAAATCTTGGACGCGTTGCTCATATTCGCTCGCATTCAAGTTGAAATTGCCGTACCAGACATATTCGAAAGTGTTCGTTAATTCCCGGAAGGCGGGTTGCAGAGTCGCCTGAGATAATTCATTCAGATAATCATGGTTGGTCTTTTCCGGTCGCCAGCGTATTAAATCCCGGTTGGTTAATTGCTTCAGCACCTGCAAATAGTGTAATCTTACCGCACGGCGAAAACTCTGCTGCTTTTCAGCGTCCCGAATGAGGGCAGCGAAATCCATCTCATGAATGTTCTCTTCTTCGATACCCAGGTTCATGTCCGTCGCAGTACTGCGTCCGAAAAAGGCGCCGGCGAAATCCGACCCTTTCAGTCGGGTGTATCCATAAATACAAATTGCGATGATAAATGTAACAAGAACGAGATTGCGCTCGGTTTGATATTCCCGGTAAAAGAGGAACTTAAACACTTTTTCCCAAAACCAAAGCCTAAGGCGGTCCCAAAAAGTCGGGGTTTGTGGCTTTGTGCGGTCATATATAAAATCTGCGTCGTCAGCATACTCGGAGAGTTGTTCTGCTGATGGCGAGCGAAGGTCTTCCGCTAGCGAGTCCCCAACAAAAACATCCCCGGCAGTTGTTGAAGCCGGGGATAGGCTGTTGTATAAAGTGCTTTCTGGCTTTTTTTTGATTTCCGGATATTCGTCATCCTGCTGCGCAGAAACAAATGTTGTTCCCGCGAAAATGCAGAATAGTATAAACACTACCCGAAAGTAGCTGGCGCTGTTAATCATGCTTCTGGTTCCATTATCCCTGCGGAGTTCCGTTCCCCGGGCCGCTATCAAGAGATTCCACTTTTTCAATTAAATGGGGCCGTTCTTTCGCTTCAACAATGCTGAAAAATTTAAAAGTGAGTCCAATAAAAATTGCCGAATAAACGATATAGTTTAAGAAGGCGATCAAGGGTTGCGCAAGTACAAATACCTGCGAAAAGGTTGCGGGATTAAATCCTTCCCCACTGGCAAATCCGACCGCAAAACCAATAACGCTAATCGGCAAAGCGACCGCAACGCCCAATGCCCAGGCAATCATTACCAAAACGAGCATCAGACCAAACGTTGCCCACCAGTTATCGCTAACCACACTAAAGCTGCGTGCAAAGCTTTCCATTAGTCCCTTCTCTTCGATGATAAGGGCAATAAAAACAAAGGACAAGGCAATCGCGACATACACGCCAGGCACAATCAATAAAACGAGGCCTATGACAAATAATACAATCGTAATGATGTAGGCGACAACAGTCGTTGGCACATAACCAATCGCTGGTGAAAGCAGTTCTTTGAAATCTAGTGGGGCACCATGCGAAGCGATATATCGTTTAATGAACAGCAGAACAGATGCAGCAAAAATCGAATAAGCCAGCAGGTTTACGATAAGCGATGCCAGGAAAACCAGCGAAAAATTCTGGTACATTTGAAATAAGCGCTCGACGGAATTCGTCGTTGTTGTATCCATTTCCTGGAGGAAATAGAAATTCAGGGCCGTATCAATAACAATAAGCGGCCCAACAAAGGTCAGGATCATCATGGCGATATCTTTAAAGTTCTGACGCAAAAAAGCAAAGGTTGCGCTCAATACGCCGCTGAAATCCCGTACTTGACGGAATTCAATGTAATTATCCGTTTCAGTTGGGTAAGGGGTTGTCTCCATCTTCTTCCTTCCTGTTTAATTGGATCGGATATATAACAAAATACCAAACAATAAAAGTCAGTGATGATATTATAATGAACAAGCTTAACAGCAGGGGCATGCCGGTATAGCGGGTAACAAAGGACTCTAACAGGCCGGCAGCGATAAATATCGGCACCAGACCAATAATGATTTTTAATCCCTGTCGCGCACCACGTTTAAAGGAGGTCAGTCGGCTGTAAGTACCGGGGAAGAGGATACTGTTTCCCATCACCAGGCCGGCACATCCGGCGATAATGATGGCGGATATCTCCAGGGTGCCATGTATCCAGATGGTCAGGCTGGATTCCATCAATAGTCCTTTTTGATAGAAAAAATACTGAAACGTTCCGACCATCGCGCCGTTACGGAATAACTGGAAGATCGTTCCGACGGAAAGCAAGATGCCCATCGCGAAAACCATAAACGATACGATGACATTGTTAAACGTAATTCCCAGGAACATATCCACCTGGTGCATTTTTTTGTAAACAGCCATCGGATCCCCGGCGGCGATATTCGCTTCAGTCATGTTGACGTAACGATCGCCGAGTATCAGGCGAACATACAAATCGTCCTGCGCCGTAGAAAATGCGCCGATAAACATCGAAGCGGCAAAAAAGATAAAAGCGTAGAGTAACTCTTTTTGGGAGTGATAAAATGTGCGCGGTAATTCCGTTTTCCAGAAGGTGATGAAACGGCTGCGATCTTCCTTCTTGTTTTTGTATATTGCCTGATGCACTCTGCCGGCCAGACCATTAAGATAGGCCGTTGTTTTACTGCGGGGGAAAAATGTTTGGGAAAATGATAAGTCGTCGGTAATCTCAATAAATAACTCGGCGAGCTTGTCCGGGTTTACCGGTTGTTTGCTGTCCAGTAAAGATTCGAGGTGCTTCCATTTTTCAGCATTTTGTTTTAAAAAGGCAACTTCTTGCATATTTTATGGCACCTTAAGGGATTTTAGGTCTGGCGTGAAAATCGTTTCGCAATAAAGTCGGTATCTATTGCAAGTACGTCCGTATATCTTGTTAGCTATTTTAATTAGATTTAAAAAGATACAGAATTTTTTTGAAAAAAAATAATTTTCTTCGAAAAGATAAAACCGAATAATAGAAACGCTGAAGAGACGTTGAATGGAGGCGCGAGTGAAAAATTATAATCTGCAAAAAACGCCTTTTGAGGTGCCAACTACAGATGGAAAAACGATCCTGGAACATTTCGGCAATGCGGCAACAGGGCAAAGCGATATCAGTGTTGCCCGAATGATTGCCCCACCAGGCTGGTCGGAGCCCCATCAAAATCCGGAATTCGATGAGTTTACCCTGATGGTGCGCGGGAAAAAACAAATTGAAATCGATGGTGAGACGCTGGTCCTCGCAGCCGGAGAATCAATTCTGATCCGAAAAGGCGCACGAATAAGATACGCCAATCCATTTGATAGTGAAGCCGAATACTGGTCTGTATGCCTGCCGGCATTTTCCCCGGGTACTGTGAATCGCGAAACTGAAGCGGATGGAGAATAAATCTTTGAAAAAATATGAACTTCGTAAAAGGCTGTTAAAGAAAAGAATATCCTATTTAACACCAAGGATAAAACAACTGGAAAAAAGCTTCTCCCGCTGGGGATGGGCACGCGTAGCATCTAGTTTGCTGGGGGTTGGGGCGGTTTTTCTGGGATTTAATCGGTCCGAAGAAGTTGGTTGGATCGTCTTCCTCGTTGTCGCAGCAATTTTCACTGTCGTTTCGATATACCATCAACGATTTGAAAAAAGTTTGAAAAAACATCAGATTTGGTCCCGGATGAAATCTGCCCAGCTGGCCCGAATGAATCTGGACTGGGCAAATATCCCTTATGCGCCGGTCAAAATAATAAACCCCGATCATCCTTTTAATATTGACATCGATATCAGTGGAAAGCGTTCCCTGCATCATCTTACTGACATCTCTATTTCACAGGAAGGCAGCGGAAAACTGCTCTCCTGGCTATTAATGGAAAAGCCGGCGCCGGCAGAGATCCTGCAGCGGCAGGGGATTGTTCGGGAACTGGCCTGTCTACCGGGCTTTCGGGAAAAACTGCTCCTGAATTTCTATCTGGTTGCCGATGAGAAACTGGAAGGCCGCGAATTTTATGAGCGCCTCAAAGGCAATGAAGCGGTCGGTAGTCTTACCGGAGAACTAATTGTTTCTGCGATCCTGGCAGTCTGCAATATCGGGCTTTATTTGGGAGAGATATACCTGGATTGGCCACCATACTGGATAATTTCTCTCGGCTTGTATGTCATTGTCTATTTTTTAACCCTTCCCAAACTCGATGGCACTTTTGCCGACATTGTTTTTGTCGATGAGCAATTTCGCAAAATAAGAGCTGTGTTATCCTTCCTGGAAGAATATCCTTATCGAAAAGACAGTCATCTCGCGAATTTTTGTGAAATCTTCTGGAAAGGAGAAAAACGGCCACTGTTGCAAGTTCGGCGGATTCACCGGATTATGAGTGCCGTTGGTTTGCGCATGAACCCGGTGATGGGCATTTTGCTTAACTTACCCGGGCCATGGGATTTTTTCTTTGTTCGCATGTTTAATAAGAGAAAAGAACACCTGGCCGGGGAGGTAGAGCAGTGGATGGACGTTTGGCAGGAGCTTGAGGCGATGATTGCCCTTGCCAACTTTGCCTGGCTGCACCCATCTGCCGTTTTCCCGAAAATGGTGGATGGCGACCATGAACCGGAGAAGTTAATAAGCGGAAAAGCTTTCGGACATCCCTTAATTGTTCAGGATGAACGAGTGGTTAATGATTTTTCATTGGAAAAACCAGGCGATATTGTGCTGGTTACCGGATCGAACATGGCCGGGAAGAGCACCTTTCTGAAAACCATCGGTATCAATCTGGCGCTGGCGCAGGCTGGTGGGGCAGTGCTTGCGGAAGAAATGCGCTGGCGCCCAATGCGCCTTTTTACCTCGATCAAGGTAAGTGATTCGGTAACAGATGGTTTCTCTTACTTCTATGCGGAAGTACGGCGCCTGAAAGGTTTGCTGAATGCACTGGAGAGCGAAGACGACTTTCCCGTGTTGTTTCTTATCGATGAGATATTCAAGGGCACAAACAACCGGGAACGCTACCTGGGAAGCAGTGCTTACATCAAGAGCCTTGCGGATAAGAATGGCGCCGGTTTGATATCGACACACGATCTGGAATTGACCCGCCTTGAGCAGGAGATCGCAGAATTTGAAAACTTCCATTTCCGGGAAACTATCGAAGATGGAAAGATGGCATTCGATTACAAATTGCATCCCGGCCCTTGCCCAACCACCAACGCCCTGGTGATTATGGCAATGGAGGGGTTGCCGGTCGAAAATCCGGAACAATAGCGGAACAGCGCCGATTTTCGCTGTAAAAATGCCTCTTTGTAGGCAACTGATTCAATTATGCAAGAAAAAAATTTTAAAAAATTTGAATTCGTGATATTTGTTATACCATTGGTTTGGAAAATGATTAATATTTATTCAGTTTTATTAAATAATACCCTTTTTAATAAAACTGTAGCAAATCTATAGTGGTTTGCGAACTCATGCCCAACAGTAAGAAATTTTCATTTAGTTAAAGTTTCCCAAAATTTGGGCGACCATAAATACGGTTCAGTATTTATGTGAGTTTCCTCCCACATAGGCCTCCTCCAATGACATTGACCCTTAGCGTTTGCGGTGAGCGCTAAGGGTCATTTTTTTTGCCCATCAGTCTTTCTCATTTTTCTATTGTGTTTTGTCCTTCCCATTCCGTACTATCTTCTGCTTTATTTGGCGGCTCTGTTCTTATCTGGAGCAAATATTTATTCTATTTGGAGGATGGTGGCAATGGCTATAAAAAAAACCGGTTTATATGATATGCATGTTGCGGCGGGTGGTAAAATGGTTGAGTTCGCCGGATATGAAATGCCCATTCAGTATAGCGGTATTCTGCAGGAGCACAAAAGAGTGCGCGAAACCGTCGGCGTTTTCGATGTATCCCATATGGGAGAAGTCGAGTTGCGCGGTGAACGGGCACTGGAAATGGTCAATAACCTGACAATTAATGATGCTTCGAAGATTGCCATTAACCAGGCCCAATATACGGCAATGTGCTACGAAGATGGTGGCATCGTCGATGATCTGATCGTATACAAGCGTGCCGATGATCATTACCTGATGGTTGTAAATGCCTCCAATCTCGATAAAGATTTTGACTGGATAATGAAACATAAGCTGGACGGGGTCACGGTTAATAATATTTCCGATGATATTACCCAGCTGGCCGTCCAGGGAAAAGCCGCCGAAGCTACTCTGCAAAAACTCACCAATGTAAATCTCGCTGACATCAAATTTTATTGGTTTACCGAAGGCAAACTCGCCGATGTAGATATGATTATTTCTGCCACCGGTTACACTGGCGAACCGGGCTTTGAACTCTATTTCCCCAGGGAGCATTCCGAGGCGGTCTGGAAAAAAGTTTTTGCCGCCGGTGAAGAATTTGAAATTGCCCCGATTGGTTTGGGTGCAAGAGACTCCTTACGAATGGAAAAGAAATACTGCCTTTATGGCAATGATATCGATGAAACTACCAGTCCGTTGGAAGCCGGTCTTGGATGGATCACCAAACTCGACCAGGGCGATTTTGTCGGGAGAGATTTTCTCGCTAAACAAAAGGAAGACGGTATTACCCGTCGCCTGGTTTGTTTTGTCGTTGATGGCCGGGTGATTCCCCGGAAAGGCTATAGCCTGGAAAAAGATGGCGAAGTCGTCGGCACCGTAACCAGTGGCTGCTATTCTCCGATTCTGGAGAAAAATATTGGCCTCGGATATGTTGCCAAAGGATTTAACAAGTCCGGAGAAACTGTAGAACTTGTCGCGGGTAAGCGGCGGGCAACGGCAGAAATCGTCAAGCCACCCTTTGTATAAAATTGAATAAGGAAATATAATGGCATTTACTATTGCCTTTACAACGTTAACAAACGTTTTCTTACTCCTGGCGAAGCCTTTAAAAGATTCGCCGGGATATATGCCTCGTTTAATCGGCATGACCATAACCAGCGCACTTTTGGGATTCGTTATTGGTGGTGTGCTGGGATTAATTGTGATGTCGATGTTCCGCAGATTTCAATCCGAAGGCTTTCCGGCGAAGTTTACGATTATTGCCGGAGGGTTGATCGGCGCGGTTGCATCCTCAGTGATTTTTTTATACCTCGTTATGTAAATATCAGCCCGGGATTTGTCTCGAAAAATACCCGGGTATCTGATTTGTTTCTTTCCCGCAAATTGGTTATTTTCCGCGAATGTCAATAGATTTGAAATTGTTGGCCGTGGTTTATAACTGATCCTCAACGCTCAAGCAATGGTTTGGCTTCCCATGAACATGAAACGGGATATTTATGAAGACGTGCAATTGCTGAAAACCGGCCCGGCCAGGTTCTGGATGCTGGTACTGGTGATTAGCCTTCTGATTATCCCGTTCATGCTGCCCAATTATTCTGTCTATCTCATCAACTATATGGCGATTAACATTATCGTTGCTCTCGGACTGAATATTCTGGTCGGGTATACCGGGCAGATTTCCCTTGGCCATGCCGGCTTTTTTGCCATTGGTGCATATGCGACAGCCCTCCTGATGATCCATCTGAGCATACCCTTTTTGTTAGCGCTTGTTGTCGCCGGATTAATTGCCGGTGCTTTCGGCTTCTTGCTGGGATTGCCGGCCCTTCGGCTCGAAGGTCCCTATCTGGCAATTGCAACTCTGGGCTTTGGAATGGCCGTTGCGCAAATTATCGCCCGCGTGCCTTTGTTTGGCGGCCATATGGGGATCGAAGCCCCGGCGCTGGACCTCGGCCCGTTAACGGTAAAAGGGGATAAACAAATCTATTTTGTAATTATGCCGATCGCCTTCTTCTTGACGCTGGCAGCCCGCAATATTGTTCGCACCAGGGTTGGCCGGGCCCTGACGGCCATCCGGGATAGCGATGTCGCTGCGGAAGCGTTGGGCGTTAATATTGCCTATTATAAGACGCTGGCTTTTGCCATTAGTGCATTTTATGCCGGCATCGGAGGCGGCTTGATGGTCTTCGTGCTTGGCTTCATCAATCCCAATGCATTCGATCTGATTATGTCGATTATGTTTTTGATTATGGTGCTGGTTGGTGGACCGGGCGCGATTCTCGGTTCCATACTCGGCGCTATCGTTATAACATTTCTGATGGTTAAACTGGACACGATTCAGACAGTGCCGATTATCGGTGATTTTCTGATCTTTTTATCCGACACTTTTTTCTCCCGGAGCGGCTTGCCCAATATCAGCAATATCATATTTGGGGTTATCCTGGTTAGTATCATCATATTTGAAAGAATGGGATTATACGGTATCTGGCTGCGGATTAAAATATATTGGCGCACCTGGCCGTTCTAGTTCATTCAATTTACCTGAAGCTTGAAATAAGACTATGTTTACACAACTGATCATTACTGGAATTTCCATCGGCAGCCTTTACGCCTTAATGGCTTTGGCGATGTCTATTATTTATAAGACTTCCCATACCCCGAACTTTGCCCAGGGGGAAATGGCGATGATTTCTACATTCGTTGCCTTTGCCCTGCAAACGACCTATCAATTTCCATTGGGGATTGCCCTGCTTGGGGCGTTATTGTTCTCGTTGATATTGGGTGTGGTTATTGAATTCTGTTTCCTGCGGCGGGCAAAAAATCCTACTATTGTCGATTTAATCGTGATGACGATCGGTATTCAGTTGATCATTCAGGGAATCGCCGGGTGGAAATGGGGCGCAGAGCAAAAGGATTTCCCCTTTCTCGATTTGGATAGCCAGCTGGTTCATTTCGGTGATGTAGTCATCAGCCATCTGAATATCCTCACCATCGGCACCTCGCTGGTTTTGATGTTACTTCTCTACCTGTTCTTCCAGCACACCCGGATGGGCACCGCCATGCGAGCCACTCAGCAAAATGAAGTTGCTGCGAAAATCAACGGGATTCGCGTAAACCGCATCAAGGCGTTTACCTGGGGAATCAGTTCGTTCGTTGGTGCAGTAGCGGGCTTATTCTTCGCTCCGATTTCCACACTGGATCCTTATTTGATGTGGGAGCCATTAATCAAAGGATTTGCTGCTGCGGTGCTCGGCGGGATGACCTCCCTGGGCGGCGCTGTGTTGGGAGGATATTTGCTGGGGATCATCGAAAATTTATTTGGCGCATATATCTCTCTGGAATTTAAATCGACTGTCGCATTTGTCATCATTGTACTGGTTTTATGGTTTCGCCCCAGCGGTTTGTTTGCCAAACATTATCAACGAAAAGTTTAATTGAGTCGTATAACGATGGATTTCTTCAGCGTAAAAAACCTTACGAAAAGATTCGGCGGCCTCGTTGCTGTCAATGATCTTTCTTTTACTGTGAAAAAGGGCGAGATCTTTTCGATTATCGGTCCGAATGGTGCGGGTAAAACAACGGTGTTTAACTGCATCAGTGGTATTTATCGTCCCGAACGGGGTGAGGTCGCCTTTGAAGGAAATCAATTACTCGGATTGAAGCCGCATCAGATTGCCGCTAAAGGGATTGCCCGCACCTTTCAGAACCTGGAGTTGTTCCCAATGATGAGCACGATGGAAAACATTATGCTTGGCAGGCATATTCACATGAAGAGCGGTTTGCTGGCGGGCGCTTTTATGTTTGGCCGCCGCTTCCGTGCTGCCCAGGAAGAAGTCGCTAACCGGGAAGCCGTAGAAAAAATTATCGATTTGCTGGACTTGCAGGCCGTGCGCGATCGCTTTGCCGGTTATCTGCCCTACGGCCGGCAAAAGCTGGTAGAACTGGCCCGCGCCCTGGCACTTACCCCGAAATTGCTGCTGCTGGATGAACCCTTTGCCGGAATGAACCGCGAGGAACGCCAGGATCTCTATTTCTGGTTGCAGGATATTCAGGCAGAACTTGATATAACGATTATCATGATTGAACACGATTTGCAGATGGTTACCGGTCTTTCCGACCGTATTCTTGTTATCGACTTCGGTAAAAAAATTATCGAAGATGTGCCGGAAAAAGTTACTGCCCATCCGGAAGTGCTCAAAGCATATATGGGGGAAAGTGCATGAGTACTGCCCCGTTGCTGAAAATCAATAATATCGAAACTTATTATGACTTATTGCTGGCGGTTAATGGCGTTTCGCTTTCGGTGGAGAGCGGAAAAATTACCGCAATACTCGGCAGTAATGGCGCGGGAAAAACTACTGTCCTGAGAACTATTATGGGATTGTTGGATGATCAGCCCAATAAAGGCACCATTGAGTTTGATGGCACTCGCATCGATGGCAAGGAAACGGAAGATATTGTCCGCAGAGGCATCTCCTATATCCCGGAAGGGCGGGAAGTTTTCCCGGAGCTTACCGCGCGGGAAAATCTTTTGATGGGTGGATTCATCAGAAAAAACAAAAACGAAGTTAACAGCGATTTACAAAAAGTATATGAATATTTTCCGGTGTTAGCCGAAAGAGAAAAGCAGCTGGCCGGCACTCTGTCCGGAGGCCAACAGCAAATGCTCGCTATCGGCCGGGCCTTGTTGAATCGCCCCCGCCTGCTCCTGATGGACGAACCCTCCCTGGGGCTGTCCCCGCTTTTAGTGAAAGAAATATTTGCGATCATTCGAACCATCAATGAAGCGGGAGTGACGATCATTCTCGTCGAACAAAATGCCAATATGGCCCTGGGGATTGCCCACGATGGGGTGATTATGGAAAATGGCCGCTTTGTGCGTTCCGGAACAGCTGCCGCGCTGCTGGAGGATAAGGATGTGCAGGAATTTTACCTGGGCGGTGGTGAGAGTGAAGATTCTGTGAAAGGATATCAACGCTGGAAAAGAAAGAAACGCTGGCGCTAAAATCAGGCTTTAATCCGGATTTCGATTAGAGTAAGTTTTATAAGGAAAAAAATGAACAATTCCCCCACAACAGTCCCCGCGCTTTTTCGTCAGCGGGTGCAAGCCTCGCCTGATCGGGTGGCACTGCGCTTCAAGGATTATGGCGTTTGGCGGGATGTTTCCTGGGAGGAATATTATCGTAATGCCCGGCGAATTGCACTGGCGCTGAATGATATGGGATTGCAGCCTGGAGACTGCGTTGCAATAATTGGGGAAAACATGCCGGAGTGGGTGTTTGCGGATTTGGGGATTCAATCCGCTGGTGGCGTTTCCGTAGGCATCTATACCACTAATGCTGCAAAACAGGTTAAGTATATCGTCAATCATTCCGAAGCGAAGTTCTTTTTTGTTGAAAATGAAGAGCAGTTGGATAAGTGGTTGGTGCTGCGAGATGAAATGCCCACCATTGAAAAAGTAATTGTTTGGGATCGCACCGGATTGCGGGATTTTACTGACGAACAAGTGCTGGATTTTCAGGATTTGCTGGATACCGGTGCTGCGATTGAAGAGAAAAATCCGGAGAAATTCGATCAATTGGTCGATGCGGTTAAAGCGGATGATCTTGCTGTGCTGATTTACACATCCGGTACAACCGGCCCTCCCAAAGGGGCGATGCTCTCTCACGAAAATGTGCTCTGGGTGCCGCAGGCGGCAGCGAAAGCGAATCCGATTACTGCCAATGAATCACTGCTCTCTTTCCTTCCGCTGTGCCATATCTATGAACGCGTATTCGGCGTTTTTGCGCACATTACTTTTGGTTATACGACAAACTTTGTTGAGAGTCTCGATACGATCTCTTACAATATGCGTGAGGTGTCGCCCACGATTGGCTATGCTGTGCCGCGCATTTGGGAGAAATACCATTCTCAGATAGAACTCCGCATGGAAGACGCCACCTGGCTTAAGCGACGTCTGTATCGCTGGGCATTGAAGGCAGGAGAGCGTTATGCTGATTTTCAAATTGCGCATCAAAAAACATCACCGTTATCGCTGGCTATTCCGAATCGTCTGGCTGATTGGCTGATCTTTCGCAAATTGCGTGACCGGCTTGGTTTTCGTCGAATGAACTATGCCTATACTGGGGCAGCCCCAATTGCGCCGGATGTTTTACGTTTTTTGAGGAGCTTTGGCCTCAACATTCTTGAAGGGTATGGCCAAACGGAAACCTCGGGAATTTCTACCGCCAGCACCTCAACATCTTTTAAACTGGGCACTGTGGGGAAGCCGCTGGAAGGTTTGGAGCTGAAAATCGCCGATGATGGGGAAATTCTGGTACGCTCCCCGGGGGTATTTAAGGGATATTATAAAGATCCCGACGGTAGTGCTGCAGTGCTGAGAAATGGCTGGCTGCATACCGGTGATGTCGGTGAAATCGATGATGATGGGTTTGTGAAAATTGTGGATCGGAAAAAGGATATCATTATTACCGCTGGAGGTAAAAATATCGCCCCGCAATTTATTGAGAATCAATTAAAATTTAGTCCTTATATTAATGATGCCGTTGTAATTGGGGACCGTCGGAAATTCCTTTCGGCGCTAATTGTTCTCGATGAAGACAACGTCAGTAAATATGCCCAGGATCATAAAATCCCTTTTGCAACCTATACGGAACTGGCGACCAGTCCAGACATTATTAAATTGATTGTAGGGGTCGTTGATGCGACAAATAACAAGCTCTCCCGGGTGGAGAATGTTCGCAAATTTCGAATTCTTCCCAAAAAGCTTTATGAAGAAGATGGCGATGTTACGCCTACAATGAAGGTGAAAAGGAAAAGCTTGCAGAAAACCTATCAGGATTTAATTGAAAGTATGTATCAGGCATAAAGATAAAAAGGAGCCGATGATGTTGAATAAGTCTCTGAAAGTTTTGATGGTATTAGCATTCCTGTTGTTGGCAGGGTGTGGTGGTGGTAGTGAAGATGGCGGTTCATCGGAAGTTGGTGTGACTGATACAGAAGTGGTTATTGGTTCCTGGGGACCACAAACCGGCCCGGCAGCACCCTGGGGCGCAGTGGTCCGCGGAATGGAGTGCTATTTTGCCATGGTGAATGAAGAAGGAGGGATTGCCGGCAGGAAAATTCGTTTTGTCAATCGGGACGATGGCTACCAGCCGGCCCGCACCCGCGCTGTCGTAAAAGAAATGGTGGAAAGCGAAGGCGTATTTGCCTTTTGCGGCGGCATCGGTACTGCGCCGGGAATGGCTGTTAAGAGCTACCTGGTTGAGAATGGGGTTCCCTGGGTGGGGCCAAACACTGGCGCGACTCATTTTGCCTATCCACCGGAAAAAAATATCTTTGCCGGTCAAACACCCTATGTCGATGAAGGATCAATTCTTAGCCAGTATGCGGTAACGGATTTGGGAAAACAGAAAATAGCCATCCTCTATCAAAATGATGATTATGGCAAAGGAGGTGTCGCCGGTGCAATTCTCGAATTGCAACAACATGATATGACCCTGGTAGAAAAAGCATCTGTTGAATTGACCGATAGTGATCTTAGTTCCCACGCCTTACGTTTGAAAAATGCCGGTGCTGATGCCGTTCTCATTTTTACAACGCCGAAGCATGCAGCGATTATCCTTGGTGAGTCAGCAAAAATTGGATTTCAACCAACCTGGTTAACTTCCTTGACTTTAGCCGATATGGATTTGATGCATACGATTACCAAGGGACTCTGGAAAGACGTTATCTTTGCCAATTTTATCCCAATGCCTACCTCGGACGACCCATTAGTGCAAAAATACAAAGCAGCTCAGCAAAAGCACTATCCGGAAGAGCGCTGGAGCATTCTTTACATGAACGGATTTACCACGGCGGAGCTGATTGCTGAAGGCATTCGTCGCTGTGGGAAGGATTTAACCCGGGAAAAACTAATTGAGAATCTCGAGAATTTACAAGATTATACAGTCGACTTTCAGGATGTTCGTAATAAATACACTTATGGGAAAGATAATCGCCAGGGCAGCCGTTCGGTGTATTTACTAAAATGTATTGATGGGACGCAGTTTGAAAAACTGACTGATTTTGTCGAATCCGATATCGATATTAATGCCGCAATTGAGATGATGAAGTCGGGAATTTAAGCACATCGGGGAAAGTAGTGGATTTTAACGGAAAAACAGTTGTGGTCACTGGTGCTGCTTCCGGTATCGGTCTTGCTGCTGCGCAGGCATTTGCTGCAGGCGGCGCCAACGTGGTGATTTCGGATGTAAATACGGAAGCCGGTAAAAACGCTGCCGAAGAAATCGGAAAGAAAGGGGGAGAGGCGACATTCCTGTTTGCCAATGTTGCTGCCCGTAACGACGTCCGGGATCTGGTAAGTCAAACGGTTGAAAAATATGGCGCTCTTGATATTATCGTTAATAATGCCGGCATTGCCGGGGAATTTCAGCCTTTTACCAGTTACAGTTTGGAAGGATGGGAGAAGGTTGTTGGCATAAATCAGACCGGGGTCTTCTTTTGCATGCAGGAAGCATTGAAGGTCATGGAGAAACAAGGCAGTGGAGCAATTGTAAATGTCGCGTCTATTGCCGGTTTAAAAGCAATGAATCGTGCCAGCGCCTACGTTGCCAGCAAGCATGCCGTTCTCGGATTGACGAAAGTTGCTGCGATGGAATATGCCCGTCAGAATATTCGGGTGAATGCAGTTTGTCCGGTTTTCACCCGCACCCCTTTATTTGAGTCTATGTTTGAAATCAACCCTGCGTTTGAAGAAAAACTGAAGCGGAATATCCCAATGGGGCGCTATGGCCGGCCGGAGGATATTGCTAATGCAATTTTATGGTTGTCGCATGATGATGCCGAGTTTATTACCGGAGTTTGTTTGCCGATAGACGGTGGAATGATGGCCTGAATGAAAGTTCGAATGCAGAATTTGGAATTGGGAATTAAAATGCCTTTTTAAATTAGTATTATTCAGGGAAGCGCAACATACGAATTAGCCAGCCCTGTTGGTTCTAGAACATTTTAGAAAGTAGGAGTCGGAGAGAATGCTTTATTCAGTTATTGAAAAATATCTCGGTGAGCGAATTAATGAATTCGACCAAATCCCCGAAGAAAGAAAAGCGCAATTGGCGGAGCTCGCTGAATTTATTCGCCAGAATTCGCAAGAGGGAAATCCTGCAGAGTTAAATTTCATCTGCACTCATAATTCCCGGCGCAGTCACCTTTCGCAAATTTGGGCACAAGTGTCCGCTTATCACTTTCGGGTGAATGTCAAAACGTATTCCGGTGGCACGGAAGCAACGGCATTTAACCCCCGCGCGGTTCGCGCAATCGAGAAATGTGGCTTTCGGGTAACAAAAACCGGCGATGAAAATAATCCCCTTTATTTACTGGATTTTGCTGAAGATCAGTCGCCTCTAAAATGTTTCTCAAAAGTCTATAGTCACCCTGCCAATCCCCAGAAAAACTATTGCGCAATTATGACCTGTTCGTCTGCCGATGAAGCTTGCCCGGTAGTCTTCGGCGCATCAGAACGATTGCCGATTCGCTATGAAGATCCAAAAGCTTTCGACGATACGCCGCGCGAAGCGGAGATGTATGACGAACGCTGTCGCCAGATTGCCCGGGAAATGGCTTTTGCCTTTTCTTTAGTGTGATATCCCCTCTTAACCAACTAAATTTTTTGCCTGAAGAATAAAAAATCTGAAAAAAAATTGCAGATCTGCAACCTTTGATTTATATTCGCGTTGAGAAGATGACTGGCGGTCATTTTATTTAAAAGGATTTAATGTAAAGGAAAGATTATGGGAATTGCCGAACGCCGAGAAAGAGAAAAAGAGCAGCGGAGAAACATGATATTGGATGCCGCAGAAAAATTGTATTTTAGCAAAGGAGTGGAGGTGACGACCATGGACGATGTCGCTGCCGAAGCCGAGTTGAGTAAAGGCACGCTCTATCTTTACTTCAAAAATAAAGATGATATTAACTTTGGCATTAATTTCCGCGGACTGGAAATCTTGAAATCACTTTTTGTCGAGGCGGTTAATTCGAAGGAATTTGGTGTCGAGAAGGTAAGAGCTATCGGGGAAGCATATTTTCGCTTTGCCTTGGAGCACAGTAACTATTTCCGCATGATGATGTTGATGAATCCTAAAAACATAAATTTTGAAGAGCCGGAATCCCACGGCGTTAAGTGTCATGAATGTGCGGAAGAAGTGATGGCAGTGGTCTCCGGCGCGGTACAAGCCGGTATTGATGACAAGTCGATCCGCCCGGATCTTGATCCAATGAAAACTGCATATACCCTCTGGGGACAATCCACCGGCATTATTCAAATTATTACGATGCAGGGAGAACATCTCGCTGAACATCACAACATCGATTCCCAGGAGTTCCTTGCTTACGGATTTGAGATGATTCATCATTCGTTGTTGCCGAAGTAGAAAAGAAACAGACGTTTAACAAATTTGTCTTAATGAATATTGGCTTTATGCCATAATTTTTTGCCAATTAAATGACTGGCAGTCATAAAATAAAAAAGAGTAAAGGAGATGTAGGATGGTTCATAGAATTCTAATATTCGTTCTCTGGTGCTTTAGTGGGCACTTGCTGGCGGATCATCCTGTACTGGAAAAATATATCGCAGAAGGATTGCAGGCAAATCTGGCGCTTCAGGAAAGAGAGTTCTCTTACCAGCAAAGCACTGCCGCGCTGAAAGAAGCGCGGGGGATGTTTCTGCCTTCTGCAACAATTGAAGCACGCTACAGCAGGGCAGGGGGAGGGCGAAATATCGATTTTCCGATTGGGGATATTATCAATCCTATTCATCAATCCCTGAATGCGTTGCTACAGCAGTCGGCGTTTCCTGCCAATCTGGAGAATGAATCCATTCCTTTCCTGCGGGAAGAAGAACATGACACTAAGCTCCGCGTTGTCCAGCCCATCTTTCAACCGGCGATCTATCATAATTACCAGGCAAAAAAACATCAGAAGGAAATAGAGCTTGCCGCCCGGGAAGCTTATAAACGACTGCTGATCGCCGATATCAAACGCGCTTATTACAACTATTTAAAAACGGTGCAACTAACAAAGCTTTTGCAGGAAACAGAAAAACTGCTGCAGGAAAATCTTCGCGTCAGTGAAAAATTGTTCATTGCAGAGAAAGTTACCGAAGATGTCGTTTTTCGGGCCCGGGTAGAATTGAGTCGCCTGATTCAATCCCAGGCAGCTGCCGAGCGGGATCTGCAGCTGGCAAAAACATATTTCAATTTTTTACTGAATCGTTCCCTGGATGAAGCTGTGGAGGAGGCCACTGTGGCAACCAATGAGGTTGCATTACCGGCAGATCTGGTAAAAGCGGAAGCTGCTGCAGTTAAACAGCGGGAGGAGTTCAAACAGCTAAATGCTGCAATTGCTGCTGCCGGTAGCGGAGTCGGGGCAGCGAAAAGTGGTTTTTTACCCGGTGTCTCCCTTGTCTTCGACTATGGCTTCCAGGGAGAAACATACAGTTTCGGCAAGAATGATGATTACTGGATGGCATCTGCCGTCATGCAATGGAATCTCTTTAACGGTTTTCAGGATAAAGCAAAAGTGCAGCAAGCAGCGATCGTGCAGAAGAAAATCGAATCGCGCATTAAAGAGCTGGATGGGCAAATTCGACTACAGGTGCGCGAGGCTTTTTATAACTTTCAAGTGGCCGGCAAGAATCTGCTGACAGCCAAAGAACAAGTAAATAGCGCCCGAAAATCATTTCGCATCGTTGAGCGAAAATATCGGGAAGGCATTGCTGCCCAAATCGAATTTCTCGATGCACGAAATACACTAACCAATGCGGAAACAAACCGGATTATTTCTGAATACGATTATTTCATTCTCGCCGGTGAATTTGAACAAGTCACAGCCGCATATCCGCTATCAAAAGACAACTAAACAAAATATATACTGGAGACTTCTCATGCGTTGCGAACAATGTTTTTTTCATAGATTTAAAGATGAAATTATTCACTGGAGCCTGATGATTGCAATGATGCTGCTTGTTGTTTATTTAAGCGGCTGTGATTCCCAGGCGAAAGAGAACAATACGATTAATAGAATTCCGGTAAAAGTTGCTGATGTAAGCAGCACGGAAATGACATTTCCGATATATACCAGCGGTCAGCTGGCTTCTACCGCGGAAGTAAAGCTGGCCTTTAAGATCGGTGGTATCGTCGAAAAAATTTACGTTGATGAAGGTGCTTCAGTTAAGAAAGGGCAACTATTAGCAGCGTTAGACCTCTCCGAAATTCAGGCGCAGGTCAACCAGGCAAAAAGTGCGTATAAGAAGGCGCGCAGGGATTTAGATCGTCTGGAAAAACTCTATGCAGACAGCGTCGTAACGCTGGAACAAAAACAAGATGCGACTACCGGCTTGGAAGTCGCCCGAGCCAACTTTGAAATCGCAGAATTCAATCTCAGGCATGCGAAAATTTATGCCCCTTCAACCGGAAAGATCATGCGACGTATGGTTGAAAAAGGGGAGTTGGTGAATCCCGGTTTCCCCGCTTTTATGTTTGGTAGTGCTGGTAGTGGATGGATTGTCCGTGCTGGCGTTGCCGACAAGGATGTTGTGCGAATTAACCTTGGTGATTCCGCAAAAATTGTCTTCGATGTTTATCCCGACCGTCAATTTTCTGCCGCCGTTAGCGAGCTGGCGGAAGCGCTGGACCCAATGAGCGGGACGTTTGAAGTGGAACTCTCTCTTCGCGAACAAGGAGTTAAAATGATATCCGGGTTTGTTGCAAGAATCGAAATTTATCCCGGAGACAAAGAAACATTGACCCTGGTGCCGGTCGAATCAATTATAGAGGGAGACGGTAGCGATGGTTTTGTCTTCACACCGGAAAGTGCGCAGCAAACAGTGAAAAAAATCCCGGTGAAAATCGGAAGGATCCTCGATGATGGTGTCGGCATTAGCGCCGGTCTGGAAGGTGTTAAAGTCGTCGTCACTGATGGTGCACCATATTTGCTGGATGGAAGCGCGATCGAAATTATTTCAGATTGAATAGCGCAACAACCGTAAACTTCTGATTAAAGAGGCTTTAAATAATGAATTTACCTAAACTTGCTATAAATAACTTTCAGTTCACACTGGTTATGGTGTTGCTGCTAACACTGATGGGACTGACGTCATTCTTTACGATGCCCCGTTCGGAAGACCCACAAGTGACTTCCCCGGGCTCTAATGTGGTGGTGATTTTTCCTGGTGCAAATCCGGAGGATATTGAGGAGCTAGTACTGGATCCGATCGAAGCGGCTTTAAATGAACTGGAAGATATCAAACGGATAAATGCTGTCGCGGAAGATGGCCTGATGGTGCTTTCCATCGAATTTGAGGCTGGCAGTGATGCTGATGATAAATATTCCGATGTGCTTCAAAAGGTCAGCGGTGTCCGTGATGATTTGCCGGATGCTGTCCTTAGCGTGGATATCAACCAGTTTAATGTCAGCGACGTTAGTATTATTCAGCTAGCATTGGTGTCTAATGATGCGGAATATCGGCTAATGGAGAAAACTGCCGAACGGATGAAAAAAGAGCTGGAACGGGTGAAGGGCGTAAACAAGGTGAAAACCTGGGCCTTTCCCGAACAGGAAATCAGGGTGTCATTAAACTGGCAAAAAATGGCCCAAATGCAAATCCCTTTGGGGTTGGTTGTTCAGGCAATTCAAAGCACCGGCAGCAATATTCCCGGTGGCGCCATTGATGTCGGCAGCCGGAAATTCACTATTCAAACCAGCGGTTCATATGAAGCTATTTCCGATATTCAGAATACGGTTATAATGGCACGGGATGGGAAAGTTGTCTATCTCCGGGATATTGCCACCGTGGCCCGGGATTATGAAGATCTCAATTATATTGCCCGCTACAATAGTAAACGAGCGGTGTATGTTACTGTCAGTCAACAGGATGGCACAAACATCTACGACGTTATGGATGCCCTGAAATTGAAAATTGATCAATTTCAGGATCGAATTCCCGCCGGGATTCAAATGGAGACAGTTTTTGATCAATCGATCAGCGTATCCAGCAGGGTAAATGGTTTCTTTAAAAATTTATTACAAGGAGTGTTTCTGGTCGGGCTGGTTGTTCTGCTGGCGATGAGCCTCCGGGCAGCATTGATCGTGATGCTGGTAATTCCAATGTCGATTATGATTGGACTTGGTTTTGTCGATCTCAGTGGCTTTGGCTTACAGCAGATGTCGATTGCCGGCCTGGTAATTGCTCTGGGATTATTGGTTGATAATGCCATTGTGGTAACAGAAAACGTCTCGCGCTTTTTAGGGATGGGGCTCAAGCGCAAAGAAGCAGCGGTTCGTGGAACATCACAAATCGGCTGGGCGGTGGTTAGCTCCACGGCAACAACAGTATTGGCTTTTCTGCCGATCATTATGATGCAGGATGTTAGCGGCGATTTTATTCGCAGCATGCCGGTGACGGTTGTTTTTACTCTTCTCGCTTCATTGCTGTTATCCTTAACCCTTACTGCTTTTCTAAGCAGCCGTTTCCTCCGTCAAAATGGAAAGCAGAAGAATGGACAAAATGGTTTCCAGCGGTTTGTCGATACCGTTTATCGCGGTCGCTTGCAGGAAGCGCTGGATCGCCCGCGGAGAACCCTCCTGGTTGCTTTTTCTATATTCCTCGGCAGCCTGATGCTTTTTCCCATCGTCGGGGTGAGCTTTTTCCCTAAAGCGGAGAAAAATCAATTTATCATCAATATTGACACACCAAAAGGTAGTAGCCTGGCAAAAACGAATGCAGTTACTGAATATGTCGAAAACATTCTGGAGAATCATCCCGAGGTTAAATCTTTCGCAGCTAATATTGGGCGTGGTAACCCGCGCATTTATTACAACATCATTCCGAAAAATCAGCAAAATACCCATGCGCAGTTGTTTGTTGAATTGAAGTCGAAAGATCTGGACATCTTTAATGTAGTGGTTCGGGAATTGCGTGAGGATTTCCGGATGTTTCCCGGCGCGAAAATCGAAGTGAAAGTATTTCAGCAGGGGCCGCCGGTAGAAGCACCGATTGCTATCAAGTTACTCGGTGAGGACCTTGATGAGTTGAAGCGCATATCCCGCGATGTCGAAGCGATGATCAGTGAAACAGAAGGCACAATTAATATTGACAACCCGGCTGCGCTCAGCAAAACCGATTTGCATGTTGATATCAATCGGCCCAAAGCAGGAATGATGGGCTTGCCATTGCTGGAAATTGACCGCACCGTTCGGGCAAGCATAAGCGGACTGCCGGTTTCCAATTACCGGGACAATGATGGCAGTGATTATAATATTGTTGTTCGTCTGCCATTTGATGAAAATCATTTGGGTGAACGTAAACCTGCGATGTCAGATTTTAGTAATATCTACTTTGCAGCACATAACGGTGCGCAGGTGCCCTTGCAACAAGTTGCAGATATCAGATTCAAATCCAGCCCGATGACGGTGAGTCATTTCAATCAGGAAAGAAATGTTACCATCACCGCTGATGTGGATACGGATTATTCTGTAAACAATGCGACAAACATCATCACCGAAAAACTGGAAGCTTATGACTGGCCAGCTGGATATCGCTACTACGTTGCCGGGGAAAAGGAAAGTCAGGATGAGTCATTCAGCGGTATGGCCAAAGCTGTCTTGATTGCATTAATCGCTATCTTTGGTGTACTGGTATTACAATTCCGTTCTTTCCGCCAGCCATTGATTGTTTTTGCCGCGATTCCGCTTGCCTTGATCGGCTCAGTCCTCGCCTTGCTGATTACCGGATATAGCTTTTCCTTTACAGCATTTGTCGGAATTACCAGTTTGGTCGGGATTGTTGTTAATAATTCGATCATTTTGGTCGATTATACCAATCAGCTCCGTGAATCCGGGAAAGATATGCTGGAAGCGCTTCAGGAAGCTTGTGCGACGCGCTTTAAGCCAATTATTCTTACCACTGCAACGACTGTCGGCGGATTACTACCCCTGACACTGGGAGGCGGTAGTATGTGGGCGCCGATGGGCTGGTCGATTATTGGTGGGTTGATTGTTTCGACCCTGCTAACCTTGATCGTGGTGCCGGTGCTCTATAAAATATTTACCAGAAAAGATGCAGTTGCGGCAACCTAAACAGTTTTGAAAAACTCCACAAACAAAGGAAGCGCTTCCGGAAATACGCCGGGAGCGCTTCTGTTTTATTAAGCCGAAGTGTTTTTGCGATAATCATCGATTGAGGGTTTACCAGCTCCGTTAAAAAGGAAAAACAGTGCAGCACAGAACATCATTAGCGCCGGAAACGTATTCGGGTAGGTGTCGCCTAAATGCACAGCGAGAATAGCTACTAAAAAATTGAAAATCATTACTGCTGCGGCAAAGCGCATATAGGCACCGAGAATGATCAGAATTCCGCAGAAGAATTGGGCATATACAGATACGATTGCAGAAACGAGCGGGAGGGGAAATCCAAATGCCTGAAGAAATTCCTGAAACTCCAGCATTCGGCTCCAACTGAAAATGTTATCCTGCGTGCCATAGATTAAATGAAATCCAATAATCAGCCGAATAAAAAAGGCGCCGTAAGCGCTGTGCTTCTCCAGAAATTCAGTAAAATTCTTCATGAGATCATCCCCGTTCAATGAAACGAATAATTAGCACTGCCAGTGATGTCGCATGAGCCATCCGTGTTATTCGTTTTCCCGGAAAAGATGAGAATTACGAAATGGATCGAATGCGCTATTTGCACTGCGAAGGCGCTGACTGACGTCCTGGAAGATGCTTTTAACTGTATCATATACCCGCGCATTCTCAGGATGTTTCCGGCGATTTTCCTGAATTGTCACAAATTTATCGCTGAGCGCCTCCAGACTTAGCGGATTGTCCGTATCCCTGGTATGGACCCATGCAGCGTGGATCGCCGCACCAAGGGCAGCCCCTTCACCTTTTACTGGTACGGTTTCGCAATCAAATACATCGGCAATTGTCTGGCACCAGGCATCGGATTGACTGAGTCCTCCGGTTAGCCGGATCTCCCTGGCCTGCACCGGCATTTTACGGTATCCATCATGTAGATTGAAGATGTGACCTTCCAGGACCGCCCGGCAGAGATTCTCCCGGGTAAACTCATTCGGTTGAAATCCCCAGTAAACGGGTGTCGCAAAAGGAAGATCCGGGGTGCGTTCGCCCATAAACCAGGGAAACAGTAATCGCCCTTCATTGCCGGGACTGGTCTGAGTAATAATCTTACTAAACGCCTGGTGGGTCAGTTCGTATTGCTGGATGATCTGGTTATAGCCATTGGCCAGATTCGAGACACAAAGCAATGGCAGATATTTACCGGTGCTGTCGCAGAAAGCAGCGATTTCACCATCCGGATCAACATAGGGCTCTTCAAAAACAGTGTATGCCGTGCCGCTGGTGCCAAGACTGATTGTTACAATGCCGGGAGCAATATTCCCGGTGCCGATGGCACCATACATATTGTCGCCACAGCCGGCATCAATCAAACAGTCTGGCGAGAATCCAAATGCGTCAACAAGTTCAGGGGAAATTTTGCCGATTGCCTGATCTGCAGGATATACCGGGGGAAGTTTGGAAAGAAGGGAAGGGGAAATAGCGTTACAAATTTTTTCGGACCATTCATCACTACCGGGATGCCGTAAAGCCATACCGGAGACATCGCCCGGCTCCATTACCCGCACGCCGCCATTTTTTCCGCCGGTCAAATACCAGTTAATGAAGTTGTGGACAAGGAAAAAGGTGCTGGTCTTTTCTGCCGCTTCCGGCTCGTGACGAAACATGTGGAAGATTTTCCCGGCAGTATATCCGGGACGTTGAGAATTACCGACTTCCCGGATCATTGTTTCAACATCCCCAGCTTTTTCCGTAAGGAGGTCACATTCTTCTGCAGTGGAAAAATCATTCCAAAGTTTGCTAAGCGGACGGGTTAGATTTCCGTTGGCATCGAGTGTCACCAGGCCATGTTGTTGTCCTGATACAGAAATTGCCGCAATTTCCTGCATCGGAAAGCCTGCTTGTTTCATCCGCTGAAAAAGGATTTGCAAGGCTTCCAACCACATCATGGGATCAGATTCCGATAAAGCAGCGTTACTGTTCCGGGCAGCGCCATTCAGAGTATTGTAAGCGGGTAAATCTGTGTCATAGTTAAGGCCATCCAGGTAGGTGGTTTTGCCAAGCGCCGGATCAATACACAACACTTTACATCCCTGCGTCGAAACATCAATGCCAAGATAAGTTTTACTCATTTACTATGCCTTTTTCAATAAAATTTGAACCGATTCAAAAAATAATTGGAGATATTTAGCGATCATTCTTTTGAGATACAAGAAAAAATTGTCAGGGAATCAGAAAACATTGCTGAATTCCCGACATTATAACCGGACAACTGCGCATTTCCTGCCAGTATGGCAATTGTCTTAGTTGAATAATAAAAGTCTCTATAGTTAGAATAAACAAGATGTTGGATGGCTTTCTTCTGATATGGCATACTGTTTGAATATAAGTGAATCAGAACTGATAGAATCAATAAAAAATGAATTAGGGAGTAAAAAATGGTTATCAGTCCCGGAAAGGATTTTTGGGGAGTCATGCAGTATGATCGGATTGTAAATCCGGACATTTTCATTAAGGTTGAGCCGGTAGAAAAAGTCTGGCAGCCACAAATAAAAGTAACTGAGAATGACAAAGAATATATTCTTAAAACAGAATTACCAGGATTCACAAGGAAGAACATTGAAGTGAAGCTGGAAAACGATTTTTTAATAATTCGTGGTAATCTCCCGGTAAAAGATCCGAAAAAACCGCAGTTGCAATTTGAAAAAACGTTCCGTCTGGCAAACTTTCCGGAGGACGCTTTAGATGTTCACTTCGAAAATGAGATCTTGTGTATTCTGGTAACCAAGCCAAAGCGTGCAATGTAAAATTTAACTAAAATAATGCCGTTGCTGGAGAAAAAACCGGCAGTAAAAGCGGATTTTAATAGATGAAAAAGGCAGGTCAATGATCTGCCTTTTTTGTTGTACTTTATAGCCTCGGAAACTACCATTTAGCGCCTAAATTTGTGCCGATCATATTGTTTTTAAGTCTATGTTTAAAATAGGTTTGGTGCTCAATTGGTTTTGTTTAAAATTTTAAACAGGAATTTTAATAAAAAATTTTCATTTGTCTTGGATGAACCCCTCTGCCAAATTATATTTGTTCGCTATTTTAAAAAAACGGTTTAATATTTTTAACAAATAAGTAGAGATATGAAAATTGGTGCCAGAGTAAGACGGCTAAGGAAGCTGCGAGGATTGACTATCGAAGAACTTGCTAATAATGCTGATCTTACCAAAGGTTTTATTTCCCAGCTTGAAAGAGATATAACAGTGCCGTCAGTCTTAAATTTAAAACAGGTTGTCGAAGTGCTGGGATTGGATTTAGGAACATTCTTCAGTGAGATTGATGAAAATGAGAAAAATATATATCAGGCGAAAGACAGAATCATTGATATTGATCTAGAAGATTACAAAGTTGCCAATTTGATTCCAAAACTCCGCTACCTGGAGATGAATCCGCAATTGTTAACCTTGATGCCATTGGCAATCTATGAAAGTGATTATGAAGAGAATGAAGGGTTTGGTTTCGTCGTAAAAGGGAAAATAGAGTTAACAATTGAAGCAGAAACACGAACCATCAACCGGGGTGGTTGTTTTTATGTTTTTTTCGACAATCATATTCGAGTTAAAAATTTATCAAAAAAGGCAGCTGAGATACTCTGGGTCCACTACTAGAGAAAGGAGCGAAAAATGAATGCATTAGGAAGACATATACTTGCCGAGTTTTATGAATGTGATAATGAAATTTTAAATGATGTACAGCGAATTGAGAACTATATGAAACGAGCAGCGCTGGAATGTGGCGCAACTATTGTCAGTTCAACCTTTCAAACTTTTAATCCCCATGGCGTTAGCGGGGTAGTGGTGATTGCCGAGTCTCATCTGGCAATACATACCTGGCCGGAGTATGGCTATGCAGCAGTAGATGTATTTACCTGCGGGGAAACAATCAACCCTAATATTGCCAGTGATGCTTTGAAGGAGTATTTGAAGGCGAAAAGCAGCAAAATCGTGCAGGTGAATCGCGGAGAGTTAAATCTTCAAAATCAAGTTTTGCATCATAAGCCGATGCTCGCCGATGCAACCGCAGAGTAATCCAACTTTAAGGCATCTGTATAATTGCAGATGCCTTTTTTAAATCATCCCTGCCTAATATGATCCCAAATTTTTGATAATGCCTCAATAGCACCGGTCGGTATCTTAATCATAACGCTATCAGTTACTTCAGTGTCGCTGGGGTTTATTTCCACGGTAATTGCTTTGCGCATGTTTGCTTCGTAAATCGGCCGGGAAATATATGGAAACACACTGGTTGTGCCGATCGAGAAGACAGCATCAAATCCTTCCCGCATTTCCATTTCAAACTTTTCGAGCTTTTTCGAATCGAGATATTCGCCGAACAAGATCACATCCGGACGCATCGTTGAACTGCAGTTTGAGCAGACTGGAGGAATTTGCAGCTTGCTATAATCTGAATGAATCTCTTTATAGCCGCAACTAGGGCAGAATAAATTGTGAATATCGCCATGAATATCTATGACGTTTTCTGATCCTGCATCGCGATGAAACCCATCTATATTTTGGGTTAAAACACATACCCCGTGAAAGTAATTCTCCATCTCCGCAATAATGCTATGGGCGCGATTGAATTTGGCACCACGGCATGCTTTCTCGATCTCGGATATGTAGGACCAGGTAAGTTCCGGTCTCGTTTGCATCATATAGCCGGAAAGCGCTTCTTCGATGGGGATATTGTCTTTAGTCAGTTTGTCATTATATAAACCGCCAATACCCCGATAGGTCGGCAAACCCGATTCGGCTGAGATCCCTGCGCCGGTAATAAATAAGATACGTCTGGCAGTGCGAAGTTGCTCTCCCAGCCAGGCTGTTTTTTCATCAATGGTTTTCACGGTAAGACCTGGGTTTGGAGTGAGATAAATACGTGTCGGCACCTTGGCAGATGCCGACACGTGGGTAAAAATATTAGTCGTTCAGCATTTGACGAAGTACTGTTTGCAAAATACCGCCGTTGAGATAGTAATCCACCTCAACATCCGTATCCAAACGAGCAACAACGGTAAAGGTTGTTTCAACGCCATCGCCGTTAGTGGCACGAACAGTTAACTCCTTCGCAGGTTGGATGTCATCAATGCCATCGATGTCGAAAGTCTCTGTTCCATCCAGTCCAAGTTTCTTCCAGGAATCACCGGACTGGAATTGTAGCGGTAGAACACCCATGCCAATCAGGTTACTGCGGTGAATTCGCTCGTAGCTTTCAACGATAACCGCTTTTACGCCCAGTAAAAAGGTACCTTTTGCAGCCCAGTCACGGCTACTGCCGGTGCCATATTCCTTACCGGCGAGAACAACCAACGGAGTATTGTCTGCCTGGTATTTCATGGAAGCATCATAGATATACATTTGTTCGCCGGTTGGCAGATATTTGGTAAAACCACCTTCAACGCCCGGCACCAGCTGGTTCTTGATACGGATGTTACCAAAAGTGCCACGCATCATCACTTCGTGATTGCCACGACGAGATCCGTATGAGTTGAAGTCCTTCCAGGCGACGCCATTCTCTTTCAGGTAGCGAGCAGCCGGACTGTCAGCGGGAATGGCGCCTGCAGGAGAAATGTGGTCCGTTGTTACAGAATCGCCTAACAAGGCCAATACGCGGGCTTGCTTAATGTTTTGGCCTTCACCAGCAGTTTTATCCATGCCGTCAAAGAACGGTGGTTTCTTGATGTAGGTCGAGGAAGCTTCCCAGTGATAGATTTCGCTTTTGCCATTTTTCAGAGACTGCCAGTCGGCATCACCATCGTAAACCTGGCCATACTTTTCCTTGAATAATTCCGGAGAAAGAGTGGTTTCTACAGCATGCTTAACCTCTGCCTGGCTTGGCCAGATATCTTTCAAATAAACCGGATTACCGTCCTGGTCATTTCCTAAAGGCGTGGTTTGAAAATCGAAATCAACCTTTCCGGCCAGAGCGTAGGCAACTACCAGTGGGGGAGAGGCAAGATAATTTGCCCGCACTGCGGCATGCACCCGGCCTTCGAAGTTTCGGTTTCCACTTAATACTGCAGCAGCGACCAGGTCACCATCTTTTACTGCAGAATCGATTTCAGTCGGCAATGGCCCACTGTTTCCGATGCAAGTGGTGCAACCAAAACCAACGAGATTGAAACGCTGTTTGGCCAACGGATCTAACAGCCCGGCTCTTCTTAAATATTCCGGCACAACCTGAGAGCCCGGCGCCAGACTGGTTTTTACCCAGGGCTTGGTTTTTAATCCCTTATCCAGCGCTTTTTTCGCTACCAGACCTGCAGCAATCATTACCGAGGGATTTGAAGTGTTGGTACAACTGGTAATTGCAGCAATAACGACTGAACCATGCTTTAGATCGAAGGTCTCACCATTATAAGTTGTTTCGACGGCGGCATCCCGGGCGGAATTAATATTGAATGTGCCTGCCATATCTTTTTCGAATTGTGTCGGCATGTTGTCCAGCAAAATACGATCCTGCGGGCGTTTCGGACCAGCAAGGCTGGGGCGGACGGTGCTCATGTCCAGTTCAAGTGTATCGGTGTAATGAGGATCGGGAGTATCGTCTCTGCGGAAAATTCCCTGCGCCTTTGCATAAGCTTCCACTAATGCGACCTGTTCCTCATCGCGGCCGGTTAAACGCATGTAGTCGATTGTCATCTCGTCAATCGGGAAAAAGCCCATCGTTGCGCCATATTCCGGGGACATGTTCGCAATCGTGGCACGATCCGCCAGGTTCAGCTGCTTGAGACCTTTCCCGTAGTATTCGACAAATTTTCCAACAACGCCTTTTTCGCGAAGCATTTCGGTGACGGTTAATACCAGATCTGTTGCTGTTGCACCTTCCGGTAATTGACCGGTGAGCTTGAAACCGATAACTTCCGGGAGCAGCATATAGTAAGGCTGACCAAGCATGACAGCTTCCGCTTCAATACCGCCAACGCCCCAACCGAGCACGCTCAGCCCGTTGATCATGGTTGTATGGGAGTCGGTGCCGACCAATGTGTCCGGATAAACAACCGTTTCGCCGTCTACTTCTTTGTTCATAATTACCGATGCTAAATATTCCAGGTTGACCTGGTGAACGATGCCTGTGCCGGGAGGAACTACACTGAAATTCTCGAAGCTGCCCTGTGCCCAGCGCATTACCGAGTAACGCTCTTTATTTCGCTCAAATTCCTTTTTTGTGTTGAAAAGTAAGGCGGTTTCGGTGCCATATTCATCAACCTGAACGGAATGGTCGATGACCAGGTCCGCCCGAACAATCGGATTGATGCGGGATGGCGCGCCTTTAAAATCTGCAATTGCATCTCGCATCACCGCTAAATCAACGACAGCCGGAACACCGGTAAAATCCTGCAATACAACCCGTGCAGGCATGTAGGGGATCTCTTTCGCCGGTACATCGCTGGCTTTATAAGCGGCGATCGTGCGGATATCTTCCTCGTTAACTAACCGGCCATCTTCGTTGCGGAGAGCATTCTCCAGCAAAACGCGAATAGAAACCGGTAACGAATCCAGGTCTATGTCAACTTGTTCTTGGAATTTCTTCAGGTTGAAAAAACGGTAGGTCTTACTGCCTACCTGGAGGGTGTCTAAAGTGGCAAAACTGTTTTTGAATGAGGACATCTCAGCGCTCCTTTCGGTTTGAAATTCGTGGCTAAGATAATAAACTTTAAAAGGAAATGGAACCGATTTAGAGAAATGTTGATTAGAATGATTTGAGAGAAAAATATTCTTAATTTTCTCATTGAAAAAAAGGTGACGAAAATAACAATACCATAACGTGCGGAACGTTAACTGTCAATCTTGGCACATTGGAAAATGTTATTTCACTGATCATTAAAACGAAGGATAAAAACGATGACACTGCTCCGATTATTAAGGTGTGGATTCGCATGGACGGGAATCGTTTTTTTAGCAGGATGTGCTGGTTCTTCCCAGGATGGAACAATTTTACGGGGAGACCTCAAAAATACCGGCGTCTACAAAACCAATGCAGTATATAACCCCAAAGCTGTAAAATGGCGTTTCAAAACCAATGGTTGGGTGCGTTCAACACCGACGTTACAGGATGATGCTTTATATTTTGGCAGCCTGAGCGGCGCTTTTTATTCAGTCGATATTCATACCGCCGAAATCGTCTGGGAACAGAAAACCGGAAAAGTTGGCTCTTCTGCGGCAATCGCCGGAAATACGATTTATTTCGGTAGTGTAGATAATAATCTCTACGCCCTAGACAGAGTTACCGGTGAAGAAAAATGGCGCTTTGAAACCGGTGGGAGAATTTCTTCTACCCCGGCTGTAAAAGGCGGCAAAGTTTATTTTGGCAGCACTGACGGTAAATTCTATGAAGTAGATGGCGCCAGCGGTGTGCAAAACTGGGTCTTTAGAACTGATAATGGTATCAGTGCTTCGCCGGCGATTGCTAACGGCACTGTTTATATCGGCAGTTGGGACGGTTACGTTTATGCGATAGACCGGAAAACCGGTGAAGAAAAATGGCGTTACCAAACCGACAATCTCGTTTCTGCCTCTCCGGCAATATTCAAGAATATGGTTTTCCTCGGTAGTCTGGATGGCTCATTGTATGCGTTAGATGCAAAAAGCGGAGAGCAAATCTGGCAATATAACACGAAAGACCAAATAGTTGCCTCTCCGGCAGTTTACAATAAAGTTGTCTACTTCGGTAGCAAAGACGGTATCTTCTATGCACTTGATGCTTTTAGTGGTGAAGAGATTTGGCTATTCCGCACCCATTATCCGGTTGAAGCATCACCGGTTGTTGCGCAGGGCATTATTTATTTCACCAGTAGTGATGGGATGATGTATGCACTGGATGCGGAATACGGTAATGAACTTTGGCGATATGATACAGATGATCGTATTTACGCCGAACCGCTGATCAGCGACGGCGTCATCTATTATACCAGTAAAGATGGATATATTTATGGGCTGCAATAATTAAAAGGGTGCGAACATTTTACTTTTTCGTTGTTAAACCACCTCGTCATTCCCTATATTGCGGCGCTAAATATGATAAGAGTTAAATGTTCAATAGGGAAGGACTTAACATGGCTGCAACACCAACCGAAGTCTTTGTAAAATATAAAGTAAAAGACATCTCCCTCGCTGAATGGGGCAGAAAAGAAATTAAACTTGCCGAAGCAGAAATGCCCGGCTTGATGTCAATTCGTGAAGAATACCGTGGTCAGCAACCGCTGAAAGGTGCAAGAATCGCCGGTTGCCTGCACATGACGATTCAAACAGCAGTACTCATCGAAACCCTTGTAGAGCTGGGTGCGGAAGTTACCTGGTCTTCCTGTAATATCTTTTCCACACAGGATCATGCTGCCGCTGCAATTGCTGCCGCCGGCATCTCCGTGTATGCATGGAAAGGTATGACTGAAGAAGAGTTTGACTGGTGCATTGAGCAAACACTTTTCTTTGGCGAAGATCGCCAGCCGCTGAATATGATTCTGGATGATGGTGGTGACCTCACCAATATGGTGCTGGATCAATTTCCTGAACTGGTTGCCAATATCCGTGGACTCTCCGAAGAAACTACTACCGGTGTTCATCGCCTGTATGAGCGCCAGAAGAACGGCACTCTGCCCATGCCGGCAATCAATGTAAATGATTCTGTAACCAAATCTAAATTTGACAACAAATACGGCTGCCGGGAATCTCTGGTAGACGGTATTCGTCGTGCCACAGACGTTATGATGGCTGGTAAAGTTGCCGTGGTTGCTGGTTATGGCGACGTTGGCAAAGGTTCCGCTGAATCTCTGCGTGGCGCCGGTGCACGGGTAATGGTTACCGAAATCGACCCGATCTGTGCATTGCAGGCAGCAATGGACGGCTACGAAGTGAAAAAAATGGATGATGCAGTAAAGAAGGCTGACATTATTGTCACTGCTACCGGTAATAAAGATATCGTTGTTGGTCGCCATTTTGAAGCAATGAAGCACAATGCAGTGCTCTGTAACATTGGTCACTTTGACAATGAAATTGATATGGCCTGGTTAAACGATAATCACGGTCACACGAAAGAAGTTATTAAACCGCAGGTGGATAAATATACAGTTAACGATCATGATGTCATCGTATTGGCAGAAGGTCGTTTGGTAAACCTCGGTTGTGCAACGGGACATCCTTCATTCGTTATGTCGAACTCCTTCACCAACCAGGTGTTGGCGCAAATGGAATTATGGCATAATTCTGAATCATACGACAACGAAGTTTATACTTTACCGAAACACCTGGATGAAAAAGTTGCAATGCTGCACCTGAAGAAGCTCGGTGTAGAGCTGGAAGAGTTAACGGATTCTCAGGCCGAATATATTGGTGTTGAGAAAAACGGTCCTTATAAGCCGGAATATTACCGTTACTAATTTTATTCATTGAAGTAACTGAAAAGGGCTTCCATTCCGGAAGCCCTTTCTTTTTATAAAGCAGATTGTTGATAATCTACTGAAATTGAGAAAAGTAAATCGAAATTGTGACGTAGAATGTCGAATTCTTATCTGGAAATTTGTAAATTTTGGGCCGGAACGTGCGTTAGAGTTTCAGTAGCCAATTGCCGTATAAATATGCATTTGTGCTAGAATATCTTTAGAATTTTGCGATTTTTGTGTTTATATTTTACTGCTCATTAAAATTCGGGTATCTGTTTGTTGCATACAATAACCAATAGAACACCGTTCAATATTAATAACGATTGCTGTTCTGAAGATTTTTTAAGTATTAATTTGTATGTCTGTGTAGGGTAACTTTGACGGTAAAGTTAATATTTAATGAACCGATTATAGAACTTAGCAAAAGATAAAAAGTAAAAGATGAACAGTATGCAGTTTAATTCAAAACACTATGCTTTGGGAAAAGTAATGAAACAAGCAAAACATTGGTTTGTGGTGCCACTTTTGGCGGTCATCCTTTGGTCGACTGCAGGGTATGCGCAATCGAACCGGGTTGTCGGCGTGCTTGCTTTCCAAAACAAAGGTGATATCGTTCATAATTGGGTCGGTCGGGGGATCGAAGCACTTTTGACAGACAAGCTTGCCACAGTTAGTGGTGTGCATGTCTATGAGAAAGAAACTTTTCTGCGCAAGCTGAAAGAAGTTAAAATCTCTCCGCGGGACAGAATGACTGCGAAGACTGCTTTTTCCATTGGGAAAGCTACCGGCGTGCAAGTTCTGTTTGGGGGCGATTATCAGGTTACCGGTGGTCAACTGACCGTCAATTTTAAGATGATGAGCACCTACACCGGGTCAGCAATTTACGAAGAAACTTTTACCGGCACTCTGGAAGATATTTTCTCCTTCTTTAGCAAAGGGGTAAAGAAGGGGCTGGACATAATGGTTGTCGTCCGTACGCCGGAAGAGGATGATTATCTCGATAGTCAACCGACGAATTCGATGAAAGCGTTCGAATCTTATTGCAAGGCTTTTGTTGAAATTGACCGGGAATCGCCAATGGAGGTTGTCGCCGGCTATCTGGAGCGTGCATTAAGAGAAGATCCCGGTTTTGAAGAGGCCCGCTACATTCTCGGTGTTGTTTATTACAACGGCAAATTATATTCCAAATCGCTCCAGCAATTCAATGCTGTTATTACCCGTAATCCGGATTATTTCCGGGCTTATTATGGGCGGGGTGTTATTTATTATCTGGAAAAAGAATATTATAAAGCACTTGGCGAATTCCGCCATAGCTTGCGTTTAAATCCCGAGCATGACCGCAGTTACTATTATCTCGGAATTACTTATACCAAGATTGATTCATTGAAAAAGGGTATCCAGCATCTGGAGCGTTCGATTGAGATAAACCCGAACTATTCACCCGCTTATTATCAATTGGGTATTGCCGATATGAAGCGTGGTTGGTATAAAAAGGCGATAACGTCGTTAATCGAAGCGAACAAGCTGAATGATGAGTATTCGCAATCTCATAATGCCCTGGGAGAGGCTTATTACGCATTGAATCAATTCGAAGAAGCGATTATCGAATTCAAAAAAGCGATACAGCTGAAACCCAAGTATGCTACGGCACATTTTAATCTTGCCAATTCAATTTATCGCCGTGGTGCATTGGCGGAAATTGTTGATGCTTTTTGGTCTCTGTTGGAGGTGCAGTATCCGGCCGATGCGATTAGCGGGACGAACGGTTCTGCAGACTCAACCTATGGCACTAACGGGAGTTATCCTTCGCCTTTACAAGGCCTTGAATCGCTTCGGGAAAAATCGCGGATTCAGGATGCCTCGAAGCTATACAAGGAAATGATTCACTCCTATCGGGTAGCACTGAAATATGATAACCGATTCTATGAAGCCAGTTACAATATTGCTCTGACTTATGAGAACCTCGGTGTCGTTGATAGTGCTGAATATTTCTATAAGAAGGCCATCGGTCAAAATTTCAACCTGCCTCAGGCACATATGCGTCTCGGTAAAATTTACGAGAACAAGCAACTCTATCGGGATGCATTGAAGTCTTTCAAGAATGTGGTGAAAATTGAGCCGTTTTACTTTGCTTCAAACCCGGTGCTTGGCGAGGAATATCGTTACATCAATATCATGGAAGTTGTGCTCAAAGAGCAGGTGGAGATATTGGAGAGTGATCCTCAAAATCAGGAAGTGTTGAAAACGATTGGCAAAATTTACCACAGTCTGGGACGCTTAAGCCAGGCCGAAGAGTATTTCCAAAAGCTGCTCGCTTTGCGCCCAAACGATACTTATGCGCAGCAATCATTGCGTGAAGTAAGACGGAAACTACGCAAATTGTAATAGTTTTTCTTCCCTGAAATCCCGTTCTCTTTGTCCTGCAAAGTGAACGGGCGCACAACCCCGCTTTTCGTGTGACCGCCCGCAACTTTTTTCCCCGAAAATTACATATAATGATGCAGTTATATTTACTGCATCACCTGATCTTCGGCAAAAATCACACAGAAAATCCAGCTATATCCTTTATTCCGCAAATAGGATGCATGCCGAAATTGTTCCTTTAAAATTTCTTTTGATTGAAAAATTTATCCATAAATGGAGCGTGGATAATGTATGAAATATTGTATGTCCGCCAAGAGGAACCGGACGTTTTAATGCGTTGGTTTACCTCGGAAAACAACAACATTGAATTGTATACCTGGCAAGATAAAGGCACTCGTCATTTTGTGCGCTTTCGCTTGTTCTATGATCGCATGCAGGACGAAAAAATGCTCGAATGGAAAGGCAGCCATTCTTTATGGTTTGCAAAAGTAAATGAAGGGTATAGCAGTACTCGTAAGGCTTCACCAATGTTGGAAAGGATGGATACATCCATAGATTTGGATTACGCCGTCCGTTTATTTGAGGCATATTCTGACGAGCTGGATGCGGCAGTGCAACATTTTGTATTGGAGAAAATACGGGAAAGACTGATCAAAAATGCTTCATGATTTATAATTGCCTCATTTGATTTCGGAAAATAACGCTCTCGCCTCATCAAAATAAGTATACTTCTCCATAGTGCTCACCACCATCTCCATTGTGCGGGGGATAAAACGTAAATACTTTTTGTCATTAAAACGCCGGTAGTTATAGGCAAATGCGCCAGCATCATGAAGTTTACGTTGAATGATACTGTAATCAATCATCTGTTGATAATAGTCCCTGCTCCAGTCAATTTTCTGTTCCTTCAGATAATCATAATACCGATCTACAAGCGCCTTTTGTAAACTGGCAGGCACATCGATATATGAATCCCATAAACAGGAAACCAGATCGTATACCGGGGTGCCATGACGGGCATCCTGAAAATCGATAATGCTAAATGTCGGTGGAGAAGTGGTGGATGCATCGGCAAAGATGTTACTGCTCTGGAAATCACGATGGACAAAAAGAGGATTGCTGATATTTAAAACCGAACAAATTTCGTGCGCCAGTTTGCTCAGGGTTTTAAAATTAAAATCCTGCTTAAAATAAAATGTTAATAACTGCTCCTTGACGTGAAAATTGAATTCAAACATATACTTTTCATAATCGAAACGGCGTTGAAAAGCCGGGGTCTGTTTCTCCCATTTGCACTTTTGTTGAATGGAAAAGAGAAAATCGATCAGGGCAGTCATGGTCGATTCCATGGTGTTGGGATTGACTTTCAGATACATCTCAAGGGTGGGTGCTGTGACGTATTCCAGGAAAATCCAGCCTTCTAAACGATTGATCTCATAGAGGCGGGGCGTGTTCACTTTCATTCTTCGTAGATAATAATCTATGTGTGCATATTCCACCAGCATGCGGACATCTTCCCGGGGAGCAACCATGACAATTATGGTGTCTTCCGGGAAATATGACTTCTCGGTAAATTCAATTTTGTAATATGACCTGGAGGATGCACCGCCTTCAACCGGGGTGAGGTTAAACGTCGAAGTTTGAAAAAAAGCACTTAATCTTTGATGTAGCTCAGTTGCAGCATTCAATACAGTTGCCAAATTTTTGTTCCGCCTCTTCCGTGTATTAAGTAAGCAATTTAAACTGATCTGGCATTAGTCGGAAAATTCGCCAGTCTGTCAATAATTCAGCCCCCAAAGCGCGATAAAATCGGATGGCCGGTTCATTCCAATCCAGAACGGACCACTCCATCCTGCCACAATCATTTCCGCTGGCAATAACAGCCAGCCTGGCAAGTAAGCTTTTGCCGATGCCGTTTCCACGACTGTCCGGTAAAACAAATAAGTCTTCCAGGTAAAGCGTTGGCTTTCCGGTAAAGGTTGAGAATGTAAAAAAATAAAGTGCAAATCCCACTGCTTTTCTTTTTTCATTCTCGGCAAGTAACGTAAAAAATTGTGGTTTCTCACCAAAACCGTGTAATTCTAACAATTCGGCAGTCACCTGCACCTGATGACGCAAATTCTCATAATCAGCTAAAGCCTCAACCAGCGACAATATGCTGGGAATATCCTTCCTTGAAGCTTCCCGGATGTTAATCCCCATGATGATTCCCTGATGGAGTTTATTTTATCAACAATATCTTTAGCGGTTTTGCCTGAAGCGATTCACCTGTAGCGGAGGCACCAGTCATTTGAAGAAAATAGATGCCGGAGACAATTTCCTTGTCGTTGTTATCGATCTGCCACTTCACCTGATGGGCGCCAGCCGGGTAATGTGAATCTGCAAGTATTGCTATTTTTTGCCCGAGAATATTGAATATCTCCAGCTTAATCCTGGCCGATTGAGATAATCGGAAAGGAATAATTGTCTCGCCGTTAAAAGGATTTGGGTAGTTATTACCTAAATGAAAGACATTGCTTAATGTTGGTAAATTATCTTCACCAATGCCAAGTGGATTGTTGCTCATTCCCGGTGTTGGTGAATTAAATAATTGCCATTCAGGTTCACCATCAGCAACTCTGCCAAAAGAGACATCCGTAACTTGAAAACCGAAGCTAACGGAATCGATCACCCGGGAGTTTGCATTAAATAAACCAATTTCTTCTCCATCCCGGGAAAGGCGGAAAGGTGCATGAAGCGGCCCCTGGTCCGGGGTGCCATCTAACCAAAGCAGTAGATGGCTGCGAGGAGCAATGCTCGTGTCCGGCAAAGACCATTTGGTGGGATTGTTCATGTTGTCACTCAGATATTTATCGCCCAGCCAGATAGTGCTGTCTTCACCATTGTAGATCTCTACCCAGTCATCAAATTCGCCGAAGGGATCGCTAATGGTCAGATCGTTACTCGCCATAAGCTCATTGATGAATAGCGCCGCCTGTGGCGATCCTGTTAAAATCTGTAATGAATTTGCCGGCGCTCCGGAGGGATTGTTCGACGAGGCGTTGTTGTTATCGGTCGCTCTGATGTAGTAAGAAATTGTCTGGTCGGCCCCGAACGCATCGAGAATGACACCATATGTGCCGTCATTGGCGGCACCATCGTTGTGCTGTCCATCGTCAAGCATTGCCAGATTTTGCCAGCCACTGCCGTCATTAAAATAAAAATTAACATCCAGCGTCGTTGGTGATTCATCTTCCAGAAATGCGAGAACCGTTACCGGATCATCCGGGCCGGGCAGCACAGGGGTATGGCGAACATAGGAAATTATCGGCGGAATCGGTCCGATCTCTAATTGGTCAATCGCGCTGCTGTTGCGGGTTTGGATGAAGGGCTTTAAGCCATAGGTGACATGCGAACCCAGTGCCTGTGTGTATGAATTATGGAAATCGTCGATTGTATATCCATAGTCCAGTGTGCGGAAGATATCTGCCTCCGCTGAAGGTGTAATCATGTCATGAATAAGGTCGATTTTGGAATCCATGTAACCGGGATTAAACGTCTGCGAGAGTAGCTGTTGCATGTAAAAAGTGAAGCGATCTTTATACAAATCGATCGAAAGTATGCGATCTGCCATTGGCCGGTTTTCGCTGGGATGTCCCCAATCATAGATCGAACGGTCTCCCCAATCTATTCCCGGAGAAATGCCTTCCCACCAAATACCAAAAGTATTGTCCATGTCGAAGGGAATATATTCAAATTTACCGGTGGTGGTGTTTTTGTAGAGATAAAAGTTGTTCTTGTTGAACCAGAGATTATCCCAATGGCCGGTGACGACCTCAACCGCGATTGCCCGCAGGTAGTCGTTTACATTAAAGACCTTTTCCAGCTCATTGACTAATTGATTGTCTGGCGTCAGGTTAAGCACAGAGATGAGATTGGCCAGGTCGCTGTAATCATCCTGTTGAACGTTCGTCTTTAAATCATACGCCCGGCGATCGCCCTGAAAGAATTTGTATGAATTTGGATTGTCGTTGATATAGTTCATGTCCGCCGGCCAGAGACATTTATAAAGGTTGCCATCGTTGGCGCCGAAACGGGACCTTACAAAATTTTCATCGATATGTTCGACGTTGATATAGAGACCATAATATTGATTGTTGATGTAAAGTTCAGCATAGCTGCTGCGCGGGGCAGGGACATTGTTCCGGCGCATGATATCCCAGCTCAGTTTGGAGCGGATAATGGACGGATCGTTATGCTCGCCATTCAGATTCAACTTTTCCAGTCCGTAAAATTTTCTGCCGGGGAAAAAAGTGTTGAAGGAAACTTTGAAGGATTTTTTAGCCGAATACCGTGAGGTGTTCCCACGGAGCCGAAAACCGATAGTATCGACAGATTCGGTAATGAAACCATTATCGAAGACAAAATTGGCCGGGAATTCATGATCACTTTTAATGTCATCAAAGATCATTTGAAGTGAGTCCGGATCGATTGTTATGTAGATTTTTGCAACAACATCGCTGTTGTAAACCGGTAACTCATCTGGGAACTGCGGTTGTGCATAATGCGGGATTGTAAAAAGCAAAAAGAAACCAAGAATCATTGCGGAGAGAATTGCTTTCATACAAGAAAAAGACCTTCCTTAGTTTGGGGCAAAAATATCAACTAGCCAAAGGCTGAGCTCCGGCACGTAGGTGATAATGATTAACGCGATCAAGAGAATCGCCAGAAAAGGCAGGGATGCGGCATATAATTTGACGATCGGTTTTTCGAAGCGGATACTGGCAATAAAGAGGTTCATCCCTACCGGAGGCGTTGTATATCCAATGCCCAGGTTCGCCAGAAATATAATGCCTAAATGAACCGGATCAACGCCAAAATTTTGTGCAATAGGAATAATTAATGGGGCGATTACCAGTATGGCAGAAAATATATCCATAACAGCGCCAACAACGAGGAGGAAAATGTTCAAAGTGGCGAGAAAGACAAGCTTACTATCGATGAATGTTTTCATAAATTCGAGAATCACCATGGGGATCTCTTCATCGATCATGTAGTTTGCCATGCCCAGCGCAGCGCCAAGAATCAAAAGTATGGCGCCAACCAGCACCATGCTTTCCCGGGTGACTCGCGGAAGGTCTGTTTTTATGTTGATATCTTTATAAATGAAAACCTCAACGAATAATACATAAAAGGCCGTTACTGCCGCTGCTTCTGTCGGTGTAAATATTCCACCGTAAATACCAACCAGGATGATTAGCGGCAAGGGTAATTCCCAGGCTGCCTTTGCAGTTGCCTTTAAAGCATTCTTGGCATTGAACGGTGTGGTTGGCAGGTTGAGATCTTTCACTTTGTAGATGCCATAAACCGACAACATCAGGATCATCAATAATCCAGGGAGCAGGCCAGCGATAAACAGTTTGTCGATGCTGACTTCACTGATCAATCCATATACAATAATCGGCAGACTCGGTGGGAACAACATTCCCAGGTTGCCTGATGATGTTAACAACCCCAGGGTAAAATTATCCGGGTAATTTTCCTTGATTAAAATCGGATAAAGCAGTCCGCCCAGTGCAATTATTGTAACGCCGGAAGCGCCGGTTAATGCGGTAAAGACCGCACAGGCAACCAGGGTAACGATTGATAATCCGCCGGGAATCCAGCCAAAAAGGGCCCGGGAGAAGTTGATCAAGCGAATCGGGGCATTACTTTCGGCAAGTAAATAACCGGCAAAGGTAAACAGGGGTATCGCCAGCAATACCGGTTGACTGGCCATACGGTACAGCTCGATAATAACGACTGACAACTCAACGCCGGCAAAGTAGAAGGCGATAAGCGCAATGGCACTAATAATGGCAAATAATGGCGTGCCATACAATGCGAGTAAAAGCAGAACGAGGCCGATCACTAAAGTTGTCATATCAAGTAGAGTTCCTTTGGTTTCATCGCGAAAAACTGTTTGAATATGTGCTTAGGAAGCATTCTCACCGGCTTCTACTGGTGGAGAGATGCGGTCTGTCAAGCGGCCAAGAAATTTCAAGAAAAAACGAAAAGCTATTAAAGCAAAACCGATCGGTATAATGATCTGAAATGGCCAGGCTGGCGTTTCGCCGAAAATAGTGGTTTCTGCTTCCATTTCGTATTGAAGAAACTGGTAGCCGGCATCTGCCAGAACAAGACAGACAACCATTGTAACCAGGTCTACTGCCATACGAATGTAAGGTAAAACGTTTTCTGAGGCGAGGCGGCTGAGCGCATCAATGCTAATGTGCTTTTCGTCCCGGGTTGCCAGAGACGCACCAATGAAACCAACCCATAATACCAGATGCCGAAGAAAGATGTCTGCCCAGAGCAGGCCGGCATCCATATTGCGGAGGATTACCTGTAGAAAAGCCATTGTCACCATAACGGCGACAATGGCAATAATGAGAGTTGTTTCGACTGCGGCCAGAGATTTATCAATGATACGCAGGATTTTTCGCATAGCGCTACTCTGGTTGAATGTTAGACATACTTAATTTTGCGCTTTTCCGGAGCGATATTCCGTCAACAGGGATGTTACTCTGTCCAACAGTGCCTGGTCATACAGTTTGCCGACCAATCCGGTATGGGCAGACTGCGCTGCCTGGAAGAACTGGTCAAGGTTTTCCTTGGGGACGGAGACAACATCTACGCCATTTTCTTTCATTAGAGCAATGGATTTATCGTTGTCTTCACGGCCTTGCTTAACCAGTTTGCGCATATGTTCACGGCCCTTGTCCAACAGAATCTGCTGATGTTCCGGGGATAATTTATTAAATTGTTTCTTAGAAATCAAAACTGCACCGGAAACATTGGCTAACGGCACGTCCATCATGGTTTTAATTTGGGTATGCCACTGCAGCGTAACGCAGGGAAGTGGCGGTACGTAAACAGTCTCTACCAGATTCGTTTGCAGAGAAGTGCGAACGTCCGTCAAGGCCAGCGGTGTTGCGCTAACATTGAGTGCTTTGAAAGTTGCTTCCGCCAACGGATCTCCTTCCCACATCCACATCTTGGTGCCTTGTAAATCAGCCAGCGTGAGGATCGGTTTTTGACCATAGACGTAGGCAAAACCGACATCGGCCCAACCGAGGATGATAAAGCCGGCGTCTTCAAATTTTTTCGCGAATTCGTCGTATAGCTGGGAAGATACATAGTCGACTTCATCATAGTCGCGATAAAGCATTGGGAGTTCTAATATGCGAATTTCCGACATGATTTCACCCAAACCAACACCGGTAAATCCGGCACTGTGAATCTGGCCAATGCGCATTTTCCGTAATACGTCTTTTTCATCTCCCTGAATGCCGCCGGGGTAGATTTTGAAACGAACCTTGCCGTCAGTCAACTCCTCCACTTCACTGGCATAGGCTCTTAGTACATTGAGATAGGTCGACCCTTCCGGCGCGAGTGTCGCAAACTTGATCCGTTGGGAAAAAGCACTGCCGGAGAGTAATAAGATCAACAGTAATAGATTAATGTAACGCATTCTATAGTCTCCTGTTTATAATTCCATTCCTTATAAAAGCTTGCAGAGATATTTATCCTCTACACTTGTTTGGTCCGCAGAAACTGTTGAAAAGTCACATTGCGGCCAATAATCGATCTTACAAAATGTCATCTTTTTTGGCTATTAGAGATTTTGCACGATGTTTTGCCAGCGAAGTGAGCAGCTCAAAACCTGGGGATATATCGTCAGGCGCTTCAAGAACCTGGTTCAGGAGTTGATCGAACAGCTCTTCATCGAGGGTTGTTACCGCATAATATTGCGCATAGTAGACATTGGCAAGAATGAACTTCCCATCGGTTAATTCCAAGACCTTCTCAAAACTTGCCTTCGCTTTTTCAGGATCTCCGCCGAGTAACCGGGGGATAGATCCGTGAATACTGCCCCAGAACATATGGGCGCCGGCGAAAAAGTAGCCTTCGTCAATTTCGATCACCCGATCCATCATCGCTTTTACTTTACTTAAATCGAAAATTGCTTGTGGATCGTTTCGGTTTAGGTTTACCCAGCCAGCCCAGGCAAATGCCGTCCAGAAAAGTGCATTGACTTCATCTTTTTTGATTTTGGCAAGACGAGCAACAAATTCATCCTCCTTGGAGGGAACGCCCTTTTTGTAAGCACTGGTTAACTCTAGGCGTTTTAAGCCAAAATCACGAGCGCGTCGGTATAGTTTACTGGCGCGTTCCGGCTCGTCCTGCTCCAAAAAAGCCAGGCTAAAACTGGCATATCCCTGCGTTAAGAGCTCCAGCAGGGATTTATTCTTCGGATCAGCCAGATGGAAGCCTTCCAGCAGTTTAATGTTAGAGGCAATCGCAATTTCCGCGATTTCCAAATCCGGTTCGGCATACAAAGCCTCAATCCCATAAGCGAACAATCCGCTGGTGGTTTTCAGGGCAATCTTTTGAATGCTACAGCTGGTGAGAATTAATAAACTGGCGAGCAGTATGAAAATCTTTTTCATTTGGGCCTCTGCGCTTGGGTGTCAGTCGGGCACAATATCCGAAAATCCCGTAGGCTAATCAAGTGGAAATACAGTTTATAAGTCGTTCCGGATGCCTGTTGTCGTTATTCATTTCAGCTTTCCACATCAAGACAAATCATAATTGCCAACAGCGTGCCATTTTAGCGTATATGTTGCGGGGCAGGAAAAAACGCGGCAGAATAGGCTTTCTGTCGACAAACACTTGTTAAATAGTATGATAAACACCGCTTAAATCGACAAATCTGTCGAGCGCTCGACAGATTTGTTGCCGGATATCGATAAAAATGAACTTTCTTTGCCCTTGTTTTGTCTATAACTTTGGCGCGTGTATCGAAAACAACCTTAACAAGGAATCTTCCCGGGATTAACGAATGACATCAAAACTGCTCTCCGAATTGAATGAAGCACAGTTAAATGCGGTGAAATATACGGAGGGTCCATTATTGGTGCTGGCTGGCGCCGGTAGTGGGAAAACCCGGGTGCTGACAAACAAGATTGGCTATATTCTTGAACAGAATATGGCGCGTCCTTACGAGATTCTTGCCGTAACCTTTACCAATAAAGCTGCCCGGGAAATGAAGAACCGGGTCGAGAATTTAATCGGCATGCCTGCCGATGGAATGTGGATTGGCACTTTCCATAGCATCTGTGCGCGAATATTGCGTATCGAAGCGGAACATCTCGGTTACGATTCAAATTTTACCATTTACGATGTTGATGATCAAACCCGCCTTATTCAACAATTGCAAAATGGCCTGCAAATCGATACCGGCAAATTGAAGCCCCGCCAAATTCAGTATATGATCAGCGATAGTAAAAACAAGATGATCACGCCCAAAAAGTTTGAGGATCTGGCGGTAGATTTTAAACAGCGGAAAGTCGCCAAAATCTATGCTGAGTATGAAAAAGCTCTGAAACGGAACAATGCCTTCGACTTTGATGATCTCCTGATTAAGCCGCTCGATTTATTTACCAAGAAAAAAGAGATACTGGAAAAATATCAGAACCGTTTTCGTTATGTGCTGGTTGATGAATACCAGGATACAAATAAGGCGCAATATTATTTGATTCGCCAGCTCTCCAAGAGCCATCGGCGAATCTGTGTTGTTGGCGACGAAGATCAAAGTATCTATCGCTGGCGGGGCGCGGATATTGAGAATATCCTCAGTTTCGAAAAAGATTATCCGGACTGCGAAGTTGTTCGCCTGGAACAGAATTATCGGTCGACCCAAAACATTCTCGATGCAGCCAATGCGGTTGTTGCCAATAACGAGAAACGCCTGGGGAAAAATCTCTGGAGCCAGAAAGAGAGTGGCAGCAAAATCAGTGTTGTTGGCAGTGTTGATGAATCCGCAGAAGCCGCCCAGGTGGTGGAAGTGATCAATCAGGAGATGTATGATAACAAGCTGAGCTACAAAGATTTTGCCGTTTTGTATCGCACGAATGCACAATCCCGCGCGTTGGAAGAAAAATTGCGGCGGGCGCAAATTCCCTATCACATCGTTGGCGGCACAAAATTCTTCGATCGGAAAGAAGTAAAGGATGCCCTCGCATACCTGCGGGTGTTGATAAACCCGAAAGATACGGTGGCATTACGCAGAATTATCAACTATCCGACCCGGGGGATTGGAAACGTCACTCAGCAAAAGCTGGAAGGGTTTGCGTTTCAGAATAATATCACCTATTACCAGGCAATGCTGGTCGCCGAAGAGGTGCCCGGCGTTGGCGATGCTGCGCGGAAAAAAATTGATGCGTTCGCTGCATCCCTGGAAACATTAAAAATTAAAGCGGATGACGTTAATGCGTTTGAACTGGCAACGGAAGTCATCAATCAATTTGGATTAAAACGGGAATACTCACTAAGCAACTTGCCGGACGATGAAGCCCGCCTGGAAAACTTGAATGAATTACTGAACAGTATTGCATATTTCGTTGAGAACCGGGATGCCGAAGATGCAACGCTGGCGAAATATCTGGAAGAGGTGGCTTTGTTGACAGATATCGATCGCTGGGATGATAACTATTCTGCGGTAACGTTGATGACCTTGCATAGCGCCAAGGGACTGGAATTTCCGGTTGTTGTCGTATGTGGCCTGGAAGATGGTTTGTTTCCACTATCCCGCAGTCTTGATAATCCTGAAGACCTTGAGGAAGAACGCAGGCTGTTTTATGTGGGGATGACTCGCGCAGAAGACAGTCTCTATCTGTTGTGGGCCCGGCAGCGCCGTCGTTTTACCGGTAAGGAATCCGGAATGTCTTTCCGGAGCAATGTTTCCCGCTTTTTGCTGGAAATTCCGCTGCAATATAAAAATGAAGAAGATAACTCCAGCTATAGCAGTGGGTCCGGTTATGGTGGGTCTTATAATAGCAATTATGGGGGATATCAACGGAAATCCCGGCAACAGAAATTTAAACGTCCCGAATCCAGCTATGTACCGGATTTTTCCGGTGATTCCGGATATAATATCGGCGATTGGGTGATCCATGAGCAGTTTGGAAAAGGACAGATCCTTGGTATTGAAAAAAGCAGCACCGGGACAAAGCTGACGGTCATTTTTGCCGGAAAGGCATTAAAAAAACTCATTGCGGAATATGCCAACTTACAATTGGTGAATTCCTAAACAGAAAAAAGCAATGGGCAGATAAAAGTTTTGAATTCCGAATTCCGAATTCAAAAATCCGAAATCCCAAGGGGTAGGGAAGCGCGATAAAATTTTATGTTCAACCTGAATCAGGTAGTAAAAAATGGCTTTATTGAAAAAGGTGCAATTAATAACGTTTCTGCTGATACTGGCAGGGGGGATTCTCTCTGCGCAAACATATAGCGAGAGCGACGATTTTTCTTACGCGTTGAAACTGTATAATGAAGGATTTTATGATCCTGCGGCACAGCAGTTTTCAAAATTTATTAACCGTTATCCCGCCAGTGAACGCATGGCCGATGCCCGCTTCTATTATGGTGAATCCCTGATAAAAATAAACGCATATGAAGATGCGCGGATTGAATTCCAGGATCTGGCGGTTAGCTTTCCCAATCACAATCGTGCCCCGCAAGGCTGGATGAAAGTCGGTGAATGCTACGAATTATTGGGGAAAAAAGAAGAAGCCGCGAAAGCCTATGAAACGGTGAAGCTGCTCTATGCCCAGAATGCCTTTGCGCCAAAGGGGCTATTGCGTTCTGCCGATTTGCGGATGAATATCGATCAGGTCGATCGTGCCGAACAACTACTGCGGGAATTTCTCGATCGCTATCTGGAATCAGCCGATTACCCCCGGGGACGTGTGCTTTACGGAAAATTGCTAATCAAGAAACTGGAATACGAGCGTGCCGGTGAAGAATTTCGCAGCGTCGCCGGATTGACCGAGGATCGGGAAATACTCGCAGAAGCCCGCCTGGGAGAAGCTGAAGTGCTGCAGCAATTGGGACTTTCCAGTCGCGCAGTAACGACGTTAAACGATATTATCACTAAAAATCCCGGTAGCAGTGCCGGGTTTAGTGCGGTGCTCGCGCTGGCTGGCGTGCATCAGGATAACCGGGAATGGGAAAAAGCGATTGCAGCACTTCGCCAGGCATCTGCTGCCTACACAAATGCGGAGCAGCGAGCGGCAATCGATCTTGCCCTGGCGCAGTCTTTCTTTCTGCAGGGAGATTACAGTAGTGCCCGTTCCCTTCTAAATCAATTGGTGAACAATGCAGATGTGAATATTGCTTTTCGTGCCGGGTTTTATCTGGCTTGCTGCGATTTTCAGGAAAAACGGTTTGACAATGCCGAAACAGCTTTTCAGGGACTCCTAAAGCAGGCGGAAGATACTTACGTTGAGCCGGAATATACCGCTGCGATCAATATTAACCTGACCAGAACTTATCTGGAAAAAGGAAACTTTGTTCAGGCGCGAAGTAGCCTCAACCGCTTTCGGGAGATAAACCCTGATGATCCTTTACTGGAATCATTACACAAGGACCTGGTGTTGCTGGCTTTCCGGAAAAATGCACTTTCCGGAGGTTTGGACGAACTGCAGCAATTCCGGGGAAAATTCCCCTCATCAATTCATCGCGACGATCTCACTTTTGCCGCGGGAAAAGCGTTTTTTAAAGATCGTCAATATCAGCGGAGTCTGCTTTTCTTCGAGCAGGTTGCCGATGAATATATTTGCTCCGATCAATGGGATTCCTGCCGAACCTATATTGATTTCGTGAATACTTATCATCAATCCGCCGGGCAAACCGGGGTGAATGAATTGGCCAAGCTGATGGGGAAAATGCTCACCGGCGAATCCCGGGACAAGCTGCTCTTCGAACTGGGGCGAATCTATTTGCAAGATTTAAAAGACTACGAAGCGGCCGCCGGAATTTTTGAAAAATACGCGGCAGACGCGGCAGATTCCAGCGCCAGTGGAGAAGGACTGTATTTTCTCGCGGAAAGTTATTTAAGATCAGCAGAGTATAAAGCTTTTCACAATGAAGATAATAGTGCCGACCGGCAAAAAGCGACCTCGACACTAAAGCAGGCAATGGTTTATGTAAATCATGCCCCGAATCCCGATACGCTGACGTATCGCTTTCTGACTTATACTGTGCCGGGATCTGCCGAGCAGGATAAGGAAGTTCAATTTTGGCAGCACTTTGAACAAAAGTATCCGCGTTCCCGCCTGCAGCCGGCAGTGCAGTATCGCCTGGCAGAAACATTTCAGACTGCCGGAGATACTGCCAATGCAATTCTTTATCTGGATCGGGTTATTGCCAACGGCTCGGATAAACTGATTGCCGGGAAAGCATATTGGGTGAAAGCGGAGATCCTTCAGGATCAGGGGCAGCGGGATGCAGCTATTCAGGTATTGAAAGATTTCCTCCTCGCTTTTAATCCTCATCCGTATCAAGCGAAGGCTTACTGGCAGCTGGCACTGATGCATGCTGAAACCGGCGAATATAACCTGGCTGCGCAATTTATGGAGCGTCTGTTAGATCAATTTAACTATACGACATATGCCGGAGAAGCGCCTGGAATGATCACTGATTTTTATATCCGCAATAGTGAATATGGAAAAGCGCTGGCTTATGTAGAACCGCGTATTGCCCAGTTTCAGGTTGCAAATGACCGGGTTGCCCGGCATTTCCTCGCTTTACCTCCATCGGAATTTTATTTTTACACCGGCAAAGCTTATTACTTGCAGGATGATTTTCATCGTGCCCGGCAAAGCCTTCTAAGATACCTCACATTGTCCCAGAATGCAGATTATCAGGCGGAAAGCTTGCTGCTGATGGGCAGAATGGCCGCGGAAGAAGAAGATTATGAATCAGCATTATTACACTTCGCCCTGGTAAAAGAGGATGCTGCAGATAGCTATTTTCAGGCCACCGAAGTGGCTGCGGACATTCACTTTTTACAAGGGGAATATGCCGACGCCCAGAAGAAATATGACATCCTCCTTGGATTGGAGACGTCTGATGATAAAAAGGTCGTTTTTGCCGGACAGCGAGCCCGGTGTATGGTGCAGCAAGGGTTAACGACCGCGGCACAGAACGAAGCCGCGGCATTGAAAGCGAATTATAAGAACCATCCGCAGCTGGACAACCAGCTGGCAGCGATTGAGTATGAAAAAGCTTCCGTCGCGTTCTCCCGGAAGCGCTTCGACTCGGCAATCAATACATGCAAAACAATACTGAAAAAATACAAAAACACCGATTTCGCCGATGATGCTCAATACCTTACCGGACGGGCCTATACGCTGCTTAATAAAGCCGAAGATGCACTGAAAGAATTTGATAAATTATTAAAAAATTATCCAGAAAGTGATCTGATCACCAATGTTTATCTAACGATTTCCCAAATTTATTTCCGCACGGACCAAAGCCAGGAAGCACTGAGTGCATTGCAATTGGCGGTAAACTCTGCTAGAACACCACAGGCATCGAAAGTGGCAATGAGTGAGCTGATTTCCGGACAGAAGAAAATGGGGATTTGGGATGGCGTGCTTAAAAATGCCCGGGAGTATGCGCAGAAATATCCCAACGCTAATGACGTGCTCGATAAAAAAGTGACCATCGGCAACGCTTTGGTGCGCTTAAATCGGTTTAATGATGCCATTGAGTATTTGAAAAAATTAAAACTCTCGGTGAATAGCGAGATGGAGCCGGAAATCCAATTTTACATTGGTGAAGCATTTTTTAATTCCGGTCAATATGATGATGCCATCAATGAGTTTCTAAAGATTCCGCTTTTGTCGCCGAAGACGAAACTGCCCTGGGAGGCAACCGCTTTTTACTGGGCGGGACAATCTTATGAAAAACTGGGCAGAACAGTTGATGCCCGGCGGATGTATCAGGAAATTGTCGATCGTCCCGGTATCGAGCGAGAGCTGAAACTGGAAGCAAGACGTTTAATTGATAAATTGAATAACATGAACTAAACACAAGGTGAGTTGGATGAAATTGTTCAACTATGCGAACTTGAAAACACTTCTTCGTTATATGTTGCTGCTGCCGGCAGGAATGATGTTGATGTACTGTGGAGGCGGAGGCACATTGTCTCAGGCCGATGTTGCTCAAATGTCTCCTCAGGAAAAAATTCTTCGCCTGGAAAAGCAAGCCCAGAAAAAACCAACGGACATTAGTATCAAGCGTATGCTCTATCAGGAATATCTCGCAGCGGATATGAACCCGCGTGCGTTGAGCGTGATGGAAGATATTCTGGTGATTGATCCGAATCAGATTGATGTGCAATTCCAGTATGGCGAATTGCAGTATAAATCCGGCAATGCCCAGCGGGCATACGAGGCCTTTCTGCGGGTGATGGAAAGTACCCAGGGAGATATTTATCGCTCTTCCGTTTCTGCCTACATCGCTGGCGGATACAAAGTTATTCAACTAACGAACAATCCTGCCGCGGAAGGTTTTCCGGTGTTTTCTCCCGATGGGAAAAAAATAATGTATCAGAAAAAAGTTGGTAACAACTGGGATATCTTTGAATACGATTTGGCAACCCGTGGAGAGTCAACTGTGATTACATCTCCGGCGGATGAAGAATTACCCGATTATTCTCCCGATGGCAGTGCGGTGATTTACGCCAGCAATGCCGATGATCGCCGCCCGGTCGACGCCAAATTCAAAGTGCGCGAGATCAGCCTGTTAAACAAAGCTGACAATTTCGTTCAGACGCTTACCCAGTCCGCTGCCGACGATTGGCTGCCCCGCTATAGTAATGATGGGGAAAAAGTCTTGTTTGTCTCCGAGAGAGGTGATTTGCGGGATGTCTCCTATGTGGAGAAACAAAGCGATCTTTACCTGATGGAAAAGGACGGCGACTTCCAGTTGCAGTTGACCAAAACTGCTGCAAACGAAGGTGGTCCCTGCTTTAGTGCGGATGACAAGCGTGTTTTTTATCATTCCGACCAAAATGGTCAGTTCGACATTTTTACCATTCGCCCGGACGGTTCACAAATGATGACTGTCGTGGACGAAAAAAGCGGCAACGATGTAAATCCCGACGCTTCCAAGGATGGCGAGTGGATTACCTTTATGTCCGATCGTGACGGTAATTATGAAATCTACCGCGCCCGCATCAATGGTGCAGACCAGGAACGCCTTAGCTTTAGTCCCGGTGTTGATGGAAATCCTGCCTTTTCACCTGATGGCCGTTCGATCGTATTTCATTCCAATCGATATGGTAATTATGATATCTTCCTGGTTGATCTCAATCAGAAGACCCAAACAATGTCAACTGCTCAGTTGATCAACCGGCTCACTGAAATGACCGGCAATTGATCCGACTATTTTTAACTTTTTACAAAAAAGGCATCTTCATAAATGGGGATGCCTTTTTTGTATCTCGCCAGCCCCCAGTCGTTGCTGTGCTGATTTTCCTTTGATCCCTCCCCGGTAAAAAGTATCTTATTCAGGCAATAATGCTTCCGAAAATGTGAGTATATAGAGAGATTAAAGCGCAGAGAACTGACGCTCATAAATGATTTCAACCCAATCCTTCGGAGATTGTATGAAAACAAAATTTCTGGTGATCTTACTTTTTTTCTGCACCGTGTTATCTGCGCAGCGAATTGAAGTTTCCGGCGAACAAAAATCGAGCATTGCCTTTCAGTTGGAACAGGAGATTTCCAATTTTGTCGGTTTGAAAGAAATTAACCTGAGCCTGGTGGTTCCGGTTGATTTTAACTCGCTCACTTATGCCCAGTCGATTTCCGAGTTGAATATTGATGTGCAGCCGAAAGCAGATGAACAATCCCAAACCACCGACCTGCGAGGTAACACTATTGTTCATCATCGCTGGATGACGATACCGGCTCGACCGATTAAAGCCCGGATTACATTCCAGGCCGATACTCGTACTGCGTTATCGGTTTTCCCGGAAAACGACGTCCCATTTCCTATGAATAATCTCCCCGCTGATGTGCTCCCATACTTGTTGTCAACCGAGCAGGTGCAATCGAATGATCCGGCGATTGCAGCAAAAGCAAGAGCATTAACAGTCGATGATTCGACGGTATTTCAGGCTTGTCGCAGCATTTTGAATTTTGTCGTTAACAATCTTCAGTATGTGCTGGTGCCGGAAGCGTATGATGCCAAATATGCCTTTGACAGCGGGAAGGGAAACTGTCAAAATTACAGCCATTTGGCGGCAGCGATGTTGCGGGTATTGGGAATTCCGGTTCGTATCGCCAATGGTATTACCCTGGAAAGAGCCTATGATTTGGCACTTGGCAACCGCGCATATGAAATGAATATGGCGCAGGGACGCCATTCCTGGGTAGAAGTATATTTGCCGCAGCATGGCTGGGTGCCATTCGATCCACAGCAAACAGAGTTTTTCATCAGCAATCGATATCTACGCATTGAGGTCGGCGTTGATAATAATGAAAGTGTCAATGATGGTTTGATCCGTTGGCGCGTTCTCGAAAATGTTGCCTCGCAACAACCGAAATTCCAGGAGGCTATTCAGGCAGAATTTAATCGGGATGTTTCCAGTATGGCTGGCCGGCTGGTTTCCCGGGAAATAGACAATATCCTTTTGACCGTGCCTTTTCGCCGGCCACAGGGAATATTAGCGCAATTACTGTTGCCGCCGGATACGACGACAACTGCAGCAGCTGATAATGATGAACCTGTCGACTTTCCAAGCTTGGCATATACCAATGCTTTCGAAGCTGGCAACCTGGACTTTCCGGAAGGTTTTAATTTTGCATTTCCCCGACAGGTGCAAGGGGGCAGCGCTGCCAATGAATATCAATTACAGCGAAATTTCCTGGTAGAAACTGCTGAATATGCGACCGGCCGCTATCAATATGCGCAGATGTTTGTTTTGGAAGAGCCAATCCTGCTGGAAAAAGTAGCGCTCGCTTTACACGTTTTTGGTGGCAGTGGAGATATCTGGCTGGAGCTAAGCGAGGATGACAATGACACGCCCGGCAGAACCGAGGTGCTCAGCCGGCGCATTAACACCAATCAAATACGAATGCCGCAGGGATACCATTGGCTGGATTTTGATTTTACCGAAGAAAAGATTGTGCTTTCTCCGGGGAAATACTGGGTGTTCCTGAATTTCTCCGGTGGCCCGATTGTCAATTGGTTCTACTCTTATGGGAAACCGGTTGGCCCGATATTCAGCACGCAGAGCCGGGCTGTTGGTCAGGAAAACTGGCCGCGAATCCTTACGAATGAGTTTAATTATCGCATTCGTGGAAAATCATCACCGGATTGGCAGGAATAAACAGCTTAACGGCTTATTATTCAAATACATCGGGCTGTATTTATGGCCGATACTTTTCGTTAAGTTGCTGATTTTCGAAAAGAAGTGTATTACATTGATAATTGACTTGATGAATTATGACTGTTAGAAGATAGATATGAATACCATGCCAAATACAACCGCGCGCCCCTTGCTGGTTTTTGCCCATCGGGGCGAAGCCCAGGTGTTCCTGAAAAAATTACACCTGAAGAGTATGCCATTCCATTTTGATGGTTTATATCAATCTAATGATGCCTATTTGCTCATTACCGGAGAGGGACTGCAAAATGCGTCCGAACGCTTGTCTGCTGTCTTAGCTGCGTTGCGGGAAAGTGTTCAGCGAGTGGTAAACCTGGGGATTGCCGGCGGGTTAGATAGCGACACGGATTTGGAAAAAATCTGCAGCATCCGCACCGTTTATCGCAGTGATAATGCGGAGATGCAGTTTAAAACGTTTACCACGTCCGATGCCGCTGCTTCTTTGGATATTATTTCCGCATCGCAACGAATTCTTCGCCGGGAATCCGCAGAAAAACTGAAGCCTTTTGCAAGCATCGTCGATCGCGAAGCCTGGGCATGTGCGTCAACGACTGATCTTTTTAAAGTGCCTTTTTATTGTTACAAGCTATTGAGTGATTTGCCCGAGGAAGGGACGGTTTGTCTGGATATCCGTGCGCAGGCAGAAAGATACAGCACGCTGCTGTTTGAATTTTACCAAAATGTTCATTTAAACACACCGCATGCTGAAGCCAGCCTTTCTAACGGTCTGCTGCCAGCTGGATTTTATGCATCCACTTCACAATTACGCCAATTGAAAACATTGTTAAAGCACTTATGCATCAAATTGCAGATATCAGAAGCGGAAGTCATCCGCAGGGCTAATCCTGAAAAAATAATTGAGCGGGAAAGCAAGGAAAAACAACGTACATCTTTATTGTTACAGGAACTGACCGATCTCCTCAATCCCTTTAATGCCCGTTTACGAGAGCGCTTGGATGATTTAACAGCCCCCCTCGCCTCTGCCGGGTGCCGGGTGAAATTTTCCCGGGATTATGAAGATGATGAAGTGACGATTACTGCCCGGATTCGCCACCCACAACATTTGAAGAAGCTGCAAAATGCCTTGGTCGCCTTCGACTATGATGCCGTTTTAAAAGTGCTACAAGGCGAGGACAAACTGTAATGCTGTTTGAAAGAATCTTTGTCGAAAAACAGGTGCAGCAGCATCCGCAAACATTGCGAGTTCAGGAAGCCTTGCCGAAAATTCCCGTAACCTATATCGATAAAATCTCCGACGTTTTTGAAAAAGCCCGTAAGCCGTATTTGCAAAAACGTGATTCTCTCAACCTTTTCCTGGGACGAAAAGAAGGGCAGCTTGTTAAAGAAGCCCCGGATGCATACGGGTTATCCGGTGATCCGCACTATTACTTTATCCACGCTTACAACTGTATTTATGAATGCGAATATTGTTACCTGCAGGGGTATTTTCACTCTCCGGATCTGGTAATGTTTGTTAATCACGATGAAATATTGGCGGAGATGAAACAGATCTGTCGACAGCATTCCCCTGAGGAAACTGTCTGGTTTCATGCCGGGGAGTTCAGCGACTCCCTTGCGTTGGCTCATCTATCCGGCGAGTTGCCGGAATACTGGGATTTCTTCCGCGAAATGCCGAATGCGCGGATGGAGTTGCGTACTAAATCCGTCAATATCAAGCCGTTGTTAACATTGGGCCCACTGGAAAACATTATTATTACCTTTTCCCTTTCACCAAGCGCCGCTGCCCGCCAATATGATCGTAAAACCCCTTCAACCCAGGCGCGCTTAAATGCGATGAAGCGCCTCGCCGATGCCGGTTTCCAGATGGGTATCCACCTCGATCCTATCGTTTATGATGAACGGTTTGAAAGTGATTATCAGCAGCTGGTCACGGAGATGCTGCAAGCGGTTCCAGTTGAACAAGTCAACTATATCTCTCTCGGCGTTGTGAGATTTACCCGGGATGTATTTCATGAGTTTTCTAAGAATTATCCAAAGTCTGGATTGCTTGCCGGAGAATTTGTGAAAAGCTTCGATAATAAGGTGCGCTACAATCGTCCGCAGCGCCTTTATCTTCTAAAGACCGTACAGAGAATGTGTGTTGAGGGGGGAGTGGCGCCGGAAAAGGTATATCTTTGTATGGAAGCGGAATAATTTTACCCGAGATAAAAGTGTTGTTTGAATATTTTTTTTGCATTATTTAAATAAATATGATATAACCGGGTATAAACTACTGACAATATTGACAATCAAAGCCTGTTCTTGATGAAAAAAACCGACGGTCAAAAAATAAATTCCTTTGATACTTCGACCACATCCCGCCTGGTCATCAAGATTGCTTTGTTCTTTACGGTGCTGATCTTCATTGCGACAATTGGATCCGGCTTTTTCCATTACAATAAGAACGTTTCCCTGATTCTGAAAAACCTCCAGAACCAATTGACCCTGGCGGCAAACACTATTGCTGTTACCATCGATGGCGACGCCTATCAAAAGCTGGAAGGCAAGGCTTCGGTCGGCACGCCGGAATATCGCAAAATAAGATTGGTGCTGGAGCAATTTATTCAGTTCAACAAAGATTTGGGTTTTGAGGAAGATTGCGTTTATACCTTTCGGCAGATTTCGGATGACTCCCTGGAATTTACGGTGATGTTACACGATCGCTATGTCGGAAACCGCTATGCGATTCGCCCGGAAATGCGGCCGACGCTGACGGAAGGCAAACCGGGGCGCACCGATATGTATCATGATGAAAACGGTACCTGGGTTTCCGCATATGCCCCGATTCTCAATCGGCAGTTTGAAATCGTTGGCATTGTAGAAGTCGATTTCAAAGACAATGTATACCTGATGGCTTTGACTGACGAGAAGTATACCATCATTCTTTTTTCGCTGGTGAGTGCATTGGCGGCAATGTTGGCTGCAGTGCTGCTCAGTCGGCTTATTTCGCGGCCGATCAATAAAATTTCCAACGCCGTTATTCAATTCTCTGCCGGCGACCTGAACACCCAGGTGGAGGTGAAAGGCCGGGATGAGATCGGCATGCTGGCACGTGCCTTTAACTATATGGTGCAGGAAATCAAAGAGAAGGAATTCATTCGCAGTCAAAATCAGGAATTGCGAGAGGCTTATCGCAAATTAGATACCCTTAACAAGACGCTGCAGGAAGCGAACACCTTGAAGACGGAATTCCTCAACATCGCCGCCCACGATCTTAAAAATCCACTGCAGGCTATTCTTGGATTTGCGGAAATGATAATGAACAAGGAAGATCAGCATCCGCATGTTTACCGGAATGCCGAAAAAATCCATCGCGCCACGCAAAGGATGTTCGGCATTATCAGTCATTTGCTGGACAAAACTGCCCTGGAACAAGGGGCTATTATGCTGAACAAAGAATTGGCTGATGTCGGGAACATTGCCCGCCAGGTAATCAACCAGAATCAAACTATCGCAGCGCAAAAAAATCAGCGGATCGAATTGACTTGCGAAAAAGGCTGCGAAGCGATGGTTGATGTCATCCGTATACACGAAGTGCTCGATAATCTCTTGAGCAATGCTATTAAATATTCTGAACCGGGAAAAGCTGTGCGGGTGCGAGTGCGCTGCACTGCCCCGGGCGGTGTAAAAAATGGCGTACGATTTTCCGTGCAGGATCGTGGTGCCGGCCTTAGTAAATCCGATATGCTGCAGCTTTTTCAAAAATATTCCAAACTTTCTTCGAAGCCTACCGCCGGAGAATCTTCAACGGGGATTGGCCTTTCTGTTGTGAAACAGTTGGTGGAATTACATGGTGGCAAAGTATGGGCTGAAAGCGATGGGAAAGGCAAGGGGACGACATTCTTTGTCGAACTGCCCTGATATGTCATGAAAAATTGCCCAAATTGTCAATCGCCGCTAAGCGGAAATTTCTGTGCCCAATGCGGCCAGAAGAATCGAACATTTGTTCGTCCCTTCCGAAAATTGGTGGAAGAATTTCTTGGCGATTATTTCACTTTTGATACCCGCCTGTTTCATAGTTTAAAACCATTGATATTTAAACCGGGGTTTCTGACGGTTGAATACCTTCAAGGGCGAAGAATTCGCTATATCCCTCCTTTGCGCATGTACCTCTTCAGCAGTGTTTTGTTCTTCTTTCTGGTCTCATTAGGTGGTTACCAACCGCAATTTGCCCGGAATGTTGAAGTGAAACCTGCCCCTGCAGATAGCCTGTCGGCAGACAGTTCGGTTGTTGACACTTTAAAAGAAGAAACAGATGTCTTTTTGCCGGATTCAAGCGAAATGTCGAAAAACGACGATTTTAGCGATGAATTTCGCCGCTGGTTATTTGGGCGGTTGCAAAAACTGGATGGGAATTTGGCCCCGATAAATGCCGCTGCCTTGCATAATATACCCAATATGATGTTTCTGTTGCTACCGGTGTTTGCACTACTGCTTAGGTTGATATACTACAGATCCGGTCAATATTATATTGAGCATTTGATATTTTCCGTTCATATTCATGTTTTTGCTTTCTTACTGCTCAGTGCTGTTTTATTTAGCGCTTACCTGCTTCTTATTGAAGATGTGGAGTTTATTCGCCAGATGCTGCAAGTAACTGCTTTACCCATCATGGTATATAGTTTCCTGGCAATGCGGCGTTTTTATGGCCAATCCTATACTAAAACTTTTCTGAAATTCCTGTTATTATATCTGGGGTATGTCCTGATTTTTCTATCGCTAATGATTGGGAATCTTCTCTGGGTACTTTGGCGGCTATAAAATATTTTGTGGAAAAGCTTACTGTAAAATTAATAGAAATTCGTGATTATGGAGATAACAGCCTCTTTGGCCGATTTAGAAGCCTGGGCAAATGCAAATTACAAAGTTAATAAGCAGTGCTTGATGATCGCCGGCCAGCAGTATCAATTTTATACAATTGCAGATATCGATGCTGTAATTGATGAAGTCCTAACCTCCGATGAAAATCCTGATGAGAATGCGCCATATTGGGCAGAGCTTTGGCCGTCGGCATTGGCATTGGCAAATTTCGTCTCTCGTCTTGATGACGTGGCGAATAAAAACGCCATTGAGTTGGGATGCGGATTGGGGCTCTCTGGCATCGTTCTGAATTCTTGCGGGGGAAATGCCGTATTGACAGACTTTGATGAGAATGCGCTTCGCTTCGCAGCATTGAACGGGATGTTGAATTTGAAGCGGCCCCCGGATGTCAAACGATTGGATTGGCGATACCCGCCGGAAAATGAAGGGTATGATATTATTCTGGCTGCGGATGTTGCATATGAAAAACGTCTTTTCAAACCATTTATTGGCACCATCGAGGCATTGCTGAACCCTGATGGCATATTATATCTAAGCGAACCGAATAGAAGTATCGCCAAAACATTTTTTCAATTGTTGGAAAGCCATTCGTTCCAATGGGAAAATTTTAGCGAGAATATTACACTTAATGAGATAACATCTGTTGTATCCGTTTACAAGATAACCAGGGAGTGATTATGGAATACCGGTTTTTGGGAAATACAGGGGTAAAGGTCTCGGCGCTGTGCTTTGGCACAATGTCCTTTGGGGGAAAAGCTGATGAGGATATGTCCGGAAAAATGTTTCACCGCTGCCGGGAGGTTGGCATCAACTTTTTTGATTGCGCCAATATCTATGAAGGGGGGCGCTCCGAACAGATTCTTGGCAAGCTGATTGCCGATTGCCGGGATGAAATCGTGTTAACCAGTAAAGCCTATTTCCCCACCGGAGAAGATGTCAATGCGCGCGGAGCGAGTCGTCGGCACATTCGACAGGCGCTAGAAGAAAGTTTACGCCGCCTCGGGACGGATTACATCGACCTTTATTTCATTCACCGATTTGATGACAAGACGCCACTGGAAGAAACCCTGAAGGCGCTGGATGATGCCACGCGTCAAGGGAAGATTTTATACATCGGTGCCAGCAATTTTGCTGCCTGGCAAGTTGCCAAAGCGTTGGGTATTTCGGCAAGGGAAGGTTGGCAGCGATTCGAATGTATTCAGCCAATGTATAACCTGGTAAAGCGGCAGGCAGAAGTAGAAATATTACCGATGGCACAGTCCGAGAATGTCGCTGTTATTCCCTATAGTCCTTTGGGCGGCGGCCTCCTGACAGGGAAGTATGGCGTCGGAAAACGACCGGCGGAAGGACGATTGGTAGACAACAAAATGTATGGTGTCCGCTACAGCGACGATTGGATGTATAAAACTGCCCAGGATTTTGATGCGTTGGCAAAGGAGTTGAATTGCGCCCCGGCAGCGCTGGCAGTCGCCTGGGTGGGCAGCCATCCGGCAGTGACAGCGCCGATTATTGGCGCCAGCAATGTGACCCAACTGGAGGATTCTCTCGCTTCCCTCGATGTTGAAATGACCCCGGCACTCCGTGAGAAGGTTTCGGCACTGTCTCCGGAACCGGCGCCAGCTACAGATCGTAACGAAGAACGATCGTCAGTTTCATTGAATAAACGATAATTGACTTTAACGGATAATGCCATGCTGTTAGATGCTCTGAAAAAAATCCCATTTAAAAGGCTACTGCTGGAAATCGCTTCTGTTGTATTTGCCGTGCTACTGGCACTCGGCGTAAATGAGTGGCGAAAAAATCTGGAAAATGAACATTTGTCTCAACAGGCGCTGAAAAATATTGTCCAGGAAATAGAAGCGAATAAATCGGATATAGTAAATGGACTGGCCGAACATAAGCGGTTGAGTAGCTACCTGGATTCAACCTTAAAGGCATACAACAATATGCCGAAAGAAAATGTAAAAACTGTGAAGAAATCTTTCCGTTTTAGCTACGAACATAGCGTTCTGAATAACACTGCCTGGAATAGCGCACAAATTACCCAGGCAGTGAAATTCATGGATTATGAAACTATTTCAACCTTGTCGACGATTTATGAACTGCAGGCGATTTATAAAGACCATGGCAAAGAAGTGATCGCCGCAATGGGGAAAGTTGCCTTTCATGAAGCCGAATTCAAGCCATTTCTAAAGGCAAATATTTTTAACGTAAGAATCTCGATCAATATTGAGGAAAGCTTAATTGAAGCCTATGATGCTTTTCTGGCAGAGAAGTAAGAGGCTGAACCATCCTTGATATTAATATCATCCTGAAAAAGTGGGGAGAAAGATGAAAACTGTTTTATTCAGATTTGCTGTTATCTTATTAATCTTTTCTGGTTGTGCGCAACATAGCGGTTACAATACAGCCCGCTTTCGGGAAAGAGCATACGATACTGGACAGATTGCATTGACTTCGAATGGATTAAGTGCCGCAGAAGTTGCTGCTATTACCCGAACTAAGCCACCGCAAAGTTTCCCCATAGATGTCTCCGTTATTTTGATAAAAGACGGATTTGTTTCCAATGAAATGGAGCAGTTGCTGTTGTCTGCGGTGATTGATTCTTTAAAGGTAAGCGAAAAGATTGACCGGGTTGTCCCCATACCTAAATTTTTATTGCCTCAGCAAGTCAACTTTGCAGCGATTCAGGAATTAGGTATTCGTACCTTGACGGAATATGTCGCTGTTTTAGTGCTCGATGCTGATGCACTTTTTAAATCTACCAAAATTGTTGACTCTAAATTCAGGGTTTCCTCGACAATTGATTTTATTTTAGTGGATGCGCAAACGACAGCGATTATGGCTTCGGATCGTTTACTTTCGACAAAGGAGTATTCTGAAAGTCTTTTCAAAACCGGTGAGGGGGAATTGGCACAAAAGGAAGTGTTCTCTGAACAGGGAGGCTTACTTGGGGAAAAAATAGCCGGCTTGTTTTCCGGGCAGTAAACTAAAATCAGCTATCTGAAAAGGAACATTTGTAATATTGCCGCGGTTATAAAACAACGACGATAAATTTTAAAAAAAATGGCGACCTGCACAATGAATCTTCTGAAGAAAATATTTTGCCTGCTACTGCTTTGCCAGTTTTTAGTGCTGGAAAATGCTGCGATGGCATTATGGTTCTGTGCTTGTAATAAACCGCAAGAAGAAATGATGGAAATGTCTGGTGAATGCTGCAAAGCTAGTACCGATGGAAGCAAGGAAGAAACGAACTTCCCAAAAGAACAGACGCCGGTTTATGGCGAGCCATTTACTGCCTCAGCGTATACTTCTTCTGCTGAATTTTGTGCGCCAGGTTGTGATCCTTTTAAATTCCAACGGTTTATTTATTTGGCAGCAGAAGGGAAGGTGCCGTATAAGTTTTTCCCCGCCGAAAGCATTTATTCTCAAACGCCAACATCTGATACGGTTCATTGGAAAATATCTAATTACAAAAATAGTACTAACGCTCAAAAAGCGGCAAATCCCCCTCCCTTATACCTTAGGAATCAGGCTTTCCTGATTTGAGATTAAATCACTATTGCTTATAGTTTGTAATAATTCGATCTGGATCGGGAACGAATTGTACATTATTATTACCTGCCTGCAGAAAAGCTGTATGCTTATGCTGTCATGTAAATTTTGATAAATATTTTGATTAATCATAAAGGAATGGCAATGAAAAAAATAATGCTGAGTTTAATAATAATTGCCGGTCTTTTCCTGCTGGCTTGTGGTGGTGCGGATGGTGAAAACAATCGTGGAAATACCATCGTTTCACCTTTTCAGAAAACGTACTCTGGTTTGTTAAATGCATATATTGAATTAAAAGATGCGTTGGTCGCTGCCGATAAGGTGTTGGCTGATAAAAAGATAGAAGACCTTCGATCTGCACTGAGCAGCCTGGAAAATATATCCGGCAGTGATGTGGTAAATGCCTGGAAGGGAAATTTAGATACGCTGAAAATGGCCCTGACAGAAGCTACATCAGCGGGAGATGTTGAAGCGCAGCGGAAAGCATTTTCTCCCATGTCCGAATCCTTGATATCCATGACGCAAAAAGTTGCACCTCCAGGTGAAGAATTGTACGTTCAGAATTGCCCAATGGCTTTTGACTTCGAAGGCGCTAACTGGCTGAGTAATTCCAAAGAAGTTGTTAACCCCTACTTTGGCGACAAGATGCTCAATTGTGGTAGCGTTACCGCTACGATCGAAAAAGCGAAGGAGTAAGCGATGAAGAACATACGCTGGATTCATCTGTCGCTGCTCCTTCTATTCGCTGGCTCGTCAATATTGGCGCAGACCCACACATCGCCTTATGCCGGGGAAGAAGCGCGGTCAATTAAATCCCTTTCCGATGCCCGGGTGAAAGGCTACCTGAGCGGCGCGGGAATGGGCTTTGCAAAGGCTGCGGAGCTCAATCATTACCCGGGACCAAAGCATGTGCTGGAGTTGCAAGGCGCCCTTGAATTAACGCCAAAACAGATCGAGGCAACCAAGGCAAGTATGACAAGAATGAAATCTGTTGCTGTTAAACTGGGTGCAAATATTGTCGAAAGAGAAAGACTACTGAATGAAATGTTTGCCGAAGGTGGGAAGTCTCCTTCAGAAATTAAAATGATTGTTGATGAAATAGCAGCCCTGGAAGGGGAGTTGCGTTTTGCTCATCTGAATGCGCATATGGAAATGGTTGATATTCTAAGCGAGGCGCAAATCAGGCACTACGATCAACTGCGTGGATATAGCAATGCCGATCATTCGAAGTCGAAGCAGATGAAACATTAGACTCGGCAATGGAACTTCTCGCAGATTTTGGTTATTGGGGACTCTTTCTCTCCGGATTCCTGGCCGGTTCAATATTACCGGCCAGTTCCGAAGCGGTTTTGTTAATTCTGGCAAGTTATGGATATCAACCACTGGGATTGCTTGCTTTTGCTACAGCAGGCAATGTCCTCGGCGCAGTTTTTAATTTCTGGATTGGCTGGCAGAGCAAAACCTTTTTGCTGGAAAAAGTCCTCCGTATGCCGAAATCAGCAATTGATGCAGCACTGGCACGGTCCCAAAAATATGGTGTTTGGGCAATGCTTTTTGCCTGGATGCCCGTTATTGGAGATCCATTGACGATTGTCGCCGGCGTCATCCGGATGAATTTCTGGATCTTTCTGGTTCTGGTGACGATTGGTAAGTTTGCCCGCTACTATGTCCTGCTAAATGGATACGAATTGATTTTCGGACAATAAAAAAGGCGCTGTTTCAATTAACAGCGCCTTTTCTTTGTACTTAAGAAGAAGCGATAATCGGTTACTTCAAAAAGACCAATTTACTGGAAGTTTGCCGTAATAATCCGCTGGTGAGTTCTCTGTTCGTTGCAACGACAATGTAGATCCCGCTACTCACCGAAACCTGCTGTGCATTGCTGCCATCCCAACGAAAATAATGGTTGCCCGAAGGCAGAAGCTCATTGGATAGGGTGGTAACATGTTCTCCCAGTAAATTATAAACATCCAGGGAGAAGTTACCGGGTGTTGCAAGATTCACCGCAATGGTTGTTGCCGGGTTAAATGGATTTGGATAGGCGCTCATTAATAGTGGCGATTCAGGTAGATTCTCCGGGGTAGGGGAGAATGTTAAACCTACCGGCAGAATATCAAATGAGAGAGAATCTAGGGTGACCGGTCTTTTGTCCGCTTGTTGATAATAGCTCAAAAATGAATCGATTTCCGTACTGCTGTATTGTGACATATGCTGGATATCCGCAGGATCTACGGATTGATAATAAAACTTCACATCTACATCATAAACTTCACTTTGTGTCAGGTTGGAAATTTGATAGCTGATCGTATCAGTCGCGGTTCCCTGGAATTCTCCGCTACGATTAAAGTTCCCATCCTGTAGCGCATCTCCGTAAACCGCAATAGAATCATAGTGTAAGCCTTCGCTGGAGAATCCTTCCGGGGGCAAGCGATTGTCTTTCAGATAGCCAGCCATTCGGAGCAAAGTAAAAGTAGGTTTATCATTAACATCTTTCATTATCGCCTGATATATCTGCACTTGATCATCACTGCTTAGAACGCTATGGTGTGGTTCATATGGAGCGCCTTCATCCAGAATCTCCCCGCTGTTCGCATCCCACTCGCCGCTCTCAAATAATGTCGTCCCGGCATTATCAGAAAGCTTGAAATAGGCCCACATGCGTCTGCTGGGATAGCCGGTAGGTAGCTTGTGCCCGCTTTTATTTTTCACGGCAACATCGACTTGTAAAGTGGTGCTGTTTAGCCAGCGATAACTGTTCGATATCTCAATTGTTTCTCTTTGCAGTAATTTCATCGTGCGGGCGATAGTGCTGTCGAAATGAACCGGCTCAGCAGTTACTCCTAAGCTGGAAGCGTGAGACTTTAGCATCTTTAGCATAAAAACATTGCCCCCGACAAAGTAGTGCTTGTAGAAGGGCTGTCTTGCGGAGATATAATCAGGCTCATTGGAAATCGTTACCGGAAAATCTATCGCCGGTACATGGCAGTTTTGACATTGAACATCCATTGCCGGATATATACTGTTTTTCCATTCCAGGTAGGGGGTTTGCTCCGGCGCTTCGCCGACAATTTGGCCGTTGTAATCTATTGTCGGTGTAAATAAAGTGTGGCAAGTTGCGCAATGCTCGGATTGAAGCATATGCGGACCATACGTCGGCACATACGAAACATTGGTAACCATGCTTTGCGGGGATTGCGGATCCGGATAGGGCCCATAGATTTGCCGCCAATTTTCGATAACATAGCCGCCACTGAAACTGCTGCCGTCACCAAAATTAACATCCTGGATTTGATGGCAGACCGTACAGGTGACGCCATCCATTGCCAGGGTGTCCTGCTTAAGCGCTTCAAGGCTGATCATTTGTCCCAGCTCTTCTGCTTCCCGATGACCAACCGGTGCATGGCAGGTTGCGCATTCATCTTCAATGAATTCCTGAAACTGGGGATTCTCAGCAACTTCTGCAGTCACTTTTGCCTGCCAATAAGGGTCCTTGGCGGAATTTGCCATCATGGTAGAACGCCACAGCGTTACCGGGGATATATCGCTGCTGTCTGGCCCTAAAAGGGCGCTGGTGTTCGGAGGGCCTGGTGCATGGCAACTTTCGCAATTACCGGAGCCACTAAAAATCGTTGATGTTTGTGTCGGTAAATCCTGGGCTGAAATAGTAAAACTAAAAGCAATTAAAAAAAACAGGTAACGAAGTCTCATAAAATTTTCTCCCTAACAATTGAATCATTCGATAGGCGCTATAGGTGTAAAAGTATTGGTGTGCGGGAAAACAGACTACTTGTCTATGGCAATATCCGCCACCAATGGCAGATGATCTGAAATTCGCATCTTGTTCCATTTCGGAAGCGAGCGGACATGCGGTGCGGTGTAAGGCGGTTTGCCTGCCTGAATTACGTTCATCCGCCGTCCGGCGAGCCAATCCAGTCGCATATCAAGTTTCCCTTCCCAGGGAGCGAGAATGCGAGTCACTATCTTGAATAAAATTCCCGGCAAATATTTCTTGGTTTTTATGTTTAATGTTCGTTCAAAAATGTCGTAACTCAGCGTTGGTGAAGAATCATTGTAGCGGTTATAATTAAATCCATACTGGCGTAAAGTATGGAATAATGGCTTCTCAAAAAAGCGATCCGGCGTCATATAATGCGCAATACTCTTTCTCGTTCCCAGGAAAAACAATTTGTAGAGAAAGCTGAAGAACAGTCGCCATTTGTTACTTAAATTGTATGTATGTGTATTAAAATCGCCGCCGATAATTTGCCCTTTTGCAGTTGATTCATTTAAAGCGATTAGAATTTCCTCCAGTTGGGCAGCTCGATTCTTTGCGGAGGTTTTCAGATCCAGATGGCAGGTCGCGAAGTCATATTCCTGTTTGCCGATCTTGATCTTGCAAATAATTCCCCGGCGATTTCCTAATTGTTTTTCCAGGGAATTAAAACAGTCGTTTGGTGTCGGCAGATCCACTGTTTTACAGGAAATAAGTTTGTGCCGGGTCAGTATTGCGCTGCCATGCAAAGAAAGGGTGTTTTTAACATCATGCATCTGTTCCCCTTCATCGCCTTTTGCCAAAACTAAAAAGGAGTTAGCAAAACAATAGTTCATTACAAGGGCGTCGGCAATTTCCCGGGCAATGTTGTAATTACCGCTTCTCCCCATGCCAATATCAACTTCCGTTAATAGTAATACATCTGCATCTGCCAATACCCTGTCATTTTTTAGGATATGAATAATTCCCTCAAGATTAATACCGCGCTCTATATTCCAGGCGACGACGCGAATGGTTGGTTTCTCGGGAGGCGCCGGACGATGATTTTGCCACTCAATGCCACTCTGGATGGCATCAAGCTCCGCTGCATTTTTCCGGTAAAGTTCGGAGCTTTTTAGCTGCCGGCAGGTACGATAAGATATCATTTCCGGGAAAAGTGGATTGAGATCGTGCCGGATATATTTTTCGTCGCAGTCAATCTGGTAAAGCATATCTTAAGTTTTGCAGGATCTGTTTTTAAGATTTGACATTGAAGATATAAAAGAGTTTATTTTGGTCTGAATTTTATAATCATAATTGATCATAAAAACAACAAGTTTCCACAGTAAAAGTAAAAGAATTCCATAACGTTCCCCGTTTTTATATAAGTGCTGTCGATGATCTGCCAATTCAATCACAAGAAGGATTTAAGATGCTTTCTATCTTTCGGATATTTGATACAAGCGAGAAAAAATATCTAAAATTAACACCGGCAACATTGCGCGATCGTTTTATTGCACAGTTAATTGATGGTATATTTCTTGGTGTCGTCTGTAGCAGTATTCTTTATATCATGAGTGATGGTAAGGTCTTTAGCATATGGGCAGCGCCTATTTTTCCCGTCTACATCTTAGAAGTCGACAGCGCCTTTATTTCAACTTGGAGCGATTTTTGGTGGGGCGGTTACTATGCATCTTTTCGGTTGTTTTATGGAAAAATAATTTATGTTAACTACCCGGCGCCGCTATTGATTGCTATTTATATCGGTTATTACGTGTTTTTTACATCGATTTACGGACAGACATTAGGGAAGATGTTGAAGCATTTGGTCGTTCTTGATAAAGATAAAGAAGTAGTGTCATTGCGAATTACAATGTTGCGCTGGCTGGGTTATTTCGTTACCCTGCTGCCATTCGGAATGGGATTAAAAAAAGCTTTGAGAGAAGATGGTGCACCACTCTGGCATGATACACTTAGCAAATCGCAAGTATTGCGGTTTGAGAGGATTTAAGAGCAGATAAATATTTGTTTTTAGCAATATTAGTTGCATTCTTATTTGAAATATAACATTTTTGGGAAAAAAGAAAGAGACGGTATGCTGTCAAAACGCGTCAAACAAAAGCTGGGTGTAGTTAAGAAAACTGAATTACTGCTTAAGTTGCTGGACGATCCGGGAAGCCTTTCGGAAGAATACAAACGGCTTTCCGCACCGCAGATGCAGGAGTTACGTAGTTTTCTGGAGAAGCAAGTGATGCATTTTTCAGCTTTGAAAGATGCAGAACCCCTGACGCTTGAAGCGATTAAAAATCGTCTGGAGCCTATCCCGAATTATTATCACAATCAAGATTGCCGGGAGCCGTTAGAAGCTTGTTTTAATGAAACCTGTCTGGCCTCTAACCCAACCTGTTTCAAGAATAAAATGAACGGGCAATTAACAGTGATATTGGGGCTGCTGGAAAATTATCTTCACCCTGCCGAACAGCAATAAGGCTATATTCACTGGCGCTATACACTTATATTGGCTCTTTTTTTTTCCTGATCCCTTCAATCCTTGGCATTGTTCTTTAAAAAAATATTCTGTTTGATGTTTGTGAAATCACGAACAAAGTGCTTGGCTTGATTATTATTAAGCATACCAACCACTTTGCAGATCATTTACACAAGTTCTTATTCTACTAGGGGATAGTTAGAGGTATAATTATGTCTTTATTGCGAAAGATTAAAAAAAACAATGGTCAACAACGGGCCAGTGGCTCTAAGGAGTTTGTTATTGACAGCGACCATCGGGTGATGTTGAACTCCAAGGGATTAATACCAGTTGTTATTCAGGATGCGAATAGTCAGGAGGTATTACACCTCGGCTATATGGATCGCTGGGCGCTGGATACAACCCTGGAGAAAAAAAAGATCCATTTATTCCGCCGTTCCAGTGGACGGATAGAAAAATATGGAGAAAAGAAAGGGGTTGACTATAAGATCAAAAGCTTTAAATTAGACCGTTCAAAGCGATCTCTTTTGATGAAAGTTGTAGCAAAAGATGACGAAAGTGGCATGCGCTCTTCATATATCGAAGAGGTAGACTTTACAAATTAGCCTCATCAAAACACAACGGTTCTTATGAAAAAAATCCATAAGATTCTAATTGCCAACCGCGGAGAAATTACTGTTCGCATTATTCGTACCTGCCGCGAAATGGGCATAAAAACCGTTGCGGTGTTTTCCGAAGTAGATAGAAATGCCCCCCATGTACTGCTGGCCGATGAAGCATATTGCATTGGTGCAGCTGCCCCTGCCGAAAGTTATTTAAATATCAATAAAATTATTGAAGTTGCCCAAAAATCCGGTGCGGAGGCGATTCATCCGGGCTATGGATTTTTAGCTGAGAATGCCGGATTTGCTACTGCTGTCAGTGAAGCCGGGCTGATTTTTATTGGCCCCAATCCAGATACGATTGCCTTAATGGGGAGTAAGACGGAATCCCGCAAAGCAATGATTGCAGCCAATGTGCCGGTAGTTCCGGGAACAAAGGATGCCCTGGCCAGCCCGGAAGATGCCCGGAAAGCGGTTGATGCCATCAATGGTTATCCTGTGTTAATTAAAGCAGCTGCCGGCGGTGGGGGAAAAGGGATGCGCATCGTAAAAAATGCCGGGGAGCTGGAAAGAGCTTTCCTTGCCGCGAAAAACGAAGCATTGAAATCCTTTGGGGATGATACCGTCTACATAGAAAAATATATTGAGGCGCCCAAGCACATTGAAATTCAAATCATTGCCGATCAACACGGAAATGCCTGCCATTTGCTGGAAAGGGAATGCTCAATCCAGCGTCGCCATCAAAAAATTATTGAGGAATGCCCTTCCAGTGTTATTAGTCCGGAAACCCGGGAAAAGATGGGGGCGGTTGCAGTGCAGGCTGCGCATGCCTGTGGTTACGTAAATGCCGGAACAGTCGAGTTCCTTTACGATACAGATGGCAGTTTTTATTTCCTCGAGATGAACACGCGTCTGCAGGTAGAACATCCGGTGACTGAGGAAGTGCTGGGGCTGGATCTTGTCCGGTTACAGATCATGATTGCAAAAGGTCAGGCGTTGCCTTTTACTCAGGCAGAGATACAACCGGAAGGTGTTTCGATTGAATGTCGGATTAACGCTGAAGATGTTTTCAATAATTTTGTGCCTTCAACCGGTAAAATAGCGCATATGCGCTTGCCGGCCGGCCCGGGTATTCGGGTAGATAGCGGGGTGCGTTCACACTCGGAAATTTCTCCGTTTTATGATTCCATGGTAGCGAAGCTGGTTGTCTGGGCGCCGAACCGGGAAACAGCCCTCGCCCGCATGAAGCGCGCACTCCTCGAATACGAAATCATAGGAATCGATACAACGATTCCATTTTGCCTCGCTGCACTGGATCATCCCGCCTTTCACGATGGCAGTTTTACTACGCAGTTCGTTGATTTATACTGGGCCAAATTGCTGGATGAAATGCCGGATGAAACGACTTTGGCTGAAATTGCAGCGATTTCCATCGTGCTCCATGAAGAAGAACTTTCTGAAAAACTGCCGGATGATGGTTCCCAAAACGGAAAGCCGGCCGAAGTCCTATCTCCCTGGAAGCTGCAACAATATCGTGCATTGAGGTCCCGATGAAATATTACATTAAAGATGACAGCGAATTTTCCGCGATCGATTACAGTGTATCCGAAGACGGTATCTTTCTGAAACGGGATGGCGAAGAATATCTTGTGGATGTCCGGAAAATATCTCCCGGCCGCTATACATTGTTGGTGAATAATCAGCCAATCCGGGTAAATGCGGAAATTAAACGAACGCTTGTCGACCTGGTGTTGAATCGGAAAAGTTATCGTCTGCAGGTGTTTAACGAGCGGCAAAAAATTGAAGATGAAATATATGGTGACGATGACCATCACGGTGGTAAAGGAAATATTGTTGCACCTATGCCCGGGATGGTTTTAAGAGTCGAAGTTGAAGTTGGCCAGGTTGTAGAATTAGGACAGCCATTACTGGTGTTAGAGGCGATGAAGATGGAGAATGAAATTCGCTCCAATATTGCCGGCACCATTCAGGAAATAGCGGTTGTCGCCCAACAGGCCGTTGAGAAGGATGATTTGTTGATCCACATTGAATAACAGGATTCCTCATTTGTTAGTATTATCACTTCCTGCCTTTTCATTTATCCTACCTTATTAAGCAATCCTGATACAGCACTATCGGTAGCTCTGTAGTATTTTTCCCGTTCTCTGAGATTTTTCTGATTAATAATCCCTCTACAGTTTTAAAAGGGACGCATGCTACGCGTTTGCAGATGTGTAAATTATTTGTAGGACCTGGTAGTCAATGAAAATTGCAGACTTTAAAATAAACTATATCTTTTTAGGATTCTTTTGCCTTTTGATGGCTTGTGCCGGCACCCGTCAGTATACACCGGAGCAGTCGGAGGAAGTATTGAAAGCTTTGCACAAGGCAAAAGCGGAAGTACGTGAAAACCCGGAAAATTTTCATGCCATTCGGGAATTAGGCATTTTATATCATAAATCCCGCCAGTTTGGTAAAGCCGTAAATGTCCTCGAAAAAGCCCATCGATTGGAAATCAAAGATGCTCGCACAGCCTGTTACCTGGGACTGAGTTATGAGTTTCAAAATGAGTTTTTTCTCGCCCAGCGAGTTTACAGCAGTTTTGCAGACGATACTTCAGCCTCTCCTTATGTGAACTGGATTAAAGGCCGCCGCACGTTACTTTCCCGCCGGCAAATCCGAAACGATATTGTTCTGCTCCTGAAGCAGGATACCGGTACAGCCGCTCAAATAGATCCGGAACTAACCAAAATAGTCGTCTTACCAGTCAATTATCATGGCAACGAAACGCGCTATGCGATGTTACGGCGGGGATTGACCGAACAGTTGATTATAGACTTGAGTCGCATCCAGTCGGCAAGGGTGGTCGATCGCTATGAAATTGTAACGCTCGTTAATGAAATTGATCGGCGAGAGAGTATTAATAAAGCACAAAATACTTCTTCCGGAATCGGTAAGTTGCTGAATGCAGACGTTGTTGTCCGTGGTGATTTTAATGTCGTTGATGATCAGCTGTTTGTTTGGGAAGCAGCAATCTGGACACCCGCTGAAAATGCTTTACCGGAAACGATAACGCTTGCAGATACTATCAGCAATATCCTCAGTTTGCAAAAGCAGATAGTTTATAATGTTGCGAATAAGTATGACCTGAAAATAGGCACTGCCGCCCGAAAATTAATTGAGAAAATGCCCACAGAAAACCCGCAGGCGTTTCTTGCTTATTGCGCCGGACTGGGTAAAGAAGACGACGAAGACTATGAAGAGGCGTTGGTTTACTACCAAAAAGCGATTGAACTGGATCCGAACTTCGATTTGTGCCTGGAAAAAATTCGCAATAACACTTTCTTGTCATTGGCAGTGAAAGACCCAGATAAAATTGGCTCATTCGATAAGATCGCTGATCAAAGTTTGTAGTCAGTGTCTTCATCTTTCTTTCACCAAAATTTTTTATTGTTAGAGAAAGTCTTTCGTGTGTGGGTATAATTCGATAAATGCATATTACATAGTTTACAGAGATTATGCCTGCAAAAAAAGATTCTTCCGCCTCTCCGGCCATGTCGGTAATTCTTACCACCCCGGATAATTATCAAACTATCAAAAAGACCCTGTCGCATCTAAAGAAACAATCCGTCCGGGAAACACTCGAAATAGTAATAGTTGCTCCATCCAGAGCAGCCTTAGGTTTGGATACAGATAGTCTGTCTGTATTCTATGGATATCAAATTGTAGAATATGGGACTATCGCTTCCATTGGTCGAGCAAATGCTGCTGGTATCCGGGCGGCATCAGCAGAAGTTGTAGTGCTGGCAGAAGATCATTGCTTCCCAGAAAATGATTGGGCTGAAAGGCTAATCACTGCTCATCAGGGAGACTGGGTTGCAGTAGGTCCTGCAGTTAAGAATGCAAATCCCCGATCGGTTGTTAGCTGGGCAGATCTTTTTATTGGCTATGGTCCCTGGCTGCTGCCGATGGAATCCCGGGAAATGGACTTCCTTCCCGGCCATAACAGCAGCTACAAAAGGGAAACCCTCCTCGCGTATGGAAATGAGCTGGAACCGATGATGGAATCGGAGACAGTGCTTCATTGGGATCTTCGTGGAAAAGGGGAGAAGTTGTTTCTGGACGCATCAGCGATAGTGTCACATACCAACTTTTCACTGTGGTCATCCTGGTTGTCCGTGCAATTTTATAATGGTCGCGTTTTTGCCGGTGCCCGGGTGCGGGAAATGTCCTTCCTGAAAAAGATGGTGTTTACTTTTGGCTCCCCGTTGATACCCTTAGTGCGACTAGCAAGAATCGCCGCGCCAATCCGCTCTGCATCGCTGATCTTCCGTTTTTTACAAAGCTTGCCTACCATCTTCCTGGGGTTATCACTGGACGCGCTGGGGCAAATGATCGGATATGCGTTTGGCAGCGGAAATTCCGTTGAAAAAACCGCAAAATATGAATTCCATCGAATAATGCATATAACACTGGAAGACCGAAAAGAAGTTTTCGGTTAAAACAGATTTTATTAGAAAGAGTATCTGAATGAAATTTAAAGTTGCCTTTATTGGATGTGGTAGAGCTACTGAAAATCTTCACCTGCCCGCTTTGCAAAAAATAGATAATGTTGAAGTTGTCGCACTTGCAGATACTAACAGCAAACAAATGAATGCCGTTGCTGGCAAATTTAATATTAAAAATTGTTACGAAGATTATCGGGCGATATTGACAGACCCTTCTGTCGATATTGTGGCAGTATGTGTTCCGGTGCGGCATCACTTTTCCATCGCTATGGCGGTCATTGAATCTGGCAAACATTTATTGGTTGAAAAACCCCTGACCCTGACCCTGGATGAAGCGGATACACTTGTTCGGGCTGCAGAATCTACCGACAAGAAAATTATGGTGGGATTCAATTTGCGCCATCATCGTCTGATTCAGGAAGCGAAAAAGATGTTAGACAATGGCGATCTGGGTGAAATTGAAAGTATTCGCAGTCAATGGACCAGTGCGATTCGTTACAAACAGCAATTGCCGGACTGGCGGAATAGCCGGGAGCAGGGAGGGGGTGCCTTGTTTGAAATCGGTGTTCATCACTTCGACCTTTGGCGGTATCTGCTGAAAAGTGATATTGCGGAAATCTCTGCGCATAGCAAGTCGCAAAACTATCCTGATGAGACGGTTACAGTCACTGCAAAGATGGAAAATGGGGTAGTAGCCTCAGCGATGTTCTCGGAAATAGCCAGCGATCATAATGAGTTGGAAATATGCGGTAGTAAGGGGCGCTTACGAATTTCATTGTTTCAATTCGATGGTCTGGAATTCTTTCCGATTATGGATGCACCAGGAGGCATCGACAAAAAGGTCAAAGAATTAATCAACTTTGCAAAACAATTACCAACTGGCATTGCTATCGCCCGGCAAGGTGGTGACTTCCTCAATACTTATTATCATGAATGGCAATACTTTCTGCAATGTATCGAGAATAATGAAGCCGTTGAGAGTTCTTTAACAGCTGGACGTCAGGCACTGGAAGCAGTGCTGTCGGCAATCGCATCTGCTGACTCCCCTAAAGCTGTAAATTCTACCGAGGTAACATCTGTATAGCTTCTCAGTTGTTGCCGCTTAATATCTTAATGGACGAGTAACATTTTAATCGTTTCATGACTGTGGCTGTTTGAAAGGGTCGCAAAATAAACGCCTGCAGCTGCTATCTCCCCGCTATTATCCCGACCATCCCAACGGTATTCATGCTGTCCCGCCGGCAGTGCATGCCAATACTTCGAATGGATGAGCTGCCCCAGAGAGTTGACAATCTTTAGTTGAACAGCAGAATTAAAGCGTCCTTCAAACAATGTAAATCGAAGCGTCGTCTCCGGATTAAAAGGATTCGGATAATTCTGAGATAATTTAAAGCTTTTAGCGAGTGGCAGGTTTTCCGGATTTTCCCGAATCGCTACTAAAGGTCCTTCCCACTGCTGTGAAATACGAATGCCATCGACCCAAACGGTTACATCGGGGGTTGCCGTATTTTGCCTGAGGGCAATCCTGCTCAGGTCTACCGGATCAACACCCCTAATTAGTGCGGTAACAGTCGGCTCCGGAGGTTCTGTCGCACTTAGTGTACTGTCGAAAACAAAGAGGCTGACGCAGTCATTTTCTGTGCTGTCTATAAAAACATATTTAACAACTAAAAGATATGTTTTGTTGAATTGGTAATTGTTGTCGGTCGAAACACCGCCAGCACCTTGCTTGTTTATCGAAAACTCCACATCAGTAGAGTCGTCGGTTTTGATCGATACGCGGGCAAAGAATTCGTCTAAAGTCGACTCGGCGAGGTGCAGGAAAAACCGTGGTGAGCCTGTCGGGGCAGATTGAACATTAACCATAAAGGAAACATACAGGCTGTCTGTATTTACTGCCGGAAAAGTGCGATTCGCATCATCCCCACCTCCATTGAGGAAAACCGCATTGCCTATCGCAGAAGATTTGTAACCCGGAAAGGTTAGGCCGGGTGCATAAGCACGAATGGGATTTCCCCCGCTGCCGCTATGTAAATCCCAGCCATTTTCTGTGATAATGCTACTATCGGGGTAATCAAAATTCTCCTCAAAAAGCAATTGTGCCCGGCTCGGTGCGGCAAAGAATAAACTGGAAACGATTATACAAGTAAATACTGTCCTCAACATTTACAGCTCCCTGAATAAGTAAACAGTCATTCAGTTTGAACACTTCCGGTGTACGAACTGAAACTGATATGTGTTTTTCAAAATAAGTTTCATGTATAAAAATGCATTTATTTGAAATTAATTCTTGGCGGATGGAAATTCAAGGAATTGTTCAATAAGCAAAAAAATACCGGCAATGTTTTCACATTGCCGGTAATAAGAGGAGGAGGCGTCGTTATTTAGTTTAGCGTTATTTATTCAATGATTTCATGGATCATATTGTTCCAGAAAAAAGTAACATTTTTTCCCAGGGCATAGATGTCAGCAATTTCCGGATGATCTTTAACCAGGGTGAAATATTCGTTGCTGGCAAATTTCATCTGCCGAACATTTGTAGTTTCATTTTTGTATATTGCTGAATCAACCCAGTTTTTCCCGGAGCGGTAAAAAGCCCTGCCATTAATAAAACGGTGCTGGGTCGCAAGGTTTTCGGTTTCTCCTGCCTTATTACGATAATCCATGCGGGATTTTCCCTGGTGAGTGTCGGCAATGTTCGCTGCGCCTCGGAGCGATTGCACTTCTTTGCTGCTGCGCACACTGCCGCCGCCGCTTTTACTTTTCATCTCTTCATACTCACCGCGCGATTCTTCCATTTCTGCATAGCTATCTTCCAGATTGGGAGATAATAGCTGGAAGCGTTCGTCCAGTCGGTTTTCCCGGGAAAGGCGGGTTTCATCTTCGATAATCAAATAACTGGTGTATGGGGTTACAATGCCGTATTGCCGGGCCAATGAGATAATCTCTTCCTTTAGTTCCGGTGTCTCACCTTTCAGGCGAATTTGATCCAGCAAATAACCAACAACCCGGGAAGCCCACAACGGCGCAATAAAAGCCGGCCCCGCTCCGTCATTCTTGAAATTTACCGCCTGTTCATATTTAACCTGCCGCCCATTTATTTTTCCGGAAATAGTAAGAGATGTTTTTCCGCTGCCGCGATATCGGCCTAAAAGTGTTACTGTTCTACCGCGAAACAGATCGGGGATTTCCCTGGGATACATCCGGTTAAGGCGAAGGTTATTTCCAACTGACACCTCGATATCCGTTAGCACCGGCGCAGAAACCTTGCGATAAAAATTGGATATTTTAACCTCGATATCTTCATCGGGCGTTATGTAAGATCTTACGGCGTTGGTTTGTTCCGTTATTTTGTCCAGCAAGTGCGTGTTAATGTCTTCCCCGATGCCAAAGGTGAAAATGCGGACATTTTGATGGTTGCGCTGGCTAATTTTTTTTAGGAGTTCTTGTTCATCGTAGGCGCCCACCGTCGGTTTACCATCGGTAATAAATATGATGAAGTAAGGGCGATTCTCTTCTTGCGGTCGGTCAAGGGCTAGTGTGAGCGCTTCATCGATGTTTGTGCCGCCAATCGCCTTCAGGTTTTCGATAAATGCCAAAGCATCTGATTTACTGCGTTTATTATATGGTGACAGTTGGTCGAAAAAAGCTTCCGCCTGTGTAGAGAAACGAATGATTTGAAAACGATCCTGCTTGTTGAGGTTCTCAATGCAGAAGCTAAGAGCAGATTTCGCTTTAGCCAGTTTCTCGCCGGCCATACTGCCGGAAACATCCAGCACGAATGTGATATCTTTGGCAGCAATCTCCTGGTTTAATTCGGGAAATCCCGGACTTAGCGTTAGCATAAAATAGCCTTCTTCACCCTTCTGCTGCATGGAAAGCAAAGAAGCGCCAACTTGATCTTCCTGAGTTAGAAAATATAAATGGAAATCCCGATTAGGCTTGACATTTTTTTCCTCAAAACCGACTATTGAATGAAAGGCATTCTTACTATTGATGTCCGTTTGATGAGATGGACAATATACCGCCTTGATCTTTTGAGAAGATTTGATCTCTACAGAAATACTCACTTCCTCCAGCGGCTTTGAAGAGAATTTTTCGGTGTTTAGCGGATAAGTGTAGGCCGTTGTGCCAAAATCCTTTTCTAAAACTTCCGAATAGGTAATGCGGATATTTTTCTCTGCATTTGGCTCAATAGGAAAGATGCGCACTTTTAGCAAGCCCTGTCCGGTATATTCCAACAGGGCGGGATCAACCATGCGGCGGACAATATCCTCATACATTTCCCGGGCTTTCTCCGCATCCAACAATTCGGCTGCAGTTTCCTTGCCGTCGATGAACATTGTAAATTTATCGATGGTAGCATTCTTCGGAATAGGAAAAATATAGTATCCCTGAAGCTGCCGGGAGGTCGGGTTTAGAAACGTTTGATCGATATTGGTTACGGCGGCCTGGTCTTCAATCGTTACATTGACAATATGATTCTTTACTGCCAGGGGAAATGGCTGGAAGGAAACCGCAGGCGGCCTGGGACGCGGTGGTTCGATAATGATAAAGCCATCTGCGAACAAAGGCAGCGCGCTTGTCAGTAGCAACAGCCAAATCCAGCGTAACGGAGACTTTGATTTTCCGGTATACATTTTGTCTCCTTTACTCGAATTGATAAGACTTACTAATTGCCTGTTGACGGACGGTTTGAATAATCGCATCCTCCAAGGTCTGCTCTTCGCTTAATTCTTTTCGCTTTTTCGCGATATATGCCCGGCGGGAATTACTCAATTCCTGAATGCGTTGCTTGATCTCCTTGCGCTTTGCAGCTTGCTTTTTAATTAATGCTTCCCGCTCTTCTTTCGATAGTTGTTTCATCTCTTCCGGCAGTTCATCTTCAGCGACTTCTTCTAGAGAGACTTCACCATCTTCGACCGCATCAACAAGGTCCCAACCACTATTCTTGTAATTGCCGGAAGACTTCGAGATCGCTCGTTGAGCGGCGTTCGCTGCACCAAATGAAGAGGCATTTTTGTCCTGGGTACGTTGGCGCTCAGCATAATAACTACGTTTTTTCCCATAGAAGAGATAAGTGTCATTTAATTGATTGTTCAGGCGATTAATGATGCTATCCTGGGGAGCGTCTACATGGACAATCGTTTTATCCTGATCGATATTCATGTATTTGCCATCGGCCAAATCTGCGCCCCTTTTCCATTGAGTGTTGATGCCTTCCTGAAAATCCCCGCAGAAGATGGTATTTACGATAATTCCTTTACTTATCGCTTCCCGGCAAATATTGGCGTAATCCACTTTCCCTTGGGTAAACGGTTCATTGCCGGCAATGAAAATAACTTTGAGAACATCCGGGCTTTCGTCCCATTTTAAATCGCTGCTGGCCGAACGGATAACCCAGCCACAATATTCGCTGCCACCGTTAGTTGTCAGCTGAAAAAGCTGCTCGGATATTAAATCTAGGTCACCGGTCAATGGCGCTACCTGGCGCAGGTAGCCTTCTTCACGAACGAGACCGTCGTTGCCATACTCGTATAGGGCTATTTCCAACTGTGGTGATTGTCCGTTTTGTTTCGCCAGGGCAAACTCATTGACAACTTTCCAGAGTTGTGATTTCGCCTGATCAATTAAGCCATCCATACTGTTGCTGGTATCCAATAGAAGCGCCAGCTGGATTTTCGGTTGAGTGTCCGCGTGGAGCAGAGCGGAGGTGAGCAGGCCTATTAATAATAAGCTGCGGAAGAAAAATGTTTGCTTCATAATTCCCTCAGAATGTTTCGTTCCTGGATAATGATCTATAACTATAACGCTCGAACCGATCTTCTGGTTCTAATAACAAAAGTATGCATCAATATTGCCGGAATTAGACAGATGATATCGCTGACGAGAGGAAAAAATAAAGGCTCATTCCCTAATAACCGTTTCCGGAATTAGACAATGAGCCTCGTGTATGATTTATTGAGGAGAATGAGCGAAGTTAGCGCCGATTGGCAAGTTGCATTGTTGTTTCAAGCTTTTTCAACGTTGCTTTGTCGCGCGGCATGATTGTTAAAATATTCTGATAAAATTTAATTGCAGATTTATAGCGTCTTTTCTTCCGGGACGATTCTGCCTGATCCTGATAGAAGGAGACGACAAGTGCTTGCAATTCCATCGCACCGGGATGCCTTGCATCAAGCTTTAAAACATTATTTGTGTAGTAAACAACATTGTTGTTTGCCGGGACGAGATATCGCTGCTTCTGATATGCCTCCCGGGCTTTTACCATCCATTCGGTAATGTCAGCTTCTTTTTGCTGCTTCTGTAACGTCATTTTATTGCTGATCTCAGAAATGCGGGAATGGGCAATCTGGGTAAGATGATCTTCCGGGAATTTCTGCACAAATTCGTGATATAGCACCAGGGCAGCCGACAACTCATCGGAGTTTAATGTGTGTTCTGCCTGGGCAAACAAGTTACTGGCACTCTGTGCATCATCTTGTTGGGATATTTGGAATGCAACAGCTGTAACCATCATCATTGCCACGATTGTGAGCACTACAAATATGGCGGTTTTCCCGCGGGTTAACGGGGAAATCTTGACCGGGGCACGTTCTGTAGAAACAACCCGTTCCGGTTCCGGCTGCGGTTTGGGCGCCGGTTGTTCGGGTTCATTAAAGTAGGGTGCATTGTTCGCGTATTGATTGCGGGCACCGTTGCCGGACATTTCTTCAACAGGCTGCAAGTTTGGCTCGCCTGCATGCCGGAGTGGTGATTGAATAATAGAATTGGAATAGTCTGTGGTTTGAGTTGCTTCCCGCAACACAGTATAGCAGCTGCGGCAGCGCCAACTATTAGTATTGTTTGTAGCACTGCATTTTGGACACACCATCATTGGCTCCTTTTTATTTTCCCAACTTGTTGCTAAAAAATCCCACATCTTGTGGTGTTGTATCCCGGGGTATGTTAACCCAAACCAAATGCTCTTTCCATGACCATTTTCTTAGAAAATTAGTTAATATAAGATTTCAAAATCGATGTGCTGGTACGCATCGAAACCAAAAAACGAAATTTGAAAATGCCCTCAAATTGGTGCCGGGGAAGAAAATGAATTTCGCTTTTACTGAATCGTGCCATTGATTAAATTCTCGGCAGAAAACATGAGGAGTTTAGAAGATTATGAGTAAAATTTTATATGAAGGGCTAACATTTGAGGATGTGCTTTTATTGCCCGCTAAATCAACGATTCTGCCCAAAGATGCAGCATTACAGACTCGTTTTACCAAAAATATTGATTTGAATATTCCGCTGCTTTCTGCCGCAATGGACACTGTAACAGAATCCTCCATGGCTATCGGCATTGCCCGGGAAGGGGGCATCGGGATTATCCATAAAAACCTGACTCCGGAAAACCAGGCCGCGGAAGTGGATATGGTGAAGCGTTCTGAGAGCGGTATGATTATCGACCCGATCACTTTACCACCGGACCGCCCAATCCAGGAAGCGCTGGCCATGATGCGCCGCTTTCGCATTTCCGGCATTCCCATTGTAGAGGGCGAAAGATTGGTTGGGATTATCACCAACCGTGATCTGCGATTCGAGATCAATCTGGAACAGCCGATCAAAAATCTGATGACCAGCGAGAATTTGATTACCGCACCGGTCGGTACCACATTGGACGATGCGCGACTGATCCTGCAAAAGCATCGCATTGAAAAACTCCTGGTTGTAGATGATCAAGGACACTTAAAAGGGTTGATTACCGTTAAGGATATTCAAAAGAAGCAAGACTATCCAGATGCCTGTAAAGACAGCCTGGGACGTTTGCGGGTCGGTGCGGCAATAGGCGTTGGAGGTGCAGCATTAGAGCGAGCTGCTCATTTGGTTAATAAGGGCGCTGATGTTATCGTTGTCGATACGGCCCATGGGCATTCGCAAAAAGTGCTAGATACCGTAGCGGAATTCAAGCGACAATTCCCGGATACTGATGTGGTTGCCGGTAATATCGCGACTTATGAAGCTGCGCGAGATTTAATTAAGGCTGGCGCCGATGCTGTTAAAGTGGGGATTGGTCCCGGATCGATCTGCACAACGCGGATTGTAACCGGCGTTGGTGTGCCGCAAATTTCGGCGATTATGGAAGTCTCCCGCGCTTGTAAAGAATCCAATACGCCATTGATTGCTGATGGCGGCATTAAACATACCGGCGATATTCCGAAAGCGCTAGCTGCCGGTGCCGACACTGTGATGATCGGCAGCCTATTTGCCGGCTCGGAGGAAAGCCCGGGGGAAACGATTCTGCTCGATGGCCGTCAGTACAAGCAGGTCCGTGGCATGGGCTCGATCGGTGCAATGAAGCTCGGTAGTAAGGACCGATATTTCCAGGGAGAAGTTCGCGAAACTGAAAAACTGGTGCCGGAAGGCATTGAAGGTATTGTGCCTTATAGCGGGCGTGTAAAGGACACAATCTACCAGATGATTGGCGGTCTACGATCGGCAATGGGATATACCGGTTGCAAGGATATTCCCGCTTTACGTTCGGAAAGTCGATTCATTCGGGTGACGGCCGCCGGTGTTCGGGAAAGTCATCCGCATGATGTAAAAATAACTCAGGAATCACCTAACTATAAAGTACGCTGATCCCCAAAAAATGGGAGGACGAGTCATGCTTAAGAAGATCGACCATGTTGGTGTTGTTGTTCATTCTCTTGCTGAAGTGAAAGCGATGTATAAAGCATTGTTTGATCTCGAACCGGTTTTTGAAGAAGTAGTTGAATCTCAAAAAGTTCGGGTGGCCGGATTTAGTGTTGGAGAGTCAAACATCGAATATCTGGAACCCACCGCGGATGATAGCCCGATTGCAAAATTCCTCGAGAAACGTGGAGAGGGGATGCATCATATTGCCTTATCTGTGGATGATGTTCAGGGCACGCTCAATCGTATGAAAGATGAAGGCGTTCGCCTGATTGATGAGTCTCCGAAGATTGGTGCGGAAGGTAAAAAAATTGCCTTCGTCCATCCCAAGAGTATGAATGGTATTTTGCTTGAACTGTCCCAGGAAGCCTAATCTTTGAAGGGACGGCTTCGTAAAATCGCAGTAATTTGCTGGATTCTTGCAAATGTACTATTGCTTGGATTCGTAGCACATATTTTCCTGGTGTTGCCGGATGTTCAAAAACTTGCAGATGAAAATCCGGCAACAACTTCTTTCCTCGAATACCGTCTTGCCGAAGCAGAGAGTAACAGCAGATCTTTAAAAATTCAACGTAAATGGGCCGCTTTGAAAACAATTCCCCGGCTTTTAAGACGCACCATTGTGGTTGCGGAAGATGCCAGTTTCTGGACACATAATGGCGTGGACTGGCATGAAATTGAAGCTGCACTTCGGGATTTTCATGAAAAGGGGAAACGCTTGCGTGGCGCCAGCACTATCACGCAACAAACGGCAAAGAATCTCTATTTTACACCGGACCGAAATTTCTATCGAAAAATTCGAGAGCTGGTTGTTGCCCGGGATCTGGAGAAGCATCTCAGCAAATCGCGTATCCTGGAGCTGTATTTGAATTATATTGAATTCGGTGAAGGGATTTTTGGCATTCAGAGTGCCAGCCAGCATTATTTTAAAAAATCGCCAATGGAATTAAGTGTCTTCGAAATGGTGCGCCTGGCAGCAATTATCCCCAACCCGCTGGAGTTAAATCCATTGAAACCGACGAATGGGTTAAAATGGCGCTGCCGGGTAATCTTAAAACGCATTCATCATTATAAATGGATTAACGACGGTCAGTTTCGTTCCGCAGAAAATGAAATGAATCGTTTCTTTCGATAACATCTTAAAGCTTTAAACTCCCCGGAAAATCTCATAATACATTTCGTTTAAGAATGTTTTTTCGATAGGCATAAATAAAAAAAGCCTCTCACTTTGAGAGGCTTTTTGGGTAAATCTATAATTACTTAAAAGCATTTATGCTTCTTGCAATACTTCTTTGTTCAACCAGGAAACCAGACCGAGTTCAGTTAAATTGACCAGGCGCTTGTGATACGGCAAGACCCGGACGGTGTAGCGATAATTCCCACTATCCGAAGGCTTGATCGTGGCTTCGTAGAGATAGGTTTCCTCGTCCAGCTGTTTCTTGCGAGTCATTTCGACTAATTCGTATGTCGCTTCCGGAGTGAAAGTGACATGATCGAACTCATGACGCAAGAAAACCTGAACGCGTACTTCAGAAGGATCAATGCTGCCCAGCTTAACCTTCGCGCCAAGCTTAAAAGCTTCATTGTATTTCAGGTTGATTTCCTGTTCCGGATTGATGTTGTCATTCAGCTGAACTTCAACCTGGGACCAGTTGTGCTGCATCTTTTCCCGCCAGTTGGAGAATTCTCGCGCCAGTTCGTAGTCATTCTTGGCAAATTCTTCACCTTGTTTAATGGCTGGTTGATAGAGCTTGTTGACATAGTCTTTCACCATTCTGTGCGTATTAAAGTTCTTCGATACGGTGATGATCGATTCTTTCATCATCTTAATCCACTTGGTCGGTAAACCTTCTTCATTGTGATCATAATAGAGCGGAATTAAGTCGTTTTCCAGAATGTCGTAAATGCCTTCGCTATCCCAATGATCGAGCTCGTCAAGGTCGCGATAGTCTTCCCGGTCTCCGAAAGCAAAGCCATTCTTGCTGTTGTAGCCTTCAACCCACCAGCCGTCTAATACGGAAAAGTTCACGCCACCATTCATGCCAACTTTCTGGCCACTGGTACCGGAAGCTTCCTGGGGACGACGCGGGTTGTTCAACCAGACATCAACGCCGGAGATAAGGTCTCGCGCCAGGCTCATGTCATAATTTTCAACAAAGAAAACCTTGCCGCGGAAACCGTCTTCCATGGAAATGTTGTTGATTGCGCGAATAAGATCCTGACCACCAAGATCTTTCGGGTGTGCTTTCCCGGAAAAGATCAATTGAACCGGGCGTTCAGGGTTATTCAGGATGCGCTTCAAGCGCTCCTTGTTGCGGAAAATCAGAGTGCCGCGTTTGTAAGTGGCAAAACGACGGGCGAAGCCGATAGTGAGCACATCCGGCTTAAGCATATCCTTCAAACGGCGGATCTGCAATGTACCGACTTTGTTGCGAATGATTTGCGCTTCAAAACGCTCCCGCAGGTGGTTAAGCATTTTTTCTTTGACTTCGCCTTTCACTTTCCAGAGCGCTTCATCGGGAATTCCCATCACGCCTTTCCATAGAAAGCTTTCATCGAGGTGGTTCACCCAGTCATCACCGAGGAATTCATCGTAAAGCTTGCGCATTTTGTAAACGGTCCAGGTGAAGGTGTGCACACCATTGGTGATGTGAGTAATCGGAATTTCATCGGTTGGGATATTCGGCCAAACATCTTTCCAGAGGCCACGGGAAACTTCACCGTGCAGCTTACTAACCCCATTGCGGAATTTCGCCAGTTTCAGTGACAATACCGTCAGATTGAAAATCTCGTATCCTTCCGGCTGCACCTGGGAACCGAGCTCCATGAACTGGTAACGACGGATACCGATTGATTCCCAATAGCGCTGGAAATACTTGTCCATCAAGTTCAACGGAAAAGCATCGTTACCGGCCGGCACCGGTGTGTGTGTGGTAAAAATCGTGTTTGCAGCGACTGTTTCCAGTGCCTCATTAAACTCAAAGTTTTGTTCACGGATTAAATCTCTGATCCGCTCCAGCGCCAGGAATACTGAATGTCCTTCATTCATATGCCATGCATGCGGAGTAATGTTCAGTTTTTTCAGCAGCTTAACGCCACCCATACCGAGAACAATTTCCTGGGAGATGCGCATTTCCTGATCGCCACCATACAAGCGGGAGGTGATCATACGATCTTCCGGGGCATTTTCCGGTAAATTGGCATCGAGGAGATAGGCAATAATACGGCCGACTTGCACTTTCCATGCGCGCAGATAAACGGTGTGGTTGGCAACCTGAACAGAAACTTTTAAGGGCTCTCCTTTTTCATCCAGCACAGGCGTCAGCGGCAATGCCTCCGGATCCTGGGGGATGTAAAGGGCAATCTGATTGCTGTGTGCATCAATTTGCTGCGTAAAGTAGGTCTGATGATAGAAAAGACTCACACCAATCAACGGCAGTGCAAGGTCGCTGGCAGATTTCAGATGATCGCCGGCAAGAACGCCGAGGCCACCGGAATAAATCGGTAAGGACTCATGAAAACCGAATTCGGCAGAAAAATAAGCGATTATCTTCTTTTTATCTTTTGGAAATGTTTCGTTATACCATGTGCTGGATGCACCCATGTAAGCATCATAGGCTTCCATTACTTTTCGGTATAGCGTTAAATAAGCGGGATCTTTGCTGCAATTTTCAAGATCAGTTTGTTGTACTTCCCGTAAAAATTTCACCGGGTTGTGGTTGATGCTGGTCCAAAGCTTTGGGTTGATCAAACGGTAAAGCTGACGCGCTTCCGGCGTCCAGGAAAAATAAAGATTGTAAGCCAACTCCTCCAGTCGCTTGATCTCTTCGGGCAGTTCAGGTATTACTCGTAACGTTCCCAAATACTGCATCTATGTGCCTCCTAATTATCATTTTTAAACGTTTCCGGCTCCCCAGGACAATTTATTCGGGGCAAATTTAGGAAAGTAAATCTCACATTCCAAGCCTGTTGAATCTTTACTTTTTGCGCCCCGATTTTTGGTCACTCTAAAATGAGTGACTAATATAGGAAAAAAATAACAAGGCGCAACATTTTTTTACGACCGGACCAAAAAGAGAAGGGGGTTTAAATCCTCCGTCGCAACGGAAAATCGTTTGCGCTGGAGGCCGGTGGCGCGTATATTCCACCGCCGAAAAAAGTGTATCGGCAAACGTTCATGAAAGTCCATAGGAAGCAGTGATGACAAAGCAAATTTACAGTATGACCGGTTTTTCGACCGAGAGAATTCAATTTCAGGAGAGTGAATTAACTTGCGAAATCCGCTCGTTAAACTCCCGATTCCTCGAGATTAATGCGAAACTACCTTACGGAATGAAGGCCCTGGAAGATAATGTGAAATCCTGGATTCGCAGCCGCCTGGATCGGGGTAAAATAAACTGCGTGATCAGTTATGAAACGACCGAACAATTATTGCAGACCCTTAAGCTCAACAAGGGCGCATTATCAATGTATACTGAACTGCTTGAGGAAATTCGCAGTCAAACCGGCATCAACACTCCTGTGCAGCTTTCCGATCTACTTTTCTTCAAAGACATCTTTACGCCGGATGATAGCGGGCTGATCAACGACGAATTTGAAGCCGCGTTGGAAAAGCTTGTTAACAATACCCTGGATCGCTTGAATACAACGCGCTCTCAGGAGGGAGGAAATCTTCGGCGGGATTTGGAAGAGCGCCTGAAAACCATCGAAACGCTGAATGAAGAAATTAAGGAAATGTCGAAAGACAATGCCCGCATCGAATTTGAAAAATTACATCAACGGTTGATTTCCCTGATCGGCGAGCAGAAAGTTGATGTGAATCGTCTGGAGCAGGAACTGGCCCTTATATCCGATCGTGTAGATATCAATGAAGAAACGGTTCGAATGGATAGCCATATTGGCCTATTCCGGAAAAATCTGGAGCAGGGTTCTCCAATCGGAAAAAAACTCAATTTTATGCTGCAGGAAATGCATCGGGAAGCGAATACGATCTCAACCAAAAATACATTGATTGGTATTAGTCATCGTATTGTTCAGGTCAAAGAAGAGATTGAAAGAATGCGGGAGCAGGTGCAAAATATCGAGTGATTTCTCTAATATGTTTATGATTGTAACGATTCTCGTAAGTTAGCTTGCTGAATCTCGCAATACAGGCTTCTATTTTTCCGCGGTTCATTAGTATATATTATCCACTTTTAAGTATAGATCGATGCATATGAGCGAAAGTCAAAAAACACAACCTCGCCTCGTTGTCCTTTCTGCGCCTTCCGGTGCCGGAAAGTCCACAATCTGCAAATTGTTGGTAGAACAAAACCCAATGTTTCGGATATCCATTTCAGCAACCACCCGGGCGCCACGTCCATACGAAACAGACGGTGTACATTATTACTTCCTGGAAGAAGCGGATTTCTTCCGGAAAGTGGAAGAAGGCGATTTCCTGGAGCACGAAAATGTGCACGGCAAGTATTATGGCACGCTAAGAAGTACCGTTAATGAAGGCCTTGCAAACGGATTTACTATTTTGCTGGATATTGACGTGAACGGAGGGTTGGAAATCAAACGAAATTATCCGGATGCGTTGTTGATTTTTATTAAGCCGCCGTCAATGAATGAATTACAACGACGCCTGGAAGATCGTAAAAGTGAATCTGCAGAAATGATCGCCAAACGTCTGGAGCGTCTGCCGCTGGAGTATGAAAAAGCAGAAAAATTTGATGTTGTTGTTGTCAACGATGATCTGGAAAAAGCTGTTCGGGAAATAGAATCAATTATTAAAAATCATTAACAGCAGGGATGTATGTTTCCTAGCAAACTGCTTGAAAAAAAACGCATTCTGGTTGGCATTACAGGAGGTATTGCCGCTTATAAAGCCTGCCTTTTTATTCGTCATCTGGTCACTGCCGGTGCAGAAGTGCGCGCGATGATGACCGCCAGTGCCGAGAAGTTTATCACCCCACTCACCATAGAATCACTCTGCCGTTATCCGGTATACCGGGATTTATTTCCGGAAAATCAGTTTGCTGCTACCCATCATATAGAACTGGCGGATTGGGCGGATGCTGCGGTTATCATTCCTGCGACGGCCAATATTATTGGAAAGACGGCGAATGGTATTGGGGACGATTTTTTCTCTACAAACATGTTAGCTTTGCATTGTCCGATTTTATTCGCACCAGCAATGAACAGCAATATGTGGAAAAACGCTGCCGTGCAAAGAAATATTGCCTTTTTGAAATCCGACGGATATTTTATCTGTGATCCGGAAGAAGGATTCCTCGCAGAAGGGTATTCCGGTGTCGGGCGCCTGGCGCGTATGGAATATGTTCTACAGCATCTTTACCGGGCGATACATCCCGGCGGGCAGGCATCCCTCCAGGGAAAGACAGTGATGATTACGGCGGGCGGCACCAGGGAATTTCTCGACCCGGTACGAATGCTTACCAATCGTTCCAGTGGTAAAATGGGCTTTGCCCTCGCCTGGGAAGCGTTTGCCCGCGGTGCAAAGGTCATCCTCGTTCATGGACCGGGAAATATTTCACCGCCGGTTGGTGTAAAAAATATCTCGGTAGTTTCCGCTGAAGATATGTATCAAGTGGTTGACGAGAATTTTGCTGACTGTGATATTTTTATCAGCGCGGCAGCAGTTGCGGATTATCGTCCGGATGCCTTTTCGAAAGACAAAATCAAAAAGGGAAAAGGACCAATGAACATTCCAATGCAGCGGACGAAAGATATCCTGCAAACAATGGGGGAGCGGAAAGCGGCACATCAGAAGTTGATCGGTTTTGCTGTTGAAACTGTTGATCCGGAGGAAAATGCCCGGAAGAAGCTGCGTAAGAAACAGCTCGATATGATCGTCCTGAATAACCCGCACGTTAAAGGGGCAGCCTTTGAGGGGGATACCAATCAGGTGACGCTGATAACTGAAAAAGATTCGCAGCCGGTCGAAATGGGATACAAGATTGATATTGCCAGAGAAATCCTTGAGGCAGTGATTGCAGGGGAGAAATAATATGAGCCGGGAAGTCTTCGATAAATTAAACGGTTTTCTGAACTGGTATCAGGACTTATATGGTAAGGAATGGTTCGTCCGTAATGGCGACATTCTAGCTGCCATTCGCAATGGCGAAATTGGTTTGTCTCCGCTGCAAGTGTTTAAAGGACGTATTCAGGATTGTCAAAAGTGTTCGCTGGGAAAAACCCGGAAAAATTTTGTGTTCGGTCATGGTAATGAAAACGCTGATATCATGTTTATCGGGGAGGCGCCCGGTCATGAAGAGGACATGAAGGGTTTGCCCTTTGTAGGGAAATCCGGACAATTGCTCAATCAAATGCTGGAGAAAATCACCCTGAAGCGTGAGGATGTCTTCATTGCTAATATTCTGAAGTGCCGGCCGCCTAATAATCGCGATCCGTTGCCGGAAGAAGTCAGCACTTGTATTCCATATCTTCACAAGCAAATAGAGATGGTGCAGCCGAAAGTTCTAATTGCACTCGGTAGAGTTGCAGCGCAAAATTTGTTGAAATCGCAGGAAAGTTTAACACGCTTAAGAAATAGATCCTGGCAATATCAAAATATTCCCTTGATCGTTACTTTCCACCCCGCCTATATTTTAAGAAATATGAGCGCACTGGATGATGGTGTTAATGACCTGAAGCTGGCCATTGCCCAATATGAAAAAGTTCGTTAAATCTTGATTCTAAGATTGACTGTTTAACGATAAAATTCGTTTAATAAAAATCATTAATAGAAGGACCCGGTATGGCAAGAAAGTCGAAAAAGACGCCATCAGATGAAGCGTTACAGTTTGGCGGAAAATTGCCGCCACAGGCAGTCGACGTGGAAAGATATATCCTTGGCGCAATTTTGCTCGATAAAGAAGCGGTGGCAGTAGCGCTGGAGGAAATGGAAGAAATCTACTTTTACCGGGATGCGCATCGCCAAATTTTTGAGGCAATGCTTTTACTCTATCGAAAAAATGAACCGATAGACTTAATTACCCTGACCCAGGAACTCCAAAAGATGGAAATCCTTGAGGCTGTCGGCGGCGCCCACTATCTAGCCGAATTAGCTTCAGCAATTCCTTCTGCTGCCAATATTGAATATCATATCCAAATTGTTAAAGAAAAGGGGCAATTGCGCCGCCTTATCCGTTCTTGCAACGACATCCTGAAAGATGCCTATGATAGTCAGGCGGATGTTGAAGGCGTAATGAGTAAAGCGCAGCAGGAAATTTTTGATTTATTGAAAGATCAAAAGAAGAAGACTTATCAGGACATTAATTCGGTGCTGAACGAGACATTTGCGGAAATCGAACGATTACATCATCTTGACCATACTGGTATTATCGGAGTACCTTCCGGATATAGCGACCTGGATGGCATGACGGCCGGTTTTCAGAAAGGCGACCTCATTATTCTTGCCGGACGACCGTCCATGGGGAAAACAGCTTTCTGTTTGAATCTGGCCCGGAATGCAGCCATCGAAGGTGGGTTTGGTATTGGCATCTTTAGCTTGGAAATGAGTGCGATGCAATTGGTGCAAAGGATGCTTTGCGCGGAAGCAGAAATCGATTCCCAGCGCCTTCGTACCGGCCGGCTCCGTGAAGATGAATGGCCGAAATTGTCCCGAAAAGCCGGTGTGCTGGCAGAATCTCCAATTTTTATCGATGATACTGCTGGCCTGGATGTCTTGAAGCTGAGTGCGCGTGCCCGGCGAATGGTGTTGGAACAAAATGTTGGTTGTATTATCGTCGATTACATGCAGTTGATGGAGGCCCCAAAAGGTTTTGATAACCGTCAGCAGGAGATCTCTTTTATTTCCCGTTCCCTGAAAGGATTGGCGAAACAGCTGGACGTGCCGGTGATATCTCTTTCCCAGCTTTCCCGTGCGGTAGAATCCCGCCCGGATAAACGACCGATGCTCTCGGACTTGCGTGAGAGTGGGGCCATTGAGCAGGATGCCGATCTGGTGATGTTTGTTTACCGGGAAGAGTTCTACATTAAAGATCATGATGACCCTCGTTTTGCCGAAGTGGAAAATATGGCGGAAATTATTGTCGGTAAGCACCGTAATGGCGCGGTGGGAACGGTAAAACTGACCTTCCAGAAAAACTTTGCAAAATTCCTCAATTACATGTCAGACGATTCTGCCGGCTTCGGCCAATCCGTGGAGTTTTAAGTGAGCGATCTTTTTGATGGCCAGCTACCGGCAATGCTAAAATTGCTGGACGATGATAATGCGGAAATCCAGAAGCTTCTCAGGGAAAATATTCTCCGCCAGGCGATAGCGGTGATCCTGGAAAAAGATCTATTGCTAAAGCAGTTGGAAAAACCCGATGCAAATCGATTACGGGGCTTTTTGCGTGAGTTACACATTCCAATTGTCACCCAGGCAATTAAATCGCTCTTAGATGCAAAAATGGATGACATTGATCTGGAAAACGGCGCAATGATTCTTTCCTACTGGTTTGATCCTGATACTTCCTGTACCTCTCAAAAGCTTCACCTAGATATGCTTGCTGACGATATTGACGCCATACTGCCGGAGAATGCTGCCGCAATCGATGTTATTGGGCATATGAGTAATTATCTTTTCGCGAAGAAGTTCTTTCGGGGGAATACAAGCGATTATTATAATCCGGGAAATTCAATTCTGCATCGAATCCTTGAAACGGGGCAGGGGATTCCCATTTCTTTATCGATGCTCTATATGCTCATCGCCCGCCGCTTAAGAGTGCCAATCTATGGCGTTGGCGTTCCGGGACATTTTATCGTGAAATATGATGATGGGAAAGAAGAGATCTTTTTTGATCCCTATAATAAAGGCCGGGTGTTCACGAGGGCGCATTGCCAGGATTTGCTAATGCAGCTTAATGTGGAGGACCCGGAAGCTATTTTGGCTGGTTGCACTAATCTGGATATGCTGGCCCGAATGCTGCGAAACCTGCATATGATTTATACTTCTCATTCTGCGGAAAAAGAAAAGGCGAAGGAGGTAAAGTCTTTTCTGTCTCTGTTTGAGGCCGTGAGTGCCCGGGACAGAACCCGCTAGGAATCATTCCGTTTAAATCAAACTTTCAATTTTGGCAATGAGTTGTTTCGGCATAACCGGCTTTTTGAGGTAGCCGTCTGCACCACTGATCTCACTGATGCTGTCATCGCCGGTAAGCATGATCACCTTGGAAGGTAATTGTCGTTTACGGATTTCCGCTAACACCTGCTGGCCGGATATATCCGGAAGATTCAGGTCCAGGAAAATCAATTGGGGTTTATGGGTAAGTGCATTGCGCAGGCCGTCCATACCATTGTATGCTGTATAAATTTCAGCATCATCAAAATGGATATCCAACATGGATTCAACCCCATCTACCAAATTCTCATTATCATCAATAATCAATATACTTAGATCACTCATTACCAGCATCTCCTCTTGCAGTAATAATTGAAACCCGGACTGCAAGCGCGAACTTACAATCCGGGTAAAAGTTTCAAGGCTTTCCGGTCCGATGTTGATCAACTACATCTTGTCGCGGAAAAAATCTACGGTACGTTCCAAACCGGTCTTGATATCTACTGTCGGCTCCCAGCCCAATTCTTCCTGAATACGGGCGGCTGTCAGCACGCTGCGGAGCTGTTCGCCGGGCTGTGCATCAGCGTGAACTTCTTCAACATCATAATCCATTTTGCTTGCGATTGTGCGGAAGAGCGTATTGACATCAGTTTCGATGCCAGTGCCGATGTTGTAAATACGATTGTCGCCACCAGTAAGCGCCAGTTCGTTTGCTTTAACGACGTCGCCAACAAAGACGTAGTCGCGGGTCTGGGTACCTTCACCATTAATGCGCGGTTGCTCTTTTCTAAGCATGCGCTGGCTGAAGATTGCTACAACGCCAGCTTCGCCGTGCGGATTCTGCCGGGGACCGTAAACGTTGGCATAACGCAGGATGGTATAATTTAAACCATACACATGATTATAGAAGAAGAGATACTTCTCCGTTGTCAGTTTGGTGATGCCATACGGAGAAAGCGGGCGATTGGGATGTTCCTCATCGGCCGGAAAATAATCCTGCTCACCGTAAATTGCCCCGCCAGTAGAAGCGAAAATTACTTTCTTAACTTTGTATTTAACGCAGTTCTGGAGGATGTTCAAACCACCAATAACGTTCACATTGGCATCATATGCGGGATCCGCTACAGATTTCCGCACATCCATTTGCGCGGCATGGTGATTGACAATGTCCGGCTTTTCGGCTTCAAAAACATTTTTCAAAGCTTCGTCGCAAATATCCATTTCATAAAACTTCGCAGCCGCCGGAATATTTTCCTTCTGGCCGGAAATCATATTATCTACAATAACAACCTCGTGTCCGAGCTCCAGGTAGCGGTCGGCAATATTGGATGCGATAAATCCCGCACCGCCGGTGATTAATACTTTCATCCCTAATTCTCCTTTTAATTAAATAGCTGAGAAAACCATTTTCACATAATTTCATCTACAGAATTAACAGTTGCGCTATAAATATAGGATAATTTACAGCAAAAAATTTACCTGTATCACATTTGCAAATTGCGCTTCTGAAACCATGGAAAAGGCACTTCCAGTATTTATCATACGACGCTAAAACCGTAAAGAGAAAGATAGTCGCAACTGCTTTAAAAAATCACTGGTCAGGATTTCCTGATCACTGGTGTTGCCTAAGAAACCGAGCAGATCTATCTGCAGATGCTCCGTCGGTTGATATCCCAGGCCATAGACGAAACTGGTGATGCTAACTGCGTTTTTTCGAAAGCTGCTGGTTGATTCATACGTGTTGTCAAAAAACTGGGTTTGCACGCTGCCATCACCAGACGTTGTGGTTACAACAAGTGGGCGTGCATCCGAAATGTCGCGGGCATCGCTTTCAGTGAATTCTGTGTAGGTAAAGATGCTGCCGACCCGGAAACGCCACTTTTGGCTACGGGTGAAACGATACTCAATGCCTACCGGAAAGCTAAATATGCGATCAGTTCGCTCATAAGTGCGGGTTGCATCAATGCCCTGAGTGCTAAAAATATCCTGGTCGTTGGTGGTGAAGGTATCTGCAACCTGAATGCTGAGGACATTTTCCAGTGATTCCATTTGGCGGGTATTTCTTTCCAGGTCTGCATTTGAAAATTGAACACCGATTCCAAGACTGATGTTGTCGTCCAGGGGAATATTAACCAGGCCGGCAAGTTTGATGCGGAGACTGCTGCCATCGCCAATGTCGGTAGATCTTTCCTGCAAGCTCAGATTGTCGGAAGAGCTAACCGGTGTGGGCAGTGAAGTGTCGTTGAAAATGTCCTGAGTCGTGAGGTTGCGCAGATTGCGCACTTCATAATCGAAAGAATATCGATCGATGCCAATCTGCGCCCGCCAGAAGGCATCATCCTTTCGTTCTTCCCCTTTTTGTAATACTTGCCTGGCAGAAAACGCCAAGGAAAGTCCTGTGCCAGACTGGTGCAGGTCGTTCACCTGGCTGACGCGTTCCAAAAAGCGATCCTGGAATGCGGGAGAAGCAGGATCGAAGTTATCAAAACTGCCACCGTAAAAATTGTCGCTATCCTGCCGGGAATCGATCTGTCGGAAACCAAGATCCGCCCGGAATTCGATGATGCGTTCCGGCATGATTTCCATTGGACGCATAACTGCCATATCAAACTGCAGGAAATCCTCTTTCAGGCGGGTCAAAAATTCTCCCGATTCATTTTGATTAAAGTTCAAAAAGTTGTTGTCCACTGCAAAGAGATCAAAGTTGAGATTGAATGACGGGCTGCCAAACGGTGCACCAAGTAATGGACCAAAGCCACTGCCGAGATTAAACGCCGAAGTTGTATTTTCCGTGCTGGATACGCCATAAGTTGCTTTTAAACCGAGCGTCCAGGCATCTCTCAACAATACGGTATTGTTTAGCGAAACGAAGGTGTTGCGATTGCGGCTGAAATTCCGTTTCTCCTGATCGATGACGCGCTTAATGTCGAAGAGACCATTGCCATCTGTATCGAGAAAGGCTGTAAAAATATCGCGAAATTGACCTTGCTGAAAGATATCCGCCAATCCGTCGAGATCCCGATCAACCAGCAAAGTGTTGGAAGTGCGTGCGTTACGATAGCGCACTAAAATAGAAGTCCAGAGATTTCTTACCCATAAATTCCGGCCGGAAAACCCCAGGAGGAACTCGTTATCGGAAAGGCCATTAAAAAGCTCTTCTCGGGTTGAGGTGAGATTACTCAAATTAGTATAGAGCCGGTAGCCGTCGACAAAACGGAGTTCTATCGGGTCATAAACCAGATCGAGATCGTCGAGAATTGTGCCACCAAGGGCCTGACTGCGAAATGACAGCGGCGTATTTTCTGCGACAGGTTCCAGCGTTTGCGCGGACAAGATAGTTGTTAATGCCAGGATTATGAATAAGCAACGGTTGCAGCTGTTTTGCATAAGAACTCCCGTTATAATCGCCAAATGCGGTTATTGATTTAATTGCACCGAAACATCATCAATGCCAATGCCATCCGTGGGAAAAGGGAAATTATCCTGCTGTTGAAATCGAATATGATAATTCGCGCTGTAAGGTTGTGTGGCAATGAAGTCCTGAAGATTAATCATTGCTTCCGTCCAGACAAATGGAGATGCTGTCATAATGAAAACAGTTTCCCAATTGACGCCGTCGCTGGAAATATCTACTAGCTCTTCCAATGGACTCACTTCATCATCGAAGGTATTGTAGAAAAAGGATAACACGACCGATTGGGTATTGGAAATTTCAGAAAGGTCCAACCTTAATATGGCATGATTTAGATTCACCACCCCATCCTGCGAAACGTCCATTAGCAGCATTTGTTGCCCGCTGTTCGCCCCTAATGGAGATGGAATAATACGTCCTTCCGGCGCTGAGGAGATAAATTGCCATTCGCTGCCGGGCGGTTGCTCAAAACTATCGGAAAAACCATCAAAGGAACTGGGAACGCCAATGGTTAATGTCAGGGGATTGGAAAGCAGGGATTCGTTAGTGGCATCAAAAGCGGAAACTGCATAGGTGTAAGTTGTGCCGAGAACAAGGCTGCTCGTTGTATCGTTATCAAGATAATGCGCGCTGTTGGTGGAAGCCGTATCAATCACGGCATAAATCCCTTGTTCATCTCTCCGCCAGATGCGAAAACCATCTTCGCCGCTGGCATTATCATCCCATTCAATGCGCACGGCGCGGCTGGCCTGTTGCTGTGTAATGCCGCTGAGCGTAGGAGAAGTCATGGTGTAAGTCGCTTCAAAGGTCAGCACTTCCGAGAAGCCGGTTGATTCAAAATCATTCGCTGCGGAAATACGATAATCATACACAGCACCGCCTACAATGGAGATGTCATCTGTAAAAGTAGTGTCGGTAGACGTGCCAATAAGAAAGAAACTGCTTAGCGGTTCGTTGCTAAGTTTTCGATAAATGTTGAATCTGTTGATCGCCTCTGCCTGGTTTGTCCAAAAAATGCGAATAGCGCTGGCTGATGCGCCCAAAACTTGTCCGCCGGGTTTGGCAGGTGGATCCCACTGTGGCGTTTTTAGCAGAATAGTATCTGCTGTTGAAAGCCCTTGTGGCGTCAGTAAGGATAGTTTGTAAGTGTAAAAGGTGTTTGGCGTCAGGCCAATGCTGTCCGTGTAGCTACTCAGCTGGCGGTCGTTGATTGTCGCTAATAAAACCTCATTGCGAAAAACGCGATAAGAGGAAAAATCCGCGGCATTTACCGGAGACCAGTTAATGGTTATCCGGTCGCTGCGTATATTGCCGCTTTCGTAGCCGGGAAGAAAACTACCGGCTGTCTTTAAATTATCCCGATCGATTTCCAGAGCAGATGTCGGAGGTGTAGGCGTGTAGCCACTGATGTTAATAGCAGATTTCTTTTCGCAATGCATCAGCATAACGGCCAATAAGAGCATCATCCAAAAAAACGGAGAGCGTTTTATCATACCAGTCCTCCTTTTCTAAATATGATATACCTGGCGGGCTACATTCAAATGTGCCAGGCACGCCGGGCAATATCGGTACGGAAATGCGCATCTTCAAATTTAATATCCGCCAAAGCTTCATATGCCTTTTCTGTCGCTGCTTTGAGGTTGTGCCGGGAAAGTGCTGTTACTGCCAACACTCGTCCGCCACTGGTGACGATTTGATCGTCGATCAACTTAGTGCCAGCATGGAAGACTATTAAGTCGTCGCGGTTTTCCGGTAATCCGGTTATGGTTTTGCCGGTCTCATACTTCTCAGGATATCCACCGGATGCCATCACGACACTGGCAGCATGCCCGGGATTAATATCAATTTTTAATTTGCCTACTTCTCTCCGCTCAACCGCCTGGGCAATTTCCAGCAAATCACTGTTGAGCAGTGGTAAAACAACCTGGGTCTCCGGGTCGCCAAAGCGGCAATTGTATTCAATCACGGAAGGACCATTTGGGGTTAGCATTAATCCGCAATAGAGCACACCGGTGTAATCGATGCCTTCAGACTGCAGGGCGGATAATGTTGGCTCGACCACTTTGCGAATGGACTCCCGACGTAGTTCGTCGGTTAAAAACGGGGTAGGGGAATAGCTGCCCATGCCGCCGGTGTTTTTGCCAAGGTCATTGTCCAGCGCTCTTTTAAAATCCTGTGCTGGGGTAAGGGCGACATAATCGCTACCATCTGTTAAAATAAAGAGACTTACTTCTTCGCCGGTCATGCATTCTTCAATAACGATTTTACTGCCTGCAAGATCAAAAATGCGTTGATTCATCATTTCATCAACGGCTGTCAGAGCACCTTCCGTATCTTTGCAGACGACACTGCCTTTACCGGCGGCAAGACCATCCGCTTTGACGACAATTGGCTGATTCGGCAAACTTTTTAAATATCCAATGGCAGCTGCAGGATCATCAAACTCAGCAAAAGCGGCGGTGGGAATGCCGTACTTGGCCATCAGTCTTTTCGAAAATATTTTGCTGCCCTCCATTTGGGCTGCCTCTTGATTGGGACCAAATATCGGATAATTTCTGGAGCGGAAAAAATCGACAATACCATTTACCAAAGGCTGCTCCGGCCCGACAATTGTAAAGTCGATGTTCTTTTCCTCTACAAATGCTGCGAGGGTGGGAAAGTCTCCGGCATTAAGGTTATGGCACTCCGCTATGGTGGCAATTCCGGCATTGCCCGGGATGCAGTAGATGTTCTTCACGTCAGGATTTTGGCGTATTTTCCAGGCTATCGTATGTTCGCGACCGCCACCGCCTATCACTAAAATATTCATTTACCTAGTCCTGTAAATTTGTTCGCATATTATTTGTTCTTCCGTTGTTCCAGTAACTTTTGGCGCTCTTTGTGTTTCTTTTCTCGCGACGAAAGCATGTATTTCTCCCGCTGAACAATTATCTTGGTAAAGCTGTCATCAAGGTCGTTGGCTTTATTCAGATATTTTTCGGCGAGATCAAATTCATTTAATTGACGCAGACAACGGCTGTAATGAATGTAATACCATGCCTTACGAAAATTGTCTTTCATTTTGCCAACTTGAGATAATTTATTCTCAAATGCGGCACGGGAATCATTCAATCGTCTTTTGTAATGATGATTGCGCCCCAGTAAGTCATATACCAGAAAAGGAAAATTGGGATTGATGCTTACAGCACCACTATCCAGGTCGGATACCATCGCAAGTGTGGCCTGATAACTCTCATTGTATTTCCGGCTACCTAAATAATTTTGAGCGACGATCCAGTCCTGCATTAGTGTATCCACCGGATAATCAACATACATCCGGGAAAGTAAATACCAGTATTGGGTTTGTTTGCTATCTTTGATTTGGCTGTAGTAGGAAAGTGCTGCTTCGCGTTCGCCGTTAAAGTCCTTTAAGTGCCCCTGGTAAAAATATATTGCCGCCTGATAGTATGGAGATTTTCGCGTTGGCAATTCCGCGAGAATTGTAAATATCGAATCGGCCCGCTGGAAATCATTTAAATCATAATAGCAAACGGCCATGTTATAGTATTTAAGATTAGTCAACTGGGGCAGCTGGTCGCTGTAATCGTCTGTAAATTGCTGGCAATAATTCAGGCACTTCTCCAAATAGCCGGTGCGGCGATAATGATAAGCGATGATGAGGCCAATCGCTTGATTTCCGGGATATTCCCGATACATCTTTTCCAGCGAAGCAATTGACTTCCGTTTTTCACCTTCCAGAAAATATTCGATACAATGATAAATGAAGCGTCCTTCTACCTGAAAATAGCGGCCTTTGTCGGCAGAGAACCGCACCTCTTGTTTCCCGAGCTCCCTGTCGCCACCAAATCCGAGAATGCCGGCAAAGAATTTTAAAGCGCCGGGCAGAAGATCTGCATAATAATGGAACATGCCCAGTCCGATATAAGCATCGTAATAGGTTGAGTCGAGCTTAACAGCCTTCTCTAGCCCTTTCTTGGTGCTGCGCCCGCTCCAGTATGCCCGGATGAAGTTACGATTGACAACATGATAAACCGCCCGAATGCCATTGGCCATTGCTTGCATAAAATGACTTTCAGGATTGTCGCCATTTTCGTCTTTGAACTTCTTTGCGATTTCCTGCGCCTGTTTCACCTGAATATCCAACAATGAATCCAATTGCTTATTGCTCTGATCCATCGTGTAATTTAAAACAGTGATATAGGCCTGATAGACATAGCCATGGGGGTAATCCGGGTATTCCTGACGGATTTGGCTAAATATTGAATCTGCCTGATTGAAACGCAGATCGTAGATGTTTTCTTTGCCAACAACCAGGAGGCTGTCAAGTTGCGGTGTGACGACATTCGCCCATGCGGAGCTGCTAATCAGGAATAGCATTAATGCAATTGTCCTGATAACACCGTTTAAAAATGGTTGATCTTGGGAGGTATGCGAAAGGTTCATTGTTATTCCAAAAAAGCATGCTGTTTGCCGAAGCAAATCAGCCAATCTTGCCCTTGAGCTTCAATATTTCATCCCGGATTTGTGCCGCGCGTTCGAATTCCAGATTTTTGGCTGCGGCTTTCATTTCTTCTTCCAGTCGTTCGATTAACTCCTGGCCGGTAAGTTTGTCCATATACTCAAATTCTCGGGCAGTCTTTTTCTCTTTGGTTTTATAGGAACCGCGTACATCGGCCACAGCCGTTGATTGCATGATCTCTTCAACGGTCTTGTAAACGGTTTGCGGGGTGATGCCATTTGCTACATTATAATCATTCTGCAGCTCACGCCGTCGGGCTGTTTCGTCCATGGTCGTCTTCATCGCCTTGGTGATTTTATCAGCGTAAAAAATCACAATACCATTGGCATTACGAGCGGCGCGACCGGCGATCTGCAAGAGAGAGACCTCCGAGCGCAGGAAGCCTTCCTTATCTGCATCAAGAATGGCGACGAGAGATACCTCCGGGAGATCGAGACCTTCCCGGAGCAGGTTGATGCCGACAAGAACGTCATGCTCTGCCAGGCGAAGATCACGAAGCAGGTCGACCCTTTCCAGGGCACTGATTTCTGAGTGAATATAAGCGACTTTAATGCCGAGCCCTTTCAGGTAATCTGTGAGATCTTCGGACATGCGTTTTGTCAAGGTAAGGACCAGCGTGCGTTCTTTACGTTCAATTCGCTGGCGAATTTCTTCGATCAGATCGTCAATTTGTCCATCAGAAGGACGTACTTCGATAACTGGATCGATAAGCCCGGTGGGGCGAATGATCTGTTCAACGACGACTCCCTGGCTTAATTCAATTTCCACTGGCGACGGGGTGGCCGAGACAAATATCGTCTGCTTAATCCTCTCCATAAATTCGTCATACTTTAGTGGACGGTTATCCAGCGCACTGGGCAGGCGGAATCCATAATCGACCAGGGTTGTTTTCCGGGCGCGATCACCATGATACATGCCGCGCACCTGCGGGAGGCTTTGGTGTGATTCGTCGAGGAAAAATACAAAATCATCGGGAAAGAAATCGATTAAAGTGCTGCCGGGGCTTCCTGCCGGGCGACCGGCTATCGGGCGCGAATAATTTTCAATGCCACTGCAGTAGCCCAGTTCCTGCATCATTTCCAGGTCAAAGTTGGTGCGTTGCTCCAGGCGTTGTGCTTCCAATAGTTTTCCCTGGGAGCGCAGTTCTGCCAATCTCTCAACCAGCTCGGCCTTGATTCGCTCAATCGCGACCTTCATCCGGTCTTCTGTGGTAACAAAGTGACTGGCCGGGAAAATGAGCACTTCTCCCACTTCCTCCAGCACTTCCCCGGTAACACTGTCGATGTATTTCAAGCTCTCGATTTCATCACCAAAAGTGTCGATGCGAACGGCATATCGTTCATAAGCTGGATAAATTTCAATGATGTCACCTTTAACGCGGAAGGTGCCGCGTTCACGACTCATGTCGTTGCGGGTATACTGAATGTCAACTAGCTTGCCAAACACTTCATAGCGATTGATCTCCTGACCTTTTTTCAGAAAAACCATCAGGTTGTAATAATCCTGGGGAGATCCGATACCGTAAATACAGGAAACACTGGCGACAATGATAACATCTCTACGGGACATTAAAGAAGCGGTGGCTTTCAGGCGAAGGCGGTCGATCTCTTCGTTGACGGAGCTGTCTTTTTCGATATAAGTATCGCTGGTTGGGACGTAGGCTTCCGGTTGATAGTAATCGTAGTAACTGATGAAAAACTCAACGGCGTTGTCCGGAAAAAATTGTTTGAATTCCCCAAAAAGTTGTGCTGCCAAGGTTTTATTGTGGGACATAATGAGAGTCGGACGATTCAATTCTGCAATCACATTGGCCATGGTAAATGTTTTTCCACTACCGGTAACACCGAGCAAGGTCTGGAATGGCGCACCGCTATTAAGGCCTGCGACCAATTCCTTGATTGCCTGCGGCTGATCACCCGTCGGCTTGTATTTTGAGGCCAGTTTGAATCTATTCATTTTGTCCCTTTTTGGCCTAAATTTAGGAGAAGCCGATGCGCAATGCAAGGGGAAGATAATCCGTTAAAATTTTCAGGAGATAAATGATTGAATAGTGGAACTTAACTTTGTGCTTGCTTCTTTCCGGGAAAAAATACTACTTTGGCGAAAATAAATAAATTTATGGGGAGTTTGCGATTGAACATCCGGCGATATTCACTCTATCTGTTAGTAATGCTTGTTTTGCAGATCAGCACTTTGTACAGTCAGGTTTCTTTCGAAAAGGGCTTTGTGGCTGGTTTGAGTAGCGCAACCATCGATTTCAAGCCTGATGCAAATCTTCAGGTAGAATCCAGCACCAACGTTTTGGCTGGAGTGTATGGTGAGGCGGTTCTTCCGGGGCCACTTTCAGTGCAACTCGATATGCTCTATATGCAAAAAGGCGCTGCTATTAAAGTTGAAGATGGCGAGGATGTTTATAGTGTGAACTATCTGGAATTTCCCATTCTGGCCAAGCTGTCCTTTGCGATGGCACCGACGGTTTCTTATCATTTCTATGGAGGGCCGGCGCTTGCTTTAAAGCTAAGTGAAACCATTCCCGGCAGTGATGACACAGCGCCATTGGAAGATGCTTTCAAAAGCACCGATCTGGGCGTTGCTGTTGGGGCGGGATTCAGCGTATCTACCGGTAAGGGCGCATTAAACATTGGCGCGCGATATACCCAGGGGCTGAGTAACGTCTATACAAATAATAACACTGATATTGATGATGACAAATTTACCGGCGAAGCGGAGGGAGAAGATCCCGAATTGAAAAACAAGGTTTTTGCAATTTTGTTTAGTTTTGGCTTTTAATAAAAGATTATCATTCCTTTAAATTAATATAAACTAATATATTAACCATTGAATAAAGAAGCTTTATTCACGTTTACTAACCTAAAGATGGAAGGACTTCCTATGTTGAAAAGATTTACAGCAATTATGATGATTCTTGGCTTGTTCCTGATGGTTACTAATGCTCAGGCGCAGTTGTCAATCAATAAAGGCCTGAAAGCTGGTTTGAATTCCGCTAACGTCAGCGTCGATCCTGACCAGAATTTTGAGCTGGGATCTCGTACCGGCCTGGCCTTCGGCGGTTACCTGGAAATCGATCCGCTTGGCCCGTTAGGTGTGCAGGCAGATGTGCTCTTTTCCCAGAAAGGGACGAAGCTTAGCCAGGGGAGCCAAGAATCAACTGTGAAGATTACATATATTGAGATTCCGGTGGTTGCAAAACTCAGCATTCCGCTGGCGCCGACGATGACTTATAATGTCCATGCCGGCCCGGCACTGGGCTTTAAGTTGAGCGAAGGATTTGATCCTGATCAGGATAACGGTGATGAAGATAGTTTCAAAAGCTCGGACCTGGGACTGGTTGTTGGCCTTGGATTGACTGTGAATGCCCTGGTTAGCCATGTGCAAATCGATGCTCGCTATACGCTCGGTTTATCGGATATTAATGTTGAAGGCAGTGATTTTGAAGCCAAGAATCGTTCGTTGACCCTTTTGGTTGGAATTGGCCTCTAAAAAATTGTTGGATTGTCTGCTTAATGCAGGCGTGATTTGATGACTTTAGCCGGGAAGCGCGGATATGTTCGCGTTCCCGGCTTTTTTGTTTTAGAAGAAATGTAAAATATCCAATATCCAATTTTCAATGTAAAAGTGCAGAAATGTAAAATATCCAATATCCAATTTTAAATGTAAAGGTAGGACTCATCGCATATAATTGGACATTTTACATTGGGTGTTTTATATTGGATATTGACGCCTTTAAAGTCCGCGCACCCAATGCACCAAATACGCACAACCAACCCCCAGCGCCGCACCAGCAAGGACATCTGAAGGAAAATGCTTACCACCAGCAATCCGGGAAATCCCCGACCAGGAGGCAGCGCCCAGCGCAAAATAGCGTTGCGTTTTATTCGCTTTATTTCCTTTGCTTAGTAGATAGCTGGTGGCAATAGAAAAGGCAAAGGCAGTATCGCCGGAAGGCATCGAACGAAATGCCTCTCTTAGCCCGGCTTCGTCTTCCTCGAGGATTTTGTCTGTATAAAAAATGGGGCGGCGCCGGTGAAAAATCTCCTTGAATAAAACGCTAAACCCGACAGCGGTTAATCCGGATTCAAACGATGCTCGGAAGTGGGAAAATCCGTTTGGTTGATTCCGCCAAAGATCCTGCCAGGAATAAAAGCCAAATGCCGCCAATCCTGTCCAGCCGGTTACTTGCCAGCCGATATTCTCGTCGTGAATTGTCCAGCGATCGAAGAAGGGAACTTCACTTTTCGCGCAGGGGGCACAGCCATTCAGATCTGCTTCCGGAAGAGCGTCTCCGATCATAATTAGGCCAACGCTGCCCAGCCAGATGGAGGCTTCCCGTAATCCGCTCAGGGGCACGCTGTTTGCTTTCTTAGCCGAGGCTGCCTCTGAAGAAATAAGCAGCCGTTGTTTGCTAAACGACAATTGATCGCTGTTTAATTGCGGGAAGGCTGATGAACATAAAACGAACATCAAGCTGAATATTGTGATATTGATTTTTTTATTCATAATTGGATTGCTTTGGTGGTTTGTTTTTTCTTTTTCCCAATGCAGCCGCTTTGCGGCAGGATTGGGCGTTGTACTGTATCGCCTTTGGCGAAAGTCTTTTGCGCCAACGAAGGTTTATGAAAGAATTCAAACAACGAACAACGATCAACGAATTATTCCACTTTCTTAATCAATACCTCCGGCCCCAAGGAGCCTTTCAGTAGCTTGATTTTCGACTTGCTGGAAAAATGCCAGGGCAAATATTCGCTGGACGGTAAAGTGGTATCCAATAATCCCATCCGCTGATAAGCTTCCGCGATGAGCTCGCTGCAGAATAAGGTAGACAGATCATGCCCATTGTCGCCAAAAGGGCCATCGTAAGCAGCTCTTAATAATGTGATCATGTCATCGTCATAAGGACGCCCTTTTAACTCTTCCCGTAATGTGGAGAGTGATTTTAACATGGCATCGCTGCGCCTTAACTTTAGGAGGCGTACGGCAATGTTACCGTCATAACTTTTCACGCGTTGACTGAGCGGCACCAGTTGTACGCCTTTAGTCTCCTTGCCTGTGGCAATATCCCGGATATCATTTAAAACCGTCGACTCCCAGAGCAGAATGGTGCGTATTTCCTTTACCCGCACAACCATGCCGACATGGGACCAGGGACTTCGGGTTGCCCAGCGAATACCGATGCTGAGACTGCTGCGCCCTCCAAACAGAACGATATCACCCGTTTTTAATTTCGATCGAATTTTTTCGTAAGCAGTCATAGTTCTCCGTAGTTGCAGATGATTGTCCGGCAGTATGAATCAAAGATGACAAATTTTATGAGAAATGCAAAAAAAATCCCCGGGAAAATCGATTTTACCCGATGGCGCTAAAACTAATATTTACGATTTCTCTGATCCCCCGAAGTCCGGTTTGCGGAATTGAAAAACTTTAGTATATTCTCATCCTGCAAGAAAGACTGTGTATCGAAAATTTCGAAAAGGTGGATCGAAATGAACTTCTTCTCAAAATGTTTGTTGGTTTGTGGCATATTCGTGTTCGTTAGCACTTCCTTGGCACAGGAAAAGAAACGGATAAATGATTGGGAAAACCCTGCCGTGGTTAGCCGAAACAAAGAAGATAGCCATGCCTTGAAGCGGATTTATAGCAACCTTGACGCAGCGCTGGCAGGTAAAGTCACTGAAAATGAAATTTCCCTAAATGGCACCTGGAAATTTAGATGGGTGCGTAAACCGGCAGACCGCCCCGACGGATTCTATCGCACGGACTATAATGCTGCCGAATGGGATGATTTTCAGGTGCCGGCGAATTGGGAGTTTAACGGCTATGGCGTTCCTTACTATTTTGATGTCGAATATGAATTTGAGCGCAATCAACCCTATATCCATAATGATTACAATCCTGTTGGTTGTTATCGACGTACCTTCACCTTGCCGGATGACTGGGCAAACCAGCGTGTGTTTATTCATTTTGGCGCTGTGAAGTCTGCTTTTTACTTGTGGATTAACGAGCAGAAAGTTGGCTACAGTCAGGGTGCAAAATTACCTGCGGAATTTGACATCACAGACTACTTGCAGGCTGGCGAGAACGTTGTCGCCGCGGAAGTTTATCGCTGGTCGGACGGTAGCTACCTGGAGTGCCAGGATTTTTGGCGGGTCAGTGGCATCGAACGTGAAGTCTATCTTTACAAAACGCCGAATGCCCGTTTGCGTGATGTCTTTGCGAAAACGGACATGAATGAGGATTTTTCCGAAGGTACCGTAAATGTCGCTGTAGACATCCGCAATCATGGCGCAGACGTCAAAGATTATTCCCTGCAATTACAGATGTATCCCTTTGATAATGTTAGCGGCAATCTCGATGCAGATCGTCTATTGCTGACGGCAACACAAACCTTTAATGCCCCGGGCGAAAAAGATCTTACCACGCAGTTCGAATTGAATGTTGGCGGGCCGAAATTGTGGACAGCAGAAACCCCAAATCTTTATACACTGGTATTGCTGTTGAAAGATGCTGACGAGAACACTTTGCAGGCAACGCGTTTCAATATTGGTTTTCGCGAAGCAAAAGTGGAAAATGGCAACTTCCTGGTGAATGGTGTGCCGGTAACATTGCGCGGTGTCAATCGTCATGAACATGATCCGGTAACGATTCACGTTGTTGATGAAGCCTCAATGCTGGCGGACATCCGGATAATGAAGGCTAACAATCTCAATGCCGTTCGCACCGCCCATTATCCCAATCATCCCCGCTGGTATGAACTCTGCGACCAGTATGGCTTGTATGTGATCGACGAAGCGAATATCGAATCGCACGGCTATGGCCGTCATCCTGATACAACCTTAGGGAACCGTCCGGCATGGGAGTTGGCGCATGTTGATCGGGTGCGGCGTATGGTAGAACGGGATAAAAACCATGCCAGTATCATCACCTGGTCCCTGGGAAATGAAGCGGGTGACGGGGTGAACTTCCAGGCCGCATATCGCTGGGCAAAGGCACGGGACAATACTCGCCCGGTGCAGTATGAGGAAGCGCGCAAGAAAAAACATACTGACATCTTTGCGCCGATGTATCATCGTATTCATCAGATTGAGGCGTATGCAAAAACAGATCCCGATCGTCCGTTGATTCTATGTGAATATGCCCATGCGATGGGGAACAGCGTCGGCAATCTGCAGGATTATTGGGATGTTATCGAACGGTATCCGTCTTTGCAGGGTGGGTTTATTTGGGACTGGGTCGACCAGGGGATTTTGCAGGAGACTCCCGACGGTGAGAAGTATTGGGCTTATGGGGGCGATTTTGGACCGGAAAACGCACCGCATGATTCAAACTTTTGTATCAATGGTCTGGTAAGTGCAGATCGCACCCCAAATCCGCATCTGTATGAAGTAAAGAAAGTCTATCAGCCGATAAAAGTGCTCAAGGCAGGGGAGGGGAGATATGAAGTTCAAAATAAGTATGATTTCATCTCGCTGGAAAATTATTCTCTGAAATGGTCTATACTCGCAGATGGTGTAACGATCCATCAAGGTGATGTTCCTAATGTTGATGTGCCTGCCCGCAGTAAAGTGTTGCTACCGTTAACCTTGCCGGAAATAGCGCCCAAGCCCGGCGTCGAGTACTTTGTCCGCTTTGAAATTTATACCCGTAACGAGAATCTGTTAGTTCCGGCAAACCATCCCATTGGTTGGGATCAATATCCACTAGACGTTGCCGGGCGGGCAAAATTGTTGAACCTGGGCAGTGTGCCTCCTGTTGCCGCGAGAGATTTGGGCAACTTACTGGAGGTGGGTAACCGATCCTTTAAACTAATTTTCGATAAGAACATCGGGCGTATCAAGGAGTTTGTCTACAAAGGGGATACCCTGGTGCAGAGCGGATTGCGGCCCAACTTCTGGCGGGCCCCAATCGACAATGATCTCGGGAACGGCCTCCAGAAAAGAGCGGCCATCTGGAAAAATGTCGCAGATGGACAACAGGTGATAAATTTTGCCCATAAACAGCTCACCCGTTATTCCCTGGCAGTAAAGGTGAACTCAAAGCTTGAAGCCGGCGATTCCCGTCTTTCCACAAAATACACCATCTATGGAAACGGTTGGATTAAAGTTGATAACGACTTTTATCCCGGCAGTGACAGTTTACCGGAGCTGTCCAGAATAGGCATGATGATGTTTCTCCCTCCGGAATATGACACGTTTACCTGGTATGGCCGCGGACCTCATGAAAGTTATTGGGATCGAAAAACCGGTGCCGCTATTGGCTTTTATTCCGGGTCGGTTTGGGAACAGCATTTTCCCTACGTGCGGCCCCAGGAAAATGGGAATAAGACCGATGTTCGTTGGATGGCACTTTCCAATAAGGCGGGATCCGGCCTGATGGCGGTGGGAATGCCCTTGCTGAGTGGCAGCGTTCATCAATACTTGCCGGAGGATATCGCTTATATCCCGAGAACCAACCGGCACAGCTATGATGTTAAGCCCCGGGACGTTATTTGGTGGAATATCGATTACAAACAGATGGGGGTTGGCGGAGATACCAGTTGGGGAGCAAAAACCCATCCTCAGTATACATTACCTGCCAAATTTTATCGCTATGGATTTATGCTGCGCCCATTTGTCGCCGCCGACGGAGAACTATCGGAAATCGGCCGGGTTGATGTCGCAGAATAGAATTGACGCTAATGATGCAGTAGCTGGCATTCATCGTTTGCTACTGTAATTGAATCGATAAGGCGTAATTGTCAAAAGGGTGCGCATTAATACTGATTTCGACAACGCTGCTACCGGATGTGCCCTCTTTGACTGTAAACTCACAGTTGCTAATGGTGCCTTCAGCATCAGTCTTGGTGTCCATGCTGGAGGTGCCGTCTCCGGAGATGTAAAATTGCAGATTGTTCTCTGCCGGCCGCACGGTGATCTGGTATTTTTCCCCGGTATTCGCCTGGATGACATATAAGTCGGTATGCTCACCACCGACCGCGCCATCGATTTCATACCCCTGTTTGCAACCGTTGAAATTGATAGTGGTGATCGTCTGGGACAGTTCGTTTTTTGTTTCAACCGCTGGCTCGCAGCATCCTGCTAAAAAGATAAAAAAAGCTAGTAATAACAATCGCATTATTCGTCCTCGTTGCTTAGTAAAATATAAACGGGCCTGTGGGTTAAAGTTAAATCAATCGCGCCATCGATAACGTCCAGAGAACGCCTCTCCGCCCTGGACTGCCCGATTTCTGTGATAACCGGTTCAATTAACACCCTGGCCGCCGGAACCGTAATGTTGACCAGTTTTTCCGATACATCTCCCGGTAAAACAACTTTTTGGGGATCGAGCCAGGCAATCATAAAATCCCCCCTCCCATGTGCCAGGTGATAAATTCGTACCGCATCATTTTCATGGGTAATTCGCTGAATTTCAGAATAGCCATTAAAGTGTCCCATTAGTTGCTGGATGGCATAATAGAGCGGATACTTTTCTTTAAGCTTCCCGGTAAACAAGTTAACATTCAACGCTCCTCCCCAGGCAGCGATACCGGCTGCGCCACGTGCCAGGCGCGAGGTGAGCCCCGGTAAATCGCCGGTAAAGGAAAGGTTGATTAAGCGAATATCCTGCTCTGCGGCGATGATTGTTCGCTGAACATGATCTGCCGCAATAAAGCCGCGCGTCCAGTGCAATGTTGCTTTATCTTTTCTGGTTAGTTTAGTGAAATAGTCGGCAAGCCGGCAGCGATCAGCTTCTGTCGCTGGTGGGGCCAGAACGCCTCTGATCTTCGCTTCACAATCGGTCGCCTGTCCCCAGCCTATGTAGGAGGTCGGCACAGTGTCGCTGATAATAATCGGCTTACTGTAGCCGCGTTGCGCTGTCTCATATTGAACCCAGCGAACCAGGTGCTCAATTTCGTAAGGTGAGCCTAGATTGTGCAGATTGATGACGTCAAAAATGTCCGGGTTGTCCAATATCATCCGCATGTCGGCAAGGTCGTGATGCTTGTCGTGGCGAGGCGTGTTTATCCATACACTGTCATAATCCGCCGGATCATCTACGTCCATATCGGTAGGGGTAGTTAGAAAAGCGGCGTGCCCGATGATTACATTCTCAGAAGCTTGATGGGCAGCCTGGTAGGCGTGGCGCAGTGTCTCAATGTATTCCGCAGCCGGCTCCGGTTGATAACTGGAAAATTCCGTCCCTATCTCAATATAACGAACCGGCCAGCGTAATCCTTCCATGTCGTCAATGCCGTCGCCATCATAGCGCTCAACGATGCCACTGACCCATGCTTTGAAATGGCCCAGATATTCAGGTTTCGGACTGGCGTTGCTGGTCTTCAAACGAGACACTTTTTTTGAGCCCCAGCGGCTATGCGGTTTTAGGGCGATGGTTAGTTCACTAAACCCGTTGTTTTGGTATTCCCGGATAAACAAATCGAGGTTTTTGTAATTGATAGCCTTGTCGGGGCCTTTCTGCATTTTGCCCCAGGAAACGGCATCAGGTAAATGCTTCATGCCGGGCATGCCGGTTTCAGCGAAAGCCGCTGCCATTGTTTTCACGGACTGTGGATTGTTGGTAACTGCATACTCCAGGCCGACGATCAATCCATCACCTGCAAACCGGCCCTCCGTTAACCCTTGCGAGTGTAGGAATGTTGATAATAAGGCAGCTAAAGCAATACTGAGGTACTTATTCAAGTAAGATTTCATCGGTAAACTCTCAGTTCAGATTTGCAAAACATACCGATTTTAGTGGACTGAGGCAAATTGCGCATTTCTCTATTGCTGAGATGGAGGTAGTTGCAGTCGTTTCTTCAGCGGGTAAGGAAAAATGTGGATTATTTCGCCGGACTCAATCCGTTCCTGCAAATGCTTCCAAAATTCTACAGAAAACAGGTCCTCGTGATGCTGATAGAAGGTTTGCAGTAATACGCCGCCTAATCCCAGGAAATGGCGAAATTCTGTCGGGAAGATATCATTCTCTGCTATGGAGAACCAGGGTTCGGACGAAAGCTCCTCATCAAGGCTGGGTGCCTTGGGAGGATTACGAAAATTACATTCGGTAATCATGCAGAGTTCGTCGTAGTCATAGAATACGACCCGGCCATGGCGGGTAACACCGAAATTCTTCAGCAGCATATCGCCGGTAAAAATATTGCTAGCGGCGAGGTCTTTAATGGCGTTGCCGTAGTCGATGATGGCCGCTTTCGCTGAATCCAACTCCGCCTGGGCTGCGTAAATATCCAGGGGAATGACCCGTCTTTCAATATAGGCATGTTTAATGATGACATTATCACCATCGAACTCAACCGTTTTCTTGGCTTCCGTTTTCAGTTCTTCCAGCAACTCTTCAGAGAAGCGGCTCTTTTCGAATTGTAAATATTCAAACTCCTGGGCATCGACCATACGGCCAGCACGATCGTGTAGGAAAACCAGCTTGTATTTGTCAAGAACCGTCTGTCTGCTTATTTTTTTGGGATATGCCGATTTATCACGAATCAGTTTGAAAACAACGTCATATCCTGGCAACGTGAAGACGATCATTACCATCCCTTTTTTACCGGGAGCTACAACGAATTGCCCGTCGGAACGCGCAAGATGGTGGAAGATGTCGCGAAATAATTCAGTCTTCCCATGTTTGTGAAACCCGATGGATATGTATAGCTCTGCCAATCTTTTTCGCGGCATTACTGATTTTAAAAACTGTACGAGATCGTAAGGGCGTTCTACGGCGACGTGGAAAGAGGCCCGAGTAAAACTAAAGACAATGCTGGCCTCATTTTCCGTAAGTAATACTGCGTCGAGAAAAATGCCGCCCGTTTCGTTCATTAATACCAATACCAGCGGAAAAATATGTGTACCGCTAAATATGCGCCCTACGATGTGAGCACTTTTTCCCCGATAGAAAACTGCGTCAACGACTTCGACCCGATCGATGATTTTTAAGGCACCGATTTCCCGGAGATGTGCTTCGATGATCGTGGTTGCGGTAACGGCGTCATTTTCGAGATTAGGGTAGGGGGCACTAAATGGATAGTCTTTTAAGATGCCGCGAATCAAGTGCAGATTGCCGCCGGTGCTATGGTAGCTGCGATATATCGGCTGGCGGGCCTGGGTGGGTGGTGTCTCAAAGTCGGTGTCGACGAATTCTATCTGAATGTCAACACCGACGGTGGTGAAGATACGTCTGGTGACGGAATTGAAAAATGTTTCGGCCAGTTCCCAGTCATTCCTGCCGGTGATCAAGCCGGAATAAACCGCCTTTAAGCCGGCCCAAATCAGCTTGTCTTCCCGACGATCCGCAAGTAGCTCCTGGATTTCGGTGGCGATTTCCCCGATGATTTCCCGGTAAAGATCCAGCCGCTCAGCAGCGTCCGCCTGCAGTCCATGCCAGTCCATTGTTTCAAAGCGCTTGCGCGCCCGATGAATTATCTCATGGTGACGCTGTTGGTAGCGTTCGAACGCGGCAATGATTGCCTGCGCACATAAATTGGAAAGGCGGCTGTCGGAGATGCGCTGCTGATGCATAATGTCACCTCAGTTTAGGTGTAGCGAGCGTCGCGGTACTTCTCCTCGTAAAATATGGGTAACAGTTGATCAACCTGTAATAATCCCTGGCGGCTGAGCGTGATTTGCCGGTCATTTACGGAAAGCATACCGTTTGCCTGGAGCCGTTGATAGGCTTCGCTAAATTCATCGAGAATATCTACCTGGAATTTATCCTGAAAATAGTTTGCACTAATATCGCCCAATTTAAGCTGTAAAATCATTTCCCGAATCAAACGTTCCCTTTCGGAGGTGGCAAAAGCGCGTGTGATGGGAAGTTGACCGGAATCTACTTTTCCGATATACTCTGCCCAACGGCTGGAATTCTGGAAATGAACTCCGCCAATGTGGCCAAAAGAAGATACGCCGGCAGCAAGCATGTCACTTCCCCGCCAAAGCGCATCCCGATAAATGAATTTCTTATTGCTGCTTTCTTTCTTAACCATTGTATAGGCACTGGAGACCATGTAGCCCGCTTCGCTGAGGCGGTCGATTGCATAGCTGTGCCATTCCCGCTTGGTTGCCCAATCGGCAACCGTCAGCTTTTCGCCTTCACGAATGTGACGGGAATAAACGGCGTTAAAGGGGAGCTCCAGTTGATAGATGGTGACGCTGTCCGGATCAAACTCAATTGTTTCCTCGACAGCCGCTTTCCAGGTCTCGAAATTATCGCCGATCATTCCGGAGATCAAATCAATATTCACCTGATCGAAGCCGATCTCTTTGATCCATGGCTGGACGCGATATATCTCTTTTGAGACGTGCGCCCGGCCGTTTTCTTTCAAAATGTCATCATTGAAATGTTCGACGCCCACGCTAAGACGAGTCACCCCAATTTCCCGAATCGCTTCCAGCTTACTGCGGGAAAGCGTGCCTGGTTCGCATTCAAAAGCAACCTCTTCTACGGCATCCCAGGAAATAGCGTCTTTAGCACGTTCAACCAGCCACTTCAGGTGCTTTACACTAATGAATGACGGTGTGCCGCCACCGAAGTAGACGTATTTTAATGGGCGATGTTGTACGGCATGCTGGGAACCGTAGATCTCCAATTCCCGGACAAGAGCATCGAGATAATTCTGGATTTCATCGCTGTTTTTCCCGGTGTAAACCTTGAAATAGCAGAATTTGCATCGCTTCCGGCAAAAGGGGATGTGCATATAAAGGCCCAGCGGCTTATCAATATGCGCCGGATGTTGAAAGGCCTGCAGCGCTTTTTCGATATCCGTATCATTCCAGAAGGAATAGGCAGGGTAATTGGAAACAAATACACTGCCGATTTCTGTGGATGTTTTTTTCTCCAGACTGGTCGCCGGATCTTTGAAAATTGGGGTAGGGGTATCACTCATTCTGGCTATATCCTATCTCTTTAGTTTCAGATTCTACGACATCTTGTAATAACCTTGCACGTATAATATTCGCTTTAGTTTCCCAGCCATTAAAGAAGTTGCAGTAAGCACTTACTGAAGTTTGATGTCGTGAGCACCGCGATACTTGGCGATGATTTTTCGAAGCTTGTTTATGTTCAGGTTTCCTCCGCTCAAAACCAGGACAATCTTCTTCCCGCGGAATCTTTCTTTATAACGTATCGCTGTAGCCAGAGGGATCGCCCCGGCACCTTCGGCAAGATTGTGTGTATGCTTGAGATACAACAAAATCGATTCTTCAATTTCATTGTCATCAACTAGGAGAAAATCGTCTAAATGTTCTCTCATGATGCGTTGGGTATTCGGGAAGGGGACCCGGGTCGCAACGCCTTCGGCAAACGTCTCCATTTGGGCGCTGATTATCTCGCCGGATTTCCAGCTAAGCTGCATCGATGGCGCTTGAGCGGACTGGCAGCCAAAAACTTCGATCTTCTCATTGATGGATTTGCAAACAATTCCGGCAGCACTGGCACTGCTGCCCCCACCAACGGGAACTATAATTGCTTCTACGTCGGGTAAATCATCGAGAATTTCCAATGCGTAACTGCCGACGCCGCAAATAAGTGCTTCTTCCGTTGGCCCGATAAATTTCCCACCCTTTTCCTCGGCCATCGTCATAATCATTTCCCGGGCAGTGTCAAAGTCTTTGCCATGAAAGATGATCTCTGCGCCCATTCGGCGCATAGCTTTCACCTTGGAGGGGTTAGCTCCTTCCGGCACTGCGATGGTTGCCTTAATGCCATACGCCCTGGCTGCAAAAGCAATACTCTGCCCGTGGTTCCCGGTAGACGCCGTATACAGGCCTGCAGCCTTTTCCGAAGCGGAAAGATGGGCGGCAAGATTGACACCACCACGAACTTTAAAAGCGCCCACCGGATGATGGTTCTCATGCTTCACCCAAACCTTAGCGCCAATCAGTTCACTCAGTGTACTGTAATAATGCAATGGGGTTGGTTTCAAGTATTGATAGACAATCTTTCTTGCAGTGATGATGTCATGAAGCGTCGGTGTAGGATTCAACTGCATGGAGTCTCCGGTGAAATTTTTGTCCAAGTGGCAAGAAATATTTTAATTAGGGAAAGAATAAATATCAACCGCTTTGTTAAAAATTAACTGAGAAATATCAAAATAAATCACTAAATATCTCCTGCCAGCGTCGTTATATTATGATCGTCTTGGTTGTATAACACCAGAAAGTAAATGGTTGCTATTATATATGTTTGAAATTGAATTGTTGATTTATCCCGGCGGAGGACTGGTTTGATATTACGTCTCTGCTGTTTCCTGCTGTTGGTTATCTCTCTGCTGCTTAGTGACGCTTTTTCCCAGGAAATTATTATCCGTTTTAAATCCCCGGTAAATATTCAGTCTACTAAAAACGCTGGTGGAGAAACGGTTTGGAATGTGGATAAACCTGCCATTAAAGAAATGCTGGGCGCTTTCCCACCCGCGTCGATCCAGCCTTTTCGCAAATCACCCGCACAAGAATTACCCGAGTTTTTGGAAAATATTCAAATTTGGCAATATTCAAATGCCGCTGCTTTCTCTGAAGCAGTAGAAAATCTGAAAAGTCATCCTGAAGTGCTCTATGCTCATCCAAACACTCGTTATCGTATCGATGTAATACCGAATGATCCCTCTTATGGCGACCAATGGTATTTGCCGGCAATAAATGCCGATAGTGCCTGGGGAATTACGACAGGAAATACTGCCGTGATTGTCGGGGTAATCGATACCGGTGTGGATTACTTGCATGAGGATCTTTTAAGTAGTATCTGGGTGAATCAAGCCGAAGATTTAAATGAAAACGGGCAGTTGGATGCGGCGGATTTAAACGGTGTGGACGATGACGGTAATGGTTACATTGATGACGTGATAGGCTGGGATTTTACTGATGCGCCCAATTTCCCCGATCAGGGGGATTATCTGCTGCCGGACAATGATCCCATGGATGAATTCGGCAGTGGGCATGGGACACCGATCGCCGGTATTATTGCGGCAACGCAAAACAATAATCTTGGGATTTCCGGCCTGGCGCCCGGGTTGAAGGTGATGAATTTACGGGCCGGCACAGCTTCCGGCTTTTTGGAGGAAGATGACGTTGCCGAGGCCATCGTTTATGCGGTTCAGAACGGCTGCAAAGTAGTTAATATGAGTTTCGGCGATGTGGCACAATCTTATTTGATTCGCGATGCCATTCAATATGGCGAAGCAAATGGGGTTGTTTTCGTCTCCTCCTCCGGAAATGCCGGGAATGCCACTTTAAACTATCCGGCTGCGTATGATGCCCCGATTTCCGTAGGATCGATAAACAATAGTGGACAGTTGAGTAGCTTTTCCAGCTATGGCAGCAAGCTGGATCTGGTTGCGCCGGGTAGTGAAATTCTTGCCACCGAGAACGATGACACTTACGGCACTCATAACGGCACTTCATTTGCCGCTCCGCTGGTAAGCGCTGCTGCCGGACTGTTGCTCTCAAATAATCCGGAAATGACGCCGGCCCAAATTAAAGGGGCTTTATTCGCCGGTTGCGAGGATCGTGGCTTGTTTGGCTGGGATGTTTTTTGGGGACACGGATTGCTGAATGTTCATAAAAGCTTGCAGGTTGCTGATGGCGGATTCGCGGAAATCGCTTCCCCGGCGACCGGCGATGGCACTGCTGCAGAAACAATAGCTATTACCGGAACAGCATTCAGTCCCACGATAACCGGTTATACTCTGGCTTACGGCGTTGGGGAAAGCCCGCTTTCGTTGACTGAAATTGCTGCTGTGCCCGCACGACAAGTTTTGCAGGACACGCTGGCGATATGGTCTTTGAATGGACTGCCGGATACAACATATACACTTGAGTTGAAAATGCTGCAAGCGGATTTAAATCCGATTGTCGATCGAACGGTGTTTACCATCGACCATACCCCTCCGCAATTGTTTGATCTGGAAATTACCGAAATGCTTGTTGGCCCGGAAAATGGCGTGCTCATTCGCTTTCGGAGTGATGATCAAACCCGGGCGACGGTAAAATACCGCTCAGCCGGCAGCGCTACATTTAGTGGTCAGAAATCGTCCCGGTATTTCGAAAAGGCCCACAATTTTTTACTGACGCAAAGTGATGCCGCTGGTCTCACCGAATTTTACCTGGAAATGGAAAATGCTGCCGGATTAACCAGCATTTTGGACAATAACGGCAGTTATTACCAATTTGATCTCCCGGAGAACTTCCCTACCGGCAGTATCCTGAATGAAGTCGTGCAACTGCCTGTCAGCGGCTATTTGATGCCAAAGACCACGGACTTTGACAATGACCTTTTTCCTGATTTTGTTTTCTCGGAATTAATCAATAACGAACAGTTCGGCCCTGTTCAAATTGGCGATTATCAGAATAGCCAGTTCATAACAGAGCAACTAACCGGATTTGCAGCAATCCCCAGAGATGCCGGGGTGATCAATGCCGGAGAAGGGGTTTCTCTTTTAGCCGGGTTTGGCAGTAATGGTATTTTGCTTGGGGGGAATGCGCCCGGTATGCTACCGAATAGTGTGGTCTGGGACGATACTGTCAGTTTCTGGAGCAGTCGCTTGTATAACTATGATGCGGATCCTGAGCTGGAATTACTTGGCATTAAGCTCGGATTGTGGCGAATTTTTGATGTTAGCAGGAATGGGACTGTCTCGGAGCTGCAAACCCTGCAACCAGGGACTGCTGGGAATAACCAGTATGGTGTGCCCTGGTCTCTGGTGACGGATTTGGATATGGACCAACAGCAAGAAATCGTCATCGAAGATTTGGATGGAGACGTTTATCTGTACGAAGCTTCTTCCTCCGGACAGTATGAACTCGTCTGGAGCGAGCGGATGACTGGCAAAGGTGGAAATAGTTTGCTGGAAAGTGGCGATATTGATGGGGATGGTGTGCCGGAGCTAATCAGCGTTGTCCGAAATGAGCCGGCAGCTTTGCTGGAATCGAATATTAATACCCGCTATTGGCAGATGACCGTTTGGCGAAGTAATGGGGATAATTCCCTGGAAAAAGTGTGGACGCAAAACATTCATGGCATTACAGTGCAAACCGGGGTGCATAATGGCCTAAGCCTGGGTGATGTTGATGGCGATGGTTTGCAGGACATTGTCTTGACGCTTTTCCCGGATGCATACCTCTTCCAGTATAAAAACGGGACATATCGCTTAAGCTGGTATCGCGATGCCGTGAATAGTAATACTGCCCTCGTCGCCGATTTTGACCGAAACGGCAAAGCTGATCTGATGATGAGTAGCGATGCGGGGATTACTGTGTTTGAATTTAATGGAGATGATAATCGCCCACAACCGCCATTACAATTACTTGCTGCCCCGCGGGACACTGCTAGTGTCGAATTGAATTGGGCGGCAATTGCCGGTGCCGAAAGTTACAATATCTATCGACGTACGGCAGGAGGTGAATTTGCGTTTCTGGCGAATCAAGGGGTAAATATTTATCTCGATTCGGTTGTTGTTAACAATGTTTTATACGAATATGCTGTTAGTCAGATCGATAATGCTTTTCCGGTGCCGGAAAGCCCGCTTTCAACTATTGCTGCCGCGCGGCCAAATCATCCCCCGATATTGAATGGTGTCCAAGTATTGAATGGACGGCAATTGCTTGTCGAGTTTAATGAAACGATGTCGGCGTCCGCATTTCAAAATGAGCACTATCTTTTGTTGCCGGATAGTAATAATACCGCCAGCGCTGTCCGTGGGAAAAACAGTAGTGAAGTGTTGCTTTCTTTTCCGGATCATTTCCCGGAAGGCGTAAATACTTTGCTGGTCAAAAATGTTCGGGATGCTGATAATACGCCACTCACCGGAAATATAGTGCAAGAGACGTTTATAGCTACAGCTCCTGCAGAATCGTTTTATCTCGAATCGCTGGAGATTATTGATAAATCCGAACTGAAAGTGCAGTTTAATCGGCCGCTGGATCCGGTCTCTGCAGAAAAGGTTGAAAATTATCTATTGTCTCCGGATGGAGAGGTGCTCTCGGCAAGATTATTGACGGATACACCTAACACGGTGTTGCTGACGCTGGACAGTAATAATCGAATCGGCAGTTTGGGCGTTGCTTATTATCTGACAGTTAAAAACCTGAATGATGTTAATGGCATACTAATGGATAATGCTGCGGGAAATCGCTTGCGGATTATCCAACAGGTGAATGACCTGGACGAAGTCGTCGTCTATCCAAATCCTTATCGCTTGAATACTGTTAATCAGCCCTTAATGTTCGGAAATTTACCGGCCGGCAGTGAAATTTATATTTATAGCAGCAATGGAACGTTCTTACGTAAGCTAAATGAAAACAATGGCGCTGGCGGTATCTCCTGGGATGTTAAAAGCGAACAGGGAGACATTGTGAGCAGTGGTGTTTATCTATATATTATCCGGTACGAGAATTCGGAGCACAAAGGGAAAGTACTGATTCTTCGCTGAGAGGCTTCCCGTAGTTTATTGAATCTAATTATTTGTTTGAAAAAATGTGACTTATCGCTTCAACCCACCTTTAAAATTTATTAAGTAAATGAATATAGAAATTTTTGTGGCGCTCTCAATAGTCCCTGTTGATAGACGGTTTTTGAGGCGCTTCTTATATTCGATATTTGATATTATACCATTTCTTAGCTTCAATCCATTTATTTGATCCTATTTTAATGAGTTGCAGTTCATGGCTATTCGCCTGTGAATACAAGGCGAGTACGGCATGCAAGGTTGTTGTCCGGAGCTCTATTTCGGCCACTGCTTTAAGTGACTAGTTATTGACGGCTTACTGCTATCCCTATTATCTGCATGCCATAGAAAATGGTATATCACAAAATGTCAGTGTCTCCTGATTGCAGGTGCAATTTGGTGCCGGAAGTATTATTTCAGAAAAGTATAGAATTCTTGAGGAAGGAAATTTAGGGTATGCGTAAGATGAATCATCTGTATATTGTGCTCTGGGCTTTTTTGTTGGTGTTAACGATAACAATGACTGAGGTATTTGCTCAAGTAACCCATGAAGAGACAGAAGCCGGCGTTTCATCAGGCGTCGGTAGTATAAGTACTACGTCTACACTGGTCAGCGCCGCAGATCACCTGTATCTGGCAGCAGTAACGACGCGTTCAAATGTTTCAGTCACCTCAGTCACCGGGTTGGGATTAACCTGGACGTTGATAAAAGCGCAGTGTGCCGCCCGGAGCCAGACAGGCATTGAAGTTTGGGCAGCAATCGGTACACCGACTGGCGATGATGTTGTTTCAGCGGTTTTTAGCGGTACACCGACAAATGCAGTAATAACCGTGTCTCGCTTCTCCGGTATAAACACCGCAGATACCTTGGGCATGGCGCTTGCTGTAAACACTCTTGGCACTGATGGCGCCTGTAGTGGCGGCACCGATGGGAACAGTTACAGCTTTTCCCTAACGCCTGAAAGTAGCGATGGATTGATTTATGTTGCAGCTGCCCTGCGAAACCGTACCCATACACCAGGCGCCTCCTACACAGAGCTGGCAGAAAATTCCACCGGTAGCGGAGGAAATATTGTCGGCGCAGCAATAAATTCTCGCACGCTAAGCAGCGGTGGTGCCATTACTGTCGACGGTACATTCTCCGGCACTGTCGACTGGGCAGTAGTTGCATTAGAGATTAAAACTGGCGCTGCCGGCCCCACAGATATATTCCTCTCAAACGATACCATTCCGGAAAACAGTGCTGACGATAGCGTTGTCGGAACTTTAACCACAGAACATGCCGATCCGGGAGCAACTTTTACTTATTCACTGAACAATGATGCCGGCGGGCGGTTTAAGATCGTTAGCGATGAGCTTCAGGTTGCTGATAGCACTCTCCTGGATTTTGAAACAACGAAAAGTCATGTTGTCAATATCCGTTCTACCGATAATCTCAGTGCATTTACGGACAAGGCGATTACTGTTTACCTAAGCAATGTTTTTGATGAAACACCCACCGATATCGCCCTTTCCGACACTACTGTTAGCGAAACTGCTAGCAATGGGGCGGTTGTAGGTACATTTTCTACAACCGATAGCGATTCCGGTGATACTTTTACTTACACACTGATCAATAATGCCGGCGGTCGCTTCCAAATTTCCGGCAACGAATTGCAGGTCGCAAATAGCAGCTTGCTCGATTATGATACAGATTCTACGCACTCAATCACTGTTCGCTCTACCGATAATGGTGGTTTATATCTGGAAAAGCCATTTACCATCCTATTACTGGATAGTGCTGCCTCTGCCGCTTCATTTGAGATTCGGGAGTTTATGGCGAAAAACGCTGCTTCCCTGAAGGATGAAGATAGCACCTATCAGGATTGGATTGAGATCTATAATTCCGGTGCATCGAGTGCAAATATCGGAGGATGGTATATCAGCGATTCTACCGGTTGGTTAACCCGCTGGCAATTCCCGAGTACCGTTATACCGTCTGGTGGCCGTCTGGTGGTTTTTGCTTCCGGAAAAGATCGCACCGGAAGTGAACTTCATACCAATTTTAGTCTTAAACGGGAGGGAGAATACCTCGCGCTGACAGCGCCAGACGGTGTGTCGATTGCCAGTGTGTTTTCCCCGACCTTTCCTTTACAAACAGATGATGTTTCTTTCGGTGTATCAAGTGGCGATACAATGTATTTTTCTCCTGCCACCCCGGGTTCGGTAAATGTGGCGGGCAGTTTTGATGTGCTTCTCTCGGACAGCACAGTTGAGGAAAACAGTGCAAATGACACTTATATCGGGACACTGATTCCTCTACATCACGACATCAATGATATTTCCGGCTATAGTTTGCTGGACGATGCCGGCGGCCGCTTTAAAGTTGTCGGCAGCGAAATCCAGGTCGCGGATAGTAGCTTGCTGGATTATGAGGCAAATACCAGTCACACAATTGAAGTCCGCACAACGTATGGCGGTGGTACGCTGGACAAAACATTTACCATAAATGTCCTGAATCTTTCCGAGCAGCCCACCGGCGTAATAATCACCGAATTTGTAGCCAACAATACCACCGGTTTGCTGGACGATGATGGTGAGTATTCTGATTGGATCGAAATTCTAAATAATAGTGGACAAACGGTGAATCTAACCGGGTGGTTTCTCACGGATGATTCCGATTCGCTTCACAAGTGGGCGATGCCATCCCGATTTATTTCCGATGGGGAATATTTGATCGTTTATGCGTCCGGAAAAGATCGAACAGTGCCACAGCTGCATACAAATTTCAAGTTGGGATCTGGCGGGGAATACCTGGCATTGATTCAACCGGATACAAATACCATTGCATCGGAATTCGACCCGGAATACCCTGATCAAATGTCGGATGTTTCTTACGGTCTTTTCAATGGCGCTTATATGTATCTAAACTCACCGACGCCAGGCGCGGCGAATACCAGCGGTAGCTTCGACCTGGCGATTTCCAATGATGAAATAACTGAAAATAGCCCTGATAGCACTACTGTTGGTAAACTTTTCCCCTTACATCATGATGCGAGTGATGCCTTTACGTATACCCTGTTGGACGACGCCGGCGGTCGCTTTCATGTGGTTGGGAATAAGATAGAAGTGGCGGATAGCAGCTTACTGGACTATGAAACTAATACCAGCCATACCATTGAAGTGCGTGTATCGTATAATGGCGGCAGCACTTTCGATAAAACCTTCACCATCAATGTCCTGAATTTGTCCGAGTTGCCGGATGGGGTCATCATCAACGAATTTCTTGCCAGCAATGACGCTGTCCTGGCAGATCTGGATGGGGAATACGAAGACTGGATTGAAATCTATAATGGCAGTGGTCAAAATCTGAACCTGGGAGGATGGTTCCTTAGTGACGATCCGGATACTTTGTATAAATGGACACTGCCATCCGTTACAGTGAATGATGGAGATTACCTGATCGTTTTTGCCTCCGGGAAAAATCTGACTGGCTCGGAACTTCACACAAATTTTAAATTAAGTTCCGGTGGCGAGTATCTCGCATTGACCCAGCCGGATACCATAACGATGGCGAGCATCTTCTCGCCGGAATTCCCGGTGCAATTAACGGACATCAGTTATGGGAAAATGGCCGGTGGGTATGGCTACTTTAGCACACCAACACCAGACGCTGTGAATACGATCGCATCTGTAGATATTGCCCTGACGGAAAGCTCCGTAATTGAAGGCGCAGCTACAGGCACCCTGATCGGAAATTTTATTACCATGAATACGCCGGACAGCGGTTTTACTTATACATTGTTAGATGATGCCGGCGGGCGTTTTCAATTGTCCGGCAGTGAATTGCAGGTAAACAATGGATCTTTGCTGGACTACAGCGTCAACACTTCTCATACTATCTCTATTCGCTCTCAGTATGGCGTTGGGCAAATGGTGGATAAGAACCTTAGTATTACGGTAATGCAATATTACCCGGATTCTCTGGAAATCAGTGAGTTTATGGCAAGTAATGATGCCACGATACAGGATGAAGATGGCGATTATTCCGACTGGGTGGAAATCCATAATACCGGCAGTGTCTCCGTAGATCTTGATGGCTATTATTTGACGGATAGCGACGGAAACCTGACCAAATGGGAATTCCCTACAGTAACCCTTCAAGCAGATAGCTACCTGGTTGTTTTTGCCTCGAGTAAAGACAGAACCGGTTCGGAATTGCATACCAGCTACAAGCTCAGTGCCGGAGGTGAATATCTCGGTCTGGTATTACCGGATGGCGTGACGGTTATCTCGGAATATTCTCCGCAATATCCGGCACAATCCGCAGATATCTCTTATGGATTGTTTAACGGTGCAGAGCAATACTTTAATACGCCCACACCGGGATCGGTAAATACCGATGGCACATTGCCGGTGGCTGCGCTGAATTTCAGTAGCAAGAGGGGCTTTTATAGCAGCAATTTTAATCTTGCTATTACGACATCCACACCCAGTGTAAATATTCGTTATACCCTGGATGGGAGCACCCCAACCGAAACTCATGGTACATTGTACACCGGCGTCATCCCGATTACAACAACAACCGTAGTTCGGGCGATCGGATATTTGGCTGGTTATGAATCGACTGCAGTCGAGACCCATACCTATCTTTATCTGAATGACGTATTGACCCAGCCAGATTCTATAAGCGGTTATCCGATCATAGATTACAGCTTAGGTGGCGGAGATATGGTGCCGCATGACCATGAAATGGATCCGGTAATTACCGGCGATCCCGCTTATAGCAGCAGCCTCATCAAGGGATTAGAAGATATCCCTTCGATGCTTATCTCGGTAGATCCGGACAGTATATATGGTGTTGATGGATTTTATGATGGCGATGATGTGATAAGAAGAATGTCCGTGGAACTTTTATATAAAAACGATCCCAGCAAGAACGATCAGGCAGATGGTGGTGTTCAGTCTCACAGTCATCTTCGATTGAAACGTTCTCTGCGACTCGATTTTAGCAGCGACTACGGCCCGTCAAAATGGAAGACAACGCTTTTCGAAGATGCGCCCTTGAATGGCGAAACTGCTGCGGATGAAATTAAGCATATCATTCTACGCGGAGGTAATAACCGTGCCTGGACGCGTAAATGGAATCCGGACAACTCGGCTTTCACTGAAGACCAATGGTTCCGGGATAGTCAAATAGCGATGTCCGGATTTGGTTCACGAGGGAACTTCGTCCACCTGTATATTAACGGCATTTATTTTGGATTGTATAATCCGGTCGAACGCCTAGATGATCACTTTAGTGCGACTTACTTTGGCGGTGAAGATGAAGATTGGTACGCGGTTAGTCACAGTGGATCAAAAGCCGGTGGTGATGATACTCGCTACGATTATCTCACCGACGATTTGGTCGATCTCGATATGTCCAACTCAACGAATTATGATCAGTTAAAAGCATATCTCGATGTTACCAGCTACAGCGATTACATAATGCTTGCCTGGTATGGGGCCATTACCGACTGGCCGGACAATAACTGGTGGGGCGGAAATCGCAATACGCCCGTATCACCCTTCCGTTATTATTTATGGGATGGAGAATGGTCCTGGGATGTAACCAAGGATTTTGATGACGTCAACGGTGGGTGGGTGCACCCGGAATTTACCGAAACGGAATCTAATGATCCCATTGCAGAAATTTGGATTGCCGCTCGCGATAATCCGGATTTTATGATGCTTTTCGCGGATCGGGTTTATAAGCATTGTTTTAATAATGGTGCATTAACCGATAGTAATTCCATTGCCCGCTGGGATGTCCTAAATGATTATATTGCAGATGCAGTGATTTTGGAGTCCGCCAAGTGGGGCGATAGCCAGGAATCACTGGGTGAACCCTTGAGAACCCGTGATGAAGACTGGCAGGATGAAGTAGATGCCATTCGTGATATCATGGATGGAAACGTCGCCAGATTTATCACTGCACTTCGGGCTGAAGGTTATTACCCAAGCCTTGATCCCGCAACTTATAGCCAAAGAGGCGGCAGTGTAACCTATGGCTATAGCTTAACCCTGAGCAACCCCAATGCAACCGGCACGATTTATTACACACTGGATGGTAGTGATCCCCGGGCGGATGGTGGCGGCATTAGTGGCTCTGCTCTAACTTATAGCGGCGGATTTATGCTAACCAGTGATGTGACAGTGCGAGTGCGGGTGAAGGATGGTGCCGTCTGGAGCGCGATCGACGAGGCGAGCTTTACAGTCGATGGTTCGGCTGTCGTCGTTAATTTGAAAGTGATGCTGGAGGGACCGGCGCAAGCTGATTCCATGAAAACAAACATAAACAGCAGTTTGCCGTTGAGCCAGCCATTCAATCAAAGCCCCTGGAATTATAGTGGTACGGAAACGGTTAGTTCCATGCCGTCAGATATCGTCGATTGGGTGTTAATTCAATTAAGAACGGCAACTGACAGTCCGGCAGTTGCTACCCGGGCAGCATTATTGAAAAGCAACGGCACGGTTGTCGATAAGGACGGCAGCAGTCTGCCTGGTTTTTCCGGTGTCTCATCCGGAACGTATTATGTCGTCGTTTATCATAGAAACCACCTGGGCGTTATGAGCAGCAGTGCTGCGGAAGTCAACGGATCTCCAACGCTTTACGATTTTAGCGCGGCGATGGGAAACTCCTATGGTACTGATCCGGTTAAGAGCATCGGTGGCGGTAAATTTGCGTTGTTCTCCGGAGACTGTAACAGCGATGGCGGTGTCGATGCATTGGACAAAAATCAGGTTTGGCGCCCGGAAAACGGCACTGCCTGGTCGTATAGTAAACTGTCAGATTTAAACCTGGATGGTGGCATTGATGCGCTGGATTTAAACCTCTTTTGGAGAGCAAGTAATGGTAAGGCGTCTCAAATTCCGCCGGAAGCTGCTCCGGCAACGCCAACGACCAAGATAAAAATTAAGCAAAAGAAAACGGTGAGTGACTAGCGCTAACTGTAGAATTATAAAAAGAGAAAAGCGGAACCCTTTCTGGAGTATCCGCTTTTCTCTTTTATAGAGCAATACGTTTGAAAATCATACCTGATTTTGCTTTTATTAAGAAGCGTCATACGCCGCTTTTAGCCAACCGGTTAATTCATCATCAACTTGAGAGATCTCAGTGATTCTCACCCGATGACTAACCATCGCATTAAAACTGCCACTGGCTTCCAGGCGATCGGTTGCCGGAGCGTCTTTGAGATTGATGCCAACATCGACACGGGTTTTGGTTGATGGTTGAATAATTGCAAACTGCTTGTTGCGCCGTAGACTGACATAGGCTTTCTTTGGCGCAATTTCCACATCATTTCCAAAACTGTTTATTCGTTTAATCAGCGCATCATAAACCGGGCGTAGGCCTTCCTTTGCACCGGAATATTGTAATGTAACCAGGTCTGTCGGTGCTTCATCTGCCTTGCCGGCATTGAGTGTCTTGTGGGCGATGAGGCTGGCAAATCCATGAGTGACACCATGCTCACTCTTCAAGTGGTTAAGAATCGCCCGGTGCTTCTCCAGCCCTAGCGGAATGGTAATCTTAAGCCATTCTTCTAAGGATTTTCCTGTTTTCTCGGGCATGTTTGCGATCATCGATGCAGCCATTTCTTCCGGTGATTTAGCCATAAAAGCCTCCTGTCTCGCATGTTGTAAAAATATTGGTTTTGTTCGCTGTAAACTAAAAACAAACTTTTTCTTGATGCCTCACCACTCTAGGAAAATTTTTTAATAAGAGCAATAAAAAAGTGCTTGAATCCCTAAAAAATTTGGCAAAAATCAGCCCCAAAATTAAGATTTGTGAATCCAGTCATCAAAGTCACTCCTCAATATCCTAAATTATGTTGTTTTATGATGTACTGGATAATCGATCCTCACTAAAATTGATTTAAGGGATTAGTGCAGAAGGGATTCTATTCATGTTAGCGTTAATACGTGAAAAACTTGTTTTATATATTCTCGGCATTTTATTAGGAATATCAACGACAACTCTCGCTCAAACGACCTATACCTGGAATAATTTATTAAGCGGCAACTGGACCGATGCCTCCAACTGGCTCCCCAATGGAGTGCCCGGCACTGGTGATTTTGTAGTGCTAACCGAAGGCACAGTCGTATTGGACAGTAACTTAAGTGTATGCACGTTGGAAATGGTTACAAATAGTATCCTTTCCGGCAGCGGCGCTATTACGATTACCGATACCCTGAACTGGTTTGGTGGCGATATGATTGGCAACGGGACGACAATTCTCCCGGATTCTGCCATCGCCAATGTTAACAATAACACCACGATTGATTTGGATGTCCGGACGTTTGAAAATTATGGCACTGTTCTTTGGGACGGCACCGGTAAATGGAAGTTTAAGAATTACGCGTTATTCAACAACTATCTTGGTGCAGTCTTTGACATTCAACGAGATGGTGTGTTTGACTATGTGTTGGAAGATAGCGGTGGCAGTTTTATCAACTATGGCAGCGTGAAGAAAACAGCAGACGATGGCGATCGTCTGGAATTTGACATCACTTTTACAAATGCCAGCACCGGTACCGTTCAGGCCAGCAGTGGTAATCTAAGATTTGAAAGAGGCAGCACCACTGCCAGCAAAGGGAGCTTCATTGTTGATAGCGGCGCCATTATCCAGATTGCCGAGCGGCCGTTTATGCTGGACGGTGTCACCTTCAGTGGCGGGGGTACTGTTGAGATTGTTGACCGAACCAATTTCCAGGTTGTTGGCAGTGGTATAACCGTCGCCAGCGGCACGACGCTGGAAATGAATACAGATGATTCCGGGGGAGAAGGCTTTCTCGAAGGAGATGGTGACATAACCATCAATGGCACCTTTGACTGGACGGAGGGAACGCTCCAGGGTAGCGGCGATTTAATTATTAACGGTACGCTTCAGACAGTCTCGGGGGGAACGCGCATTCTTAACGGGAAAACCATCGAAAATTATGGTAGTGCGATTTTTGATCAAACTTTCCGGATGGCTGGTAATAGCGTTTTTGACAACCGTGTCGGCGGCGTTGTCGAAACCAGGGGGCCGTATCAAATTGTATCCGTCGATCCGGATGGTGGCAGCATCACCAATGCCGGCACTTGGATCCGTAAAACGGCCAGTGGAGAAGCTAAGGTCGACGTCCCGTTTACAAACAGCGGTTTGATCGATATTGAAATGGGAGAACTCCGCTTCCGGGATGATATAACCAATGAAGTAACCGGCATTATTAGTGGTGTAGATACTTTGGAAGTTACCGGAGTGACATTCCTTAATAATGGAATTATTCGGCCGGGAGCATCTCCGGGACAATTGGTCGTTCTCGGAAATTTACAGCAAGGCAGCACCGGTCAGATTGATCTGGAGGTCGGCGGCACCACTCCCGGTAGTAACTTCGATCAACTGTTGGTGAGTGGCAGTGTGCAATTAGATGGGATCCTGAATCTATCATTAATTAACAGTTTTGAACCGGCAGCAACGGATACCTTCCCGGTAATTAGCTATGCCAGCAGCAGCGGGTCATTCTTTTCGATTAATAACGCTTCTTTAAATGGAAATGGTGTTTTCAAAGTCAATTATGATAGTGATTCTCTACGACTCTCAGTGGATAGCATTCCCCGGTTTGCCCTGGATGTCGACACAGTCGGCGGCGGTGGTGTAACGCTTTCGCCAGCCGGTGGTGAATACGATACTGCAACAACGGTTATCCTTACAGCGACGGCGGATTCCGGTTTTACATTCTCCAGCTGGAGCGGCGATCTAACCAGCGCCGGTAATCCGGATACACTGGTGATGAACGAAGCAAAATCAGTCACGGCAACTTTCCTTGAACTGCCGGACTTTAATGTTGTCGCAAATGTTGTCGGTTCCGGTAGTATTACCCTGGATCCTCCCGGGGGTGTCTATGACAGCTCTTCAACTATCACTGCTACCGCAAACCCCGCTGCTGGTTATTACTTCACCGGTTGGAGCGGCGATTTAAGCGGTACGGATAATCCGGATACGCTGCTCATTGACGATAATAAAACAATCACTGCAAATTTTGCGACGCTTCCACAATTCGTCCTGGATGTTGATACGGTTGGTGTTGGTGGAGTAACGCTCGATCCCGCCGGCGGCACCTATGACAGTACTTCAACGGTAACCTTAACCGCTACGCCTGGCGCGGGATATTACTTTCACAGCTGGAGCGGCGATCTTGCCAGCGCTAATAATCCGGATAGTATCGTCATAAATGGCAATAAAAATGTTACCGCCAATTTCCTCGAATTACCGGATTTTCAACTGACAACAACCGCTGTAGGAGGGAGCATCGTTCTTAATCCCGCCGGCGGTACCTATGATAGCACCACCACGGTTGTGCTCAGTGCGGTTGCGGATTCCGGCTACTACTTCAGCCATTGGACTGGCGACGTAAACGGTGAATCAAACCCGGAAAACCTGCTAATGGATGGTAACAAAAGCGTTACAGCTGTTTTTATTCCCCGCTTTTTGTTGAGTATGGATTCCATTGGCAACGGTACTGTAACCGTTACGCCGGATTCTTCTGGCAGAATATATGACAGCTTAGATGTTGTCTCTATAAGCGCAACACCAGCGAGCGGATATTATTTTAAGCAATGGAGTGGCGACTATTCCGGGACAGATAATCCCGCTTCTGTTGAAATGAATAGCGACAAGTCAATTACCGCTGAGTTTATCAATTTGCCTGACTTTGTGCTGGATATCGACACAGTTGGCAGTGGCGGTGTCTCGCTCTCGCCTGCCGGTGGTGTTTATGATAGTACTACCCAGGTAACCCTGACTGCGACAGCAGATCCCGGTTATGCGTTTACCGGTTGGAGCGGCGATTTAGCAAGCCTGGAAAATCCCGTGATGATAACGATGGATAGTCCAAAGAACATTACGGCTACTTTCGAAGAGGTCGCTTCATTGTTTACGCTGGATGTCGACACCGTTGGCAATGGTGGCGTAACTTTGTCTCCCACCGGGCCCTCTTTTAATTCTACTGTGATGGTTACTTTAACCGCGACGGCAGATCCTGGCTACTATTTTGTCGGTTGGAGTGGCGACCTGGTTAGTGCAAACAATCCTGATAGCATATTAGTTGATGCAAATAAGAACGTTACTGCAACATTTGCCGAATTGCCGGACTTCACATTGACGACGAATACCAGTGGGCCGGGCAATGTTAGCCTCAGCCCTTCCGGCGGCGTTTATGATAGTACCACTGTTGTAACGCTTACCGCAACTGCCAGTGATCCCGACTATAAGTTTAGTCACTGGAGTGGGGATCTAAGCAGCTCCTCAAATCCGGCGGATTTAGTAATGGATGGTAATAAGTCTGTAACCGCTAATTTTGTTTTGGAAGGTGAATCATACGAGTGGAATACGGTTGATGGTGATTGGGATATCGCCAGTAACTGGACACCAAACGGCATACCAGGTGCTCAAGACACTGCCTGGATTAAGGCCCAGGTTGTTACCCTGAACACCAACAAAAGCGTGGCAATGCTGAAAATTAGCAATGGTGGTGCTTTAAGTGGCGACAGCACTCTGACAATCACTGATTCGCTCAGTTGGGTGTCCGGGGATATGAATGATAGCGGTAAAACTGTTATCGCTGCTTCTGCCCGGGCAAGTATTTCTCACGGCGGTAATACCATCGATTTAAATGCCCGAACGCTGGAGAATTATGGCACGATCGTCTGGGAGGGCACCGGCGTCTGGAAATTGAAAAACAAGGCCTTTATTATCAACCGTCAAGGGGGCACTTTCGATGTTCGCCGTGATGGTATTCTCGATTATGTGCAGGATTTAACTGGTGGAAACTTCGTTAATCAAGGCACATTGATGAAGACCTCCGGCAGTGGCCGCATTGAAATTGATCCGACATTTTACAATGACGACACCGGCGTTGTCTGGTCCCGCAGCGGTACTTTACGCTTTGAACGTGGGGACTCTGTGGAAGTTAGTAGTGGCACTTTTCGTGCAGATAGCGGTCATATTGTGCAGCTCTCAGAGCGGCAATTTATGATTGATGGCGCAACTTTCTCCGGGGATGGTGTGATTGATATGGTTGATCGTCCTAACGTGCAAATCTCCGGCAGTGGTCTAACCGTCGATAGCGATGCGACATTTGAGCTAAATACGGATGATTCCGGCGGCCAGGGTTTTCTGGAAGGTAGTGGTCCTATAAACGTAAACGGCACTTTTTTGTGGACACGAGGGACTGTTCGTGGTAGTGGTGATCTCAATATTGCCGGCAGCTTAACAACCAGCTCGACCAGCACAAAGGTACTGGATGGCCGACCTTTGAATATTAGCGGCGACATGATCGTGACCAGCACGATCCGGGTAACTGGTAATGCCGCCATCACTAATCTTGCCAGTGGCACCATCGATTTTCAAAACAATGTGAATTTTGTAAATATTAGCCCGGGTGGCACAATTACCAATACCGGATTGGTGACCAGAACGGCAGGTACAGGCACCGCCGAAATTCAACTGGATTTTACCAATAATGGAACTGTCGGTTCAGACGCCGGAATTTTGGCCTTTGATGAATTGTTTGATCATAACAGTGGTGCGGCTATTCAAGGTAGTGATACCCTGGATTTTACCAGTGCCAGCGTTTCTTTTGACGGTGATGTCAATCCTGGCACTTCGCCAGGTATTCTGGTCGTTTCCGGTGGTTTCAATCCCTCCTCAAGCACAACCGTGAACATCGAAATCGGCGGCACCACAGTCGGTAGTGAATACGACCGCTTTGTTGTGCCCGGCACTGCCAACCTTGACGGTACGTTAAATATCTCTCTGATTAATGGCTACTCACCTCCAGCAGGTGAAACATTTACGGTCTTTACTGCCGGCACCAGAAATGGTCAGTTTGCAACGGTGAATGTGCCATCATCAGGAGGCAGCGATGTCTTTGACGTTACTTATTCCGGAGATGACATCATTCTAACAAGTCAGCTCAATCCACAATTTACCGTAACGCTCGATACCATCGGAAATGGCGGTATTACCTTAAACCCGGACAGAAGTGGTTACTATCGCGATGAAGAAGTTGAAGCGACCGCGACAGCGGATTCCGGCTATCGTTTTCTTAGCTGGGGCGGCGATCTAAGTGGCAGTGATAATCCGGATACGGTCATTGTGGATACTAACAAAACGATTTCTGCCAGCTTTATTCGCCAATATAAAATTAATACCACGATTGTGAGCGGCGGGAGCATTCAATTTAGCCCTACTGCGATAAATGGTGGTTTTGACAGCCTCTCTACGGTAACGTTGACGGCTGTGCCGGATTCCGGATATATCTTTGTTGGCTGGAGTGGCGACCTGAGTGGATCCGGTCTGACGGATTCCCTGGTAATGACCCAGGATTATAATGTGACAGCAACTTTCCAGGCACGCTTTGCATTGGCGACAACAACTGTCGGAAATGGAAGTGTTGTACTGTTACCAGCAGGAGGCGTCTATGATAGTTCTGTCGTTGTTACCCTAACGGCAACCCCGGGAGCAGGCTATGCTTTTGCCGGCTGGAGTGGCGATCTCTCCGGCAGCGCTAATCCGGATAGTGTGACGATGGATAGTGATAAGAATGTAACCGCACTTTTTGTCCCGCAATATTCTGTTATGCTCGACACCATTGGAGGCGGAGGCTTGACGCTTAGTCCCAGTGGAGGTATTTACGATAGTTCAACAACTGTTGTCGTAACCGCGACTGCGGATTCCGGCTTTGCCTTTGCCAATTGGAGTGGCGATTTATCCGGCAATGCCAATCCGGATAGCCTGATAATAAATAGTAACAAACAAATTACCGGGCGTTTTATTCCTACCTATACGCTAACGACGGTTGTCGATTCCGGTGGTGTTATATCTCTCTCTCCGAACAATCCTGGCGGCGTTTTTGACAGCGCTACGGTGGTTACACTTACAGCGACTGCGGACTCCGGGTTTGTCTTCGATAGTTGGAGCGGCAATTTGTCCGGCACTGAATCGATCGATAGTTTAACCATGAATACTGACAAATCAGTAACGGCTGTTTTTACAAAACTTGCTGAACTACAGTTTACCGTTACTATAGATACCGTTGGTCCGGGTGTTATCACACCCTCGCCCAATGATACCGCTTATGATGGCGGCACTATTGTCGAATATACAGCCACGCCAGATTCCGGCGCACGTTTCGTTGGCTGGAGCGGCGATCTCTCCGGGACTGCCAATCCGGACAGCCTGACAATTGATGAAAATAAAGCGATTACCGGCACATTTATCCGGCAGTATCTGCTAACATTGAATGGCGACGCTGGCGGTGCAATTACAACAGTGCCGGACACCAGTGGCGGTGCAATTTATGATAGCTTAACTCAGATTATATTCACTGCTACGCCGGACAGTGGTTATCGTTTTGCTAGCTGGAGCGGCGATCTCTCCGGGACTGCCAGCCCGGATAGTCTGATCATGGACGCAGATCGAACAGTGAATGGAGATTTTCTGCGGCAGTATCGACTGATTGTCGGGGAGGCGCAGGGTGGCTTAGTGCAATTGAATCCCGACACCAGTGCCGGTGGTCTCTATGATAGCGCAACCGTTGTGCAGGTAACCGCAATTCCCGATTCCGGATATACTTTCCTGAGCTGGAGTGGTGACTTATCCAGTGCAGATTCGACAGATAGCTTGACGATGAATGGCGACAAAACCATTACACCACAATTTTTCCGGCGATTTACACTTGCTGTGGATTCGACAGCCGGGGGAGGGGTGACGGTTTCTCCGAATGATACAATCTTTGATATAAATACCGTTGTTACATTAACTGCCAACCCGGATAGCGCATATCGTTTTAACGCCTGGAGCGGAGACTTGAGTTCAACGGTAAGTCCGGACAGTGTTGTAATGGACGGCGATAAGCAGGTAACAGCCAATTTTCTCCGACAATTTAGTCTTGCGCTGGATAATGGGACCGGTGGTAACATCAGTGTATCTCCGGATACAGTAGGTGGTTCGTTATATGATAGCCTTTCCCGCCCGGTTTTTACCGCGATTCCGGATAGTGGATATCGTTTTCTTAGCTGGGGTGGCGATCTCAGTGGTAGTGCAAATCCCGATAGTTTGCTCATCACGGCGAACAGTCTGGTCTCTGCCAGTTTTATCAAACAATATAAATTAACCGTTGTAAATGCTGCTGGCGGTTCAGTGCAATTAAACCCGGATACCAGTAGCAGCGGTACTTATGATAGTGCTACTGTTGTTTATGCAACTGCAATGCCCGATTCGGGATACATCTTCCTCGGTTGGAGCGGTGATCTTAGCGGGACGGATACCACCGACAGCCTGACAATGGATGGCGACAAATCTATTGCTCCGCAATTCCTGGCACGCTTCGCTCTAACGGTAGATTCCACCGCTGGTGGCAGCTTAACAGTTTCATCCAGTGATACTATCTTCGATAGTTTAGCTGTCGTCACTTTTACCGCTACAGCAGACAGTGCATATCGTTTCTCCGGTTGGAGCGGTGACCTTAGTGGTAGCGCTAACCCGGATAGTATTGTTATGAATAGCGACAAACAAGTAACCGCTAATTTTATTCGACAATTCACATTAGCAACCTCTGTTGCTGGAGATGGCTCAGTCAGCCTGGATCCCTCCGGAGGTGTTTATGACAGCGCAACCGTTGTTACCATGACCGCAACGCCGGGGCCCGGCCGAGTGTTTTCCGGGTGGAGTGGGGATACGACTGGCACTGAGGCTGCAATTGCTATTCCGATGAATTCAGATAAGCAGTTTACCGCTTCATTTGCGATCCCAACTGCAATTACCTTTGAGGAAGTGGAAACCGGCACAAGTAGCAGCAGTAGTAGCGTGACGACATCATCCGCCCTTACCGCAGAAAATGATCACCTATATATTGCAGCGATTTCCACGCGTTCTCATGTTTTAGTAGACACAGTGACCGGCTTAGGACTTAGCTGGCAGTCAGCAGATGAACAATGCGCCGGACGCAGTCAAACCGGTGTGGAAGTCTGGTATGCGGTCGGAACACCCAGTGGAAACAGTACTGTCACAGCAACATTAACCGGTTCTTCTCAGAATACTGTGCTGGCAGTCAGCCGTTACTCCGGTGTCGACCCAGCTCAGCCAATCGGGGCGATAATATCCGGCAATACCAATGGATTAGACGGTAGCTGTAGCGGTGGTTCCGATAGTGATTCATATGCCTTTAACATCACCACATCGATTGATGGCGCCTACGTTTACAGTGCTGTGGGCATTCGCAATAAAACACATACATCGCCGACTGCATATACCGAACGGGCGGAAGTGAATAAAGGCGGTAGTTTAGGATCGGCAGCGACACTTGCAGTCCAGGATCGCGAAGCGGAAACAGCCGGATCGATTCTCGTTAATGGTGGCATTAGTGATGATGTCGATTGGGCAATGATCGGATTGGAAATTCGTCCGCAAGTTGTGGTGAATACTTATACCCTGACGGCATCTGCTGGCAGCGGTGGTAGTATTACACAAAGTCCGCAGGATTCAACTTATGATGAAAATACTGTGGTAACATTGACGGCTGTAGCAGATAGTGCCTATCGATTTGTCAGTTGGGGTGGCGACCTAAGTGGTAGCGCGAATCCCGATAGCATTACGATGGATGGTAACAAAACGGTCTCCGCCAGTTTTATTCGTCAATTCTCTTTGACAACGACTGTTGACAGTGGCGGCAGTATTACGCTTTCACCCTCCGGCGGTGTTTATGACAGCGCGACGGTGGTAACCGCGACGGCAGTGCCGGACAGTGGCTATAGTTTTGTTGGCTGGAGTGATGCGCTGGGAGGAATTGTTAATCCGGATAGTGTTCAGATGGATTCTAATACTGTCATTGGGGCAATCTTCCAACAGAATCTGCCACCAGTGGTAAATGCAAAGGTTTGGCTGGAAGGCCCTTATAATGCCGGTGAAATGGACACCACATTGGCTGCCAATGCGCTGTTACCAGTACAGCAACCGTTTAATACTGCACCATGGAATTATACCGGCGATGACAGTGTTGTAACCATGCCGACCAATGTTGTTGATTGGGTGCTAGTGGCATTGCGAAATACGCCCACCGGTTCGGACACATCCCGACGAGCGGGCTTGTTGAAAAAAGATGGCACAATCACTGATATGGATGGCAGCACTTTAACCTTCGACGGAATGACCGCCGGGGATTATTATGTGGTCATTATGCATCGGAATCATCTGGCGATTATGAGCAGCAATGCGTTGTCCTTAAGCGATAGTAGTTCTCTTTACGATTTCACCACTTCCCAGGGCACTGCCTATGGCAGCGATCCGTTAACGGAAGTTAGCGCCGGTGTTTTCGGAATGTATTCCGGGGATGGTAATGCCGATGGAGGTATTGACGCTACAGACAAGAATACTGTTTGGCGTGCGCAAAATGCCACATTGTGGAATTATAGCAAATATTCGGATTTTAATCTCGATGGTGGTGTTGATGTGCTGGATCTAAACGTCGGCTGGCGAGTGAACAATGGGGTTTCTACCCAGGTGCCTTCCGGCGGAATGGCAAAGAATAGTACGACCGGTGGGGGAAAGGGGAAAACGTCCGGTAGTAAATCTCCGCCCGTTGGTGCAATCCTGCCAACAGAAAACCGCACTCGATAGTAGATTTCCCTGACAATTTCGCCAATGCTGATATTCTTCAACATTGGCGAAAAATATGTCTAAAAAATTCCACCTAAACAGATGCCTTATTCCGGAAGAGATAATTTTGCCTGAATAAACTCGTTGATGATGCCTTCGAGTACATCCAACGGAATTGCCCCGTTTTCAAGGATTTTATCATGGAATTCCCGAATGTCAAAACGATCGCCGAGCGAATTCTCGCAACGCAAACGCAACTCTTTTATCTTTAACTCGCCAATTTTATAAGCAAGCGCCTGTCCCGGCCAGACGATGTAGCGATCAACTTCATTGGAGATGTCATGTTCGGTTTTCGCTGTATTCTCTTTCATAAAGTCAATCGCCTGCTGGCGGGTCCACTGAAAATAATGCATGCCGGTATCGACGACCAGCCGACAGGCGCGCCACATCTCGTAAGTCAATTGCCCAAACTTGGAATAAGGATCCTGATACAGGCCCAGGGTTTCTCCCAGGCTTTCTGAATACAATGCCCATCCTTCCACAAAAGCCGTGGAGTTGCCGCGTTGCCGGAAAGTCGGCACATTCTCCAACTCCATCGCCAGGGCGATCTGCAGGTGATGTCCCGGCATCGCTTCGTGGATTGCTAATGCTTCCATCTCATACTTGGGGCGGGTTTCCAGTTTGTAAGTATTCGCATAAAAATAGCCGGCCCGTTTACCATCGGCTGAAGGCCGATTATAATAGCCGGTATAGGTAGTCGGCGCTTCAAATGCCGGTATTTCCCGAACCCCGTAAGGTGTGCGTGGCAGTTTGCCGAATAGTGCAGCTAGCTCCGGGTCAATACGTTTGCAAATATCCCGATAGCCCATTAGCAGATCCTCAGCCTTTGTATAGTAAAATTGTGGATCTGTGCGCAGGAAATAGAGGAAATCCTGAAAGCTGCCTTCAAAGTTCAGAGAAGAAATGATTGCTGCCATTTCGCCGCGAATTCTGGCGACTTCCTTTTTACCAATCTCATGAACTTCGGTGGGGGAGAGGGAGGTTGTTGTATAAAAGGCAACCCGATTCTCATAAAACGCCTTCCCATTGGGAAACTGCCAGGCGCCAGCCTTTGCATATGCTGCCGGGTAATAGGTGTCAACAAAATAGCGATGCAGTTTTTTGAAAGCAGGGATAAAATGAGTTTCTAATGCATTTCTCCCCTGGGTAATCAATTGCTCGCGAGTTTCCTCATCGATTCTATCCGGAAAATTTAAAAAAGGGTGAAAGTATCTCAGGGAATCGGTGGGGCCGGCATACTGCGCCTCGATTTGTGCAGCCACGCCACGCAAGGGCATCTGAGTATGCATCCAGCCGGTTTTTCTGCCGGCTTCCATCAAGTCGATAATCTCGTTGAGATAGCGCGGCACTGCAGCAAGCCGCTTGATGTAAGCGTCATAGTCTTTTTCAGTTTCGAAGGGAGTTATAGAAACAAGGCCAGGAAAACTCAACTGAGGGCCTCCCAATTGATCTATCGGGAGTAAATGTTCAAAAAATTCAGCGTCTGCAACCGCAATACGAAAGTTTCTGCTAAAAAGATCATAATTTAACTGATCCACCGGAGGGAGATCATCCCGTTTGATTTCTGAAAGTTTGTTGAGCATCTCTTTGTTGTAAGCCTGGCGTGCAGCAATAGCGGTAGGGCGATAATCCGTCAATCGGTGATTTGAAGTTTTAATACCCCGATAAGTAGCCCTTTCCGGGTATTCTGCCAGTAGATAGGATTCGTGGCTTTCGAATAATTCATGTAAGGTTTTTTGAGAAGGGGAAGGCTGTGCGACGGCAAATTTTAGAGTGAAAAGTAATATTGCAATAATGAATACCAGATGCTTCATAAATTCTCCTGTGGATATGTCCTTTGCTTTTAGTAAAATACTGTTTATTTTTGAAATAGGAAATTAGTTAAGCGAATATTTTGGGAATGTATGGATAAGGGCGCGGAAAAGAGCAGATACCAGGGGTGGCGGCTGCGAACGCATGAAATTATTTTTGAAGCGGAGACACCCGCAGGTAAAACATTTGACCTGATGCTAATCACCGTCATTCTGTTGAGCGTTGTCGTCGTGATGATGGAAAGCACTGCCTTAATGCGCGATAATTTCGGGGAAATACTGCGCATTCTGGAATGGGGCTTCACCATACTTTTCACCATTGAATATTTTCTCCGACTGACAACTGTTGGCAGACCATGGTTGTATGCCCGGAGTTTTTACGGGCTTGTCGATCTGCTTTCAATTATTCCCACCTATTTAAGCCTGATAGTACCGGGCAGCCAATATCTGCTGGTTATTCGGACCCTGCGAATTCTGCGGGTTTTTCGCATTTTGCGCCTGGTGCGTTATATGACCGAAGCGAGTTTGCTCTACCGGGCTATTTATGCCAGCCGGCGAAAAATATTTGTTTTTTTGTATGGAGTAATGATTCTGGTAATCATCGTCGGATCGTTGATGTATGTTGTTGAGGGGGAAGAAAACGGGTTTACCAGCATTCCGAGAAGTATCTACTGGGCAGTGGTTACGCTAACGACTGTTGGCTATGGCGATATTGCCCCGCAAACCATCCCCGGGCAACTTCTCGCTGTTATTGTCATGATTATGGGGTATGGGATTATTGCTGTGCCAACCGGGATTGTAACATCGGAACTCTCGCAGATGTCCCCACAAACGTTCAATACAAAAACTTGCCATAACTGCAGTGCTGAGGGGCATGACAAGGATGCTGTCTACTGTAAGTTCTGTGGCGAAAAAGTCTAGAATAATTGCTTGTTTCTTTGGGAAAAGAGATGTTTATGAACGAATACATTGTGAAAAAGATAAAGCTGACCGGTTTGTTGGCCTTTATCTTTTTAGTTAGCCTTTCCAGTTGCAATGCGCCGCAACTGGGAAAATCCTTCTTTGTTGCTCGTTTCAAGATGGATGGCCGCCTGGATAAATCTTTCCAAAACGAAGGTGTTGCTTTTGCTGCTTTCGATGAAGGCAGTGCCTTTGGGAATATTGGTTCTGCGCCGGGAAATGGTTCCGCAGCAATGGCACATGCCGTAACGATCGATAAAAATATGCGTGTTGTCGCAGCGGGGTGCGCAAATGTGAAGGGGCGGAACCAAATTGCCCTGGCCCGCTTCGAAGAAAAAGATGGCGCTTTGGATGGCAATTTTGGCATTGGAGGCCGCAGTCTCTCTGGGTATGATCTGGGCGAATTCTGTGAGGCACGGGCGCTGACAATTGATTTTCAGAATCGGATTTTGACCGCCGGATTCGTTCAAAAAAGTGAAGGGCCGGATTATTCCGATCTCGCCATTGTTTGTTACACGGAAGATGGTAAAGTGGATAGCAGCTTTGGGTATGAAGGCACTATCATAACCAACTTTTGGAAAGTCCGGGACGAGTATGCTTATGCGATTGGCTTAAGTGCCGACCAGAAAGTCGTGGTTGCCGGTGTCGGCTACGAAGATGAAGATATGGCCCAGCTGGTTGCCGCCCGCTATACCCGCGATGGGGACCTGGATCGGAGCTATGGCCATAGCGGCCGGGTGGTAACGGAGTTTACCCGCGATCTTAGCCCGGAACTCTATGATATGGCTATTGACAGAAGTGGCCGGATTATTGCCGCCGGCAGAGCGTTTTTGAATAATAAAGGGCAATTTGCGATGATTCGTTATGATTCCGAAGGGCAACGGGATCGCACATTTGGCCTCAATGGTGTGGCGACCATAAATATGTCCGGCGCCGGAACAGAACGAGCGGCCGCAGTGGCGGTTTATCCCGACGGACGAATTGTTGTTGCCGGTGAATCCGATGCAGATGCCGGTGGGGGAGGATTGGTGTTAGTGCGTTTTTTAAGCAATGGCCGTCCGGATCGTTCTTTCGGCGGAAAGGGATATGTCCGTGTCGATATTCCCCCTTCACGAAGCGAAACAGTTAGCGACGTTGCCCTGGATTTAAGCGGAAGGGTTGTGGTCATCGGTAGAGCGACCATGAAAGATGGCCAAAACAAAATTTTGCTGATGCGTCATCATTTTGATGGCAAACCGGATGAATCCCTCGGTGGCCGCGGATTTATATTAACTGGTATTCCCGGTGCGTCCGATCAGGAAGCCCGCTCATTGTCCGTCGATCCTTTTGGGAATATCATTGTTGCCGGCTGGGCGGATTTTAATGTCCGGGAAGGTGAGGATGCACCGGAAAATAATCAACGCCCGATTACCAAGCCATCAACACCGACGATTGAGGATGACCCGCCGGCTGAAAATGAAACTGATGATGAGTCTACAGGCAGCAATGGTGACCAGGGGAATTAAGGCCGGGACAATTTCTTGCGGATTTCACTGAAGTCTATGGCTGGCGCCTGCGGTTCTTCGACGACCGAATTAAACATGCGGTTTAATGCCTGAGTAACAATTTCACCCGGCGTCGTGCTATAAGCCATCGCATATCGTTCCAATTGATCGATAACGGCCGGGGACAATTTAATCTTCACTTCCTGCAATACATCTTCCATATCTCCTCCAATGATCTTTCAGAAAAGAAGATACCATTATAAACCGGGATATTCAATTTGTTTACCGAATTATACTCACTATGAGCACAGATGAACACTCATAGTGAGTATTAAAATATGAAGGTTAGACAAGTATTTCAGAAACGAAGTTTTTCGAGGTAGTTGTAACAATTTTTCACTGTCGCAACCGGATCTTCGGGATTGTCATATTCAGCAATGTAATGCTTTAAGCCAGCTTGTTCGGATTTTGCGAATATCTCGGCAAAATCGATGACGCCGGCACCAACATCAACCATATTACCTTCTGCGTCCATATCTTTAACATGGCAAAGTGGGAAACGGCCGGGATGTTTCTCAAAATAAGCCAAAGCATCATGGCCGGCTTTGCGAATCCAGTACAAATCAAGCTCTATCTTTACTTTGTCTGCATCGGTTTGGGCAAGTATCAAATCCATTGGCAAGGCGCCGTCTTCCAGCGGAAAAAATTCAAAATCATGATTATGGTAAGCGAGTTGGATGCCGGCTTTCTGGCAGGCTTCGCCGGCTTCATTCAGAGAAGCTATTAATGCTTTGTAACCATCGGCAGTACGCTGGTCCTCGGATAACCATGGACATACCATAAACTTTTGCCCCATCGTTGCCGCATTTTCTATTTCTTCAGAGAGGTTGTTCCGCAAACGATCTATTGAAACATGAACCGATGGAGACGTGACGCCAAGATCATCGATCATTTTTCTAACATCCGCCGGTGTATTACCAAAATAATCATGAAACTCCAATTCCTTGTACCCTGCTTTCGCTACTGTCGAGAGAATCCCCTGGAAATCCTTTTCCAGTAAAAAACGAATGGAATATAGTTGGAAACCGATTTTGGCAAGCTGCCTTTCAGGATTACCCATAGCTTCATTTTCTCCCGCTTTATTTTCCGCACAGGAAAGTAGTAAGCCACCGAAAATACTTCCTGCCGAAATTTTCATAAAAGTTCTTCTGTCCATTTTAGGTTAACTCCTCTTAGACTAAATTCATCTTCTTCATTTCGTTATAAGCAAAATCACAGGCGCGTGCTGTTAAAGCCATGTAAGTTATTGATGGGTTTTGGCAAGCTGAGGATGCCATTACCGAGCCATCAGTGATAAACAGATTGGAAACATCATGCGTCTGGCAATTGCCATTTACAACCGATGTTTTCGGGTCCCGACCCATGCGGGCGGTGCCCATTTCGTGGATGCCTAACCCCGGAGGATTTTCATTTTCGTAAGTCTCGATTGATTTTGCGCCGGCAGCATCGAGCATTTCTGCGGCGGTTATCTGCATGTCTTTCCGGAGTTTAATCTCGTTCTCACCCCAGGTGCAGTTAATCTTCAGCACCGGCATGCCCCAGGCATCGAGTGTGTCGGGATCGAGCTCAACATGGTTGTCGTATCGTGGCAAACATTCTCCAAAGCCCTGAAAACGCATCTTCCAGGGACCGGGATTCCGCAGTTGGCCTTTCAAGTCTGTACCGAGGGCTGCTGTTTCCAGACCACGCGTCCACCCTTTTCGTTCTGCGCTGCCCTGAAAACCATATCCGCGCAGGAAGTCAGGATGCTGATCATTTACATTCCGAAACCGGGGGACATAAATGCCATTGGGGCGATAACCGTAATAGTATTTATCTTCGTAACCCTCCACAAGCCCTTCAGCACCGGCTTTAAAAGGATGGTCCATAAGATAATGCCCGACCGCACCACTGGTGTTGGCGATACCGTTCGGGAATTCTGGGGAAGTTGAATTCAGGAGAATCTTCGCTGTGCCGAGGGTTGATGCACAAAGGAAAACGATCTTCCCATGAAATTCGATAACCTCTTTGGTTACGGCATCGATTACCCGCACCCCACTGGCGCGCTTACGAGTGGGGTCATAAATAACACTGTGTACGATACTGTTTGGGCGAAGGGTCATATTGCCGGTGTTTGCAGCTGCTGGCAGTGTAGAGCTAAGACTGCTGAAATATGAGCCGGTGGAGCACCCGCGATGGCAGGGGCCACAGTAGTGGCAAGCTGCCCGGCCATTGTGCGCCTGGGTTAAGATTGCAACCCGGCCGATGGTCATTCTTCTGTCTGTAAATTTCTTCTCAAGGCTGTCACGAACATGCTCTTCCACGCAATTCATTGGCATGGCAGGCAGAAACTGCCCGTCCGGCAACTGAGGGTATCCTTCTTTTTTGCCACTGATACCGACAAACTTTTCCACATAATCATACCATGGGGCAATATCTTTATAACGAATCGGCCAATCGACACCGTGGCCATCTTTTGCATTCGCTTCAAAATCCATTTCACTCCAGCGATAAACCTGGCGTCCCCACATGATCGAACGACCTCCGACGTGATATCCGCGAATCCAGGTAAATGGTTTGTCGGGATCTGTAGAATACGGATCTTCTTTGTCGTTAACAAAGTAATGTTGAGTTGCCTCGCCAAAGGCATAACACTGGCTCTGGACTTCATATTCCTTCTCATACAGCTTTTGATCGCCCAGGCCGCGGTATTTAAATTCCCAGTCCGGCGTATGTTCGTAGTAATAATCTTTAACGTGTTCGAGGTTCTTGCCACGTTCCAAAACCAGGGTCTTAAAGCCCTTCTCGCAAAGCTCTTTGGCAGCCCATCCCCCGGAAATCCCTGAGCCGACGACAATCGCATCATATTCATCCTGAGGGGTAGATACATAAACATTTTTCATGCGAATTTCCTTTTAAGCAGTTGTTGTCAAAGTGGTTGATAGAATTTTGAATTAAACCCAGGTGCGGCCAACATCTTCCACAGGCACGCAACCATCGTAGTAAATCGGGACGGGCTTATATCTTAATTCCTGAGTTGCACCGGCTTCAGATGTGTAATACCCGACTAATGTCATCTCCTTGATTATCGCGAAGAATGGTAAATCTTCAACGTCGTTTAGCCTTGCTTCCACACCTTCTTTATCCAATTTTGTCAGCAACTCCGACTGCTGCTTATTGTCCATTTCCAGAAACGGTTTGCCGTAATTTTTCTGACACAGTTCGCTAAATTGTGTAAAACCTGCCAAAAATCTGATTCGATCTTCATCCTCTGCCCAATCACTGAGGATCATGTCGATAAAACGATTGACTCGTACGTCATTTGCACCAGGCGTTTCTGTGCGGGGAATAATCATATCAGTGATGACTTGAATAATTTCATCCTGGGTTTTTGTCAGCGTGCGCGGGTCCCAGGGGGCTTCCGACGGCTCACAACCGCTCAGAACAGCATTGACGAGGGGGAGCGATACGGTGCCACCGAGCAAAACGCCTATTCGCTTCAAGGCTTCTCTACGATCCATAGTTAATCCTTAAATTGTTTAAAATGTTGGTGATATGATAAATTGTTTGTTTAAGACTACTTCGTCTCTGGTTTACGGTAATGGAGCGCGGCGAAAAGTGCACAGAGAATAAGCGATGGAATCAATAAATAGCGCATCGATATACGACCGCCATGTAAATCCGCAGGACCGATCAATTCGTTTGCTTCCTCGACAAAATCTACATCCAGGCCGGTATTGGCTATGGCACGAACTGCCCTGGCTGTTTGAATGATTGGCAGCATTCGTGTTTCGTCGTAGAATTGAATGGATTTGTCAGAAATGTCTGCCGCGTATTTAAGATCCCAGCGGCTGCCACCCTGGGCGATCATTGCGTGGGGATAAACTCGTTCCAGATATACTTCGAACAGAACTTTCGTGCGCTTGCTGGAAAGTTTTTCGTGTGCATGATAATCAGAAATATCACTCATGATAGGCGCAGCTAATAAACCAGCGACTAATAGTCCTGTAGCGCCCATTAGTCCCAGGCCGAGAGCGCCGCTTTTGGGAATTCTCTCCGAAACCACTCCAAGCAGGGTTGGCCAGAGATAGGAAGCCCCAATAGCAAAAACGGTGGCAAAGAATAAGGCGAGAAAGCCACTGTTGCTATAGCTTAGCCCAAGAAAAGCAAATGATGAAATTATTGCGGAAATGAGAAGTAGTCCGATAGAGGAAAAGCGTTGAAGCGCATTGCCGGCTTTAAAACGCATCAGGGCGAAGATGCCGCTAATCCAGATGAGAGATAAAATTGTCGGAATGCCGCCATTGTCGAGGACTTTTGGTAGCCATTGATCCGGGCCGCTTTCCAGTGATGCCGCCAGTGCCATCGCAAATAATAATGTCAGCATTAGTGGGGTTAGAAATGCTGCACTAAGCATTGTTTTGAAGGAATTCTCCGAATGTCCACTGTCGGGACCCGGGAAAGCTTGATTGAAAAGTAAAATGCCATAAATCATCACTGGAATGAGTATTACCCCAACCTTGATTTGCCAGGACCCTGAACCTGACAGGTCTAATATGTAGGTCGCTAATCCGCCGATGGCAATACCAATGGGAATCCAGGCATGCAGATGATTGAGTTTTGTCGTCTTGTTCTCCGGATATAATGCAACAATCAGTGGATTGCTCGCTGCTTTAACGAGACCGGATGCCATTGCGATAATTAAAATACCTGCAACAAACTGAGGATATTCACTGGCCGAAATAGTAATGCCGATACCTATCAAGTGTGATAGAAGTGCCGCCCGAAGAAGGAAACGCATTCCAGGTTTCTCGCACATTGCTGAAAAAACCAATTGAGAGGCAGCGAAGGTGATCAGGGCAGCAGCACTTAGCCATTCAATCTGTGCGATGCTAAGCTGGAAATGGTTTTTAATATCCGGCAGCACTACTGCGATGATTGCAACAGATATCGCTGTCGTTAGCATTGCCATGCCGCTTCCCAGAAACAAACGGCTGGCAGTTTGTTTTTTCTCAGTGATGATGTCAGTCAAAGAGCTTGTCCTTATACTTAAACCTTGGTTTTTAACCGGCAGATTTCCCAGATACTGAATCACGTTCAATAAACTCGACCGAGATAACAGTGGTGAACGATTCCCGCGCCTCTCCGTTGATGATTTGTTCCAGCACTTTAAAAGCGGTAGAGCCCAATTGCTTTTTTAATACCCGAATTGTCGATAAGGTAGGGGAGACCATGCGGGAAAGATCAATGTCATCAAAGCCGACAAAGCTGATGTCCTCCGGAATTTTGAAACCATGATCAAATGCCGCCTGATAACCCTGAATTGCATTTAAATCATGTGAAGCAACAATGGCCGTTGGCGGGTGTTCAATGCTTAACAATCTGCGGGTAAGTTCATATCCTTGTCCCATCTCTCCTTTTTGGATCAAAGATTCATCGATGGGAATTTGATAATGGCTATGCGCATTGCGAAAGCCTATGAGGCGTTCACGAAAACTGGCCCGGCGGATATCACCGGAAACGAACCCGATCCGCCTGTGCCCGGTTTTGATCAAATGCTCAGTCGCCAGATATGCACCGTGGCTATTGTCTATCAACACTTGAAAACAGTCCTCGGTAATTTCTCCGGGATCGATTAGCACCATCGGTATGTGTGATTCTTTTAAATTCTTTATCAACTGCCGATGATGAGTTCCGATCAGGAGGATACCATCCACTTGTTTCTTTTTGACGATTGAAGGCAGTTCGCCCCCTTCGAAGGAGGCCAAATGGAGCAGGAGGTTGTAGTCCGTGTTCAGCGTCGCCTCCTCGATACCTTCCAATACTCTGGAATAGAATGGGTTACCCGAGATGGAGCGTTCTTCCCGGCGGAAGATAACACCAATGTTTTCAGTTACTCTTTTACGTAAGCCTTTCGCATATGCATTCGGTGTAAAATTATGCGCTTTGGCTATTTTGAGTATCTTTTCCCGGGTTTTGGGGCTTATATCCTTCTTTCCATTCAGTGCTTTTGATACAGTGGATTTGGAAACCCCGGCAATTTTTGCGATTTCTTTTATTGTAATCATAGCACAAGGGAGTTTTTATATCTACTTGTTATTTATGCCCGAAATCGATTTCGAAATTTAATTAAGATATTTAATCCTGCGATAACTTTCAAGTATTTTTCCGGGATAGCGCAAGAAAATACCCAAAGGGATTCCCAGGTGCTATCCCGGGCTTATATCTATAATTTCCAGCCACCATAATATTGCCGGCGTACATACTGGTTGGCAGGATCATAGTTGGTTACTTCCATCTTTTCGCCATCCCAATTCAAGCGACGGCCATTTGCGCGTACGGCTAAATTGCCAAGTAATACAATCTCCGTCAATGGCCCGGAAACATCAAAGTTAGAACAGGCTGGTGTGCCGCCCTTGCATGCTTGTATCCAATCTTCCCGAATCCCTTCGACACGCGGAATCGTTTTTTCCGGCCGTTTGTAAGCCTTCATCGCAGTTTCGGGTATCAGGCGGGGATTGTCGCCATAGGTGCCGCAGAGGAGCTTCCCTTTGTTACCAACAAAAAGGATGCCGCCGTCTTTGCTGATTCTTCGGCCTTCTTCAAGTTCTACGGGGCGCGGAGGTAGTAATCCACCATCATACCAGCTCATCCGTACTTCCGGCATGCTGCCACGGGCAGGAAAGTCGTAATGGATGATCGACCCTACCGGTGCCGTCTCGTCATTTACTGGTGTGCAGCTGGCTTCGACGCTATTCGGTTGTCCGAGATCCAATGCCCATACCGGGGTATCCATGAGATGGCAGCCCATATCGCCGAGCGCGCCGGTGCCAAAATCCCAAAATCCCCGCCAGTTAAATGGCACGTAGGTCGGATGATACGGACGAAACGCCGCGGGCCCCAGCCAGAGATTCCAGTTCAATTCTCTAGGTACAGAAGGGATCGTGGCGGGACGGTTAACCCCTTGCGGCCAATAGCCAAACGGCCTGTTTGTCCAGACGTGAACTTCATGTACATCCCCAATAGCGCCATCCTGAATCCATTCTCGCACCAGCCGGTTGCCTTCCATGGAGCGTCCCTGGTTACCCATTTGTGTTGCGACCCCTTGCTTTCGGGCGGCCAGGGTGAGCATTCTTGCTTCATAGATATCGTGGGTTAAAGGCTTTTCGCAATAAACATGCTTCCCTTTTTTAATCGCAGCCATAGAAGCAATCGCATGATTGTTATCGGTGGTGGCAACAACGACGGCATCGATACCGGGTTCTTTCTGAAGCATTTCCCGGAAATCTACAAATGCACTACACCCTTTATAACTGCCGGCATTTTTTTGCTCTGCATAGCTTTCATTCACGAGGTTTTTTGCCGGTCCCCAACCAGCGACGCCACCGAAATAGAATTTTTTATAATCACATAGTTCATTAACATCACAGACAGAAACGATCTGGACATCATCCATTCCTAAAAACTGATTCAAATGAATCGTGCCCTGCCCGCCGACGCCAATGACTGCCAGGTTGACTTTGTCGCTCGGAGGTGTATATCCCTGTCCCCCCATGACATGCCGGGGAACGACTGTTGCTGCAGCGGTAGCGAGTGCGGCAGTGCCGAGAAACTTCCGGCGGGAAATCTTCTTACCTCCGGTCTCCAAATTCTTTTTCCCTTGTTTCATAAAGTCCTCCTCTGTGTTGTCTGTAAGTGTTTTCATTTGTGATTATTCATCTTCCAGTTTGTCATACCAGTTCTTCTTTAGAATAAAACTGGTAATCGCCAATACCAGCACCGCTACTGTAAGCGATTGCCCTTCCTGTAGAACCATGTAAACCGGTACTAATACCAGGGTTAATTGCCAGACGATTCCAACGATAATGTTCAGCATATCCCGTTTGAATGCGCCGTTGCGCTGAAAGGAAGGATCGTCCTGCAGAACTTTCTCATGCACCGGACCCCAAATTCCCCAGGGGCGCACGGAGGTGTAAAATGATTTTAAAATGCTGTCGTCTTCTTCCGGTGTAGCGAGGCTTAGCAGAATTGATGTTAAGCCGGAGATAACCAGAATGATCGGAAAGCCATCAAGCGCGGACAGTTCCGGCATAAGCAATGGAAGGCCGAGAGCAACGATCATTCCGCTGATCATGCCACCAAAGAAGCCATAACCGTTTAAGCGCCACCAATGCCACTTCAGGAGGTTCGGCGCAGTATAACCTCCCCAAAGACCGGAGACGATCCATTGCATTGCAGTGTTGATCGATTCCGTAATCATACCAAAGATGAAGCCGATGATTACAACAAAGATAGAAGCAACGTAGCTCATCTTGACGTACTGTTTCGGAGAAGCATCTGTTTTGATATAACGCTTGTAGACATCGACGACCAGGTAAGAAGCGCCAGCATTAACGGTTGAATCGAAGGTTGACATGAAGCCTGCCAGTAATCCTGCTAACAGTAGTCCCATAATTCCCACAGGAATAAAGTTGTTGATAACATAGGGCAGAATCATCTCGAAGTCGATCGCCTGCCCTTGTGCAGCAAGTTCCGGACTGAGGTATACCAGTGCTATGACGGTAAAGCCGGTAATCATCAACCAGCGCGGCAGTAAGCAAATAGATACGACGCCGCTCATTAATGCGGATTCTTTCGGACTGCGGGTTGCCAGGATGCGCTGTAAGTCATAGTTCGGGCTTGGTCCTGCAAAACTGATCAGAAAGCCCTTGAAAAGCATCATCATTACCACGATTGTGAATAGCTCCCAGCCATCCTGCGCTATTCGTTCATTCACCGAGGGCATTATTCCGGACCAGTCCAGGCCCAACTCCCAACCAAAGGATAGTTCATTCCATCCCTGCGGTGTGGCGGCAGCTATCATCTCCGGAGAGATTTGACTGATAGCGATGTAGCCGATAAAGAAAGAAACGATAGTAAGTAAAGCGAATTGGATCAGGTCCGTGATGACCACACTGTACATGCCTCCCAAAATAACATAAACAGTGGTGATGCTCATAATGATGATGGCATAAGTGTCCGGGGAAAGATCCCAGGGAAAGAAGACCATTGCGAACTTGCCGATTCCTTTGAAGCCGTAGCTGAGAAACCCGATAACGCTGATAAAGGCAAATATTACCACGCTGATTCGGGCCAGCTCTCCACCGCCGGTTTTGCTAAAACGGGTGCCCATCCATTCACCACCGGTTACCACACCGGAGCGGCGAATCCAAATGGATAGATAAACCATTAAAAATATTTGATTAAAGGTTGGCCAGAGCCAGGGTAGTAGCGTTCCTTTTAGGCCATAAACAAAGATGATATAGACCAGCCACATTGTGCCGGTAATGTCGAACATTGAGGATGCATTGGATGTACCAAGAACATACCAGGGCACTTTGTTGCCGCCAAGGAAGTAGGAACCAATATCCTCACTGGCCTTTTTCGATAGATAGACACCAATAATGATTACCGCTATCACATAGGTGATGATAATCGCAGTATCAACAATATGTAGCTGCATAAAAACTCTCCATGTAATTTATAGAAACAAGCTAACTATAAAGACAACGGTAAATCCGATCAGGGCTATCAGGGTTTCCATCACTGTCCAGGAGCGCAATGTTTGCTGTTCGTTCATGCCCAGATATTGGCTGATCAACCAAAAGCCGGAATCGTTTACGTGGGACAAAATGGTCGCACCTGATGCGATGGCAATGACCATCAGACCCAGATGCGGCTCTTCCAGACCAAGTCCGCTGATAATCGGCGACATAATACCGGCAGCAGTAATCATCGCGACTGTTGCAGACCCTTGCGCAACGCGTACCAGTGAAGCAACAATGAATGCCAGCACGACAGGGGGTAGGGGAGAAGCGGTCATCATATCCGCGAGTACTTTCCCAACACCGGAATCGATCAATACTTGTTTGTAAACGCCACCGGCGCCGGTGATCAGGATGATCATTCCAGCAGGTTCCAGCGAGCGTGTAGCAATCTCGATCACTTTTTCTTTCGGGAAGCCAAGGCGGGTACCGAGGTAATAGAATGCGAGCATTGTTGCCAGGAGTAAAGCGGCGAAAGGATGCCCGAGGAAGCCTAATATTGTCCGGGCAATATTGCCTTCCGGAAGGAGCACGCCAGAAAGCGTGTTCAGCAGAATAAGCACCAGGGGAATAAAAATGATACTGCTAACCAGCCCAAAGCCCGGCAATTCTCGTCCGTCATCCTCAGCCGGTTGAAACAGGTCCGGGACTTCAACTATAATCTTCTTGGCGATATAGCGGGCAAATATTGGCCCGGCGATAATGAGGGCAGGCAAACCGGCCATCGCACCAAAGAGGATAACCCAGCCAAGGTCCGCGCCGATCAAGTCTGCAACGGCAATAGGGCCTGGCGTTGGTGGAATAAAACTATGGGTAATTGCCAGGCCGGCGGCAAGTGGAATACCATAGTAAAGTAAAGACCGTCCGGTTTTGCGGGCGAGGCCATATACCAATGGGACGAGAATGATAAATCCCACTTCAAAGAAAACCGGAATGGCGACGATGAACCCGCTAACTCCCAGTGCCCATTGGGCTCGATCTTCACCGAACTTGTTGATTAAGGTATGTGCAAGACGATCAACGCCTCCGGATGCTTCGAGGATGCTGCCGAACATAGCCCCGAGGCCGACAACAACAGCAACAAATCCTAATGTGCCACCCATTCCGTTTTTGATGGAGTCCATGACTTCTGACGGAGGCATTCCGGCGAGGATACCAGCCACCATGCTCACTAACAGTAAGGCGACAAAGGCATGCAAGCGCATTTTAATGACCAGAAATAGCAATAACGCAATACTGGCTACAGCAACAATGATTAGCGTATAATCTGACACGTCAGTCCTCTGGTTTTTATAGCTGATGCCCACAGTTCCCTGCAGGTTGTTTATTGCAAAGAAAAAGTAAATTGTTGGACCGTAGACTACTGTCCGGTCGATATCTTAGCGTGGCAGGGAAAATGCGACATACGCATCCGCGGATTTTGTTCCCATCTTACCACCGCCACAGGCTATGACCACAAACTGCCGGCCATTCACTTCGTAGGTGCAGGGTGTCGCATATCCTCCGGCTGGCAGTTGGGTTTCCCACAGGATCTCACCAGTTTCTGCATCAAAGGCGCGGAACTTTTCATCCTGGGAAGCGCCGATAAAGACCACACCGCCAGCGGTGACAATCGGGCCGCCATAATTCTCGGTGCCGGTTGGCGGAATTCCCCGGGCGGTAAGCTCCGGAAATTCCCCGAGCGGCACTTGCCACTTTATTTCTCCTTTATTCAGATCTATCGCATTTAACGTCCCCCACGGAGGCTTTACGGCTGGATATCCCTCCGGATCATAAAAGCGATTGTAGCCGGTATGGGAATAGGAAATTTCCATAACCTGCTCGCTGATGGCTGATTCCCTCGCCGGAAGAGGGTCACTAAAAAGGAAGTCTACTAAAGCCCTTTTATGCTCATCGCTAATCACATTAAAAGCCGGCATAGCACCTTTGCCAGTTTCCAATAGTGATAGGACGTCCGCTTTGTTCATTCTCTTGTCGATGCCGATGAGGGATGGATTAACATTCTTGCCATCTCCGGAACGATTGGCGCCGTGGCAGCCGGCGCAAAATGCCATGTAGGTGTTTCTGCCAATAGAAGGTACCGTGCCTTCGTACTCTGCGTTTAGATCGACCATCGTGAGGATCCAGGCCATTTCATTGCTGTTTACATACATGATGCCATTATTCGGATCGTGGGCTGCGCCGCCCCATTCACCGCCACCGTCGAATCCCGGATAGATGACAGTGCCTTCCACGCTGGGAGGCACAAACTGACCGCCGGAACGGACCAGGCGCAACTGCTCTAAAACCAGCGCGCGGGATTCTGGAGATATATTGGTGACGTTGTCTTCCGTGAGGATTTGGCGGGCAAATGGAGGAGGCTTGAGGGGGAGCGGTTGCGTTGCAGCAGTCCACTCTCCACGCAAATCAGAAGGCGCCGCAGGCACTTCTTCGATTGGGAAAAGCGGTTCGCCGGTTTCACGGTTAAAAATAAAGACATGGCCGGACTTGGTGATTTGTGCGACGGCATCGATTGTCTTGCCATCAATCGTTAGTGTAAGAAGATTCGGCCGGGCCGGGAGGTCACGATCCCAGATATCGTGGCGGACAAACTGGTAATGCCAGATACGTTCACCTGTTGCCGCATTTAAAGCGATAAGGCAATTTCCGAAAAGATTGTCTCCCGGGCGGTCTCCACCATAAAAGTCAAAGGCCGGGGAACCGGTTGGCACGTAAACAATGCCACGCTCAGCATCAAGGCTGATGCCGCTCCAGGAGTTCGCGCCCCCGGTGGTTTGCCAGGCATCCTTCGGCCAGGTATCATGACCAAATTCTCCCGGTTGGGGAATGGTGTGAAAAATCCACTTTTGTTCGCCGCTAAGCACATCAAAGGCGCGGATATGGCCTGGCGCTGCGCCGGCCGTTTCTGCAACCCGGGAACCAAGAATAAACAAGTTTTTGTAGATAATGCCGGGCGTTGTTGCGCTAACATCGAGTGAGCGCAGATCTCTCCCCAGTCCTTCAGTAAGGAAAATATAGCCGTTGCCATCACCAAAGTTTTTATCGGATAGGCCGGTCTCTGCATCAACCGAAAAGAGGCGATTGCCAGCAGTTAAAAAAATGCGCTTCCTGTCGCCCGATGCCCAATATGCGACACCACGATTCCGGGTTTGCAAATAAATCCGTTTATCGGAAAAAGGATCAAAGCGCCATTTCTCCTGTCCGGTAGCTGCGTCCAGGGCAAACAGTTTCAGCCGTGGGGTTGTTCCGTATAAAGTGCCGTCAATCATTAAAGGATTGCACTGTATCTCGGAGCGGTCGCGATCTCCCACATCGCCGGTATTAAAAATCCAGGCGACTTCCAGCTGATTGACATTACCTGTATTTATTTCGGTGAGCGGGGAATATTGGGAGCTGTTGTTGTCGCCCTGGTAAACCGGCCATTCTCCCGGCAAGAATTCCCGTTGTGGATCATTCGCTTCGCAGCTGGTAATCAGGATGATCAGAATGGAAAAGATAGTGCATTTAATAGCAGGCGTCATAGAATCCTTGAGCGTTTGATTTATACTAGCGGTTGCGTTGGTCTTTTTCCAGTTTTGCTAAATATGCTTTAGCGGCCGGATGCCCGGGGGCATACATCAGGACCGTTTCCCAGGATTGTCTGGCTTGTTCCGGGTAGCCGGTAAGCGCGTAAACTATACCGATGTTCAGCCAGGTATTAACTTGAGAGGGATCAAACTTTACGATTGTTTGATAGTGGTGCATGGCCAAAGTGGTATCGCCACGGAGCAAGGCAAGATTGGCAATGTTGTTACGAATTTCCGGGTTTTCCGGGGCAAGGTAAAGCGCTACTTTATAGGCATGCATTGCATCGTTATACCGCTGCACTTTTCGCAAAGCGAAACCGAGCGCAGCATGGGACATTGGATTGTCTGGCAAAGATCGAACAGTGTTCTCCAGATGCTCTATTTTAGCCTGGGCAGCGCGTACTTCTTCAGCCTTCTCCAAAAATATCTGCCCTTCGTCTTTCCGGCCCTGGCGCACCAACGCCTGGCCGAGATTGTAGTGGCTGCCGTGATGCCATGGCCAGGTCTCCACCACCGGCCTCAGGGTGACCTCTGCTTCTTGATAACGCATAGTTTTCACCAATAAGGCACCAGCCATGTAGCGATATTCGGTATTCTCCGGCTCAAGCGTCCCGGCTTGATTGATATAGGAAAGTGCCTGATCGTATTCGCCTTCGTCTTCGAGCAGAAAAGTTAGGCTTAGATAGGCCGGGGTATAAGTGCTATCCAGTCGAATTGCTTCGAGAAAAGCGCTGCGTGCACTGTCTACTTCGCCCAGCTCAACATACGCCCGCCCCAGGCCGCGCCAGGGAATCGCCGCTTTGTTGATCGCAAGCTCTTTTTCATAGTATTTAACCGCAGCCCGGTATTCTTGCTGGCGGAAAGCGTTATTGCCCCGATTATTCCATACACCGCGATAGTCCGGTTTAAGCGCCAGTGTTTGTTGGTAGGCGGTATCCGCTGATCCCCAGCGTCCCAATTCGGAGTATATTCTCGCTTTTAAAAAAGAGACATTAGGGTTTTGCGGTGCAATGACGGCAGCACTGTCGGCCAGCCGTATCGCATAATGGAATTCATGCTGACGAAGCGCTTCGTTGCTTTGATGCAGCAGCATTTCCGAAGCGGGGACATATGCTTCCTCCGGCACAGGATTGTTTGTATCGCAGCCCTCCAGGAGGAGAATCGCCAGCAGAAGCATCAGCAATAATGTTGAGTGAATGGTAATTAAAGAGCGCATAATAATCTGATAGCTTTCATTTTGACTAATGTTCTAAAAGTTGTTTGAGTATCTTGTTTTGCTGATTGACCAGTAAGGAAACATGCCCTTCCTGCAGTAGATAATATCCATGTGAATTTGCTAATTGCCTTTCAAGAAACTCCCCCCAGCTTGATGGCGCCATCACATCTGCCAGTCCACACCATATATCGACGGGTGTGTTTATTCTGTCCAGTTCAAATCCCCAGGGTTTTACATATAGATGGTGTTCATGCACGGCACCATCAATGCCGTTCCTGTCTGCCTCGATCATGTCTGCCACCAGCAGTTCGGCAATCTCCGGCTGTTCTGTAAAAAGCCTGCCATCCGCTTTGGACATCCATCCCCATTGCTGTAGAAAAATCGTTGGCTGCTTCCGCAATTTTTTTCCCTGGTCTGCCAAAATCCGCCGATGAATTGCCGGAAAACGACGAGCGAGAAAGCCAATCATTCTAAATGGTATTGCCCGTTTATCCTTCGCTGCCGGAGGTGCCGCACTGCTTACCAGCGCTACTGCCTGGCAGCGATCAGCCAATGAATATGCCGTTGCCAGAGCATGAGGGCCACCGCCGGAATGCCCAATCAACTTAAACGACTGCAACTGCAGATGGTCAGCCAGTGCCGCTATATCCTTTGGCCAATCCAGCAAACTCCGCTGTTGTTGAAAATCTGATAAACCAAATCCCGGGCGATCCGGAGCAATTATCATCGCGTTATTTGCTACAGCCCCTTTTTCTAGCAGTGCCCCTGCGAGGCGTGAGTTATTCCCGCCGTGGAAAAAGAAAACAGGATGTCCATCTTGCCGGCCGTAAATGGCGAATCCCAACTGTCGGCCATCCTGTAGGCGGATCGTTTGATCCGTTGCTAATTCTATTGCCAAAAAATCTCCCCCGGTAACCGTAAGACTATGATCGGCTAATACGTGGAGTGCCCATCCGAATTCTCGGTTACAGTAAATACTTGATTGGCGGAAATATCAATAAATTTTTCCACAATGCCGCTGGGCCAGTATACGATTAGCGAATCTACTGCTGCCTGCGTTCCCAGGCCAAACGTAACGGTTTTTTCCGCAGAGGACAGGAAGCTGGAGCCAGTGCGAACCCGTCTTTCCTGCATCATCCCATTCACATAAGCGATGACCCGGCTACCACAAGCAGAACGATTACTTTTCTTGCCGATCAGCTCGACCCGAAGGTATTGATTTTGGTGCTGACTATCGTTTCTGAGCAAATGTGCTGGTCCGCCATTCTCAGTAGTCAGAATGTCCAGATCACCGTCCCGGTCAAAATCACAGTATACTGCGCCTCGTCCCACCACAGGTAGCTGAAGTGCTTCTCCAGCCTCCTTCTGCTTATCGATGAACTTGCCATTGCCATCATTGATAAAAAGATGGGGAGGCTCCCGATAAGTGATACCATCCTGGGTGACTTCGATTTCCTCCTGCACATGTCCGTTTGCTGCGTAGAGATCAAGATCGCCATCGAGATCAACATCAAAAAGGAATAAACCGAAGGTCAATGTGAGGAGGCTGGGGCGTCCGATTTTGGATGCAGCTGCCCGATCATTGAACAGGCCGTTGTCGAGATAGCGATAAACGCCAATCATTTCTTTGGAAAAGTTGCCGACAAAAATGGTCTCTTTTCCGCCAGGATCGACAATGCCGGCATCGATGCCCATACCCGCGCGGGCCCGACCGTTTTCGTCGTATCCAATGCCGCTAAATGCACCAATCTCCTCAAAAGTACCATCGCCATTATTCTTATAGAGCAGATCTCTCTGCGTGTCGTTTGCAACTGCCAGATCCGGCCAGCCGTCCCGGTTAAAATCGAACTCGACGATGCCTAAAGTTTTCCCCGGTGCGGGTAAAAAGCCTGCAGATTCAGTTTTGTCGGTGAAAGTACCATCGCCGTTGTTGTGGTAGAAGCGGCTGGGGATGCCAGTGTAGAGCTCCGGCGTGCAATAGCTTTTCGTTTCGCCGTCTAAGGTGCACATCAGGTCATTTTCGGGAGACCAGTCTACGTAATTGCCAACATAAAGATCGAGCCAGCCATCTTTGTCCGCATCGAAGAAAATTGCGGATGTGCTCCAGGTTTTATCCCCTTGTACGCCACTGCTGGCGGATACATCGCTAAAAACACCATTGTCGTTCCGGAACAGCATGTCTTCCCAAAGCGTCGTTAACAAAAAGTCTTCATCGCCGTCGTTATCATAGTCCGCTACTGCCAGGCCGTATCCATAGGTTCGCACATCGCCGAGACCAGCCTCGCTTGTCTTTTGACTGAAAGTGCCATCGCCATTATTGTGGTAAAGCCAGATGCCTGCTGCACTGTTGTCTCCGGACTTCGGCCAGTGTCCTCCGCCAACCAGCAGGATATCCTGCCAGTTGTCGTTATTGTAATCGATGATTGCACATCCTGAGCCCATCGCCTCCGGAAACCACTTGTCGCCTGCTGCACCGGTAATATGCTCAAAATCGGCTAGCCCGGCAGATTCAGTGACTTCCGTAAAATGTAATTTAAACGCTGTCGCATCCGATGCAGTTGTTTGTTGTGCATCATCTGCAGGGCCGCCGCAGGCAATAAATAAGATTAAAAACAAACTAGCAGAAATCACCTGTAAGTGTTTGTTTAAATGGAATATAGTGTTTTTGTATTGCATCCTGTTCCCTGCTAAAAATCAATCTTGATTGTTCGTTGTTGTTCGCTGCTTTCTCTGGCCAGCTCAATCAGGCGAATGGTTTGCCAGGCGGTTTCCGGATCAACGAGTAAGCGGCTGCCGGTCGTGATTGCTTCGAAAATGTTTTGATAAATCGCCGGATAATTTCCGGGAAGCGTTGCTACTTTCCCACGATAGGTTAGCCCGTCAATTGCTGTGTGCAAAATGCCCCAATTCTCTTCCGGCTCATGGCCCCAATCGACGTCATGTAAAGATTTACCGGCAATTAAATCCGCTTCCTGGGGATCCAGTCCGTGTTTAACAAAAGAGCCTGCTGTGCCATGAACTGAAATATGCGCCCGCGTTTCCCGAAAAAGCATGCCGGCGCGTAGAGTGACTTTTAATTCACAGTAATTCAAACGAATGTCGAAACTGTCATCGGTAACGCCTTTATCTCTCTGAATGCGAACATCCGCAGAAATGCTTTCCGGTTTGCCAAAAAGCACCAATGCCTGATCAATCAGATGTGCGCCCAGGTCAAATAAAACCCCGGAACCCGGTAAAGCTTCCTCCCGCCAGGCATTTGGCTTTTGATAATTACGAAACCGGTCATAACATGCTTCATATTCTACGACTCTGCCCAGTTGTTCCTGTGCCAATATTTTTTGCACGGTGCGAAATGGACCATCCATTCTTCTGTTTTGGTAAACCGTTAATAAACAGCTGTTTTCCTGTGCTAATTCTATCAGTTCGCGAGCCTCTGCCGAGGTGTTGCAAAAGGGCTTATCAATCAGTAAATGTTTCTTTGCGCTTAATACCGCTTTGGCCAATGAGTAATGAGTCGTATTTGGTGTTGCGATAACCACCAGGGAAATATCCGGATCTGCCAAAATTTCGCTTATATCCCGAACCACGCGTACACCGGGATATACTTTCTGAGACTCATTTCTATGTCGCTCTACTACGCTGTGCAAATGTAAGTTCGCCGATGCGTCAATAAGCGGCGCATGAAAAATACGACTTGCTTTACCAAAGCCGACAAGGCCAACGTTTACTAATTTTGTCATATATTCTTACTTTAAATACAATATTTTCTCAGACTTAACTTCTGTGCCCAGCCGGATGGTCAAAAAGTAAAGTCCGCTGGAAACAGGTATTCCCCGACTGTCGCGGCCGTCCCAGCTTGTTGCTTTTTCTCCGGACGATTCGAAGCCATTATCCAGGGTGATGATTTTTTCTCCGGCAATGTTGTAGATTGCAACATTGATGTTCCCGCCGCGGGGGATGTCATAGCGAATAGTTGTTTCACCATTAAATGGATCTGGGAAATTCGGGTGAATGATGAACGATGTTGGAATCTCTTCCGGAACGCTGATGCTAAGGGAAGATACCGGCAATTGATCAATGTTTTCATCAATCCAGGCCATTCTTTCTGCTAACCAGAGTTTTAGATAAGCGATTTCATCTGCATAGGTTTCAAAGGTGTAGAAGATAGAAGGCACGGGCCAAAAGCCACCGCCACTAACACCGGGCCCTGCCCAAATATCAAAGTTGCGTGATTGCGATTCTTCCAGCAAAACCGCAAAGCTGTCGATGACAGATTCGGTGTGTTCCTGGCTAAGCAGCGTACTACGCAGTTCCCACCAGCGGTTTTGGAGGAGCGTGGTAAAGGCGCTGTCCTGCAATAAACGGCGCCACCAGAATGGCAATTGAAAGAAGTCTCCGCGCGCGCCGGGATCTTCCTGGAGCTGCGCTAATATCCAGTCGTCGGTGTCTTCTGCGTCGTAATAGTTCGCGTTACCAAAAGCAAGATTAAAATCCCAAATCGGGCCCATCGTTAAGCGACCATCGTTGCTGTCTTTATCCTTATGCATAAATGTGCTTAAACGATAACCATCGACGTTTTTGCTAATTTCGTTGAGAATGATAAAGTCGAGAAAAGAATCAATATTGATAATCGATGGATAGCCGGTCACCGGGTCGCTGTAATTCTCACTGTTCATGACATTCTCAAAATTATACATGAAGTTCTGGATATAACTTCTTTGCTCCGGTACGATGTCTTCATCTTTTGGATAGTGAAATTGGTAGAGTACTTGCTGAGTGGCTCCAGGAAATGGGGGATAGAGGGAGACAAATCCGTCATCGCCCGGTTTGTCAACTTTGATGATGTAGCCGCCGGTTAAATCGTCGCCGGAGATTTCATCGGGATTTAATGTGGCAATATCTACCCGATTGTTATCCCGCTTAATCTTCTCCATCAGAATATAAATACCCTGGTACTCTCCATTCAGGAAAACTTCGCAATGCTTGGTACGGGAGGCATACATCCCGAGTTGATTGGACAAGTTGTAAATCAGCGCATTACGGCTGAGGGATTTGTCAATATAAGGTGCATTGAGCACCCAGTCGTTTTCCGGAGGGAGTCCCATTAAGGGGACGTTCAGATTACTACCCAGTTCGTCCCGGGTTTCAAACCCATACTGTTTTTTCGGCCAACTGGTCGAGCTGGAGCCGCGAATCTCGATACCGATTAATCCGGAATAATTATTCGGCGGATCGTTGAGAAAATTACGAGCGTCGGGACCGTTGTCGATGACAAACATTTCCGCGGTAATTTTGTTGTCCTGGGGAATTTCCTGACCGTTTGTTTCGAGCATAACAATTGGCAGATTGGAAGATTCAAAGTCGTTGATGGAAGGTTCTGTGATTGTAATGATTTGATCTGCAGAAACATTGTTCAGCCTTTGCACAATACCCGAGGGCCAGGTAACGGTAATCTTTTCCGCTATCGTGTATTGACCTAATCCGAATTCCAGCTCCAGCGGCTGCATGGAGGCGTAGCTTGACCCGGAACGCATTTCATCTATTTGTAGGGTCTCGCCGGTTTGCACTTCAACGCGCGCCCCGATGCCGCTGCGGTTACTTATAGTGCCTTCCAGCTTGATGCTTAGCCAATGATTACTGCCGCCCTGGTTGGTGAGCAGGCGGCTATCGCTACGCATGGTGCCAATGAAGAGCAGATCCTGATAACCATCCCGGTCAAAATCTGCGCTGACGCTGCCACGGCCTTCAAGCAGATGCATCGTCCCGAAACCTTCCCCTTTTTCCTGGAAGCTGCCTCCGATATTTTCATAGAACACATTGGCTTTTTCCGGTCCGAGAAACATCATGGAGCCATTAATGACGTAAAGGTCCTGGTCCCCATCATTATCATAATCCATGAAGTTGACGCCCCAGCCAATACCGTCGTTGTTGATGCCGGCATCACTGGCAATATTGGTGAAAGTGCCGTCGCCGTTGTTGCGCAGCAATGGGTCAAAAAAGAAATCGCCAATGTAGATATCGAGATCGCCATCATGGTCGAAGTCACTGAAATCGATACCCATGCCGTCGGATGAAATCATTCCGGCTTCGGAGGAAACATCGCTGAAAGTGCCGTCGCCATCATTGCGGAAGAGATGATCGGTTTCAAATTCATCGACAACGAGCAGGTCCTGATCGCCATCATTATCATAATCGAAAAAAGCGACACCGAGAGATTTACCGACGATGGTTGTCTGTGTTTCTGCAGTAACATCGCTAAAAGTGCCGTCACCATTATTGCGATACATAATGCTGGAACGTACCGTGGAATGATTGAGTGTATAGATATCCAGCCAGCCGTCATTATCGTAATCGGCAAGAGCAACGCTGGAGCCGGGTCCATCGTCTTCAACGCCAGCAGTTGTCGCGCTAAAATTACCATTGCCGTCATTCAAGTAAAGGACGTTTGGTGTATTGAAATTGGAAAGGTAGATATCGAGGTCACCGTCGTTGTCTATATCCCCGCAGGCCGCGCCCATACCGGCCGGCAGGTCAGCCAATCCGATATCTGCGGCGATTTCACTAAAGGTGCCGTCTCCGTTGTTGTGATAGAGAAAATTCGGGACATTCAATCCATTGGGGACGAACAGATCGAGGTAGCCGTCATCATCAAAGTCGCCACAGGCGGCGCCACCGCCATATAAATGCCCGGCATACTGATGGTCTATCCCGGATGCAACAGTGACATCCTGATAGCGCGCCTGACCATAGATCATGCCGCTGAAAAATATGCCGATAGTTAAGCAGCGAATAAATGTTTTATGAAAAAAAATCATAATAACAACCCCGTTTGGGTGAATCCTGTTATTTACTCTGTTGGTCGAGTATTTTTAAATAGCTGGCAGCCGTAGTGTCTTCCGGTGCATACATATGCGCTTTTTGCCAGGCGCGCCGGGCGTCGTCTATTTTCCCGGAACTAGCATAGACAACACCGAGGTTTAGCCAACCCGTACTGAATGCCGGAAAGCGTTTAATTATCGACTCATAATGAAAAACTGCCGCAGAAGTATCCTTCTCTATCAGGTAAAGATTGGCGAGATTGTTTTGCAGTGCAATAAAGCGCGGCTCGATTTCTAAAGCGATGTTAAAGGCTTCAATAGCTTCCTGATTCCGCCCTGCTCTGCGGTAGGCCTCGCCAAGATTCACCCATAATCCCAGCTGATCGGGATTGTTCTCCGCAAGGTTTTCCCAGTCTTGAATATTCTTTAATTCTTCCTGTAGTTTCTCTGCCCGGGTCAAGTAAACCTGGCCCTTCTCAGCTTCTCCGTTGCGGATCAATGCTTGACCGAGATTGTAATTGGCCCAATAATGCCAGGGACGATCGTAAACCACTCTGCCAAGGGTATTGATCGCTTCAGGAATTTCACCTTTAAGCAATAAGAGCGAACCGAGAAAATACCGGTAATTAATATTGGTCGGCGCTAGCTCAATGCCTTTGCGGGTGTATTCCAGAGATCTCTCCAGCTCGCCGTCTTCTTTGTAGATTTCAGCCAGTCTCATGAGCGTTTTAGTGTGCGTGCTATCCATTGTTAGCGCCCTCTGGTAGGCGCTCAGTGCGCTATCTGGTTTGCTGATTTTCCCATAATACCAACCGATTTGGTGTAATACTTCGGCAGACGGATTAATCTTAAATTCTTTTTCATATAACTGCAATGCTCGTTCCTGATCTCCCTGGCGGAAGGCGGTATTCCCCAGGTTCATATAAACACCTTCATAGGCGGGGTCGATAGAGAGGACATGTTGGTAAACCGTTTCTGCTTCCTGGTAGCGGCGCATTTCGGTAAAAACCAGTCCGCGCAGAAAATAGGCATCTGCCAGCTCCGGGGCGTATTTGTCGGTGCTGTCCGCAAGAATCAGCGCTTGCTTGAAGGCTTTTTTGTTGAAGGCGTTTTGTGCCCGAATTAAAAAATTAACCGCCTTGGGGGAGGCTGTTTGGCGCTGAGCGCTGGCAATGCTTTCACCATTGTCGCCAGAGAAATCTTCCAGGTTACAGCCGGAAAGAAGAAAGCCGCTCATAATGAACAGAAAAAATGTTAAATGCTTTCGGGAAATAAGATGTTGCTTCATTGCTAAATCACTTTCCTCTGTTTCAGATTAGTGGGGCTGGTTTAACATTGCCTGAGGGGCGTTCTCTTTGCCGGGTAGTTCGACGACCTGAAAAGTTGCCTGTCCTTCGACGATTTTAATTTCCTGATTGGCTTTTACATTCAGAAAAAACTGTTTTGTTTCATTCGGCCAGTAAATTAGCAGAGAATCGACCGTAGTAGCCGAGCCAAGTCCAAAAGTGGCGACAGTCTCAGAATGAGAAAGGTAGCTGGAGCCACTGCGAATACGCCGCTCCATACGTGTTTCACCACTAACAGCGACGATGCGGCTACTCAGCGCGTCTCTGTTACTTCTCGTGCCGCTCAGACGTACTCTCAGGAACGACTCGCTATTCAGATCGTTTCGCCAAAGATGGGCTGCACCGCCATTTTCAACCACCAGAATATCCGGGTCGCCATCGCGGTCGTAATCACCAAATGCGGTGCCTCGCGCAACCAATGCTTCATGAAAAACGCCGCCAATGCTATCTCCGATTTCCGAGAAGACACCATTGCCATCGTTTAAAAATAATTGTGCCGGTTGCCGGTAAGAAATTCCGTCTTCGAATTGAGTGCGGATTGGATAAACGTGACCATTGGCGACAAATAGATCGAGGTCCTGATCAAAATCTGCATCAAAAAGGAAAAGGCCGAAGGTGAGGCGGAGTAAGCTGGGGCGCCCGATTTTCGATACCGCTGCGCGGTCAATAAACCAGCCGTTGCCGTTGTAGCGATAGACTCCGATCATTTCCTTGGAAAAATTCCCGACAAAAATGGTCTCCTGGCCCTGGTTCTCGACATCGCCGACGTCAATACCCATGCCAGCTCGTGCTTCGCCATACTCGCTATAGGCAATACCGCTTTTCGTGCCGACTTCCTGAAAAGTGCCATCGCCATTATTTTGGTAGAGTAGATCCCGCTCACCATCATTAGCGACGACAAAGTCCGGCCAACCATCCCGGTTAAAGTCGAATTCAGCAACACCGAGGGATTTACCATGTGTTGTGGTAATCTCTTCAAACGCGTCCACTTTGCTAAAAGTACCGTCGCCGTTGCCGCGATAAAAAGTTGAGGGAATTCCCCGGTACATTGCCGGCGCGCAGTAAACCTTGGTTTTTCCATCTACCGAGCACCAAACGTCGGTTTCTGGCGTCCAGGCAGCATAATTGCAGACGTAAAGGTCCAGCCAGCCGTCTCGGTCGGCGTCGAAGAAGAGAGAAGAACTGCTCCAGACCGGCGTATCATCTAATCCCGCGGCACTGGTCGCATCGCGAAAAACCCCGCTGTCATTACGAAAAAGATAGTTAGCGGTGAGTGTGGTAAAAAAGAAATCCGCATCACCATCATTGTCGTAGTCTGCAACAGCGACACCGGTGCCATAAGTCTGAATATTGTCAAGACCAGCTTCAGCGGTTTGCAAAGTAAATGTACCGTCCCCATTGTTGCGATAAAGCGAGAGGCCTGCGGTTTTTGCAGGCAAACTGTTCGCAACGATTTCACCGCCTCCAACCAGGAGAATATCCAGCCAGCCGTCCTGATTGTAGTCGATAAAACCGCATCCGGCACCCATTTGCTCCGGGAAGAACTTTTTACCATACGCACCATTGTTATGCTGAAATTCGCCAAGGCCCGCAGCCGATGTAACATCAGAAAATGCAGGAAGAGTATTCTTTGTAGTGATAGCTTTCGTATTTGAATCGCTGTCGGGTGTGGCCTCACAACCAAGCAAAAGCAGGGAAAAGGGGAGGAGTGCTAAAAATATAGTAATAAGATTTAATGGCAGTAAATCTGCAAAAAATCGGGTAGGGGAGGGAAGTGCTGTCCCGGAAAAATGCTGATGATAAAAGGTTCGTATCGTCATAATGGTCTGTCAGTTGTTGGTACAGAAAAAGTTACTGCACTCAAAATGGCGATAGTGATGTTGAACTTGTTAGATATTCGAATTTTGCAGTCTATGCCCTGAAAGTGATATTACATATCTAAAACTGAAATAGCAAAAGATACTTAAAGCCAAGATACGCAAGACTAGTGCCTTGCGTATCTTGTGTAAATCAAATGTTTTCAAAAGATAAAGCGCTCTCGCAATTTAGAATGAGAATTGTGCGGAGAAGCGATTTACACTGTCGAAAATACCGAAGTCGGAGTAGGAATAATCCAGTTGGAAACCTACGTTGCCGAGATCGGTGCGCAGACCGGCACCCAGGGAAACGCCCTGCTCGTCAGTGGGGGAAATGTAACCGGCACGTAATGCTAATACACTACGGAAGGTATATTCGCCACCAACTTTAATCTGCTCGTCGAAGTCACGGGGACGCTCGGTGTCAACGGAAAGCACAAATGAGTGCAATTCGCTGTTCATACTGGTCAGATCGACCAGGTCCATCGAAACACCAATCCGGAAAGTGAGCGGTAATTCAAAGCTTTCTTCCTGATAGGTTTCGTCATCAGAGAAGTTTCGCGCAGTCATTGCGAAAGTCAGGCTGCGGAAACCGGTCCGATAAAGAACACCGAAGTCGTATGCAATAGTGCTGGTTGCATTTTCTTCGCGCAGATAGTTTCCATCTTCAAAGGAAACCGCACTACTACCGAGGTCTTCACGAACGAATTTTGCATTACCACCGACAGAGAACTGCGGGGTAAGGGCCTTGGCGTAACCCAGTCCTAATACCATTGCATTCGGACTGAAGGTGCCGATATCTTCGTAGCCGCTTTCGTTGCTGGAACGAACGGTTTCAATAATATCTCCGTAATTTACAGAGAGGATCTGAACGCCGAACACCCCATAGTTGCCCTGACCAGGGCGGAATGATAAGGCGGCATAGTCATAATCGATATCAACAATCCATTGGGTTTTACCGAGCGCGGCGCTGAAATTGCCTTGCTGGCTAGCCATGGTTGCCGGGTTATAGAACATCCCCATCGGCGAAGCCTGGGCGGATGCTGTTACTGCGTCACCCATACCGGCGGCCCGGGCATCCAGAGAGACGCTCAGGAATTTCATACCGGTTTGTGCACGCTTATCAGTCGAAATTTCATCGTCCTGGGCAAAGGCTGTTGTCACCATCGATACCATCAGGAGCGAGATGAAAAATCGGATAAGGATGAATTTCTTCATAATTATCTCCATTTTATCACATTAACTTATAAAATCTACACACATGGTTTAACGCACTTCTCTTCAGGATTAGCGGATAATTACGAATTTCTTGAATACGCTGTCATTCGTTTCCAGATTCTTGATAACAGCAATGTAAATACCGCTGGCGATTACCTGACGGGCATCGGTAGTGTGATCCCAGAATTCATCACCGCTACCATCGGTGTGCTCGATCGTGGTGATCAGCTCACCCAATTGTGTGTAGATGCTGATGGTACATTGACCAGGAATATCCAAAAAGCCCAACTTATCCTGTTTGTCCGGCCAGCGAATATCTGCATCGGCGCCGATGTTAAACGGATTCGGTACGATGCGAACATCATCCAGAGAGCTGCCGGGACGGCGTTTCAGGTTAACAGGGAGATAAGTTTGGGTATAATAACGACCACTTCTTAAGGCAGTATTGGTTGGTGTTTTGCCAATACCGTTTTTGTTTACTGCGCCAACTGCTACGACGTAATAATATTGGTCTACACCACGCTCTACTTCAGAGTCATCATATCTTCTTGCGTCGGGACCCAGTGTTGCAATCAACTCATACGCATTCGGATCTTTAAATGTGGTGCTGGCACGATAAACCTCGAAACCGGTTTGTGATGCACCGGGATATACATCCCATTCCAGGGTGATTTGATCTGCGCCGGAAGTAATCTTCATATTCGCAGGCGGCAGCGGGCCCCGGGCGATGTTTAAGCCGGATTCCCAGTTGGCAATAGCCCGTTCAAACATCTGGAAAAGAGAATCACGGGAAGTCATAACCCATTCGTTCTTGGTCATAGAATGCGTTGTATTTCCATAAGTATAATCAATCAACGCATTGTCATCCGCGCCGGAGGCTTTGTAAGCAGAGCCAATATGTAGCTTGGCTGCATCACTTAAACCGGCGACACCTTCTGCGATAACCAGTTTAACGGATTCTCCGATTTCCATATCATAAGGACCGAATCCTTCGACCATTGCCCAACCACCTTCATCATAAACGCCCTGGAAACTTGCCGGGTCGTTTGACGGGTTAGCAAAGTTCTTCGGCCAGGCAGCGCCAGCGTCGGAGGGTTCGATTTGGTCCGCATGGTGCGGATACATCCGGCCGGCTTCCAGGAAGTTTTGATACTGACGGGTCATTAAGTCAATATCGAACTCACTATCAACCAGATCCGGGTCGTCACTACCTTTAACACCCATGGTGCTCGGCTGACCGATATCATCGGTGGCATCAGTAGCGGAACGATCGGCGTGAATATAAACACGACCTACGAAGTGCGCTGCTGCCAAACGACCGGAAGTGTCCGGAGGTACATTGCTTGTCCAGTGCGAAGCCCAAAGTGGGCCACCAATACAGTTGTAATCAGCCTGGAAAACGTTGTGGCCATACCAGGCATACTGTGCCCGGAAATCCACGCCGTAATCTTCATGGCCATCACCAACTGCATCGTTCATGGTAAACTTGCCCCAGGGAGCGCCATTACCATTCACCCAGGATGCTGCATCGGAAAGCGCATAACGGGAAATGAAATAAAAATAAACGCCTTCCAGTGGTGCATTTAACTCTGCTTCGATGTCACTATCAACATTACCGGTGTTGGTGAATTCGTATTCCATGATATGGTAATTGTCATGGAATTCATTCGCAAACGCATGAATCTTCTGATCCATTCGGACACCAACGCGGTTGTTGTTGATGATGTGAATCATTTGATCCGCTTGAATATTGGGATCAATTCTATCGATGTTTGTAAAACGCAGGAAGTTTTGTGCACCGTCAATCTGAACCCCGGTGGGTTCAAAACGGCTAACGACTTCCGATTTTTGGGGGAAGAATTGCACTTCACCACCGGATCTCGGACCGACATGGGCAAATTTATAAGGAAAAAACTGTCCATTTTCATCGGTGTAGTTCTTAACCCCGACCCACAAGCCACCGGCACGGGTATTCCCTGCACGGTGGTCCACTGCCGGATACTGCAATGGTGCATTATCGAAAGGCTCCTGCTCACGAATAGCGCCGCCTTCCGAATAAGGCGATTGCATGGTTCCGACAGCCAGCCACTTGATCTTAAACTGTGCCTGAGCTTCTTCGCCTGTCATACAAAGCAGCATGACGATCGTCAGCAGCAGGGCACGTTTTAGGTAAATGTATGACATATTCATTAATAATTTCTCCTACTTTTGAAATTCAACCTCAAACCTAAGTGATCGATTCAGTGTTCAATTAGAAAGAAACTCTCAAGCCTAAACGAATACTGCGGGGATTCAAGAAGGTTCGATCGGTTTCATTCGGCATATCGATATATGCTTTGTCATCCAGTACCTGGTTAACAAAACCGTTATCGGCCTGCTGCCATCCACCATTTACATATTCCATGTAACTGCCGGATTCATGCACATAATAAAGCACTCTGCGACCGGGCTCCAGGTATCCGGGGCCTTCGGAAGGCAAACCTGCGTTGTTTGCGGCGATTTCGATCGGTACGAATGCAACATCTGCATCACGATAGGCGCCCGGACGGTCATTACCAGGAATGTAGAGGTAGGGAACGTCGTCTTCTTCAATATCTTCGAATACTTCGTCGCTGATATGGAGAGAGCGCATATAATCTTCCCAGTCCTGATTTCCTTCAAAAGGACCACCATAAGCGTTATTCGGATCAAAGAACATATGACGTAATCCGAGCAGATTGTTTACATCCAGATATACCTGTGCGCGGCCAAAAGTGGTGCCGAGATTCTTGCTGAAGCGCAGATCCAGATTGAAGAAGTCATTCATACGGATATTGCTCTGCAGACCAGGGATGTCGCCACCGGCAGGGCCAGTCCAGGTAAATACTGTCCCGGAACGATAGCCACCGAGTAAGTCTATGCGGAAGTCTGCCAGCGGATGTCCGCCACCAATTTCCGGACCAAAACCATCTGGGGTAATGAATTCCAGGTTGAAATTACCAAAAGGCTGAGAGACCGGCTTGTTCTGATAGTGATCAGTAGAGGTCAACTCATATTCACGTTGTGAGACAACACTTTCATAGTTCTCGCCAAAACCGAAGTTGCCGGACTTGAACTGCATGAAAGTATAGTTAACAAAACCACGGAACCAGTTACCACGGTTCTTGTTCAGGGTGATTTCGAAACCACGAATGTCCTGATAGTTGTAAGGAGCACTCAGTTCATAGTTAACTTCGTTGTCGATGTTGATGAACTGAATCTGGCGCGGTTGATTTTCGTTGTCGCGATAGTAACCGGAGAGGCGGAGCAGATACTGATCGAATACATTCTGCTCATAACCGAGCTCGTAAGCGACGGTTCTGGTAAACGGCTGGTTCGGATTACCGATACGGCCAAGATTACCCAGCCACTGCAGTTCTACCTGATACAACTGACGGCTATCCAATACTTGACGGAAATGGCCGTAATTGAAGAAGAACTTACTGTTTGCCGTAACCGGGAAGGAGATACCAACACGGGGGCTCAGGGCTACTTGATTGTCTACAGAATTCATTTCGATGACGTCATTTCTACCATCGGCACTGGCGGCAGACCAGATACGATCATACTCGTCATAACTGAACCACTGACCACCAGGGCTGTAATAATCCATACGCAGACCGAGATTCGCGATCATACCCTGGAATTCCAGTTTCGTCTGGGCATAGGCAGCACCGAGAAACGGGGTGCGGGTCCACTGCTGACGGGAACGCTCCAGGTGAACGATAACGGAGTCATCGGAACCATAGCGCATGTCGTAATCATCGAAAATAAGCTCAACACCGGTCTTTAACTGGGTGAAGCGGTTCACCTGACTGGTGAGGTCGAATTTTGCAGTAGTAGTTACAACATTGGAAGTATCGCGCGCGCGGGCCCAGTGACCACCAAGACGCAAACCACTACCGGGGCTACTGGTACCTTGAGAGGTCCAGCCAAATGGTGCTTCATCAAGGCCTAATGGGCCAATATTCTCAACAACGCTCAGATCGCGACGGCGATCCGGGTTACTGCGATACTTGGTCTCCATACGGTGGATGCTGGCTTCGTAGAAAGTCTTGGTATTCAGGGAGTGCGTAAAGTTAGCGCCAAACATTTGGCGGGTAACGTCGGTAACAGAATAACGATCGGTGCCATAAATAACGCTACGGCCAACGTGTTCGTCATTGTCATTAACCATCGATGCCGGTGCATCAAGCGCCGGATTACCGATATCGGTGCCGATATCGCCCCAGGGATAAATCGGAATGCCGCCACGCTGCGGATTCGGATTTAAAACAGTACGGAATGCTTCGAATGCCATCCCTTGCTGTTTGCTGTACATACCATTGAAAGTCAACTTCATGGTCTTGCTCAGGTCGGAAATAACTTTACCTTGCACGTAATCTTCCGTGAAGGCTTCCCGGGCTTGTGGATAGAAATACGGTTCCTGGGTGCCACGATAGGAGAGCAGGAAACGCAGATCGCCGAGATTGCTGTTAAAACCGGGACCTAACGGGCCGGTAAGGGTGAGGTCGTAAGTGTACTCCGGAATGGAAACCTCAACATTTTTCCGGTGGTGATAATCGAAAACCTGCTGATATTGCGCGACGGTTAAGTCGTTGCTCGGGTCTTCGTCCGCCAGGGCGTTTTCTACGACAGTATTCCAACCGTCAAACGGAGGATACTGACGCTGGGTGTACTGGTCCCAGGGGCCGTTAGCGGTACCGACATTAGCGACATCAGCATCGATGTACGGCCGCTGCCAGTAGGCGTTAGGGGATCTGGGTCCCTCGTCGAAATGATAATTCGGATCCGGACGATAGCGCACAAATGCATCTACATGAAATGCGTCTCTCGACGGTTCCTTGGTAACAACATTTACCAGGCCAGAACGGATATTGCCGTATTCCGCGTTGAAACCACCCGTTTGCAACTGGAATTCTTCAATCGCCGTGTAACTGACGGACGTAAATGCTTTATTGTCGCGGCTGTCTCTCATGGAAACACCATCAACAACAAAATTTACCTGATCCAGGCCACCACCGCGAACGGTCATGCCCGGCTCTACACCTGCCTGTAAGTCAATTGCTTCGGAAACACCGGCAATCGGCAGGTTTTCAATTTCGCCAGCGGTAATGTTGGCGATATTGGCGGAAACATCCGGCTGAACGACTGGCTTAATAGCAACTACCGTAACTTCCTGGCCTTCAACGGTTTCTGCGCTGAGGGCAAGGTCGCCGGTAAAATTAACAGTCGTGGTCAAGTTCACGGAAACGTCTACATCTGTCACAATCACTGCAGCGTAACCAATGATGCTTGCCCGAACCGAATAGTTCCCCGGAGGCACGTTAATAATAAAGAATGTGCCGTCGCCGTCGGTAGCAGCACCCATCTGGGTACCATCAATAACGACATTCACACCCGGCAATGGTTCACCGCTTGCTTTGTCGACTACCTGACCGGCGATTTTTCCGGTACTGGCAAATAACGCTGACCCGCCCAGAAAGGCAAAGGCCAACAAGAGCATTAATGATTTAGTATAATACGATACCTTCATATTGCTCCTCCTCTTTTAGGTGATCGGTACTTGACGAATTAAGAAAGTACTGTATAAAAGGTATCAAGGGTGGTTTCCTATAGTATTGAATGCCCATAAAATGATTCTTTTGTAGAATGACATCTTTTATCCCAATCTCCGAAGAAATACGGTGGCATTTGCGCTAACGATTGATTGCTCAGCGACTAAAAGAACTTTTTACATTCAGTATATTGCTTCAACCCGAACCGAAACCGGTTTCGGAAATAATTACAAAAGTACCCCAAATAAAATCTTTTGAAAAAATACTGCCGTAAATCTTTTTATAACAAATAGTTGATACTACAGGAAAAATGCTGCCGGATTCAAGAAGTGAAGCGAGGAAAACAGTGTTAAAAGCGAGAAACTCCGAAACCGGTTTCGTGATTTTTGACAAATGTAACGGTTTTGATAAATAATGTCAATACCGAAAATCTATAAAACGTTTGTTTGGGATTTATAAACTGTTGAAATTAAATGATTTAAAAACAACAATTTTTTTTCTGAAAGCTTCTAGTCGATCATATAGAGCAGAGAATGTGCCAAAAGTTAAACATGGATTGTAAGTGTCTGATTTTTCTAAGGATAGTTGATTTTTTCGTTAAGCGATTGCTAATTGCGTGTTATTAAATTGATAAAAAATCTTATTTAATTGATAATGTTGCAGGGTGGGGGAGGGAGTGTTGTTGCGCCGACATCAAGACGGATGTTTGCTATTGTTGGTGTCGGCGCGACGGAATTGCGCTTAAATAAATTGTTAATGAGCAGCAGTTGCTTTTAAGAGATCCGGGAATTGTGCCTGAAATTTCTTCAGGCGGGGAATAGAAACTGCCTGAATATAGGGGTTATAGGGGTTTTTTCGTTCGTAATCCTGGTGATAGTCTTCCGCCGGATAGAACTTTACCAGGGGCGTAATTTCAGTGACAATCTGTCCGGAAAAGACACCGGCTTTTTCTAACGTATCCCGGTAAGCGACGGACGCATTTTTCTCGCTGGCATTTTGATAAAAAATCGCCGACCGATACTGCGGTCCCGCGTCCGGCCCCTGGCGATTGAGGGTGGTGGGGTCGTGTGAGCCGAAAAATACTTTTAATAGAGTGGGGTAGTCGACTACTGTGGAATCGTAGTAAACTTCGACAGCTTCCGCGTGGCGAGTGAGTCCGGCGGCAACAGCGCGATAGTTGGCATTGGCAGCGCTGCCGCCGGCATATCCGGAGACGGCTTCCTCAACGCCGTTTACTGATTCAAAGATCGCCTCCACGCACCAAAAGCAGCCGCTGGCAAAATAGGCGCGACTAAGCTGCGTGAGCCTTTCCGGCGATGGCTTCTCGATCGTGGAATGATGGCCGTTGGATAACTGCGTACAGGCGCTAATTAAAAGTCCGCTGAAGATGAGCGTGATTAACGAAAATTTTCTGAATATGTTTTTGAGCTTCATGGGGGTCCCTGCTGAAAATTTTTTTCTCGAATGAGTTAATATCCAATGTAAAATGTCCAATATCGAATGTTGAAGTTTGAATACTTTTACATTGGATATTGAGTGTTGGACATTCTAATGTAATAAATCCAGCGTAAATATTGTTCACGGAACCTTCACGTTTTGAGGATATTTAGGTTTGGGGTAGGGGAGGCAAGTCGTCGAAATTTACTCATTGTCAAAAAAGGGGTATGCATTTTGAGGGGTATAAATCCTTAAAAAACAACATGTGTTTTTATTGTCAAAAAACAGCCGTTTAATGACAGGGTACCGCACGAAGAAACGAGCCATAGTTCCCTACCTGTATTGAAAAATTCTGTGAAATTTTTTAGGATGGCGATTTTCGCGAAAATTGCTGCCTTGCAATCCTTGCTTTGAAAACTCACCCTGCTTGCTTAAAATTAAGTAACCCCAAATACAGGAAATACTTATGGCCAATGAAGAACATTTGAAGATTCTACGCTTTTTGATACAGGCCAGGTAGAGGCTTATTACAACGGCTTTGTCGATAATGGCCCCGGCTAGGAAGGGAAAATTCCTTTTGCCGGTGAACGGGCGCTGGACCAGATTGAAGTGGAAAGCGGTGGTTATGTCATTCAGCTCAATAGAATACAGATCGACTCCCATGTCATGGCTGCCATCGAGGGTGTGATAGCAGGATAGATTAGAAATTTCTTCTTTGAATATTCCCTCCCAACCTATATTATTATTTATTAACCATTAAAACTATTCTCATCCATCAGGGACAGGTGCCTATGGAAGCTTTATGGAACTGGCTGACTGAAAATTATCAATGGTTCTTAGGTCGAGTAAGTATCGCTGTAGTTGCTGGGGTAATCCTCATTTTCCTCAAACGGATGTTTAAGGGAAAACAGCAAACACCTGAAGATAAGCCGAATATTGGCGGTGATAATATTTCTACTGAGGGCGACTACAGCCCCGGTAAAGTTGGTGGTGATTATGTGGCCGGTGACAAATACGAAGCGCCGAAACCAGAGCCGCCAAAAAAGTCTTAACCTCTCTGCCCCCCAGAACCACGAGCTTTGTCGGCAGGGAGGTTGAATTAAAGGAGTTGGCTGCCCGCCTCGGTGATCGGGATCCCGTATTGCTGGTGAATGGCTTGGGCGGGATCGGGAAAACCCAGCTCTGCCGCCGCTACTTCTGGGATCATTTCGATCGCTACAACTTCTTGATCTGGATCGATTATTTTGACAACTTGCGAAACTCATTTATTGGACAGTTCCGCAACCCTCAGCTTGCTGCCCGGGAAGGAGAGACGCCCGATGAACTTTTTGGCCGAATTCTGCACTTCCTGAACAATCTTGACAATAATACGCTGTTAATTATCGATAATCTGGACAATCCTTCCGACCCGGATTTAAAGTATGTCCTCGCCTTCCCCTTTAAAGTGATGGTCAATTCCCGCCAGATAATTCCCGGGTTTAATCCTTACCCATTAGGCTATTTAAGTGTCGAGCGCTGTCAGGAGATCTTCCGGAAGCATTATTCCCGCAAAGCGGATAATGCGACCCTGGCAAAGATCATTACACTGGCCGGCCGCCATACCTTAACTGTGGAACTGCTTGCTAAAACCGCCCGGAATGCCGGATTAACACCTGAGCAGTTGCAGCAGGAGTTAAGCGATGTCGGATTCAACTTAAGCGAAATCGCGCCGGAAAGTGTTTCCACCGGCTGGGACGACAATGAAGTTCAGCAGCAGTTATTTGAACATCTGAAAAAGGTTTTTATCCTGACCAAAATCAAGGATGAACAGGAACAGTATATACTGATGAATCTTTCTATCTTGCCGGCAGTTTTTATTGAGCGGAAAACGTTAAGTGAATGGCTGGGGTTGGAGAATAAGAATGCGCTGAACGCTTTAGTGAAAAAGGGTTGGTTGCAGGAGGAAGATGGGGGCATTTTTATGCACCAGGTCATCCAGGAAGTGGTGCGAAGTGAACTGCAGCCGGATGCAACTACCTGTAAAAGTCTGATCGAATCGGTCAGTGGCCTACTTGCTTATGACGTTTATGACAACCCGGTAGACAAGATGGGGTATATTGATTTTGGGCATACAATTTGGAATCATCTGGGGGCTGAAGGTCTTGAACTTGCTCTATTGGCAAACAACCTGGCTGCCCTTTATAAATTCTCTGGCAACTACAGCGAAGCCGAACCGCTGTATCGCCACGCGCTGGAAATCTGGGAAAAGCAGTTAGGCCCGGAGCATCCCAATGTGGCCACAACCCTGAACAATCTGGCGGGATTGCTTCAGGATCAAGGCAAGTATAGCGAAGCCGAACCGCTGTATCGCCACGCGCTGGAGATCAGTGAAAAGCAGTTAGGCCCGGAGCATCCCGAAGTGGCCACAACCCTGAACAATCTGGCGGGATTGCTTCAGGATCAAGGCAAGTATAGCGAAGCCGAACCGCTGTTTCGTCACGCGCTGGAGATCAGGGAAAAGCAGTTAGGCCCGGAGCATCCCGAAGTGGCCACAACCCTGAACAACCTGGCGCTCTTGCTGAAGGCTCAAGGCAAGTATAGCGACGCCGAACCGCTGTATCGCCGCGCGCTAGAGATCTGGGAAAAGCAGTTAGGCCCTGAGCATCCCCATGTGGTCGCCCCCCTAAGCGGCCTGGCGGGATTGCTTCAGGATCAAGGCAAGTATAGCGACGCCGAACCGCTGTTTCGTCGCGCACTGGAAATCGATGTAAAGCAGTTAGGCCCGAAGCATCCCTCCGTGGCCTACTCCCTGAACAACCTGGCGGGATTGCTTCAGGATCAAGGCAAGTATGGCGAAGCCGAACCACTGTTTCGCCGTGCGCTGGAGATCAGGGAAAAGCAGTTAGGCCCGGAGCATCCCGATGTGGCCAGCTCCCTGAACAACCTGGCGTTCTTGCTGAAGGCTCAAGGCAAGTATAGCGACGCCGAACCGCTGTATCGCCGCGCGCTGGAGATCAGAGAAAAGCAGTTAGGCCCGGAGCATCCCAATGTGGCCATAACCCTGAACAACCTGGCGTTCTTGCTTCAAGATCAAGGCAAGTATAGCGAGGCCGAACCGCTATCTCGCCGCGCGCTGCAGATCTGGGAAAAAGCTTTAGGTGAAAATCACCCTTATACCAAAATTGGACGTGAAAACCTCGAAATTTTGCTGGCCGCAAAGAAAGAGGCTGGCAATAAATAACCGATAAAACTAGTCTTATCTATCAGGAACAAATGCTTATGGAAATTTTATGGAACTGGCTGGCTGAAAACTACCAATGGCTTTTTGGCGGTGTAGGTGGCGCTGCCGTAGTTGGGCTCATCGGATTTTTCCTTAAACGGATGCTTAGCAGAAGGCAGCAACCTGCAGAAACCAAAGAGAATGCTGGCGGTGACAACATCTCTACTCAGGGCGATTACAGCCCCGGGAAAGTGGGAGGGGATTATATTGTTGGTGATAAGGTAGGTAGAGATAAAATTGTTCATCATGACCAGCCAATTTCCCAGCAACCGAAGAAAGAGAAGCCCCGAAAGATCCTTGTGCTGGCCGCCAACCCGAAAAAAACAAACCAGCTGCGCCTGGATGAAGAGATAAGGGAAATCGATCAAGGCTTGCGCCGTTCCAAATATCGTGAGCGTTTCGAACTAAAACAACGCTGGGCCCTGCGTATTGATGATTTGCGCCACGCGTTACTGGATGAGTCGCCGCAAATTGTTCATTTCAGCGGACATGGATACAAAATAAGTAGCGATGTCGGAGAGAAAATTGGCCGGGATTTACTATATAAGGGGGAGGACAATGGCGATAGCGGCATTGTCTTGGAGGATGAACAAGGCCACAGCACAAAAGTAAACAAGAAAGCATTAACAAAATTAATCGAGATTTTAGCGGATGGTATCGAATGTGTGGTGCTCAATGCCTGTTACACCGAGGATCAGGCCGAAGAGATCGCCAGGCATATTCCCTACGTGGTTGGTATGCGAAAAGCGATTGGGGATAAAGCCGCCATCCAATTTTCTATTGGCTTCTATGATGGCATCGGTGCGGGAAAGTCTATCGAGACAGCCTTTGAATTAGGCTGTAATGCCATCCAACTGAAGGAGATACCGGAGGCGCTGACCCCGGTGTTGAAAAAAAGAACCTAGTAATTTTCTTTATCCGGGTTACTCGTTGAGGTTTTATGACAACATTTTGGCAATGGTTTAAAAAATTGTTCAGAGGCAATGAAGCTTCGGCTAACAAGGTTTTAGAAGGAGCTAACATCACCCAAGGCAATTACAGTCCTGGGAAAGTCAAAGGTGACTTTATTTCAGGAGACAAAATTGGCCGGGATAAAATCATCATTCATGAAGCAGCGAAAGATGAGATTCCCAAAGTGCTAACCGATAATCCGCAAAGAGCCACAGATTTTATCGGTAGAGAAGTTGAGCTGGAGGAATTAAATGCCCGCCTAGATGATCGTGATCCGGTATTGCTGGTGAATGGTTTGGGAGGCATCGGAAAAACCCAGCTCTGCCGTCGCTACTTCTGGGATCATTTTGCTGACTATAACTACTTAATTTGGATCAATTATTTCGACAACCTGCGAAACTCATTTATCGGACAGTTCCGCAACCCGCAGCTTGCTGCCCGGGAAGGGGAGACACCCGATGAACTTTTTGCCAGAATCCTGCATTTCCTGAACAATCTTGACAATAACACGCTGTTGATTATCGACAACCTGGACAATCCTGCCGACCCGGATTTGCAACATGTCCTCGCTTTACCCTTCAAAGTCATGGTTAACTCCCGACAAAAGATTCCCGGCTTTAAACCTTACCCGCTTGGTTATTTAAGCATGGCCCGTTGTCTGGAGATTTTCCGGAAACATTATCCCGGCGAAACGGATGATGCAATCCTTGAAGATATTGTAAAACTGGCCGGACGCCATACGTTGACCGTTGAGCTGCTGGCGAAAACCGCCCGGAATGCAGACTTAACACCGCTACAGTTGCAGCAACAGTTGAAAGAAGTCGGTTTTGATCTGAGCGAAGTAGCGCCGGAAAATGTCAGTGCCGGTTGGGACAATGAGAAGGCGCAGCGGCAGTTGTTTGAGCATCTGAAGAAGGTCTTTACGCTGACCAAAATCAAGGACGAACAAGAACAATATATTCTCACCAATCTTTCCATTTTACCGGCGGTGTTTATTGAACGGAAGTCATTGGGTGAATGGCTGAACTTGGAGAACAAGAATGCCTTGAATGCGTTGGTAAAGAAGGGGTGGTTGCAACAGGAGGATGGCAGCATCTTTATGCACCAGGTCATCCAGGAGGTGGTGCGCAGTGAGCTAACGCCGGATGTTTCAACCTGTAAGCACTTGATCGAGTCGGTCAGTGAGTTACTTTCCTATGATGCCTATGATAACCCGGTAGACAAGATGGGATATATTGATTTTGGGCATACAATTTGGAATCATCTGGAGGCTGAAGGTCTTGAACTTGCTTTATTGGCGAACAACCTGGCTGACCTTTATAGATTCTCTGGCAACTACAGGGAAGCCGAACCGCTGTATCGCCGCGCGCTGGAAATCAGGGAAAAACAGTTAGGCCCGGAGCATCCCGATGTGGCCACAACCCTGAACAGGCTGGCGGGATTGCTTCAGGATCAAGGCAAGTATAGCGAAGCCGAACCGCTGTATCGCCGCGCGCTGGAAATCAGGGAAAAACAGTTAGGCCCGGAGCATCCCGATGTGGCCACAACCCTGAACGACCTGGCGATCTTGCTTCAGGATCAAGGCAAGTATAGCGAAGCCGAACCGATATATCGTCGCGCGCTGGATATCTATGAAAAACAGTTAGGCCCCGAGCATCCCTATGTGGCCACCTCCCTGAACAACCTGGCGGGATTGCTGAAGGATCAAGGCAAGTATGGCGAAGTCGAAC
>JANQQU010000055.1 GCA_028284905.1 Calditrichia bacterium
GGACAGCCCTTTTCAACATTATTCAAAATTATGACAAGGAATTCCGTATTCAATTTTCAAAGATCTCTTATGTATAACCTAATTTTGTCTTGGCACTTAGTGAAACAAAATTAAGCATTATATAGCGAATTATCAGTTAGACGAATTTGTAAGGAATTACCCAGATTTTTCAAGATGTTGATAATCGCATTTTTCAGAGTTAAGGCCGATTGATAATCCGCTGGTTTTAACCACTCATTTTTCATTTTTCGCCACAGTGTATGTCGTCAAAAAAGATTGGACAGATTCGCCTTAAATCTAAGAGACAGTTAGTGAATTAGTCAACTGTTTTCTTGACGTCATAATAACAGACTTATTAAGATTACTCTCCTTCCTGATATTCATAGTTCTTCTTTTGATTTTCTCCCGTTTATCGAGTATTGCTTTTGCGTTTCCAAAGTAAACAGAAATACCAAAATATCCTTGAGTTTAATACTTCTGGGTTTAGGGAGGGAATATATCTGTTAAAGGTCGTTAATGGGGATATAAAAAGTACCGAAAAATTGATGATGTACCCGTAAGATGTTCTATTATAATTTTGAAATTAGGCAAGAAAATAACAAGAAAGGCTGATCGAAATTCCGAGCAGCCTTTTCAAGTTCTTATTGAATATCGATTTATTATTAAGAAATCGATATAGTATTGTCAAGGCGATTTATTTGTTTAACCTTTATTTTTATCATTAAACCCAAACAACGTATTCAGCACCTTAACCGCCTGATATTTATTATCCGGAGCAAGATGGGCATAGATCAAGGTTGTCTGAATCGATTCATGTCCCAGCAGCTCCTGAATGATTTTCAGATTGACGCCATTTTGCACCAGCCATGAAGCATAAGTATGCCGCAGATTATGAAAGGTATATTCGTTTAATCCAATTTCATCGGCATATACTCTGAATTGATGGGTGATTTCAGTGCGGCTCCGGGAGCCGGTGACAACATATTCCTGGGAATTTTCCCGTTCCTTTAAAAATTCAAGTAGCTGCTGGGGGATTGGCACGACTCGTTCTTTCGAGCCTTTTCCTTCGATAGTAATTAAGCGGTGATTGAGGTCGACATTTTTCCATTTCAGATGACATACCTCGCTGATACGGGCACCGGTATTTAAGGCAATCAGGATATACTGATAAACAGAGCGGTTGGCAGTGTGTGCCAAAAGCTTTTCCGCTTGTTCAAAAGTAAGAAATAGTGGTTTCTTTTTAGGTGTTTTTACTTTTCTAACCTGCCGAAAGGGATTTTTAGGCAGGTAATTATATTTAACCGCCAGCGAAAATGCTGCGGATAGATGGCGTAGTTCAATGTTGATGCTGTTTGGAGAAAACTCTCTCTCATCCTGCAGATAAACTTTATAGGCCTCGATAAGTTTTACTGTAACCGCAGAGAGCGGAATGTTTTTACAGTAGCCTAAAAAGTTCTTATATACCACAATTTCGCGTTCTACCGTTCTTGTTGACTTGTTCGTCTTAGCGAAACGCGTCGCTTCTGCCAAAAACTCTTTTAACAGTTTTTGGTCCCGGGGAGAATAATTCTCAATTTTAAAGATGCCGGTGGCAATCTCATTTTCAATCTTTTTCCTGATATCTTCCGCTATTTTCCTTGAAGTCGTCCGCGTGGAGCGTTTATATTTCTTGTTGCCGATCTGAAAATAGACCTTGTAATATTTTCCCTCCTTTCTGATAAAGGCCATTTTTTAATCCTCCTGTTTCACATTTTTTAAAGAGCTTGGTTTGTTTCTTCTGGGTTATGAATGTTATCGATGGAAACCTTTGAGGCCTGTGAAAAAGATTTGTACTGCTCAATAATTCTATCAATATCAAGGATGTCATATTTCGGTTTCGAACCGGGAAATATTACCTGCGGTATGATCCCGCGGTTGACCCACTCCCAAAGCGTTTTCGGGGTGATGCCGAGCCGGATGGCGGCTTCTTTGGCCGTCAGGAGCCTGCGCAGCGTTTTGCTGTTATGTCCCGTGTTTACCTTCACTGTAATACGCATACTTTCTGTTTGATAGCAGGCCTAATTTGCCGGAAACGGCAAATCATACCTCGCTGTTTTCATCTGAGATTGATAGATCCAGTCCCATCCCTTGCTGCAGCGCAGAATCCTCAACGGTATAATCAAGCGTCGAGGTTTTCATCTCCTGTTCCTGGACTTGCGCCTGCAGCCGGTCTTTATTGTCCGTTAAAATTTCGATATCCTCACGGGCGCGACTGGTGGCCACGTAAAAATTCTGAAAGCGATTGTAGTGCCGGGTATCGGCGTGGTAGATCACCCGGGCATGCTCGCTGCCCTGCACCTTAAAACTGGTGGTGCTGTATCCGTAGTCGAGGAATCCATATTCAGAGGTGTTTATGGTTAACAGGCGATCATCAGAGGTATTGACCCGCATGGTGCCATCCTCTTTTACCTCTTCAACGGTGCCGGCAAGGCCATTTTGCAGGCCCTGGGCTTCATCATTCTTTAAGAATACGACCTTATCGCCTTTCGCAAAGGTGAGTGCTTTTTGGGTATAGGTGCTCAGAAGATGGCCGTGTTCTGCCAAATTGATGGTAGCTTTCTTCGCACGCCCATCACCCGCTGTGCGAATGGTTAGGGTATTGTTGATATGATCTACCGCGGTTATTTGCCCACGAGTGCCTTTGGCGAGTTTGCCAGCCGTTTGGTTCAGAAAGAACGTGTCTCCTTTCTGATATTCATGGCTGAGATTTCTCTCCCCAAGCTTCAGATACTTTGGTTGATTGACCGTGACGGTTTTGCCGTCTGCAGAAATTTTGCCGTCTGCAACCAGCCGCTCGCGAATCATTTCATTGAGCAACTGCCGTTCAGCGTTGGTGCCGGTAATGACCATCGGCGCTTTATCCGGTGTAGCGGCGGCATAACTTTCCACGATGATATTGAGCCGTTCTTCATTGTCGGAGATCTCACGAATCCGTTGATGTTTATCCAGCAGCGTGAAAGCCTCCTCAACCTGGTGCTCGGCAAGATGAGAAACCGCATGACGCAGAAATGCCGGTCCCACTTTTTGCCGGACGTTTTCCTGCAGTCGGTTGGTTGAGATGAGTGAATGCTGTTGGGCCTTGTGAAAGATCGCCCCGGCATCAATAGATTGATGCTGGTTGCGATCACCGATCATCAGCACCCGGTCACTGGTGTGGGTGCGATCCAGAATCTCTTTTAGTTTTCGGGAGCCCAGCTGACTGGATTCCTCCACGATAAACAAACGAGAACGGCCATAATGTCCGGAACGACCGTTGAGAAAACGATCGATAGTGGTCGCCGTAGTGAGCCCTTTCTCCTGCAGGCCGCGAGCGGCCAGCGCAGTGGGAGACAGTGGCCGGATATCATACCCCCTGCGCCGGTAGTTGCGGGCAATGACCGTGGCCAACTGTGATTTCCCGGTGCCGGCGTCACCCTGTAGTGCCGTCACTTTATCGCGACTGGAGAGTGTATGTTGTAGCGCATGTTCCTGATCAGCTGTTAAAACTTTATCTTTGGGGAGCAGCATGAAACGTTGCTTCGCCAGCAGGGGTGTCTGACTATCGGCAGTTGTTTTCAGATATTTGGCCAGCTGATCTTCCAGGGTGACCATATCCCGGGTGCTATAGAGATCTTCATCCATCTTCACCGATGTTTTTGCGGTAGTGAGATCAGCTTCAGCATCTTCAATCGTTTTTTCCCCGATAGAGTATTTCAGGGCAGACGCGAGAATATCCTCCCGCTTCACCACCGCTTCATCCTGAGTGAGCACTTTCAGAGCCATATCCGCATGATTGACCTGCTTTAATTGAGGTCGCTGTTGATTGAACAGGTCACGGCTCAGTTGCTCTTTATCGATGCCTAGTTCGGAGAGTTTCTGTTGCCAGTGTTCCTGGAGCTTCTCTTCGCTGAGTTTCACCTTTGGCGCCCGGGAGTTCTGAGCAGCAATGGCCTTCAGCTCCGCATCCGATAATGTGGGATACTTCTCCTGCAACTCCGGTAACATTTTTTTGATCTCCTGAGAACGGGCCGAGAAGGCATCGAGGAGTTCCTGGGGCATGCCTTTCAGCTCGAAAAGCCCTTTCGGGCGTGATTCTACCGCTAACCCGAGCGCGGTAAGTTCCTGTGCCAGGTAGTTGCGATAGATTTGCCCGATGAAGATTTTTTGATGATGCAGCTCTTCATTGGTAAGGGCACGCCACTGTCCGTCGGGCCGTTGGGTCATATTCGCGATAACGCAGTGGGTGTGCAGCTGAGGATCGAGTGCCCGGCTGGTGCGCTCAAAGAAGGTGGCAACGGTGAGATTACCGGTTTTGACTTTCTCTGTGACGTAATTGCTGGTCTGTCGGGCCTCGGCATAGTTTGCTTCAAAGTAACGAAGCGCCTGGGCAACGGCACTATGATGTGCCTGATAGACTTTGTTTTTTAATTCGGGGGCAATGATTTCCGCCAGCAGTGAAGCACTCTACGGCGCTGAAAAGGTCCAGTCGATACCGGCGCGATGGAAGTTGTTCTCGCCCGCTTGGATTAGTCGCTCTCTACCATTGGGAGACCATCCGGAGAGTACATGCTTGAATTCCTCGCGGGTTACCGATTGCCCATGAAGGTTCAGCAAATGGGCACCTTTACCAATCCATATGCCGGCTTTTTCGGAATAGTAACGCTCCTGCGGGGAGTTTTCTTTCCCCAATCTTTCGCGGGTGACCACGTCAAAATAAGCGGCTGCCCCTTCCAAAGAGATGTGGTTCAGACTTAACATATCCTTTTCCTAAAAATCAAAATCATCCATGCTGAATTGCGGTTTCGGACCTGCTGCAGGGGCACCATTCTGATTACCACTATCAGGCCCTTTATTCGACCGCGTTTCATGCGACCGGTTGTTATTCCCGGTTTTACCCAGTTGATAGTCCAGGTTCGCCAGAAAAACCGGTGCCATCTCCGGGTAAGCGCGGTACGTCGATAGTGATCGGGTGACCGGGTGACTGTGGATTTTCAGATAGTAATGCAGATTGGCAAGCTCATGAATTTCTGCCGGCAGGACCAGGCGGGCAGTTTTAGTGGCGCTGCGGTATGTTTCCGTTTCCCGGCGATCCCGGGCAGCGGAGCTGTAGGAGCTTTCCATGGACTCGCTTTCACTCTCCCCGAAGAGTAAGGAAAAATAGTCGGCGGAGCGGGGATCATTCATCCGGAAGATCGCGTAGGTATTGCACTGATTAACAATGGTATTGGCGACATTATCCCCGTAAACTTCATTCAACTGGGCCTTTTCCTGGATCCCGATCCAGAAGGAACAGCCTTTCGAGCGCCCGAGTGTCAGCAACTCCTTGACCGCATGCATTGGCGGCAGTACCCCGAATTCATCGATGAAGAGAAAAATACGGCGCTCCGGATTATCGTGCAGACTCAAAATCTCGTTACTGAGGGAGTTGATAAACAAGGCCATCAATCCCTTCAGACTTTCCCGCTGCTTGGTGCGGGTGGTGAGGAAAATCAGTCCCCGACGACTTTCATCATTCACCCAGTCATGCAAGGAAAAATGAGCCGCGTTGCTATCATTTTGCAGGTAGCGAAAAATCCGGGCATGCTGCATCAGGGTTGAGATGCAGGATTGCGTCTGTGGAGTGGCTGACTCAATGTAAGCGGCGGCCTCATGATTGATGGATAAGAGCATTTTATAGAGGTCATTGGTTGGGCGCTGTAAGCATTTCCAGATAGCGGCATTCGTCCGCTGATTGTGCGCCGCGCAGTAGCGCAAGATTCCGGAGAGAAGATCCCGGGCGGCATTGGCGAAGAACTGCTCACGGGTGGCATTTTTAGGAACGATGCTGGCTGCCCATCAAAATCGGAATCATCACGGATACAGTCAAAGACATTCCAGGAGATACTACGCTTATCAAAAGGATTGAAGATCAGATCGGTTTGTGGATTAAAGAATCTTGCCGCCAGTTCACCATCCTTACCACCGTGAATAATGCCCTTCACCGGCAGCGATCTCACGGCTGCAATTGCCTGACTCAAGAATACCGTTTTACCCGTGCCGCTGGCCCCGGCGCAGAAGACATGCTGTGTTTCGTAGCGAACCGGCAGATGCAGCTGCTCTGAAAGCGGGATGCGCCATGGTGTCGGGAGCACTTTTTTAAGTTCCGCTTCGCTCACCTGGGATGTGCCCCGGCGGGTGCGCTCAGTGAACTCGCGGCGACTGCGCCGCCGAAAATTCATCACTATAAACGGATGGAGCAGGTATACCAGAAAAGTGACAGGTAAGAGGCTGCCGAAAGTCGTTAATTCCAGATGCCAGGGACTCACCGGTGAAGTCATGGTAATGAGAAAAAGTATACAGACGATCGCCAGTTGAGTCGCAAACAGGGTTCGTAAAATACCCAGGTGCATTCTCAGCGTCATGCGAACATAGTTTTGCAGACTATGATATGAGCGATACGCATAAGCGGTATCATTCTTGATATCGTTCATTGTGAAGATTCCTTCTTTGTATGATTTTCTTTGCGCAGCTTCTGATAATATTCCTTGATTTCATCGACCAGATGGTTCAGATAGCCATGCTCATCTTCACTCAGCGATTTTCTGCCTTCATTGGTCTTAATCACTTCAATCAGCAGGTAACGGAGCAGAACATGGTTCTTCGTCACCATAGCGAGTAGTGGTTCATCGGTCGCTGCCGGCAGCGGTTGCTGCAGCTGTTTGAAGGTGAAAGCGACGCAGAACCGGAAGGCTTCTGAGGATTGGAGAAGCCCTGGGTATGCTGAATCTGGGTGAGCGCCTGGTCGATCTCCGGCGGCACCACAAATGACCGCCGGAGCACCTTTCTCATCTTTATTAATTCTTCATTGATCATGCCGCCTCCTAAAAGAGTCGCTGGGATTTACTCTGCCAGAGCCGCTGGCCGAGATATGCGCCAATTAGAATCACCACTAACAAGAGCACTGCCGGGGCATGACCTTCCAGTGACCGGAACTGACCGACTGTGAAGTTCAGAATGGCGACCAACGCCATCGGGCCGATAAATATCAGCAGCAGGTGGCGGATAAAATGAGCCGGCAGTTGCTGGGTAAACAGCCAGACGACTGCTCCCAGCGCGGCATAAACAGCCGTCGCAATGGTCATATAATTTATCGCCTGGGGAAATCCCAACAGGTAGACCGCACAGAGCGCAACCACGAGGATAATGATGGTTTTATTCATTTGATTGAACCTCACTGTTGATGTGTTGAGGGGAAAAGATCATTTTACGATAGCGAAACTGCCGCCAGCTCTCCGGGAGGTCATGATCATCCGCCATGGCCGCCGGGAGCAAACCCTCTTTTTGACAGGGTTTTTATGCCTGGGGCTGGCCAATCTGGTGCCGCAAGTCATCCTGGACAGCCTGGGGAAACTCCTCCCGGCATTTTTCCAGGATATTCTGCCCTGGCTGAATGTCATCGCAATCGTGCCCTTTGTCTGGGGAATAGTGCTGGTATGGAAGAAGGCGATTCCCCGCACGGTAGATGTTGCCGGCACGGTTAAGCCCAGTGCAATCAAAGGACCGTTTGCTTTTGGGGAAATGGATGGGGAAATATTTGCGAAACTGGGGCGGGAGGCGGACCTGGCCAGGATACTGGGCTGGGTGCTGGATTCACAAATTTGCTTCACGGCGCTGAAGGGGGAATCCGGGGCTGGAAAAACGTCCTTGCTTCGTGCCGGTCTCGTCTATGGATTGAAGCGGGCGCATGAGAAATATGGGGTAATCCCGGTATATTGGGAGGCCACGCCGGAAAATCCCCGGGAAGAGCTGCTCCGGGCTATCCACTTGGCCTGCCCGGAGGAAAAAGAAGCGTTACCAACCCTTGATGATGTTCTCGCAGACACTGCCGGCAAAAAAAAGGTTCTTATTATCGACCAGGCGGAACAACTGTCTCCGGAAAAGCATGCCGCCATGTTTGATTTCTACCGGAAAATTATCACCCGGAAACCGCCCTATCATACCACCTGGATCATTGCCTTCCGGGAGGAATATGCCTCTGCCTGGTTCGATTTTGAGGCTACCATAGCGGATTTTCATCCCCCGAAACATTCCCTGACCATCTTCAGTGAACAGCAAGCCCGGGAAAATATGACCGTGCTGGCCCGGGAAAGCGGTCTGTCCCCGGATAATGCTGTGCTGGACGAGATGACTGCCGTTATGGCGGAAAACGGCCGGGTCTCCCCGGTGGAAATTGGCATCGGCATGATGGTGCTCAGCGAGCTCTACCGCGGTCCGGGCAGTGAAATCAGCCTGGAAAAATTTCACGATGCCGGCGGGGTGACCGGGCTGCTCCGTACCTATATCCAGGGGAAGCTGGAGGAAGGGATGCCGGCGCACGAACATTCGCCGATGCAGAATGTGTTGCTGAACCTGATCGATCCGGATACCCCGCACCAGCGCCTGGCAGCGGGGAGAAGCACTGTGGCGCTGGCTAAAACCACCCACTTACCTTTAAACCGGGTTCTCGCCAATCTGGATTTTCTCGCATCCCAGACGGTACGGATTCTGGAACCGCTACCGGAAACACCAGCGGCGCCGACAGCGCGCTATCGCCTGGCGCACGAACGGCTGATCCCGGCCCTTGAGTCCCTCGCCGGGGAAATGCTTGCCGCAGCGGAAGAGGCCCAACGATTGCTTAATGAACGTTACCGTACCTGGGCGAAGGCGAAGCGCGGAAAATTTCTGCTTTCCGGGAAAGAATTACGGGACGTGCTGAAATACCGCGGTCATTTTAAAGAGACGATGACGACGGAAATAGCTGCGTATGTGCGCAGCAGCAAGCGCAGGCGTGTGCAGAAAACTGCCGCTGTAGTGTTTTTCCTGCTGGCCTTGGTGTTGTGGCAGCCAATAAATAGAAGGGTTGTCGAACCCTGGCAAAGATTCCAGCGTTTGCAAACCTATCAGAAACAATTTGTTAAGGTGGCCGGTGGTCGTTTTGAAATGGGGGGAAGTTCAGATCTCCCTAGGGCCAATGCATCACCAGTGCATACCGTGGAATTAGGGGATTTCCATATTAGCCCTTACGAGACTACCAATCAGCAGTATTGTGATTTTCTCAATGATGATGATTCCGCAGGGGTATATTCCAGTGAGTGGCTTGATTTTTCTAATAGTTACTGTTTCATCCGTCAGGTAGATGGCCAGTTTATCGTTTTAGATGAAACCAAATATGATCATCCCATAGTAGCCATAAGCTGGTATGGGGCGGCGGCCTTTGCCAATTATTTAAACCGCCGTGAAGGTTATCCGCAGTTTTATAATATGAAGCAGAAAACCTGGGATGTAGGCGCAAAGGGGTATCACCTGCCCACTGAAGCGGAATGGGAATATGCCGCCCGTGGCGGGCCTCAGAGTAAGGGATATAGTTATAGCGGTAGTGATAATGTTGATACGGTGGCCTGGTATTATGGGAATTCCGATTCACAACTTTATGCAGTTGGGAAAAAAATGCCAAATGAGCTGGGGGTCTACGATATGAGTGGAAATATCTGGGAATGGTGTACGGACTGGTTTGATCCATATTATTATAAGGATTGTTTGGCTGTTGGCATCGTCAATAATCCTCCTGGTCCGGAAAATGGTTCGCTTCGAGTGATACGCGGTGGTAGCTGGTTCAATATTTCGAGGTATAGTCGTTCGGTGACTCGTAGTTTCAATAACCCCGGTTACAGCAACAACCACCTCGGCTTCCGGTTGGTTTTCGTCCCGTAGCTCAAGCGTACATTCCTACGGAGCAGGTAAATTCGAATGACTGTCTCTGAACAGATAGATGTTCCATTCGCCTTAAGGCGATGAATAGCAGCAAGCGATGCCCATTGTCGGTAGGACAAATGGAGGTTTGTTTCGAAGGCTCCGGGCATTATTTTATTTAAAAATATAGCGCAGCAAATACTGCCGTTCCCAATCAACTTCAACCGGAAAGATTGATTTATGGATGACGTCCTCAAACCGATCCTGGCACTGTTGAACAACCCCCTGGCGGATTTGCTGATTAGTCTCGGTATCGGGAAAGATCTTGCAACAGCGATTTCCGCCGCTTTCGTCGCCCTGATTCTCTGGCAGATTGCGGTATGGAGTAAGAAATTTCAGGCGCGCTTAAAAAACAATAAAGCCGCGAAGGATTTAAAGCCGGAGTTTGATTATTTAACCATTAAAGGCTACCGCGATATTTTTATTCCCACCCGTTATTCCCGGATTTCTCCCAATCGCTATGACAATCCCCATGAGGTGCACAAGCACAATAAGCCGGATGAATTGATCCCCTTTATGATCAAACACTCCTTCAATGAACGGGTGGAAAATGAGAAATTTTACCTGATATTAGGCGATTCCGGTATGGGCAAGACTGCTTTTATGCTGAATCTCTATATGGCCTATTATGCACCGTTTAATTTTCAGCGGAAGCCGCAGCAGCAAATGAAGCTGTTCCGCTTTCAACCGCCGGACATTGAGAACCCGGTTGATATCCTCGATCGCATCAAAAAAATAACTGACGAGGAAGCGCAGAATACCATCCTCTTGCTGGACGGCCTGGATGAAGATCCTTATATTTTATCAAAAGCCCCCAATATTTCTGATGATGAAGTGTTTGTAAACCGTTTGAACCGCATTGCCAGCGAGACCCGGCGGTTTTCCGATGTGGTGATTACCTGCCGTACTCAATACTTCCCCCAAGAAGAACTGCAGGATTACGAACTCAATATCCGCAAACCGGATCGGGGCTTCTATAAACTAAACAAATATTACCTCTTCCCATTTTCGGATGGGGAGGTGCGTAAATATTTGAACAAAAAATATGGGCGCTTTAAGTTCTGGCACTGGTCGAAAAAAACGGCGGCTGACAAGCTGGTAAAAAATTCTCATAAATTGATGTCCCGACCGATGCTCTTGTCTTATCTGGACGATTTACTGCTGGAAGAAAAAGAGTATCAGTTCAGCTACCAAATTTATGAAACCCTGATAAAAAAGTGGTTCCGGCGGGAAAGTGAAAAATGGAAGAAGACTGATGAACGGCCGCAGTTTATCGACAGCTTGCAACGCTTTACCCGGAAAACCGCCCTGCAGATTTATCGGAACTGGGAAAGTGAGGGGGTGCTGTATCTTAGCAAAGCAGATGCCTTGCAGATTGCTCAAACCCATCAAATTGAACTAAAACCGGAAGAGGTAAAAGGAAAATCCCTGCTCACCTGCGATCCGTTGCTAAATTGGAAATTTGCCCACAAATCCATTCTTGAATATTTTTTAGCGAAAGAATGTGAAAAAAATTGGACCTTTGCGGCCAATTTTAATTTCAAAGGCATGGACATGGCCAAGCATTTCTATCAGGAAATGGCCCCGGTCTTAAACGCGACGCGTTTTGTCGCAGTGAAAGGGGGTAGATTCCTGATGGGATCGCCTGCTAACGAAAAAGATGCTTATGAGTCAGAAAAACCGCAACATGAAGTGATGCTTTCCGATTTTTACATCGCGAAAACCCTGGTGACGCAACAGCAATGGCGGGAAATTATGGGAGATAACCCTTCCGGTTTTAAGCATTGCGATAGTTGCCCGGTTGAACAGGTCAGCTGGGAGGATGCCCAGACATTTATTGCCAGATTGAATGAAAAAACTGGGTTGACATTCCGCTTGCCCTGCGAAGCGGAGTGGGAATATGCCGCGCGGGGAGGACACAAAGCGCCCCTGGGAGAAGGACGAGAAATGTTGCATGCCGGGCAATACAAATATGCCGGCAGCGACGATTTAGATGCGGTGGGCTGGTATGGTGATAACGCCGGTGATAAAACCCACCCTGTCGCCACAAAACAGTCGAATGAGTTGGGATTATATGACATGAACGGCAATGTATTGGAGTGGTGTCAGGATTGGTTTAGTGAAAATTATTATGCGGACTGCAAGAAAGCGGGCGTAGTCAACGATCCCCGTGGGCCAGAAAATGGTTCGTATCGGGTGTTGCGCGGCGGTAGCTGGCTCAGCAGCGCGCAGCGTTGCCGTTCGGCGGCTCGCGGCAGCAACGAACCCGGTTACTGTATCAGCCGCATCGGCTTCCGGTTGGTTTTCGTCCCGTAGTCAGTCGGCAGTTATCCGGCTTTACCGGTTTTACAGGAATGCTTCGCTTGAGCAAGCGAGTTCGCGGCACGGAGAGAGCAGGCAAGGAGTGGGAGGAAAACACGAAATGTTGTTGATATGAAAAACCATCGCCGAACCCGTAGGATAATTCACGAATGATCCTACGGCGCGAACTAATGAAAACTAAATTAATTTTTTATACCAAAGGAAAAGCAGCGCCATGCGCCAAACGATCAAAATATTCCTTGCCTCATCCAAGGAACTGAAAGCCGACCGGGAAAAATTTGAACTGTTCATCGGCCGCAAAAATAAAACCCTTCGCAAAAACGGCCATGCGATCGAGCTGGTGATCTGGGAGGATTTTCTGGATAGTATCTCCCAAACCCGGCTGCAGAATGAATACAACAAAGCGGTGCGGGAAGCCGATATTTTTGTGATGCTCTGTGCAACTAAAGTCGGCCGTTTTACCCGGGAAGAATTCGAGGCTGCCTTTGGTCAATTTAAAGAAACCGGGAAACCGCGGACTTATACCTTTTTTAAAACGGCCCTGGTCGATTTAAACAAAATTCCCTTTGAGGATATTCAGAGCCTCCATGAGTTTAAGGAACACCTGAAGCGACTGGGGCATTTTCGGAAAGAATACGAAAACGCCGATGATTTAATCAATCAGTTCAATCGGCAGTTGGAGCTGCTCGACCCGTTTTCCACAGCGGCGCTCACTGGCACGGAAATAATGGCGGTGCCAACGGAAGAAATTCTCAACAAATACCACCAGCAATTGATTCAGGATTCCGATTTTAACAGCATGCCGGTGATCGGCAAGTCTGAACGGCAGCGCCTGGAGAATCTCTATGTCCGGCTGAAGGTGACCGCGCAGGGCGATAAAACCCTGCTGGCCGAACGGTTCCGTCAGCCGCAGGGTGAGAAAGATGCCGGCCGGGAGTTGCAGTATCATGACCTCGCACCCGCGGCTGCTATGAATGCCTTCCAACGCTTTGCGGTGCTAGGGGGACCGGGAATGGGAAAAACCACCCTCTTTCGTTTTATCGCCTATAGCGTGGCCCGGCGGGCGCTGGGGCTGGCTCGGCCGGAGGAGTTTGCCCTGAAAGGGAAAACAAACCCGCTGCCGCTCTATCTGCCTTTAACGGAATTGGGCGATCATGACGGTGACTTGCTCAGCTGCCTGAAAGGCTACCTGGCGCGTCGCTTCCCTGGTTGCCAACCGCTGGTTCCCTTACTCGATGTGCTCCTGAACGAAGGGCGCTGCCTGCTTTTGCTGGACAGTCTCGATGAAGTGCCCTCGGCCCAGCTGGGACGGGTAAAAGACAGCATCAAGGGCTTTTTAAACAATGCCGACTGGCAGGAGAATATTGTGCTGCTCAGCTGCCGGGAAGCCAGCTGGCAGCCGGCTGAAGCGAGCCTGATTTTCCCGGCGGTGCTGCAGATTGCCGAACTGGATGAAGCGGCCATTGGGGAATACCTGCACCGTTGGTATAAAGCGGAGGAAAGCGCTGCGGCCTTAACCCTGAAAGAGAAGATCTGCCACACCGCGCGCCTGCAGGCATTGGCGACCAATTCCTTTCTGCTCTCCCTGATCGCCTGGCTGGCGCAGCGGGACAGATTGCCGGAGCGACGGGTAGAGCTCTATCTGAAATGCACCGACGCCCTGCTCCGGGAAGAACATAAAGAGGCCCAGGAGCGCCAAACCAGTGCGTTTGGCAGCGATCATGCTGATTTGAAAGAACGCATATTGACCGATATCGCCTTTGCGATGCTGGAAAGAAATCTGCTGGAAATCTCCCGGAACGATCTGCGGGCGCTGATTTTGAAATTCCTTGGCTCCGAAGACATCACCGACGAGCGTCCCGGAACATTGATCGATGAGATACACAAAGGCAGCGATATTCTGCGTGAGACCAATGCCGCCCGAATTTACGAGTTTCAGCACAACACTTTCCGGGAATTTTTTGCCGCCCGCAAGCTGTCCGGCGAGCTGTCCCGGATAATTAAACTGTGGAAAGCACAGGGCGGGGCAAAACCTCCCCTCGAGGATTTTATTAATAGCGAAAAAAACCAACATAATCCTTTGCAGTGGATCAGCGATTCCCTCTGGACGGAAGTGAACCGCCTTGCCGTGGGCCTCCTTGATCATCCCACCCCATTTTTGGCAATGCTCTTCGCTAAGGAACCCACTCTGGCCGCCCGCTGTTATCTGGATGCCGATCCGGAAAAAGTTGACCATGCGGTGATCCGAAAGTTATGGACTGGGGGCATCGAGCGGCAGGAACGGGTAAATATGGTGCGAAGCATCCGCGAGAATCTCTCGGAAGAGCGGGAGACTCTGGATTTTATTGCCGGCATTTTCCTTACCGGGGAGACCGATAGCGAGGTGCTCTACCATTGTGATGCCCTGCTGCGGACCATCGGCACCGTAGAAGCGGGAGAGCTTCGTGGAAAAATGTTCGAATACTGGCCGGAAGAACAGCAATTTTCAGCACATCAGCAAGATTTTGCCAGGGATAAATACTGGCGGTTTGCGGAGATTAAAGCGGGCGAATTTAAGATGGGCGGCAATGGTCATGATTGGGAAAAACCGATTCATCCGGTTAAGCTTTCCGCTTTCCGGATCGGCTGCTATCCGGTGACCGTCGGGCAATACCAGCGCTTTGATCCTGGGTATCGCCAGCGGTGGGAGCAGGGTTATGGAAAATTTATCGAAAATGAGAAACAACCGGTGATACGGGTGAGTTGGTTCGACGCCTATATTTTTTCCAGGTGGGTTGGCGGGAGGCTGCCCACAGAAGCGCAGTGGGAATACGCCTGCCGGGCCGGTAGTGATGGTGATTATGCCGGTAAACTGGATGATATGGCCTGGTATAATAAAAATTCAGAAGATAAAAGTCACCCGGTCGGCGAAAAGCAGGCGAATGCTTGGGGGCTCTACGATATGCATGGTAATGTCTATGATTGGTGCCAGGATTGGTATGGGGCAGACTACTATACGGAATGTGAAAAGGAAGGCACTGTGCAGGATCCTCCCGGGCCGGAAAATGGTTCGGATCGGGTGTTGCGCGGCGGTAGCTGGGACTTCAGCGCGCAGTATTGCCGTTCGGCGTATCGCGGCAGCGCCGGCCCCGGCGGCCGTGGCTACGGCCTCGGCTTCCGGTTGGTTTTCGTCCCGTAGTCAGTTGACAGTTCTCCGGCTTTACCGGTTTTGCAGGAATGCTTCGCTTGAGCAAACGAGTTGGCGGCACGGAGAGAACAGGCACGAGGGACGCAGCGCCCAGTGAACGGAGCGCAGGCAAGGAGTGGGAGGAAAAGACGAAATGTTATTGATATGAAAAACCATCGCCGAACCCGTAGGATAATTCACGAATGATCCTACGGCGCGGACATTGTTTAATTAAAAACCTACAAAGAAAATATTGTAGTTCGCACTCATTTGTAAACCGGAAAGATTGACATTATGGATGCAATTCTGGAACCGATCCTGGCGCTGTTGGATAATCCCCTGACGAATTTCCTGAAAAACGCCGGACTGGGGGAAGATTGGGCAAAAGCGCTTTCCGCCGCACTGACGGCCTTAATGCTGTGGGGGGGCGTCGAAGGGGTAAAATGGCTGCAGCAGCGACGAAAAGACAACCGGGCCGCCCGCGAGCTGGTTCATTTCCGCTACAGCTACAAAGACGTGCAGCAAAAACGGGAATTGTATATCCCCACCCAGGGGCAGAACAACTCCCCGGTGTACGAGGAAGAGCCGGGGGAAGCAACCAAGTTTATTGTGAAAAAACCGCTGATTCCCTTCTTTCTCAAAACTGCCTTTAACGAGAAAAAGGAAAGTGATAAATTTTACCTGCTCCTCGGCGATTCCGGGATGGGGAAAACCACTTTTATGATCAATCTCTACTTGCAGTATCATTCCTGGCGCAACTTTCGCCGCAAATACCAAATGAAGCTCTTCCCGTTTGGCGACAAGGACATTCTCAAATGGATCCGGGAGATTAAGCCGGAAGAAGCCCGCAATACCATCTTGCTGCTCGATGCTTTTGATGAATACAAGGCGATCCTCCCTCCGAAAGAACCGGACGGCCTTAGCGATGATGAACGCTTCCGGAAGGTGCTGGAAGAAATCATCGAGAGCGTAAAGGACTTTCGCGAAGTGGTGATCTCCAGCCGCACCCAATATTTCCCGGGGCAGGAAGACCGCCCGTACGAATTAAAAATACCGCGCTTCGGCCGGGAAGGTTTTCACACCCTCGGGAAACTCTATCTCGCGCCGTTTGAGAAAAAAGAAATTAAACGCTATTTAAACAAAAAATATGGCTGGCTGAAATTCTGGAATTATCAGAAAAAGAAGATTGCCAGTGAAGTCGTTGAAAGTTCACCGAAATTGATGGTACGCCCGATGCTCCTTAGTTATATCGATTATTTGGTGGATAGTCAGCAAACATTCGAAAAGACCCACCAGATCTACCAGGTGCTCATTGAAAAATGGATTGAGCGGGAGGCCGATAAGCGGAAGCATAAGTCCGTCGAGCGGGATAAATTTAAGCAGGATCTTCATGCATTTTCCCGGATGGCGGCACTGACAATCTTCCGGCAGCAGGGAGAAAACAATTTGCTCTCGAAAGCGGAGGCACTGGCAATTTGTACTGAGCATGGCATCGATTTACGCGACTATGAAGTGACCGGTCAATCCTTGCTCACTCGCGACGTCTCACAAAATTGGAAGTTTGCCCACAAATCGATTTATGAATATTTTATCGCAAAAGAGGCGATCGACCAATTTGGTTTTTGGGTAAAACTGGCTGCTGCCAACTTTACCGGGATGGATATGGCCAAACAGTTTTATGAGGAAGGAGGGCAGTGGGCATTCGTTAAAGGCGGCACCTTCCTGATGGGTTCTCCTGATAGCGAAAAAGATGCATATGATCGAGAAAAACCGCAGCATAAAGTCACCCTTTCCGATTATTGCATCGCGAAAACCCCGGTCACCCAGAAACAATGGCGGGCAATTATGGGAACTAATCCCTCCTATTTTCAGAATTGTGATAATTGTCCAGTTGAAACTGTCAGTTGGGAGGATGTCCAGAAATTTATTGCCAAACTGAATGAGAAGACTGGGATGACATTTCGTTTGCCCAGCGAAGCGGAGTGGGAATATGCTGCCCGCGGAGGCCATAAAATGTTCCTGGCAGGCAGTGAGGGAAGTGTGCATGTCAGCCAATTCAAATATGCCGGCAGCAATCATTTGGATACAGTGGGCTGGTATCATAAAAATTCCAGGGGAAAAACCCATCCAGTCGCTACAAAAAAGCCGAATGAACTGGGCATTTACGACATGAGCGGTAATGTATATGAATGGTGCCAGGATTGGTATGACGAGAATTATTATGCGGAATGCCAGAAAAAGGGCGTTGAAAAAAAACCCTCCGGGCCGGAAAGTGGTTGGTATCGGGTGTTGCGCGGCGGTAGCTGGCGCTACGGCGCGCAGTTTTGCCGTTCAGCGAATCGCGACGGCGGCGACCCCGGCAGCCGTGACCGCAGCATCAGCTTCCGGTTGGTTTTCGTCCCGTAGTCAGTCGGCAGTTATCCGGCTTTACCGGTTTTGCAGGAATGCTTCGCTTGAGCGAACGAGTTGACGGCACGGAGAGAGCAGGCGCCAGGGACGCAGCGCCCGGTGAACGGAGAGCGGGCAAGGAGTGGGAAGGCACGGAAGGGTTTAACCAAACAATGCCGCGGAACCCGCAGGATAATTCACGAATTATCCTACGGCGCGAACCAACGAACATAAGATCGAAATTTTATATTTAAACGAAGTGCAGGCAAAGAGTAGGGGAGGGGGTGCAAATATTAGATGGTTGCCTAAGCTCATTAATCTTTTCAGAAGCAGTCAACAATCACCCTAACGGGATGTTCAGGGGCAGTAAAAGAGGACTGCTTACTGCGACTGCCAACTGCTACTTATTTTTAGAATTTTAACCAATTAAAGTAATACTTTAAAATTACCTGCTCAAAAATATATGCCTAGTAATTGCTGTCTCGAATCATGCCCCGGACAGCACATAAGCGGCCCAAAAGAAGGGGTGCCGGAACTTCGGATTAGTAATCATCGCTTGTTGCGCACGCTGTAAGGCAGTTGCCGCTGTTGCCCCCTGCCGTAATTCTCGATAGAAGTGCTGCATAAATACCGCGGAAGCTTCATCATCGACCTTCCATAAAGTCGACACCACCGATCCGGCCCCGGCATAGAGGAATGCCCGAATCAGTCCGACAAGCTCACCGCCAGCAGAGACACCCCGCTCATAGTGTTTTTCCACCCCGGTCTCACATCCGCTCAGCACCACCAGCGAGCGCTTTAATTTCAGGCCAAATACTTCATGGACGTAAAGTCGCCCTGCATCAGCGCTATCTGGTGCCAGTTGTATCGCGAATAAAAGGGGATCTACCGCTGCAGGAATACTGTGGGCCGCAATATGAATGACATCAAAGCGGCTGGCACTTTCTTGAAGACGCTTTTTAGTTGCAGTCTTCCCGGTTGCCAATATTACCCCATCCCCAAAAATCTGCTTGATGGCTTTTACTTCCGCATCGATAAAATGAAGTGATCCGGACGAATATCCCATCGCCAACACCGTTTCGTACGCCGGAATGGCGGGTGGAAAATGCAGCAGATTCATAACGCTGGCTGAAGGGTAGTTGTTGATGATAAACCGGCTGGTGATAAATTCGTCGCCCTGCACCAGGACTTGAAAAGGCAGATAATGCAAATAATCATCCGGCAGTATAATGAGCGAGTCGATTTCATTTAGCAGGCCATTGACATTCAGTGAATCAAATAATACCTGTCCTAAATATTGGGCCCGGGTGCGCCAGAAATGGTCGTCCAGCCGGTCTTTTTGCATCTGATCGATAAAGCCGTTGATTTCCCGGCGCAGCTCTATTCGTGAAAGCGCCACTTTGAAGACGTTTAACTGATGATTCGTAACGGCGCAAATTAAGAGGTAGTCTTCCAGCGCCGCATATTGCAACAGAAGTGTTTTGGCAGGGATTCGGTGCTGCACATCGCCTAAACCAATCGAAACACCCGCTAAAAGGGCGCCGGTATTCGCAACGTCCGATTTTAGCGCTTTCATGTAATTCGCATATTCTGCTTCGGCAGTATCGATCTGCGCCAGCAATGCTCGAAACCCCGGTTCCTGAGTCGGGTTGGTGGTGGTTGAATAATCGCTGATTATTTGCGAATGGAGATTGGCAATATCATTCCGTAAACGGCGTGCTGTTCCGCTGACTGTGCTGTCAGCGCTGGCGGCAAGGGCTGATTCTCGGCTGGCGAGCAGACCCAGGAATGTGCGGGACTTCGCTTTTTCGATATAATCAAAAACGGCTTCATCATCGCCTAACTGATAAGCAAGGTCGATTTGTTTTTCAAGCAGATATCTTATTCTCTCATAATAGCTGGCCCGGTTCTGCTCATTTTTTAATCGATTGACAATCCGTTCCCGTGCTGCGACTGCCCGCTCATAGGCTACCAATGCTTTCTTTTTCTCGCCCATTTCACGGTGTATATCCTCGAGGTTTTCATAGGCATTGCCGACCAGGTCCAGATCCTGAATGGCAGCGGCATTCTCTATCACCGTATTCAGCAGGGCTATCGCACGGGAATGATCCTTCAACTTTGCGGCAACGTAAGCCAGGGTAAAACGAATTTTCCCCTTTGACAGATTCGCCAGTAGAATACTGTTATCATCGATTATTTTTCGAAACCGAATTTTACTTTTTCCCTGCCCGACAATATTACGGATCAATGGATCCGCAGAGAACTGGCCGATTTTATTGAGAATTGGTGATACCGCTTCGGTGCGCTGACGTTTGTCGTAATTCTTGAATTCCCGTTCCCAGAACTCGGTGAGTGCTTTGCTGGTGAGTCTAGCGGTGATCTTTTCCCGAAAAGGCAGATCGGTTAATAAGCGGGCTGCAGTGAAGATCGTTGCACCGGGAATTTCCATTGCGGTTAGCAAGGTGTGCCGGAAGATATGCTCCATCTTGGTCCCCCAGGATTTTTCGTAGAGCATTTTAAATATTTCGATAATTCCGGCCACCAATACCGAACGATGCTCCGGTGCAACCGCTTCTAATAAATTCAGCGATATGGGATGCTTCCGATCTGCCGGATTGAAATAGATGACATCATTGATGCGATGAGACGGGATGCGCTCCAATAGTCTTTCAATCAAGTCACCATGCGGTTCCAGGATTGCCAGACCCTCTCCCTGATGAATATCAGAAAGAATCAGGTTTTCCAGCAATGTGGTTTTTCCCATACCGGTTTTACCTAAAACATACATGTGATAGCGCCGGTCGGCTCTCTTGATGCCGAAGGGCTGCTGCCGGTGGCGGAAGTTGGTCTTTGCAAAAACAGTTACATTGTTCTCCGATGCCTGTGCCATAGCCTGTATTGATATTTATAACCCAATTTTAACACAGTATTTCTTCCTCCACTTTTCGCACCAGATACCCAATCCGGCATATTTCCCTCCCTTATGTCTCATTCCAACTGATTCTACACTGAAGGCATAGCGATTCGCACTATCCCAAACCAATAAAAAAGGAGGAACCCACCTGAATTCCTGTTCCCACTAACAAACCATTGATGGTTTATCAATTCACTATGCTGGAAAGGAGAATATAGAATGCCAGAAATTATTGAATACCTGGAGATCATCCAGGCTGGCGACAGCTTGAAAAGCCGCCGGCGAAGACTGGACAAAAAAGCATTTATCGAACTGATCCTCAAAGAAGGCCTACCTGGCGCAACTGCCATTGTCTCAATTAAAGGACTGCCACAGCTAAACGCATTCCTGATGCTGGGCACCAAAAATGGTGCAGAAGCTCCCAATGAATTGACCGTTTATCCCTGGCAGCCATTACTGCAACATGCCCAGGTCTTGATCTATCCAATACTCCATTCTGGAGGCAGGGCAAAAAATGCTGCGGCAGGGAAGCCACAACATCTGCCGTTAACGTCTGGGCACGGGAAATCTCTACCGGTAAAGCAATCGTCCAAGACAGCTGAAAATGGAAAAATAACAGAATCCCAACGGCGTTACCTCTTTCGCCTCTTGGCCGAAAAACGAAATCTGCAGGGAAAACAAGCGGATAATTATCTCAAAGAGCAGTGCCGGGTAAAAGAGGTTGATGAGATTCCTAAATCTACTGCCAGCGATCTGATTCAGACACTGTTGGGCGAGGGATCATAATATGGCTGCTTCGCTGAGCATCAGTCAGATCACCACCTATTTAGCATGTAGTCTGAAATACAAGTTCCGCTACATTGATCAGCTATCCACACCCGGTATTTCATCGGCTTACGCCCTGGATTTAGCGATACATGCCACCACTGCCTGGCTCCATGAGAAATGGGCTGCAGGAGAAACCGTTACGACACAATCAGCCCTGCAAATATTTGCAGCGGACTGGTATGCCTTAAATCAGCAAACCGTTCGTTATGCAGATGATGGCAGTGCCGAACGGGTGTTAAAACTCGGTCAAGATATATTGAGAGTGTATATCAATCAGGCATCCCGGCAGGGGATTCTCCATACCAAACATGCTTTCAAAGTCCCTTTGGTGAATGTTGTCACAGGTGAGTCACTATCTGTCTCGCTTACAGGAGTTGTCGATAAAATTGAAGCGGGCGATGTCCTGGTTGATATCAAGACCGGGAGTAAAACACTAAGCCCTGTCGATCTGGCGAGTAATGTAAAACTCAGTGCATATGGGTATGCATATCTGATGCTTAAACGAAAAAGCGCATTCCTGCGCGTCGATCTGCTCCTGAAGTCAGACCCACCTCATTTTGAACAACAAACCACCCGGCGCTTAATCAATGACTATGCCGCCTTTTTCAATCTTTGCCAGGCTGTTTATGAAAGTATTGAGAAGAAAATCTTCCTACCCAATCTGGGCTGGCGCTGCCGGGACTGCGAATATCGTCCCGTCTGCTGGTTCTGGTCTAAGACTGGTAAGCCAGCAGGACGTTAACCCTGTGACTTTAACAATAACCATAAAATCAATGATCGAGGTCTGTAATGAACGTATATGTAAGAATTATTAACCTGATACTGGAGAAACTGAAACAGGGCACGGTGCCCTGGCATCAACCCTGGTCAGTGGATACCTGGCCGCAGAATCTAACTTCCGGCCATCAATATCGGGGCATTAATGTTTTTCTGCTTGCCTCAGCCGGATATGCTTCACCGTATTGGCTCACCTTTAAACAAGTGCAAAGCAAAGGGGGTAAGGTAAGGAAGGGCGAACGGGGAACGCCCATCGTTTACTGGTCCCTCTTAGAAAAAGCGGATGAGTCGGAAGAAATCCGGCTCATCCCACTCTTACGTTATTACACAGTGTTTAATCTTGAGCAATGCCGAGGCATAAGCAAGCCAGCGGCTGCCAACAAAGAATCAGAATGGCAACCACTGGCGCAATGCGAAGCAGTGGTCACGCAAATGCCCCACAAACCGGAGATCGTATTTGGTAAATCAAAAGCCTATTACAATTACCAGCAGGACAGAATACATATCCCTGCCAGAGAATCATTCACAAACGTAGGTGGATATTACAATACCCTGTTCCATGAACTGGTGCACAGCACCGGGCATCCCTCAAGATTAAATCGCCAAACAATGGCGGATGCTACCTATTTCGGCTCAACGAACTATTCTAAAGAAGAACTGATTGCTGAGATGGGAGCTGCTTTTCTCTGTGCACACACTGGCATTGAGAACTCCACCATTGATAACTCTGCTGCCTATATTGCCGGCTGGTTGGAGCGATTACAATTTGATACCCGACTGGTAATCAATGCTGCCGCGCAGGCTCAAAAGGCCTTTAACTATATTCTCAACCTGTCCGCTGAAAGTCCAAAAGCAGCCGAAGTCGCAACATCCACTGCGTCATAAATAAATCCCCTCCCTACTCATTAAAACTCAAAACAAAAACCAAACAGGAGTATTCATCATGAATGATGAAAATAATCTCATTTCCAGCTATACCGCTGATGATGCAGTCAATGATGGCAGATTAATTAAAATTGAGGAAACGCTTACCCGGAAGATCGGATTTCAGTATCCGGTCAAAATAACCGATGGGGTTTATCAACTGATAAATCCTTCGCCGTCAGCGATTATTCATGGCCAAACTTATGAGGCCCGCTTAAGTGACGTTCTAAACGTAGCCTTGGCCGCCATCCGGCTAAAACCGGAACGAATTGTGGAGTTCCAGGTTTTTTTCTGGAACAGTCCTGAAGAGCAATTACAGAAAATATTATGGTCAGCACCTGATGAAACCAGTGGCGCGGCGATTCATATTCTGTTGCCGGAAGAATACTAAATCAGGAGAAGTCTCAGATGAATAATAATAACGAACGATCTGCATCTGGTGAATGGGTGATCCACATCGACATAAAAATCTGGGGCACGGTGGTCTGGGAAACGGTGATCGGCGGCTTTCCTGACAAGGCGGACGCCGAAACCTGGCAGAAGCAGTTTATGAAGGTTGCTCCGCTGGAATGTGCTTCCGCATTAATCTTCACTGAAGATGCCATGCAGCCAGCATTAACAGCCAGTCCTCTACGACAAGAAATAAATCGGTATCTGAATGAAATGATGGAGGAATAGTTATGGTAGATATGCTAGTGTTCGAAGGAGGAATTGATCAATATAGTGATGAAGAATTGCTTTCCCTAATTGTTGGTTGTAAAAAGTCTGCCAGAGAACTGATGAGCAGTTTTACCGATATCCATGCACTGGCTGTCCGGGAAGAACAGGAATTCTCATTGGTGAAAGGCATTGGCAAGCAGAAAGCCAGGCGATTATATGCTGTTTTTGAGCTTAACCGCCGGTTATCCAGTTACCCACCGACGCCGGGGTTAAAAATAAGTGATCCGGAAGTGGTGTTCAGTTATTTCGGGCCACTGATGTCCCACCTGAAGAAAGAAGTCTTTATCATACTCCCCCTGAACAGTGCAAACAAGTTGATCCGACCGATGAAGATATCAGAAGGTCTCTTAAATTCCGCGCTGGTCCACCCACGGGAAGTATTTCGCCCGGCTATTCTGGAGTGTGCTGCCAGTATTGTTCTGGTGCATAATCACCCCAGCGGAGTGCGCCTGTATGGCGTGATATATCAGCAACTTATGGAGAGAACATAAGTTATGAATTCCTTACAACATTCATTAGCCAGCGACTTACCTGGCGGAGAAATCCAAAGGGGACAAGAGCATGTCGCGAAAAGGGAGAAAGACGACAGAGCCAAACATGTCGAGTCAGTCTCTCAGGCTAAGTGGTGTATGGTGAAAGCTACACTGCCTGAACCCCAGACCAATGGGCGATGGGTGCGCGGGTACCTACTTTGGCTAACAGGTACTTTGAGTGAAATCGTTGGACTTCGCCTGAGTCCATGTGTTCTCCGCTTACGAACGATAGTAAGGTTCACTCACCAATGCTATGTCATAGCAAACGGTCGAAAAGGGCGCCTAACCACCACGCAACTGATTTATTACGTAATGCAGGGATACCTAAGTGGGAACGTCACTTACTGTGGCTATTGGAACTTTAAGGTTTCTGAATATCTCATATGGTGTCAGAGCTTTCATATTACCCAACGTTTGCCTGTAATGGGTTTAGCATGGGGAAGGAAAGCAGGTTGATCTTAACGTCAATAACTAAAGGAGTCATGAATATGGCAACAGATCCATTTAGGCAATTAGACGTTATTCGCAATGCTTCTGCCATTGGCAAACGGGTAACCGATTGCTATCGGCTAATGTTTAAACGGAGTCTCTGGATAAAGGCGTATGCAAAGCTTGCTCCCAATTCCGGGAATCTTACCAGAGGAACGGATGATCAAACCATCGATGGTTTCAGTTTTAAGATCATCGAGGAGTTGATCAGCAAGCTGCGCAATGGAACGTTTCGATTTTCCCCGGTCAGGAGGGTATATATACCCAAGAAAAACCGGAAACGAAGACCCCTGGGTGTGCCTAACTTCAAAGACAAGTTAGTCCAAGAAGTGATGAGAATGATCCTGGAAAGCATCTATGAGCCGGTATTTTCTGAAAACTCTCACGGATTCAGACCCAGCAGAAGCTGTCATACGGCACTTACTCAGATCAAGCACACCTGGAAAGGGCTTAAGTGGTGTATTGAAGGCGACATCAAAGGATGTTTCGACAACATATGTCACAAAAATCTAATGGCTATTTTGGGTAAGAAAATCGACGACCGCAGGTTCTTACTACTTATCCATAATCTGCTTAAATGCGGATACATGGAACAGTGGCAGTATCACAAAACCTACAGTGGCGCGCCGCAAGGCGGAATCGCTTCGCCAATCCTGGCTAATGTGTATCTGCATGAGTTGGATTCATTTATGGAAAATCTGATCCGAACCTTTGATAAAGGCAAGGTCAGACTCAGGAATCCCGAATACAAGAGTATACGCTACAAACTCTCTCAGGTAATGCAGAATGTCAGAGAGAACGACGAACGATATCACTCTCAGGAGTGGCAAGGCAGGGAAGCCCTGGTTCAAGAGATCAAACGTCTGAAAAAAGCACAACTGAAAGTCAGTTCCATTGATCCTCTTGATCCCACTTACCGAAGGATGAAATACGTAAGGTATGCGGATGATTTCGTCATCGGTATTGCCGGCACAAAGCAGGAAGCTGCCACTGTTAAGGATAGGATCAAAGCGTTCCTCGATCAAACATTGTCGCTGGAACTATCAAACGAGAAAACGCTCATCACCCATTTGGAGAATAGAGTTCCGTTCCTCGGATACCGGTTTTTCACATGGAATGATCAGAAAATCACCAGGGTTCAATACAGAAATCATAATAAACCGGTGATCAAACGAACCCTGTCGGGCGCTATCAAATTAGAGATTCCCGGACAAAAAATGATCGACTACGTCAAGAAGAAGGGATACGGATGCCTGCAAAAGCTCACCAGTAAAGACAAGCCCGCGCTTCTGAATAACTCCGAAGTCGAAATACTCTACACTTACAATACGGAGCTCAGAGGCCTGGCTAATTTCTATCAGTTGGCTAACAATTACCATCACTTAGATCGCCTGTTCCACGTTGCCCAGTATAGTTTCATGAAGACACTGGCGGCAAAGCGACGCAGCACGGTTGGTAAGGTAGCCAAAGAAATGTCTAGTCACCTACAAGGAGAGCTATGTTTACTGGTTGGCAATAAAGCAGGGCAGAAGAAACCCCACAAACTGGTGCGTCTGAAACATCTGCCAAAGAAAAAGACAGGTCAGGCAGGCAAACCGGATGTGGATATCATACCCAATGTGGAAAGATACTCCAGTTCTACGGAACTTGAAAGACGACTCATGGCCAACACTTGCGAAGCTTGCGGCACTACCGTAGGCCAAATGGAAGTCCATCATGTGAGGAAACTCAAGGATATCCGTAGAAAAAAGAACAAGACAAAATGGGATAAAGTGATGATCGAACGTCAGAGAAAAACATTAGTCCTCTGCTATAACTGTCACCACTTACACCATGAGAAGCAAATTCCGATCGATCAACTGGAGAGCCGGATGACTTGAAAGGGTCACGTCCGGTTCGGTGGGGGGGATCGTGAAACCTGCCGTAGCAATATGGTAAGGCGCATGGTCTCTACCCAATGAGGTGGCTCCATCGATTGAAGATAGAAAAATTACGCAACGCTTATCAGATGCCGGTAAACTGATGGATATTCCAGTCCTGGATCATATCATTGTTGGACAGAATAGATACTTTAGTTTTCGGGAGGAGGGATTCGTATTTGAGTGAAAGAATTAAAATAATATTAAATCTAAAAATTAAATTTTAACAGGCTGATGCTAATGCGGACGCCTGTTTTTTTGAATATCCAATGTCTTCGTGATCTATTCTATCGGTACATGTCACCTGGAAAGCTGTAATCATTACAATTTTTTATAGCATCTATGTAAAGCCCTAACCTGCCCGACAAGTTATATTGAGTTTGGTAAAATGGTTCTACCGTTAACTTGCCCGGGGGAATATAAGGAGGAGATTGGCAATTTTTCTGTGATGGATGTATATTGCGAAAGCAGCTTCCACATCAGAAATCCGCAATTCCCTGCCAAAGCGTCAGGGCAATGGTTTCGGGGAACCGGCTAAATTGAAACAAAGCCAAATTGCCCCGGAGGTTTGCGAAGTTTTCAAATTTCGACTTAAGCTGAATCTTATCAGAGAGATAACTTTATTTTTAGCCCGTTTTATTGATTTCGCAAAACTTCGCAAACCTCGATTTTTTCCCTTTTCCGCGGAGGTTTGCGAAGTTTTTGAAAAATTGCAGAAAATGCAATCGTGGAAGTTAAACAAAAACAAGAAATTATCGAGCTGACATTCTGGTTGAAATCGTCAAAAATTCGCAAATGGGGGGGATGGATTTATTTTGCCGGTGGTTTGCGAAAGAGATTAAAATGAATGATTACAATAGTTTAAAATTCGAAAATGAAGCAAAAAGTGGGGCTTGGTACCCGAACCAGGGGGGAGGTTTGCGAAGTTTTCGTGGGAATCCCTGGAGGCCGCATCAAATGGGCTTTTTAAATCTTGACATTTTCAGCAGGGATTTGTATAATCCTCTAAGTTATTGAAAATACTACTGTGGGAAATGTCCTCGCTACTAATAGAGGATTGAGACCTCTTCGGGCGCCGTTAACGGTATACCTCATTTCTAGAGACAGGGTGGGAAATGTCCTCGCTACTAATAGAGGATTGAGACTCTCCGGAGAACACGTAATACAATTGTGCTCATTGTCCGTATTCTGTGGTAAATGTCCTCGCTATTAATAGAGGATTGAGACAACGGCAAACCCCAGAAACGGAGTTCCGTGAGACAGTCACTAAAGTCGCATGCTTCCTCGCTATTAATAGAGGATTGAGACGAAGCTTATGCGTAACGACCTGTTTTCCATATTAGCATCGGAAAAAACAGTCGCATGCTTCCTCGCTATTAATAGAGGATTGAGACTTTTCTTTCTAGCTTTTTAACTGCCATTTCATCAGTGAGTTGACTGTCGCATGCTTCCTCGCTATTAATAGAGGATTGAGACGTAGGCTCGCCGCTTTGCCATTCAGCGGCGTAGTTGACTGTGCAAGTCGCATGCTTCCTCGCTATTAATAGAGGATTGAGACGAAAAACCTTATAGAGTACCCCAAAACAAACTCCTTCCTTTTGAGTCGCATGCTTCCTCGCTATTAATAGAGGATTGAGACGCATACCTTCAATGTTGAGGCCGAGTGTTTGGAGGGCGGTGACGTGTCGCATGCTTCCTCGCTATTAATAGAGGATTGAGACGACTATTCCAGTTCGTAGGAGATCCCGTTTATGATCACTCGCTGTCGCATGCTTCCTCGCTATTAATAGAGGATTAAGACCTCTTCCGCTGTAACAATAGAAACAAAAAACACGACGAAAGTGAGACCAAGTCGCATGCTTCCTCGCTATTAATAGAGGATTGAGACCCAACATCTAGTTGGCGGTACGTACGAAAAGAATTACCTGACACCTTCATCGCATGCGTCCTCGCTATTAATAGAGGATTGAGACGTGATATGGCGGAGCCATGGCTTTCTTCGATATCCGCAGAGTAGGAAATGTCCTCGCTATTAATAGAGGATTGAGACTACTAAGATTACTGCTTCTAGGATTCCCATAAGAAATCCTCCTTAAGTGGGAAATGTCCTCGCTACTAATAGAGGTTTGAGACGCACCAGCTACCGGAGCTGCGCTGCTTGTACTGCTGCTGCTGTGGGAAATGTCCTCGCTACTAATAGAGGATTGAGACATTCACTTCAACAGCACCTAAGCCATCCGTTTTACCATCAAATGTGGGAAATGTCCTCGCTACTAATAGAGGATTGAGACATTTGTATAGGAAAATTAGAAGATTCAAATACTGAGTCAGAACATTGTGTGGGAAATGTCCTCGCTACTAATAGAGGATTGAGACAGCGACTCATCCTGAGACAATGCGTTAATATAAAGCTTATAGGCAATTTTCATATTAACGTCGTGGGAAATGTCCTCGCTACTAATAGAGGATTGAGACATTAAAGAATTCATGATTGTCCTCACTTTTTTATAATCCAAATTTGTGGGAAATGTCCTCGCTACTAATAGAGGATTGAGACGTGTTCTTCTTACAATGTAACTTCCGGGCTTCAGTGAAAAAACCCCGGCTGAGTGGGAAATGTCCTCGCTACTAATAGAGGATTGAGACGCCATTTTCCTTCTGGCTCTTTAACTCTGCACGATGCTTTTTGTGGGAAATGTCCTCGCTACTAATAGAGGATTGAGACTTACCTTTTTTGCCTTCCAGGTTAGCCCACATCGATAGGCGTGTGGGAAATGTCCTCGCTACTAATAGAGGATTGAGACGCGTCAGACATAGACATTATGTCCTCCAAGCTTACTTTGTTGTGTGGGAAATGTCCTCGCTACTAATAGAGGATTGAGACGCTTACGATGTTAATCGTCGTTTCTTTTCCGTTCACCTTCCCCCACTGGGTTCCGTGGTAAATGTCCTCGTTACTAATAGAGGATTGAGACTTCCACTCTTGGGAGGGAGGTTGTTTTTTACGCCTACTTGATCTTACGTGTGGTAAATGTCCTCGCTACTAATAGAGGATTGAGACCCAAATTTGACTCTTTTATTTTTGAGCAATAAGTACTGCCTGGGTGTGGTAAATGTCCTCGCTACTAATAGAGGATTGAGACAACCGATGGCTATGTTCTCTATAAACGATATTCTTTAGCCGTGTGGGAAATGTCCTCGCTACTAATAGAGGATTGAGACCTTGCTACCCATTCCCAGTGGGATAATACTTCTCCTTCAAACTGTGGGAAATGTCCTCGCTACTAATAGAGGATTGAGACCTAACTTTTTGGCGGTATCGTACTTCTCACGCCAGCTGTCGGTGTGGGAAATGTCCTCGTTACTAATAGAGGATTGAGACTTACAGAAACCTAATCATATTGATTATTTACTTCTACACACAATGGTGGGAAATGTCCTCGCTACTAATAGAGGATTGAGACGACGATGTCCATACAACACCTTCTACGCTACTTGAGTTAGTGGGAAATGTCCTCGCTACTAATAGAGGATTGAGACCAACATACTTTTCTTGAGCCAGAGCAACGACGTTCGTAAACGCCAAGGTGTGGGAAATGTCCTCGCTACTAATAGAGGATTGAGACTTAACTGTTTTATTCGATTTAAAATAACTATAACAACTTGCTGAGTGTGGGAAATGTCCTCGCTACTAATAGAGGATTGAGACACATTCCAGTCCCCTTTCTGCTGTATTATGCTGTTCCAGTCTGGGTAAAAAGTGGTAAATGTCCTCGCTACTAATAGAGGATTGAGACGATTTTTATCCGGTAGTATAGTTGCCAGCTTCTTCAGTGGGAAATGTCCTCGCTACTAATAGAGGATTGAGACAATGCCGTCAATTACAACGGGGTCTCGATTGTGTATATCGAGATATTGAGTGTGGGAAATGTCCTCGCTACTAATAGAGGATTGAGACATGATATTCCTCCAAGAATATATTTATTGTGGTCAGTGTGCTCGTAAATCAATGTCTGACCGTGGGAAATGTCATCGCTACTAATAGAGGATTGAGACACTCTGCTGCGAGTTTAATCCCCAATTTATATAATTTAATATTGAAAGTGGAAATGTCCTCCGCTACTAATAGAGGATTGAGACGCCCTTTTATAGCGAACCGTCGGTTCACTAACTGCCATTTTTCGGATGCTTCCTCGCTAATAACAGAGAATTGTGACATCCGGAAAAAGAGCAGTGCCGGCGAATCACGAAGAGCTCTCCAGATTTCCGAACCCTCAAATTCCAAATTTTTGATCCGAAAAATTCCTCAAGAAAAAAACACTTGCATTATTCCACCCTCCCTTTTATAATATTTTTAGTCCTTACATTTTTACAGCCACGTATTAAAATAAATTAACAACATACATCTCTAAACCAGGCAGGCTTATGAAGGTCGCAAAATTCCAATTTGCGCTTCAGACGGCCAATTCCTACGGTTTACCGGCATTTAAAGGCTCCACCTTCCGTGGGAAGTTCGGTCATGTCCTCAAGCGCACTATCTGCGTCAAGCAGCAGCGCTATTGTCCCGATTGTGAACTGCGCGGGCAATGCGCCTATCCCTATCTTTTTGAATCATTTAACGAAAAAGGGCAGAACGTTCCCCGCCCCTTTATCATCGAACCCCCCTTAACAAAAAAACGGCATTTCCTGAAGGATGAATGGATGTATCTCCAGCTGATCCTGGTCGGTAAAGCGATCGATTACCTGCCCTTTTTTGTCTATTGCTTCGACCTTATGGGCCAGGAAGGGATCGGGATGGACCACGGACGTTACCGGGTGGTTTCCGGGCGGGCCCTGGATACTTCTGGCGAGCAAGTTCCCATCTACGACGGAGACAGCAAACAACTACTCAACCGCTTTCCAATAATCGATCTCGATGCCTTCCGGGGCACCCTGCAAAACCGGGTCACCCTGGATTTTTACACCCCGGCGCAGATCCGCATCAAGGGAAAGACCTGCTATCGGATCACCTTTCCGGTGTTACTGAAAAATATCATCCGCCGTTACCAGAGTCTGCGTTACTACCATAGCAATGGGGAAAAGGAACGCTATGAGATCGACTGGGCGGCAGCGGAAAAAGTGCGGGTGGTTTCAGCGGATCTGAACGAGCAGCACTTCAAGCGTTACTCCAATCGCCAGAAGCGCCCGGTGCGCCTCGATGGCTTTACCGGAAAGATCACATTTGAGGGCGATCTTTCCCCGTTTCTGCCCTGGCTGAAAATTGGCGAGTTTCTTCATGTTGGTAAAGGCGCGGTGTTTGGGATGGGAGGATATTGGATGGAGGATAAAATGATAGAATATAAGCAAACATTTTAAATCTGAGGTAAAGACCTATGACTTGCAGTGCTGTTTTGATGGATACCATGTCCATTCAGAAATACATTTTTCGCAGTAACCGCCTGCGGGAAAATCTCGGCGCCTCCTTCTTGGTGAAGGATATTTATCATTCCCATTTGGAAGACTGTCTGAAAGATGTTTTTCCAAATATCTCTCTGAATCTAACCGCCTGGCAGGAATCAGGAAAATATCAGGAAAGCTTACTTGATCAGCAGCCGGTTGAAGTGGGATATATCGGTGGCGGAAATGCTTTGCTATTATTTGCAGATGCAGAAAAAGCACGCGCTTTTGTCAAATCCTGGACAACGCGACTATTGGTTTATACACCTGGTATCGTTCCCGCAATTGCTATAATGGATGACTTTGATCGGGATAATTTCCGGGAAGCTAAAAAAGCGTTGTTCACAAAACTCGGGGAAAATAAATCCTTTTATATCCCGGCAACCACCCTTCCCCGGCACGGTTTTACTGACGAGTGCCGCAGCAGTGGGCTATCAGCGGAAGTTTGGCATAGTTTTGATAAGGAGAATGAAACCGAACGTAATGCCTATTTCTCCGCTGCTACCAAGGCAAAAATTAGTGCTTCGCAAAATTCCAGGGATGAGATAAACGCGTATTTAAAACGTCTGCAAACGGAATCTAATAGCAATATTACTGAGGAGTTTTGCTTTACCAATAACCTGGAATTGCTGGGTCAGGAAGAAGATAAGGACAACGACATTGCAATCGTTCATATCGACGGTAACGGGATCGGGAAAAAATTCCAGGAAACCAAAACCCTGGCAGAAATCCGCCAGCTGTCCAGTGCGGTTAAAATCGCTACAGAGAATGCTTTTTGTGAACTACTGGATCAGATTATTAAAGATTTCCCTAAAATTGAAAAAGAATTCAAAATTCAGTATCAGAACAGCAAAAAAGTGCTTCCCTTGCGGCCGATTATTATTGGTGGTGACGATATCACCTTTGTCTGCCCGGCCAAGCTGGGAATTTACTTCGCACGGATTTTCCTGGAAAAATTTGAAGCAGAAGATATTCGGGTCGGTGATGAAAAAATCCCCCACGATGCCTGTGCCGGTATCGTAATGGTCAAAACCAAATACCCGTTTTTCCGGGCCTATGAACTGGCGGAAGAATTATGCGCCAACGCCAAGGTTTACCGGCGTTCCCCGGCAAGTAGCGATGGAGAAGGCAGCTTCCTGGATTTCCATATTACCTTTGGTGGATTCACCGGCAGCCTCTCCGAAATTCGCGAAAAACAATACAGAGTGCCCCAGGGAGATTTATTAAACCGGCCTTACCGATTCAAGAGCAGCGGTATGAAAGATTTTGATACGCTGGTTGATAATGCCCGCAAACTGTGTTGGAAGGATCCGGAAAAAGAAGAAACCAATTTTGCCCATAATAAAATCAAGGAATTGCGCGCTGTGCTCTCCAAAGGGGAAAGCGCTGCTGTCAACTTTGTAAAATCGGTAGCGGCCAGGAAAGCGGAGAGCTTTCATAGCTTAGCGGTGGAAAGTGATTTTAAAAGGAGGCTGTTTAGTTTTCCAAAAGATCCTGAAAAATCCTACACGCCATATTTCGATATGATCGAATTGGCTGAATATTATCCCGAATATGTGCTGAAAAAATCCCGGGAGGAGGAAGAATGAGAACCTTACGAATTGAACTTCAATTAGCCGCCGATGCGCTGGTTGGCTCCGGAGAAGGATTTGGCGCCCTTATCGACAGTGATGTCGTTTTTGATGATCTTGGTGTTCCTTATATCCCCGCCAAGCGGATTAAAGGATGCCTGTTACAATCTGCCCGGGAAGTAGAAGCGATGCTTAAGAGCGCGGGAATCGATAGAGAAATGAATATCAAGACAGCTTTCGGGGAGCAAGGCAGCAGCGTTTCTGCACCGCTCTTTTTCAATAATCTCTTTATTGACAATTATGAAAGTAATTATCAATGGTTAAAATATCTCGCAGATAGCTACGCCGGAGTCGTCTCTGCAGAAACCATTCTAAGCGCCTTTACAAACCAGCGCCAGCAAACGGCGATTGATCAGGAAAATGGTGTTGCTCTCGATCATTCCCTGCGAACGATCCGGGTGATTCAAAGCGGACACACCTTTTATGGTGATCTGGATTGCCCGGAAGAAAACGCATTCGATGAACTCCTGGCACTGGCCTGCGCAAATCTGAAAAGAATCGGCACCAAACGCACCCGTGGCTTTGGGGAAGTGCGCTGCCGTTTATGGGAAAACAATACCGATTTAACTGATAAATATGTGAAGGGGTTGGCATGACAAAATACTGTTTGCGTTATCGAATCAAAACGCTGGCGCCGATCCTGATGACCCGGGTTGTGGCCAGCACCAATATGTTGTCGACGGAAAAATATCTAAGCGGCTCTGCGCTTTTGGGGATGTTTGCGAACCATTATCGCTCCACTGTAAAAGCAAAAAACGAACTTCACAAGGATGATTTGTTTTACCGCTGCTTCTTAAGTGGTGGCTTGCATTTTACCAATGCCTACATTACACAGGAAATTGAGAGAGATGAGGGTCCGCAAACTTTTTATCCCGTCCCGCTTTCCTTCCAAAAAGAAAAGAACGCCGAGGAATTACTGGACCGCCTCTGGGATGAAAGTGATAAGGCAACCGGTAACGCCGGCCTGGAATATGTCGCACTAGCGGATGACGATGAAGTAAAATTGGTTCATCATACCCACGTTGACACCGTTTTAAACTTTCACCACGAACGCAATTGGCAAAGTGGTACTGCGCTCGCCGGCAATTTTTTCAATTACGAAGCGATCGCTGCCGGCCAGCTTTTTAACGGATGCATTCTTGGGAGCCGGGAAACACTTGAAAGCTTCTTAAAAATCATGAAAGATTTCCAATCCGGCAGACTGGGACGCTCAAGAACCGCACAGTATGGAAAAATCGAGTTTGAATGGTTAAATAGCGAACCGGAAGAGTTTCATGGTGAAATTCCCAATACGGCTGAAAAGGCAAATGATTTACAGCATAACACCGTAACCATTACGCTGCTTTCCGATACGATCATTTATAATAAATTCGGCTTTTCATCTACAAATCCGGAGGATCTCGGTAGATATCTAAAGCATCTGAAAATCAGGAAAGCATTCGCTAAAGTCGGCGATACGGAAAATTTCCTGGCTGTCTGGCGTCTGAAGAAGCCTTCTGAACGCTGTTTCGCAAAGGGCTCAACATTTGAGGTTGAGGTGCCGGATGACAACGGAAAAGCTGCACTCCTGGATTTGCAAGTGAATGGCTTGGGAGAAAGACGTCAGGAAGGTTTTGGGCGCCTGGTGCTGGATTGGCAACGCGCAGGGAAAGTCAGTAAGGTAGATTCCGATCAAAATGATGAGGAAAGTCAGGAGAAAAACAGTGTCGAAAAACCCGATTTTCCATTACCGGAAACGGCAAAAGAGACGGTCAAAAAGATCTTCAGTGAAGCGATTAGCAAAAGCGTAGTAGCCCAGGCCCTCGATACCGCTCAAAACTTTAAAAAATTACCCAGTAAATCCCTGATCGGGCGCCTGGAGCAGTTAGCAAAAACGAAAAACGTTGCTGACTTTAGAAAAGATATCAAAGCGTTACGTAAAACTGCCAAAACCCAACTGGAAGAATGCCATCCCAAAAATAGTGCTGTTCATTCCAACTTATTTGATTTCCTAAAGAGCAGTTATTTTAACATTACCTCTCTTCTTGCAGAGCCGCACAATACTGATCTGCAAAAACTGCTCGAAGACGGCATTATTGAATATGACCTGGAGGATGCCGAATTCATTGAACAACTACAAAAAACATACTTGAAATCGTTTTTCGCCCTGTTGCGAAAATTGAAAAAGAGCGAGGGTTAATAAATGAGTAAAACAATCAGACCCTTAAAAGGGCGGCTGCTACTAACCGGTGAAGTGCAACTGCTTTCTCCGGCGATTATCGGCTGCGGAGAAAATGAACGCGCTGACATCGATCTGCTTTTAGATAATGAGGGTAAACCATTTATTCCCGCTACTTCGTTCGTTGGTGTGCTGCGCAGCTATCTCACCGCGCAGGTATTGGACAGAGAAGGCGTTTCGAAAAAAGACACCGCAGATGATTTAAAACGCTTTTGGGGATTTCCCCCCAAAGAACAAATATCAGAAAGTGAGCCGGAAAGGCAAAGCAATCTCCGCTGTGCCAATCTTCATATGAAAGCAGCCGAGCAGCCGGTGACCGCCGTTCGCGATGGTATCGCTATTGAAAATAAAACCGGCATCGTCAAAACCGGCGCAAAATATGAATATGAAATCGTCGAAAGAGACACCGTCTTTCAGCTAACCATGGAAGCCGAATACGAAGATGATAACGAAAAGTTTGTGAAGCAGATGATGAAGACGATCAGGGATGAATTGGAGAAGGGAAATGTGCAGGTTGGCGCGAAAACCAATAACGGGATGGGGCAGCTTAAATTGACAGCAGCAAAAATATATGATTACGATTTTTCTGCCAAGGATTCAGTCGTTGCCTGGCTGAGTAACGAAAAAAATGTGCCGGAATTGGCGGATAATATTAAAGCTTTTCCATTAACCACCCAGGATGCTGTTCTCGAAGCTGATTTTGATCTGGCGAATGCGTTGATTATACGTGCCTATGAGGGTGAACATAGCGATGCCACCCACATTGAAAGCAATGGTAAAAAAATCATCCCGGGCAGTTCCCTGAAGGGCGCGCTGCGCTCCCGGGCGGAAAGAATTTTAAATACGATTTCCGGCGGTGAAGAAAAATATACCAGCGCTATTCTTAATAATCTCTTTGGGTTTGTCTCCGAGGAAAGTAAAGAGGCCCGGAAAGGCCGCCTGAAAGTCGCAGAAAAAAAACTCCCGGCATTTGTTGCGCAAGTGCAGCGGCGGATTAAAATCGATCGCTTTACCGGCGGCACCATCGAAGGAGGATTATTCGATTCAATGCCTTTGTTCAATCATTTCAAAAATGAAGAGACTATTGATCTAAACAAAAAAGTAGTTCAACTGAAAGTCACCGTCAAAAACTGCCGGGAGCATGAGGGCGGCTTGCTGGTCTTGCTCTTAAAAGATCTCTGGACCGGGGATCTCGCTATTGGCGGTGAGAAAAACATTGGGCGTGGGGTTTTCCGGGGGCTTGCTGCAAAACTAACGATTGGGCCGGAGGTGATAAACCTGACGCAATCGCTGGAAATCAGCGATGCAGACCAGGAGAAGCTGCAAGGATATGTCGACGCTCTCAACAATTATACGCCGGGAGGGAAAAAGGATGAGTAATTTGAAAGCCAATGGCTTATCTCTGAAAAGGGCCGACTCTGCTGAAGAAATATTCGAGGGAATAAAAAGTCTTGAGGAAGGACTGGCGAAACTTTCCCCTGATGCCTCCTTTGATCTGCTTGCCTACCTGGATTACCGGGTTTTAACGGGTACCTACACTACCGGCCAGCCGCCCGGATTTCAATTCCCGAAAAAGGATGACACCCTGGAGGATAAATACATCCAGAAGATTCGCATATTTAATGAAAATGAAGAGTTGTTGCTTTGGCGTGCGGAAGGTGGTTTTAACGGCCGCCTGCGCAGAGATGACGATACCGGCAACAGCAATGCATTCGTAGAAGCCAACCAGATTGTTTTTGGCACTCAATCGGAAAAACTGGCAAAGTTCACTCGCCTGTGGGAAGAGCGCGGTACAGAATTCTTTGTGCCGGGGGATTTACCAGTCGATACCGAAAAGATCAGTCTGCAGCAGCGGGTAGCTATTCAAACCCGTAATTATATCGGTCATATTGGAGAATCCGGTGGTACTGGTTTAGAACCGGCCCAGGCTACCTATATCGATTGCCGCTTTGTTAAATTTGTTCTCCTGGAAGACTAAAAAACTGGAGTTTATAATATGAAGGAAGCAACCTTAAAAATACGCATCTCCAATAAAGGGAATCCGGTCGCGGAAATCTTTTATGATGGGCAGAAAGAAATTTTGCAAAATTTCAAATCCGACCGTTTTAAAGCTGGTGAATCTTATAAAGTGGAATTTGAGAAAACAAATATTGACGGTCGCGCCAACAAGACCCGTTTGCGGGTGCGTTTTCAAAATGAATTTATCTATGATTCTCGTCCGGATAAACCGGCAGCAACCGGACAGCATGGTGCTGCCCCCCAAACTGGAAAACCCGCAGACAGCGGATTTTCCCGCCGTCCTAAAAAGCTGATGAAGCAGGCCAAAAATATAGATCCGAAATTTATAGCCAAAGCACCCTATAATTTTGTCCCCCTGAATGATGTTGTCATTGAGGCGCCCCTGGATAAAAAGGACCGGCCTTGTGATTTCGATACTTATCATGAAAAAAGGTTGACCGGAGTTGTTGACCTGGCCATCGAAACCCAAACGCCGATGTATATCCGGGATAGTATGACAGAAGCAGAAGTTGCGAAAGAAGACAAAGAAGTCAACTCCAACTTTTTCTCCCCATCCGGCAATTTGCAAATTCCCGGCAGCTCCCTGCGGGGCATGGTGCGTAGTATGGTAGAGATTACCAGCTTTGGAAAATTTGGTGATTTCGATGAGCGAAAGTTGTATTACCGGTCGATACCAGATGCTAATTATCGGCAGAAAATGGCTGATTCAAATCCAGCATATCGACCTAAAGCAAAAGCAGGATATTTGAAAAAAGAAGGTGGGAAATTCTTTATTTCTCCGGCAAGTGAAGTTGAAGGGATTACCTTCTATCGAGTAGAAGATAATGATCTCAGGGGTAAAAATATTAAAATCAATATGGGCAAAACTACCTATGCTACTACAAAAATTATCTTCAAGAATGATACGCCAAAAGTACATAAAAATCACAGAACACCCCTGTTCTATGGAAAAGTAAGAGACATTAAAAATTATCCGGCTGATAATAACACCCCCGCGGGATGGCATTCTGGCTATTTAGTCAGAACCGGCTGGATACCCCGAAAACATATGCAGTGGGTGATTTGTGAAGATAGTGCGAATAAAAGTAATGGCGCTGCCAAATTATATATTGGTAAAAATTTGGAAAGAGATTATAAAAATGATGTCAATCGGGATGACGGTGCTGATTTATTTGCACAATTAGCAAAACATCGTGAAGGTGTTCCTTGCTTTTATATCACCAATGAAAGTGGTGATATAGCTTCTTTCGGACAGACGGGCATGTTCCGTCTTGCTTATGAAAAATCAATCGGTGAACATATCCCCAATGAATTACTTAATGAAAAAATTATTGATTTTGCTGAGGCTATCTTTGGTAATGAGAAAACATTTGCCGGGAGAGTCTTTTTTGAAGATGCTTTCCTGGATGAAGAGAAAGCTTCCGTGGAAATGGGAGAAAAATTTCCACAAATTTTATCGGGCCCGAAACCAACAACTTATCAGCATTATTTGATTCAGACTAATGATAACGCTAAGGTTAATAAAAGAACAAAAAGAAATGGCCAAATAATATATTCACTCAAAGACCTCGCCGATTACAACAAAGCAAATTATATCCGTGGTAATAAACTTTACTGGCATAAATCCGGTGAAGTATCCCGGTGGACTGGTGATCCACAAAAAGTAGCTGAGGATCAGAAAAAAGAAAAGTCAAAGCGCCAACATACCTGTATAAATCCGGTACATAAGGGAAAGACATTTGTCGGAAAAATTCGTTTCGAGAACCTGAGCCCGGAAGAACTGGGTGCATTATTATTTGCGTTGAAATTACCGGACAACTGTTACCATAAACTAGGTATGGGCAAACCGCTCGGACTGGGATCGATAAAAATAACCCCGACGCTGAAAGTCTCTGACCGGGATAAGCGCTACAAAGATTTGTTCGCTGAATGGCAGACTGATAGCCAGGCAACGGAAAATCCTGATGAATATATCAAAACGTTTGAAAACTACGTTTTGGAAAAATTGCAAACGGAAGGTTCGGATGAAATCGCAGATGCGCTTTGGAAAACGCCGCGCCTTAAAGAATTAAAGGTTCTGCTCAATTTTGAAACCGGCAAAGCGTTGGAAAACAAAGGTCTCACCCGCTACATGACAATTGAGGGCAAAAATGAATTTAGGGATCGCCCGATTTTACCGACGCCTTCCGGAATAAAATCCTGATTGGGCATTCAAAACCGGAAAACGGAATAAACAGGCAACGTGAAAACAATCCTAATCGCCCTGGTAGGGGCAACGCCGCAAATTGTCACGGAAACCCTCTATGCCCTGCTGGTCGCGCAGGAGACGCCCTACCGGCTGGAAGAGATCCATATCATCACCACCAGCCTCGGGCGGGATAAGTGCAAGGAAATGCTCGAGGATTACGGCAATGGCGCCTATTACCGCTTTTGCCGCGACTACCGCATCGAGCCTGCCTCAATGAAGCTGAACACCCATGTGGTGGCAGACCGCCATATTTCCGAATTGAGCGATATCCGTAGCATTCCGGAAAATGAGGATGCCGCCAATTTCATCACCCGCTTCATTCGCGACCAGGCCAGCGATCCCGAAACCCGCATTCTCGCCTCCCTCGCCGGGGGACGAAAAACCATGAGTACTTACATGGGATTCGCCATGCAGCTCTTCGGACGGCGGCAGGACCGCCTATTTCACGTGCTGTTGCAGCCGCCGGTGCTGGAGAATAATCCCGGATTTTTCTATCCCCCGCCGCAGGGGAAAGACGTACTGTTGAAGAACCGTGCCGGGAAAGCTTTCCGTGTGCCGGGAGCGGATATTCGCATCGATCTGGCGGAGATTCCTTTCATCCACCTGCGCGAGCATGTGCCGCCATCTTTCCGGGACGAGCTGCTCGATTTCACCGACATCGTGAAAAACACCCAGCAGGTGATCGATGAAGCGGAATATATTCCCCGTATGATTGTTGACATGAAAAGTAAGACCATTGAAGTCAGCGTGCGGGAAAAAAGCTATGAAATCGTCTTTGCCCCGCGGGAAATGGCCCTGTATTGTTACCTGGCGCAGAACGGGGAATTGATAAATGCCGTCCATCAGCAGGAAACACTGGCACCACAAATTTTTGACATCTATAAAACCCATTATCCCTATCTCGGTAAATCAGCGAAGATGTTTTATGCTGAAAACCTTCAGCAAATCCGCGGTAAGCTGAACCGAAAAATTAGCAGTGTTATCGACCGCCCGTTGGTGAACGGCTACCTGACCATCCAAAGCGATATGGATCGCTACGAGCCCCGTTATGCCATTAGCATTCCTTTAAAGAATATTACCATTCTTACCGGTAAATAATTCGCTGTAAGTGCAGCCCTTCGAAAACGGCTTGAATCGTTTTTCTTTTAAAGTGGAATGTGCTATATTCTTTTTCCCTGACAAATGAGCGTAGTTCGGATAACCGGGCGATTATTTTCCGGTCGCTTTCAGCCTGACAAAATAAAGGTGATTTATGTCCCGCTATCTTTTCGCAATGATATTGCTGCTTTTTTTAAGCTCTTCACTGGCTGCCCAGGAAAAAGACTCGCTGCAGGTATTGGAAGAGCGCATTGAAGTTTTGGAGCGCCAGAAAGAGCAGATGGAGAAAGATTTTGAACTGGAATCCCGGGAATTGACCCAGAAGGCTCAGCAAATAGAGCTGGACCTTAAAGGGAAATTCTTTTGGTTAGGGTTATTTGCCTCCACAACCATAATCTCACTGTTTGTTTTACTCTTCACGCTTTATCGTCATGCAAAGAAAATAGCTAGTAGTAAGATTGAGGATTTATTTGAAGATCTTTTCAATGAAGACCGCAGCAAGCTGGTACAGATGATCAATTCCCTTGATGAAGAGGTGCTTCTGAAAAAACAAAGCTCTATTGTAGTATTCAGCCCGCGCCGCGCCCCCCTGAATTTCCTGAAAGATTTTTTCCGGGAATTCGATTTCAAAAATGTGCGCTTTTATAGCATAGAGGAAAAGGCCGACCTGAAGAAAGTGGATGTAGTATTTCTGAATAATGAAAATGAGCAATTAAGTATAGCGGAGATACTGCAGCAGGCGGAAAATAGTCCTCAGGAAACAGTTTTCTTTTTGTTTGGAAAAAAATACCTAACAACAGAGGAACTGAGTGGTCGTATTGCTTTTGCTAACTCCCGTATGCAGCTTTACGGCAATCTGATCAACGCCTTGCGTTACCAGACACTGCTGGATAAATAAATCCTCACTACTACCTCGCAGTCCCCATTCATTAACGGGCTTGCCAGACCCTTTTGGCAAGCTTGCCGCAATCCTGTTATTAACCCCGATTTTCCCATCCCTGTTTAGTTTACTCCCGAGACAAGTAAACAAGTATCGCATGACAAGGAGAGCACATATGCAGACCACCAGTAAGTTTATCCATCGTTCTCAGATACCACGACATTGAAAATAATATTCCCCAACCTCCCCAAATTACGCGTGGCTGTGTAAGGACCGGGGAGGCGGGAATTTTTTAATTTAGATAGAATACGCTTAAGGAGCGGCAGGTTAAAATCCCGTTTCCCATTGCATTGGAGAGTTGAGTGGCCTTTTCAATGTTTGGGGACGGGATTTTTTATACAATAAAACCGTGCAAAAAGGTTAGCCCCAGCGTCAGCAATTTGCACTGTTTTATAAAATCATCAAAGAGTTTCACGCGCTTTCCTGTTTAGGGTTTATTTTTAGTTTAGAATTTGCAGCGAAGCTATGCAGCAAATGCCCGGAAGCCGCATAAAACGGGCTTTTTAGCTCTTGACATTTTCAGCAGGGATTTGTATAATCCTGTAAGTTGTTGAAAATACTACTGTCTGCTGCTTCCTCGCTATTAAGAGAGGATTGAGACGTACCTAATATCCTGGGCTCAGGTACTTAAGCGGGTTGTTCCATGTCTGCTGCTTCCTCGCTATTAAGAGAGGATTGAGACGTCCATACGTCCTCCGGAATATTAGTTTCGTCATAAAAAGCTACAGGTGTGTGTCTGCTGCTTCCTCGCTATTAATAGAGGATTGAGATAAAAAGCATTTAGAAGATTCAACATGAGATCTTCCTCCTGCATCGTCGCATGCTTCCTCGCTATTAATAGAGGATTGAGACATGGGGTTTTAGGTACAATTGTGGATCAACTTACTGGGCATAGAGGCAGACGGACAAAACAGATGCCTGCTCATTATTAACAGAAGATTGAGAATAAGCGGCCTCGGCAGATACCGCTGTAAAAATTCCGGAGAGGCAATCGTCTACTGCTTCCTCGCTATTAATAGAGGATTGAGACTGCTCCCCCATCTTATTAGTTATCTTGGGTTCCTTTGCTTGCGCTTGGGGTGTCGCATGCTTCCTCGCTATTAATAGAGGATTGAGACTTCATTATAACAAGGGCAATGCCACCGACCCAGAGCAGCAACGAGTCGCATGCTTCCTCGCTATTAATAGAGGATTAAGACCCAGAAACCATTACTAAAATGCCTAACGCTATGGATGCAATGAGGAGTCGCATGCTTCCTCGCTATTAATAGAGGATTGAGACAATAAGCGTGGTGCCCTTCTTCGACCATCTTTGTGGAGTTCATTAGTCTGCTGCTTCCTCGCTATTAATAGAGGATTGAGACCTGGCTACCAGCCATCCTTATGTCACTTATGCGATGAAAGCTGCATTGTCTGCTGCTTCCTCACTATTAATAGAGGATTGAGACCCCCAAGTGTTACTGTCACTGTAACACCTTTACTTTCTTAAGTCTGCTGCTTCCTCGCTATTAATAGAGGATTGAGACTAGAAACACCAGGCGGTAGTCCATGTCGTATACTCCCACCATGGAGTCGCATGCTTCCTCGCTATTAATAGAGGATTGAGACGAGGATTTGCTCCTTGTCCTCCACGACCTTACCGCCTAAAAAGTCGCATGCTTCCTCGCTATTAATAGAGGATTGAGACATAGATCTGCACATTTACTGTATCCACCCTCGTCTGGATCACACATAGATGTCGCATGCTTCCTCGCTATTAATAGAGGATTGAGACGTCTTTGGAGTCAATCCTGGACAATCTTTATACATCACCTGCATTGAACCAAGTCGCATGCTTCCTCGCTATTAATAGAGGATTGAGACGTTTCTTACTGCAATGGGCCCAGAAACCAAATGGTTAATGTCGCATGCTTCCTCGCTATTAATAGAGGATTGAGACGATCTAATGCAAAACAACAAAGAATTCCAAACGCCATATAAACGTCGCATGCTTCCTCGCTATTAATAGAGGATTGAGACACACCCTTCATTTTTAGTACTTCTGGTGCAAAAGCATACCCTAAACGTCGCATGCTTCCTCGCTATTAATAGAGGATTGAGACATGAATCCGGGCTGCTTCCATATCAACCAGGGCTTTGGCGGTATGTCGCATGCTTCCTCGCTATTAATAGAGGATTGAGACGCTTTCTTCTTTCCTGAATATAAATTCTAATTCCAAGAGCGATAAAAAAGAGAATGTCGCATGCTTCCTCGCTATTAATAGAGGATTGAGACATGGAAGCACCTCCTTTTTAGAGTGTATAAGTGTATTATTTAAGGTCGCATGCTTCCTCGCTATTAATAGAGGATTGAGACATTATTGCAGTACGAGGAACTGCTTCTTTTTTGTCAGCCATCAGAGTCGCATGCTTCCTCGCTATTAATAGAGGATTGAGACCCTGCGTTCAACTTCTTTGAGATAATTCGGATTTTGGCGCATTCTCTGTCGCATGCTTCCTC
>JANQQU010000050.1 GCA_028284905.1 Calditrichia bacterium
AAGGATTTTATCCCGCGTTTCCCCGGGAAGGGGAAGTTTTCATTTTTTTTAAGTCATTGCGAGGCAGTATTTTGCCGAAGCAATCTCAAAGGTCCACCCGGAAAAGAGATCGCTTCGTCGCTGCACTCCTCGCGATGACAGCTCTGATGATATTGAGCATTATCTGATTCTTTAATAAAACCACGCATAAACCACCATGGCAAAAAGAGACCTGGAAAATATCACTAACCGGCTGGAGGACTACCACTACTCCGAGCACAAAGCCGCGCTAATTATTGGCAACAGCGCCTATGCGGAGGCCCCGCTGCGCAATCCTGCCAATGATGCCGAGGATATGTCCGCCGCTTTGGAGAAATTAGGCTTTCAGGTAGAGCTGCTAAAGGACAGCAACCGTCGGGAAATGCGTGCAGCGGCGCGCCGTTTCGGGGATGCACTGCGCAGCGGCGGGGTCGGTTTGTTTTACTTTGCCGGGCATGGCATCCAGCTAAAGGGAAAAAACTACCTGGTGCCGCTGAAGGCGGATATCCGCGATGAATTTGATGTGGAAGACGAAGCCCTCCATATCGGGATGGTTCTCAGTGCCATGGAGCGCGCCAGTAACCGCCTGAATATTGTTATCCTTGATGCCTGCCGCAATAATCCCTACGCCCGCAGCTTCCGTTCCTCCAGTCGTGGCCTCGCAATGATGGACGCGCCGCGCGGCACCCTGATCGCCTATTCCACGGCCCCCGGCCAGGTCGCCGCGGACGGGGCAGGACGGAACAGCCCCTATACCGGCACGCTATTGCCGGCGCTGCAGTTGGAAGGTTTGGAAGTTGAGAAAGTGTTTAAGCGGGTGCGGATCAAAGTGATAGAAGAAACCGCCCGCCGCCAGGTGCCCTGGGAATCTTCCTCCTTGACCGGCGATTTTTATTTTATACCACCAGCTCCATTTGTAGCACCTCTTCTTGGTAAAGAGGGCGACCCTCGAGACTCCTCTAATGTCAGACTTAAATCTGAAGTGCAATCAGGAAGTTCGTCGGTGCCTTTACGCAGCACTCCGGAAGATCGTCTTAATATAGAAGCAACAATAGAGATGCTAAAAACGAAAGGGTTTTATGATAAATACAAGCACCCTGAGGGCAAAGGGATTTCTCACCAATATGAATTGCTGGCCGGGGGGCAGGTGGTGTATGATCGTGTAAGCGGGCTGATGTGGCAGCAGTCTGGTAGCAGTGAATTTTTATTTTATAAAGATGCTAAAAAATATATTGCTCGATTGAATCAGGAAAAGTTTGCCGGCTATGACGATTGGCGATTACCAACTTTGGTGGAAGCAATGAGCCTGATAGAAGCGAGAAAGATGGCAAATAATCTTTATATTGATCCTGCATTTGATGCGAAATACTGGTGGATATGGACTTCCGATTTGTCAAGCGCCTCCCGCGCTTGGAGTGTCGATTTCGAATTCGGGCATTGCGAAGACCTCGACCTCGATTACTCCCGTTATATACGCGCAGTTCGTTTTGGAAAATCATTTCAGGAGGCTAGTGGAAAGTCAGCCAAAAAAACATCTATCTCTCAGCATAAAGCGAAAAAACCGTATAAGACCACTACAGGATCAGGAAAGCCGTCGGTAATATTACGAAGCACTTCAGATAATAATCTTAGTGAAGCTGCAGTAAAAAAAATGTTGAAAACAAGGGGTTTTTATGCTAGTAACTGGAACCCTGGTGGTAAAGGTATTGTGCACCAATATGAATTACAGTTAGATGGGCGAGTAGTGTTTGATGGTGCAACTGGATTGATGTGGGACCAGTCTGGCAGCAGTGAATCTATGATATATAAAAATGCTAAAATGTATGTTGATCGATTGAACCAGAAAAAATATGCTGACTTTACTGACTGGAGATTACCGACTTTAGAAGAAGCAATGAGTTTGATGACACCTGTAAGAAATGATAATGAACTCTACATCGACTCAGTGTTTGATGCGCGCCAGGCCTGGATCTGGACCTCTGATCAAGAGCGCGCCTCCCATGCATGGTGTGTTTTTTTTGATGGTAGTGGCTGTTATTACTCTGGTAGCTTTGGTGACGTCATCTATGTGCGTGCAGTTCGCCTTGGACAATCATCTCTCAAGACTAGCACAAAGCCGGTAAAAAAATCGATTAAATCACCGCCGAAATCGAAACGTCCACCGAAAAGCACTGTCTCCTCAGCAAAGCCCCCGGTTATATTACGTAGTGCTCCGGAAAGTAATTTTTCCGAGGCAGCGGTAAAAAAAATGTTGAAAACAAAAGGGCTTTATGATAAATACAGGAATCCTGGCGGTAAAGGAATTGCCCATCTATATAAATGACAGGCGGGAGGTAAAGTCATAATTGATGGTGAAACTGGCCTGATGTGGCAGCAGTCCGGCAGTAGTGAAATTATGGCCTCTGAAGATACCAAAGCTTATATTGCTCGATTAAACCAGGAAAGATTTGCCGGCTATGGTGATTGGCGACTACCGACTCTGGAAGAAGCGATGAGCTTGATGGCAGCAAAAAAGATGGCAAATAATCTTTATATTGATCCAGTATTTGATGCGAAGCAAGAGTGGATAAGGACCTCTGATCAGTTCAGCGCCTCCCGTGCGTGGTCTGCCGGTTTCCTCGGTGGTAGCTGCTTCAACGGCGTTTTCGGTAGCAGCTACTATGTACGTGCAGTTCGTTTTGGATAATCAGCACAATAGTCTGGCCATTTGGTCATTTCCATCTTTTTGATAATTTAAAAATCCTGGGAAGGATTTTATCCCGCGTTTCCCCGGGAAGGGGAAGTTTTCATTTTTTTTAAGTCATTGCGAGGCAGTATTTTGCCGAAGCAATCTCAAAGGT
>JANQQU010000075.1 GCA_028284905.1 Calditrichia bacterium
CGGTCTGGCCTATCATGGGATGCGGGCGAAAAATGGCGATTTTAATGTAACGATTGAACGGGATTTTGATGAGAGTGTTGGAGAAATTCCCCTGGTGCCGCAGGATATTAGCCGGGTGTTTCTTAATTTGCTGAATAATGCTTTTGAGGCGTTTGATATCCCCCTCGGTCCCCCTTCTAAGGGGGAGGCAATGGTGGTAGTCAGCAGTAAGAATCTCGGGGAGCAAGTGGCAGTACGTATTCGCGATAATGGCCCGGGCATACCGGAAGATGTCCGTAAGCAAATCTTCAATCCCTTTTTCACCACCAAACCGACCGGGCAGGGGAATACCGGACTGGGGCTATCAATTAGCCACGATATTGTCGTGAAGGTGCATCGCGGGGAAATTTCCGTTGATTCGCAGCCGGGAGAATTTACCGAGTTTGTGATTTTGCTGCCAAAGGAAAAAGAAGGAGTGTTAAAGAAGTAATGCTAAGCACCGCTTTATCTGTCATCGCGAGGAGTGCAGCGACGAAGCGATCTCTTTGTAGATGCACTTTTGAGATTGCTTCGGCCAAAAGAAGCCTCGCTCCGAAGGAATCCCTTTGGGGCAATGACAACGAGGATAGCAGTACTTAGCATTACCGAAAGAGGAAAGTAGCATGACAAGAATGATCCTGTTTATTTTATTACTGTGTTTTACCGCCAGCATTAATTGTATGTTACTCGGGCAAAGCACATTTACCAAAACATTTCCAGCGCTGCAAAATGAGCGCGATAAACCACGAATTATCTTCGAGCAAATTTCGGTCGAACAAGGGCTTTCTGTTGCCACAGTGTTTAATATCATGCAAGACAGCCAGGGCTATATGTGGTTCGCCACGGAAGTGGGCCTGAACCGCTATGATGGCTACCAATTCAAAATTTATAATAATATCGCTTACGATTCGACCTCAATATCTGATTATTGGATCTGGGATATGATTGAAGATGATAATGGCGACATCTGGGTTGCTACCGGTTTTAAGGGGGTTAGCAAAATGGATCGCGCCACGGAAACTTTTACCCATTTCAAACATGATGAAGCGGATCCTGCGAGCCTAAGTGACAACAGTGCGAGATCGCTTTACGAAGACCGCAGTGGCGAAATTTGGATCGGGACTGCATCGGGATTGAATCGTCTGGATAGCATGGGAAAAGGCTTCAGGCGGTATTTAAATGATCCGGCGAATACGAAGAGCATTAGCAATGATCACATTTATTTTATCTTTCAGGATCACGCGGGTGATATCTGGATCCCTACCAGGCATGGGTTAAACCGCTATGAAGCGGACAAAGATGAATTCACCCGTTTTTTGTATGGTGCGGAGAGCCTGGACAGCACCCTCCCGAGAATCTATGATATTTTCGAAAGTGAGCAAGCACCGGGAATCCTCTGGTTGGGATCCCCCCGGGGATTAATTCGCCTGGATACCCGCACAAAAGCGACCCGGCGATTCCAGCCATTACCGGGAGATCAATTGCAGTATATTTATCAAATTGCCCATAACCCCATTCAGCCAAATATTCTCTGGCTGACGATACTGAATATGGGGGTGGCAAAGTTCGATATTGAGAGCGAAGAATTTACCCTTTACCAACCGGATGAGAATGATCCGAACAGTTTAAGCGATGCGCAAGCCTGGAGCATCTTTAGCGATCAGTCCGGGATGCTTTGGGTGGGATTTCGGCGCAATGCGGGCTTAAACAAATTTGATCCCTTAACAACAGGGATGACTCACTACCGCGGTGGCGCCGGTAACATTTTAGGAGGAAAAGGGGTTTGGGGCGTTCATGAAGATAGTAAGGGGCGGATATGGGTAGGAACCATCGGGGGAGATGGCGGACATCTCAATCGCATTGACCGTAAAAGCGGGGAAGTTAAATATTGGCAGCACGACCCAAACGATCCGAATAGCCTCAGTATTAATAGCAGACCATTGGCTATTTGCGAAGATTATACCGGAGATATTTGGGTTGGCATGGCAGGAATCAACGCATTAAGCCGACTGAATCCGTCTACCGGTAAATTTACCCATTACAGACATGATCCTAACGATTCAACTAGCATTCCTGCGAGTACATTCCCGGTTATTTATGAGGATCGGGAAAATAATCTCTGGATGGGTACAGATGATGGGAGGATTATTCTTTATGATCGCAAGAGCGACAGTTTTCAACAGTATTGGCCATACTCGAATTTCCCATCCGATGAACGTGTGGGTGAATTCGGTACAATTTATGAAGACCTTTCCGGTATACTTTGGATAGGCACCTCCAACAGTCTGGTGCGTTTTAACCGGGCGCAGGAAACCTTCCGCCACTATACAGCGGATTTTCATGATCCGAATTCTTTTTCCGGAAACTTTGTTGGCAGTATTCACGAACGTGCGCGTGAACCGGGTATTTTATGGATCGGGTTTTTGAATGGCGGTTTGAACCGTTTTAATACCGAAACCGAAAATGTTACCCGATTTTCTCTGGCAGAAATTTCAGCTACCAATACTATCATTAGCATGCTTGAAGATGATAACGGGCTGTTATGGCTTGGTTCCGATCGGGGGATCTATTGCTTCAATCCGGAAACCCATGCGCTGAAAAAATACGGCATGGAGGCCGGTCTGCAATCCCTCGAATTTAATGGATGGGCATGGCATCAAAGTGCCAGCAGTGGAGAAATGTTTTTTGGTGGACCAAATGGGTTGAATGCTTTTTTCCCCAGTCAGCTAAAGGAGAACCCGCATCCTCCGGCAATAAATATCAGTGATGTCAAACTGTTTAACCAGCGCCTGCAACCGGGGCCGGATTCCCCCTTAAAAACCAGCCTGGCAGAAACGAAGGAGATTCATTTAGCACATTGGCAAAAGGATATTACCTTCGATTATCTGGCCATGCATTATAAAAACGCCGCCGCTAATACTTACCGCTACCGCCTGACGCCCTATGAAAATGACTGGGTAGATGCTGGCACCCGCCGCTCGGCGGCATACACCAATCTCGATCCCGGGGAATACACCTTTCAGGTGACCGGTGCAAACAGCGATGGCGTTTGGAATGAAAGCGGAAAATCGCTCCGGATCATCATCTCACCACCCTGGTGGCAAACCTCCTGGGCGTATGGATTTTACACGCTGTTAATTCTGGGCCTCCTATATGGCATTCGCAGTTTCGAAATGAACCGCCAAAAAAAGAAAATGGCCCTGCAAATGTCCCGGAAACGGGCGGAGGATGCGGAAGAGTTGGCCGGGGAACGGGCGCGCATGCTCAGTGTCGTGGAGGAGAAAAACGCGGAATTGATACGCACCCGCGAGCAGTTAATCGTCCAGGAAAAACTCGCTTCCCTCGGGCAACTGACGGCGGGGATTGCCCATGAGATTAAAAATCCCCTGAACTTCGTCAATAATTTTGCCGAGCTATTGGTAGAGATGGTTGAGGAGGTAAAAGAGGGCATTGATAAACACAAAGGAATGCTCGATAATGAAACCTTGAATAAAAGCGAAGAGATATTGGCCGATGCTGATGATCTGCTTGGGGAAATTAGCGAGAATGCTCAGAAAATCAACGAACATGGCAAGCGCGCGAATAATATCGTCAATGGCATGCTGCAGCATTCCCGCGGTAAATCCGGGGAGTTTCAGTCCACCGATCTTAATGCATTGCTGGAAGAATACATCAATTTGGCCTATCATGGGATGCGAGCGAAAAGTGGCGATTTTTACGTAACGATTGAGCGGGATTTTGATGAGAGTGTCGGAGAGATTCCCTTAGTGCCGCAGGACATCAGCCGGGTGTTTCTTAATTTGCTGAATAATGCGTTTGAGGCGTTTGAGGCGTTTGATATCCCCCTCGGTCCCCCTTCAAAGGGGGAGGCAAGGGTAACGGTGAGTAGCAAGAATCTCGGGAAACAAGTAGAAGTGCGTATCCGCGATAACGGCCCCGGCATTCCCGAGGATGTCCGCAAACAGATCTTCAATCCCTTTTTCACCACCAAACCCACCGGGCAGGGAAATACCGGACTGGGACTATCCATCAGTCACGATATTGTCGTAAAAGTGCATCAGGGAGAAATTAGTGTTGATTCCCAGCCGGGAGAATATACGGAATTTGTGATAAAACTACCGAAAAAGTGAGCAAATGACGAATGCGGAATTTGGAGTTCGGAATGCGGAATAAGAACCTAATTCTTTTTATTCTGCATTCCGAATTCGGCATTCCGCATTCCACGAGCACCGCGGGGGAGTTTACGGAGTTTGTTGTTCTGTTACCGAAAAAGTGAGCAAATGGGCAAATTCAAATGTGGAATTCGGCGTTCCGCATTCCACGAGCACCGCGGGGAAATTACTGTTGATTCCCAACCGGGGGAGTTTACGGAATTTGTTGTTCTATTACCGAAAAAGTGAGCAAATGGGCAAATTCAAATGTGGAATTCGGAGTTCGGAATGCCGAATAAGAACCTAATTCTTTTTATTCTGTATTCCGAATTCTGCGTTCCGCATTCCACGTGCATCGGGGGGAGTTTACGGAGTTTGTTGTTCGCCTTCCTAAGAAACAGTGATCAGTTATCAGTTTACAGTTATCAGTTTACAGTTATCAGTTTACAGTTATCAGTAATTAGGATTAGTTTTTTGTTGAGTTTGGTGAGAAAAACTAACTGTTTCTCGCTCTATTAAGAATAGCTCAAATTTAATATTTTTTTATCAACCTTGGGAGAGGTAAAATGAAAAATTTTATACTAGGCTTTTCTTTAGCGTTGTTTTTTTCTAGTGTGGTGGTGGGACAATCTATTTCATTTATCGACTATTCCATTTCCCCAACTGTGAATGGATTTGCCGGTGCCGGTGCAGCCCTGCCGGTTTACGAGGGATTTGCCGTTTATTATAATCCGGCACAGTTAGGGGCTTACAGTCAGGAAATTACCGCCGCGATGGCTACATACCTTACACCGCACAAGGTTAACCCCGGGGCTGATCTTACCTTTTACAGCTTGGCATTATCAGGTGGCTTACAATTTAAGAATGCCGCGCTTAAGAGTATCGGTGCGGCCTATTGGAGGTCCTCTCTGGATTATTCTAATCCACCCAGGATCGATGATGCTGGCAATGTGATCGAAGAATCAGACGCGAGCTCATCGGTTAATGCATTTTCCGTCGGTGGGACATTCAGTAACTGGGTGAATGTTTATTGGGGACTCACGTACAAGCGATATTCAATCGATGTGCTGAACAACGATACAGGGGAGCTACCAGGTGCTAGTGCTAATGCGAATGCTTTCGATTATGGCTTAATAGTCGAAGCACCATTTATCCATCCGGTTAAAAGCAGTGGTGGCTTTCTGAATCTCTCTGTCGGTGTTGCTCAGAATAACATTGGTGGCAAATTTGATGAAAAATATAATTTTGATTGGCAAAACCTGCTGCCACGTTTACTGCGACTGGGATATGCGATCTCTTTTGGTTACCAGAAGATCCAAAATGACCAGCAATTTAAAGTCCTTGAGCTAAATTTAATCGCAGAAGCGAAAGATCTATTGATAGCATCACAGGATGATCAATTGTCATATGAGGACATTTGGGGAAACCTGAAATTATATGATAATTTAATAAAGTTAAAAACTACCAGGGGCGTTCACGTATTGCTCGGGGGCCGAATTTCCTTCGGAGAATTACTTACTTTCGGCCTTGGCAAGAGGAAATATGGGCCTGATTCCTCACGAAACTATCTAGGTCTGGCTGCCAATCTGCAGCGGATTATTCCGCTTGTCTATTCAGGGGCAGTTAATAATAAATATAACCTTCGATTTGCATTTAGTCGTTTAAGCTCATACCAGATAAATTATGATTTTTGGGGATTGGAATTCAGCTACCGGAAATAAGATAAATCTCCATCATTTTTTTAGAATGAAGAACAAAAACTGAAATTCTGATTATGAAGGAATAAATAATGAAGTTGTATCTTAAAAGTTTATGCATTGGTTTATTGATAAGCCTTTCACTCAATCTTACCGCCCAAAAAATATCTGACTTCGGGGATGTTCCCCGGGAAGATCTTGCTATGACTGAATTTCCGGAAGATCCGGAGGCGGATGTCGTTTATTTGTTTGATTCCGGGGATTTGAATCTGCGAAAAGGGAATTCAAAATTTTTCGTTACTGTCGAACGTCATGTCCGAATCAAGATTTTAAGTGAAGCAGGTAAGGCATATGCGAATGTGCGAATTCCTTATTGGCATGAGGATAAGCTCGATGGGATCCGGGCGCAAACCATTTTGCCAAGCGGCGAAAAACTCAAATTGAAGAAAACAGATATTTATAAGCAACAAATCAAAAATACAGCCTACAAAACATTTACTTTTCCCGGCGTCGAAGTGGGCGCAGTAATCGAATACAAATACAAGCTGGAAACGGCCTATATTAGATATCTGGAACCATGGTATTTTCATAATTCCGCTTATACCAGGGTCAGCAGATATTCCGTTACCGTTATACCATATTTTCAGTACAGCGCATTTATGCTCAATGACCATAGGAATCAACCGGAAAAGCAGGAGGTCCGAGATCCATATACAAAAGAAAATCTGACCCGCTTTACCTGGACATTAAATCATTTGCCACCAATTCGCAAAGAACCCTACATGCGTTCATTGAACGATTATCGTGCTGCTTTACACTTTCAAATCAAACAATACTCGTCTTTATCGCAGCATCTGGATTTTATCAAGGACTGGCCAACGTTAGCAAAGGAAGCGCGGGAAAAATATAACCATCGAATGAGTAGGAACAAGAAGTTGAAGACAGTCATTGACAGGGTAATAGCGGATTCTATGGATAATGAAATGAAAATTCGCCGGATTTATGAATTCGTGCGAGATTCGATTCAAACCGAGAAGACATATTTAAGATCTTATGTTGAAACTCATACTCATGAGGTCTTAAAAGCATCGAAAGGCCGCGCTTCCGAAAAAAACCTGTTGCTGGTTAATCTATTGAATTTAGCCGGTATCGAGTCTCATCCGCTCCTGATCAGCACCCGAAAGAATGGCCGGCTCATCGAATTACACCCCCGTCTGAATCAATTTAATCTCGTCCTGGCGTATGTGAAAGATGCTGAGAAGGTTTATGTCTTGGATACGCGTAATCCGTTTTGTCATTTCAATCTTTTACCGGTTGAAGATATTGTCGAGAAGGGGTTAGTCGTTGATAAGGGGGATGGCGAATTTATCGATATACCGGCACCGGGCCAGGTAAATATGGCTTATTGTAAAATGACCGCTGAGTTGGATACTTTCGGACGATTGAAAGCAGAAATAATGATTCGCTATGAGGATTATCGCGCGATGAATGCCCGCGAAGATATTGGCAAAGCGAGCGAAAAAGAATTTGTGGAAACACTATTGTTCGAACGGTATGGGGGAGCGAAAATCGATACTTTCAGTATTGAAGGAATCTCGACAGTCGGGAAACCATTGATCGTCAGAGCTACTTTTATGGTAGAGGATTTTGCCCAGGTTGCCGGGGATCTGATCTATTTATCAAATCCCGCAATGAATCGGATGAAAGAGAATGTTTTTAAACCTGCGAAGCGATATTATCCGGTGGAATATGGATTTAGACTGGCTACCAGGAATGATGTAACGCTAAAGCTCCCGGAAGGATTTCTAGTGGAAGAAATACCTGCCAGCGGAGGAATGAATTTGAAGCCGGAGAAGTTAGTCTTTCTGAAATTCTGGGAACACACCGCTAATACAATAAAAGTTCAGCGGCAGATGATGATTCGCAAGCAGGAGTACTCGGTGGAGGAATACCAGGTGCTGCGGGAATTTTACGATTATATGGTGCAGGCCGATCAGGGGCAGATTGTTCTGAAAAAAATGGCGGGTATGGAATAGAAGGAATAAAATGTTCGGGATAGCTTATTCCTTTTCGGAAAGTTTTCCCGTATATTTGCAGGGAGTTTAATCGTCATGGAAGAAATGCAATGGATAGTACCAGTTCAAAACAAGCGTTCCGCTCCGAACCATTGGAAAATCTGGAGCGTGATGCCGTCAAAGCGATGCTGAAGCGTTTTGATTTTTATAATACCGATACCCACCGAATGTCTCAACGGTATTGCAATCCTGCGGGAAAGGGATTTGCCAACCAATACGAAATGCAGGTGGACGGGCAGGTCGTTTACGATGCAGCCAGTAACCTTAGCTGGCAGCAGTCGGGCTCTGCATCATTGAAATTTGAGGATGCGATGGCATATGTTACTCAATTGAATACTGAAAAATATCTTGGTTTCAGCGATTGGCGATTACCGACGCTGGAAGAGGGAATGACCCTGATGGAGCGGGAAGAATTCAACGACGATCTTCATATCGACCCGCTATTCGACAACACCCAGAAGTTTATCTGGACATCGGATACCGCCAGCGAGACTTCTGCCTGGGGAATTCTATTTGGCGTTGGCGCTTGCTGCCCGATCCTGAAGTACGACAATAACCGTTTTGCCCGGGCAGTGCGCAATGGGCGCAGCGGAGAGACTATGCCGCCAAATCCTGATTTGCCTCGTAAAGTTTTTAGGGATAAGCCCCGCACGAATTTATCCGAAGCGGCAGTGCAAAAAATGATGGTTCGCCGGGATTTTTACAGTAAAATGCGCGAGTCCGAAGCGGCAAGCTATGGTCATCCTTCCGGGAAAGGGACCAGGAGTCAGTATGAATTGCAGAATAACGGTCAGCTCGTTTTTGATCAAACGAATAATCTGCTCTGGGAACAAAGCTGTTCCGAGGAATTCCTGAATTATAAAGCGGCCGGTGAATATATTGAGAAACTGAATCGGGATGGCTTTGCCGGTTTCAAGGATTGGCGCTTGCCGACGTTGGAAGAAGCATTGTCTTTGCTGAAAAAGAAGCCGCAGGGCGAGCAAGGCGTTTATATCGATTCGGTTTTTGCTAAAGAAGTGGACTGGATCTGGACCGCCGATCGCCATAGTTTGTTAAAGATCTGGATCGTCCATTTTGCCGATGGCTACTGTAGCACATTTGATGAACGATCCGCCGGCTATGTGCGCGCAGTGCGATTGGGGGAAGAAGACCGAAAAGGCCGTTGATCGTTGCTCGTTGTTCGAAATCGATGAACGAACAACGAGCAACGCCAAACACGAAAGTGGTAAATCTGGGACCAATTTGACATGCTAGTAAAATTAATAAAACTCCTACCGATACTATTTTTTATCGGCTTGTTCAGTATTGGTGCATACTTCACTTACCTCGGTGCCAGCGAGATTGTCGAATATTTCTACATCAAAAGCTGGCCGTCGGTGGAGGGGCAGGTTCAGGAAGCACGCTTGATCGAAAACAAAGTGAAGATGGCCTCCGGCTGGAGCTATTTTTATGAAAATGAATTAAAATACACTTACACTGTAGGTGGCGTTACTTACGAAAGTTGGCGCTACTCCAACAACCCCTTTCGCCGGATGGATACCGAAAAAATTCAGGCCGGCAAACCAGCCCAGGTGCTCTACAGTCCCATCAACCATAGTTATTCCCTGCTCTACCAGGATTTTGATCCGGACAGTATTCTTACCTTGATGCTCGGGATAATAATTTTAACCGTATTTTTTCTGCTGATGAAATATACGACGGTCGGGAAGCTATTGAATAGTTGGGGGAAAATTCGGGCTTATTGGCTGAGATAGAATAAGGGGAATCTTCTCTCCGAAACTTGCTTATAAAAAGCGCTGAACATCAGGCAAACCCGACATCCAGCGCCTATGGGGTATTCGAAACCCTTACAGAATACGTAGAAGTTGCAAACCCTTTCAGGCAACCCTTAAGGGGCAGATTCAACTCTGAACTCTGAACTTCCCTAAGTAAAAATAATCTGCCCACCAGCCGCCAGTTCGTAGAACTTACCAACATTGATCACTTCCTCAACCTGCTCACAAAAATCGTCCATGGTCAGGTGGAACATGTCGACAGTGGCTTTACAGGCATACATGTTGGCGCCGGCATCGTGGATCATTTCCACAAATTCCGAAACCGGGGGAATATCCAGCTTATCCATCTCTTTCATCATCTGCGAGGTTGCAAACGATGACATGCCCGGGAGAATACCAACCAGGGAAGGGATGTGCATTGCCGGATTACCGACAGTGGCGACTTTGATTTTGTCCATGCGCTTTTTCATGACGGTTTCCAGGCCAAAGAAGGTAAAGAAGACGTTTACTTCAATCCCTTCCATGCGGGCGCCGTTGGCCATAATCAAGCCGGGGTAAACACCTTCCAGGGAGCCTTTGGAAATGATGATTGATACTTTTTTCAGTTTACCATTTGTTGCAGACATTTCAGACCTCCGTTGTATTGGATGGCTATTATCGATTATTCAATTCTTGTCGTTTAAACACATCCCTGCGGTTTACCCAGTCCGGCAATCATTGCCGCTTTTTTCGCGGGGCCGTTTGGGAAGAGGCGATAGAGATCTTTCGTGGGAATGCCCCCGGTGTTTTTCAGACGGCGTACCGTTGGGATTTGTCCTCGCTCGATGAAGTCTGAACGCATAAAACGGATCACTTTCCAGTGTTCATCGGTGAGTTCATAAATACCGACCTGCTCGGCGAGCATCGGGGCCATCTCTTCCGTCCAGTCTTCATGATTGACGAGAAATCCTTCCTCATTTACTTCGATCGTTTTACCTGCATATGTTTTGGTAGCCATTATTTAATCCTCCAATGTGGTTAATTATTGTTGGTTATTTTTCGATGTTTGAGCGGTTCGCCGGGCATTGCCATGCTCTTGACAAATTCCAGCAGAAAGGCCAGACCGCGCTTCACTTCCGGGTCTTTCAATTCTTTAATGATAGTGCGATAGGAGACGTCGTGGTCGACGTCGATATCCATCTTCTTGTAAAAACCGACAGCGTTGTTCATCGTCGAGAGCATATCCGGCTGGGTAAGGTTTTTCACCGTCAGCAGAATCGAGGTGATATTTTCCCGCAGCAGACGCACATCCTCAATGGTGAAAGAAGTGATCACCGTATCGACGATTTCCATCGCCTCTTTCAGGAAGATGAAGTAACCTTTGCGGTCCATCTCATCGAGCTGGGAGATAGCTGCGGAGAAGGCATGTTTGCCCAGCGGACGAACGTCCTCGGCGAAATCGCTGAGGCTCTCCAGCTGATCGAGCAGTCGGTTGAAGTTCCCGGTATTGCGAGCGAGGCGCTTGAGCAACTGCCGTAATTCCGCGCCGTTGAACGCTGGCGTAATTTCTTCCAGCTCCGCGATGACCGCCTTCATCGCATCCTTTGCGATGAAAGTGAGGTCATTTTTCAACTCCTCGAATTCCTGTTGACGGCGCTGTTGCTCCTGCATTTGCGCCACCAGTAAATCCAGTTTTTCATTCATCGCTGTTATTTGCAGTTGCATATCGTCGCTCTTTTTCATGATGCCATTACCTTTCCGGCGATATTCATTTCCGCTTCAATCGGCAGTTCGGCGCCTTTAAGGAGAAGGTTCCAGTAAACCCAGCGGAACATCATTTTGCCCCAGTGGTTCATGCGGGTTTCTTCCAGCAGGGAGAAGGGGCCGACACCCGGCAGGGGGTACTTACCCGGGAGTGGTTCCACATCATAATTGAAGTCGATGAGAATGCCCTTCCCAAAACCGGACTCGATAAAGCAGTTGGCATGCCCGTCAAATTTCGGAAGCAGTGGACGGCCATCGATGATCCGCAGGAAATTTTCGTAGAGCACATCCGCTTCGAAGTGCGCCACCGATCCCGCTTTGGAGCTGGGTAGATCAGTGGCATCGCCGATGACAAAAATATTCTCATGTTCTTTGGATTGTAGCGTGTGCGGATCGGTGGGGATGAAGTTGAGATCATCACCCAGCCCGGAGCGCCCGATAACCTCTGCACCCATATTGGTGGGGATGGTTACCAGCAGATCATAATCGACTTCCCGCTCGTCCCAGGAGATAATTTTCTTTGCTTCACTGTCTACGCTACCGGTGCTGAATTCCGATACCAGGGAGATGTTTTTCTTCTCGAGAAACTGCCCGAGGAATTTTGCAGCCGTAGGTTTAGTAAATGCGCCAGGCAACGGCGTGACGTATTCGATTTCAACTTTATCGCGAATCCCTTTTTCGGTGAACCACCAGTCAGCGAGAAAAACAAATTCCAGCGGTGCTACCGGGCATTTAATGGGCATTTCCACGATATTGACGACCATCTTACCGCCTTCCCAGTATTTCAGGAAATTGGCCAGTGCCACTGCGCCGTCGACGCTGTAAAAGTCAAAAATCGATTTCTGCCATTCGTCGCCCATTAAGCCTTCGGTTTCTTCCGGAGCGATGTCCGAGCCGGTTGCGATGATCATATAATCATAGCTGAGCATCTTGCCATTGCTCAACTTCACCCGGTTTTTATCTGCTTCGATCAATTCGATCGGGGAGATGATTACCTCAACACCGGGCGGAAAAAATCCCCGCTTTGGTTTGATGACATCGTTACGATTATATATGCCAAAAGGGATAAACAAGAATCCCGGCTGATAGTAGTGCGTCTCGTGCTGATCGACAATGGTTATCTGCCATTCATCCCGGGGAAGCACCGGGGCCAGTTTGTTGACCATCATCGTTCCGGCAGTGCCGCCACCCAGTATTAATAATTTTTTCATGATCATCTCTGCTTATGGTTAATGGTTAAGTGCTGGTTGATTTTTTGCTACTATATTCCCATTTAGTTATATAGCAACTCTCTTGCCAAAATTTTCTAATGCTTGAAAAGGGCATATGAATGGGGTTTTGGGACGAAAAGGGTTAAATTTGAAGTGCCACAATATGACCGAATGTGGCGACTGGAAAGAAATTAAAAGGCTGTTTTAAATGGAATTAACAATTCAAGCAGAAGAAAAAGGGCGGTAATTTTGTGGCAACTATGTTATGAAATGTCGAATATCCAATGCTCAATTTCCAATGTAAAAGTGTATGATTCGAAAAAGAACCAAATCTTTTCCTTTTACATTGGAAATTGATTATTGAGCATTGAAAATTAGTCTTTCCCAACTTCTACATTGGAAATTGATTATTGAGCATTGGACATTAATCTGTTCCTATCCTCCAATTCGAGCGAGCATATTCCGCGAATTCTCAGCAACCCGGCTGTTCGGCGCCATGTTAATCACTTTGTTATAATATTTCTTCGCGCTATCAATATCGCCATTGCGCCAGTAGCCTTCCGCGAGGGAATCCCAGCCATTGACGTTTTCCGGAAACAGCTCAGTGTTCATCTTAAACAAATCGAGTGCATCTTTATTACGATTTTCATTGATGAGCTGATAACCGGCGCTGTTTATCCTTACCTGAAAATTGTAAAACTCATAGATGGGAGCATTGAGGTATGCTTGTATGTTATCGCGAATCTTTTTAATGTCACCGGAGTGGAGGAGTGTGGTTACTTTATTCTCCAGGTCGGCACCGAGGAAGACCATGTTCAGTACCGGATCTTTGTTGGTGGCATAATCTTTAAAGGTGAGTGCCGCCGGCCAATGTGGCGCCGTCCATTGGCGAGTGTCGCGCGGATCTTTGTCCTGCCACCAGGCATGAGAAAGTAAGATATCCAGTTTGCTGTTCGGCAGGGTTACGGTATTTACGTCGCCAAAGAAATTGACATTTTCCGCAGTCGGCTCCCCAACAAAAATGACATTGGTATAGTTTTCAATCTCGTTGACTAAATTCTGTGCTGCGGAAAAAGTATTTCGGCCAAGAATGACATAAAGGCGGTTCGGCTGATCGATCTTCTCACTCTTGATCAGTTGTTTAATCACCGCCCGGTTGTTGTAATTATTCCCCCCGCCATTCAGACGCAGATCGATGATTAGCTTCTCGACATCATTCTTCTCGATAAAATCGAATGTGCGTTGATAAAAATTTGCGATGTTTTCTTCATCGTTGATGACTTCACTTTGCCGAACGTAAACTGCTTTTTGATCCGGGAGGTATTCATAATAGTATTTCTTCTCCAGATAACGCAGCCAGTGCGGTGTGGTGTCATAGGAACGTGCAGCCAGCCAATTATCGTAGGTTTGAAAAAGGCCGTAGCGTCCGGGAAAGTGTGTGGAATTAATCGGCTGAATATTAATACTAAATTGCTTGCCCTCCTTTTCCAGATGCAGCGTCACCTGTTTCGGATCTTCGATAACACCTTTCGCATGAAGAATTTGCGGGACGCCAAGATAATGCAGACCATATCCCTTAAAAAACTGATCGTTCTCGCTACTGACCACCGGTTTGATTGCCGCCAGGGCCTTCTCTATCGGTGTATCCCCAACTCGGAGCACTTTTGCCCCCAGCGCCCGCTGATAATCCTTATGCACACCCTGGAGAAAAATACCATCCTTAAACCAGTAGAAATTTACCGGTAATTGTTGAAAATCGATTTTCGGGTTATGGACCCAGGAACGCAGCCGTAAAGCAGTATGGCCATATTTAAAGAGGGCGACGATTTCCGCGAGCCCGACAATTATTTCATGATGTTCCATGGCAGGAATTTGCTGATGCAGTCTTTCCACCGCGGCGTTAAATTCCGGCTGACTGACTTTCCGGAATAAAGGTTGATAATCCTGGTTGACGGTTTCTTGCAAAAATTTTAAATCCGCCTGCCATTGGGCCGCAGTGAGTTTTGCCTGTGAAAATAGTTGCAGCGTAGAAAATAGCAGAATGATTAGCACTAAAACACTTTTACGATTACACATATTATTACCCTTTAAATTTAATATATCAAAATCTTCTAATTTTATACCTGCCGCTTTCTTGGAAAGGAGATAGCGAATTCTGTAATGCGCTGTTTTGTGCACTGAGCCTGCATCAATTGCCCAAACATGTTGCAATACTATATGGGTTTTCCGAAAAGAAGTTGTGTAGAAAACCTTGAGAAAAGGTTGTTTTAATCTCTTTTGCTGGTTTTTTCCGACCGGGGGACTGAAACTATAGATGTTAGCCATCGTATTTCATCCGATCAGGCAGTGGTGCTTGCAACAGTAATAAAACTGGTTATGTGGCATTTTTTTGAGAAAAATTTTACCGGTAACATTTAAGATGAAAAATTATGTAACCCCTTCAGGCTAAAATCTTTTGAGGGGTTTTAACCCTGGGCTGAAAAGACCATCAGCCCAGGGTTAAAATATGTAACCAGCTCTCCCTTCGGGGCTTTGCGGTATCATTACGCCGAAGGCGTTACAGATCTCAACCGAGGGCGTTTTTTCACGCCCTCGGTTGAGATAACTTTTCTACAAACCCTGAAGGGGTTACAGAGAAGTTGGACTAACAATGCTTAATCTCATTATATGTCGTGGATCCATATATCTATAAAAATGCGAGGGTATGAAATTGCTGAAGCAGCCATATACCATTAACGGATCGATCCTTGTGCGACCGTCCACCAACGAAATAATTCTCGGTTCGGAAAATCTTCATTCGAAGAAAACGGAGAAGCTCGAACCACGGATTATGCTCGTGCTTAATATGCTTGCCGCCAATGAAGGCAAAGTGGTCACCCGGCAATCGCTAATTGATAAGATATGGGAAAACGAATTTGTCGGGGAAGATGCACTTACCCAGGCGATATCCCGGCTGCGGAAAGTTTTGGGTGATCATCCCCGCTCCCCGGAAATCATAGAAACGATTCCAAAGAAAGGCTATCGCTTTATCGGCCGGATCGGGCGGGAAAATCAATCGGGAAATGCCCTCAGGGAATCAAAAAAACAATGGCGTGATAATTATACCCGAAATTTGCTACTGCTGCCGGTAGCGTTATTCTTTTGCCTGGCGATCATTACTGCCAACACATTTAAAGTGGCAAAAACGCCGGCACTTTCAACCGGACTGGTGCAGTTTACCAGCGACCAGGGGCGGGAAAACTATCCGGCAATCTCCCCAAATAATGATTTCATCGTTTTCTCGAAACAGGCACCGGATGAGCGGAAGATGAATCTCTACGTCAAGTCCCGCCATAGCGACTTTATCCGTCGATTAACCCACTCCGCATCTGATGACCTGAACGCAACCTGGTCTCCCGATGGGAAATTCATTGCGTATCTACGGTTGATCGATGGCAATAGCACCATCTATATTCTGCCTTTCAACCATGATGATCCGGAAAACCCCGGACAGAAATTGCTACAGACCGACTTTACCAATTCCAGTAATTTGTCCTGGTCTCCGGATGGCAGTCATATACTTTTTTCTGACAAAGTCGATCCTCAAAATAATCTGCAGCTATTTACCCTGGATATTTCCACGGGCAAGAAAACCGCACTGTTAAATACAGTTGAAGATAGTTACGATTATATCAATGGCGTCTATTCCCGGGATGGGAAGCACATCGCTTACAGTAAACGACGCAACCTCGCCGATGTCATTTGCACCGTAACAATGGCGAAAGACAATCCTCTGGAAAGGGAAGTGCATCATTTTCAGGGATCGATTAATGATATTGCCTGGTATGACGCTCAAAGCCTTATTTTTAAAGGGTATAAGGAAAATCAGGCTAGTCTCTGGAATGTCGCGTTATCGGATGGGAAGCTGGTTTGGTTAGGCGGGGAGCAGATCAGCAGCTTTGCTTATTTACAGGATAGCAACGAGTTGGTCTACGCCAATCGGTACTACAATATCGATTTGCATCAGGTGGTTTTGCCGGTAGAAGCGCGCACTGCCCCGGAAGTTGTCTTCAGCTCCACGAAAAGCGAATGGGCACCGGATATTTCTCCCGATCAGCAATCGTTAATTTTTCTTTCCAACAAAACCGGGCATTATCAACTTTGGCAAGCGGATCTGGCCAGTGGCCAAAGCAAGCAGTTAACCTTTTTCCGGAATGCCGTTGCTGCAAACGCTCGTTGGTCTCCGGATGGTGAGCGTATCGTCCTGGAAGTTTTAGAAGAGGGGAATTACAATCTTTATCTGTTGGATACCGATGGCGGTAAACCGACCTTATTGTTAAATGATTGGTTTGATAATGAAAATCCCAGCTGGTCTCCCGATGGGGAAAATATCTACTACCAAAGTAATTTTTCCGGGCAGGAAGAGATATGGCGCATCAATTTACATTCCGGCCAAACAGAACAAATGACCACTGGCGGTGCCATTTACGGAGAAGCATCCCCGGATGGAAAATATTTGTACTTTACCCGCGCTGCAGATGAAACCGGCTTGTGGCGACTGGATTTGGAAAAACGCGGCGCAGCGGAGAAAATCTATTCACTGCCTTGCCAGCCGCAAGCAAATGCCTGGCGGCTTTCTGACAACGGTTTATTCTTTAAGCTGGCACATGAAGATAGATTTTCGATTGCCCACTACAATTTTAGCAACGGAAAAATCGAAATTCTGCATTCGATTGAAGACTTCGTTGTCGATGCGACGATTATGTTTACCATCTCCCCGGATCGCCGCTTATTATTCTACTCCAACCTGGTTGATATTGAATCGGACCTGGTATTGGCTGAGATAGAATTAAAGGGATAAAATTAGCAATTAGCTAACTCTGTCCGCAACTCGCAGCCGTAATTGATATTCAGTGGAAAATGTAATCTTTGAGATTCTCCTCGTCTAATTTTGTTATCCTTTGTGAGACGAACTATTGGCTCAAACGTATATCATTTTCCACTGAATGTGAATGCGGAATAGCCATTATGGCATCAGTATTTAAACAGTATCTTTATCTACCCCAAATTTCAGTTAATTCCAGTAGAGCGCCCGGTTCAAAAGCTTTTGTTTGTCCACTACCCTGGCATACACTGCATGAATAATAGTATCTGCCTCCTCCAGGGGAAGTAGAAACAACCTCACCATAGCCATTGCAGTTATAACATGAAACATAGCGGGGGGCGAAATTACAGCGCTTTATTAAAAAATAATATGCCGATTCCATGCCTAAATCAAAGGCACTTTCATAATCCGAACAGTCACCAGGAATGTTCTCGGCAGACTTAATTCGCGCCCTTGCGTAAAAGAGTTCAGCATTGCCAGTATCACGATCCAAAATAAAATCCAGATCTTTAATGCTGGAAGATATATCACCTTTCTGATAATAAGCGCCAGCCCGGTTTCTATAAGCAAGAAGATAATCCGGACGGAGCTCTATCGCTTTGTTATAATCCAGAATAGCATTGTCATATTGCTTCAAATCGCCAAAAATCACCCCACGATTCAAAAAGGCCGAGGCTGGTGGGGCGGGATTTCCATCGATAACAACATTAATTGTATTAAGGGCTTCTTGCGCTTTACCCTGCTTTCTTAACACTGTTGAATATAAGAAGTTAATCTCTTTATTTTCCGGTGCTTGACGAGCGAGGATTTCCAAATCTTTTTCCTGCCGGACGGTCTTCCGCCCTAATTTCATCAGAAAATTTATCCGTTGGACATAAGCATCGCCATAGAGAGGTTTTAAAAAAATTGCTGTTGAAAAATTTTGAATAGTGCCATCTATTTCCCGGTATTTTGTTAGACTTGTACGTAGCCTGCCCCAGTATCCTTCTTGGGGAGCATCAACAAAGCTAGACCAAATTAATCCACGATAATAATATAATTCCGCAAAATTTAAAGATGGCATATATTTGCCAAGCAAAATTCCGGAATTAAGGGCAGATAAGGCATCATCAAATTTTTCCCTTTTATAGAAAGCTTTGGCAGCCTGGAGATAACGATCAGGAGTGTAATTTGAATAGGTATTATTCTTGATTGCTTTAAAGATATCAGATATTGTTTTGAAGCCGGCAATCGCATTATTGTAACTCTTGGGCCAGCGGGCGACTACAGCCCCAACCCTTCTTTCCCCCACCATAAATTTAAGAATAACCTTTCTGTCACTATTAGATGAACGATAATTCCTTCTGTTTTGCTTATATTCTTCCATCACAGTGGAGATCTTAGTCGGGTCCAGGGAAAAATATGGATGAATTTTTTCCCTGATTCTATAACCATTGTTCTCCCGAACTATCCTGGTAAAGTTTAGGAGCCCAGTGCCTGTGGTGTCCGCTTCAATAACGACCTTATCCATTAAATCAGCAGCGGCTAATTCTCGAAATACATTATTTGCTAAATCAATAAAGGCATCTCTGTTCAAATGTTCTTCAATAGCAGCGCTTATTTCAGAAGTTGTGCTGCTTACATTCGGCCGGGAAAATTTCCAAAGAACATTACTGGCGTTATCAGCTATAATCAAGTGTCCCTTACTATCGACGGCAATGGCGCCAATTTTGTGAAATCCCAGATCGACTTCATTGGAAATTCCAGCCGCAGTAATTTGGATAATATATCGCTTATCAGCGATCATGTACATATTTCCCTGGCTGTCTGATATTAAATGAGACCAACTGTAGTCCTTGGTAATGCCTTCAGCGATTATTTCCGGTTGGATTGTGCCTTTAAATAGGACATCCCGGTGTTTGCTTGCAGGTAGTTTGAGATAAGGTGTGGCAAAATAACACTCATCCTTGTAAACAGTAAAGAGCATTTGTCCATTAAGTTCTTCGGCGGACAAGTCTGATTTGTTAATCTTAATAAATTTAGCCGCGCTTAGCCGGGTTGAATACTTTCTATAACCAGGATCTTTTCTAACTGCCACATATAAATTATCCTGACTATCAAATCGCATATCACTAATTTCATAAAACTTGGGAATCTTGGCATATTTTTTTGTTTTCCCCTCTGGCGTTATAAATTTAATATCGCGATTTTTATATTCATAAATTTTCCCCTCGGAATCTATCGCTATCGAATTTGCATATTTCGCCCGGGCAATTTTTTCGTGAGCGCCATCGGTAGAAATTCGATATAAATTGCCGCCTTCCAAAAGGGCATAAATATTATCGTCCTTATCAACTTCAAGATCGATAACTGTTCCAAGCCCATATGTAAAGAGTTCCTTTAGTTGAGCAAAACTGCTTAATGTATTTAGGAAAAAAATAGTGACAAAAAATATAGCTATAAACGGTTTCTGCATATTGTATCTTCCTCCAATAAAAATAGATATAAATGGTTGGGGTAATGAATCAGTACGCTAATCTTTTTGATTTAAGCTTTACCATTCGTGCGCCTGCAAAGAGGTTACACCAATTATGAGTCATTAGTATATCGCTAGTTTTAAGTGCTTGAACAGATACTCTGATAAGAGCGGTAGCACTCATCCATCCTTTGCCCATTTGCAAATTTGGGTAGTCACCCGTTTTTATGTTGTTTAATAAATTGTTATCTTACTCCCAAAACTTACATGGGAGGAAAAAGTGTCGGATTTAGGAAACCCGGGA
>JANQQU010000081.1 GCA_028284905.1 Calditrichia bacterium
AGAATTGTAACAATTCTTCACCCGTTTCAACATCCCACAGGCGCACCGTATTATCCCTGCCGCCGGAGGCCAGACGCTTGCCATCCGGACTGAAGGCTATGCTTACTAAATCATTGGTATGGCCGGAGAATTGTAACAATTCTTCTCCCGTTTCAACACCCCACAGGCCCACCGTATTATCACTGCCGCTGGAGACTAGACGCTTTCCATCCGGACTGAAGGCTACGCTTACTACATCATCGGTATGGCCGGAGAATTGTAACAATTCTTCTCCCGTTTCAACATCCCACAGGCGCACCGTATTATCCCTGCCGCCGGAGGCCAGACGCTTTCCATCCAGACTGAAGGCTACGCTTACTACATCATCGGTATGGCCGGAGAATTGTAACAATTCTTCTCCCGTTTCAACACCCCACAGGCGCACCGTATTATCACTGCCGCCGGAGACTAGACGCTTTCCATCCGGACTGAAGGCTACACTAAAATGCACTACCCTGCGTTCCCCGAAAACTTTCAGCACCGGTTGCTGAAAAAAGGCTGGGAGGAGGAAAAAAGCGCCAGCCAGCAAACTAAGGACAGTAGCCGATCGTAAAAACTGCCGCCAGGCAGAACCGCCGCTAAAATACTTGCGCAGCACATCCGGGAGTTTATAGTCTAGCGGGGTGGCCTGCTGCCCTTCCAGCAGGGAGAGAGCAACATGGTCCTCGCTTTCACTCGCTTCTCGGAGTTGTTGCAATTCCTCCAGTAGCTGACGTTGTTCTTCACCGCGCCGGTCCAGCAATAATTCACTAATAATAATATGCATGCGCCGCTGGTCGAAGGCGAGGGTGTTCTTATCCGGGGGGAGGTTGTCTTTCAATAACTCGCCCAATGCTGCCGCCACGCGTTGGCGCTGCCGCTCAGGGAGAATATCCTTATCGAATAGTAAACGCCGACGGAACTCCTCCGGCATGCGCCCGGCCTGGAACCAGGCGAGGCGGCTGAGCTGCAATAAGTTGTCCTGGGTAAGCAGCGGTTGATCAGGATCCGAAAGGGTTTCCCCGATAAAAAGGGTTAAATCCCAAAAAAGTTCCGGGTACATCGCGCAGGCGGCAATCCAGGTGAGCAGGTCCGGGGGATCGTCCGGGCCGGGATCCCCGTTTGGGCGGAACACCCGCTTCATCTGGCGGATGACCATTTCCGGGGACGCATTGAGATCGATACCGGGATCGTAACGGCGAGGATCGTCGAGATAGGCGGCGAGGTCCTGCGGGTCGCTCTCCGCTAACTGCCCGACCAGCTCCGCCATTCCGGCGGCAGTGGCCGGCAAAACCAGAAACAGCTCGGAGAGGCGCAGTTCGTTAACATCCCAAAAGCTCAGGGGCCGGGGGGTAAGTACCGCCCGGTCTTCCCAGCGGGAAAAAGCCTCGGTCCAGCTCCCCAATCGCCCGCTGTGCGGATCAATAAAGCCGGCGCCGCTCCCAAAAACGATCACCCGGTAGTCGCCATAGAGCAAACTAAGGGCTTCCAGGGTGAGGCCGTCCGGATGGGTTTCATTCCAGCAGTGGCTGGGGTCGCCATCGTAATAAAATTGTTCGAGGTAAACATCATTTTTTTGCAGGGATTGAGCGATCCAGGCAAAGAGGCGGGACTGGTGGTTGCGGGCATAGGACTGGTCGATCAATACCAGGTATTCCGCCGGGCGGGTGGTGGGATGGTAGACCAGCTGCACCGCCCCGGCATTGCGCACCGTAGCGTTTACGGTAGCGGGCATATTTAAACGATGGGATTTCCCGGCCAGGCGGCGGCGGTATTGCTGGGCGGCGCTGTAAAACTGCTCATCCAGGCGCAGCTGGATCTCCTTAAAACGAATCGGCCAGGCCAACGGCGGTTTCTTCCCTTCCTGGTAACGCACCACCAGTTGACGGCGGCGCCAGCGGTGCAGCTCGTAGAGGGCCAGCAGGGTAATCCCAAAAAGTAGCAGTCCCCAGCGTCCGGTTTCTACCGGCCGTTGCCATTCTTCCGGAATAATTTCGCGGGGGAAATTGGGGTCATTAAAATTAGCGATCATTAAATCGACGTTGGCGGTTTGTGTTGAATCTCTATTTTGTGTATTGGGTGGCGGGTCAGTATTAGTGGTCCCTGTCGAACCCTCAGCTGTTTCGCCTGGCGGTGTATTTACCAGATCTTCAACCTGTTCATTTGCCTGTGTAGCATTATCATCGGCATCTTGTGCGGGATTTATTACCGAATAGAGAAATGCTGTCACGCTCAAAAAAACGAGCAGCAGTGCGGCCATTCTAAAATATTGTTTGTGATTTTCCAGCAAGTTCCTAACTGGGGAAACGATTTCTGCTTCCTCAGTTTCCGGGGGTGGTTCCGGGCGGGCTAGTTCTTCAAATATTTCATCGAAGCGGGCTTGCTGCTCCGGGTCGCTTGCCAGGAGGGGGCAGAGTAATTCCCGCACGGTGTTTGGGTCGGTATTGGGGTCTAGTTGCGCCAGCAATTGTTGCACGGCAATATAGCTGCCCACCCCAATCGGGAAATTTTCCTGCTTTAGTTTGGCGAGCAGTTCGCTGATTGGCAGGTAGGTATACCCTTTGGGGGTTCCGGCATTATGTTTTTCTTGCTGAGGCACTATTGTGACTTTCTCTTAACGCCCAAACTTTCCTGGCTGGATCAACCTCCATTCATCCTGAGCCTGTCGAAGGGTGAATCACTTGCAGCAAACTTCGGGCAATCTGAGACTATTATTTAAACTTCATGTTTCTAATTATATGTCGCCCGCTGGGGCTTTTAATTCTTTTTTAATGTAAAAATCTATAAATATATCACTCCGATGGAGCTTATGGCTATTCAGTATACATTAACTGTCGACATCAACCTCCATTCATCCTGAGCTTGTCGAAGGGTGAATCATTTGCTGCAAATTTTCGGCAATCATAGACGATTATTTTTGAATTTTATGTTTCAATTTATATGTTGCCCCGATGGGGCTTTTAATCCTTTTAAAATGCAAAGGCTATTAATATTTCGTTCCGATGGGGCTTGCTACCTTTCGATCATTATCGGTTTTAGATAAATCCTCCGATAGGATAAGTAATCCTCTTAAAATGCATAGAAGAGAGATAAATCGTCTCAATAAGGCTTCCTATATTTCAATAGTCATTGACTATGGATATATTGCTGCCATAAACCAATTTTCTGGTGATTACCATTGTGCTAATAGCCTAAAGCTCCGTTAGGAGCGATATATTTATAGAAAAAATTATGTCAAAAAGGATAGCTCCAGCGGAGCGACATATAAAATTGATTCCCCATGACAGAACGTTCACCATTATCACCCGAGACAAACATTTTGTCTTAAATAAATCCCTTCACCATCAGCGCCGTTTCAATAATTTCAAATCCTCCTGGGTTTTTACCAGTATCGTGTAGCTGGTCAGAAGGGTTTCATAGGTTGCCTTGTCCAGTTCGGCGACATTTTCCAGGTGTTCAGGGGGGAACTCCAGCCGCTCCAACAAGGACACCCAATAGATAAGCTCAGAGGTCGCCGGTTTTTTCCGTTGAACGGTATTGCGAATTTTCCGGAAATGTGGGAGCACCTTTTCTTTGATCACCGCCTCCGTGTATATTTCTCCGGTTGCCCGGCGGGATAAAATTGCCAGCAAGGCCTCATCATCAGGGAATTCAATGTGAAAATAAACGCAGCGGCGCAGAAAGGCGTCAGGGAGATTTTTCTCGGAGTTACTAGTTAAGACAATCACCGGTTGATAAGCATCATCCGCCCTGAAGGTCTTATCAATTTCCGGCACGAAAAAGGTGGGTTTCTCCATTACATTCAGAATGTCGTTGGGGAGATCCCGCGGGGCTTTATCGATTTCATCTATCAGCACCACCGAACGACGCAACTCCGATGCTTTGGTAACATTTGGATCGGCCAGGCGAATCGCTTCCCCCAATGCCGCATAGTTGATAAAACGCTGCTCGATTTCCGCATTACTCAAAACCGGATTATCCTTAATCTGGGCATAATGAAAATGCTGCAGGGAATGATAGTGATAGAACAGATCTGCGGCAGTGGAAGTGGTGCGGGTGTTAAACGTTAAAGCGCCTTCCTGACCAAAGTTCAAGGCCACGCTATGGGCCAGCTCGGTTTTTCCGGTGCCTGGTTCTCCGGTCAGCAGCAATGGTTTGCCCAAGGTCAATGCGACATTGACCACGCGCATCAGGCGCTGGGATGGCAGATAGAGCTTCGGATCGCTGAGCGCTTCGCTCAGTGTAAAATCCGGCAGCTTTTTGCGCTCACCGGCAGTATAGATTTGAAAATTCTCGTTCACATCGCCCTCGGTATTATTGGGGGTTGAAAAGCATTATAAACTGCATTGATCACTATTTCGATATCGGACATGTCCAGGGGATGATCGTCCGGCATTGCATAATCTTCAGCACGCAATGCCTGTGCCAGTTCATCTCGATTACGCGCCAAAAAGGTATTGATAATCTGCCGACGATACGGCGCATATTTTATATAAAGTGTCAGCCAATCTTTTAAATCTCCGAGAATTGGCGCTTCCAAATGTCGATCGAAGATATGAATCCAGGGATTTTCCGACTTCAGCCGTAGTAACTCTTTATCAAGCAAATCAATAGGAGAAGATTGCCATCTATTTAGCGGCCAGGGCATCGCTCTGCTATCCTTTTTTTCTATCTGCACATATAAAAAGAAAATCAACTTTGGAGAAATATTTTCCGGGGCATTACAGAAATTTGTCAGGAACCAATTACAAAAGTTATAGGTTTCCGAGCACCACTGACTACTACGGATTTTTAAAGTAACCGCCAGGTAATCCTCCCGGCGATGTCGGAAAGGTTGCGGCTTTTGATAAAGTTCATCCAGGGAATTGCAAGTTAGAAGTTCAGCCTTCAGGCAATCCGACAGTTCTTTTTTAAGATTATGTTGATGCAATTTGGAGCGGCGGCCATTGGGAAAATCTACTGTATGCAGACGGGCGCCCTGGCGATTATTTTCTCCCAGACGAGGATGAAACACCGATTTTCCGAATTTGTCCGTAAGCTCCAACAAAGCCCGCTCTGTAAAGCTGAGCGGTTGTTGGCTTAGTTCCGAGCGTAAGACAAAAAAGTGCAACGGCCGTCGTTGGTGATCTCCGAGAAAATGCTCCAAAAATTCGTCGAGAATTTCATCGCGATTACAGCGCAGTTGTTGGAGGCGAGAAACCGGGAATTTAAAATGTTCATTTTGCCCCGATTCAGTAATAATCCATTCATCCTGCTTCAAAATATCTCTCGGTTGAATACCGCAGCGTCGCAGGTAGTCGTTGAGAATTTGATCAATTTGCCGGGCTATTTGAAAATAAGTGATCCCCTTTTTCTCACGGAAGATACCATCAGCAGAGAGATAACCACTTTCAATCGCTAAAGCTTCCTGAATTTTTTCAAATTCTGTCTGAGCATTCAAAAACTGGATTGAGCCGCCATCAAGATATTCGAGACTTTCAAATAGCTTTTCTAGTCCCCCTGCAAAATTCGCGCAAGTGAGAACAATTTGCCGAACATGTTCACCACTACTGGCTCTATAGTCAATAGCATTGCGAATTCTTTCCGGCAAATCCGAAATCACATCTTCCCGTCCTTCATGATCTTGCATTTTAGCAACTTTCAGAAGGGCAGCGATTAATGGCTTATATTTTTCCGAACTCATCTTGGTTTCTTATTGACCAGGCGTCAAGTATAAATTGATCGTTAAAATACTGTTTAAGCGCTATGATGTTTAATATTCAGGAAGAGCATTTTATAATATGAATTTTTGCAATATCCTGCAAGCGGAAAGTTGACGCTGGCGGATGAACTTTATGGCTTTCAATCTTAGATATTACCAACTGAATCTTATATAAATACTAGTGCGGCAACGATCCATTCCTCTCAAGAGCCTGTTCGTTTTTTTAATAGGAAAGCAAAGGGAGTTATTCAGTAGCCTAAAAATATTTATTCAATTTTATAAACAAAATCAAATTTGCAGTCTTCGTAGTAAATTAAGCTGATAAGGGAGTCTTAATGAAATAAGGGGTGACAAATAATTATGGTAGATTGATCTAAACTGTAATTGCTACGCTAAAAATTTATGTTTCTTTGACAAATTTTATAAAAATGTATTTACTGACGATTCTTAATATAAAAAAATCTGTAACCCCTTCAGGGTTTCTAAAAAAGTTGTCTCAACCGGGGGCGCGAAAATACAACGCCCCCGGTTGAGATCTGTAACGCCTTCGGCGTAT
>JANQQU010000034.1 GCA_028284905.1 Calditrichia bacterium
ACGACGTCGTGACTTATAATCGGACATTAGACACCTCGATTTTTAGATAATGCTAATTTACAACTTAATTCGGTGTCTACAAAATCTGGGGAATTCCAAGAAGAATTATGATTCTTCTCTACGAAAAAATAATCATACAAAAATTAATCCCATGAGTATTTGGTTTCAAAAATTATCATTAGCCGAATTAAACCGTCAATCTGAAAATACTATTCTGGAAGTGCTCGGCATCGAGATTACGGAAATTGGTGAGGATTATCTAAAGGCCACAATGCCGGTAGATCATCGTACGCATCAGCCGGCCGGACTGCTCCATGGCGGTGCATCGGTAACATTGGCGGAATCACTGGGAAGTATTGGTGGCTATTTAACCCTCGATCCGCAACGGCAACGCTGCGTTGGTGTAGATATCAACGCCAATCATATACGCGCAGCGCGCACCGGGTTCGTAGAAGGTACTGCCCATCCGATTCACATAGGCCGATCAACCCAGGTTTGGGAAATCAAAATTAATAATCAATCAGGTCAGCTAATATGCATCAGCCGGATTACTTTAGCTATTCTCGACATCGCTTCCGAGCAACTTCTTTAACAGCCTCAATACACATTTTCAATTTATTATTAAAACAAGCCTTTAATAAATCGCGACTTCTCTAAAAGTGATACTTGCCATTTTGTGAGCTAATCGATCCCATCAGCCGGGCTTTTTCATAAGTTTTCTGAAAGCTGTTAATCAATGGGTATTAAAAATCCAATGATGGGAATTCGCGATGAAAAAATTTTGCTTTGGATTATGTTGTATTGTTTGGATACTGGCAGGTTGTGCCGGGGCCAGCATGGGATATTTCAAAACGCCGGATTTTAATCAGCAAGGGGATCCACCGGCATTTAAGCTGGAACAGGAAGGCATTAAAATAGCAATTTCCAACGCGCTTTTTCACAGCGAATTGGAAATCACAATGTTGGTTATTGCTGATGAAAATTATATTCTTATGAATCCGCGGTTAACGCTTACTTCTGCAGAGGATGCTTCGAAGGCATTCCCATTGATTTCCGAACCGGTGACCAATTTCAAGCAGGTGCAGCTCAATGCCCGGCAACCAACGCGAATTGTTTTTACAATGACAGACAGCGACTTTGCCGCCTTGCAAAGCAGCGGCAGTAACTTCCACCTCAACCTGTTCAACTTCATTAATCCCAGCGATGGTACCATTGTTCGTTTTGAACCGGTTGCAATGGAATTTGTTGAATCCCTGACTTTCTAAGCATTACAGTCTTGCTGACAATGAAACCTGGAAAAACTGTTTCTTTAACAGATAGAACTGAAAGCCACTGTTGTCGAGCACATTGTAACCGGCCGCCTGTAGATTGAAACGAATACCGGACAACCGGAAGCGATAACCGACAGAAAAATCCACATCGAAAAACGGATCGATATTTTCCTCAATGACACCTGTGCCGGCATCATCCTCCAGCAATGCCTTACTTTTACCTTCATAGAAAAGTGTGGAGGTGATATACCCGCCCCAACGTCCGGAGTAGATTCCCTGAATGCTATACATCGTTTCCGGCTTAAAGGGATAGAGCGACAGCTGCTCGACATCCAGTATTGTCGCAGATCCCAGCAGGTCGAGATTGCTTAGCACGCTGTTAAATCTGACAGACGCTTCCACACCCTGGGTAACATTCCTCCCCACCTGTGCCTGGGTAAAAACCTGACTGGCAAAGTTCTGAATCGTTACCAGTTTGTTAAACACCGTACGGCGGAACAAAGCCAACTTTGCCTGCATGGCAACGGTATTGCTTTCATCCCGATATTTACGATATTCCACCCCAATTTCACCGGCATTGCTTTCTTCCGGCTTCAGGCGGATCAGGGTGGTATCATCAGCGGAAATATCCTGCAATGCGTCGTAGGCATTACTGAGCAAGGAATGAAACTTTACGTTTTTGCCATAATTCGCATACGGTGCCACTGACCATTCCGGCTCGCGAAATTCTACCTGAAAGCCGGCTGTGGGAGAGACATAATTGTCTCCGGTGGCGACAAAGTCCCCACGCATTCCCAGGTGAGTTTTCCATTCAATATTGCTGTTGGGAATCTGATCACTAAATGCCGCGACCCCTGCGACACTCCAGCGATTCTCATACAGCAAAGCATTATAAACAGAACTTTCCACACCATTGATGTCGAATTTTACATCACTTTCCAGCTCGTCATGAAAATACTCCGCTAACAGTTGTATTTCATTGTCTTTCTTCATTTCGAATTTTTTCAGGAAGCGTACTGCCAAATTATTTACATCATATAAATCGCGGAAAACATTACCAACGCCGACGCTGCTCACCCGATCCCGGCGCCGTTCATCCTTACCCTTCAAATAATTAACACGTAAATCGAAGTCATTCAACCCCAGTAGAGAACCGGTGTATGAGCCGGTGAAAAGCATATTATCCCGCTGGTTTTGAAAAGGATTATTGTCAATCGAGAGCTTTTCGTAATCGAGGAAATAACCGTAGAAACGCGCGCTCAGCTGGCCTTTTTTGGAATAGTAATCCAACGAGACATTATGGTTCTGCTTACTGGTTTCTACCGCATCGTTCTCGCTTTTTTCCTCAGCGCGTGCTTCTCCGGGGAAATATTCAATGCCCGGCTTCACACCATTAAACTGCCCGAAATAATTCAGGACGACATTATCTCTCAGCGGATAGTTGATTTCCCCGATATAATATTGCGTTTCAAAACTCCCCTGCTTGGTTTTTAAAAAGAGGGAGCGATCCAGGCTTTTCTTAGTCTTGACGTTCACCACTCCCCCGAAGGCGCCGTGACCAAGCAAAGCAAGGTTCGCTCCACTCAAGACTTCAATTGTTTCGATATTCTCCGTGGGCACAATAGAAAGATCCGCGGCATTATCCAGTCCCAAATTATTAATCAGAATACCATCGACATAAACATTTACTTCATCGGAATTGCTACCGCGAATCTGAATTTGGCGGCCACTGATATCGTTTCCTTCGACCCGTACTGATGGCACAATTTTGAAGATATCACTGATTTCACTAATCCCCCGGGTTTCGATCTCCTCAAACGTCACGGTGCTGCGGGCGTGGGGAATTTCCTGCCGGACAATATCGATGCGCTCCCCCCGCACCACGATAGAATCCTGCTGAATCACCATTGGTGTCAGCTTAATGGTAGAGCGATCGCTAAACGAACTAACTGCCTGACGAAATGCCTGGTAGCCGACAAAACTGACCATCAGGGTATCGCCGGATAAATCTGTAGAAGCGTTCAATATAAAGAGGCCATCCCGGTCGGTTGTGGTACCAACTTTTAAGTTTTTTAAGTAAACATCTGCACCGACCAAAGGCTCGTCACTTTTTGCATCAACGACTTTTCCGGAGAGACGAATGTCCTGGCCAAAGGTAAGCGTACTCAACAGCATTAGCATACTGATGAGACGAACAGTATCAATCTTGAATCCCATAATCCCTGCCTGATTGCTATATTAAAAGAAGAAATATTTAGTCACTTTAAAGCCGAATTTGTCTACAGCAATTATATTGTAGCGCGGCTTTAACAACCCAAACAAGCCAATCGAATCGGCGACTGCCGTACGATAAATTCCGGCATTCTCACTAACTTGCTGAGTAAGATCCATCGGGTAAAATTTTGCAAAAATCGAATCGGTGCTATCATTAAAATAATAGGTTTCAGCGATAACGGAATCGATATCTCCTACCCCCTGGTAATCGAAGACTTCTACATTAACAACCGTATCGACAAACGTGGCGTTTTGGATAATCGGCGCACCGTACACCATTTTTGCATTAAAAGTGTTGTCCAGAGGATAAACCACGAACACCGTATCCAGGTCGAAAAAATTGTTGGCCCGCAGGCGTACATTTACCGGTCTGTCCAGGCCTTCATCGCTATCCATAAGGTAATTCAGACGATATTGGCCGGCAAAATTAGTCGCTGTCTGCTGCCCCTCAAAATCCAGCACAACACCTGCCACCGGTCCATTCGTAAAATAATGGCTGATAGTACCGGTTATTTCAGTTTGTTGATTTACGCGATCTGCTTCGTATTTGTAGCTAACAAACCTCTCTGAGTCGCAGGCAACAATAAGCAACGTCATTAATACGCCAACGATCAAAGAAGAATATATTTTATTGTACATGATTCGCTCCCGAAGGCCGGTTTAAATTTCTGTAAACCGCTGTTTAAAGATGCAGTCAATATACTTTTACCGCTAAAAAGGTGCAATACCCCGGATGGGGCATTTTAACGGATGATTTACGCTTTGAATTAAAGAAAATATCGCCGGGTGCACTGTAAGCTGGCTTATTCGCTTGTCATTGGAACGAAGCGTACTGGAATGTGCTTTACTGCTTTTTTACCTTTTTCGATCAGCATCAGGTATTGATCATTATCACCGACTGGAATGATCAGGCGGCCATGGTCGCTTAATTGCGATACCAAAGCGGATGGAATCTCCTCCGGTGCTGCAGAAACAACAACGCAATCATACGGGGCAAATTCCGGCCAGCCGTTATGCCCATCGCCGACCCGGAAATTGATGTTGGAGTATTGTAATCTTTCCAGGGACATTCGCGCTGCCCCGGCCAGTTGCGGGATGATTTCTACGGTATAAACAGAAGTAACCAGTTCTGCTAAAATTGCCGTTTGATATCCGGAGCCGGTGCCAATTTCGAGGATCTTCTCATTTCCGGAAAGCTGCAGGCAATCCAGCATATAAGCAACGATGAACGGCTGGGAAATTGTTTGGTGCATGGCAATTGGCAGCGGCTTATCTGCGTAGGCTTCTTTCATATAACGTGGGGGGACAAAATAATGACGGGGGACGGCCTCAAAAGCGGAGAGTAAACGGGTATCGGTTATGCCCCGCTTACGAATTTGAGAATCGACCATCTGTTTGCGCTGCTGAGATGTCTCGCTTCGATGGCTTTTTTTCATAACGGCTCACTTGCTATAGACCGGTAATTTTATCTGGAATGTAGCACCTTGACCTTCCAGGGAGTCAATCTCAATTTCACCGTGATGTTCTTCGATAATTTTCTTAACAATAGCGAGTCCCAAACCAGTACCGCTCTCTTTCCCGCTGGTTACGAAAGAATCGAAGAGGCGATCCTGAATTTCCCGGGGGATGCCCGGTCCATTATCGCTGAATCGGAAAATCACTGTTTTATTCTGTTCGGAAACGCTAAATTCAAAATCGCCACCTTTGCCCATTGCTTCCATGGCGTTTTTACTGATATTGTAAAACACCCGGGTCAATTTATCTTCATCGGCATAGATGACCTGGTTACTATCGATTTTGATATTTAGATTTGTTTCGCTTTTCTGGCACATTTGTTCCAGGCGCGGACGGAAGCGATTCACCACATTTTTAACGCCGGTTTTACGAGGCAGAATGCTGGTCTTCCCTTTTGCAAAATCCAGAACTTCGGTAATCATATTCATTGTCGCTTTAATTTCATCACGGATAATACCGGCGTAATCGGCACGTTCATCATCGTTGGTAGTATTGTCTTCCATCAAGTCGACGAAGCCGTAAATGGTGTTTACCGGACCGCGGATATCATGCACGACGGTACTCATCAGCTGCCCGATAGCGGAAAGGCGCTCCCGCTTTAACAAGCTTTCACGAAGATGATGCAATTCGCGGGCACGGGAGATTTTTTGGGCAACCAGCTCCAGCATCATTTTTTCATCGCTAAACCCCTGCATACGCCCAAGATTAACATCAATGGCAACCAGCAATCCTTCGTTTTCATCATCAATTTTAATGCGGGAGAAGAGGGTTGCGCCGCCTTCTATTTCCAGATCTTCCTGGATTCTAAAATATTCCCGGTAATCTTGCCAGCCGGTTTTCAGGGCTTCCAGGGACGGCGCCTGTATGAATTGCATCCACCCCAGGGAGACCGAGGCGGCTTTCTCGTAGTAAAGTGCCCCCTGATGATCCACACCAATAAAGATGTACTGCCCTTCATGGGGAAAATATCCGAGCACCCAACTGGCTTTCAGGTGAGAAATGGTCTGTTTCATTAAATCGTTGAGCATCACCGGAAAATCCTGAACGGTACTCAGCAATTGCTCAAAGTCGTAGAGCAAATCCATCTCACGATACTTTTTTTCCAAACGGTGATACAGGCGGGCATTCGCAATAGAGATAGCCACCTGCGAGGCGAGGGTTTCCAGCAAGGCTTCGTCTTCCTCGGTAAAGACACCATCCCGTTTGTTTAACACCTGGATAACACCAATCGTCTTTCGGCTATCCTGATTGGTCAGCGGTTCCCAAACCGGCATACAAAGAATTGAGCGGGTGCGATAGCCGGTGCGTTTGTCCGTGCTGGAATCAAATCGGTCATCATTGTAGGCATCGGGAATATTAATTGAATCTCCGGTTTCTGCGACGAACCCGGAAATCCCCTTCCCAATCGGCAGACGAATTTCCTTCACCTCTGCATCGAGGGCAATTTTTGACCAGATTTCCTGCTTTTCATAATCGACAATAAAAAGCGTGCTGCGTTCCGCATCCATCAGAACGGTTATTTCCTGAATAATCAACGTCAACAGTTCATCCAGCTGTAGTGTAGAACTGAGGGCTTTGCCTATTCGCTGGATGGAATAAAGTTCTTTTTCTTTTTGATGGAGGGTTTTCTCGAGGGTTGCACATTTGTTTTGCAGCGATTTCATATCCATTCTAAATAAACTCCCGGCCATTCAACTCATACCGCAATAAACGCCTGAAATATTACCATCGTCAGTTTTGCGGGGAGACTTTAATTGTGCAACGAATGCCATTACATCAAATTTAAAAATTTCTGCAGCGCGTAATACTTAAAAGATATATTAGAATAAGGCAAATTCATTGGGAAAAAATATTTGCCAGACAGGAGAGCGTCATAACAACAAAGCTCCCCAGGGGGAGCTTTGCTTAGGAAAATACGAATGGTCTAAATTAGCCGTGTTTTTCTTCTTCGATAAACTTTGCGACAGCCCTGTCAGCATTTTCGTAAGTTTCGAAAAGTTCGATTAACTTGGTAACCATTAAAATGCTTTTTACTTTATCCGCAACACTAGCCAGTTTCAATTTACCGCCAGCTGCCTGTAAAGAGCTCATACAAGCCATCAGAATACCGAGTCCGGAACTATTCATCCATTTTACGCCCTTGATATCGATAACGACATTGTGCAAACCTTCGGAAATCAGGCTTTTCACTTTATCATGTAAAACGGTAGACTCCGGCCCCCCCATCATATTTCCGGTTACGCTCAGGACGGCGATATCCCCTTCCATCTTTTCTTTGACCTTCATTAGGCTCTCCTTCTTTTGACTAGTTATATATAACGGGCACTTTGATCACATCACCTGGATACAGCCGTCCTAATTTATCTAAATCATTGAAATAAAGCAAAAGGTTTACAGGGAATTTGTATCTTTTATGAGCCAGATCCCAAAGGTTTTCGCCGGACTTGATCGTATAGTTTTCCAAACGCAGCATCGATTTCCCTTTTAGCATTCGCTGAATCGACTTAACATGAAATGCCAGTCGTTTTTCCAGGAAGTCCATTGGAGCCACCCGGGAAAAATCCAGGCGCAGCGCTTCCCCGGTTTTAATGGGTTCCCCCCGGGAAATATTATTCAGGCGCCGCAGGCTTTGTGTATTCAGATTCAGCCAGTCGCTGAAGTGTCCCAGCGTTTCCTGCGGGTAAACAGTAATTGCATTATCGCTGATCATTAATCGTGATTTTAACAAGTTAAACAGTTCCTGAGCGGATAGTTCTCTGCTTTCATAAACCACTTTCCAGGCGGAGAGCATGGCGTAAAGATCCTCGCTTTGCGCTGCCGTATAATTATCGTATACCGCCTCATCTGCCTTAGCCGGCTTTTCGCTTTGAGCGATTGTTACGGAAACATCACCGTTTAATCCCGCCAGTCCCAGGCTATTTTCTGCAACAGTCGAAGCCACGCCCGGCTTCCGTAAAGAGAGGCGTCCCTTTTCCATTTCAGAAGACGCCAGTGGATATTCACTAACTGCAGGCCGCTCATCTTCGGAAAGTTGAGCCAGATTGGTATTTACGCTCAACGCAGCAGCAGTATTTGCCGGTCCGCGAGTAGCGCCCGTGAGTAAGGATGTATTTCCCGCAGGATTATTCTTTTCTAACGCCGCCGTTTCTGCACTGGCAATGGTTGCACTATTGTCGACATTTTCAACAACAGCTGGTGGCGACCAGGCAAGGGTATTTTCCACGGTTAATTCTCTGCTACCGGAACGAAAGATAAATTTATCCGCAATACTTTCCACACCCGGTTTCGGTAGATCAATTCTATCGCGACTAACAACGCCTTCTATCCCGATCAGGCTATTAAACGGATCTGTATCCGGACGATTATTCTCCGTAAGGCTAAGAAATGGTGCGGCAGATTCGTTCGCTTCAATACCGGGCTTCAAATTGGAAAGTGCTACCCGGCCGGTATTGTCGGTCAGCGGCACTGTCTTTTCATTTGCAGGTTTCTGCAATGCTCCGGCAATTTCTTTTCCTTGTTCCGGCACCAGGGTGGCAATTACAGCATCACTGGCGGCGGCCAAATCGTTCACTCCCGGTTTTAACTGCCGGATGTTCAGGGCGCCATTATTTGCGCTGGCTAGCAATTCTGCGGAACTCTCTACTGCTTTCTTTTCGATAGGCAGCTGATTTACAGGTGCTGCATCATTTAAGGCAAGCAATGCCGGCAATATTCGACTGCGGCCAGCAGCATCATTTGCAACACCGGAGCGCGCACTGGCGAACATGTTTTTCAAATGCGCCCGGCGCTGGAAAAATTCACCCAGGTTTGTCACAACCAAAGACTTTTGCCCAACGGCTTTTTGCGCCAGCCGGACATCCTGCAGGGCATCACCGGAGGCACCAAGGGCGGCGATAATTGCCCGGGCATCGCTGTTTACCGGTAGTCGTAAACTGTATTTTGCCGGCACACTTCTTTGCCCACGCCATACTTGCTTCCGGAAACGCGGATTCAGTTTCTTCAGCGTATCGATATTAACCTTAAACTGTTTTGCAAAACGTCTCAGGTTGACCGATTTCGGTAAAGTAATTTCCTGAAAAGTGAGAATCTCATCCTGGGCAATATTCGGGAAATAATGATCGAGGCTATCCGAGATATCAATTACCGCGAGAAATTCCGGATAGAAATTCTTTGAGGCAAAGCCAAAACTGCGGCGGAGGTATCTTTCCCGGATCGTCATGTAATTACTGTAGCGACGCTTCGCTTTACGCATACTGCCGAGTCCGTGATTATATGCGGTAATGGCCAGGGCCCAGTCTTTCAATTGACTGTAGTTATATTTAAGCAGCCGGGCTGCGGAACGGGTAGAGATTAACGGATCAAAACGATCGTCGCTCACCCGGTTTACTTTCATATACTGGCGACCGGTACTGCGCATAAACTGCCACATTCCCGCTGCACCGACATGAGACACAGCCTTGGGATTAAAAGAAGATTCCACATGAGGCAAATAAATCAGCTGCTTCGGTACGCCCAGTTCTTGAAATATCTTTTTGATATGCGGCAAGTACGAAAACGAGCGCTGCACACCAGCCATAAAATTTTCTTTGATCCCCTGCTGGGCACGCACTCTTTTCGCGGCTGTCAAAAATTTATCTTTTCCGGAAATCTCCTTAAACTGCTGATATACGCTTAACTCCCAGGGGGTTAAGTCTGCTTCCTTAAATTGTTTATTATGAAAGGTTTTCAGCAAATCAGCGACTTCTTCCTTAATCGCTTTTAAGGACTTGGAGCGTTCCCGCCGGGTTACGCTGCTATCGAAAGTAACGGTTTTATAAATGATGCCGAGATTATGTGTATCATGGATAAGGTATTCGTCCCGGGAAACTTTGGCAAAAATTTGTTTCCAGAAGACGATCTCTTTGGCGAGCGCTTCCCGATGGGGCAACTCCGTATTTTCATAATACTGCCCAAACAGCGTCACTGACCATAAGGTGCTTACCAGTACAATCAGCCAGCAATAGATAGTGTTTCGCAATTGCATGTCTCTGTCATTTACTCCGTTTACTCAAATTTTTCCGTCTGATTCAACCAGGGCTCCCGGGCTACTTTATCCGGAAAGGAGCTATGATTTTCCGGCATGGTATAAGGATGAATCAGTAGATGATAGGTCCAGTAATATTTCATAACGCCTCGAACATATTTTCGGGTTTGCTCAAATTCAATATCTTCCATAAAAAAATCATCGTCCTCGTTGGACAGGCGCTTTTTCCAGCGATCCACCCGATGCTCGCCGGCATTATAGGCCGCTAATGCATGATAGAGATTACCGTCATAGCGCTTCAGTAATTCCGAGAGGTAGAAGCTGCCCAGCTTAATATTGAAATCCGGCTCATACAATCGTTTGACATCTTCAAACGGTAATCCCAAACTACCGGACAGCCGGTCGGCGGTTGGGGGGATTATTTGCATCAGTCCATAGGCATTGGCGTAGGACATAATTTGCGCTTCAAAAGCACTTTCTTTCTTCATCACCGCCCAGATGCTTGCCGGGGTAATATTCCACTTGCGGGCATAATCGTTTACTTCCTGGTTGAAATGGAAAGGATAGAGATATTTAAAAAGGAACATCCATTCCTGCCAGTCGCTGGCAACAAAATTTTCCAGAAAGACCTTCCGGTAAAGGCGGTACGCCCGCCCGTAGTTTTGCATGCGTTCGTTTACTTCCCCAAGCGCAAAGGTCATCTCCCAGTCGGCTTTTTTCATATTTCCGGCTAAAGAACGCAATTCCCGCTGGGCATAATGATCGCCCAGGAGATCCTGCACTAACAATGGCCGCTGGAAATATTCCAGATAACGGGGCAGATAACTGGTTTGCTTATGATGCATCTCCCACAGCAGTGAGTCGACAAACTGCCGAATTTCCCCACCATTCCGGGTAAGCAGAAACGCTTTCAGGTTGTAATAACTGTCAAATGGTTCATCAGTAATATCATTCAGGTAACGCAGATAGTGATTCAAACTATCCTGGGCAAGATACGTTTTCGCTACCCAGAATGTATATCGTGTTTGCCAGTCATCTTCCCGTTCGGTTGCCAGATGTTTCATCCAGGTATCGCGGGCAGCATCCCAGTCTTCAGTGCGATAGTAGGACAAACCGATACGAAAACGCGCCTCTTTCACAAACTCGTAGCGGGGATAGAGACGGATCATTCGCTGATAATATTTCCGGGCCTGCTCAATATTGCCATTGTCTTCCGAGAGCCAGGCGATTACCCAAAGTACTTCCGCAGCGAGGCGGTCCGAGGGATAGCGCTGTTGAAAAACATCGTAAGCGGCAATCGCCTTATCCGTAAACCCGAGGCGCATATTACAACGGGCAATATGAATGTCGACTTCCCGGAGATATTTAATCTGCTGAAAGGTCTTTCGCTGGGCATTGCAAGCCTGGAAAGTTTTCCAGTATTGCTTTTGCAGGTACATCTTGCGGATCCTGAGCCAACGAATCTGTTCGCTTTCCCCGTCATATTTTCCCTGATGCACGAGGAGATCATCAATTTCCTGGTACTGGGCAGTTTTTCCGAGATAGCGAAACACTTCATCCAGACGCCGGGTGGTCAGGCGTTTGTCTTTATAGCGGGACATTACAAAGCGATATGCATCTTTACTTTCGGAATGGAAAGGATATTTCTTCAGCAGCTTGAGACTGTGGCTAATTGCTGTTTTCGATGCATTGAGATTGCGGGCAATTTCAATTAAACGGCTGTAGATATCCCCTTTATCAAACCCACGATAGCGCAGCAATTTGCGATAGTATGCATCTGCCTGGCCCCAGGATTTCCGGTTATAATACAACTCTGCCAGTAGAGAATCTGCGGTTATCCGTAATGCGCTGCGCGGATATTTTTCTTTTAATGCTTTTAATTGGGAAATGCTTTCGCTGCTGTCCCCCATTACCAGCTGACAGCGAATCCCGAGGAAAGCGCTGTAATCTTCCAGGCCTTCAATCGCCAATTCCGGAGACTGAAAAATAGCCATTGCTTCGGGATACTGACCGGTGCGGTAAAGGCAATATGCTTTTTTAAACTGTGCCTGGGGATTGCGGATCACGAAAACATCGCTATCTTGCTCGGCTTGCTGAAAGGCCGCCAGCGCCTCGGCATATTCACCGGCTTCATAGTGTTGCACCGCTTTGAAGTAGGCGTTGCTATCCTCGGCCTGCAGCGGCAGGCATAAAGCCAAAAGCAGCGCCATTCCCATAAGAATGGGCAATCGGCGGAAAAGGTCTGGAATACTCCGGTGGCTCATAGCAATCTCCTGCGTCCCTGCAAACAGTTGGTAGTGGCGGTAAAAAGATTCGTGAGAAAGATAGTAACTTCCCTTATTTATACAATTAAGTGATCTTACAATTTTTAAAGCGATAGAAATCAATTTCGGCTGTTTTAATAATTCAATCTATCTGGCAGTATGCCAATCGTTTAACGCAATAAGTGTTATTGCGTTCCTCGCAAGTGCATTCCGCTTTGAGAAGAATGCGTAATCTTTTTTATCAAATGGTGTGGAGAATATTTAACAACACCTGTTTTTCGATATAGCCGATCTATCGGTAGTCTTTCGGCAATAATGAAAATCAGGCCAAAAATAAAGAGTATGAAAACGATAAATTTCTCGCGCTCGATGTAAAAAAATGTTGTGTATGGAGAAAATTGATTCGAGGAAAATAAAAGCTCTCCAGATAAAAGATAATTTTTTTTTCTCAAAAGTAAAGGAAAATATTCGAGTTGAGTGATTTTTTTCACGCAAGAATGTTGACAAAGAAGCTTTGCAAGAATACGAACATTACATCTATCAAAAACAGCGGGTTACCTTCGCATACAGAAATGTATGAATTATATCCTAATAAAAGGGGATTTTTTACCGGTTTCCGGCTAAAAACCAGGTAAGAAGGCAGGCATAAAAAAGGGCTGTTCCCGGTAAACAGAAACAGCCCTGAATTCATATATCGAAAAGATGAATTACTTCAAGAATACCATCTTTTTCATATCAACAAATTGCTTGTTTGCAACAAGACGATAGAAATAGATACCGGAGCTAACTTCGCTGCCGTTATCATTCTTGCCGTCCCAGGTCAGTTGATAAGTGCCAGCGGCATAGGATTGACTGGTCAGGGTGCGCACTCGTTCTCCCAAAGTATTGTAAATCACCAGACTGACTTCCGCTTGCTTCGGCAGCTGGAAGACAATGCTGGTTGTGGGGTTGAAAGGATTGGGATAATTCTGAGCCAACGCAAAATCATTGGGCTGGGTCGCCGGATCAAAAAGATCATCGATACCAACAGAAACGCTATCGAGATAAGCAACCATATTCCCCAACAAGGCTGTCCGGTCTTCTTCATCATTAATTCCTTCCCAACCGAATCCCATAACCAGGGCCTTGCTGGCGCCGCTGTTATAGGCAGCACCGGCAACATTCGTCGGAGATCCGCCATAATTCAGGAATGCCTTTGTCGTAAGGGTATCGGAGATAGACAAGACATCTTTTGAGGTCTGGTTATTCGCTGCGCCGCCAGAGGTGATTAGCACAAAACCATCCGCCAAACCACCAGACGTACCGGTAACCAGCGCCGGCAGAAAGTTAGTGACATAAGATAACCCGAGCTGATTCATCAGGGCGCCACCGGAGTTCTCTTCGACAATATCCTGTCCCGATAATAACAGCTTTCCACCATTATTTAAGAAGGAAACCAGATCAGCTGCTTCATCACTGCTCAGGGAGTTCCCGTCGCTGTCACCGGTATACCAGATGACTTTACGGGAAGGAATACCTTCCAGATCACTTACGGCTGGACTGCCGTCGGCCTGTACATCCCACCAGTGATAGGAGTATCCCTCATTTTCCAAAGCATCACGATAAAAAGTTTCATGGGTGCTGCCATCATCATCATCGACAAGCATCAGGGAAGCCGGCGATACTTCCAGGTTCGTATTCAGACCACCATCGGACAAGGTAATACCTTCAATGACTGTGTAGGCATAAGGGGCCTGCGGATAGATTTCTACCCGATAGCTGCCAACAATAGTACTGATGTTAAAATTACCATCCGGGTCGGTGCTAGTCGTCCGGTAAGGGCCACCGGTAGGATCGCCATCGGCATAAAATTCCAGATCTGCTGCAACCCCGCCGCCGCTGCTCGCATCAACGACTGTACCGCTGAAGCTAACAACTGCCTCCGGCTGCAGATTGATATTCAGATCATTGGTGTCATTTAAGGCCAGAGTTGGCGTAAAGGATTGTGGTTGGTAGCCAAATGCATCAACATTCATGGTTACCCCATCAATTGGAGAGGCTAACAAATAGCCGCCATCTTCGCCACTAGTAATGGTACGATTTAATTCCGGTATTTCAATGGTCGCCAACGGGATTGGATCTCCGTTACCGGCATCTTGCACGATACCGCCAGCGCCATAAAATTCATAGGTCATCACATCAATCCAGGTTTGCCAGGAATTGCCGGCACCGGCATACTCCACGATACTCCAAACCATATTGCCATATTTAGGATCGCGGGCAATGCCCATATAATCTCCCCAACGGTTACGCCCGTTGCCAACCCGGTTGTAAAGCCCTTCGCCTTCTTTAGTTACGAAGACGTCTGAAACGCCAGCTGGGTCGCCGGTACGTCGTCCGGCAACAGCAACACCCGCAAAATCGTCATCTCCCGAGCGGGAAAATGCCATAAAAATATTACCATCTTCATCCGGTGTGATCGCCGGGAACAGGTAATAAAAATCATTCTCGCCAAACGATACATCAGCATCAAGCGTTTTTGTTTCTGCATCAATAATTAAATAACGGGCAAAGCCAGATTGTAATCCAAATCCTCCCGCAACTCCGGAAACAGCATAAATTTTTCCATCCTGATAAACCGGCATCCGATAACGACGGCCACCACTTTCAAGACGAGGTGCCGTACCGCCTGACTGGTTTCCATTTGGTGGGCTGGCAACAGCTGTTGTAGGTATATTCACAGCAGAAACTATCGGGCTTGCGGCAAGCGGATCTTCAATCGTCCAAAGGGTAACAAAGTTTGCAGTATTATAGGGGGAATCAATTAACAGATAAGCCTTATTTCCGGGAGAGTCCAGGCTGGCGACTGCCATCAAGGGGCCAAACACTGTTACTGAAGGATTTCCAGGATCGCGGAAGTCCCAATAATCTTTATAAGTTACTGCTCCACCGGTATGTGCATACAATTCCGATTTGGGAATAATTCGCACTTTTACGTAAGCAAATTGACTGGAGAAGGAAAATTGATTCGCCGAAATATAGACGGCATTTTCGTCATACCCAACCTTTTGATAGTCTCCCCAATTACCGGCATTCGCAGTGCCATTCAAATGGGCGGGAAAAGAGAAATTCATCCATTCTCCCAGCGGGTTTGAAGTTTCGGAAACCGAAACCAGCCAATACCCTGTCGATGAATTGTCCTGCAAATCGAAGCAGATAATCCAGCGTTCATCGATGTGATCGTATACCACGATAGGATCGAAACTACCGCCATAAGGGCGAACATTACCAAACCAGGCATCTGCAGAGATATTGAAGACTAATGTACCTTCTTTATCGTAGATACGGAAGGCGCTATTTACCGAGGCAATAACATGATCCGGACCAACTGCAATAACCGGATCCGGAGGAAAACCGCCATTATCAGAAAAAGCCTGAAAACTATTTAATACAAAAGGCGGTTCCAGCACACTACCCTCAGGAGCATCACTTAAGTTAATTTCGTTGCTTTGTAATGGTCCAGTAGGCACAGAGTTGTCGAATTTATCATCAATATAGGGCGCATTTATGTTACTTGCAAAAGGGTTAAAAGCTCGGACTCGTTGCCCCATTGGCAAGTTACTTTTAGGCATCTTATCCAGAGAACCGGTAGTAACCACCGCACCGCCGGATATAGAACCGGAAGCCGGGCCGCTGTAAATCTGGGCTTGAATTTTTGTCGGCATCATACCGGAAACGATAAGACAGACGGCCAAGTATAACCAGCCGAATTTTCCGCTCCGACCAGCTTTACCTTGCCGATATCGTTGCATTTCTCGCATTATTTCCTCCTGGAAGCGTTAATAATAATTGTATGATTAATTCTAAACACTGTTCAGTAAACAATAAAACGTAGCCGCTGACGTTCGTCAGGCTTTTTCCGGAGTAACCGGATAATAATATTACAGGAATCCTCCACACTCCCCGATGGTGTTTCGTGAATTAAAATAAAGGGGGCAATTGTCTGGAAAGCAATACCGAAAAGAAATAAAACATGGCTGCCAGGCCCATCAGGTCTTTAATTTTTTCTTTTTCGCAGCAGGGAACAACACATTATTCAATATTAAGCGATAGCCGGGAGAATTTTTATGCAGCTCCAGTTGGGTGGGCGGGTCGCCAACTGCATGGGTATAATCTTCCGGATCATGGCCACCATAAAAAGTAAATGTGCCTTTACCGATACTCCCGTGGATATAGCGCACTTCATCGGAGCCTTCGACTTCTCCCATAACGACCACATGCGGCTTGATCAATTTCCGGTTAAACATGGTGGTCTGTCCCATAAATCCTTTTACGACGTCGACATGATTCTGGGTGAGCATCGTCGGCACCGGATCATATTTCGCGGAAAATTCAAACAGGTTGAAATAATCCACTTCCGGGTTGCGGATGCGCGGGGCAAAACTGGGCGGAATATCGATATCGGAAAATTCATAGAGGTTCGGGTCTGGATACAATTTAAAGTTTTCAAAAGCGAGAGTTTTGCTGTAATCCAACAGTTGGAGGTAGTTGCTTTGCGGGGCATCGCCATCGAACGGTGAGGCGACAATATCTACGCCTTCTGCGGCAAGAGCGATATCCATAGCATCCGTCGCTGAACACATCGCAAACATAAATCCACCATTCATAACATAGGTTTTGATGGTGCGGGCAACGGCTTTTTTCAACTCGGAAACATTCGGATAGCCGAGCCGGGTAGCCATTTCTTCATTGACGCGCACTTCTTCCCGATACCAGGCGGCATTACGAAAAGCGCTGTAGAACTTTCCATATTGTCCGGTAAAATCCTCATGGTGCAGGTGTAACCAATCATAGTCGCTCAGTTTATCATCGAGCACTTCTTCGTCATACACTTTTTCATAAGGTACTTCGGCATAGGTTAGCGCCATCGTCACGGCATCGTCCCAGGGCTGCTTGGTTAAGGGGGTATAGATGGCGACCTTCGGTGCTTTTTCCAGCAGCACCCGCTCCATGTTTTCTGATTCGATAGTGGCATAGATACTATTCGCTTCCGCTGCACCGATAATCTCGTATTTAACACCCCGGAAACGGCATTCCGCCTCCAACCCCGGAAACACCGGAATGAGAAACGAGCCGCTGCGATAGTTCAACAACCATTCGACATTTACGCCATGGGTTAAGCTCCAGAAAGCGACGCCGTAAGCCTTCAGGTGGTCTGTCTGCACAAAATCCATCGGAATCAAACAATTCTGGGCAAAGGAGCTGCCGGCCAACATCAGCCAACAGAGAAGTATCATTTGTCGTACTTTTCTCATGGGGTAAAATCCGGATTTTTTCTGCGAATGTCTTTCAGTCGATCACGGGCGGGCAGCACAAACTGGCTGTCGGAGAATTCGGCCAGAATGCGATCATATAGTTCATAAGCCTTCGCGTAATCGTTCAGTTTAAAATCAAAAATGCCTGCCATTATGTAAATCGCCTCATCGGCATAAAATTTCAGCGATTCATCGGTCAGTACCTGGTTGCAATATTCCAGCGCAGTCGGATATTCGCCGATTTCCGATGCCAAACCGGCGGCATCAAACAAGATGCGTATCTTGAAATGGCCGGGCGGCTGCAAATCGAGCGCATTTTGCAGCTTACTGATTGCCTCCGACTTCTTTTCCTGCATCAGCAACCAATCGGCCTGCGCATAAAATTTTAATGCTTCCGGTGCGCTGCTTTCGTGCAATAAAATGCCCTGCAACGCCAGCACGTCGTTTGCCACTTTTCCGGCAATACCTTCTACTTTCAGAATAGTGCTGAGGTGCGCGCGGGTGTCCTCATAATTGCCCTGGTAATATGCAATTTTTGCCTGCAAGTAGGCGGCCTGCGGCTTTTCTTTCGGGGAAGTCACCCGATTCAGTATCTCATCTGCCTTTTCAAGATCCCCGCGAATAATGTAACTTTCACCGGCTTTGCGGTAGGCTTTTTCCCGGATATTCGACTGGGTATTGTATTTTCGGGCAACTTGTAAATATGTATCAATTGCCTTATCGATATCGAAGAAAAACTGCCGGTAAATATCTCCCTCCAGCAAACTTAGCTGAGCGACCTGGTTATGGCGAGGATATTCCTGTTGCACCTTCTTAATAATTTCCGCGGCCTGCCGCGCATATTCCTGATCATTATTTTTGCTGGCCAGGGCCATATTACAGCGGGCAGCACCGAGGTAAGCCGGCAACACATTATTCGCATCCGGGAATCGCTCAATGACGGTGTTATAGGCGGATAAAGCCAAATTATAAACGGAATCGGATAATACTGCCGAGCCATATTCCAGCAGATATTTACCCTGGGTTTCCTTGTTCTCCAAAGCTTTGTAGATCATCAGCGCATCTTCGTAACGCCGGTATTTCTGATAAAATTTGGCGGTAATGATGCGGGCTTCCGCCAGACCTTTCGACTTTTTAGTTTCTTCCGAAATGATTTTCAGAATCGGCTCGACCTGGGTTTCCTCATCAAGTTTAAAGGAGAGAATCTGGCGAATAACATTGCGATAATTTTCCGGCTCCCGTCGTACGTAATCAAAGTAATATTTGAGGGCATCTTCGTATTTCAGGCGCTGGCGATAGAAATCCCCGAGGCTCTTCAGCAGATAAACTTTTTCCGGATGATGTTTAAACGCCATCATGTAAACTTCTGCGGCATCGTCATCGAGGCGATTCCGGGCCATGACGTTCGCCACCATGGTAAACACCCCGACATTATCGATATGCTTCTTTAACACCTCATCCCAAATTTGCCGGGCGCTTTCTTTATCGTTTGCGCGGAAACGCATTTCGCCATAATCGATATCATAGCGGGGATTGCCGGGATTTTTTTCCCGCTGTTTCTGAATCAATTGCTCCGCGGAAGGCAACATGGAAAGTTGAAAATAGGAGTCCAGCAATGCGCTGTAGAATTGCATGTTGCCGGGATTACGATTGTATAAAGGCACGAGAATACGCAGGGCATTTTCGTGCTGATTACGGCTTTGATACTTTTGCGCCTGGCGCAACTGCCGTTGTGCTGCCGCTTTTCGTTGCGCTTCGGTGTTGTTCCGATTGTTTTGCGCATACATTGATGGCGCAATGATCAAGAAGATCAAAATCAAAATTTTCCAGGAAGTCTTTAGCACGCTAATATTCTCTTTTTTTAGGAAACCTGATTAATGCCGCCTGAGCCTGAGAATGCCTTTGGCAATCTCTGGCTTTTTTGTGGAATGCCGTTGGCATTCAGTGCTGTTAAAAATAGGCGGCGACGGCATCTGCTAGCAGCCATCCTCGGGAGGATAGCCGAATAAACTGGTCGTTCTCTTCAATTAACTGATCGTTACGCAGGCGGTCAAGTACATCTGCATATACTACCCGAAAATCTTCTCCGAATTGCTCGCGAAATTCTCCCAGATTCAATCCTTCTTTCAAACGCAATCGGAGAAAGATATGTTCAAAAACCAAATCTTTTTCTGAAAGTTTTTCTGAAAAGTCCCGGGGGAGCTCTCTTTTTCGCAACTCTTTTACGTACGCCATCAGGGAGCGTTTGTTACCGCTGCGTTCCCCATCCAGAAAAGAGTGGGCAGATGGACCAAAGCCCAGGTATGGCCGGTGTTGCCAGTAAATCAGATTATGCCGGCAAATATATCCCGGCCGGGCGAAATTGGAAATTTCATATTGCTCATAGCCGTGCGCACTCAACACCCGTGCCGCAATTTCATAATAACGCGCTTCCTCTTCTTCTTTCAGGGGATGCACTTCCCCCTTCTGCATACGCTTGTAGAGGATTGTGCCCGGCTCAAAAATAAGTGTATAGCAGGAAAGATGTTCGGTGCCGAGAGAGAGCGCCGTTTCCAGACTATATTGAAAAGAATCTTCCGAAATGCCGGGAAAGGCGGTCATTAAATCGACATTAATGTTGCTAAATCCGGCCCGGCGGGCGTTCTCAAAATTTTCCAGCACATCTTCTACCGAGTGGATGCGGCCAAGGAATTTTAGTTCTGCCGGGTTAAAGCTTTGCACGCCCATGCTGATGCGATTAAATCCCAGCGAGCGAAAAGCCACGAGCTTTTCCGCATCTAAAGTGCCGGGATTCGATTCCATACTGAATTCGCCGGCAGGACTAATATCGTAATGCTGATGCAGCGTTTTCCAGATTCGTCCCATTTGTTCTGGAGAGAGCAGCGACGGCGTGCCTCCGCCCATGAAAATCGTATCAAATTGACGGCCGTTTCCTTCCGGGGCACGGAGCTCAAGCTCAATTAACAACGCCTGAACAAAATCCTCGATCTGGTCCAGTAAAGTTATTGAATAGAAGTCGCAGTATTCACATTTGGCGTGACAAAAAGGTACATGGATGTAAAGACCGTTACCGGCTGTCATCAGCGTACCACCATCCCCAATCGTTCCCAACGAACGTTGCTAAATAATCCGCTGCCCTGGGCAGTATCGGAGAGAGAAAGATAGATAATTAGCGGTTTCCCGACGATATTACTATGAGGCACCTGTCCCCACTCCCGGCTATCCGAACTACGATCACGATTATCGCCCATCATAAAATAGTGATCCTTCTCCACCAGAATCGGGTTGCCCTGCTCCCGGCGAATATTATCATAAAACTTAATCATCGGTGGGCGAGGAAAAAGCTTATTATCAACCAGCACATCCCGTTCATCCAGCCGCACCATCTGTCCTCCGACGGCAATGCAGCGTTTTATGTAATCGAGGTTGGGTGCTCGTGGCGCTTTAAACACAACAATATCATAGGGTTGGGGACGCGTAATTGCCGGCAGGCGAAATTGCAGAGACTTCGGCACATTGAAGCCGGTAGGAATAATCCAGTCCTTGTCCTGCGTAAACGGTATACCGATCCATTCCGGAGATTTTGCCCCGTAAACGAATTTGTTGACCAGCAGGAAGTCGCCGATCAGCAAGGTATCTTCCATGGAGCCGGTGGGAATTTTATAGGCAGCAATAACGAACTGACGCAAGATTAAAGCGGCCAGCACCGCAATCAGCACAGCTTGTATGGTTTCTACACGTTTGGTTCTTGGATTCAAATGCGATTATCTCCAGGAGTTACTGGATTACTTTCCCGAGGCGATTCCAACGAACCGCTTCATAAAACTGATGTGCTTTCACATGCCAATTCACGGATAACCAGATCATCAAGGGCTTACCGCCAACGTGATCCCGCCGGACGAATCCCCACTGACGGCTATCAGCGCTATTATCGCGGTTATCGCCCATCATAAAATAGCTGTTCTTCGGAACGTGAATTAGCGGGAAGTTATCATTCCCGCGAAATTCCATCCACTTTCGCGGGTAGCGCCGCCGATCGTAATATTCCGTAAAATGGCGAATTGTATAATGTTTGCCGTGCGGGGCATCAACGTCCGTATACTGCACTTTATAATCGACCTCATTCGGCATTTCGTAGGGATCGGTATCGACATGAGTCTGGGTTACTTTCCCTTCCGGTTGGCCATTGACAAAAAGCAGGTCATTTTTTACTTCAACCGTTTGGCCGCCCACAGCCACACACCGCTTTATATAATCGACCTTGCGATCCAGCGGATAGTCGAAAACAATGATCTCCCGTTCCTTTGGTTCGGTAATGGCCGGCAATTGAAATCGCAGCCAGGAAGGCAAAGTATCTGTGCCGATATCTGTAAAAGGGATTCCCAGGAATAATGGTGAGCGGGCACCGTAGATAAATTTATTGACAAACATAAAGTCCCCGACCAGAATGGTATCTTTCATAGAACCGGTGGGAACATTGTAGGAGGCGATGACAAACTGGCGAAGCACCAGGGCAGCAAAAAGGGCAATTAACAATGCCCGGATAGTATCAGAAGTTTTATGCTTTACCGCATTAGGTTTCGGCTTACTCCGGCTGGATGTCGGCCTTGGCTTTTTGGTATCGCGCTTACCGGATTTTGACGGTTTGGGCTTCAAAGTGTATGTTCCTCCAATTTTACCTGCTCATTATTCGAAAAAGTGCCCGTAAAGTTCCCGGCGATATTACTCATCGGTAGAAAGCACCGCCAGAAATGCTTCCTGGGGAATTTCTACCCGGCCGACCTGTTTCATCCGTTTTTTACCTTCTTTCTGCTTTTCCAGCAGCTTGCGCTTACGGGTGATATCCCCGCCATAACATTTCGCGAGTACATTTTTACGCATCGCTTTCACTGTTTCCCGGGCAATAATTTTGTTCCCGATACCGGCCTGAATGGCCACTTCGAACATTTGCCGGGGGATAATTTTGCGTAGTTTCTGGCAGATCGTCCGCCCATTATCATAAGCGCGTTCGTTATGCACAATTACTGAGAGCGCATCGAGCACTTCTCCGTTAATGAAGATATCCAGCTTCACTAGCTTGGATTCCCGGTACCCGGAAAATTCATAATCGAGGGAAGCGTAACCACGGGTGACTGACTTCAGCCGGTCGAAGAAATCAAAAACCACTTCGGCTAACGGCAGCTGATAGTGCAAATCCGCCCGGGTAGGATCAATATAGGATTGGTTGATCAATATGCCCCGTTTCTCGTTCACCAGTTTCATGATGTTGCCAATATAATCCGGCGGCGTAATAATGTGTGCATCAATGTACGGCTCTTCCATTTTCTGGATCGCGCCGGCCTGGGGCATTTTAGCCGGATTATCAACGAACAATTCCTTGCCGGAGGTGTCGGTTATCCGGTAGACCACGTTCGGGGTCGTGACAATAATTGTCTGGTCAAATTCTCGTTCCAGACGCTCCTGAACAATTTCCATGTGAAGCAACCCTAAAAATCCGCAACGGAAACCGAAGCCTAGTGCGGAAGAAGTTTCCGGCTCATAGATCAGGGAAGAGTCGTTCAGCACCAGTTTTTCCAGGGCGACGCGTAAATTTTCATATTCCTGGGTTTCTACCGGATAGATACCGGCAAAAACCATTGGCTTTACTTCGTGATAACCGGGAAGCGGCTCCGTAGAAGCATTCCGGGTGTGAGTGACGGTGTCGCCCACTTTAATATCGCGAACATTCTTGGCGCCGCAAATCAGGTATCCGACCTCACCGGTGGATAATTTGTGCGTCCGGACGCGCTTCAGCAGCAGGTTTCCGAGTTCTTCAACTTCAAACCGTTTATCCGTCGCCATAAAAGTGATATCATCTTTTTCTTTCAATTCCCCGTTAAAAACCTTTACCAGGGCAACCACGCCGCGATAACTGTCAAATTGGGAATCGAAGATCAGTGCCTGCAGCGGTGCATCCGGGTCGCCGGTTGGCGCCGGCACGCGTTCGATGATCGCCTGGATAATTTCCTCGATGCCCAAACCGCTCTTTGCGCTGGCCAGCAGGATCTCATCTTCATCGCAGCCAATCAGCTCGATGATCTGATGTTTCACCACATCAACCTGCGCGCTGGGCAAATCGACTTTGTTAATTACCGGAATAATCACCAGGTCATTCTCAACGGCCTGATACAATGTACTGATGGTTTGCGCTTCCACGCCCTGGGCAGCATCTACCAGCAGCAAAGCACCTTCCGCTGCCGCGAGACTGCGGGACACTTCATAGGAAAAATCCACGTGACCGGGCGTATCGACCAGGTTAAAAGTATATTGTTCATCATTCGCATCGGTATAATCCATACGAATCGCGTGGGATTTAATGGTAATTCCCCGTTCTCTTTCCAGGTCCATGCTATCCAATACCTGCGCCTGCATCTGCCGTTTTTGCAAAGTGCCGGTATATTCCAGCAGGCGATCCGCCAGGGTCGATTTTCCATGATCTATATGTGCAATAATACAGAAATTTCTTATATTCTTCATAATCACCTAAATTAAAACATTGAACGTTCGTTCGTTGGAAATAAAGATCAACAAATTGAATATTTTTTTTGAAAAGGCAGCAATGGACGATTCTTTTGCTACACAGCTTCAAACCTCATAATTTAATCGTAAACTCATTGAATGTCAATCATATTGAATATCCCGGGCAGTATGATTCTGGATTCCTGCTTGAAAATGGTCTTTGCAGGCCTTAAGTTTCCCTCAAATATATCATTGCAGCAACTGAGTATGCTATTTTTCGGACTTATGGAGACTTCCCGATGAAAGTTGCAATTATATCCGACATCCATGATCATATTGATTTACTGAACCGAGCGCTGCAGAAGATTCAAACGGCGGATGTGATGATCTGCTGTGGCGATCTTTGTTCGCCCTTCATCATGAAAACATTGGGGGAAAAATTCTCCCGGCCAATCCACCTGGTTTTCGGCAATAATGATGGTGATCTCTTCCGGCTGGGGAAAGTCGCCGGCAATTTCCCGCAGATCACCCTGCATGGCGAAGTAGCGGAACTGACACTCGATGATGTCCGTTTTGCCATCACTCACTTCGACACAATCGGTCGAATGCTGGCCACTTCCGATGCATACGATGTTGTCTGTTTCGGCCATAATCATCAATACGAAACCAGCCAGGTTGGCAACACAATGATCATCAATCCCGGAGAGGTGATGGGTGAACTAACCGGCACCGCTTCCTGTGTGCTCTTCGATACCGATGATCGCCGCGTTGAAAAAATTCTGTTCTGATACCGGTTAAAAACGCTTTGCAGGGCACAGCCGGCGCTTATTTCTGCTAAACAGACAGTATAAAAATTATGTTGCAAAAGGATATATCAGGTTTTATCTTTATCTGCTTTGCACAATTGTGCATATGTTAGACTATTTAAGTGCTGTGATTTGGTATGTTAGAAGACATTTCGTCCAAACTAGAATCGATTCTAAAGCAGGTCCGCGGGCAAGGTAAGCTCACAGAGAAAAATATTTCTGATTCTCTGAAAGAGATCCGTCGGGCATTGCTGGAAGCTGATGTGAACTACAAAGTTGTAAAACAGTTCATTAAAGGCGTCCAGGAAAAAGCATTAGGCGAGGAAGTTCTCCGCAGCATTACGCCCGGTCAACAGATCGTGAAAATTGTGCACGACGAGCTGGTTCGTTTGATGGGCGAGTCTCACACCGATATCAAAACCGCTGGTATTCCCCCAACAATTATCATGATTTGCGGACTGCAAGGTTCCGGTAAAACCACATTTACCGGTAAATTCGGCAATTATCTCCGCAAAAAAGGCCGCCGGCCAATGCTGGTTGGGGCAGATGTTTATCGCCCGGCAGCAAAGCGCCAGTTGGAGATTCTTGGTGAGGGTATGAATATTCCGGTGTACACTACTCCTTCCAACGACGCGCTGCAAATTTGCCGCGAATCCATTAAAGCAGCTCGCGATAAAGCCTGCGATGTCCTTATTCTCGACACCGCCGGCCGCCTGCACGTGGACGAAGCGATGATGCAAGAGTTGGAAAACATCAAAAAAGAAATTAAGCCGCATGAAATTCTTTTTGTTGCGGACGGGATGACCGGTCAGGATGCCGTGAATGCCGCCAAACAGTTTTTGGACCGCCTGGATTATGATGGGGTCATTCTTACCAAGATGGATGGCGACGCCCGCGGCGGTGCTGCGCTTTCCATTCGTTCGGTTACCGATCGCCCGATCAAGTTCATGAGCACCGGCGAAAAAATGGACGCTATCGAAGCCTTCCACCCGGACCGCCTCGCTTCCCGAATCCTCGGTATGGGCGATGTAGTTACCCTGGTTGAAAAAGCCCAGGAAAATATGGACATGGAGAAGGCACAGAAGCTTGAAAAGAAAATCCGCAAAGAGCAGTTTACCCTGGAAGATTTCTACGAGCAACTGCAGCAGATCAAGAAGATGGGCCCGTTGGACAGTCTCCTGAAAATGATTCCCGGTGTTGGGAAACAGTTGAAGGGCATCCAGGTGGATGATAATGCTTTTGTGAAAGTAGAAGCGATCATCAACTCCATGACGATTAAGGAACGGCAGCGCCCGGAAATATTGAACGGCAGCCGGCGGAAACGTATTGCCGGGGGCAGCGGAACAGAAGTACGCGATGTTAATCAACTGATCCGCCAGTTCAATGAAATGAAAAAGATGATGAAGAAAATGAATAAAATGCGTGGGCGTATGGGCCCCGGAGGGGCAGGTCCGGCAGGATTTCCCTTTTAATTAAATTGCAAATAACATTTTGATACATAATAAATAAAATCCAAACGGAGGAAATTCGTGGCAGTAAAACTCAGACTACGCAGAATGGGCCGGAAAAAGAAGCCATTCTATCGTATCGTAGCAGCGGATTCGCGTTCACCGCGAGATGGTAGATTTATTGAAGAGATCGGATACTACAATCCTTTGACTGATCCGATGACAATCGAAGTTAAGCAGGATCGCGCTTTATACTGGCTGGGCCAGGGCGCTATTCCTTCTGATACGGTAAAAAATCTTTTCACCAGAAAAGGCTTGAACATGCGTTTCGACCTGATGCGTCGTGGCGTTGATGAAGCGAAGATTGAAGCAGAAATGCAGCAATGGGCAGCCAATCAGGCCGACAAGCAGCAGAAGCTGGAACTCCAGAAAGAAGCAGAACTGAAGAAAGCGGCAGCAGCCAAGAAGGCCGAAGAAGAAGCAGCCAATAAAGCGGAAGAGGAAGCAGCAAAAGCAGCAGAAGAAGAAGCTCGTAAAGCTGAAGAAGCAGCCGCAGCAGAAGCTGAAGCGAAAGCTGAAGCAGAAACTGCAGACGCTGAAGAAGCTGATACCGCCGCGGAAGACAGTGGTGAAGAAGCGGAAGCATCTGCGAAAGAATAAACGGATCGATCGTTCATTCTGCTTTATCCGATTCTTGCTCTTAAATCACATATAGTTCTACGCAAAAGGAGGTTTACGCGATGAAAGAATTTGTGGAATTTATCGCTAAGCATTTGGTAGACAAGCCGGATGAAGTTCAGGTTGCAGAAGTAGAGGGACAACGCGTAACCGTTTACGAGTTGCGTGTCGGTGACGGAGATTTAGGTAAAGTTATCGGCAAACGCGGCCAAACAGCGAAAGCGATTCGAACGCTACTGAGCGCAGCGGCAGCCAAGATGGGTAAACGGGCTGTCCTGGAAATTCTTGAATAGTGTGAACCGAAGTAAAAATTTTTTGACAAGGGTGAAGGGATAACAACTTGTCGCCAACATCCTTGAGGCCATGAATGTATATAATTGTTGGAAAGTTTGTGCAAACTCATGGGATTCAGGGATATTTGAAAGCAATTCCCTACTCTGGGTTGCCGGATCGATTTGAATATCTGAGAACGCTCTACACTGCCGATAACGGCGAGATGCGCGGATGGATTATTGAAGATATTCGAATTACCGATCGGGAATCCTTAATAAAATTACGGGGAATTTCGACCAGGGAAGAAGCCAAGTTGCTTGTGAAAAAAGAAATTTGGCTGCCTGAATCAGAAAAAATCGAGCTGCCGGAAGGCAGTTATTTTATACACGACTTGATCGATTTAAAGGTCTTTGAAATAGATGGAAATTATCTCGGTGTGCTGAAGGATGTGCTCAGCAGTAACGGCAGCGATATTTACGTTGTCCGGAAAGATGATGGAGGGGAAATCCTGATACCGGCGGTTTCGGAATTCATTAAAGAAATCGACTTTGAGGAAAAAACGGTCCAGGTGCACCTCATCGAAGGGATGGCAGACGATGCTGATTGATGTGCTCACTGCCTTTCCGGAAATTCTCCGCACGCCGCTGAACGAAAGCATTCTCAAGCAAGCGCAAAAGCGGGTGGGGCTGGAAATTCGCCTCTGGGATGTGCGCGAATTCGCACCGGGAAAACATCGGGTACTGGATGATACGCCTTATGGCGGTGGACCGGGCATGATCTTTAAGCCGGAACCGCTTTTCAATGCTTTCGAGCATATTTTTGAGATCGCCCCGAACAAAAAAAATATTCGGGTCGTTTTCCCAACACCGCAGGGCAAATTATTTACCCAGGAAACTGCCGAGGCGCTTGCACCGGAACCACATCTGGTCTTTTTGTGCGGGCACTACAAGGCGATCGACCAACGAGTGATTGATACCTGGGTAACCGATGAAATTTCCATTGGGGACTTTATCCTCTCCGGGGGAGAAATACCGGCCCTGTTAATGATCGACGGAATTGTCCGCTTAATTCCCGGGGTTATTAACGACCTGAAATCTGCAAAAACAGATTCTTTTCAGGATGGCCTGCTGGATTGTCCCTACTACACCCGCCCGGAAGAATATCGGGACATGCCAGTGCCGAAAGTTTTGTTATCCGGCAATCATGCCAAAATTGATGAATGGCGACTGGCACAAAGATTGAAACGAACAAAAGATAGAAGACCGGATTTATACCGGGAATACACGAAATCAAGTAGCAAAGATAAAAAATAGAGAAGTTAGGAGATCGAATTATGGATATTTTAAACAGTGTGACCGCAAACCAGCTGGTTTCAGATATCCCTCAGTTTAAGGCCGGGGACACTCTGGATGTTCACGTTCGGGTTATTGAAGGTGACAAAGAAAGAATCCAGGTTTTTACTGGTGTATGCATCCAGCGCCGCGGCAATGGCGTAAATGCTTCCTTTACTGTTCGGAAAATTTCCAACGGTATCGGCGTAGAAAGAGTATTCCCGCTGCATTCTCCCCGCCTGGCAAAAATTGAAGTAAAAAGAATTGGCCGGGTTCGTCGTGCGAAGTTGTATTACCTGCGCGAATTGCAGGGTAAAGCTGCGAGAATTAAAGAGAAGCGCACTCGCTAAATCGTTTTTTGATATAAAAAAGCAACACAATTCTGTGTTGCTTTTTTTGTTTTTAAGCTGCCTGACATTATATTCAATCGTCCGGCAAGGCTTTATTCTTACCGGATAATAGATAACATCCGCAAACAACAGTTTTCTCAAAGATCATCCAAATCACATTACTTGCATGGCTCATCCACTTTTCTTTTTCTGTCCGAATTGCCGGAAAGCGGATACCCTCAACCGGCAAAGTTGCAAGAGTTGCAATGCTGAAATATCTGTGCAGGGCACTGAATTGCTTTGTAATGGTAAGCCTTATTCAAGTGGTGATTATTATGATTTAATCCAGGCGCATTTAACTTTCTCCAGTGACAGCAAAGCAGCGGATGCACAGTTCAATTACGGAAAACTGCTGCACACAAGCCATGCCGGTAAACTGCGGCAAGGCAGCAGACAGGTCAGTGTAACTGGCTATCATCGCTTTTTCAAAGAACGTCTGCGAGAGTTTCAAGTGCTTGGAGAAGGTCAGTTGCTGGTATACGAAGATGGCCTTGTTTTTACTACAGAAAAGAACATCTTTCATTGGGCGGCTGCAGAGATTCTCTCCATCACCACCAACGGGCATCGCTTTGAGTTCAAAGTGAAACACCAACCGGTATACCAGATTCAGTTTCAGCAGGAAAGTCCTTTAAAGTATGAAATCCTACTACGAAAATGGATTGACCAATACTATCAAAGGCACCAGTTGGGTACAATTACCGAATATCAGCCGCATATTAGAACAATGCTTACCAAACCATCCCGGCAGTTGTGGCAAATCGCATTGCCAAAGTCCTCCGAGAAGCAGTATTTTGCAGAGAATATTATTATGGGAAGCGTCAGAAATATTCTAAGGCAACTCTGCCGCCTCTGGATTAGTGTGGACATTCGCGGCAAAAGCAATTGGCATAAAGATCAGTTAGGCATTGTTATCGTCAATCATCAGAGCGCTATGGATCCATTTGTTGTCGCCGCCTTCCTAGACCGGCGGGTGGCTTTTATCACCAAGGATACTTCCTTTTCTGCCGGGATCGTTCGCAAATTCCTGTTATGGGCGATGAGCATTCCAACAACCCGTTACCAGACAAATCCCAGCGTGGTCCGGAATATGAGAGCATTTTTAAAGAAGGGCATCAAAGTCGGCGTTTTTCCCGAAGGGGAACGCTGCTGGGATGGTCGTTTGCTGCCTTTCAAACTTAGTCTGGTAAAAGTAATGATGGCTTCCCGGCAGGCAATCTACCCGATCGTTCTCGATAAAGTTTATGATTTTTGGCCGCGCTGGGCGAACACGCCACGGTCTGCAAAAGTAACAATGGATATCGTTGCACCGTTCTGTCTGCTACCGGACCTGAGTGTGGACCAACAACGCGATTTTCTGGAAAACATTTTTAAAACAACCTTAAACGAACGCAACTCTTCTTAACCGGAGTATTGAACTATTTTGAAAAAGCATTCCCAAATAGCCATCATCCTCATTCTGGTTTTATTCAGCTTTCTCCTGCAACACTGTGCCAGTCAACAGGCCCCTTCCGGCGGTCCTCAGGATAAAACCGCCCCCAAAATTATTTCTACCTTTCCCCCACCAGACTCCACCAACATCGCCACACTGTCGGAAATTCTCATTGAATTCGATGAAGCCGTTGACCGTACTTCTATTCGCGATCAAATATGGATGTTACCGGAACCGGAAACCCCACTTGAATTCAAATGGAAAGGCAACAAAAAGCTGCGCATTTTACTGAAGGATTCGTTGGAGCAAAATCAAACCTATTTAATGACGCTTGGCACGGGTATTAAGGATTATCGGAAAAACAAGCTACCGGCCCCCTTCATTCTCCCTTTTGCCAGCGGATCGCGCATTGACAAAGGAGAAATTTCTGGCCGGGTAACCGCGGAAGATCTGGAAGATATCTTTATTTTTGCCTATGCAAAGGACGATAGTTTTTCTGCCCGGACAGTATTTGAGAAAAAACCGCGCTATTACACCCAAACCGATAAAGATGGGCGATTTAAAATTCAATATCTCCGTCCGGACGATTACCGGGTATATGCCATCCGGGATGTCAACCGCGATCGTCGCTACACTTTTGGTGTGGACTGGATTGGTATTCCTACCGACGATGTTTCCCTGGATTCGTTGAAAAGCGCTTTCCCGGATCTTAACATCTCATTGATGCTGGAAGACACAACAGCGGCAAAAGTTTTGCGGGCGCGGCCGACCAACCAGCAAGTATTGGAAATCATTATTAGTGAACCATTAAATGCCGAACAATATTTCAAGGTAAGTCTTCAGGATACGCTCAACCAAACGCCGCTGCAGGTTCTCGGTAGTGAACTAAGTTTGGAAGACCCGACTCGGCTCTTGGTCTATACAGCGCCTCAGGAAAAAATCCCATATGAAGGGCACCTGGAAACAGCGTCCGATCTCTCCGGCAATCGCTCGGAAAAGGAAAACCTCGTTTTTCGATTTTCCGGATCAGATAAGAAAGATACCACTGCTTTTCGCCTGCTAAACAGTCAACCGCATAAAGACCAAAATACCGTTGCCTATGATGCCCGGATTATCACGCAATTTTCCTTGCCGGTCGATAGCGCGGCCTTTAAAAATGCCGTTCGCTTACGCTGGCGGGATTCGCTTGATGTAGCGGGAAAATGGCAATTCCATTCACTCTCCCGGCCGGTTTTTATTCCGGACAGCGCTTTTTTGCGGGGAGAAAAGTATGGTTTTCACCTGGATTCTCTGCAATTGAAGAGCTTGTTCCAGCAAACATTAAGCGATTCCGTTTTCGACTATCCATTTAAAACCTGGGATTATGAAAATCTCGGCGAAATTGGTGGTACAATTACAGCGACTGATTCACTTTGGGAGCAGGCCATTCTGACGGCAACAACAACCAAAGGTGAAAAGAAATACGAAATTATCACCCCAACCGGGCAGCCTTACGAGATTCCATTCTTACCGGAGGGCGGCTATTTTCTTAAGGCGATCATTGATCTGGATAAGAATGGTAAATATAGCCCGGGCAGTAGTTTCCCCTTTCAGTTCGCAGAACCTTATCAGCAATACGGCGACACCGTCAATGTGCGGAAACGCTGGACAACCGACGGCATTAATTTCAAATTCAAATAGTAAATAGCATGATTGATTTCCAGGAAGAAACGTTTTACAAAATGCATGGCGCCGGCAATGATTTTGTTTTGCTGGATAACCGCAAATCTGTTTTCGATCCACAGGATGATGATGCTATCCGCCAGATCTGCCATCGCCATACCGGGGTCGGTGCGGATGGATTTATGCTCATCAGCGAAAGTAACAGAGCGAATTTTACCTTGCAATACTTCAACGCAGATGGCTTTCCGGGAAAAATGTGTGGTAATGGTGCCCGCTGTGCCGTTTATTTTGCGCACTTTCTGGGAGTGGTGCCAAAAACTTGTTCATTTGAAATTGGTAAGGATATCTACCAGGCCAAAATTATCAAAACGGGCTATGTCGAGTTACAAATGCAGCCGGTCCAGGTTACCCATTCTCCGGAGACACTGACGGGCATCCTTCGCGAAAACCATCACTCTGCGATATGCTTGGATTCCGGCGTGGCCCATTTGGTTATACTCATGAAAGATCATCCGCAAACGATAAATATCACGGAACAAGGGGAACATTATCGTTATCATGAAATGTTTCAGCCTGTCGGGGTAAATGTCAATTTTATTTATCCGGAATCGCCCAATTTACTCAACGTCCGGGTATACGAAAAAGGCGTTGAGGCAGAGACACTGGCATGTGGTACCGGCGCAGTTGCCAGCGCGATTTTCGCTGCCCAGGCCCTGACCTGGCAGCCGCCGATTACGGTTCAATCACCCGGCGGGCTCCTTGAAATAGATTTTGATGAGAATTTGCAACAAATATACCTGCGCGGTCCTGTAAGTATGGTTTTCAGCGGCAATTTTACCAGAACATTTCGTAAGTAAAATGGCTTAACCCGGGAGATCATCATGAATGTATATCCAGTCCTGATGGCTGGTGGCGTCGGTACGCGATTTTGGCCACTTAGCCGCAAGAGCACCCCTAAACAGCTGCTCAACATTTCCGGACAAGGCACAATGATTCAGATGACCTACCGGCGCTTATTACCCAATTTCGATCCCCGCCATATATTTGTTGTCACCAACCAGGCATATGCAGATGCGATTCAGGCGCATTTACCGGAATTACCACCGGAAAATTTTATTTTGGAACCGCTGATTCGCAACACTGCCCCCTGTATTTCCCTCGCTGCGCTTCACATCGCCGCTCATGATCCGGAAGGAATAATGCTGGCGTTACCGGCGGATCATATTATTAGTGACCTCAAGGTTTTTTATGAAGTGATAGACCAGGCGATCACTTATGTTCATCATCATAACGGTCTGGTGACCCTGGGCATTCCTCCCACCGAACCGGCGACCGGATATGGATATATTCAGGCTGGTAAAACAGTGCATCAAAGCAATCGGCATAGTGTCCATAAAGTGCGCACTTTTGCTGAAAAGCCCAACCTGGAAACAGCCGAACGATTTTTGGAAAGCGGCGATTTTTACTGGAATAGCGGCATTTTTATCTGGAAGGCAAATACGATTCTCCAGGAAATTCAGGATAAATTGCCCTACATGCATGATTCTTTCAGTGAGGTCCAAAAACACTTAAATACGCCGCATTATGATGAGCGACTGCGGGAGGCTTATCGACATATCCGGGGGATATCCATCGACTTCGGCGTGATGCAGTATGCCGACAATGTTTTTGTCATTCCCGCAGAAATGGGATGGCGGGATGTCGGTAGTTGGGATACCATTTATGATATCTCCCCGAAAGATAAGCATCAAAATGTTTTGGAAAGCCTTGAATGGGTCAGCATTCGCTCCAATAATAATCTGGTCTATTCCCCGGAGAAGCTGGTGGCAATGGTTGATGTCGATGATCTCATTGTGGTCGACACCGGCGATGCCTTGTTGATTTGTAAAAAATCTTCCGCCCAGAATGTATCGGATATTGCTGATCATTTAAAGAAAAAGGGCATCGAGAAGTGGATATAATTATCTGGATTTTGTAAGCTGAACTATATCCTTGACCGGCAATTATTTGCCATATTTCTATTGTTTTTTTCAGAAATTCTTTAGTTATTAATAAGTCTGCAAGGATGTAGGTGTTTAACCAATAGTTAGTAAATTATCTATGCGCCGTAAAAAGAAAAAAATTATACCGGATGGTTCTCCGGAAGAGATCAAGCTTTTCAACGAACTCTGTGCTGCATTTGAATCCAGTGGAATTCAAACCCGGGTTGAAAAAGGCAATTTTCGCGGTGGGCTATGTGTTGTTGAAGGTGATAAAGAGATGTTTTTTTTCAACAAGAAACACACTGTTTCCGGGAAGTTAGCCCTTATTCTTACAGAAGTAAAAAAGCACCAGAAGTTAGATGAAGCGTTGCCTGACAACCTGCAGGATCAATTGCGCAATCTTACCTGATGTAGAAATCAAGAGACACGCTAGTAAAAACCTTTAATTCATTTCATCACTTGTCGGCTCTGCCATATTACAAGGCAGGATCGATTTAATAATTCATTTATTTACCCAAAATATTTAGGAGACGCTATGCAGGGTATTGTTAACGGAAAACACCGGAGGAGTGGTTTCATTTCGTATTTATTACTGATTGCATTCCTGATTGGTTCAGTAAGTTTATTTGCAGAGAATGAGAAGCCTAAGCCATTAGGTAAAAAAATTCTCACGGATGAATTGGAAGAAGCTTTCATGGAAAGACTTCGCCAAAATCCACCGCAGCATAATTATACCAACCCGCCCAGAACGGAAAGTTTGGATCCTGGCGATACGCTTTTCTTTACTGAACGTGATTTCTCCATGAACACAATTATGGGCCGTAAAATTGCCGTTGATTCCGAAGGAAACATCAGCACGATTGCGCAGGTTTTATTAAGCCCAAATGATTACAATATGGAATATAACTTTTTCCTAAATGGTGTTGGAAATTTTGGTGCCATTCCGGTTGATGCCACTGCCGCACGATTGCGTTCCGGCCGTGTTTTCTTAGGTCCGGATGAAATCGCCTGGATTTCTCTCCATGATCATATCAACAATACGACTCATATGTATCAGGATGCCGGCAAAGGTTTTTATTCATTTTCAGGCACTTCCATAGCCCCTGGTCGTTTTGCCAGTGCTGCGCATCAGGGAAATTTTACCAACTGGCTGGTAACAAATGACGCAGATGCGAACTTCGTAATTGACAATTTTTATAGTTCTACAGATGGTGGTGCAACCTGGGACCTTGCGACAATATTTGATTTGCCGGAGCCTGACAGTGTCACTTTTCAATCAGTTCCCGGTGGCGTAGAACTTTTTCCGCACTTTAACCCGGCCAATCCAACGGAGGCAACAGTTGTAACAACTGCTGAAGAAGATGGAAATGGTACCGGTGCTTTTGGTGCATTAACTGTTGCCAGAACTACCGATTTAGGGCAAACCTGGACTGTGGATGATCTTTATCGCAAAGGTAGAGTAGTTGATGGCACACTACATTATTACCTGGTTAACAATTTTAGCCAAACGGCTTCTGAATACAGTAGTAACGGTACGCTTCATCTCGCTTTTAATGGGTACGGAATACAATATGCAGATTCTACATTGCAAGTTGAAGAGAGCAATATCTTTCCAATCGTATACTGGAACAGCAATATGGGCAGTTTCAATGAAGTGCGTCACTTGACTGGTCCGGAATTTATGGATGGAAGGCTTACGAATACTGTCGCAGCTGCACGTTCTGGAAATGAGATTGGCTGCTCAAAGCCAGGAGTTTCAGTTAGTCATCCGGATAACCCCAATCCCAACTTAGTTGCTGTAGTATGGGCACAACCTGAAATTGTAAATGACACATCTCTGGTCCTTGCTCCAAATCCCGATGGCAGTCCTTCCACATTTCATGGATCGGATATTTGGTGTGCTGTATCAAGCGACAACGGTACTACATGGTCCGCCCCCTTTTATGTAGCCGGTGCTCCGGAAGTTGTGGATATTTTCCCCTCAATAAACAAGCACATTATGTATAATGCCGATACCGGCCAGTATTATATTCATTTCATGTATATGCATGATAAAGTGCCGGGTAGTTCCGTATTTGATGGTACATCTGCAACTCCTCCAGCAGCTTGGGTATATAACAATTACGATATTACCGCCCATATTCCTGTTGGCATTGATGACAATCAGAACGTCATTCCGGGAGAATTCGAGTTGGCGCAAAACTATCCCAACCCATTCAATCCACAGACCACCATTGCTTTTACGCTGCAGAGAACCCAGGATATCACTGTCGAAGTATTTAACATTACCGGTCAGAAAATTGCCACCTTGTTCAAAGGACGGAAAAGTGCCGGTGAGCATCAGGTTGTCTTCGACGGTCAGAATATCGCTTCCGGTGTATATCTCTATCGCCTCAGCAATGGCGCGCAGAGCTTAACCCAGAAGATGGTATTGTTGAAGTAATTTTTTGAATTATCCTATCTCATTATGTGCATACATTTAAGGTCGGTTACACTAACCGACCTTAAATCGTTTGCGACTAGCCAAATTCGATACAAATTTTATGATTTTCGCTGATGTGTAATTTCTGATATCAGTATATCAAATCTGTAACGATATCTTTCATCAAAGAAGAGTCTGCAGATAACCAGAGTATTAAATAGTGAAAAATTATGATCCACTAATTCAATACAAAGGAGCAGGTATGGTGCAGAGACACACAATTCATTTATTAATCTTTTTGCTTATTGGAGGTTTATTCTCCACCATTTTTGCCAAAGGGAGAAAACATAAAGACATCTCCAAGGCACAACGTATTGGGCCGGAACAGGTCACGGAATTTGACCGGCATGTCGATCAATTAATATCGCAGGGGTTCGAATTCATTAAACCCACGCCAATGCCGCAAACACTAACTGACAATGTGGTCCGCGAAGTTCATGTGGATACTTTAGGTAAAACAACCTATGACTTTGCCTGGAACAATGTCGCCGGCACGCAAATTCGGCACGCATTCGATTCATTTGATGGTGTTCATATGACCTACATGTGGCGAACCACGGATGCGAACTCTTCCCGTTATGCGACCTATAATTATTATGCCCGTCAGGTAGAAGTATTTTTTGCGATCGAGCCGGGGTATTACCCCACCACGCAGGCAGGTTCCGGCTGGCCGAGGGTTGCAAATGGCGCAGCCAGTGAAGGGCTTTATGTCTATCACTATAATAGCGGGACAACCGGTACGCGCTTTCGCCGTGACGATGTTGCCGGAAATGCCACTTTTACAACTGAGGTTGTAGTAGATGCCGCCGGCTTATGGCCCGGCATAGACACGCACGGCACAACTGTAGTCGTTTCGACAACTGATGATGCAACTCGTACTATGGGTCGGGCTTATGTTTCCTCCGACCATGGTGACACTTGGACTCTTATAGGATGGCCTTCCCTAATCCTTCCAAATATGACGGAGTGGTCAAACGCAGAAACTCAACCATTGATTGATCCGAGTGGGACATCTGTTAGTTTCGTTAATATGGAAGATGACATTACTGTTTCGGGTAGTTCCGCTGCTGAAAATGGTGGCATAGTATTAAGTCAAAGCGAGGATTTAAGCGCAAATACCAATTGGAACTCGACTCTTATTTATGAATTCAAGGATCTGCTGCCGGATAACTCATTTTATGATCCTTATGGACTTGGGGCTTCTGTTTTTTCACCTTTTCATGCAGAGATGGATGAAAATGGCGTTGTTCATACTGTATTCAACGCGCCAGGTATCCAATTAGATACCAACGGCGATACGCTCAGCGGATTTCATTCTGCGGTCTACTGGAATAGCACAGATCAACAATTAGTTGAGCTCAATGATCCGATTTTTCGCTCATCTTCCGCACTAACAGACTCGATTGATCTATATTTCCCTGGCTCAGGATGGGGCATGGGTTATACGCACGTTGCCACAGGTCCTGGCGGCCATGTATTAGCGGCCTGGACACAGCCAGAATTAGTGGACTCGGTTACTTTGAATTATGTATTCGGCGAAGTTGGTGGCGTTGCCAGTGTTCAGCGTTATTCTACCGATATTTATGCTGCACATTCCGACGATAGTGGCCAAACCTGGAGCCTGCCTTTTAAATTGATTGGCACTGAAGGCATCATCGAACAGTATCCGCAACTGGCAGAACTGGAAGTGAGAGATGACAGTGTTCATGTTGGCATTCTTTATCAGTGGGATACAAACCCGGGACAAAGCATTACCCAGGGTGAATCTGATGTCAGTATTTGTCCGTGGATTTTTAAACAACTGGTTATCGATCCGCAATATCCTGTCGGCATAGATGATAATCGCAACGTTGTTCCGGGCGAATTTGAGTTGGCGCAGAACTATCCCAATCCGTTTAACCCGCAGACCACCATTGCCTTTACGCTGCAGAAAACTCAGGATATCACTGTCGACGTATTTAACATTACCGGTCAGAAAATTGCCACCTTGTTTAAAGGACGGAAAAATGCCGGTGAGCACCAGATTACTTTCGACGGTAAAGATGTTGCTTCCGGCGTATATCTCTATCGCCTCAGCAATGGCGTACAGAGCTTAACCCAGAAGATGGTACTATTGAAGTAAGAAAATCTAAGTAGGATAGCACTAAAAAGGCCGGTGAAATTTTCCCGGCCTTTTTTATTAAGTCATCATTTTTCCCAATCACCAATTAATTGAAACGGCCAATCCCCTTTGGGAAACTGGCTTTTCAGATTCCCCTTATCAGCCAGCCCGTATCCGATGATCAGCCCACCATGTTTTACGATATATTGCCCTTTGTTCTCGGTGGGAATGTCCAATGCTTCCCGGTTAACGAATCTTTCCAAAACGCCAAGGTCATTAATTTCAATGGTCATTCGTTTCGCGTGATGCCCTAATAGATGGCAACCTAATGTGGTGAATTTTGCGCCACGATCCATCACTTTTGCCATTGGCAGCCCAATCTGCAACGGCGAGCCAAAAACAGGGAATTCCTGAATATCTTTCTCAATAAAAAAGATATGTTCTTTAAAGAGGATATAGCGGTAACGCTTAAAAACTGAAATGGGGATCTCGAAGTGTTTTGACAGATAATCGATATACTTCTTAACCGGCGATGTTTTCCAGGTAACAAAAGGAATGCGCCGGGGTGGTTTGCGCTTGTCCATCCGCGGTGGGCGCATATGGTCAGTTTTCCGCAATTTGGCGACGTAAAACCCTTCGGTATGTTGATCAACCGGATACAATCGGATGGTCTTATCCAAATCAGGATGAAAGGTTTCCCCTTCATATTCTTTTAGTCCGGATCGAACATTTAACCAATTTACCGACACAGACTCCAGTTCCAAAGGATATTCCGCTAATGCCGCAGAAATGATCGCCTCGTTTTCTACCGGTGCAAGCGTGCAGGTAGAATAAATCATAGTCCCCCCTGGACGTAATGCTTTCACAGCGCTGCGCATCATATTGGTTTGTATCTCTGCCAAACGGGTACAATGATTAGGGGTCCACCAGCCGAGGATTTCCGGATTTTTATGCAACGTACCGATGCCGGAACAGGCCGGATCCAAAAGTATTCGGTCAAATACTTCAAAATAGGTGTTCCCGTATTGCTCCCCGTACCATTTATAAACCAGCACATTACTCAGGCCAATTCGCTCGACGTTTTTCCCCAGTGCCCGCAAGCGTTTGCTGACGATATCATTGGCAACTATCAGCCCGGCATTCTCCATTAACACCCCCATCAGGGTCGTCTTGGATCCGGGAGCGGCAGACATATCGAGGATCCAATCGCCCGGTTGCGGATCGAGCAAAATCGCCGGGAGCATAGAGGCAATGTCCTGCACATAAATATGCCCTAAAAAATGAGAAAGGCTTTTCCCAATGGGATACGGCTGGTAATCGATTTGAAAAATATCACTACGCCCCGGCAATTGGTGAAACTGAAAACCCAGATCCCGGAAAAAACGCTGCTGAGCCAGCACATCCCCTTTTAAAGGATTAAAACGAATATGGTGGGGTAATTTCTTTCCAATCTGTTTATATATAGAGTGCTTCTCGTTTCCGAGTAGCGCTTCAAACAATTGATCGAGTTCCGGGGATACTTGTGCCATATTTACCTTTGTTCATCGAGTCCGATAAGGAATATAATCATTCGATTGAGGATAGAAACAGAAAATTCAATTTATAACTTAAACCATTATATACCGGGCATGAGTAATTTTTCACTATTGCAACTTTATCACGCTTTTAGTATCTTTTCATGGGATTATTTGTATTACCGGAATTCAATGCAAGCTACAACCGAGAGCCCCTTTATGCCTGCACGGCACCTATTAGCAAAGGACGTCAACCGACGTTCGACTCTAAAAAAGTATAACATTGAACAGCTTGAAGAAAACACCAAAAATGTTGTTTTTGTAATTGATCGTAATTTTTTATTAAATATTTTTCCTAATAATTAAACTCAGGGAGATTCTTCAAACGGCAGGGATCATGAGAAAAAAAGATTAATGAATCTAGATTCTCAAATTTTAATTTTTGTTTAATGTTTTCAGGAGGTGCTATGTATAGTAAGTTCTTTACTGTTTTGTTATCTGTTTTCATTGTGAGCAGCATTTACGCCCAGACGACTATTGTCAAGGGGAAAGCGGACACTCGCCCACAGAAAGTGGTCGAAGGAATAAATAATGACAATAATGCTGTTTCGCTAAACTCACTAAATACTCAGCGAATCACAGAGGGTGTCGGTACGCCAATTCTCGCTGCAAAAATGTGGAATGTTTATGGTATAATTGGTAGCTCGATCACCGCAATTGACTACGATCCTTACTCAGAAGCCTTGGCAATTGGTCATCGTGGCGATCGTGCAAACAATCCTGGTTCCGGTTATATCTGGTATGTTGTATCCACAGATTATGGTCAGAATTTTTTTGATGTTGGCACTTTTACATTTGGCGGTAGAATTTGGGGTCGTTATCCGAATCTACAGCTTAGTAATCCGACAATGTCAACTGACCCGTTTTCTACAGATATTCAACCGGTAATGGCTTGGTCCGGCCATGGTAATGGTGGTGCTGCATCTTTTCAGCAGGTGAATGCAGAGACAGACATTCAGCTATTTGGCGGCTTAGGTCAGTATGAAACGGTTGTTAGCGAAGATACCAGTTTTATGCATCAGGGAGCCACAAATATCACAAACGGAGATGTCTTTTATGCATTAGAGGATTGGGATACTGGGGATGACCAAAATCCTCTTGGCATTACACTTCTACACAGCACCGATGCTGGTGCAAGCTGGAATACAATAGAGGCTTTTGACATCAATGATATACATGGCCCTGTTGTAAACTTTGGCGTTTCCGGTGTAAATGGTGCGCTGATAGATGTTGGCCCAAATGGACTGGATATCCTTTTTGCCTGGGAAGGTATAGATGATCGTGGTGTTCCGCATTTTGGTTACAAATGGTCCACTGATGGCGGTGCTAGCTTTACACCAACTGCTTATCTTGCTTCGGACGATTACAGTTATGGCTTGCCTGATAGTACGGATTTCCTGGGGTACACCCCAGATGCAATTGTTGCAGCCGATGGTCCGCACTTCATCGGTACTTACTCCATTAATGGAACACCGAACGACTGGGTTTATGATGTTCACCTGGACGATGCAGGTAACTGGACTTCTACAAAGGTGGCTGATTTGCTTAACGTTCAATGGTCCTTCGGTATCGGGGCTCTAAATACCCAAAATGAAACGGAATTGGCGAAAACGCCGGATGGCGAATATATTTTTGCCAGTTGGATTGACATTCCTGATACTGCCTCCTCGGCACCGGATATTTTTATTAGTGGCCGAGACATTGATGATAACGCCTGGACTACTCCCATCAATATTTCCGAAACTGTTGATATCAATGAAAAATTCAAAAGCATGGCAACTTATGCAAACATTGTCAGTGAAACTGACACATCTATTACCGCTCAATTACACCTCTTCTATGGTATTATGGGCGTAGATGTTAATACTGGAACACCAGACTCTGATGATACTGCAGAATCAGAAATTTGGTATATTCAGGATGTTACCATTACTGTTCCGAAAGTAGAGGGAGTCGGCATCGACGATGTTGCCAATACAGTACCTGGCGATTATGAGTTACATCAAAACTATCCGAACCCCTTCAACCCCTCTACAACTATTGCTTTTACATTGAAAAAAGCGGCACAAGTGAATGTTGAAGTATATTCGGTAACTGGCGAAAAAGTTGTTACGCTGGTAGATGGCCATAGAAGTGCTGGTACTCATGAATACACTTTCGATGCTTCGAAACTGGCTAGCGGTTTATATTTCTACAAATTAAATGCAGGTGACTTCAGCCAGACAAGAAAGATGATGTTGTTGAAATAATTCTGAAAACCATCTCATGCTTTTATTAGGCTGGTCCTTAATGACCAGCCTTTTTTCCGGAATGACACAACGCCCCAGTTCTTGATGTGTTTTTATTTGCGGATCGATTGGTAAAAACAGATATTTCCACAGCTTATTATTTTTCCCAATATCAGCATAAAAGTTATAGAAATCTAATGGGAACCAATTGTATTAACATGGTGTTTACCACTCATAAGTTACCCGAAAAGAAATACTTTTCGAGTCCGTTGGAGATAAAGCCAATACCAGCTGCATATACTCCTGCTCTCCAACACCAAACAGATTTAATCAGCTTTACAACTAAAATATGAATAGTGTTCTAAAATCTGGTTTGCCACTTTTGTAATAATTTGATTAAATCGCCATTAACTAAAAGGAGGTGGTTTCCAAAAAAGACACTATTACACTGCAGGGAAAGATGAGGAATGTAAGATTAATTCATCTAATTTCTTTTAATTCATTTATTGTTTAATGTTTCAGGAGGTGCTATGTATAGGAAGTTTTTTACTGTTTTCCTCACCATTTTAATCACTGGTAGTATGTATGCCCAAACTACTACTGTTAAGGGTAAAGTTGATGCACGTATGTTGGAAATTGTCGAGCCAGAAGACATGCACAACGACAATGTTTCTCCCAACCCGGTCGGCATGACCCTCAGCACAGAAGCTGTTGGAACCCCGATTCTTGCAGCAAAAATGTGGAATGTTTACGGCACGATCGGTACATCCACCAATGCAATCGATTACGATCCGATTTCCAATTCACTAGCGATTGTGCATCGCGGTGACCGTGCCAATAACACCGGCTCCGGATTCATTTGGTATGTCGTATCGACAGACCTTGGTGAAAATTTCTTTGACGTCGGAAATTTTAGCTTTGATGGATATACTTTTGGACGTTATCCCAATATGATGGTCTCCAATCCCACACTTACAACTGATCCGTTCAGCACCGATTTAAAACCAATAATGGTCTGGTGTGGTCACGGTAATACCGGTAATGTCTGGGAAGCAGTTACCCATGCAACAGATCAACAATTCTTTGGTGGCATTGGCCAGTATCAAACTGTTGTTTGTCAGGATACTTGTTTTGCAACCCAGGGTTCTGTTAACCAGACCAATGGAAACGTCGCTTTTCTTTTAGAAGACCGCTATACAACCGACGAGGGTGCAACCTTTAACACTAATAAGCTATCTTATGTTTCCAGTACTGATCAAGGTGCAACCTGGCAGATGAGCGATGCATTCTCGATCAATGAACTCTATCGTGATGGCATTCCCGAGAACGGTTTTGTAAATTCTCCTTTCATGGATATTTCTTATGATGGCAATCATGTTCTCATTGGTTGGCAAGGATCTGATGGCCCCGCCCAAACAACTCACATTGGTGTCAAGCGCTCCTCTGATGGCGGTGCAACCTGGAGTGATGTTGAACTGTTGGAGCCCTTCGACCCGGACCTGGGAGTCATTCCGTTCTTCTCGAATGGCGATAGCGCTAACATCACCACCTGGTGGGATACAGATGCAACCCATTCCAGTAAGGGTCACCACATTATTACCCACATCAATGATAATGGCGGCCCCGGCGGTTCGTTCATTACTGAATTTTTCTGGGATTATAATGAGAGTTCATGGGAGCCCAGAATTGTTGCTGATGTTATCATCCCTGAGTGGGCTATTGGTAACTTTAATGGCCGCGTGCGTAATGAGAGCGAAATTGCCAGATCCGATGATGGCCAATGGCTTTTTGCCAAGTGGCAGGATGCGCCGGATACAGTTAACCTGAACCCGGATTTATTCATTGCAGGACGTCATATTGACGGTGAATGGAGTGAGCCGATTAATGTAACAAACACGGTAGATATTTCCGAGAAATACTCCAACCTGGCAGCCCGGGTTAATGTGATTGAAGATACTTCATCATCTACCACTTTTCAATTACATATGTTCTATACCATTCTGGCTACAGATCCTACAACAGGACAGCCGGATTCTGATGACACCGGTGAAGCAGAAATTTGGTACATGAAAGATGTAACCATTACCCTTGATGTTCCGGTTGGCATCGAAGACAATACACTCAGTCTGCCGGAAGAATTTGAATTATCTCAGAATTATCCGAATCCGTTCAACCCTTCGACGACCATTTCTTTTACATTGGAAAAAGCTGCAAGCGTTACATTGGATATCTATTCAATTACCGGACAAAAAGTAGCGACCCTGGTAAATGGCAGCAGAAGCGCCGGTACGCATGATGTTGTTTTTGATGCGTCAAATCTTTCCTCTGGCCTCTATTTTTATACTTTAAGTTCTGGTGCAGTATCACATACCAAGAAAATGGTCTTGCTGAAGTAATTCATTTACTTTAGTGTTGAACTTTTTGAAGGCTGGTCGTTTCCGACCAGCCTTTTTTTATGGATTGTTTCGTCACCATTTCCAATAAAAAGGCCGATCGGATTTTTCCGATCGGCCTTTTTAAATGCTTCGACATGTTCAATCAAATCTATAATCCTTACAACGTTCCCCGGCTTTCCTGCTCGCGTTCAATCGCTTCGAACAGTGCTTTGAAATTTCCTTTACCGAATGACCGTGCACCCTTCCGCTGGATGATCTCAAAGAACATCGTCGGGCGGGGATTGACTGGTTTGGTGAAAATTTGCAGCAGATATCCTTCATCATCGCGGTCTACCAAAATTCCCAATTCACGCAGCGGTTCAAGATCTTCATCGATCTCTCCGACCCGATCGAGCAGCACATCGTAATACGTGCCGGGGACTCTCAGAAATTCTACGCCACGGTTGCGCATGGCGGTCACCGTTTCAATAATATTGTCTGTCGCCACCGCGATATGCTGTACACCTGCGCCTTCGTAAAATTCCAGATATTCGTCAATCTGCGACTTCTTCAAACCTTCCGCCGGCTCATTGATCGGGAACTTGATGCGGCCATTGCCATTTGCCATCACCTTGCTCATCAGGGCGGTATAATCGGTGGAAATGTCTTTATCATCGAAAGAAACAATCTGGGTAAAGCCCATGACATTTTTATAGAAATCCACCCAATAGTTCATTTTCCCCAATTCTACATTGCCAACCATATGATCGACATACTGTAGCCCTATTGCGGCCGGCTGATATTCCGGTTCCCATTTTGCATAACCAGGGAGAAACGTGCCATGATAATCCTTCCGCTCGACAAAAATATGAACGACTTCCCCATACGAATAAATACCAGAGCGAACCACTTTGCCGGTTTCGTCCTCTTCTACGGTTGGGGTCATAAAGGATGTCGCGCCACGTTTAATCGCTTCTTCGTAGGCATAAGTGGCATCATCGACCCACAGTGCGGTTACCTTAACACCATCCCCGTGGCGGTCGAGATGCATGCCAATCTCGGAATTACTATTCAAGGGTGAGGTTAATACCAGGCGAATTTTATCCTGAACCACAACGTATGATTCGCGGTCCCGCACACCGGTTTTTAATCCGGAGTAAGCCAGTGGCTGAAAACCAAAGGCAGTTTGATAATAGTGGGCAGCTTGCAAAGAGTTGCTCACATACAATTCCAAATAGTCAGTACCGTTAATCGGCATAAAATCCGCGGCACCTTCAAAAATTTTCGGCATAGAAGCAGTTGCATTACTCATGTCAACACCTCGTTTTTTAGAATGTAAAGTTTGTATTAAAATGTTTTTTTTAGCTTAAGAATTTAAATCTGTTCACTTTGCCCATTTGTAAATTTGCAAATGGGCAAATGGGCAAAGCTCCCTTTAAACAAACTCCGGTGCCAGCCAGGAGCGATAATACTCACCATCATCAATATCCAGGGCATTTTTAGTAATCATCAATGGCTTGAAGGTATCGATCATCACTGCCAGTTCTCCGGTTTCTTTTTTACCGATGCTCCGCTCGTAGGCACCGGGGTGCGGACCGTGAGGAATGCCACCGGGATGCAGGGTGATATGACCTTGCTCAATATGATTACGGCTCATAAAATCCCCATCGACATAGTAAAGCATTTCATCGGAATCGATATTGGAATGATTATACGGTGCCGGAATTGCCTCCGGATGATAATCGTATAAGCGCGGACAGAAAGAGCAAACCACGAATGTCGATGTTTCAAAGGTCTGGTGTACTGGCGGCGGCTGATGCACCCGCCCGGTGATCGGTTCGAAGTTGTGAATCGAAAAGCCATAGGGAAAGTTGTAACCATCCCAGCCGATCACATCAAACGGATGGGTGGCATAAACCATCTCATGGAGATGTCCCTGCTTTTTGATTTTCATGAGAAATTCGCCGGTTTCATCGTAAGTCTCCAGCTCGGTGGGCATTTTATAATCCCGCTCGCAGAAAGGAGAATGCTCCAGCAATTGCCCGAACCAGTTGCGGTAGCGTTTCGGAGTGTAAATCGGATGAAAAGATTCCGAGTACAATATGCGGTTATCTTCAGTATCAAACTCGATCTGATAAATCATTCCCCGCGGAATAATCAGATAATCGCCGTATTCGAATGGCACATTCCCCAGCATGGTGCGCAAAGTGCCGCTGCCCCGGTGAATGAAAAGCATCTCATCGGCATCCGCATTTTTGTAGAAATAGTCGCGTACGGAATGACGTGGCGCTGCCAGCCCAATATGAATATCATTATTCACCAGCAGGGGTACCCGGCTTTCCAGAAAGTCATCTGCCGGCCGCACATCGAACCCTTTTAGCAATCGCGCCTGCATATTTTTTTCGACAGCGATCGCCGGCGTAAGATCACGGGATTTTCCAATCGCCTGCACCTGGGTTGGGCGGTGCACATGATAGGACAATGAGGCCATCCCGTCGAAACCAATGGTACCAAATAATTGCTCGTTATACAATCCCCCGTCCGGTTTACGAAAAATAGTATGGCGCTTTGGAGGAATCTTGCCAAGCTTGTGATAAATAGGCATATCTATCTCCTGTTTTAAATGTTTTAATCTCTCCACCGCTCCCAGACAGTGGAGGCAAATGCGGCTTTTATGTGAAGCTATTCTGATATCAAAGTGATGATTTTTCCATCGGAATTCAAATGCATTTAGAAAACATCCAATGGCACTACCGGGCATTACCGGTTTGACTTGCTATAAAATATTATGTATTATCCACACAGAATAAATAGTTGAAGCCTCAACAAAATAGTTGAAGATTCAACTATTGTCAATATTTTTTTACGAAGGATGGAGATGGATTTAACACATGGTTACGCCTTCCTGATGGACCGGGCGCTCAAGCGGGTGCAGATCGCATACTTACGGACATTTAAAAAACATGATATCGATTTAACCATCGAACAGTGGGTCATTCTGCATAGAATTTATATGCTGGGAGAGAATGCTTCTCAAGCGGAAATTACCAAAGCCAACTACCGGGATAAAGCGGCGACTTCAAAAGTAATTCTGGGGTTAAAGAACAAGGGACTGATCCTTAAGGAACGGTTTACCGACGACCAAAAACGATTTAAGCTGGTCATTACACCCAAAGGGCATCAGCTGATTAAGAAAACGTTGCCGCTGGTGGAGGATTTAAGAGAAATAGGTTTCGGCAATATTTCCCTGATGGATTTGGAGGTATTCACGAAAGTGGTTAACCAGATTTGGGAAAACTATAAAAACACTGCTTCCGAGCTTTAATAATTTGTGATTGTTTGCAGCCCAGCCTATCCTATATAAACATCCGATTCATTTTTAAACGCTCAACCTTCTCCTCGTTACCAAACTCCCATTTGGTAACGTTATTATGCTCAAAACTTTGTTTTGAGTCTATCCAGCAGTAGAGATGACAACTCCTGTCACAGGAAACAGAGTTTCCTTAATTATTGCGTAACCATCTCGGCAGCCGGGATGGTTACGAGAAATTTAAAAGGGAAAATGGGGAACATGGAGTATTACTGATACTCTAAATTTCCAGCCTATCTCCTCGTTACCAAACTCCCGTTTGGTAACGGTATTATGTTCAAAACTCTGTTTTGAGTCTATCGAGCAGTGGAGATTGCGAATCTCTTCACGGGAAACAGAGTTTCCCTAATAATTGCGTTACCAAACTGGAGTTTGGTAACGAGGAGTAACGTGGGACATTACTGCTACTATAAAAATCCAGACTATTATTGATTCTGATAAGAAAAACTTGTGCGCAGGCGAATATCGCTGACCGAGGCGCCGAGCAGCACTTCAAACTCACCCGGTTCTGCCAGCCAGTCGTTGCTGTTAACATCCCAGAAAGAGAGATCACGCTTTGTCAAAGTCATTTCCACGCTTTTCCGCTCACCCGGCTGCAGAAAGACTTTCCCGAAGCCCTTCAGCTCTTTTGCCGGGCGTTCCACGCTGGCTGCCTTATCATGCAAGTAGAGCTGCACGATCTCCGCGCCGGCCACATCTCCGGTATTTTTGACAGTGCAGGAAACCAGCAGTTTATCATCACCGCTGATACTATTTGCTGATAGTTGAATATCATCATAAGCAAATGTTGTATAAGAGATACCATGCCCGAAAGGGAATGTCGGTTTGATGTTTTCTTTCTCAAACCAACGATAGCCAATAAAAACGCCTTCCGAATAGAGACATTCAACCGCATTATAATCGTTCAGGGCGATCGGTGCGGTATCCTTCAAGGATGCCGGCAAAGTGATCGGCATTTTTCCGCCGGGATTCACATCGCCAAACAGCACATCGGCAAAAGCGTGACCGGCTTCCATACCGCCGTACCATCCCCAAACAATCGTACTGGCATCACCTGCCCAGGGCATTTCTACAGCAGAACCGGCAACGAGGAAAACGACCGTATTTTTGTTTGCCGCCAATAATTTACTGATCACGTCATCCTGATTATCGGGTAACTTCATATCGGAGCGATCAATCGCTTCCCGGTCATCTCCATGGCTCAGTCCACCGAAATAGAGCACTGCATCCGCTGCGCGCGCCGCGGCAAGATAATCAGCTTCCGGGGTAAACAGGTTCCCCGGGGCATCCCAACCCAGGGTGAAATATTTATTGCCTTCATATTGAATTTCAAATTGATAATCCCGCCCACCTTCCAGCTCGATATCGGCAGTAGCGACTTCACCGTTAGCACTTTGAAAATTGAGCACTTCCTGACCGTCCACTGACACAGTAAAGCTGCCAATCACTCCGGCCTTAAGGGTGTGGACGCCACTTTCTTCCGGCTTCACCCGCCCGCGCATCGTGATATATTCGGTTTCTGAATCATCCGCGGAGCGATAGTCGGAATCCGGGATTGAAGAGGTTCGCAACTCGGCGGTACGAGTGTTATCGGTATAATGAATGATATCCCAGGCAGGTGTGCCGGTCCAGTGACGGCTGACGATGTAGTCGCCGGGAATCGCACTCAATTTGCTGCTCTGTGCGCGCATCACGGTAATATTAACATTATCCCCAAGCTTTTCCTGCAAACCTTGCAGCGGCGTCACTTCATATAAAGTTTTCACTTCCGAGGAGCCGCCGCCCAGGCCATGTTTCCGATCCGCATTAGGACCGATGACCAGCACATTCGATAATTTTTCAGCATTTAACGGCAGCACTTTATCATCGTTTTTCAAGAGCACCACGCCTTCCGCGGCAATCTTCCGGGCGGCTTCTTGATGCTTTCTTGTATTTCTCTGCCCGGACATCCGATACTTGTCCATCATCCCGATACTGAGCTGCACCCGAAGAATGCGCCGTATTTTGTCGTCCAGTGCGGACATCGGTACCTTGCCTTCTTTGATCATCTTTTTCAACGGTTCTGCCAGGAAGTAATCATCATAGCTATCGACCGTAGTGCCCATTTCAATATCCAGGCCGTTTACCGCGGCATCATAGGTATTGATATCGCAATTCCAATCGGTCATTAAGACCCCTTTATAGCCCCATTCCCCTTTCAGGATGTCCATGACCAGATGTTTGCTCTGATTGGTATTCGTGCCATAATACTGATTGTAGGCACCCATAATCGCATAGACATTTGCTTCTTTGACCGCAGCTTCAAATGCGGGCAGATACACCTCACGCAGAGTGCGCTCATCCGGTTTGGCATTCACACCGATGCGATTGAGTTCCTGAGTATTTAGGGCATAATGCTTGATAGTGGCAGCAACATCGTTGGCCTGAATGGCTTTAATCTCCTCCACTCCCAGCCGGGCAGCGAGAAAGGGATCTTCACCCATATATTCAAAATTCCGGCCATACAGGGGCAGGCGGGCGAGATTGACGCCAGGGCCGAGAATAAAGTCCTTGTTACGATGACGCGCTTCGCTCCCCAATACATCACCGTGTAATTTGGCCATTGCCGGATCCCAGCTGGCTGCCACGGAAGTCAAATGGGGCAGATAGGTGGAGTAATCATCCGTCCAGCCGGCAGGCGCCCAGCTATGGCGGGAAATTTCGTAGCGTACGCCGTGCGGACCATCGGACATCCACATTTCGTGAATCCCCAGCCGTTCCACTGAAGCGACGGAAAACTTGCCGTTTGCATGGGTTAAGGAAATTTTCTCATCCAGGGTTAATAGCGGTAATAGACGTTCCACTTCCGCTTCCACATTAGCCAGGCGTTTCTCCAGGGATCTGCCTTCCATTTTATTTTCCTTTGGCGTTTCTGCTAGCATCTTCTGGTAGGAAAAGGCGCTTAAACATACTATCACTATGAGTAAGATTAATCGTTTCAACGTCATCACTCGCTTTCTGTTATTAAGTTATTCGACCTTTTTTAAACAAGACGATATAATAACGACCTGAAAGGAATCAGGCAAATAAAAGAAATGGGAATTAGTGCATCGAATCCGCTAATTTGCTTAACTTTAAAGTAATACCTATATTTTATCCTGTTTAGAAATCCGCTTTTCCCTCAGTTTACACAATTATTTTGTTTTGACTTATCAAGTCTAAAGCGCTGCCACAGGAATACATTTCATGAAGAACAACACTCATCCACTTCCGGTTATCTTTCTTGCTTTCGCCAACGATCATCAATCTTACTTGTATAAGCTTACCGAGGAGCAGGACGGTATCCGCAGTGCCCTCAAAGCGGCTGAGGACACCAATCTCTGTGAAGTTGTTTATGAAACAGATTGCGACATCGATAAAATTTTCCGGGTCTTCGATCAGTATCAGGACCGCATTGCCGTATTCCATTATGGCGGCCACGCCGAGGATTACTCCCTGCTTCTGAAAGCGGCCAGTGGGAAACGGCAATATGCGCGCAGCGAAGGATTGGTCTCCTTTCTTGCAGAACAGAAGGGATTGCAACTGGTATTCATCAACGGTTGTTCTTCGCAAACCCAGGCGGAGATGCTCCGGGACAAAGGGATTCCCGCAGTGATCGCCACTTCCCAACCGATCGATGATGCCGCTGCGACGATGATCTCCACCCAGTTTTATCGTGGACTGGCGGCGGGACGCACGATCGACCAGGCCTGGAAGATGGCTGCAGCCCGGGTGAAAACCGAGAAGGATGCTGCTGCCGGTTTTCGGGCCGGGGGCATCTTCAACAAAAAAAAGAGCGAAGCACATATCAGCTTCCCCTGGGCGCTGTATATTCGCCCCGGCGCGGAACCGGTTAAAGAGTGGAATTTGCCTCGCGCCTCTCGCAATCCCCTTTTTGGCCTGCCGCTGCCGAACAGCTACTACCGCAACCTTCCCCCCGCGCCATTTCCGGGACTACACTATTTTCAACAACAGGACGCGGCGATCTTTTTCGGACGCGGCGCGCAGATTCGTGAATTGTTCAATCACATCAGCGGGCTGCATCCGGTAACGCTCTTTTACGGCAAATCCGGCGTGGGAAAATCTTCACTGCTTTATGCCGGACTGCTGCCGCGCATCGAAGATAAATATTCGGTGATCTATCTGCGACGGGATCAGGAGCTGGGACTTGCCGGCACTCTGCTGCGCGCGCTGAATGCACAAGAAGCGGTTCAATCAGCCCCGCAGGAATTTGCACAGCAGCGGGATGAAACCCTGCAAGTCCTGAAGGATTTGAAAAAAAAGATTAAAGAAAAGCATGTCGCAGATGAGATCGAAAACCTCATCCATAGTCTTCCGAGAATTCCCCTGGAAGCCCCCGCCGCGCTTCCCGATGTTTTAAAACGGTGGCAGGCGATTGAAAATGAGGAGGGTAAACCACTCATCGTCATCCTCGATCAGGTGGAAGAGAAATTCACTCGCCCAATGGCGCAGGAAGATGCCGCCGCAGACGAACTGATCACTTTCCTGAACACTATTCGTCCCCTGTTCGCGAACAGCAGCGCCGGCATTCGCGGAAAGCTGATTCTCAGCTACCGGAAGGAATTTCACCCGGAAGTCCGCGATACCTTTCAGGCACTCTCGCTGCCCTACGCCGAGGTATTTTTAAAGCGCCTCGATCGGGAAGGCATTATGGAAGCGGTCGACGGCATTACCCGGGAAGGACATACTCAAAGCAAATATCGCCTCGCCATTGAATCCACCCCGGATAACAATCTACCGGCGATGATTGCCGATGACTTATTGGAGGACAGCGAATCTCCCATCGCTCCGGTATTGCAAATTATCCTGAAAAAACTCTGGGATAGCGCCAAGGCGGCAAATGAGGACCAACCCCGCTTCAGCGTGGCGCAATACCAGCAGCATAAAAAAGCCGGCATCACCATGGGGGAATTTTTCGAACAGCAGATGAGCGCGCTCGCGCAAATTGTGCCGCAAGCGGTCAACTCCGGACTGGCGCTGGATCTGCTGAACGCGCATACCACAGACATGGGCACTGCCGGACGCTGCCTTCGGACGGAACTGGAATCACGCTATCCGGGCCGGCAGGAGATGGTCGATAAGCTGTTGCAAGCATGTATGGATCTGTCATTGCTGCTGAGAATCCAGCCAGATGATACCATTCTCGCCCATGATACCCTGGCGCCCGTAGTCATCCGGGAATACAACGGCTCCGATAAACCCGGTCAACGAGCGGCGCGCGTATTGAACGGTAAAATGGGAGATTTTCTGGCAACGGAAAATAGCGTTTGGCTGGATGAAGCCGATTTGGCCATTGTGGAAGAGGGAACCGAAGGCATGCGCGGCCTGACACTAGAAGAAGCGGAATTGCTGGAAATCAGCCGGCAGAAAAAAGAGCGGCGGGAACAAATTCGCAAGGGCATCTGGGTGGGCGGGATTGCCATGCTGACGGTGAGTATAATCGCCGCTGTTATTGCCTGGTTTGCCATGGGAGAAGCACAGGAACAGGCCAGCATTGCCGAAGCACAAGCCATCCGCGCCCAAAGTCAATTCCTCAGCATAAAAGCCCGGGAAGTAGCCAGCGAAGACAATACCGTGGCGCTCCGCCTGGTGTCCCACGCCTATCGACTGGTCGCTGATGATCCCCCCGCATCAGTATCACAAACCCTCTCAAAAATCTATGAGAATCGTGATCAGGCCGCTTTCTATAAACAGAAACTTCAGCATGACAGTTGGGTAAAATCCGCTCAATTCTCCCCGGATGGGAAGAGGATTCTTACCCGATCAAAAAGCGACTATGGTTATTTCGCCGAAGAGGCACGCATCTGGGATCGTTACAGCGGCGAACTGCGCCATACCATTGAAAATATTCTTAGTGCCGTTTACTCTCCGGACGGGCAATTTATACTTACTCACGCCTCTTCGGAAGCAGGGGACAACAATATCAGTTTATGGGATGCAAACAGTGGGAAAGTCCGTTGGAGAGTTCCGCATAACAAAAGACCGCTGGGAACGCGGTTTTCCCCGGATGGCGAAAAAATTATGACATTTTACGATGGCGACTCCCTGCCGTATCTGCAAGTACGGTCGCTCAATGGAGATTCCCTGACCACTATTGAGGGTGCCAGCCGGCCGATATTTTCTCCGGATAGTAAGATGCTGCTTACGAATATCTTACAAGTGCCGAACGAATCCGGAAACGATGTCCAATTATCGACCGTTAGCGGGAAGATTTTAGCGACGTTTAAACACCCGAACAGTTCCCACCTCCACCAGTTTTCCCCGGATGCGCAAACCATTCTCACCAGCTACAGTGAAAGCCAGGGCAATACGACCGAGACGCATTTACAATTATGGACATTGAATGGGGAAGTATTGGATACGCTGAAATATCCCTCATTTCTTAGAGGGGCGACATTCTCAGCAGATGGAAAAACGATTTTTACATCCTGGAATGACAAAACCGTGCAACAATGGCTGCCGATGACCGATGAGAAGTTAAAAAAGGTTTTGAGTCATGATGAACAACTCTCTTCAATTACCTTATCCCCGGATGGCAAAAAGATACTCTGCTGGACAAGAAACGGCGTGGTGCTGCGGTCGAACATCCGGCTAACGCTTGCCCAAACCCCACCACGATTATTGGCCCATGATGATCACGTCCGCGCCCTGAGTTTTTCCAAAGATGGGCGATTGGTGCTGACTTCGGCAGACGACAATACCGCTCGGCTCTGGGACGCTGAAAAAGGAAATCTGCTCAATGTTTTTACCCACAATGATGATGACGATGGGGAAGTTTACACCGCAGTATTTTCCCCGGATGGGCAACATGTATTGACTGCCAGTGAAGATGGCAGCGCCAGAATATGGCCGATCTATGGTCTTTTCCAGAAATTACCATTATCGAGCGGGAAATTTGCCGGTACAAAACTGCTTGAAGGTAAGGATATATGGCCGTCCAGTAGCTTCACCGCCGCGGCATTCTCCCCGGATGGACAACAATTTGTAACTGGCTCGGAATATGGATACTCCCGCTTATGGGATGCTCGCAGCGGACAGGAAACGAACCTGCTTACTTCGCCTTCCATTCACTCGCAGGGCAGGTTCAAAGATGATAATCCCGTAGTGGCAGCCGATTTCTCTCCCAACGGCCAGCGCGTACTCACAGTTTCCCATAACGGCGTCGCCAAACTCTGGTCTCCAGAGGGGAATTTGCTGGATTCATTGTCTCATAAAACGAAAGTATATTTTGCGAAATTTTCTCCCGACGGTCAGCGCATTCTCACCACAACTTATAGCCATGCCCTGCTTTGGCATAACGATGGCAAAACAGTTGATACACTAAAGCAGCGGCAAATAGGCAGTATAAATTTTTCGCCGGACAGCCGCCAGTTAATTACTACCTCCGCCCGCACCGAAAATTCAATCGTTTGGGATGTGGCCAGCGGTGATACACTCTTTCCGGCAAACCTGATAGCGGGCGCTCGAGGTGCCGACATCTTTTCTCCCGATGGCCGGCAGCTGCTCACCGTATCCGAAGATGATTCATTGATTATCTGGAATACGGCCAACGGGGATATCATCGGCACCTTCACCCATGATGATGTTTTCGCTGCGCGTTTTTCCCCCGATGGGCAACAATTGATCATCGCCTGTGATAATGACACCAGCTTCTTATGGTCGCCGGCAAACGGTGTTCAACAAACTTTCGTTCATGAAAGAGAGGTCAGGGCAGTCGCATTCTCTCCGGACGGGCAATTCATTCTCAGCGCTTCCGCCGATGAACAGGCCCATCTTTGGTCGCTGGACGGGCAAAAATTAACCGCCTTCCCGGAAGAAAAAATCGATGATGATCAGGAAGTTTGGACCCGCTTCTCACCGGATGGTAAATTCGTCCTGACGAAAAAAGGACTATGGTCGCTCAGTGGAGAAATCGTTGCGGCATTTCCCCTAGATGAGGATCGGCCAATTTTTAGCGCCGATGGTACAAAGCTGATTAGCCTCTCCGGAACACCGAAAAATGGTGGCAAAGCAAGTCTTCATCTAACCCCGGCAGGTATCTATCAGTGGCTGCAAACTGCACCGGTTTATCGCTTGTCCGATGCGGAAAAAGAGGCGTATGGTATCGTTGAGTAGTTATTGGCGCTCCGCCCGGGATGAATCCCGGGCTAATTTTCATTTGTCCGATGAATCGGACAATACCCTTCGTCATTGATGACGATTGATACATAGCCTGATGATTCATCATTGGGCGAATGGTTTTTATGCCAGCACAAAACATATATAATCATAAAAACAGCGCAACCATATATTTCAAAAAGAGGAGAAAACATGCCAAAAACCGTTTTAATCACCGGCGCCAACGGGGGTTTGGGGAAAGAATGTGCCCGGCAACTTGCCTTGCAGGAAGGTGTGGAGAAGATTTATCTCGGTTGCCGAAATCCGAAAAAAGCCGCGGCGGCAAAGCAATCTTTGGAAGAAAGCACCGGCAAATCCATTTTCGAGATCCTGATTATCGATGTTTCCAGCCCAACCTCTGTTCGTTCCGCAGTAGACTCTTTGAGCGAACCAATTGAAGCCCTGGTAATGAATGCCGGTGGTATCGGCGGGAAAAATTTTCGGAAAATCACCGGGGATGGCGTCAGTCAGATTTTTGCCGTTAATGTGCTCGGCCATGCTGTTTTAGCGGAAGTGCTTTTGCAGGCGAAGAAGCTGACGAATGTCGGCATTTATGCCGGTTCCGAAGCCGCCAGAGGCGTCGCTAAAATGGGCATTAAGCGGCCGAAATTGGAGACGGCTTCTGAAGTAGAATTTTCCGCGATCTGCGACGGCTCCTTTTTTGGCAATGCGGGCGATCCGATGCTTCCTTACAGTTACATTAAATATATGGCGGCCTTATGGATGTCCGCACTCGCCCGCAAGTACCCGGATGTTCGCCTCGTTACCGTCAGTCCCGGCTCTACCAGCGGCACCGACATCGGGGAAAACCTTGGCCCGGCAATGAAATTTATGTTCACCATCGTTGGCCCCAAATTGCTGCCGATGTTTGGTTTAATGCACGATCTGGAGGCCGGTGCAAAGCGCTATGTGGATGTGCTTACCGATGCGTCCTACAAAAGCGGCGTGTTTTACGGGAGTAAAAAACCGCTACTCACCGGCCCACTGATTGATCAAAGCACAATCTTTGCAGATCTGAAGAATGAATCATTTCAGGATAATGCCAGTGCGGTGATTGAACGGTTTATCAAATAAAGTACTGATGTTACGCACGGGCGATAAAAACCATCCGCCCCGGGATGAATCCCCGGGCTCATAATCAGGCGTCATAAGTGACGCAAAGACTTGCCCGATTTATCGGGCTTACGATAATGAACCAGTGGATTCATCCCTGGCGGGCGACGATAACGGTAATAAACTGCCTTTTTTCTCATTCTCGCGTAACATCAGTAAAGTATTTAAATAACAGCGATTTCAATCGCATTATTGTCAGCCAGTGGTATCTGCAACAAGTTAATAATATAACCTACTCCTATATGAGTAATGCGTTTATATCCATTCATCCTGAGCCTGTCGAAGGGTCAAATGAGTTATTCAGCAAAAAGTGTTAAGGTTTTGATTTATTGATACTATTTAGCAAGAAACCCGGCTATAGTGTTATCGTATTAAATTTGAGATGTCACTTTTGAAATGAACTTTTGAATATTTTATCACTAGAAACGAAAAGACAGAATGAAGAGCTTAGATCTTTCCCCACAGGCATTGAAAAAATTATTAGATGATTCCACCGCCATCGTGCTCAATCACTTCGCTAATATTCATGAGCAGAAGGGCTTTCACGATTTTCCCCAGCAGGAAGTGGAAAGCTGGTTTCAGGAAGCGTTGCCGCAAGACGGTATGCGTGCAGAAGCGCTGTTCGATTTATTCGTAGAAAAAGTGCTGAAGACCGCCACCGGCAATGTTGGCCCGCATATGTATGCCTACGTAATGGCGGGAGGTAATCAGATCGGAATTGTTGCCGATAAGCTGGCAGCAACCATAAATCAGAATGTTACCAAATGGCATCTCGGTCCGGCAATGACCGAAATTGATAAACGGGTGATCCAGTGGGCGGCAGAGATGGTCGGCTTTGGAGAGGATGTCGGAGGATACATTGGGAGTAGCGGCTCCACCGCCAATCTCGATGGGCTGACGGTGGCAAGAAATGTCTACTTCGAAAAACACGATATTCGTAACAAGGGACTCTTTGGCAGCAAACCGTTCATCGTTTACTGTTCCGAGGAAACCCACAGCAGCGTCGACAAAAGTGTGCAGCTGCTCGGCATTGGTCTCGACCATCTGCGCAAGATACCCACCAATGCAGATTTTACTATCGATCTGGATGCATTGGAAAAACAAATCATCGCCGACCGGGAAAATGGATTGCAGCCATTTTGTCTCGTTGGCAACGCCGGCACTGTTAATACCGGCGCCATTGATGATTTGAACAGTTTGGCGGATATCGCGAAAAAGCATCAACTTTGGTTTCATGTCGATGGGGCTTACGGCGGACTGGTATCCGCTCTTGATAGTAAACAGGCATTGTATCGCGGTCTCGATCGTGCAGATTCAGTTGCGTTGGATTTCCACAAATGGCTCTATCAACCGTTCGAGGTGGGCTGTTTGCTGGTGAAAAGCTGGGACGATTTGCGCACTTCCTACTTCAAGAAAGCCGCCTATCTCGATACTTCCCTGGAGCAAGGCAATAATCGTCTGGACTTAAACGAACATCATTTTATGCTTTCCCGCAATGCCAAGGCGCTGAAGGTTTGGATGAGCATCAAGTATTACGGTATCCGGCTTATCAAGGAGATGATCCAGAAAGATATCGACCTCACCGATTATCTTAACGAACGCATCAACGCCTCGTCGGATTTTCGCCTGATTGCCGATTCTCCCCTGGCGGTCAGCTGTTTTCAGTATGTTGGTGGACTTAGCAATTCCGAGGATATCATCGCCCTCAATCGCCAGTTGATTCCGGCGCTGGAAAAAGACGGCCGGGTGTTTATCACTGGCACCACTCTGAAAGGGGAGTTCGTGCTGCGCGCTTGTTTGATCAATCACCGCAAGACGGAAGAAACCACTGATTATTTGCTGGATGTCATTCGCGATGTGGCGGAGCGGCAAATGAGCAAATGAGCAGAAAACGGATTAGTTGCTTGTCCGTTTTCTATTGAATATTTTACAAATTCGTCTGCCAGAAATTTTCATTTATCTACAGAACAACTCAAAAATTGATAGTTATTTGAAAATCCCATATCTTTTTAAGAGGTTTTCATAAATCTTTAGCCATACAGGCATCATATTTTATACGTGTTAATTCCACTGAAGCAGCTCTAAAATCTTCATATTTCTTTGGAGAAGCAGTGTTATGGGTAATGCTTACAGACATCCGCATTTCTACTTCATTTTTTTGCTGCTAATATTCTTATCCAGCGGACTCGCTGCCCAGCAGCCGAAAATGCAAATTGATCCGATTGTTTCAAAAAACAAATTATCTCAAAGTACTATCTCTGTTATCCTGCAAGATGAACAAGGATATATGTGGTTTGTTACCGGAGAAGACTTATGCCGCTATGATGGGTATAATTTCAAATTTTATCAACATGATTCGCTGGATCCACATTCCCTCCCCAATGATCATATTCGAGATATATACGTAGACAGTCAGGGTATACTTTGGGTCATTACTACCAGTAAAGGCCTTAGTCGTTTTAACCGGGCGCTGGACCGGTTCGAACACTACTTGCATTCTCCGGAAAATATCCATAGCCTGAGCAGTAACGAAATTGACTGGCATTTTGAGGACGGAACCAGCACTTTATGGTTTAATAGTCCGAAAAGTGGTATTAATCGCTATGATCGTGGAAATGACCGCTTTATTCGCTATCATCATTCGCCTGAAGATCCCGGGAGTTTAAGTAGTAATGATATACAGCTAATATTGGAGGATCGGAGCGGATCACTATGGTTTGCCAATAAAGCTGATGGTATTAATAAATTTATTCCGGAAAAGAATCTATTTATTCGTTATCAGCACGATCCTAACGACATAGAAAGTCTCGGCAATAATAACATTACCCATATGATTGAAGATGATGCCGGGAGAATCTGGATAGCTACCCGGAACGGTATCAGCATCCTGAACAAAGAGCGACAACGGTTCTGGCGACTTCAAAATAATCCCAAGGATCCCAATACATTATGCTATAATGAAGTTAATTGCATTTTCCAGGACAGTTCCGGAGAATTCTGGATTGGCACTGAAGGTGGTTTAAACAGACTTATTTTGCCGGTAATTACTAACTCTACATCTGCTTTTGAAGCACTCTTTGAACCGCAAAAATTAAAATTTCATCATTATCAATATCAACCCGGTCAATCGCATAGTTTTCGCAACAATTCAATCTTCCCAATTTTTGAGGACAAATTTGGAGCGGTCTGGGTTGGCACCGGCTGGCAAAATCTGTATAAATTTGATCGTTCAAAAAATATGTTCACCAATATATTTCCCGAAATGCCGGGAGTGCTGAATCCAGGAAATATTGCCAGCCTGGTCAATCATAAAGATCCCCGAAGCAGAAACTGGTTAGAAAAAGCCTTGAATCTACATGAAATATCGACAGTTTATGAAGACCGCTCAGAAGTATTGTGGGTTGGTTCCATTGGCAATGGTTTAAACCAATACAAGCCGAGACAACAAAAATTTCCGGGTACTTTTGTTAATATTCCAGTCTGCCAAACAATTTGCGAAGACCGGGCTGGTAATCTTTGGATTGGCAGCCGGGAAGGGCTTTATAAATTTGAAAAAGGCTCGGGCAGGTTGACAGCTTTTCCAGCTGATATTTATGCATATGATTATCCCAGTGATATAAAAAGGAAGCAGGATATTTACATCACCTTCTTGTATGAGGATAGTGCCTCGCGCCTCTGGCTCGGCACCGAAACCAATCTTTACGTCATGGATAAATCCCTTGATACGCCGGTCAAAGTTCGCCAGCTATTCAATACACAACATACAAAGCTAATTTATGAAGATAGCAAAGGAACGATTTGGATCGGCACCAAAAAAGGTTTAAAAGAATACGATCCCATCTCTGGAATTTTTCTTCACCATGAATATACGCCGGAAGATCCAAATTCTATTTCTCACAGCGATATTAATGCGATATTTGAAGATCAGCAGGGAAATATCTGGATTGGCACCGCCAGTGGATTAAGCTATATAAACAAAAATAACAGAAACGTTTCTCGATTCCTGACAGATCTTGAGTTTATTAATGAAATAAGAAACAATAATATTATTGCTATCAGTGGGGTGCTCTCTGATTCGCTGAATGTTGCCGCACAAGAAAAGAAACAACTTTGGCTGGCAACACTGGATGGGTTAATCAAATTCGATCCGAACACGAATACGATAGTCAGTTATACAGAAGACGATGGACTTGCGAATAATAATATTGTTTCAATGTTACAAGATCATAGAGGGAAGTTATGGTTAGGCACTGCAAATGGACTTTCCAGATTTAATCCGGCAAATAACACATTTAAAAATTTTAACCTTAAAGACGGTCTTTTTGACAACGAATTTTATTTCGCCGCCATTCATCAAAGTAGAAATGGTCAAATATATTTGGGAAGCAACAGTGGATTAACATTTTTTCATCCAGACAGCATTCGCTTTAATCCGCTCATTCCGGAGGTCATAGTAACTGCTTTCAAAATATTCGATGAGGAAGTTCTCCTGGACAGTGCAGTTTCTCAAAAAAAACATTTCACTATTTCCCAAAACAACAAGGTTTTTTCTTTCGAATTTTCAGTAACAGATTTTGCAAACGTCCGCAGCAATGAATTTGCCTATATGTTGGAAGGTATTCATGAAGACTGGATTTATAATGGCAACAAAAATACGGTTTCTTTCACCGGTTTAGCCCGCGGGCGATATTTACTTCGGGTAAAAGGTGCGAATAGCAATGGTATCTGGAATGAAGTAGGCTCATCCCTCAGAATTACTATTGTGCCCCCGTGGTGGAAAACCGATTGGGCGTACGCTGCATATTTACTGATTGCCATTGGTTTAGTAGGAAGTATTTGGCATTTTCAGGTAAAACGGATTCGAATAGAGGAGCAATTAAGATTTGAACATATGGAAGCGGAAAAACTAAAGGAAGTTGCCCGCTTGAAGTCCCGCTTTTTTGCGAATATTTCCCACGAATTTCGCACCCCTTTAACCTTAATGATCGGCCCGGTCAAACAAATGCTCAATGGTGAATTTCAGGGAGATAGGCAGTCACAATACCAAATGATATTGCGTAATGGGCAGCGGTTACAACGCCTGATCAATCAATTGCTGGACCTTTCCCGCTTGGAAGATGGCAGAATGATATTAAACGTTTCCCGTGGAGACCTTGTTGAATTTTTGAAAAGGATTATAGCTGCTTTTGAGTCGCTCGCCGTGCGAAAAGAAATAGCACTAACTTTTAAAACTCCATCAGAATTGCTACATCTATACTTTGATCCCGATAAACTGGAGAAGGTGATTATCAATCTGCTATCGAATGCTTTTAAGTTTACGGGAGCAGGAGGGAGAATCGATATTCAGTTATCAGTTAACAATGAACAATTATCAATTAACAATGATCGAGCAAGAGATAAAAAACTGACAACTGATCACTGTTTACTGATAACTGTCAAAGATACTGGTAGTGGCATTCCTTCAGAAAGTTTACCGCATATCTTCGACCGCTTTTATCAGGTAGATGATTCCCAGACGCGGGAGCAGGAGGGCAGCGGCATCGGGCTGGCATTGACAAAAGAGTTGGTAGAATTGCATTATGGTGAAATATCCGTTAACAGTGAAGTGAATAAAGGCAGCGAGTTTATTATCCGACTTCCTTTGGGAAAAGCGCACCTTAAATCGGAAGAAATCAATGAGGTGATTTCGGATTCACCCAGGGGGCAGGTTCGAAGTCGGGTTTCGGAAGATGAAGAGATGCTCGAACTCTTGCAAAAAACCAGTCACCATTCCAACCCAGTCACTTCATCTGTTCATTCAATAAAACCGCCATCCGAAATCCGACCTGCCTCCAGGAGGAATCCGATCTGCCTCCAGAGGGAATCCGAAATCGTTTTAGTCGTTGAGGACAATCCGGACATGCGCCAATATATCCAGCAGTGTTTGCAGGAAGATTACCGGATCATCAAAGCGGTTAATGGCAAATCAGGATTCCAGAAGGCCTCGGCGATAACCCCGGATCTAATCATTAGTGATGTGATGATGCCGGAAATGGACGGCCTGGCACTATGTGAGATGCTGAAAACCGACCAGCGCACCAGCCATATACCGGTAATTCTCTTAACCGCCCGGGCAGAGCGCGATGATAAACTGGAAGGTCTTGCGACCGGCGCGAATGACTATCTCACCAAACCTTTCGATGCTCAGGAATTGCGATTGAAGATAAAGAATCTCTTAATTTCCCGAAAACAACTTTGGGAAAAATTTAAGAACGAAACGGCGCCGGAATTAGCGGATATGCAGTTAACTTCTCTAGACCGAAAATTTTTAGAGCGAGCGATTGCGATTATCGAAAAACATCTTGATGACGCAGAATTTGAAACAAAAACATTTGCAGAAGAAATCAGCCTCAGCCGAAGTCAATTAAACCGGAAGCTACGGGCATTAACCGGACAGTCCACCCGGGATTTTATTCGCACCCTTCGTTTAAAACGGGCGGCGCAATTGCTTCGAAGCCATACCGGAAATGTTTCGGAAATTGCCTATCAGGTCGGATTTAATCATCTATCACATTTTGCGAAGATATTTAAAGAGATGTACGGTCAGGCGCCCTCGATTTATGCCGCTCAGTATTCGGAAAAGGAGCACTGAAATGAGAATGATGTTACTGGTCTTAAGCCTATTTTTCCTAAACACTATTAACGCAAAAACAATTCGGGTCCCGATTGATGAACCAAGGATACAGGCGGGCATTAATATCGCCAGTAATGGCGATACTATTTTAGTAGCGGAAGGGCGCTATTTTGAAAATATCAATTTCAAGGGAAAAAGTATTCTCGTTGCCAGCCATTACTTGCTGGATGGCGACAGCAGTCATATTGCCAGGACGATTATAGATGGCAGCCGCCCGACCCACCCGGACAGCGGTTCGGTGGTCTTTTTCGTTAGCGGGGAAAATATTCAGGCAACTTTGCTGGGATTTACCATCACAAACGGCAGCGGGACAATAACGCTGGTCAAATTTAGAAACGAAGTATACAAAACACGTGGAGGGGGAGGGATTTTCTGTTATAACGCCAGTGCAAGCATTAGAGAAAATTTGATAATAGACAATCATATTGCCGAGGATTATTTTGTTTTTGGAGGAGGCATCAATGCCCAATCCCAGGACAAAGACACTTTCATTAACATAGAGAACAACAAAATTCTCCACAATTCCGTGCGCGGTAAAAGACAAGCTTGTGCCAATGGGATACATTTGGTCGGTAATGGCAGGATCGTAGGTAATCTTATTGCTCACAATTTTAGTGATTCAGATTGGCTTGCTAACGGCGGTATTGCCTGTTGGTCGGAGATTCCCCGGTACATCCTCATCCAGGATAATCGGATTCAGTATAATATTGCCAGTGGAAAAAAACGGGCCGTCGGCGGGGGCATATCAGTTGAGAGTGCAACTACCGCTATGATTCGCGGAAATTATATTGCCTACAATGAACTTAACGGCCCGGAAGTAACCTCTGGAGGTGGTATCCATCTGGTATATCGCACCAGCAGCGATACCCTCATCGGCAACACCATTATAAACAACCGGGCAAATATTGGGCAATTTACTCAGGCAAGAGGAGGTGGTATCGGATTAACCAACAATAGCAATACCAGCAACCCTCTGATTATGGAAAATATTATTAGCGGTAATCTGGCCATGGTTGGCGGGGCAATTTATAGTAAAAACAGCCGGGTGGATATTCGCTCTAATACCATCAACAACAATACTGACATGCTTTGGAAATAAGTGTCTGATTTTTTCCCAATTGCAAAACCGAATCCGCTCTCCTGCGGCTTCATCACTCGCTAAATGCGCCTCCTCCGTCAACATTTGCTTCACCAGCGTTAGAAATCATCTTTCTGAAATCCTATGTTAAAATTAGGAATTCCTGTTCTACAACTATTTTGTGTTGTTTAAATCGAACAAAGGAGAATAAAGATGAAATCTTTGTTAACAATCTTTTCCGTGTTGGTTTTTATCAGCAATCTTTCTGCGGATATCATTCACGTTCCTTTAGACCAGCCAGGCATCCAGGCTGGTATCATTGCCGCAGCGGATGGTGACACTGTGCTAGTAGCGGACGACATCTATTACGAAAACATCAATTTTCTTGGGAAGGCGATTACCGTTGCCAGTCATTTCCTGTTGAATGGAGATACCAGTCATATTGCCAATACCATTATTAACGGCAGTCTACCAGGCAATCCGGGCATCGGCTCGGTAGTTACCTTCAATTCCGGTGAAGATACCACTTCAGTGTTGAGCGGTTTCACTATCACTGGTGGTAGTGGCACCATAACAGAGTATGTCTGGCGGGGACAGCAATACTCGATTCGGGCTGGCGGCGGTATTCACTTCTATTTTGCCGGCGGGCGTATTTCTAATAATTTTATTTGTAACAACAATATTTCACAATTTCAAACAATTATCGGTGGTGGGGTCTGCGTATCACAAGTGCATGATAGTCCACCATATGTTATCATCGAAAATAATAGGATAACAAACAATAGTATTAGCGGTTCGGAAGTTTATGGCAGCGCCATTTCATTACCAAATGGCAGAATTATCGACAATGAAATATCTCAAAATATCAGCCAAGGAACTGCATTTGTCTATGGTGCGGTAATTTGCGCTGCAGATGATGATCTCTCACAGAGCGTCCTACTAGAGAACAATTCCATCACTCATAATATGATAGATGGAGCAAACGCCTATGGGGCCGGCCTTTCTGTTGAATGGAAGATCAATGCTTCGATTATTGATAATGAAATCTCATATAACGAAATCGTTAATGCTACTACACGCAGTATCGGCGGCGGCATCACTGTTAATGGTACAAGTGGCAACATCATTATTGACAAGAATAAAATCAGTAGAAACATAATGCATGAAAACAACTCATTCGGTGGTGGTATTAACCTTTGGTCCGGCAATGCTTTCTCCAATATCAAAATCCAGATTACCGATAATGTTATATTCGAAAATCAAGCTGACTCCGGTGCTGGCATTAACTTTCGAAATAGTATAGCAGAAGTAATCAACAACACGATTGTGAACAATGTTACCGGCCTATCTGGCGGGGGGATACGAATTGAAGGCAATGTGGCTATAGCTAACATCATCAATTCAATTCTCTGGAATAACGGAACGCTCAGCGGTATTCCACAAATAGTGCTTCTTGAGGAAGGGAGTACAAATGTCCGGTATAGCAATATTGAAGGGGATTGGGAGGGAGAAGGAAATATCAATCAGGATCCACTCTTTGCTGACAGTCTGTTTCAATTATCAAATAACAGTCCCTGTATTGGAGTGGGAGTAGATTCAATTCAAATTGATGGTGCTTGGTTTTATGCATCCTCCTATGATTTTCATAGTAATTTGCGTCCCAGCCCTGCCGGCTGCTCGCCGGATATTGGCGCGCTGGAATCACCACTATGCACCCCTGGACCGGGAGCGATTGTTTCGCTTCCTGGTACACAACCTCATGCTTATGAATTGTATCCAAACTACCCTAATCCTTTCAACCCCAGCACCACCATCGAATTTACCTTGCAAAAATCCGGCTGGGTAACCCTCACTATCTACAATGCTCTTGGAGAAGCTATAGCCGAACTGGTAGCGGAGAATTTAAGCGCTGGCAGTTATAAATACGAATGGAATGCCGCCGGGCTGGCCAGCGGTATATACTACTATCGTCTGGAAGCCGGAAAATTTACTGAGACGCGAAAATTAGTCTTGATGAAATAGCATCTGAGGAGAGGAGTGACAAAGAGTGTGCTATTGGGAATTGTTGAATAATCACCCGATAGCCTCTCTTATATGTTTGCTTCTTACAAAGTTCAATTCACATTAACGCAATATGTCTTTTGCAAAAAGAAGTTTGGAGGAAATATGAGATCGATAACATTTGTATATTTTTTCCTGTTGTTCATCCTTTTTTCAGACACCGCAAGCATGGCACAATCTGGTTGGCAGTGGCAAAACCCAAAACCAACCGGTAGCCTGCTTTTTGCCGTCTCGTTCATCGACGCTAACACTGGATGGGCTGTTGGAGAAGCTGGGAACTTCCTACGCACTAATGATGGTGGATCTACCTGGGTTAGCCAGCATATTGAAATGATAGATCCGCTAGCTAATCTATACGCTATTTCGTTTTCTGATGCTAATACCGGCACTGTTGTTGGAAAGAATGGCACAATTATGCGAACAGTGGATGGAGGCGTTTCCTGGAGTGACCAACATTTTGGTGGATATAGTAATTATAGCGACGTCTACTTTGCAGACGCAAACAATGGGATAATTATTGCAGATTCTAAATTTTATCGCACCAGTGATGGGGGAGTAAATTGGACAAGCCAAAACAGCGGAACGACTGCCTGGTTAAATCGATTCTCCTTTACGGATACAAGTTCCGGCACTGCCGTAGGAGATTCCGGCACGATCCTTCGCACCAATGACGAAGGAGATAACTGGGCAATCCAGAATAGCGGAACAATAAAAGTACTCAATGATGTCAATTTCATCGATACTAATACCGGTACAGTCGTTGGGGAATCCGGTACCATTCTACGAACTATCGACAGCGGGATTACCTGGCTTAGCCAAAACAGCGGAACGACTAAATCGCTAAATGGCGTTTACTTCAGGGATGCTAATACTGGCATCGTAGTGGGAGACAGCGGCATTATACTTCACACTACTGACGGAGGAGTCAACTGGAACCACAGAGATAGTGGTACCACAGAAACTTTGAGGGACATTTCTTTTCATGACGCTAATCATGCGATTGCCGTTGGCGGTCCCTATTTCGATGGCACCCCAACATTGCTGCGTAGCGCCGACGGGGGCGTCACCTGGGTCAATCAAGTTGACCTGGCAACAGCTAACCACCTTTATGACATTTTTTTTACCGATGAGAATACCGGGTTTACGGTGGGGAACTCTGGTACCATTTTGAGTACTACCGACGGAGGGAGTAACTGGATCGCCCAGAACAGCGGTACAATGGAATCATTACAGGGCTTATACTTTAGTGATGCTAATACAGGCACAGTAGTTGGGGCGAATGGAACGATACTGCAAACTGACGATAGTGCGGTCTCCTGGATTTCCCGCAATAGCGGAATAACAGAGACCCTAAGAAACATTTATTTTCACCACAACTACGGATGGGCTGTCGGTGATAGTGGTGTAATCTTATCTACCATTGATGGCGGGGCTACCTGGAATAGTCAAGTCAGCGGAACAGAATCTGAACTTCAAGACGTCATTTTCAGGGATGAAAATACCGGTATTGTCGTTGGTCTTTCGGGCACCATATTGGGCACCACTGATGGGGGAAATACCTGGATCGACTCGTCAGACATTCAATATAATTTCGGAAAAATTTCTTTCATTGATCAAAATCAGGGTTGGGCGGCAGGATATGAGCATATCTTGCATACAACCGATGGAGGGCTTACTTGGTACAAGCAAAAGGGAGAAGACTATCAGCGCTTCCTGGATGTGTCTTTTGTAGATGCCAATGTGGGATTTGTTGTAGGACGTGAGTGGCGATGGATCAGTAATTCTTGGGCGATTATATTGCATACCTATGACGGTGGGAGTACCTGGGAATACCAGGATCTTTCAATAAAAAAGGTGCTTAATGCGGTCTTTTTTGTCAATGCCAACACTGGATGGGCAGTGGGGGATTTTGGTACTATTTTGCGCACTTCCAGTGGCGGGGTGGTATCGATTGAAGACCGCGATCTCCCCCTAACACCGAGGGAGTTTGATTTGGGCCAAAACTACCCCAATCCCTTCAACCCGGAAACAAAGATCCCTTATTATCTACCCCATGCCACCGAGGCTACAATTGTTATCTACAATATCCTCGGGCAGCGAATCAACACCTTGTATACCGGACCACAAACCGCCGGAAAAAAACTAGCCGTTTGGGACGGCCGAGATCAGATAGGGAATGTGGTCAGTTCGGGGATTTACATTTATCAGCTTCAGACTGAGAAATTCGTTCAGAGTCGCAAAATGCTGTTGGTTCGCTGAATTTTAACTGATCAAATTTTGTCAAAATTTTCATCGTTTTGATATCTGATGTTGGCTGTAAAAGACCCTAAATTATGGATCTTTTGCAGCCAACATTAAAAGGTTTTTAAAGCGCTGTATTCCTCTTCTTGCCCACTAATCTTTATCATGTTTTATAGAAGCTAGCATACAGGCCAGACAGTATCCTCAATTTGTAAAATTTTCTATTGCGCTTCGCCGCCAAACGATGTATACTGTGCATTGTAAAAATAGTCATACATGAACAATTTCTTCAGCACAATACATGTTAGCAAAAAAAATGATACTGAATACGACAACCACCAGCACCACGACGACGACCGTTACCACTTTAAGTGGTTGAGGCTGATGGTATTGATATAAGTTTTACTCAAAAACCGGCCTCAAAAAATGTGGCCGGTTTTTTTTTTGGAAATATTAGTAGAGGTACCTCTAAAAATTAGCTACGGATCAACACCGATTTACACTGATTTAAAAAGACTTTTGATCGTTTTTCAGTGAATCCTTTTTCAGATCTGTGTGGATCCGTGCAAATCAGTGGCTTTAATAAAAAAGATTCTGTTACTGAAGCTAAAAATTTAAGAGATTTCGCAGACAACTTTGGAGGCAATAAAAATGCAAACCTTACCGGAAAATGACAAAAACAGTAAGCTTTACAAACAACGGCATTCACTCTCACATATTCTTGCGCAGGCTGTGCAGCAGATTCGCCCTGGCGCCAAGCTTGGCTTTGGCCCCCCGGTCGATAACGGATTCTACTACGATTTCATTCTGCCGGAGCCAATTACCGAAGAAGACTTTCCCGATCTGGAAGCGCGCATGCGGAAAATTATTGCCGATAAGCAAGTATTCGAACGAGAAGACCTTTCGGTTGCCGATGCCATCTCTCGTCTGGAATCCATGGAAGAACCGCACAAAATTGAGTATGCGAAAGAGCTGGTGGAAAAACAGAATCTCGACTCACTCAGCTTCTACACCAACGGCCCGTTCGTTGATATGTGCGAAGGTCCGCACGTAGAGAATAGCCGGCATATTCCCGCTGATAGCTTCAAGCTGAGCAGTATCGCCGGTGCCTACTGGCGCGGCGATGAAAAGAATGTGATGATGACTCGCATCTACGCCTTCGCTTTCGAGAACAAGAAAGAACTGAAGCAATATATCGCCAAGCGGGAACTGGCCTTAAAGCGCGACCACCGCAAACTCGGCGCCCAGTTGGAAATTTACGTCATTGATGATGAAATCGGGAAAGGCTTACCCTTGTGGCTCCCGAATGGCAGCGTGATTCGCAGCGAGCTGGAAAAACTGGCCTATGAGTTGGAGTTCAAGGCCGGTTATCATCAGGTCGCTACACCGCATATCACCAAGGAAGGGCTCTACAAAACTTCCGGGCACCTCCCCTATTACAAAGAATCGATGTATCCTCCGATGCAATTGCATGAGGATGGCGGCGAAGTACAGGCAGTGCCGATTGCCGGCGAAGGGGAAGAGTCCTATTACCTGAAGCCGATGAATTGCCCGCATCACCATAAGATTTATGCTGCAAAGAAGCGTTCTTACCGCGATCTACCTATTCGTCTGGCTGAATATGGCACTGTTTATCGTTACGAAAAATCCGGCCAGCTGCAGGGGCTTACCCGGGTGCGCGGCATGACTATGAATGACGCCCATATCTATTGCACCAAAGAGCAGGTGAAGGATGAATTTAAAGCGGTGATGGACTTGCACCGCCAGCTCTATGAACTGTTTGACTTTTCCGATTATTACATGCGCCTCAGCGTCCGGGGGGACGAAGATGCCCGCGGGAAATACGTCGACGATCCGGAAGCATGGGATTACACCGAGCGCGTCGTGCAGGAAGCGATGGATGAGATGGAGCTACCTTACGTCACCGTCAAAGGGGAAGCGGCTTTCTACGGACCGAAAATCGATATCCAATTCCGCACTGTGATCGACCGGGAATTTACTGTTTCTACCAATCAGTTGGACTTTGCAGTACCGCCGCGTTTCGACCTCAGCTATACCGGCAGCGATGGGGCGGAATATACCCCGTATGTAATTCACCGTGCGCCGTTAGGCACGCATGAACGTTTTATCGCATTTCTCATCGAGCATTACGGCGGCGCCTTCCCGACCTGGTTGGCACCTGTGCAAGTGCGCATCCTGCCGGTTGGTGAAGCCTTTATGGATTACGCCAGGAAACTCAATGCAGAACTCCGGGGCAATCTCATTCGCGCCGAAGTAGATGACTCCAATGAAACGCTCGGGAAGAAGATCCGCACGAACACCACTCAGAAAGTGCCGATTATTCTCGTGGTTGGTCAGAAAGAGCAATCCGAAGCATCCGTCACTGTCAGACGCTACGGCATAAAGCAGCAGGAAACTTTAAAGTTCTCTGAATTTAAAGACACTGTGATAGACGAGATTCGCACCAGAAGGCATGTGAAAGCATAAGGCTTGACAATGCCATGCAAACTCGTGTATTAACTGTTGGCAACGCGCCCGAGACCGATAAAAATATTATAGAAGCGGCAAACTATCTCCGTGCCGGAAAGCTGGTTGCTTTTCCGACGGAGACAGTTTACGGTCTCGGGGCGGATGCCACAAACGCCACAGCCGTAGAGGCGATCTTCAAAGCAAAACGGCGACCGGCGGACAATCCCCTCATTGCGCACGTCGCCGATACAGCACAGCTCCTGGAAATTTGTCACTACCCGGAACCAAGGGCAGCAGCGCTAATTAAAGCATTCTGGCCCGGTCCGCTTACTTTGGTTTTACCCGCTACCGACCTTGCAAAAAAAGCGCTTACCAGAGGGTTGGATACCGTAGCAGTTCGCATGCCCGCCCATCCGATTGCACTCGCTCTTATCCGCCAGACCGGACGTCCGATTGCCGCGCCCAGCGCGAATCTTTCCGGAAAACCGAGCCCAACATCCGCCCAGCATGTCCTTGAAGATTTTGCTGGATACATTCCCCTCATTCTCGATGGCGGTCTCTGCGAAGTTGGTATCGAGTCGACAGTGTTGGATCTTTCTCAGGAAACGCCACTCATCTTAAGGCCCGGACAAATTACCGAAGCGGATATTGCTGCAGTTATTGATATTCCCACCCAACAGCAAAGCAACAGTGAGGAGGCGAAGAAACGCTCGCCGGGTACCCGTTATCGCCATTATAGCCCGAGAGCGGCAGTCTTTGTCATTGGCCCGCAGGTTAGCCATCAATCTGCCAGTGATTTGGTTGCCGGCCTGGTAGCATCCCGTTCTAACAGTATTCGGATCGGATATATCGGCTGGCGGGAAGCATTGTTAACACATCCTCAGATTTTCTTGAAAAAGGAACTTTCCAGGAATGCAGCTGATGATTTAGCGTACCATCTTTATCGGGATTTACGGGCATTCGATGCGCAGTCGGTCGATGTTATTATTATCGATGGTGTTGCAGCTGCCGGCGTTGGTGTTTCCGTGATGGACAGGCTTCGACGGGCGGCGACGTATGTCTTTGAGGATGATTCGGCGCTTCAGCTGTTTTTGATTTCTCTGCAACCCCGGAGGTGAAAAAATACCCCCGGGTTATGCTATGTAACCGCTTTGCGGTAAAATGCTAAACTGCCAGTACCACATTTCCTTTTTTATGGCCTTTATCGACATATTGATGGGCGGCAACTGTTTCTGTCAACGGATACTGGCGATCGATCACTGCTTTCAACTTACCGGCAGCCAGTAATTCCTTCAGATAATGCATGTCTTTTTTGTTCGCCATAGCGACACCGGCAATGATCTGTTTCCCACCGACAATTTTCGTCCAGAGCATCTGCAGGTACTGCGGTATCGAAGCGACTGCCAGCAGGCAGCGTCCGTTAGTGGCAAGCACCTTTTTACAACGGGCGACATCGACTTTGCCAACGGTATCGTAAATAACATCATAGGTCTCATCGCCTTCACTGAAATCCGTTTGGGTGTAATCAATTACCTTATCCGCACCGAGCGATTTTACCATCTCCAGATTGGCGGTGCTGCAAACGCCGGTTACTTCTGCCCCGAAATGCTTCGCCAACTGGACAGCGGCGGTTCCCAGCGCACCGGAAGCACCATAAATCAGTATCTTTTCCCCGGCCTTTATCTTCCCAAAATTGCGGAGATAGATTAGGGAAGAGATGGTTCCAAAAGGAACGGCAGCGGCCTCCTCAAAGCTGATATTAGCCGGTTTGAGCACCACCGGCCCATCTTCCGGCATGGTCACATACTCGGCATAACAGCGTTGATTTTCCCGCGCGCCAAAGACTTCATCACCGACCTTAAACGCTTTCACATCTTTACCGACCGCCTCAACGATGCCGGAGAAATCCCTGCCCAACACTTCATTGCGCGGTTTACTGATACCAAAAACCAGGCGGGTAATTGTCCGGAAGCCCAACGGCACTCGCATCGCCCGCAAGCGGGAATCGCCGGAAGTTACCGTCGTGGCGTGAATGTTTACTAATATCTCGTTATCGCCGGGAAGCGGTTTGGGAATGTCTGCTAATTTCAATACGTCCGGCGCACCATATTCGTGATAAACAATTGCTTTCATAATGTCATCTCCTTTTAACAAATTTTCTTGCTATAAAACTGTGGACAGTTTTAGTTGATCATTTTCCGTATCTAACTCATTTCTATCATCAGGCGCTGTGGATGCTGCATCGACGACAAAGTATGTTTTTTCGCGGGTGTGATAATCATAGCAGGTAACCAGCATCTGGCCGTTTTCCAGTAAAAGATAAAGCCATAAAGCGTTTGCCAGGGAATAGCCGCTATGATCAACAACTTCATAATTCCAGGTGAGTTGTTCCGCTGTTGCTCTGCTAATTTCCGGCATTTCTAAATTCCTTCTTTATTTCAATTGGTAACAACTTCGTTAATCATTACAGAGGTAATTTAACGGATTGAAGAACTTTCCACAATCGCTCGAAGGATGTAATTGGGGGTGTAATTTGGGGGTGTAGATGGGCAGTGGCAGTGGCAGTTAATCACTTAAATCAGAGCAGCTTTAGCTCATTCGCGCGGGCAACCGCTTCCGTACGGGTGCTGACGGCCATTTTACCATAAGCATTGGCAATATGCCGTTTGACGGTGTATAAGCTGATAAACAATTGATCGGCAATCTCCTGGTTACGCATACCAGCGGCAATCAGGCGAAGGATTTCAATTTCCCGGTTGGTGAGCGGATCGGCAAGTGCATTGGCAGAAATATCAGTCGTTGATCTGGTGGGAGATGGGCCAGCATCAAATGCTGCCAGCAAGCGCCGGGTGTACTCACCGGAAATACCTGCAGCGGCTGCCTGCCGGAGCAAATCGCGCATCTTCACGCCTTCTTTCCGGAAGGTTCGTACATAGCCTTCCGGTGCCGCCAGGGTTAACGCGCGTTCCAACGGCACCAGGGAGAGAGATGCGTCTCCCCCGACCTGGTAAGCGAGCGCCTGCTGAATCATAATTTCGATGCTGCTTCCGGTCCGTTCTTTCGCTTCGGACGCTTGAAGTAGCCGATCCAGCAGGGCAATAACGGCATCGAGCTGGCGGTCATCTCGCTCCTCAGCATACCGCGCAATATAAAGTTTGGCCAAAGTTATATGCTCAAATTCACGGAGGAAAGTGACTTCATCATTGACGGCAATTCCCTGCTGCGCCGCCCAGCGTTCTGCATCGGCAATTCTTCCGGTTTTAATCCATAATTGCGCCTGCAGGGCAGCAACCGGGCGGACGCAAGGTACTGCATCCGGGACAAAGAGGTCATCCGCTTCAGCGAGCAACGCGCTGGCATCATCCAGGCGATTTTCATCTTCCGCCATCTGCGCCTGCAGCACCAACCAACGGTATTGATTTTCGGTCAATGCTGCATCCATACCAAAGGCCTGCCCCCGAGCAAGCCAGTCGCGAGCCTTTTCCTGTGCATTTTGTTCATTATATAATTCTGCCAGTCCCAGACAGAGATCGGCAGTGCCGCGGATAACTGCACCCTTCCAATTCTCAGCCAGTTTCATCGATTGTTGATAAAGGCCGATCGCATCGCGCAGCCGTCCCTGCCCGATACAAATATCAGCGAGGACGTGAGTGCCGGAGATTTTGTAATGAGGAATGCCAGCCCCTTCAATCAACCCCAATCCGCCGGCGAAAGATTCGTACGCTGCTTGCAAATCCCCACGACTCCAGGAGGCCAGTCCCAACAAGGCTGTTGCCCCTCCCCGCCAGACGTATTCCTCCTCGGGCAGTATTTCCAGCGCTTCCCGGGCATAGCGGATCGTAGCGGCTGCATCATTACTGGCCTGGGCATAAAAGGCCCGAGCCGTCGCAATAAGTGCCGGCAGTGTGCGGAATTGCTTTTCATCGGTAACGACCATATTTTCTGTATCATTAGCGGAAAGGTATTTTTCCGCATTGAGCAGCCATTGTTCACCGGCACTCAGATCCCGGGTGTCCATTGCGGACCAGGCGGCCCAAATGCTCAACACCGGTCGCTTCAGAATGATTTCGTCTGGAATTTTTCGCAGCCAGCCATATAAAGTACTGCTATGAGCAGTAGAAAACATTCTCGGCGCCGCAAGCTCTACCAAACCGGCAACCCGCTGAAAATCTCCAGCCGTTGTGGCATGGTGAATCGCTGCGGCGCTCTCGTTTTGCCCTTCGTACCAATCAGAGGCCCGCAGGTGTAACTTGCCCGGTAAATCCGGGAATTCCATTTCCAGGCGGGTCCGGAGCATATCAGCAAACAGATGATGATAGCGATACCACTGGCGCTTGTCGTCCAGAGATATGATGAACAAATTTTCCCGTTCCAGTGTTTCTAAAAGCGCCTTGCTATTTTCCCCGGCCGTAACCGCATCACAAAGCGGCGCGCTGAGGCGATCGAGGATGGCTGTTTGCAGTAAAAATTGCCGGACATCATCCGATTGGCGCAGCAGCACTTCTTCTACCAGGTAATCGAGAATGTAGCGATCATCCCCGGAAAAAGTATCGATGAAACCAGCGACATCCTCCCGCCCCTGCAGAGACAGTCCAGCTAACTGCAAGCCAGCGATCCATCCTTCGGTTCGGGTTGCCAAGGCGGCAATGCCATCTTCAGCCAATGTCAGTCCCATGGATTGACGGAAAAAATCGTTGACCTCATCGGTTGTAAAGCGCAAGTCACCAGATCGTAACTCCAGCAATTCTCCCTTTGCGCGCAGGCGACTCAGTGGTAGCAGTGGATCTACCCGACTGGCCAGCACCAAATGCATCTGAGCCGGTAAATGATCCAACAGGAAAACGACGCCCTGGTGGATCTCCGACGCTTCGATCAGGTGAAAATCATCGAGAACTATTATGTATTCTTCTTTTCCGGTATTCACTTCATTGATCAGGGAAGTCAGGATGGTTTCTATTGCCGCCGGTTGTGGGGCTTGCAACAACAGCAATGCACTTTCCCCAATATCAGGTTGAATTTTCTGTAGCGCTTTAATAAAGTAAGTCCAGAAAAATACCGCATCATTATCATTACTATCCAGGGATACCCAGGCAACAGTATTTTCGGGGGCATTGAGATCCGCAATCCATTCCGCTAATAACGTTGATTTGCCAAACCCGGCCGGCGCCGCCACTAAAGTCAATTTCCCGTTCATCCCCTGGTTCATGCGCTGAATTAACCGGGGCCGGGATATTAAACCGGAGCGCCAACGAGGCATATAAAGCTTGGTTTCAATCAGGGGAATGCCGGCATTTTTCTCGCCGCTCTTTTCTGGCATTAAACGTCCTTTATCTCTGATTTCCGATAGTGATGAAATCAATATCGATTGTTCATCTCGTTTTATTGCCCATTTGTAAAATTGCAAATGGGCAAATGGGTATGTGGAAATCAATATATAATCGCGTTAATGAACTTCGCAAACCTATTTCTTTCTTTGCCAAACAGTTTGTTTATTGGATTTGTTCATTCTCCTTTTCCCACAGGGCAGGTTGATTTATTCCTCCCCCATTTTTATATTTATCTTTAATTTGGTAGCGTTAAAGAAGTAATACTATTCATTCCGGTCATTGCGAGGCGTTTTTTGCCGAAGCAATCTCAAACGTGCATACAACATGGAGATCGCTTCGTCGCTGCACTCCTCGCGATGACAGCTTTAGCATTACATGTTTAACACTACCTTTAATTTTAGGTGATTGACATTCGCTTGCTTTTCTCACTGAATGCGAACGCCGCCCCCTGTAATTTTTAAAATCAGGTTCAGGTTTCTAAGTGCTTACCAGAATAATCCTTCCATATCAAATTATTATACTTCTTTTCAGCGGGATTTTTTTTAACGGATACGCCCAGGATTTTATTCCAAAAATTGAACGTTTCTCACTAAAAGACGGATTACCAACATCCCCGGTTGCCGGTGCCCCGGTTCAGGATCAGCATGGCTTTATCTGGTTCGGCACCTGGAATGGCCTTTACAAATATGACGGATATACTTTTCAGGGATACTGGCATAATCCCGACGATTCCCTTTCCCTCTCGCATAACTGGGCGATGCCCTACATAACCCGCGATGGCACTCTTTGGGCGGGCACCGCTGCCGGCCTGGATCGTTTTAATGCCCTCGATAAAACCTTTACCCGCTTCAGCCATGATTCAGAGAATCCGACCACCATTGGCAGCGGTAGCGTCGATGTGATTCTCGAGGATAGGCAGAGGCGTTTCTGGGTTGGCACCGCAAATGGTTTTAATTTGATGGACCGGCAATCCGGGCATTTTACCCGCTATGCTTCCGGAGCATATAATTCCGGTCAGCTGTTTGGCAATCAGGTCCGGGAAATTTTTGAAGATGATCAGGGCACTATCTGGATCGGGACCGGTAATCCGTTTTCCCATCGCATGTCCGGAGGTTTAAATCGCCTCAATGAATCAAACGAGACTTTCGATCATTTTTTAGTTAACTCTGCGAATCCGCTTGATCGAAAAAACTTCGTCCAGGCGATTTATCAACCCGGCGGTGATGAGCCCTGGGTCGCCACCTGGCAGGGCGGCCTCTATCGCTTCGACCGCCGGGAGAGTCGCTTTCTGGCGCTCCCGCCGCTGCAGTATCCGGTTGATGAGAACCGGACAAATTTCCATGGTATCACCTGGATGACCCCACAACCGGGCACACCCTATTTGTGGATGGCGACGTTTCGCGGGGGCCTCAATCGATACAATGTTGAAAACGGAGAAAATTCTTTTTATCTCTACGATGCCGATGCTCCTTTTACCATCGCAGATGACCGGGTGTGGAGCGTATTCATCGATGCGGACAATTTACTCTGGGTTGGCACTCATAGTGGTTTGAACAAGACCGACCTCTCCGGCAAATTCCCTGCTTATCAGCTTAATCTGAAACCAGACGAGGGCGTGACAGACATTCTCGAAGACGAACAAGGTCGCATTTGGCTCGGCACTAGCGATATGCGTCTGCTTCGCTGGGATCGGGAAAATCAGCAGGTAGATTCTTTTCGCCCACCCGCCGGCAACTGTGCAGTCTGGAATATTCCCGGCAGTGCAATGGCCCATTCTCAGGATGGTTTACTGCTCTTCGTCAACAACTGCGGTTTGTTTCAATTCGACCTAAAGCGGGAAATCTTTCAACGTCTGCCGGGGTTATCGGGTGCGCAGCCAGCGATAAACTCCGATCGGCCGATCACAATGCTCGCCGACCGGCATAATACTCTCTGGATTAGCGCTGATCCCCTAACAACAATCGACCTTACTACTGGAGAAGTCAACCAATACAAACATGATCCCGCAGATGAGAACAGTATCAATGAGAATGATATTGAGACTGTCTTTGAGGATAATGCCGGTAATATGTGGATTGGCACTGTTAACGGTCTGGCGCAATTTCAGCGGGAAAGCGGGAAATTTTCCCGGATGTTGGAAATTAAAGATGGGCAAAGAATCGCCGTCACCGATATTAGTACAGATTCAACCGGAATCATTTATCTGTCGACCGATACCGACGGTCTGGTGATTCTGGATCCGACTAGTGGAGAAACTGAAAAATTTTCTGTTCAGGAGGGCATGCATACCAGTTCTTTCTATAATATTATTAATGATCAGATTGGGAATGCCTGGCTTTTTTCCCCAACCGGAATCACACGTTTTAACACAACAACAAAAGCGAGCAAGTTTTTTGACCAGAATGACGGTCTGGTAGAAATGACTTATCTCCGGCAAGCCGCTTATTGCAGTAAAAATGGAGATATCCTGCTCGGTGGCCGGGGGGCGATTAATTTTTTCGACCCGCAAGCCTTCCAGGGCAGCAACAATCCTCCCCGGGTTATTCTCACCGGTCTGCAGATTGCCGGAGAAGCGCCGGTGACTGGCTCGCAGGTCCGCCTTTTTCAATCATCCGGGGCGGATAATCGGATGACGCTCTCCCATACACAGAATGATATAACGATTGATTTTGTCGCGCTTGATTATCGCAATCCTCATTTGAATCAATATCAATATCAATTGGAAAATTATGAAAAAGATTGGGTGCAGGCCGGCACACAGCGCAGTGCCCGTTATACCAATCTTGATCCCGGTGATTATACTTTTCGTGCCCGTGCGGCTAACAGTAATGGTATTTGGAGTACTGAAGATACTGTTTTTCATTTTCGGATTCTTAAACCCTGGTGGGCAACCTGGTGGGCGTATCTGCTTTATAGCCTGGTGATCGGCGGTATTATTCTGGCCGCACGAAAATACGAGACCAATCGTATTCGCCTGAAGAATCAATTACGCCTGGAGCAAATAGAAGCGGAGAAGTTAAAAGAAGTCGATCAAATGAAGTCGCATTTTTTCGCGAACATTTCCCATGAGTTTCGCACACCTTTAACAGTCATCCTCGGTCAGATAAACGCCGTTACGGAGGCAATAAAAACCCCGAAGGAGCAGGATAAATTAGAAGTAGCGAAGCGAAATAGCCACCGGCTACTCAATCTGGTCAATCAACTGCTGGATCTCTCTCAGTTGGAATCCGGCGCTATGTCGCTCAACATTACCAGAAGCGATGTTCTCCCTTTTCTGAAATACCTGCTTTATTCTTTCGAAAGCATGGCGGATGAAAAGAACATTTCTCTTCATTGGGAATGCGAGGCAGCGGAAATCGTTATCGATCATGAACCGGATAAGCTGGAAAAAATTGTCGTTAATCTCCTCTCTAACGCAATCAAGTTTACACCGGCAGGCGGGAAAGTCAGTCTTCAGTTATCAGTTGTCAGTGATCAGTTATCAGTGAACAATGAGCATTCGGGAGATAGAAAACTGATAACTGACAACTGTTTACTGATAACTGTCAGCGATAGCGGCAGCGGCATTCCCGCAGAGAAATTGCCCTATATTTTCGAGCGTTTTTATCAGACTCATCAGGATGAATCCAATCCGCAGACAGGCTCTGGTATTGGCCTCGCGCTGGTTAAAGAGCTGGTCGAACTGCACAAGGGCACAATTTCCGTTGCCAGTGAAATTCAGCGGGGAACAACTTTTACAATAAAGTTACCGCTGCAGCAAACCTCTTTTCAAGTAACGGCATCTGCTTCTCAGCCTTTCCAGGAAACCACCGCGACGGAAGTCGAAGGCTCACCTGCGCTTTCCCTTGAATCTGCAGCCGAAACTGAGAGAAAGCTACCGGAAACCATCATCTTATTGGTAGAAGACAATACCGATATTCGGAATTATATTCGGGAAAATCTGGAAACACATTATCAGATTAAAGAAGCAGCAGATGGAGAAGAAGGACTGAAGCAGGCCCGAGCGATCATCCCGGATCTTATTATCAGCGACATAATGATGCCCCGCATGGATGGCTACGAGTTCTCCCGGCAAATTCGAGCCGATGAAAAAACCAGCCACATCCCAATAATCATGCTCACTGCCAAGGCAGGCCAAAGCGATAAGATCAGTGGATTGGAGATTGGCGTGGACGATTACCTGATCAAGCCCTTCGATGCCCGGGAACTGCAAGTGCGCATCCGCAACCTGATCCAGCTCCGCCGCCAGCTGAAAGAGCGCTTCAGCACTGCGACGGTTATTCGCCCGAAAGATGTTTCCGCGGTTTCCGCCGATCAAAAATTTCTGCAACGCATTTTGGATATCATTGAGGCGCAAATGGGCGATGATAGTTTTAACGTCGAAGTGCTCGCACGGCAGGCGAATATGAGTGAACCACAATTGAATCGCAAACTCAATGCGTTGATCAATCAGCCGCCCGGCAAACTGATTCGCTCGTTGCGACTACAGCGCGCCGCAGACTTACTTCAGCAAGGTGCCGGTAACGTGGCAGAAATTGCATATGAAGTTGGTTTTACCGATCAGGCGAACTTTACCCGCAGTTTTAAGAAACAGTTTGGTGTTACGCCCTCGAAGTATAAAAAGTAAATCATTCTGTAGATCAATATCAGCTATTGACGTAGTAAAAATTTGACTCCGCATTACCTATAAAAAAACAGCCCCGAAAAATTCCGAGGCTGTTTTTTTACCTGCATCTATTGGTTGTGCCCAAAATTGTTTACTGAGCCCCGTCCTGAAATTGAATGCCAAGGACCGTTGCTACATCTTTGGTAATATCGACATAATTGACCTGGTCTGCATATAACAGGGCATCGCTCTTCCAAACTGCATGGAGGCCTTTATTTTTTGCGACCTGATTAATGGCATTATTTACTTTTTCCAGCAGGGGATTTAAGAGTTCAACTTCCTTTTTCTTCAACTCCTGATCATAATTGACGACCATCTGCTCATATTGCTGTTGCAACTGCGTTAGTTCCTGCTCTTTTTGTGCTTTCGCTTCCGCTGTCATTAAAGTACGCTGCTGCTGATAAGCGGTCAATTTATCATTAATTTCTACCTGCTTATTCTGAACATTCTGCTCAAAAGTTTGTCTTTGCGATTGCAGTTGTTTCAGCACTTCTTCATACTCCGGCATGGAAGCAAGCAGCAAATCGCCATTGGTGTAGCCATTTTTTCCTGTTTGTGCATTTACGGACAGGCCAAGAACAAACAAGAACATAAGTATTAAACTCATACTAGAACGTTTCATTACTAATTTCCTCACTTTAAATAAGTTTCTATGGTTATTTTATTCAACTCTGTTTATATCAAAAGTTTAATTACTTTCTAAATATTTTGACCTTGCACACTGCAATAAGTCACTTTCATCCGAGCAACAACAAAAGAATAATTTTCTTAAAACGCAAAAAATATACGTAAACTATCGCAAAAATCAACATTTTCAGGACATATTGGGGAGAAGATATGCAAAATTTGGAAGATAAAGTCGCCTTAACCTACTTTAACCAGCTGGATATGGCGATTTCCGGCTGGATGGGTCGACGCGGATTAACCGTGCTACGGATTGGATTGGGCATCGTCTTTTTCTGGTTCGGTATACTAAAGTTTTTCCCCGGGGTAAGTCCTGCAGAGGGATTGGTACGCAATACCATCTATTTTGTTGATCCTGATTTTTTTCTCCCGATTCTCGCTGCCTGGGAAACCCTCATTGGCATCGGCCTGATCAGCGGAAAATTTATGCGTACCACTTTACTCCTGCTATTTCTCCAGATGCCCGGCACTGCATTGCCGCTGATTGTTTTACCGGAAGTTGTCTGGCAAGCCTTCCCGTACGGATTAACACTGGAAGGTCAGTACATCGTAAAAAATCTGGTGTTGATCGGGGCCGGGCTGGTACTTGGCGGACAAGTACGGAAGCAGCTTCCGAATGAGAATCAATAAGCGGAGAATCTTTTCCGTTTCGCTATTTTATATTTGCGTAAAATGTTTCGCTTCGCTATTTTTTGCAACCAATCGGTAGCGAATGTCACGATTTTCTTGCCCCCTGCGAATGTTTAGTTTCAGAGTTGGTTTTCATAAAATAATAGCATTTCAGTAACCCGCAGTAAAAGCACCGGCGTATCATAATTATTGGCCGTTTATTACTGTATTTACGACTTGGGAATTCTCCCGCAATGTCTGTAAATACTGATGCGGTCCCCTTAAGCATTACAAATTTTTTACTTCACTCAGAGAGAAATATTTTTGCCCAATACTCTACATAGATACGACATTTGTTGTACGGTATTTCGCAACTAACAATGATGATCTTTACTACTAAAAAAGGAGATTTATCATGCCTCTCGAAGCCACCAATGCACTATTTTCCCCCCGCATGTTTTTACCCCGATGCACAATTTTCATGATTTTCTGGATTTCTCTGTTAATGACCCCGATTTGGGGACAATCTACACAACAGGAAAAACAGGAAGAAACCCGCTTGCCGGTGTATGAGCAGCAAAATGAAATTTCTACCCGTGCCGGGAAATCGCAGCCCCGTAATCCCCTTAAAAAGCTTACCCAACAAAATGAAGCACTAAGCATTGTAAACAGTGCCGGCGATACGCTAATGCAGGTGGAAACCGATGGTAAAGTCGGCATCGGAACAACCAACCCAAATAGTGCATTGGAAGTCAACGGCACTCTATCTGCAGATTTTTTTGTCGGAAATGGAGGCGGCTTAACCAACCTCCCGGACAATAGTCCCTGGAATAACAGCGGCAGTAATATTTACTTTAACACCGGCAAGGTAGGTATCGGAGACAACTCTCCGGTCGCGACCTTTACTGTTGGTAATGGTGATAAGCTGCAGATTCATGGCAGCGATGGAGATATCGTATTTAAAGATGATCAGGGCTCGTTGCGATTTGCGAACGTTAATGGCAGCAATTCTCCGATGATCCATATGTTTCAGTCCGGAACCAATAACTCTACCCGTATGCTTGTCGCCCACTCCCCCAATTTTCCCAGTTGGGGCATTCAATACAACGACACTTCCGATGCGTTTAACTATATCGGTGATAATCTGCCGATAATGCAAGTACAACTCTCCGGACAACGCCGGATAGGCATTGGTACTTTTTCTCCTGAGTCGAAAGTGCATGTTCTCAACAACAGTTCTACCGGATTCGGCCATTTAAAGCTTACTGAGGAGCAATTCGATTATTCCCGCATTACCTTTAATAATACCGTACATTCTCCCTTTTGGGATATTGCCGCCCGCTGCGATACAAATTTGGCGAATGGCCAGTTAAACTTCTATTATAGCGGCGTCGGGGACATCGTTTCCGTAAATGCCCGCCGGCGGGTAGGTATAAACGATGCCTCTCCCGGCTGGCCGTTGGAGATAAATGGCAACGGACAAAGTAGAACTGTCAATGTCTATAATACTCTTCCGACGACGTCTACTTCTACTTTCAATTATGGAGTTCTCGTCAATTTAGGTCAGAGCAATAATAGTGGTTTCCCCCGCTTGTTTAATCTCTATGGATATTCTACTGATGCGGACGCCTACCTCAGTTATGGTGTTTACGGTTTGGCCAGTAATGCGTCCAATTTCAATTATGGCGTGTATGGTGTTGCAGCTACCGTCACCGGCTATGCAGTCTATGGCAGCGGAAATATTTATTCTACCGGGCAATACCTGCCCTCCGACCGAAAACTTAAACGATTAAATCGCAGCTATAGCGAAGGTCTGCAAACCGTGATGGATCTCCGCCCCACCCGGTATGAGTATGACCGAAACACCTACGATTTTATGAACCTGCCCGAAGGCGAGCAGTACGGATTTATTGCCGATGAAGTGCGGGACGTGCTTCCCAATCTGGTAAAACGCTCCTTTCAGGGATATGATGAGCCAACCTCCGATACCCATGAAGGGCAGGGCGTCGAGTTTGATGCTGTTAATTACACCAGCCTGATCCCCATCCTGGTTTCCGCGGTTCAGGAACAGCAGGCACAGATCGAAGCGCTGCAAAAGCGTATTCAGGAACTCGAAAATCGCTAAACGCCAACTGGAAAAGGAGAAGTAATGAAAATCATTATTACTTTTTGCATATGTTTTCTTCTGGCTGCCTCGGCGTTCGGGCAAGTATCTCTTCGCATCGCTGACGGCACAACACTGGATGTCGCCGGGGCAATGGAGATTGTTTTGAAAGGGAACTGGGAAAATGACGGCACTTTCTCCCCCGGAGAAGGCATCGTCACCTTTAATGGCAGCGCGGACCAATCCATCGCTGGCAGCAGTGCTGAGAATTATTTCAATATGGCATTGGAAAAATCTACCGGCGCATTAACACTGGAAACCGATATCATCATTCATAATTCCCTGATATTAAATGCCGGTCAGATTTTCACTGGAAATCACACCCTTCAGCTAGGTGATTCTTCCGAAGCGGTTCTGTTGAATAACGGAGGATCTATCAGCGGAAATTTACTTCGTTATATCAATAACATCAGTGGACCGAGGGTGTTTCCGGTCAGCAGCGGCATTTATAATCGTCCACTCACGATAGATTTCACGGTGCCACCAAATACTGGCGGCATCATTAATGTTACCCATATAGACCCCGGTGGATTCTCAGCTGCCATCCCTCAATTGGACGACAATGGCTATCCGCTGGATCGTCGTTCCGCAATGTACTGGGAGATTTCCATGGAGGGTATTTCCGGAGGCGAATACGACCTCAGTGTCGATGGCGCCGGACAACCAGGGATCATTCGCAGCAATTACCTGCGGATTCTTCACTCCACTGATGGAAACACATTCAACCTTGTCGGAAATCATCAGGCCGGAGACAGTAGCATTGCCCGCCGCAGTGGCATCAGCGGAAGCATTGCTGATCGTTTTTATCTCGGAGGACATCCCCTCGATAATCCTCTGGAGGAAAGTATTGCCTTCACCCACTCATTCGCTGCCGGTTGGAACCTTATTGGTTTACCACTATTGTTTGCAGATGCCGCCCATCAAACCCTCTATCCATCCGCGGTTGAAGGCAGTTTGATGGGATTTACCAACGGCGATTATACCACTGTCGATACGCTTCGCCCCGGGGAAGGTTATTTCCTCGAATTTATCCAGCCGGCCAGTACTCCCCTGCAAGGATATGCCTATAGCGACCTGACTATAGATTTGGAAGCCGACTGGAATTTAATTAGCGCCGGAACCCGAAATGTTTTTGTCGGAGATATTATCGATCCGAGTAGCATTATTATCCCCGGCACTATTTATGGTTTTGATGGTGCATATTATCCCACCAACATGCTTGAACCGGGGCAGGCCTATTGGATACGCGCCAATACGCCCGGTCAAGTTACCCTGCCAGCGCAACCGACGGCTGTAGCGGATGCACCACAGCGCATCGCGACCTCCCGTTTAAACCTGGATCAATTTACTTCGCTGCAGATCGCGGATGCCCGCGGTCGTAACCAAACGCTCTACTTAAATGTAGACCTGGCAGAAGCAACTGCTCCGCCGGAAATTTCTTCCACAGAAAGCAGGGCAGCCCTCCTGCCGGAAGCGGCAGCATCCTTTGCGGCAGAGCAAAACTCGTCTTCTGTTGGCGAACGATCTCGTTCCAGCACAGATTCTCCAGAAAGCAATGCCCGGCAAGAGCGATTGGAAAGCACAGCCAGGGAGCAATCGAAAAAAGTCGCGGGCGAAACATCGGAGAATTCTACGCCACAAAAAGAAACCGCGCCTGGCAATATTGAGAATTTCAAACTACCTCCGACTCCGCCGATTGCCTTATCCGGCCTGGATGCACGTTTTGCCGATAATCTCAACTTTAGTGAGTCTGATGAAGCGGTCATTCACATTCAAGCCAGCGATTATCCGTTAACCATTGATGTTGCCAACCTCGCCGGGCTCCTGGATGACGCGGCGGCGCAATCTCAATCGGATGGGGATCGAACAGATCATCCGGAAGCGTTACCAGAGCAAGCTGCATATCGGTATGTCATTACCGAATATAGTGCCGGCCAGAAAGGGGTAGCGCATAATTTGGATGAAACCGCCAGCGTGCAAATCAATAATCCACAAGTGAAGACATTACGGATTAGCAAGAAAGCGATCGTTCCAACATCCTTTGCGGTTTCACAGAATTATCCGAATCCATTTAATCCCCGCACGGAAATCCGCTATTCCATTCCCCGGGAAGGGAAGGTAGAAATCATCGTTTATAATGCGCTGGGTCAGAAGGTAAAAACCCTGGTTTCCCGAATAAAAAAAGCCGGCAGTTACCAAACGGTTTGGGATGGCACCAATGCCGCCGGGCAGGCTGTTGCAAGTGGTGTTTACATGTACCGGGTTACCAGCGGGAAAAACAAGGCTGCCCGCAAGATGATATTGTTGAGATAGGCAGCCCGATAAAAAACCAAATTAGCAAAAAATGAATGATAGTGAGGATCGAATAAAATGATGATTCGATATAACCTTTGCAGTATTATCGTCGCCATGATATTAACTTTCAATATTATGGTTTCTGCCCAGGCATTCTCCGTAGCAGTAACGATTTCCGATGGAAACAACTCCGATATCTTGCGTGTCGGCGTAGATCCCGCCGGTAGTGATTTCTTCGATATCGGTCTGGATACACTCGCGCCTCCGGCAGCTCCGCCCGGCGCTTTCGACGCCCGTCTGGAAGGCATCGATGATAATTACATTGTGGACATCCGCACAAATACCGTCAATGAAAAGACTTTCAAGGTTAATTATACACCGGCCAATGGTAACGGACCGATTGTTTTATCCTGGGACAATAGTCTCCTCGACGCGCTGGGCGATTTTCGCATTACCGATAACATCGATGGGCAGCAATTTTCCCTGGATATGACTACAACCGGAAGCCTCGACGTATCCGCGCATAATTCCCTCGCCAACAGCTTGCGGATATTAGTATCTCCCCAGGTCGCGCCATCAATTACGCCAATTTCAAATCTCACTATGAATGAGGGAATTAACCTGAACATTGCCGTTTCTGCCAACGATCCCAATGGCGATGAAATTGCGCTGTCGGTTAACAATCTTCCTTTCTTCGGCAGCTTTACAGATCATGGCGGCGGCAACGGTACCATGAGCTTTAGCCCGGATTTCGATGACAGCGGTCTCTATGAGAATATTGAAATCATCGCTACAGATGACCGCACGCCGCCCCTGGCCGACACGACGAGTTTCTCTCTCACCGTGGAAAATGTAAACCGGGCGCCGCAGCTCAACCCGATCAACGACCAGTCCATCCCCGAGGGCAGCAATTTGTTTATTCCGATAATCGCCAATGATCTTGACAGCGATAGCATCTCCCTGAGTGTCAATAATCTGCCTTCCTTTGGGGCATTGACAGATAATGGCGATGGCAGTGGATCCTTGAATTTTACCCCCGGGTTTAATGATGCCGGCCAATATACAATTGAGGTAGTGGCAACTGATAATGGCCTGCCGGCGCTCTCCGGCTCGGAATCTTTTTTACTGACGATCAATGATGTCGTCGCTATTGAGGCGCCAGGTGATCCCACAACTTTGCCGAGCAAGCCGATGCTGCTGGAGAACTATCCCAATCCGTTTAACCCGGCTACTCATATTCGCTATGCCCTACCGGCGATGATGCATGTTCACCTTTCCGTATATAACAACCTCGGCCAGCAAGTAGCATTATTGGTTAACGAAAGCAAACCGGCCGGTTATCATACTGCCCGATTTCAAGCAGACGGACAAGTGAGCGGCACTTATTTTTATCGCTTTCAGGTTACCGGTTTTCAGGAAGTAAGGAAGATGCTGCTGCTACGTTAACATTTCTGATTTAGCCAAGATATTAAGATCAATTCTGAGTTTCCCAGCAAGCTTAGAATTGATCTTATTTACACTTTCAATACACAATCTCAATAAAAACTGTAGTTTACAAAACTAATATCAGCATATTTGAAAAAATTAAAAATCTCTTTTAAATGAATGAACATTCACTTATTTTACAAATATGAGAAAGAAAGATGAAAAAAAGCAAGCTGCGATTATTGAAGCGACAATCCAATTAGTAAACGAAATCGGCTTTGCAGCAAGCTCGGTTGCCAAAATTGCCAAAACGGCGAATGTCTCTCCGGCAACTATTTACATCTATCATAAAAACAAAGAAGATTTGCTGGTATCCACCTACATCGATATTAAACATAAAATGGGAAAAGCGATGCTGGCAGATTTCGATAATACCTTACCAATTCGCGATACGATGAAAAAAGTGTGGCGAAACACCTTCGCTTACATCTCAGCCAATAAAGCTTACTTTCAGTTTGGCGAGCAGTTTTCCAATTCCCCTTACAGTAGTCTTATCGACAAAGCAGCAGTGGAAGCGCCTTTTCTGCCACTGCTGGAAACGATGAATAAGGGCATTGAGCAAAAAATTATCAAAGATGTCCCGAAAGACCTTTTAACTGCGTTTATTTTTCATCCAATCCTGGTTTTATCCAATAAAAATATATGCGCAGGGTTTGAAAAATCATCCGAAAACATCGACCTGGCTTTTACCATGGCCTGGGATGCAATTAAGCTGTAGATAAAAAATTTTTACTCAAAAAAGAATGAATGTTCACTTAATTAAAATCAAAGGAGCAAATCATGTCCAAGACAAAATGGGATGCTGAAAATATTGCCGACCAAAGCGGTAGAATTGCTATTGTTACCGGTGCCAGCAGCGGAATTGGTTACGAAACCGCCCGGGTACTCGCCAACAAAAATGCCAAGGTAATTATTGCCGTGCGTAACCCGCAAAAGGGCGAAAAAGCACTGGAGAGAATCAAGGCGCAAAATGCCAATGCCGATGTATCCGTCATGATTGTTGACCTTGCGAACCTCGATTCTGTTAAAAAGTTTGCCGCAGAATACAATAAACAATATAAACAACTGGATCTGCTGATCAACAATGCCGGCGTAATGGTGCCTCCCTACTCAAAAACCGCCGACGGTTTTGAACTGCAGTTTGGCACCAATCACTTAGGGCATTATGCCTTAACCGCGCACCTCGTTGATGTGCTGAAAAAAACAAAAGGATCGCGTATTGTTAACGTATCCAGCATGGCGCACAATCGCGGAAATCTCAAGTTTGACGATCTCAACTGGGAAAATCGCAAGTACAAGCCCTGGAGTGCTTATGGGGATAGCAAAATTGCCAACATCTACTTCACCCGGGAATTGAAGAAACGCTTTGAAGCCAATAATATTGATGTCATGGTTACCGCTGCGCACCCCGGCTGGACTGCCACTGAACTGCAGCGAAATACCGGCCTGGCAAATTTTCTCAATAATTTCTTCGCGCAGGATATTTCCATGGGCGCCTTGCCGACCCTTTATGCCGCCGTGGCCGAGGATGTCAACAGCGGAGATTATTTTGGCCCTTCCGGGTTTATGGAGATGAATGGCTATCCGAAGAAAGTAGACAGCAATAAATTGTCGAAAGATGATAAAATTGCCGTAATGCTCTGGGAAGTCTCGGAAGATTTAACAAAGGTTAGTTATAATCTGCCAGCTACGAATTAGTAGATCAATAAACCTGTGAAGTCTGCTGCCATTGCCCATTTGTGAATCTGCAAATGGGCAATGGCAAATGGGCAAATAGAACGGAGATAAATAAACGATCTGATTGTTACCGGAATAATTTTGACAACGCCTTCTAATTGTTAGCAATATTTCTGATCATTTTTCCGAAAACGAAAAAATGCATCGGAGAAACACTGTACCAATATAGCCTGCCCAATAAACCGTTCGGCCGAAATGTCGCGTTTTGATAAAGCGTCCCTCCTTGCGCATGCGGTTCAATATGAAACTCCAGCCAGGCGTCTCCAGGCAACTTCATTTCGGCGTAAAGCAGCAAGCGCATATTCTTTTCATCAGCTAATAACACCCGCCAGAAGTCCAGCGCATCGCCGGGCTCAATGGTATGCTGATTGGTTCTGCCGCGCCGTAATCCCACACCGCCGACCATTTTGTCCAGGTAACCACGAAGTTTCCACAACCAGTTCATTCCATACCAGCCCCGTTCGCCCCCAATTGACCAAATGTTCTCCAGTACCTTCGCCGGATCCCGCTGAAATGTCTGCTGCCGTTCATCAGTTAGGCAACCATAGCTTGGCACCTGGATAAAATCGTTGTAATCACCGTGTAAAGTGCCACTCACCCAGGCATCTTTCCAGCTGGAAACCACACTATTTTCGGCAATTTTGGAAAATGCCCGTTGAACAGCTTCCTCATATGGCAGGCAACGATGCGGGATTATTTTCTCAATATCATTATTTTTGCAGACAACTTCGTTTTTCAGACTATCCACCAGGCTTTGGGCTAAAGAGAAGGAAGTAGAGGTCATAAAATACAGCCAGTAGGAGGATAGGCGCGGCGTTAAAACCGGCACATTAAAAACATACCGCTTAAAGCCCCGCACTTTCGCAAAACGCAACAAGATGTCCCGATAATTGAGAATATCCGGGCCGCCAATATCGAAAGTACGGTCGTAACAGGCTTCATTACCGATCAGTTTCCGCAGATAATAAAGCACATCGCTGACAGCGATCGGTTGAGTAAGGTTGTTTAACCAGCGTGGGGCGATCATTACCGGCAATTTTTCGACCAGGTCGCGAATAATTTCAAATGAGGCACTACCGGATCCGATGATAATCCCGGCCCGCAGTGTGGTTAGTGGCCGTCCACTTGCCCGGAGCGCATTCTCTACACTATGGCGAGACTGCAAATGTTTCGAAAGGTTATCATCGTTAACAATACCACTCAGGTATATAATTTGGCGGACTTTGGTTTGGCTGATGCGCGCAACAAAATTCTCGGCACACTGCTGTTCCAGTAAGGCGAAGTCCGTTCCTGCATGCCCCATCGAATGTACCAGGTAGAAAGCGGCTTCGATATCCGCTGGTATCTCATTGAGAGAATCACGATTTAATAAATCACCCTGCACAACGGTTATTTTCTCCCGGAGGGATTTGCTCAACGATAAACGACTTGGGTTACGAACCAGGCAAACAACTTCATGGCCATCTTCGATCAGCACCGGTATCAGCCGCTTACCGATATATCCATTTGCACCAGTCAGAAGAATTTTCATAGTATCAAGCTTTCTAGTCAAATAAACGATATAACACTTTTGCTTAATAACATACAAAGATTCACCATCCCGGGCAAGGCAAAACGCTCAAAACGCTCATTTTTTAATATTGTGCTGTCTTTACCGATTCCTGATGGTTATATTTTCCGAAAGAACAAAACGCATTTTCCGAGAAGGGACTAATATGACTTCAGTAAGCAATCATCATTGCCTAATTATCGGCGGAGGGATTGCCGGATTATTGGCAGCTACAGTTTTACAAAATAGCGGTGTACGAGTGACAGTTGTAGACAAAGGCCGCGGCATAGGTGGCCGCCTGGCGACCCGGCGAATAGGAAACGAGCAGCTCGGTCAGGGTATTTTTGATTATGGCGCGCAATACTTCACCGCCCGGGACTCGCAATTCCTTCAATGGGTGAAACAATGGCAAAAGGCCGGGATTGTCCGGGAATGGTCTCAGGGCTTCCACACATTTGATGGCGCCTTAAAAATCGACAAGGAATCACGCTATATTGGCACATCGGGGATGCGTGGTATAACCAAACATCTTGCTGCCGGTCTTAACACACATCCGCAAACGCGCGTTACTGCGCTGGCCTTTCAGGAAAATCAATGGTCGGCAACAACCGAATCCGGCGATAAATTCACTGCTGACAGTATCATCCTTACCCCGCCATTACCGCAAACGCTGCAATTACTGGAAACATCGGGGATTTTTTTAGCTGACGATCAGGCAGCACCACTTCAGCAGATAAATTATCATACCTGTATTGCGATGCTCGCTTTACTAAAGTCACCGTCCGGGATTCCCGAACCGGGTGGCGTTTGGGGCGACGGCCTGCCGATCCAATGGATGGCCGACAACCAGAAAAAAGGGATTTCCCCGGCGCCGGCAATGACGATTCATGCCAGTCCGGATTTTAGCGCTGCCAATTGGGATAGCGATAAAGCTGATATTGCTGATCAGTTGTTAAGCGCCGCAGACCGTTGGGTTTCCCGGGATAGCCTCGCCGATTACCAAATTCATAAATGGCGGTATAGCCTCTCAACAGTTTCCCCGGGAATGCCCTATGCGCAACTCGCAACCCCTGCTCCGCTGCTGCTTACCGGAGACGGATTTAGCAAAGGGCGCGTGGAGGGCGCTGCGCTGGCGGGACTAGCAACTGCGGAAAAATTAATCGAGATTTTAGATTTTTAAGAGGTTTTCAGTCTACCGTCAAGTCCCTTCATATCAAAGTCAATTATCTACATCGGAAGAGACACGAATATGCATTATCCGGCCTAGATAATTTAAACAAGCAATAACAAATCAATTTATTGAACCGTATATTGGTGAGAGCTGATATCGATAAAATTCGGGATATCCTATGCAATCACCAATACAATCCTCAGAACTTCCACCCGCGTAACTATTCCCATTTCTAATCTTAAAATGCTTTCTCACACGTCACATCATGTGAACTATTTATCACACTCATCTGGGGAATAGACTATGAAAAAGATTCGCTACAATAATCCTGGCTATTTATTGGTACTGTTCATTCTTACTCAAAGCCTCCTCTTTTCCCAGGGGAATATTAGCGGAACGGTTTACAACAGCGATGGTATAACGCTTTCCGGTGCAAATGTTTGGGTTAATGATGGCTACATGGGCAGCAGCAGCGATTCTCTTGGGCGTTTTACATTATACAATCTACCGGAAGGCAGCTATCATATTTCTGTCGCTTATCTCGGATACATTACCGAACGGCGCGCTGTCAATATCGATGCCCGTTCATTAACCATCGATTTTATTCTGGATAGTGACCTCCCCTCACTAGAGACGATCGTCGTAACCGGTGTTTTCAACAGAGATACCAAGCTGAATTCCAGCGTGGCGATATCAACTTTAAACGCGCAACAAATTGGAAAACGACAGGCCCGCGGCACCGGCGATTTACTCACCGCCGTTCCCGGCAATGCCATCGATATGAGTGCAGGGGAAGTTGGGGCACAAATTTATCCACGCGGACTTTCCACCGGTGCAGTAGCGGATATCGGTTTTAAGTATTCCGCTCTTCAGGAAGATGGATTGCCGATAATGAGCACCCAGCTACAATTTGCGGTGATAGATATGTTTCACCGCGCGGATGCAACTGTTGCCCGTCTGGAAGCGATCCGCGGAGGGAGCGCCGCGATATCTGCCGCCAATTCCCCAGGCGGTATCTTCAACTTTATCTCTCGCAATGGCACTGAAGAATTTTCTGGGGTAACTCAGCTAAGCAGTGGCGTTCAGGGCGATGGTAATCCTTACCTGCGTACCGACATAAACCTCGGTGGCCCACTTGGCAAAAGCGGATTATATTACAACATTTGTGGTTTTTATCGCCATGATGAAGGGGCACGCAACCTGCCGTTTCCGGCCAACAAGGGTGGGCAATTGAAGGGCAATCTGCTCAAGCCTTATCAAAATGGCTCCCTGAAACTCTATGGAAAAGTATTGGACGATCAGGTTATCTTTTACAAGCAGCTCCCGGTAACCAGTCTGAAAAATCCGCAACCGTTCCCCGGTTTTAACCTCAACAACAGCACGTTGATTGCCGATGTCGCCAACGAAATCCCCAATGCTGCCGATCCTTCCACAAATAGAAACTATAACGCCCGGGACGGCATCCAGGTAAATAATTACGCTCTCGGCGCACAGTGGCTGCATGAACTGCCAAACGGGTGGCAAGTAAACAGCAACATCAAATACAGCTATTTTGATTTCACTTACAACCAATCCTGGGGGCACAATCTCCTTCCGATCGCCAGCGCGCCAAATCGGATTCACCGCCTGTCTAATGATGTTTTTAACAGCTACAGTTATCACGATGCGGAAACCGGAGAACTACTCGCCCAATATGAAAACGGGGAACTTATCGGAGACAATCTTCTTGGCGACAAAGCACTGCTAACCCTCGCGAAAACATCAACCTACCAGGTAAATGATTTTATCGGGCAAATCAGTTTATCCCGCGCCTTTCGGAATCACCATTTTACAGCCGGGTATTATTTCGGCTATTCCGGCATCGACAATACCTTAAACCTCGATTTTTTGCTGGGAAGATTCGAACCCAATCCCCGCTTGTTGCGGCTCACTCATCCGAATCCATACGCTAATACTCCCGGACAGCCGGCAACCTTACAATTCACCGATGAAAAAGGCTACTTCGCTTACGGCTTTGGTACTTTTACCAATTTCAGCGGGCACAGCCTGCTTCAGTCATTTTTCCTTAATGATGTCTGGCAGGCAAATAGCCGCCTCAGCATCGATCTTGGTCTGCGCTACGAGTATAATCGCCCGGATGGGAAAAAAGAGATTTGGGAAATGTCTGACAAACAGGATCCGCTAAGTGGCATGGCCCTCGGTCAGGATGGTGACCATAGCACTTTCTACGATCGTTATTTTAAGGCAGGCAGCGGCGATTTCTTCGACTTCGATTTTCAATATAGCTATTGGTCTGCATCGCTGGGATTGAACTATCGCCTGCGCAAGGATCTTGCCCTCTACGGGCGCGCCACCCGTGGCATCAAAGCACCGGAGATGACCTATTACATCAACAATTTTGTTAACAGTGATTTTCAAAAAGGGTTCGAAGAAGAGATTTTCCAAATGGAAAGCGGGGTGAAGCTCAACGCCCGGCACCTTTCATTTTTTCTAACCGGTTTCTACAGTCGGCTGACCAACATCCCTTTCCAGATTCTGGTTGTTAGTGGGGATATCGGGCAATTCACACCGGTAACATTCAATACTGCCCGTACCGTCGGTATGGAACTCGAAGCAACCCTTAAACCATTGGCCAATTTTAATCTTGACCTCATTGCAACGATACAGTCGCCTCGTTTTCTTGAGTTTAATTATTATAATATCAATCGCACTGGTAGCGATTTTAGTGATGACTTTATCGAAAAGTTTGACGGAAATACGATTAATGAAGTGCCCTCTTTTAGTCTGGATTTAACCCCATCCTACCGCCTAGGAATATTCGATGGCTATCTGAACTGGCGTTTTACCGGAGAGCGTTTCGCGAATCGCCGTAATACGCTTACCCTGCCGGCGTTTAGCCAAGTAAATACCGGTATAAATGCCCGGCTGAACGAACATCTGCGACTTTCCGTTCATGCCAACAATTTACTGAACAGCGCAGGCCTGATGAATTTTGAAGGCGTCGGGATCCCCGGCACCACCGGTGAAGATATTACCCCGGCGATGATTGAATCCGTTATAGAACCGCAGAACCGCCCCTATTTCGTGCGGCCAATTCTACCGAGGAGTGTCACACTTACATTATCAAGCAATTTTTAGTTGATTTATCAGGTTTAGCAAAATTTGTGGAGGTGAAAATACCACTGGAGGAATTGTTAATTCCGACAGTGGTCAGAACAATTATTCCGATTTTTCCGATGCTGCTGTGTAACTTAGGTCCGGGCGCATACTCCCGTTATAATGATCGAACTCGCGCAGCAACTCGCCAAATTTTTTCCTGAGTGACGCCAGTGCTTCCATTAAAGCAGCACGACGGCTTGTATAATCGGACAAATCCTTAGCGCTACGCACCATCACATAAGTGCCTCCTTCCCATGCCCAGGCTACCTTTACAGACGCGATAGCCCCAATTGACATTATTATCTGCCAATACCTTGGAGTGTAACGTTTCATATTACCTCCTGGAGTATGTTAGGAAATGAAAACAAAGACACTGTGAACTAAGGGAAAATCTTGCCGGAAACCTTTATTTTTAGTTGATATTTACAGTAAAGCCAACCAAACAACGCTCACTGCCCGTTTTCTAACGCAGCGTTTCTCCCCTGCAGTTTTGGTAATTATGAAAATTGTTGTTATTTTCCGGCACACTTATATAACCCAAGGAGAGCATCATGAATCGGAATCGTGCAATCAGTATTTGCTTAATGATTTTTGTTTTAGGCTTTAGCAGCATTCTGCTTGGACAGGATAAAGAAGTAGCAGATGTGGAAGCAGCATTAAATGCCGCTTTACAAGCTTACAATGCCGGGGAAGTAGAAAAATTTGCCGCCCATTTTCATAGCGATGTACGCGGATATTTCCTGGACGGATCTCCAATCAGGGAAGGTATGAGCGTTGACAACGTCCAGGGTTTATTCGACCAGGGTTACAAACCGAATTTGACGGCAGAAACCACTCAGGTCAGCATTCATGGGGATATTGCGCTGGTTACGGCAACGATGACCGGAAGCATCACCTGGCCGGGTGGGAAAACCGATAAGGGCAAATGGCGCCATACGGAAGTACGCCAGAAGACTGACGATGGCTGGAAGGTCATCCACTATCATCTTTCTGCCCAGGCAATGGCTGAACAGCATTAAAGATAAAAAACAAATGGGCAAATGGGCAAACCTGCTCACTTGCATATTTGCCCATTCTTCATCCCTTTTACGGAGTTTATGCATGGATTTGGAGATTCACTATCGCCGCCTGGAAAAAATGTATGGCGCCGCCCCGATCAATGGTATTTATCAACCAACGATGACTGTCAGTAAAGGCAAGGCGGTTGTCGAGATGATGCTCTCGGAACAGTTCCATCACGCTGCCGGGGCAGTGCATGGATCGGTGTATTTCAAGATGCTCGATGATGCTGCTTTCTTTGCCGCCAATTCGCTGGAGCGCGAAGTTTTTGTCCTCACTACCTCCTTTACGACATATCTTACCCGCCCGGTAAAAGAAGGTAAGCTACGCTCCGTAGGACGGGTGGTGAACCAGAACCGTAGCCAGTTTATTGTCGAGGCGATCGTCTATGATGCGCGGGAGAAAGAAATCGGGCGAGGCAACGGCATTTTTGTGCGTAGCAAGCTGCTGCTGGCGGATACGCCTGGCTACCAGTTGGCGATTGATTAACGGGATGGTAGCAAACGATTAGGGTTGGCCACTGATTTGCACAGATTACACGGATTTTAAAGGATTGGAAATTTTAAGTAGTGATCTTGAATGTTGTTATTGTTGTCATCGCGAGGCGCTTTTTGCCGAAGCGATCTCTTGGTTGAATGCAACATAAAGATTGCTTCGGCAAAAAACGCCTCGCAATGACAAGCGAACAATCATTAGCACTTTAACAGAAGCAAACTATTTCAATCTTTGCTTGTTTAGTGTTTTCTAAAATCGGTGTGAACCAGTGCAATCCGTAGCTCTAATATCATTTTATTTCAACAAATTAGTTCGCCTGGTTTAAGCTTTAAAAATCTTTAATCAACTTTTTTGTCTCAACTCGATACTTCCAATGAAGCTCAATTAAGGAGACAACTTTATGAAGCAGTTTAAAGCATTTATAATTACGTTAATGGCTATAATCTTGATCGTATCCACGCAGGAGAGCGTTGCTCAGGACTATGCACCTTCTGCAGAATATGCCTCACTTTTAGGCATTGGATTTTATAATATGAATGGCGGTTTTATGGTGGACAAATTGCAGCTGGTTTTCCCGCCGTCTACTGATCAGCCTGTGGAATTTGCCATTAGCACAACCGATGGGAACAAAGTAGTTTCGCTGCCAATGCGCATCGAGCGCTGGGATGGCTATCCTGCATTTGCCGGCCTTCGGGCGCCGAGTGGGCATCCTGGTATCGTCCGGGTGGAACAGCCAGGCGATTATATCATGAGCATTAGCGTTGCCGGAAAAGCAGTGACGACATTGCCATTTAGCCTAAAGGTGGAAAGCAGCGGCGATCCTTTCAATCCGCGGAAAAATTTTACCCGGGAAGGTCCCTGGAGTTCTCTGGGATTTCTCGGCGACAATATGGATAAGCCGGATTCTCAGCTACTTTTTTACTGGTGGAGTAATAGTCGCGAGCTGCCAAACAATTTGAAGTCTGCCAGCTGCACCGCTTACATTATGCGGAATGGAAAAGAAATCGCCAGAAGCAAAGGAATATCAGTCAGCGGCACAAAATGGCGATTTCTGCGCGTGGCTTTCAGCCAAAAAACCAGCAGCGGGGAATTCAGCTTCACCAAGGCGAAGCTTTGCGAGAATGATGGTGAATACCAGATTGTCATAAAGGCAAAAGATGCTGTGGTCAAAACATTTACAGCAACAGTTTCCGGCGGGGAAATTCAACGACTGGCGCGAAATAACCTAAATACCGAACCGCACACCGATTTTATCTCTCCCCGCCTGATCGATATGAGAGATGGCTACGGCGGCCGTAATTTTATGGTTGATGCCTATTGGGTGACAACGGAGTAATTAGTCATCGAGGAAAATATTCTAACAGCAACATTTAAAAGGATGACGCAGTGACAGCAGCGCAATTTGTCGAGACATTATCCCGCTTGAAGTCTGAGCAAGAATTAGAAAAGATAAAAAAGTTCTTCAAAGGAAATGACGGCAAAACAAAAACACTGGGCGTAAAATTCGGAGATGTTTTCAAAACTGCGAAGGCATTTAGCGAAATGCCCCTGGATGAAATCAACATATTGCTCGACAGTGATTATTATGAAATTCGTATGGGCGCTGTCAGCATTATGGATTTTCAGGCAAAACATAAAAAGACCAGTGAAGCTCAGCGTAAAGCACTTTTTGAGCTATATCTTAATCGGCATGACCGCCTGAACAACTGGGATTTTGTTGATCGGGGTTCTTATAATATTATCGGGGAATATTTGCTCGATAAACCGCGGGACATTTTATACCAATTGGCAAAGTCCGATAATGTTTGGGAACGACGAACAGCCATCGTCAGTACTTATGCCTTTATCAAGAGAAATGAGTTGGACGATACGTTCCGCATTGCTGAAATACTGATTCATGATGAAAGTGAATTCATCAATAAAGCGGTAGGAAGTTGGTTGCGGGAAGCCGGCAAAAAAGATGTAGCAAGATTAAAAGCATTTCTCAATCGTCACGCCGCCGATATGCCCAGGGTAACGTTGCGATATGCCATCGAGAAATTTGATAAACCGACGCGAGAACACTATTTGAAAATGAAGCAGTAAATTTGCGATGTTTACTTGAAATATCAACGACATATGTGGGAGAGTGGCGTAAAATTCCGCACCGATCTCCCACATACTTTCTTACTAAAAATATTAAGCAGGTTCACTAACACCCTTACCGCGTCGCTGCTCCAGTTCCGCACGAACTTCATGCGCTCTCTCTTCCGTTAGCGGGAAAGTGTAGATAGCCCAGATGGCAATAAAAGAAGAGATGATCGGAATACCGGCATCAAACAGGCGCAGGAGAAAAATCGTAGTTTCGCCCTGGTTGCCTTCCAGCGCAACATCAAAACCGGTCGCATTGAGCAAAAATCCGCCACCAGCGAGGGCAGCTGCCATCCCCAGCTTTACCATCCACCAGAAAATCGAGCCATACATCCCCTCGCGGCGTTCGTAGGTTTCCAGTTCATCCGCATCCACCACATCGGCAATCATTGAGGGCATCAATACAAACAAACCGCCAAGGGCAAAGGCGAGAAATGGTGCCGGCACAACGACCAGCCAGGGCATTTCCGGATTATAGCAAATCCATTTCAATGCATAGCCGACAATGGATAAACCGGTAGAGACAAAAAATGCCCGGCGCTTACCAATTTTTGTTGCCAGCCAGGTGACGAAGATGATTACCAGAAATGTACAAATAGAACCGACGGTGCCGGCATATCCGGCGAATTCTGCACCCAGGGTTTGATCCCCGGCAAATACGTAATAGATGATCACATAGTACTGGAATGAAGAAATGAGCATAAAACCGTTAAAAACCAGGAACGTGGCAAGACATAGCCGCAGGAAAGATCCGGATTTTAAGGTGTTAAAAAAGCCCTTGAAAAACTCGGAGAAAAACGAGCCAACAGATCCCTTTTCTCCTTCAGGCTGAGTCGTTTTCTCTTCCGGCCGGGAAATTTCCTGAAAGCGTTCCCGGAGAAAAACCGCCGGGATAATGCCAATACCAATAACGATCACCGCGATAATAATCGCCAGGCCGGCTGCCCCTTCGACCTGATTATCGAAGAATTTATCATAGGTCATGATCCACAAAAACCAGGGAGCCACCAGATAAGGCAGCTGCCCGATAAAGTTCTGAACGCCCATCAAACGGGTGCGTTCGTGATAATCCGGCGTCAGCTCGTACCCGAGCGCTACCCAGGGTGTAGCAAAAACGGTATATGCCAAATAGAATATTAGTGACCCCACCAGAAAGTAGACAAAGTAGAAGGTTTCGCTCTTGTCCCCGGGCAATTGCCAGAGAAAGATGTAGACGATACCGGAGATGATCGCTCCCCAGAAAATATAGGGTCTTCTTCTGCCCCACTTGGATCTCGTGCGGTCGGAGATAAAACCCATTAACGGATCCGTAAACGCATCCATTAAACGGGGAATACCGCCGAGCAGACCGACCAGCGCAGGATTCATTCCCAGTCCCAAATTCAGCACAATCATCATACCACCTATGGCTGCACCCAACAAATTATTTACAAAAGCACCTAAACCATAAAACAGCTTCTGAGAGAACGGAATACGATCTTCCTGAGCGGTCTCATAGTGTTTGATATTACTATTCTGCATGAATCTAACCCTTACTTTATGTGGCGTCTCTAAAACCTCTGGATTTCCGAAATCGATTTCGGAAACAGCCCTAAAACCTGAGGATTTTGTTATCCCAAAAACAACTGGCACTAAATTTAGATCGATCTTATAAGAGTGCAAAATACAGCAGATTTATGAAAAAAGCTAACGAGTCAATAAATCTGCTGTATTATCAGGTACGAATCACTGCCCTTAGTGAGTCGCTTTCAAATAATTTTCGAAGGATGCTTTCGGGGTTCGATTCTCATAAAAGACGCCCCAATGCTTTTCCACTTCATTCGCGCCGGATGCTTCGCCACCGCCCTTCCAGGGTTCATCGAATGCCTCAAAGAGGAAGGTGGTAACTTTATTTTTGTTTACCCATTCATTATGCAGCATCAAGTATTTTCCCTGGGCGGCAACGCTAACCTCTCCTTTGATGAGCGTTCCCTGCTCACCCGGTCCCGTTTTATCGGCATTATAAGTCGTTGCCCAACCGGTTTCGCCCAGAACAATCTGGGTTTCCGGATATCTGCTTTGGATATCTTTATAAGTGCTGTCCATCCAGGGAATAGCGATATCCAGCGTTTTTCCGTTCCAGAGTGGATAAATATGAGTAACGATAAAATCCAGTTCTTCCGCGACTGGTTTTGCCTCCGGTTTATTCCAGAAATTATAATCGTCAGCAATCGTTACCGGCAAGGAGGTATTGTTTCTCAACGTCCGGATATAACGAATCTGCTTTTCGGTATTCATCTTATGCCAGGACCAGAACACTTGCGCTTCATTACCAACATTTACGCCGATAATAATGTCCTTGTATTCGTTGGCTAACTCGATGCCCCGTAAAACATTTTCGATATTTTCTTCTCGCTGACCTTCTTCCTTATCTTCGTTGGCCAGCCAGACGCCGAGCATCATTTTGATGGGCAGATTGTTTTCCCGGATCACTTCCAAAACACGCTCAGAGTCATCATCGGCGTTATACACCCGGATGAGCTGCCAGTGGTCCACCAATATATTTAAATCTTCCAAAATTTCTGCTTTGCTTGGTCCTTTCTCTCCCGGTGCCTGGCCTTTACGGTAACACCCGTAAGAAATTGCATTTCCAATCCATTCCCCGTTTAGATAAGGGTCAAATTTTCGTTCTGTAAATGGGGTTTCCCGCTCGGGAGTTACCCCTGCCTCAAGATTCTTTTCTATATCTTCCATGACTATCTTTTGTTCACTTATCTTCAAATTTGGTTCATCCGTCTCCTTAATACATGACCACAATACTCCTGCCGTGAGTATTGAAACAACTAGTAAAGAAATAGTTTTTCGCATAATTATTCCTTCTATACCCGTCATACTCTCCGCCTATAACATCGGAAAGTAAAGAGGGGAGCTTAAGATTTTAATTTCATTTATGCAAATTTTATGTCCGGAAAATGATTAAATTTTACCAACCGATACATATTCGATCTTAATAGACTGATTATGGATTTTTGTCCGGCCTTCCCCGAGAATATAGGATTGGCAATTCAACAATGGTTGATCGCTATCGTCAAATTTTGCACCGGCCCACTTCCCGCAGAGGGTAATATTGAAGATCATTTTCATATTGGTAAAGGTGCAGGTATTGCTGTTCGCACAGCTGTTACACTGCCAATCCTGGTGCGAAGCGTTGTCGCATTCCGCATCGGTTTCCAGCAAACGGACGGTATTTTTCAGGTTGTCGCCTCTCCATTTTTCCGGATCGGGCTGATCGCTTAAGGGACCGTTTTCGCCGCGCACATCTTCGTCCGGCGTCCAATAATAAAAGCGAATCTGATTTTTTTCCCAGATACAGGCAAAGGTTCCTTCTACAGACGCCACTTCATAGTATTGACCGCTGCATCCGGGATTCGGATCGCCTTCCCGCGCATTGGCGCAATTAATAATTTTGCCATCCCCGTTCCATTCGGAATCGCACATCTGCGGGCAAGTGTGGATGGTATTATGAACTTTATTTTCCCCATTAATATTCTCGATGATATCGAGCTCTCCGGCACCGGGCCAGTCGGTGGGATTAACCGCAGAAGGAGTATTGTAGAAAAATCCCTTCCCGGAATAGCCATCCAAACCGGTATTAGTTTCCACCTTACCGATATTCTGATAAGTCCACTGATCCTCATGACCACCATTCAACCACCAGGCCGGCCAAACCCCTTTCTCCGAAGGCAGCTTTCCTTTAAAGACAAAAAGCAGGCGTTGATTATTCTCGTCCAGATTATAAAACGGCCGGGAAGTCATCCGGAAAGAATCAAACATGACATCATCTTTTCTTTCCTTAATATAGAGGTAAAGGCCATCGCCATTTACCAGCTTCAACATGTCTTCGTTGACCCACTTCACCCGATCGTAGACAACATCGCCAGCGGTGGGATCATCATGGGGAAAAGTGGTAAAAAAGAGATCTTCCACATCGGAGACTTCATAGCTGCCTTTGAGAAAGTCGAGCTTGAAGTAATGATTTTCCGCAGTCTCCAGCGTCAGCCCTTCCGCCGCCGGAACGCTTTCTTCTGCTGCTCCTTTCTCCTCACCGCAGGCATAAAAGAGCACTGCAGCTACAAGCAGCAAAAATATCGCTACAAATATATTCCTATCGAAATTTTTCGTCATATTCTTACTCCGGATTTTCTATGCCGTTTATTAATAACTCACACCGTTATATTTGGCGAATCATTTTATAAATAAAATATTCAGCAAAACCCACATTCATCCTGAGCCTACTATGTATAAAATCAAGATGATTATCATTTCGACGCAATCTGTGGCGAAATGATAAAAAGAGTCTCTGCTATTGTAATACCATGATATTTGCAACGATTAATCACCGGTCCCTTGTTTAAGACATCCTACTATTCGTGGTCTATCTAGTTTATTGATAGCCGACATTTTTCTGTTTCGTTTTATAAACAAGTGGCGCCGCACACTGTCGAACAAGCTCTATTCTTCCTACTAAACTGAAGACACTTAAGCTCAAGGATCGCGGTCACCGATTTCAATCTTTGACAAGGACACTCGATAAATGATCGATATGATCAGGCTTCGGTCGCGTATTTGACATTATCCAACAGACATCGTCTGAGCCTGATAGCCAGACTCCTGGCCACAGCAACAATGGCTTTTTTCCCATTCGTTCCCTTGGCTCGGATGCGCTCATATTTAGCACGTAAATGCGGGTCATAACGAATAACGGTCCAGGCGCTTTCCACAAGCACTCCTCTTAGATAGGCGTTTCCCTGGCGGGTAATATTGCCTAATCGGGTCTTTTCTCCCGAGGAATGTTGAGCAGGGCTAAGTCCCAGATAGCTGCCGAACTGATCATTACTGGCAAAACGGCCGAAGTCATATATTTCCAGAAGAAACGTCATCGCGGTTATTAAACCAACGCCTTTCAGGCTTGTGAGAATCTCGAAATGGCGGCAGTAATTTTTACTTTTGGCTAATTCACGAAGATAACGAGTTACCTCTGTGAGGCGACTACGAATGTCCTGGTAGGTCTCCAATAAACAGTCCAGGGTAAAGCGGTCGGATGTATGCTCAAATTGTAATTCGCTCAGCCACTGCCGGTCTGCACCATTCCATTTCCAGCGAATATGAGCCGGGCGGCGAATACCATGCAAATGCAGAAAGGAGTTAATCTCATTCTTTATACGATTCTGTTTACGCATTAATGTAGACCGGCAACGAATTACTCGCCGATCTGCTTCAATCTCTGCGGGCGGCACACTCACCGCCTTCAGCAGATTCGCTGAGAGATAACTCGCCAAAGCTTTCGCATCCCGGCGATCGGTTTTCACCTTGCTTGTCGTCTTCGGGATCAAGGCCGGGGGAGTTACCACACAATTATAACCATCGGCAATTAATCGGCGATAAAGCCAAAAGCCACTAAACCCAGCTTCATACACTAAACGGATTTCACGAGCACTGGCGTAGTCTTTCAATAAATTCTTTAAACGGCCATAATCTGATGCGATATTGTTGGTTTCCACAACTTCTCCATCACATTGAATACATATCGACCAGGAATCCAAATGAACGTCGATACCGATAAATACACTTTTGTTACGAATGAATAATGCAATATCTTTTACATAACGCATTGGAGACTCCTTGCTATGAATTAACTTTTTTCTCTTACACTTTAAATTTATAGCAAGGACTCCATTTTTTTCAAACATAGAAACTGTCGAAGGATGAACAGTTCGCAAAACTGTTGAGATAGATCGTATTTATAGCAACTATCCGTGCTTATTCCCAGGGTTATTATCCGAGAATTTTTCACCCTTCGACAGGCTCAGGATGAATGGGAATGGTCCTATTAGAAAATATAGCACTAAATTTCCTACAGCTGCACCCGCACCGTCTGCACTGCATTCGCATCTATCGTAACCGCTGCATAACGGTCGCCAATCTGCAGGTTGTAAGTGATTGGCGCCTTGGTGGTGTTCAGCAATTGAACGCTCAGGAGATTATCACTATTGACTGTTGCGCAGGCGTGAAGGTCATCCGAGCCGAGGTTCGCGAGCGTTTTTTCGGTTTGCACTGCTTTGTCCCCGGGGCGAATCGTCCGGCTAAATTGGGACAATACGTGATAGATCGGGGTGTAATAAACATGCTTCGATTCGGTGTCGATCATAATCGGTGCGCCACAGAAATTACCAACATGATTGGGGCCGCCATTATGGTCGAGAATAATATTCCAATCCACCCAACCGCGCATCCAATGGTCCAGGCTGACGATGATGTTACGCGCATAGCGATGCACCGGTGTATAGATCGGATGATCTTCCGCAGCTATCCCCTCCCAGGTAACTGAGTAAGCCCAGTCAGTCGCATTGTCATTCCACCAGAACTCATCATTATCAAACCAATCTTTTTCCTGAAAACGCTCCGGATCGGTGACCCCATTCTCCGGTGCCGGCTTGCCAAGATCGTCGATACAGCCTTCAGTATGAATAATCGCAAATCCAGGGAATTTTGCATTAACTGCGTCAAATTTTTCTTCAAACACTTTAAAAGTGCTCGCATACCAATGGACGGCAACACCGTAGAGATAAGGCGCTGTTTCCGGGTCCGCAAACATCAAATCGGTCCAATGCTCCAAACCATCGCGATTCTGATCGTATGCTAACAACTTGATTGCATCATAGCCGCCGGCCTTTAGTTTTGGCCCAAGGTGCGCTTTGATAAATTCATTCTGCGTTTCCGGGGAGAAGTGCATGCTTTCCCACTGACCATTATTGCCATGGGGTTCGTTCACCGGCGTTAATCCCCAAACATCCACGCCTTCGGCTTTGTAGGCATCGAGGTATTTGACGAGATAATCCGCATAAACGGAAACACATTCATCCTTTAACGATCCACCGGTGCCCTGCCAGTTGTTCTCCGGAGCACCGGGAATATACCATTCTTCGATATCTTTCATCCAGGCAGGTGCCGTCCAGGCGGAAGCGATAATGCGCAATTCCTTGTCCGCTTGTCCGTTTTTAATGGCCAGGGCTTCCTGAATCATTGGCAGCAGGTCGTAGCTTTCATCAACGAGATTGGGATGATTGGCTTTTTTGAATCCGGCCTTATCCGGGGCAAGCGTGAAGCTTTCCAGCGCGGTGTCTCCCTTTTTATCGACATAGGAGTATTTGCCGTAAACGCAAAAATCGCAGGCACCGATATGGGTTCTGGTTAAAGAAAAGTTAGCGCCACTTTCGCCGTAAATTTTCTCCATCACTTCCTGGCGTTTTTCCTTCTCCAGATGCGCCAGCACATAGGCAGAGGACTCGGTAAAAGAAGTACCGATGCCATCAATGGTTTGTTTAACAACTTCCGGCTTTACCCGAATCACCACACCTTCGGCAGTGCCATCCTGGAAAGAGACATTCTCCTTAGTGGCAATTTTATCGCCGCCTTCTGAGGTAGAGAGAATTTCCGTGGTTGTGGCTAGTTTTGATTTATTTTCTGTAGTACAGGCACTCATAACAATTACCATAAAAATGAACATCAGGATTTGAATACTCTTTTTCATAACCCCACCATTAGCGAAAATGTAACAATTAATCAAATTAACGGTACTTCAGATTGCCATTTATATCCCACAATCCCCAATAGGCACCAACATCACCTTCTGAGGCAACTTTCCAGAGTTCATCAAAGCTGGAGAAGTAGAACACTTCTATATCATCCTGCTCCGCCCAGGTATAGGTATTGATAAAATAGCGCATCGCATTTTCATAAGAAGGAACGGCGCCTCTGTCCGGAGTTCCTTTATTGGGCCAGCCGGTTTCGGAAATGATCACTTTTTTTCCTTTTCCGGCGTTAAGGGCAGTGTAATACATACTTTTCAGATACGCCAACGAATGCTCCAGCGGATACCCCTCCCAGAAGGGATAACAATTTGCCAGAACGATATCACAGGCATCGGCGATGCGCGGGTGTACCGCAAATTCGTAGTAGGCATCGACATAGCCAACCGGGATACCGGGGATTTCCTTTTTCACTCGATCCATGAATTCGATTATCTGATCTTCACTTAAGTCACCGCGCAGCAATACTTCATTACCAACCGCAACGATATCCGCATGGCCGTCTTTGGCAACTCTCAGGACGCTTTCGATCTCTGCTTCATTTTTTTCCGGATCATCACCGAGCCAGGCACCGACCATTGTCTTTATCCCATTTTCGTGCGCAATCTTCGGGATTAACTCATTACCATCCGTACAGGAAAAAGAGCGGATCCATTTTACATAAGGCTTGATGACCTGCATGCGTTCTTCGATTTGTGCCGCACTAATTTGGGATCCCGGTGCCTGATCATCCAGGTAAACGCTAAAGGAAATACCGTGGATGCCATTTTCGAGAATTTGCAGAAATGCCGCTTCCAACTCTTTTTTACTCATTTTTGAGAAATCCAAACCGGCCAGTGAACTTCTCATACGATACTTACTAGACATGCTAGACATGTTAAACCTCTTTCATCTCTTACTTATTTATGCCTGGTTACCAGAACGGGAATTTTCGAACGGCGAATCACACCGTTAACGGTGCCACCGAGCATGGCATCTTCCAAAACACCACGTCCTTTCAGCCCCATTACGATTAAATCGCAATTCTTACTTTTTGCAACCTGAAGAATTTTTTTTACCGGATTGCCTTTTTCCACGACGACATTTTCAACATCAATCGCTTCACCATCGTATTCGGATTGGGCAATTTCCTCCATTCGTTTTTTGACTTCTTCGTAGTAATCCTTATTTACAGAAAACCATTTTTGTGCCGCCACGGACCGCTCAACACCGAAATCAAACGCAACCATATCCTTGAACTCCTGCACAACGTGGAGCAAAGTCAATTTTGCGCCGAATTGTTTTGCAAAACCGGCGGCATAGGCAAACGCACACCGTGCATCTTCCGAGTTATCTGTCGCATATAAGATATGCTTCACCTGAATATTGGCAAGTTTCATAAATGTCTCTCTTTCAATTATTCGTATAAACACTTAATTCATTCAACCAATCTGTTTCGATTAAATGATTGGTATAGATTTAGTCCGGACTTTTAAAAACCTGTTCGCCAGGCGGCTGAATTTTTGCCATATCACTATTTTACAAGCATCCACATTCGCGACTTTTTTAGAAACCAAGGTCAATTTTAATCCTATTAACATCGTCATTGCGAGGCGTTGTTTGCCGAAGCAATCTCACATGGTGTAGCTCATAAAGAGATTGCTTCGGCAAAGTGCTGCCTCGCAATGACAGCAAAGGCAAGATTACCTTTTTTCACGATCCTCCCTAATGATGACCAGCCGGCAACTTACCGGACTGGTCATCAGATCAGCAAAAATTACAAACTGATAATTCTCGCTTCATTTATTTCATCAGTATCATCTTCTTCACTGCAGTAAACTCGCCAGCAGTAAGTGAGTAGATGTACACACCGCTCGGCAGATCTTTTGCGTCGAACGTATATTCGTAAGTACCGGCATTCTGGAAACCGTTCAGCAAGGTTGCTACTTCCTGACCGAGCACATCGTAGACCTTCAGGGTCACATTATTGGCTGTCGGCTGGCTGAAGCGAATGGTCGTGGACGGGTTGAACGGATTTGGATAGTTCTGCTCCAGTGCATAGGTCGTCGGGGTAATCTCATCAAGTTCTTCGATAGAAGACGCCGTAGAATTAAAGAAGTAGAGATTATCGAGATAAATATCGCCATTACCATCGAACTTAAACTGGAAAACATCCTCTAAGTTGACCGTCGGCGTAAAGGTGGACAGGGGAATATCTACGCTCACCCAAGTATTGGTCGCACCGGGAGGTACCAGCAAGTGTTCCACTTCATTTGGTCCGGGGCTAATTACCCAGATGCCCAGATCAGTAGAGTTCGCAGTCCAGAAATCTACGTGCACATGGGTCATGCCGGCGGCGGTCAAATTTTGGTTCGCGAGAAATTGAGTCCCCTGGTAATCCAGTCCTGCATACTTCAGGGTATTATTGCCGTCGATCAATACTTCAGAAACCACCGTGCCCTGTCCCCAATTCGGATTGAGCTCTCTGTCAATATCGGTATAAGCATCGCTGAATACGGAAATAACAGCATTGGCAGGCCATGTCGGTGTCGGCGCAGCAACAGTCGGCTCCGAACCACCACCGCTGCCGTCAGAGAATGTAATGTTGTCAAAATAGCAAACATTATCCTGGGTTCTGCCATCCAAGTCGAAATCCGGGAAAATAATGATTTGGTCCTGGCCAATAGTTGTCGAATCGCCAATTCTACCGGAAAAATCAAAGGTCAATTCTTCCCATTGATTAACTACTGTGTTCGGCACCTTAATTTCCTCCAGCGCCGCACCATCCGGCCGAGCAAATTTAATACCGACATCACTAATCACCGGTTTCCAGACCATTATTTTAACGATGCTGTTTGCTTCACTTAATGAAAAAGTACCTATGTCCGAACCATGCATAGATTCAGTACCGGCCCAGGGATTTCCTGTTTGCAGTGCGGTAAATTTAGCCACCGTTGCGGAAGTATTAATGTTCGGATCCGGATTGGGAATAATTTCCAGCGCCGGGTTTGTGTCATTCTCGAAAACAGCCCAGGTCCAATCCGCGCCATGGCCACCGGTTTCGAAATCGATCGGGGCATTTTGTGCAAATACGATGCTGCTCATTGCAATCATGCAAAAGATTGCCAGCAAATTAGTAAAGCTCTGTTTCATTGTTTCACCTCAATATTTAACAGTTGGTTTTTAATTGCTTTAACGATCGGCGCTTAGTTTCACCCCCTTTTAGCACCCAATTATTTGATTTGTACATGTTTGATTATTTTGCTTCGCCATAGACATCCCTCAAACAGTACCACTACTTTGTCAGATATTCGACGGCAACATCCCGGTATCCCCAGGCGCGCAGTTGCCGTGACCAGCCGCCGAGGTTTTCTTTCCAGACCGGGATCAGTTTCATCTGATTGTATTCATCGACTTCCTTTTCCAGGTGAATTTTATCAATGATTTTCTGCACCGGTACCTCTCCCCAACGAAAGGTCGGCTGCCCGAGAAAGACATCGACAATGCCCTTATCGATGTAGCCCAGTTGCATCGGCAGGGCATCTACCGCGACAATATTGACCTTACCCGGGGACATCTCATTCAACAATGTTTCATCGAAAAAGGGCCAGCCGCCGACCATTGCCCAGCCTTTCAGATTGGGATATTCCGCGCTGATCCGCTTCATTTCCGCAACGGCTGCTTCCGCGGTTTCCACATGATAGAAAGGGCCGACAATCTCGATACCACTATATTTTTCAGCAGCTTTCATTACGCCTTTCACCCGTTCCTGCAGGTTCGGTGCGTTCTCATTACCACCGAGAATGGCCACCTGGCCGCTTTCTCCCATCACGGACACCAGCCGGTCCAACACATTTTCCCCGATCTCGGCATTGTTCGGCCCATAAAAAGCAAACCGCTTTGAGGACGGGGCATCACTGTCGAAGGTCATTACCGGAACGCCGCTCTCTACCGCGGTATTGATCGCAGCAGTGAGAATAGAATCATCCGAGCAGGAAACGATAATGGCATCTGTACCATCTTCAACGGCATTAAGAATGCGCTCCGCCTGCTCTTGCGGATCTTCCTCCTTGGGAGTACGCCAATCGATTTTCACCGAAATCTTACTGTATTTATCGGAGAGATCTTCCGCGGCGGCTTCCGCGCCGATCCGGGCAGATTGAAATACCGGGTTCGAAGCGCTCTTCGCAATCATGGTGATGGTAATTTTTTTAGCATCAGCCGGTTCGATGCCGGCCAGTTCTTCAGTGAGATCCTGGCAGGCCATCAACGATAAAAACAGGCTGATGAAGCTAATTCGAATAAATATTTTCCACATTTTCACGATTCTTTCCTCCTTTATGCTGAAGGCAAATGCTTACGCCGTTGCCGGTTCTGCCCCTGCTTTTTCGCGGCGGGCATCCAGCTGTGCGCGAATTTCTTCCGATTTTTCTTCGGTGATCTTAAATGAAGCGACGGCCCAAATAGATAATCCTGCCGCGACTGCCGGAATTATGACATCATATACTTTCATCCAGAAGAAGGTCGATTCCGTTTGTGCGCCCCCGAGGGCAACATCGAAGCCGGTAGCGTTCAACAGATAACCGGAAAGGAAGAAAGCGAGGGCCATACCCAACTTTACCATCCACCAGTAAATGGAGCCGAACATACCTTCCCGGCGCTCGCCGGTTTCCAGTTCATCCAAATCGCAGACATCGGCGACCATCGATCCCATCAGGGTAAAGAGTGCGCCCATGCCGACCGCCATTAGCGGGGCAACCAGCAGAATTTTCCAGGGAACCATCGGGTCGTAGCAAAACCATTTTAGTAAACTGCCGACCAATGTCACGGCTGTTGCAAGCATAAAGGTCATGCGTTTTCCCAGCCGGGAAGACAACCAGGTAACCACAACAATAGCCAATAAAGTGGCAATGGTATTAATGGTACCATAGATGCCCATGTATTGCGCCCCCATGTCATTATCTCCGCCACTGACATAGAAGATCATAATGTAGGAGCTGAAAGCGCCGACGAGCATAATGCCATTAAACAGAAAGAAAGTACCGGCACACAATTTTAAAAATTCACGCTGTTTTAATGTGGTGACGAGCCCTTTCATAAACATGGAAACATTGTTTTTCAGGCCGGCCAGCAGCGATACTTTTTCTTCATCGCTATCATCATCGCCAGCGATAAACTTTTCCCGTAAAAAGAGCGCCGGCATAATTCCGACAACCGCAACGAATATCCCGATGACAATCGCCAGCGTGCGCGCCCCTTCAACGGAATCGGAAAAGAGACGGTCGTTTTCCATAATGGCGTAGAACCAGGGCAGGGTGATCCAGGCAAATTGCCCCATAAAGTTCATCACACCCATTAAGCGGGTCCGCTCATGATAATCGGAAGTTAACTCGTAACCGAGGGCAACCCAGGGCGTTGCAAATACGGTGTAAAACATGTAAAAAATAATTGAGCCGGCGAGAAAGAACCAAAAATAGAACGATTCGCTGTGGCCTTCCGGCAATTGCCACATCAGGGCAAAAACGAGCCCGACACCAAGGGCGCCGATAAAGATATAGGGGCGCCGGCGTCCAAAGCGGGAACGGGTTTTATCAGAAACATACCCCATCACCGGGTCGGTTAATGAATCCGTCAAACGGGGGATCGCCTGCAGCAATCCCACTAATGCAGGATTCATTCCCAGGCCAACATTCAGAACAATTGACATAAAGCCAATAGCCGCTCCCAATAGATTGTTTACAATCGACCCCAGTCCATATGCGATCATTTGTCCTGCGGTCAGGCGATCTGACGCAGCTGTTACATGTGGTTTATTAGCACTCATCCTAACCTCTCTTGAAATTTTGTGGCAGTTGAGATTCCAGCTTTGCTAATGCGTTTATTCTGCAGCTTCATACACCCGGACATAGTCCACCAGCATGGTTTGCGGGAAAACAGTGCTCAGGTTAGGTGAACCGACGTAATTACCGCCGACGGCCAGGTTGAGTATGATATAGAACGGATGATCGTAGACCCATTCTCCGGGAACGCCGTCTGAGCGCACGGTTTGATAGAGTGCATCATCTACGTACCAGCGAATCTCATCCGCTTCCCACTCCACTGCAAAAACGTGAAAACCGGTATCGAAGCGATCATTTACCGCCTGGTAACTGGTAGTCACCGGCTGCCCGCCGGAATAGCCGGGGCCATGCAAACTGCCATGAATAATTGTCGGTTCCTGTCCGCGATATTCCATTATGTCAATTTCTCCGCACTGCGGCCAGCTGACCTCATCGATATTGGCGCCGAGCAGCCAGAATGCCGGCCAGAGTCCCTGTCCCCAGGGGAGTTGCATGCGTGCTTCGAAGCGCCCGTAGGTCCTTTCGAAGCGGTTTTTGGTGATCATGCGGGCAGAGGTGTAATTACGACCGGAGAAGGATTCCGCGCGGGCAACTATTGCGAGATTGCCGTTGCCGTCGAGTGAGGCATTTTCCGGTCGGTCAGTATCATATTCCAGCTGGGCATTTCCCCAGTCGGTGCCGATGTCGAATCCCCAACGGGTCGCATTCGGCGACTGGCCAGCGGGACCATCAAAATTATCTTCCCAGACGAGGCGCCATTCACCTTCATCAGCCTCGGAGCTGGAGCTGCAGCCGGCGAGGATCATGACAGCTACTATTAATACTGCAATTTTTAAGCGAATTAAGTAATTCCGGTACATAGAATCCCTTTCTATTTGGGTACAAAATCCAAAAAGTAAATGGTTGATTCCTTTGTATCCATCGTGAAGGATTTCGCTGAAAATCCTTCACGATGCTAAATTTCTTGTGAGGCAATCAAGTTTTCAAACTGGTGCTCAACCTGTGATTGGGCAGGAAAGCACCTTATTTCTGTGGGCGTCATCAGTTGTATTCGAACCCCGAATTCACGTTAGGTATTCGGGGTTCGTTTGGCAATTACTAGTTCTTATAGAAATAAAGATTGTCGATCCAGATATCGCCATCGCCATCGAACTTGAACTGGAAGACATCGGCCAGGTCAACCGGATCAAACGCGGAGAGCGGAATATCCACGCTCATCCAGGTACCGCTTGCTGCCGGTGGCACCAGTAAGTATTCTTGTTCCACCGCCGGGTCGCCGGGGCTGATAATGAAAATACCGAGGTCGGTAGAATTTGCTGTCCAGAAATCGATATGGAGGAATTCCATACCGGCAGCGCTCAGGTTCTGATTCGCAGCCAGTTCGATTCCCTGGTAATTCAATCCGGCATAACTGATAGTATTGTTACCGGAAATCAGCACCTCGGTCATTACCGTTGCCTGTCCCCAATTAGGGTTGAGATTGCTATCAATATTAGTGTAGGCATCGCTGAAAACAGAGATGACATTACCAGCAGCAGCGGTCGGATCCGGGGCCGGGCCAGCCGGCTCAGTGGGATTCGTACCACCGGATTTGTAGAAGTAGAGATTATCGATCCAGATATCGCCATCGCCTTCAAACTTGAACTGGAAGACATCAGCGAGATCAACCGGATCAAAAGCGGAAAGCGGAATATCTACGCTTACCCAGCTGCCGCTTGCTGCGGGCGGGACCAGAACGTATTCGGTTTCCACCGCCGGGTCGCCAGGGCTAATCAGGAAGATACCGAGATCGGTAGAATTCGCTGTCCAGAAATCCACATGGAGAAATTCCATACCGGCAGCGGTCAGATCCTGATTCGCGTTTAATTGAATACCCTGATAATTCAAGCCGGCATACTTCATGGTATTGTTGCCGGAAATCAGTTCCTCGGTAACTACCGTTGCCTGTCCCCAATCCGGGTTCAGATCTCTGTCAATATCGGTGTAGGCATCACTGAAAACAGAGATGACATCACCGCTTGCAGCGGTCGGGTCTGGCGCCGGAGTGGTCGGCCCAACCGGAGGCGTTACTTCTCCGTCGTAGAAGTAGACATTATCGACGTAAACCGTATTCGGATCGCCGGAAAGCACCATTTGCGCAAGATTGGCGCGATTCGCCAGGCCGGCGAAATCACTCAGAGGCACATCAATGCTTACCCACTGTTCCGTTGCCAGCAACGGCGCGGTAAACGTCAATTCGTGGCTGGAATCATCGCCGCCATCAAAAGCGCCATCGGGGCCGAAATCGACAAGTAACACTTTAAATGCTGCCGGTGCTGCCGTAGGATCCGGGGTCCAGATATCGATATGGAAACGGTTCATTGCGGTGGCGTCGATGGTTTCCGTGGCAAACTCGATACCCACGAAATTGAGCGCAGTATAGCGCTTCACATCATCACCAGCAACCTGAATATCGTCTACATTGGCAGTGGAGAATTCCCAGCCGGTATCCCAGGTATCGACGTTAACGTCGTTGTATGCGTTACTGAACATGGAAATGACATTCGCAGCATCAACCGTTGGGGTCGGGGCCGGCACTGTCGGTGCTACCGGAGGCGCAACTTCTCCGCTATAGAACAAGACATTGTCCACATAAACGGTGTTCGGCTCGCCAGACAATACCAATTGGGCAAGATTCGAACGATTGGCTAGGCCAGCAAAATCGCTGAGCGGTACATCAATGGTCACCCATTGTTCCGAGGCCAGCAGCGGTGCAGTAAAACTCAATTCATGGCTGGTATCATCGCCGCCGTCAAAAGCATTATCCGGACCGAAGTCGATCAGCAACACCTTGAAAGAAGCCGGTGCAGCAGTGGGATCCGGGGTCCAGATATTCATATGGAAACGGTTTGCCGAGGAGGCATCGATGGTTTGGGTCGCGAATTCAATACCGACAAAGTTGAGATCGGTATACTTCTTCACGTCATTACCGGCAATCTGGATGTCTTCCACGTTAGCAGTGGAGAATTCCCAGCCGGTATCCCAGGTATCAATCGGGACATTGTCGTATGCATTACTGAACATGGAAATAACACTATCAGCAGCGATGGTCGGGGTCGGGGCCGCAGCAGTCGGACGCGGGGCAGCCGGAGTGACATTGATAGTAATTATGTCGGCCACTTCCACGTTACCAAGCTTCACGGTAATTTCTGCAGAACCAACACCTGTTCCGGTAATAGAACCATCATCACCAATACGTGCGACAGCATCATTGGAAGAAACCAGGGTGAAATAACCCGGTGCGGCGTTAACGGTAATGTCTTTGCCGTTCACGTTATAGATAACTCCAGTAACGCCGGCGCTAATTACTTCGCCAACTTCACCGGTAATGACATTCGAGATTACCACAGCGCGCGGCTGGGCGATCGTTCCCAGTTTCTCGAACTTCACTTCGTCCAACCAAACCTGAAAGCCTAACTCTTCGAATGCGCCAACTGAATACTGAAACAGACCTTTTTCCTGGGTCAGTCGACTGGCGTCGGGAATCGGAACAATATACTTTTGCCAGGTTGTAGTTAGTACAATGTCGGATCGGGAAGCATCATAAGCAGAGTTCCCGGAATTGTCGTTACCAAATCCGGCCAGGCCAAACGGGGCGTTCACACTGGCTCTTGCCCAAAAAGTAAGCGCGTCATAACCGGATAAATTACGGGGACCGGGCGCAACAAATGCACCGCCGGAAAAGAAGCCGGAGGGATCGCCCACACTGGGCACGGTAATGCGCAGGGAAGCCTCTCCGGAATACTTTACATCCGTATCCCCGCTGATCGCATCCAGTTTAGTATTCAGGAACGCCTGATAATCCAGGCCGCCGCTAATACCATCGAGAAAAATATCGCCATTTGTCGGAAATTCGGCCGGTTCCAGCAGATCAAGATCTCTCTCACAGCTGGTGAATCCGGCAATAGCTAACAGTAAAACCACTTTTATGAGGCGGTAGAAAATTTTAACATTCATGTCTTACCTCCCGATACATAATTTTGTTTTTATAAGTAAATTTTATCATCGCACTTAATTCCTTATTTTCTTTTTACATACCGATGTTGAAATGAAGGTAAGTTCTAATTTCCCATTCACTGCCATTGGAGAATCCATCCGCAGTCGGCACACATTCCAGAACGCCGATGTCATTTACTGCTTGGGTGGGGCAATAGCGGGGAGAATTTTCATCCAGCGAACGCCAGGTAAAACGAACACCGAGACGAGTTTGCGGAATATCATGCCATTGCGGGCTGCCAACAGTCGTCGAAAAATCTGCCATGAGCTGTACCGGATAGGTCAGGTTAAAGTCACGATGGAAGTCGTAGGGACCCCAATCGTTAATTTTTGCCATAGCAGTCATTTTGTAGTCACCCAAAATCATGCGAAGATCGCCACCATAGCGCTTCACCAGGCGGGGATCGTCACCATTCGGCTCGGCATTACCGGCGAAAAGATTCGCGATGAGGCCCTGTCCCGGGGTGGTTTTGGAGATGATACGGGCATGCGCTTCCCAGAGATCGCGTGCCGGAGGGGCACCGGGGAAAGCAAAGGTAGTACGGCCATCACCAAGAATACCAATCGCAGCATCCTGAGAGGTCGGCTGGTTACGATATACAAAGCCAACGCTGGCGGCCAGGGAAGCATCTTCGGCCATGTCGTTGTCCCAGGCATACATCCAGCTACCCGGCGTCGGGTCGTAAGTAATCAAGATTTCACCAGCGGTTGTTTCGCGGTTGCCACGAACAGCAAAGGGATCGTCCAGAACGTTACGGGGTCTGCCCGGTGCTTGTACATCACTGGGAATAGGACCTTCGATCGGCTTCTGATAAAGGAAGTTCGGGGCAAATTGCCAGCTGCCCTTATTGTAAGTGAAACCGGAGAGTACATTCATCTGGTTACCGCTACCGCTGTCCTTCAAGCGCCAGCCGGTAAACGTCTGAGTAATGTCCGCACCACCGCGGGCAACGAGGCCCTGTGCTGCCGCAGAAGCATACCAGTTAATCGCTCCTTTGGACAAGGTCAGTTTCAGCTTTCCACCAAAAGTATCTTTGGTTTCAATATCATCCTGTAAAACCCGGTAGTTGCCGGTGGTGCCGTCTACTAACTGGAAGGATTCTCCTACCCAGTTATCACCGGACCAGATACCACCAAGATCTACGCCAAAACCGGCCAGCTTGGTTTCCACATGCAAGGTTGCTCTGCGGGTCGGTGGAATCGGTACCGCAAAGGAGCTCACTGCCGGTGCCTGCTCATCAAGGTCTTCATGGAAGATACCGGTAACATCCATGCCAGCAATCTTACGAGTATATTTCAATAATACTGCCGGGTTAGCGCCCCACCAGAGTTCCGGGCCAAACGCGACTTTTAAACCATTAAAGGATCTCTTTCCGTGAAGTTCCATACCCACCGGAGCGATACCGTTGTAGAGATCAATATTCGGGCCATAATTCGCTTCCGGATATAATCCGAAGAAGTCGCCTTCGTATCCCCAGTGATAGTGACCGGTGCGATAAAAACCATCCAGATCGAACAGGCGGCTTTTCCAGCTAACACTGGCCTGATGAACTCTTACCCGGTTCAACGAGCTCAAAGTCAGGTTGCCTTCGTCCGTCCGTACTTGTCTGGAGCGGCCGGTATTCTCATAGAAGATTTCATCGATGGGATTTTCCGGAACATTTCCAAGCACGTTAAAAGAAACGGTACCACGTACACTATTGGTTGGATTTGCTTCAATATCTGTATAGAAAGACTGCATATGCCCGAAACCGAGTTCGTTCGGATACTCACGCACATCCGGATCGGGATTGTCGGGAGTGGTAATCAAATCGCCACCGGTGCTGAAAGAAGTAAATTCGAAACGCGCACCGCTAATGCGCACTTTACCAGACTGCTGGCCGAGCAGCGCGGCACGGTCGCCTCTGGCTTCCAACACGGCATCCATCAACAGAATATTATCAAAATGTCTTTTCAGGTTATCCGCGGAAGAACCAGCGACATATGGATTATATGAGTGGGCTTTCCGCAATGCATAATAAGCCGCACGGGGATAGAGCTGATACAGTCCGCTCGCATCGGTCGGCCCTTTTGCACAGATACCGAACCACTCTTCGTTCATATTGTTTTCGCCCTCCGCGAAGTCGAAACGGTAACCACCGTTCGCCCAGGAAGCGTTGTTATCATGAACGTCAAGATTTTCCGTCTGGCCATACTTCCACCAGCCATCGCTGAACTGGAAAGTAAAACCACCGATGGAGTTGCCCACTTTGCCGAGACCGGCGGCATTGGCATAAATCTCTTCCCAGTTCTCAACCATGTAACCCGCCTGGGCATACTGGTCTTCTGCATTAGAAATAGCATTAAACGCATCCGAGCCAAATTCAGTGAAAAGGATCGGCTTATTCAGCTTGTCTTTCGTTACCTGGAAAGCATCGCCGAAAGAGTAACCGCGATACATGTTGGTGCCGTAGATGTCCACATCCTTACACTCTTCCGCAATAATGTCGATAAAAAGCATGTCGCCATTACACATCGCTACCGGTATATCGGAGTCGATTGCTTGCATTGCGACAGCGGCTTCATTAAACAGCTTGTACATATGACGGGCGCGTATGGTCGATTTCCGGTCCTGCATCGGAATATCTTCCGTTTCCGCACCTTCCCAGAAGAGACCGTAATTGTTCTCGTTACCGAGCAGATACATCAAAACGCCGGGAACGCCTTTGAACTCGTTCACCATTGCTTTTACTTCCTTTAGCAACAGTTCGCGAACTCTCGGATCGGAATACTCTGTGTTGCTAACGAAAGTGCCGTCCAACGGCAGTCCGTAACGGCCAAAAGAATGGTTGAGCATTGTATAAACGCCATAATTCTCGTACATGTAGGTGACCCACTTTGGCTGAACACCAGTGTAGACACGTACAGCATTTACACCCATACTTTTTAGCAGGGACATTTCTGCATCCAGTGCAGCTTTAATTAAATCATCCGGTTGATTCCATAAACTATAGGAATAGTTGGTACCAATCGGGAAATAATCCCAGTTCATACCATTCACCATGAAATCTTTACCTCCGACCTGAAGCTTAATGCCGGAGGCATCCGAAACGATGGTTACTTTTTCGGCCTGCGCCAGGGCATTACTTGAACTGGCGAGCAGCATCATTACAACGATTGCCGCCAGCCAGAAACCTGAGACCAAACGAGTTAACTTACTTTGGGATATAACCATAAGATCCTCCTAAATGAGTAATTTATTAAGCAGAAAAGTGCCAATTTTTTTAAGATCGGAGGATCTGTAGATCCCCGATTTATGCAGTAATGGTTACTCGTACTTGCTTAACATTGCCGTCCCGTTGAAAAATCGAACGACTTAACGCAGCACCAATTTCATAAGCGGTCATTTCGTTTTCTCTACCGTCGCTACCGGTAACGAAGACGCTTTTCTCATTCGCTAATACAAAAACAAAGGGCACCTGGCACATGGTAAAGGCCAGGGTACCGGCATCAAGCGCTATAGATTGTTGCTGATTATTTACATCGTAATAGGTAAACGTTTGCGGTGAAGACAAGAATTCTTCCTTGCTTAACAGCGCCGGATTGAATCGGATTTTGCCATCTTGAATAACAATCCCGAATTCACCAAAGCGAGAGAGGATGTCCTCTTTCACCTGGCCGGTCATACCCGGTTGCTGGGCGCCGCTGTGGCCCGGCGTGTGGGAATAGGCATCGGTACTGAATGCGCCGTAAACTTCCGGACTTTTGTGGATGCCAATCCCTTCCCGAATGTCGTAGTAATGCGCGCGCAGTGCCGCTAAACTTTCCGCACTGGCGCCCGCTTCAATCGCCCAGAAAAAGGTGTCCTGAACTGCCAGTAAAAGCTTGGATACCATATGCCAGTAGATTGAACCCAGCCCTTCATACTTATAGAAAGTGCCGGACCTGCCGGTAAAAGATTGATGGTCAAATATTTTTTCGTAAATTTCGAGAGTGCTGCTTATTTCTTCATCGGTAATTTCTGATCCACCCGCTCTCAATTCAATCAGTGTTTCTTTCAACAAACGGGCATTATGCATATTGCTGTTAAAATGCCAGGTGCCGGATGCGCCTTTAATGAGCACACTTTCGTTGTTGAGAACAGCACTGTCTGCGGAAAGACCGGATGCCTGAATCATTTTTTCCGGAATATTATTCTTTTCAGTGAAGCGGGGCAGATTCCGGTTCGGGTAAAGCAAATAGCTATGTTGATCTTCCCGATACAGGATGCTTTTCCGCAGGGATGCCAGCAATGCGTTTGCAGCTTCCGCGGTCAGATAACCGGAACTCAGCACTGCTACCTGCCCTTCGAGCATTTCGTACAGGCGGCGAATGGAAACAGCATCTTTCTCACGTAAATCGATCAGATTATAAGCGTGATAAAGATTATCTTCCCGCTGATTACTTGCGATCGAATGATCGATATATTTCATCCCCAATTCCAGGAAGGAGAGTATATCGCTAATAGCCAGCGGCTGTTTCTTGCCACTAAATCCCGCTTTATAAAGGGTCATTCGATAATCACTACCAGCCTCTCCAAAATGATCAAGAAATTTCTTTCGCTCTTTGTCGTCGAAATCGCCGGTGAGTAATCCCTGAAATTTTTCCAGGCCATCTTTTAACTGGTTAAAGAAAGTGAGGACCTCTTCGGAGATTTCCACCCGCCCGGCATCTGCGGACTGAAAAAACGCTTGCGAGAATTCGAAAAAACGTCTCAGGTAGCACAAGGTCACCATCGATGCGCCATAGCCGACCAGGGCATTATTGGCATCGTTCCACTCCGGGCGCTGGGTATTCATCCAGATACCGGCGCCGGGCACGAAATTCGACATCTTTACCAAAACGGGTACCAGCAACTTTTCCAGCAGGCTAACGTGGTAAATTTCTCCGTTTGCCAGGGCAAGATACTTACCGTCCTCGCCAATCGCTTCTACCCGCTCCTCAATCCATTCATTCAATTCAGCATCGAAGTCGATGGTATCATGCGGATTTTCAAGCACTGCTGCATAGGATTTAATCCTGTAGGGGACATTCGCATAAGCAAAGACCTCTTTGCCGAGCAGCGATTGAAGTTTGCCAGGATGATATTTATGGGAAAGCTCCAGTAACTTCAGGAGATAAATAATTTGGTGGTCGCCCCAGTAGCCGATATATGACCAGGGATCGGCCGGGTCAATAATTTCCCAGTCAAATCCATCGCGAATTACCCGATAAGGATTATATCCATCTGCAGTGGAGGCGCTCAGGAATTTACTGATCATATTTTCCAGGTATTCCGGATAAGAAAGTGCCAGTGCTTCCCAATTCTGAAAGATGTCCCGCCAGTTCCCCTGGTAATCCAGTTTTTTATTACCGAATTCATCTCTCAAATCGATGGAGAATTGATTCCAGGGACGGCTGGGATCGCCGTGGCGACGGCTAAATATCAGTGGCAGGTATTGCACATAAAGTCGCTGCAGATCCCGGTCTGCTGTCGAAAGGCGGCTTGCCAAATCATTAAAATTGAATTGCTCAGGTAATTCATCAAAAACGGTCGCAAATTTTTCCGCCGTGGCCTTGTTCGCTGTCTGAATAAACTTTTGGAAATCATGCTTATCCACAACATAGCCATCGTCAAAAATGCCCCCACGCATAATGTTATAAAGCGTATTGGAGAAATGACGAAAAACATTCCGCGGATCTGCGGTCAGCTGACCGCCATCGGCTTGCGCGATTTTGATACTAAGGCGATCGCTATCCGCATTTATTTCCTCCTCCAACCGTGCAGCCAGGTCCTCATCCGAGGCTAACAATTTGGAAAGAGAGGCGACATCTTTATGGGTTTTATTAAGATCCGCGACAATGTACCAGTCTTTTTCACCGTTAGGGGATAACGCAAATTCTCCCTGCAGAAAATAGGCACCGCGGAGGGCACGTACGTCTTTTTCAGTATGAACGTCCCGCCCATTACGGAAGGCATCCAGTTGCCCGGATGACAGAAGGACCTTGGCATTCTCCATTCCACAGGACCAAACAGCATTCGCTTTTAGCGATTCACTCGGCTCAGCTTCATCCGTAGGCACGGAGCTGAGCATAAAAATGGCGAGGCGACTGTCGCCTATTAATTCGTTTTTCTTATACCCATCTACCAGGGTACTATACTCTAACTGAAATTTTCGCTCCACCATTGCCGGCAGAACATTTTGAATACCGTCAAGCATGCTGATCGCGACAGTGACTTCATTGAGATTAACAACTCGCGACTTTTTCACAAAGCCAAAGGCATCACAGTTTTTCCAGGCGTATTGAAAGCTGAGACCCAAATCGTGGTTGACTTCCTCAAAGACCAGTTTATTACCAACGATGTTTTTGTAGATATTCCGGGTGCAGCTATAAACACCTTCGTACCTGGCGGAGAAGGGCTCCCATAAGAAAGTTTTCCCACCCTTTTTTACCAGCACGATTGTTTTGCCGCCGGTAATCTCATCGGAGTCATAAATTCTGTCATCAGTGTAATAAGGGAAGATTGCATTGTCGGGATTACGACGTCCCGCTGTTAAGGCGCCGTTGCTCGATATGAACATCCAGAGATCCGAGTCGCTGACGATATTCATAAAAAAGGGCGGCATTGCATCAAAGTTGGATATTTTGAAATATGCTTCGTTGGCAAGTGTAACGATTTCGCCTGCTACGGTTTTAGCTGCCGTCTGGAGCGTGCTGCTACCTAAATAAATCTGTGTCGTATTCATCTGATGAGTCCCGTAAATAAGTTTTCATTGAAGTGTTTAAGTTCCAATATAAGCTGCGACAGCGCTAAAACGTTTTCGAAAAATTGAAAAAACACTTCATCAGAAATACTAACCAGCGTTAGCAGGCGACCAACTGGTTTTAACCACGATTCATAATACAAAAAGAATCGTTTGTGGTCTCGGCCGATAGTAACAAAATGACGGACTATAGTAACATTCTGTAGTCTATCAGGATAAAAATGGTATGAAAGGGAGGCGCTAATTTCAAGTAGTTAATGGTGCCATTAATTTTTGGTCGCCATAAACTCCGAAGGGGATTTTTGGTAGTGTTTCCGGAAACAACGGGCAAAGTAGGTAAGATCATTGAAGCCGACCTCATAGGCCACTTCGGTAATAGTCATACGTTTCTCTTGCAGTAACTGAGCGGCTCTTTTCAAGCGGATGGTACGGATAAATTCGTGAACGGTTAGGTTTGTCAACCCGCGCAGTTTACGATATAACTGCATTCGGCTCATGCCAATTTCTTTACTTAACGATTCTGCATTTAAGTCATTATCATCAATACGGGTTTCGATTGTCTGGATGACTCGCTGGAGAAATTTCTCGTCAACATCTTCAATTTCCACCCGGGTCGGTTCCAGCATAATCTGCCGGCCGTACTTTTCTTTTAACTGCCGGCGGGTTTTCAGGAGATTGGTAATTTGAATATCCAGCTCATCAATGCTGAAGGGTTTGGGCAAATAGGCATCTGCCCCCTTGCGCAAACCTTCTATTTTGATGTCATGAGAATTGTAAGCGGTCAGGAGGATAATCGGAATATGGCTGGTTTTTTCATCTTCTTTCAGCTGATTGCAAAGTTCGATACCACTCACTTCCGGCATTTTCACATCAGAGATCACCAGGTCCGGCACAAGCTTGGTCGCTCGTTTGATGCCGTCCTTACCGTTTTTCGCAGAAAAGATCCGGTACTTGAACTGGAATGAATCCTTCATAAAGCTGCGGATTTCCACATCGTCTTCCACTATCAAAACAACCGGCATGTCGTTATTCACTGTTTCCGTCTGGGCTTCCCCGTTGCTATTTTCCAGTTCAACGGAATCATCATTTTCGAAGGGCTCAGTATCGGATGCGCTAAATTCTTCGACTAGCTGCCGCTCTTCCAGAAAATGCTCGTCGACGGGAATGTGAACCGTAAACGTCGTGCCTTCCCCTTCGCTGCTTTCCACATCGATCTTTCCCTGGTAGAGCGTCACCAGTTCGTATGCAAAGGCGAGGCCGACACCACTGCCCTGGTAATCTTCTCCATTATTATGATGGGCACGGTAGTGCCTTTCGAAGATGTGCGTAATGTTATCCGCTGGAATTCCGATCCCATTATCACTCACGATAATTTCGACGTATTGCCTTGCTGCTTCTTCCGGTTTGCCGTTCGTGGTATTTTCCCCGCCATCAATAATAGCAACATTTACCATAACGCTACCGCCATCCGGCGTAAATTTGAAAGCGTTAGAAAGCAAATTATAGATGATCTTGTCCAGTTTATCGGCATCAAACCAGGCAGTGAAACTTTCTTCCAGAACAGCCAACTTATAATCGATTTTCCGATCAATCGCATAATCCTGGAAGGAAAGCGCAATATCCTTGATAAAATGGATAATATTTCCCCGGCCAAGGCGCAGCTGCAGATCGCCGTTTTCCATTTGCTGAAAATGCTGCAATTGGTTGGTCATTCGCTGTAATCTTTTTGCGCTGCGTTGAATCAGGCGCAGGCTATCCTGCAACTTGCCGTTTTTCTCCTGGGAGGAAATCAACTTTTCCAGCGGCCCGAGAATCAGGGTTAAGGGCGAGTGGAATTCGTGAGAAATATTGCTGAAGAAACGGGTTTTCATACGATCCAACTCATACATCTTTTCCAGTTCCAGATGCTCCATTTTTAAAGCATTTCTCAATTGCTGGCGACCGACAAAATGATTGATGATGAAAGCAGCTGCTGTAATTACCAGGATCGCCATCAGCAGATATGCCCACCAGGTTTTCCAGAATGGCGGGTTGATGGTAATCGCAATGGCCCGGCCGGTTTCATTCCAGACCCCATCGTTGTTCGACGCTTTTACCCGGAAAACATAATCTCCGGCATCAAGATTGGTATAACTGGCGCTTCTTTCTTCCCCCACATAGTTCCAATCAGCGTCGAATCCCTCCAGCATGTAGGCATATTGATTTTTTTCCGGGGAAACATAATTCAGGGCAACAAAATTGATCGAGAAGACCGTTTGCCAGTAGGCGAGGGTAATTTTTTCGGTTTCATTGATATGCTTTTCTAACAAGCCGTCATCAGCACCGATGCCGACGTTCTTGTTAAAAACTTTAAATCCCGTCAACAAAACCGGCGGAACAACATCATTGTTTCTTAGTGCGGTTGGCTGAAAAATATCAAACCCATTATTACCGCCAAAAACAATTTCACCGGTTTTTGTTTTCCACCCGCTACGCGCATTGAATTCATTTCCCTGTAATCCGTCGGAAACATCATAGTTTTTAAAAATACCACTTACCCGGTCGAAGGAAGAAATACCTTTATTGGTGCTTAGCCAGAAGTGACCGTCATTATCTTCGATGATACACTTAACTTCATTGTCCGGTAAACCACTTGCCTTGGTATAATGGATAAATCGATTTTTTTCGCGATCAAATTTGTTCAATCCCCCACTGGTACCGAGCCATATGGTGGCATCGGCAGTTTGAAAAATAGAATGGACAAATCCTTTACTAATGCTATTGGTATCGCTGATTTCATGTGTGTAATTAATAAAAACATTTCGGTGCGGGTCAAAGAAATCCAGTCCGCTATCGGTACCAATCCACAAGTGTCCCTGCAAATCCTGGTAAACGACCCGGGTATAATTATCACTCAAACCACTATTTTCCGAATTATAAACGGTAACCGTACCATCATCCGGCTTGAAGTAAGTGACACCTCCATAAAAGGTGGAGAGCCACAAACCGCCATCTTTGTCTTCCAGAATATGTAGGATACGATTGCTGCCAAGACCGTGCCTTTCCATGGTGTAATGGGTAAAGCGTTTTCTTTCCCGGTTAAACAGGTAGAGCCCGTTTGTCCAGGTGCCGACCCAAAGGCGTCCGCGGGAGTCTTCATAGAGACTGACAATAACATCGGTATCGATATTCGTATTTTGACTGGTATAATGGGTAAAAGTATTGTTCCGCCGGTCGAAGAAATTAAGGCCACCGCCATCCGTGGCGATCCACATATTGCCATCGTCATCTTCGGAGAATGCATTCACCATGTTATGGCTTAAAGATCGGTTATCCCCGGCATTAGAATGATAGTGGTAAATAAAGGATTTGTTACCACTGAGTAGATTAATACCATAGGCATAAGTGCCAATCCAGATATTTCCGGCCCGGTCCTGGTAAATTTTCCAAACAGAATTATGATTCAAGCTGGATTGATCCAACGGATCATTGCGAACGAACGAAAATTCATTCAGAGAAATATCCAGGATGTTAATACCATCGTCTTCCGTGCCGATCCATAGTTTATTATTATTCTCCAGCATTAGAGAGAGAACAATATCACTGCTTATGCCGCCGGCCCCTGAAGCTCCCCGGGAAAAATGGTCTATTTTCCGCAACGATTCCGCGACAAACTTCACCCGATACAAACCATCACCCTGCGTCGCAATCCAGATGTGTGCATCGGCTGTTTCCACAATCGCCGTAATCGGAAAATCGCTGATTTTCGCCCGATGGACCCTGAAATCACCGCCGGTTTCCACGTCGGCACTCAATATATCGATGCTACCACCCTGGTGGGCGATCCAAATGTTTCCCCGGCCATCTTCGAATAGTTCGACAATTCGGTTACTGCTCAGGCTCTGTTCATCTTCTGCATTATGGAGATGATGTCGAAAATTACTAGTTTCCGCGTCAAATAAATCCAGGCCATTATTGCGAGTTCCCACCCAAAGGCGTCCCCGGGAATCTGCCAGTATTGCTTCAATTTGATTATCGGCGAGGCTCCGGGGATTATCCGGTTGGTGTTTGTAAATCGTAAAACTGTTGGTCTCATAATCGTAACTATTTAAACCATCGCTGGTGCCGACCCACAGATTACCATTTTCTGCCTGAAAAAGCGCGGAGATATAATTATGACTGATGCTTCGCGGGTCATTGTCGACATAGTTAAAAACTTCGAAATCGTAACCATCAAATTTGTTTAATCCATTAAAGGTGCCGAACCAAAGAAAACCTTTATCATCCTGCAAAACACTGGTAATATTCGATTGCGATAGTCCATGATCAGTAGTCAGGTGAGTAAAACGAAGCTCCGGTTTTTGCGCATATCCGGAGAGGCAAAAAAGTAGAAGCAATATGCAGGTAAAAGAAAAATGGAAATTCTTCATATTATATCGGCAAAGTTTCGGGCGTATAACCTTTTGGTTTACGATAGCTTATAAAATTAATTTGTCAGCTAGAACCCACTTGCGAAAATCGCCGGAAATGCACTTGTTAACTGGCCGGCTCTTATAAGAATTTACGACAGTTCTTACAATGTAGGGTTTTACAACAATTAATGAAAGGGGATGATAATATTTTTCTGCCTTTTTACGGCTTTTCACGGAAATTTATATCGCATTTTTCAGCAATAAATAGGTCTACAGGTCAGGCAGCAACCGGACCAAATAAGTCGCCCCAAAGAATGGTAAATAATCGATTTCTAATTTTTTATAAACGATGGCAGGAATACCAATATCAGCCAACCATAACTCGCCGGTTTTTTCCGGTAGCAATCCGGTTTTCGGTAGCGCCAGCGTCATAGTACGATCACTGCGAATAAACGCTCCGGCAGACGCCCCGCTTGTGGCATCGATCCCGGAAGGGACATCCAGAGAAAGGACATTTCCCTGATGATTCGCCCACTCGATGAGCGGCAACGCTGTTCCACGGGGTGCCCCCTTCAGACTGTAGCCAATCAGTGCATCGATGACTATATCCGGCGCTGTTTTGTCCAATGCTTCCGGAGATATCTCCTGACCGGGCGTTCCCTGAAAAACTTTCCGCTGAAATGCCGGCACTTCTCCCAGTCGATCCGGTGCGGATAGGCAGAGCGATACCCGGGCATTGCGGTTCGCAAGATGCCGTGCGGCGCAAATTCCACCGCCGCCGTTGCCTCCCGGGCCAGCCAATACAACGATGTTTGCTTTTTGCCAATGGCTACCGAGCATGTCCAATGTGCTGATAGCCAAATTTCGCCCGGCATTTTCCATCATTTGGTAAAGATTCGGCCCGGTTTCCCCGATGGCGATTCTGTCCACTTCGCGCATTTGCTCGGTGGTTATTGCCGGGACGATAATGCCGTTGTCCGTGCGAAATGTTTTTATCGGTGTATTGATCATAATTTTTTTCTTAAATGATCATTAATAAGATCGTAGTGTTAATGAATTAATGCTGAATACTGTCATCGCCCAGAAGGGCTACGGTTTATACACATTTTTACAAACGCGTTTTCATGGCTTCATCTTCCTTAAAATGAAAGCAGAATTTGGATATTAGCCACTGATATACACCGATTTTCACTGATTTTTTCATCGTTCTGCTTTTATCTGTGCAAATCTGTGTTTATCCGCGGCTAAAAATTAAATTTTTAAGGTGATTTTGTAACATGAAAACATGTGTATAAACCTTAGCCCAAAGGGACTCCCTCGGAGTAATGACAGATCAAATAGCATTCATAGAACTTACTTTAAAAAAACAACCCCGGCAACCGCTTCAGGTATACCGGGGTTATTTACACTGTATTTTTTCAAATACTGACTGCTGCATTCAGAACTTTAGCGCATCAACACCATCTTCCGGGTTTCGCTGAAATTTCCGGCGACCAGGCGATAGTAATAAATACCACTGGAGCGGTTTCCGGCATCCCACTGATAGCGATGCTGTCCGGCAGTTAGCTGGCCGGCGACCAGTTCATCGACCATCTCGCCCAATGCATTATAGACCTGCAGCGAAACACTGGATTGCTGCGGCAATACAAATTCGATTGTCGTCGCGGGGTTAAAGGGATTGGGGTAATTTGCTCTCAGCTCAAAATCGGAGAAAGGACGATTTTCGAGATCATCGTCGATGCTGGTGGTAATATCGGTAAAGTCGATCTCATCGCCATCCGCGAGGAATCCAATCAGATTAAAAGCCGGTCCGTTCTGGTTCTGGGAAGGATCGAGAAAGCCGCTTGCCATGACAACGATTGCACTGTCTGCATGGGGCGCAAAATCGACGGAATAGCGGCGAACCAGGTTGGTGCCGGAAGCATCCCGTACTTCAATTTCATGCTGTGTTGCGGCCAGAGAGATATAGCTGGTAACACCCCCATAAGGGATATTATCCGCCAATTGCGTACCGTTGGAAAGATAAAGATCGACCGTCGGTGCATCGGTAGCGGTATGCACGAAGATAAATTCCGTATTACCGGGGGTATTGGCAACCTGGCGTATTTCATCACTCTGGGAGAAACTTAAACCGGTCGGCAGTCCATCCGGGTTCGGGGCATACTGACTGGGGTCGGCAACGCCGCGAAAAACACCGATGTAATCTTTGTTACTTTCCAGATTCAGGGAGAAATTGACCAGGGTGTCATTGGCATTTTGACTGTTACCAGGGGCAATACCAACAAAAATTTCCAGATTAAGCGGCACGGGGCTATCAAAGGTTTCACCTGCGGAACGGAAAGGAATATCGTCAAATTGGAACTGGAGAATTTGCACTTGAACGTAGACGTCAGCCGGATCCAGAACCGGATCTGCGGAGCCATGAATTGCCTGAACGCGCTGGGCATTCATCGGTAATACCATTACTATAAGGGTAAAAATAATACTAGTAAGCAATAACTTGCGAATCATAGAAATACCTCCTTATTATGGGTTGCAAACGCCGCGCCACTTTATAGGCATCAATGCCGTTGGCGCATTACTGCTTAGTTTGCCGGAACAAGAAACTATTTATCACTAAAATTAGGCAAAAAAATACTTTCCCCCGGGTTGGTTTATTTATAGATTTACCCGGTTTCTTGCTGCAGCGTTCAATTATAAGTCGAAAAATATGAAATAACAACTCTCTATATACTGATGGCCGACTTTTTATAAAATTCTTACTTACGTATATAAAAACATTTATATTTACAGGACTGGTTACACCAACAAGGATGCGACTAATATTTTAGCCCACAGACACACACACGGCGCCACCACCTCTCAAATTCGATCTTCCTCAGCTGCACACAGCGGGCATTATTGTACGTACCCTATTATCATTATAAAACCTTTCAACTAATCATTTTCAGTAAAGGACAAGAGGTAAATATGATGACAGAAAGTTTCCGTATACCAAAGATGCTAATCGGTTTAGTGCTTTTGATTTTGGTAGGCATCTCCCTGCACAGCTGCGATGCAGACCAGGGTTTAGGACCATTGGAATCGAAAATCACCGGTCAGATTGCATTTCTCTCCCCGGAACTTCGTCCGGCCAATGTTGGAGAAGTTCGTTTGGCAGCGCTACTGCAATTCCCGCCAACCGGTCTCGGTGATATTTTCTTTAGCGAACCGTTGGAATTCCGGCAGGATACGCTGGATTATGAATTGGCCATTCCCCCGGATGATTATATTTCTCTAGTACTATTATGGCGCCGGAAAGGAGAAAACTGGTCTTTTAACAGTCTGCTCGGCGTTTATGGCTTCGAGCCGCCTTTTCTGTTTGAATTAAAACCAGTATCGCTGGAAACCAGTACCACTGTTGTTGAAGATGTCGATTTAACTGCCTTGTGGAATTTTGCCAGTGCAGACAGCAAAATTCATGGTAGAATCACTTATGCCGGCACTAAACCGGAAAATACAGAGGTTGTGCTTCTCGCGGCTTTTTTCCGGGAACCGGATCTCGATGATTTCGCCTCATCTTTACTGGACCTTGGGGGATTACCACTGCCAGTGCCTCCTTCCGGTAGCGGTCGAAATTATGAATTGGGCGTAGAGCATGATGACTACAGACTTGTCGGCCTTTTCTGGAAAGGGGTAGACACCCCAATCGATCAAATGAAGCTGATCGGCTATTACCAACTGCCTGGTGGCAATGGTGAACCCGGTATCGTAGATGCACCGGAAGGTGGAGAAGTATTTGGTATCGACTTTGTGGCAGATTACAGCACGCTGCCCGAAGGCGTAAGGTTTCCCTAAAGAAATAGCCGGGTTGTCTTGAATAGATTAGCAAATAAAGTCATCAAAATATCATGCTATTCAGACACATCCTGTTAAGAAATTTACCCGGTTTCCGGTTATTTCTTCCTGAAGGTGCCCTGAATAATTTCGGCATCTTTTCCCGGGAATCGCAAACTGATGATTCTGGTCTTTCAAATATGAAGGAGAGACAATGCTTCCAGTGACGAAAGCAAATAAAAAAGTGAACTTTATCCATCTCAGTCTTGCAGGTTGGCGGTTTTTACTGACCGCTTTACTACTCTTTTTTCTCCTGCCGATAGCGCATCTGCAAGCAGAATCCGGCGGCAAAGTATCCGGCGTTATAAAGGATGCAAAAACCGGTCAGCGCTTACAAGGTGCCAATGTAGTTGTGCTTAACACTGTTGTTGGCGTATCCAGTAGCAGCGATGGTAGCTATGTGCTTGCCAAACTGCCTGCCGGCACCTGGACGTTACGCGTTAACTATATCGGATACGCGCCCCAGGATATCGAAGTTGAAATCGAAGCAGGCCGCGACCACACTCAGGATTTTTCTCTCGAACCATCCGCAGTACTTTTTGATCAAATTGTAGTCACCGGCTCCCGCCAGGCAGAAAATCTTAGTAAAGCTGCCAATAGCCTCAACTCTATTGCCCAAACCGATATTCTTGAACGCGGCCATCACCTCCTCACCGGTTCATTGCAGGAAGTGCCTTCCGTGGACCTTATCGGCGACAATATCAGTATTCGCGGTGGCAGCGGCTACAGCTTTTTGAGTGTCGGTGGTAGCCGGGTATTGATGCTGATTGATGATGTGCCGATGCTTACCAGCGATTTCGCCCGGGCCAACTGGGATTTTCTGCCGGTCACCGAACTGGAAAGAGTGGAAATCCTAAAAGGTGGCGGATCGGTACTGTATGGTTCCGGCGGCATTAGTGGAGTTATCAACCTCATCAGCCGGCAGCCCTCGAAGAAGCCGCGCATCTCTTTCCGGACAACCTATGGTAGCTTTGACGATCCGTCCGTGCCGGAATGGAAATGGACCGAAGATACCACGAATCTTCACTATTATGGTGCGGATCTCAGTTACAGCCAATCTTTTGGTCCGCTGGGGCTGCGCCTGTCGGTATCTCGTTTTTCCACCACCGGCTACCGTCAGAACTCCGAACTGGATCGCTGGTATTTTACCGCCCGTCCTGTAATCAATTTTGGCGATGGTTCCAATCTTAATCTATTTTTTGCCTACAACAGGGAAAAACGCGATCTCTTCTTTCTCTGGCAAAGCCAGAACCGGGCACTCAGTACGGAATACGAAGATGAAGCGGAAGTTGATGGCTACCTGGTTTCAGCGATCTACAACAAGGTATTTTCTCCGAAATTACTAACAAAAGCGCGCTTCTCGCTAAATTCCCAATTGCTGGGACTGCCGCTCAGTCTCACCAAAGGATTTTCTCCGGCACTGGGTATTTCCGGGGAAGTGCGCGCCGTTTGGTTACCACACGCCGATCATAACATCACTTTTGGTCTCGATTATCGGCACGATATCGCTGAATCGGATTTCTTCGGCAAGCATATCGCCAATACCTACTCGCCATATATTCAGGAAACCTGGCAACTGAATAACTTTTTACAGGTAAATGCCGGGGTTCGTTACGATGCTTACATGCTGCAGGGAGATACGACCGAAGCGCAGTTAAGTCCGAAATTCGGAATGAGCATCCAACCGATGGAAAATACCATTATTCATGGGTCTATTGGTGGCGGATTCCGCACCCCTTCCGTGGCGGAACGATTTACCGAGCACGATTTGCAGGATGCGGCTGAATTGATTAAAAATCCGGAATTAAAACCGGAGAAGGTAACACTGATCGACCTTGGTATTCGCCAACGCTTTAGTGAGAGCTTGTCGATCGAGGTTGCCGGTTTTTACAATACATATGATAATCTGATCGAACTGACCCAGGTCAGTGATATTAACCTTATTCTCCAGTTTATCAACTGTGATAAGGCCCGGGTAGCCGGTATCGAAACCCAGGCGTCTCTGAAATTCTGGGATGACCGGATTAACCTGATTATGAACGGCACCTGGATGGATACCGAGAGTGTCGGTGAAGACCTCGCCTGCCGCCTGGCGGATGGTGAATCTCTGCCCTATCGTCCGAAGTTCAGCGGCTATATTATGCCCTCGTTAAATTTCGGCCCGGTTACCCTGGAAACGGAATACCGCTATCTTTCCCGTTTTGATCGTGTTTCTTTCTTCCTGAACGAGCAGCGGGTTGCACAAAAGACCTTAAACGTGCGCGCGCGCTACAACTGGCGCACTTTCTCTTTCCTCTTTCAGGTAAAGAATGCAATCAATCATAATCACACTGTTGTAGAGCAAAACATTGGCGAAATCCGCAACTTCTCGGTATCGCTGATTGGCGAACTGTAATCGCGAATTTGAGTTTGTCAATACCTTTGAACTCATTGACGTCATCGATTTAAAAAAAGGGCCGGCAATATAATTGCCGGCCCTTTTTTGTCAGACATCTTGTTATAAAAATGATAAAATACCTGGCCAATCGAGGTTTCCCTTCTCAACTTGTAAGCAAACTTACATATGCACACTACTACAAGCATTAATATTTTCCGGCCGAATGTTTCGCAATTCCGTCTTCAACAGGAAATTTTTATAGCTTTGTTAAGCGGGAATGATTACTTTTTCGGAATGAACAATTCTAACTACGGAGGATTCATGAAACGATCCAAAATGATGCATGTTTTTTTAGCAGCAATTTTTGCACTCTTTTTGCTGAATACCAATGCCTGGTCCCAGGATAAAAAACCGCGCCCCAGCCCGAAGGCGATGAGCGCACATTCCATTGGTCTTGATGGCAAAATCACTATTAAATATAGCCGCCCGGGTGTAAAGGGTCGGACAATTTGGGGCGAATTAGTGCCATATGGTTTGGCTGAAGGTAACAAGTATTCTGATAACAAGCCGTATCCCTGGAGAGCCGGTGCAAATGAAAATACTACGATTGAATTCAATAAAGACGTAACTGTGAATGGTGAGGCATTAGCCGCCGGTAAATATGGCATTCATATGATTCCGACCGAGAATGACGGCTGGACGATCATTTTTAGCAACAACAACGCCATTTGGGGAAGCTACGCCTATAATCAGGAAGAAGACGCGCTGCGTATTACGGTCAAGCCGCAAACAGCAGAGCATCAGGAATGGCTGCTCTACAATTTCGACAATTACACTGGCAACAGCACCGATGTTTTTATGCATTGGGAAAAACTGAAAGTTGCGTTTACCGTTACCGTTGTAACCAACTAAACTGTTTTCCGCAATATTTAAAAAGAAAGGCCCTGCAGCGTCATGCTACAGGGCCTTTCTTTTTAATACGATCTGGCAATGGCACTGCCATTTTTACCTTCTTCCAAGGTATTACTTCACCTTATCAGTTTTATAAGTCCCCCCGCCCATTTTTTTCACCAGGCCGGTAACTTTGCCATTGCTATCCATTTTGAAATCGATCTCGGTGTTTACTTTCTTCGAGTAGAAATGAGTTTCGCTCTCCGGAAAAATATCATACTTGTAAGTACCATTAATGTAGAAAGCAAAGCCGTCCCGCTCATCTTTAATAACATAGGTATCTCCGGGTTTTTTATATTCACCGAAATAATTATCTCTCTTTGCATGCGGAATATAAACAGCCGTACGCTGGTTTGGCTCCAGCTCCCGTACCCAGATATTTCGGAAGCGCACCGGATTGCCATGGTCCTGCAACATTACCGGTAATTTATCCGGATGAAGCGCATATGGCCGCTGCTCCTGCCACTCGGTCTTCCCTAATAATTCCCGATGATTATGAATGACAACGCCATTGTGAAGCACTGTCATATACGCCGGCGAAAGAACTTTACCCTCTGCATCAAAACGAGGACGATGGAAGATAATATCGTACGTCTGCCATTCTCCCGGGGGGCGCATACTATTGACCAATGGCGGGAATTGTCCGTAAATCGCCCCGGCTTGACCATCGGGATAGGTTTTGTTTTCATAAGAATTGAGCACCTGGATTTCGTAATATTTCATCAGATAGACACCGCTGTTATAGCCGCCTTGCCCACTGCCTTCCCAATCGGATGGCACCATCCATTCCACATGGAGCTGGCAATCGCCAAATCCGCGCTTGGTCAGGATCGATCCCTGACGAACTTCCATATAACCATCTTTCACCACCCAATTTGGCGCTTCACCATTCCATTGATGCCACTCGGAAAGATCTTTACCATCAAAAAGCACTATTGCATCTGAGGGCGCTGTCGGTCCCTGTGGCGGAGTAACGACAGTTGGTTGGGGCCGTTCGGTATCATGAATGCGCCACTGGCTACCCGATTGGGCCTGCAATATGCCAGAGAAAATGAGAGCAAAGAAAAGCGTGTAAAGAAGAAATGATTTCACAAATACCTCCGTTAATTTTGATTCAGAATTCCGCTTAAAAACAGAAAATTTTCAGTTTTAATCTTCAGCCACGGATCAACTCGGATATACAATGATTTAAAATGGTTGATAGTGTAAAACATTTAATGCGACAAGTTTGTTTAGCTGTCATCGCGAGGCGCTTTTTGCCGAAGCCATCCCCCTGTTGCATGCACTCTCGAGATTGCTTCGGCAAAATGCGCCTCGCAATGACAGAGCTAATAATTATATATATTTCACACTACCGTCTTTGAATATAATTTTGAAAAATCCGTGTGAATCTGTGTACATCTGTGGCTTTCAAATAGATGCCTGAAACTAAGGGTATTATATTATCAAATTAGCGCATAATAGACAAACCCAATTCTACCTGTATTTTGATAAATACACGTTGCTCATTCGTGCTAAAACTCTTTGTAAGCGTGCTTGAAGGAATAAAAATTTGCCAAATTGGTGAATAATGTTTACCCTTTTTCGCCAAAATCAATTTTTGAAAGAAGCATGAATGGAGTTATAGAATGTATCAAACGATATCGGCCCTGGGCTTTTTTGCTTTTGCCGGCCTGGCATGGTTGGTTTCCAGCAATCGGAAAGCCGTTCCCTGGCGTACAGTTGCCTGGGGCATTAGCTTGCAGCTCATCATCGGCGTTATTATCTTTCGCCTGCCTTTTTCCCGGCAGCTGTTTATCTGGTTAAACGATGGGGTACTGGCCTTACTGAGCACGACCAATAATGCCAATGCCTTCCTCTTCGGTCCATTGGCTGCCGGACCAGGCCAGAGCGGCTCGATTGGGTTTATTCTCGTATTTCAGGTGTTACCAGTTATCATCTTCTTTTCCGCGCTGACTGCCCTGCTCTATCACTTTGGCATTCTCCAACCGATTGTGCGGATGTTTGCCCGTATTTTTCATCGCTCGATGGGCACCAGTGGGGCAGAGTCGCTTTGCGGCGCCTCTAATATTTTTGTCGGGGTAGAATCTGCGCTGGTCGTCCGCCCGTATCTGGAAAAGATGACCCGTTCGGAACTACTCACCATCCTCACTGCTGGTATGTCCACCGTTGCTTCCAGCACTTTGGGGCTTTACGTGGTTTTTCTCAGCAATGCTTTTCCGCAGATCGCCGGACACTTGCTTTCCGCCTCGCTGCTTTCTATTCCCGCAGCAATTGTCATTTCGAAAATCATGCTCCCGGAAAATGAACAGCCGGAGACGATGGCAGACATCCCGGAACAAACCAGCACTGCCGAAGCGGATAACTTTATGGGCGCGATCATCCATGGCGCAATGGAAGGGCTAAAACTCGCCGCTGGTATTGTCGCTTTGCTCGTTGCCATCCTCAGCCTGGTGGCATTGCTCGATACGCTTCTAGCGATTCCGGGGCAGTGGCTCGGTCTGGAAACACCACTGACACTCTCTCGTATTCTCAGCTGGATTTTTTACCCGTTGGCTGCTTTGCTTGGCATCGCCCCGGCGGATATTCCCCTGGCCGCCCAACTGCTTGGTGAGCGGGTAATTATGACGGAAGTGGTTTCTTACCAGAATATGGCCACAATGGTTGCTGCCGGTAATTTCAGCGATCCCCGCTCGGTGGTGATTATGAGCTACGCCCTTTGCGGATTTGCCCACGTCGCATCCGTTTCGATATTTGTCGGTGGCATCGCAGTCATCGCCCCCTCCCGCCGGGACGATCTGGCTGCGCTCGGCTTTCGCGCCTTGCTCGCCGCCACCCTCGCTACCCTGATGACCGCGGCCGTTGCCGGAATGCTTGCGAGTGGCGAAAGCGTGCTTTTTTCCGGGGGACTGTAGGGGATGCATGAACAACAAACACCATATGTAAAACTTTACGAGGCCTTGTTAGGTTACCAGGGAAAAGCCCTCCACGCCGATGTGCTCTCCCCCTGGCTGGCGGAGAATATCACGGAAATAAAATGGCTGAAAGAATTCGCTGCGCAATCCGCTGCATCCGTTCCGGCGGTAGATCAGGAAACGCTCTGGCGGCTCTATGCACTTTCCCGGGTCAACGATCTGCTATTGATGACATTTCAAGCGACGGATGCGCACAGCAGTGATTGGGCTGGCCCTCCGATAACCCCGGATGAATATCGCGCTTTTATGATAGCATTGGGCATGACGGAATTATCTCCTCCACCCTTCTCCCCATTTTATTATGAGATTGTTACTGCGACGCCCGCCAGTGAGAAGGATACAGCCATATCGGTTACAGAAGTTTTCTGGCCAGGCATGATGCTTGGTAATATGCTTTTCTCCCGCGCCGGCGTCAGCATCTCCGGTGGTAGTGATTTTCTTAATTGTATTACTGCGACGAGTTCAATGCTTTACTGGACGTTTCGCCGGAAATACCGACCGTACCAGGACCTTTCCCATGGCTGGGGCGGCAACTCGCAGTGGCGCACCCGCTTTCGGCGGGATTATCATATTGGGGAAAACTACCACTTTAATGTGGATGGTAAATACGATCTTGCCAACACCAAATCATCAGCAATGAACGATGAGGACCTCAGTGTAGCCGAAAGGATTGAGTTACTGACAAATCGTTGTTTTATCCACTCCGAAAAAAACCACAATGACCACTGGCCTTATGATGACAAAATAATCATTCAATCACCCGAATCTTAATTATTCAGAAAGAAGTCGTCAATATATATGCCAGAAAAAGATTAGAGTAATGTTAATCATAGAAGGTTATTAACTCTGTTATCGCGATCCCGGATTGCGATGACAGCTAAGACAACATTCTTCCTTACACATTTAACACAGCAGAAATTAGCCAGCCAACCTGCTCACTGAATTTTTATTTGAAAATCTCCGGTGCGTTCTGTATATACAATTGTAGTCTCAATGCTTCAGAATTGCCGGTTTTACTGCCAGGTAAACGATTTGAGTATCACATAAATTGCATGCGATATGAAAACTCAGCTGATCAAACGCCTTGCTGCCATACCGAATTTAGCGCATATCCCGGAAGAAGAACTGCAATGGCTGGTGGATCATGGCAGCTTTAAAGTTTATGAGCCGGGTGTCGTTATTGGCCCAAAAGGGAAGCCGATCAAGCATCTCTGGATCATCATTTCCGGGAATATTTCCATTACCGTCGATCACGGGATGGGGCCGCACCTCGTTACGGAATGGAAAACCGGCGAGGTCTCCGGCATGCTTCCCTACTCCCGGATGAGCGCCCCTCCCGGCGATAATTTTATCAAAGAGAAATCCGAAATTCTTTCTATCCCGGTAAAGCTTTTTCCGGAACTGATTCGCACTTGCCCTCACTTTACCGCTTACAATGTTCATAGCATGCTGGACCGGGCGCGGAGCTTCAACACCAGCGAATTTAAAGTGCTGGATAAACTGAAATCCCGTTTCTTTGCGAACATCTCCCATGAATTCCGTACCCCGTTAACGTTGATACTGGGCTTATTGGATAATTTTGCGGATAACCGTTCCCGCATAGAAGTTGAGCAGGATGTAACGATTATGCGTAGAAACGCCAATCGCCTGCTCAATCTCATTAATCAACTTTTGGAACTGAGTAAGTTTGAAGCCGGATCCGCTAAATTGAAAGCCCAGCCCCATAATTTACTGGCCTATCTGAAAAGAGTGGCAACATCATTTGCATCGATCGCGGAAACCAATGAAATCGCCCTCAACTTTGTCGATAAACGGAAAACGTCCGGCGAGCCCATGGTCGTCTACTTTCAGGAAAGTAAGTTTGAGAAAGTGCTCCTCAACCTGCTCTCGAATGCACTGAAGTTTACCCCGGATGGCGGCAGGATTGAAGTTGTGTTGAAACAAGCGAAGAATCACGCCGTTTTCTCGGTAATTAACAGCGGAGCGGGCATCGCCGAAGATCAGCTGCCGTATATTTTTGATCGCTTTTACCAGGGAGACAGCAGCTCCACCCGCGCATATGAAGGCACCGGTATCGGCCTTTCCCTGGTAAAGGAAATTGTTGCGATTCATCATGGAACGATTTCGGTAACCAGCAAAGTGGATGTGGAAACGAGCTTCACGGTAAAATTACCATTGGGCAACGAGCATCTTACTTTTGATGAAATCTCGCATGAGACTTCGGAATTCCGAAGTCCGAATGCGGAATTAGAAAATCAAAATTCTCATTTCCAAACTCCAAATTCCCCAAAGGGGCTAGCCGAATTCCGAAGTCCGAATTCCGAAATCATTTTAGTCGTTGAGGATAATGAATATTTACGGCACTATATCAGTGCCCAGCTGCGCTCTCAGTATAAAGTGATTGAAGCGACAAACGGGCGGGAAGGTTTGGCAACAGCGGAACAGGAAATTCCCGACATCATTATTAGCGATATTATGATGCCGGAAATGGACGGATACGAATTATGCCATGAGATTAAAACCAATGAAAAGACCAACCACATTCCGGTGATCATGTTAACTGCCAAGGCGGCGACCGCCAGCAAACTTGAAGGACTGGAAACCGGCGCAGATGCTTATTTGATTAAGCCATTTAATCCCGAGGAATTGCGGCTTCGGGTGCGTAACCTGATCAAAAACCAGGAGGAATTGCGCAAAAAATTCTCTGCTGAACTGCTTTTACGCCCAAGCGATGTTTCTGTCCCCTCTACCCAGAAAATATTTCTCGAAAAGCTCACCTCCACCATCGAAGCCCACATCGATGATGAAAATTTTAGCGTGGAAATTCTCGGTAAGGAGATTGGGATGAGCCGGGCGCAGATCCATCGAAAACTCCGAGCGCTCACCAATCAGTCCGCAAGCGAATTCATTCGGACCTTCCGCCTCCATCGCGCTGCCCAACTCATTGAGCAAGGGGCAGCAACTCTCGCCGAAATCGCCTATAAGGTTGGCTTTAATAGCCAGGCTTATTTCAGCACTACTTTTCAGACAGTATTCGGCTGTACACCTTCCGATTATAAAAAGCGCAAGCTGGGAAATAAGGGATAAACCTGTTCCTAAATATTTTTATACGAGCCGCACATATTGTATAAGAGAACCTATTCCTTCTTAATATGATTCAATAGAATCAGTATCTGCAAACAACAACCACCATTCCCCCCTCGACAGTTTCTATGTTGAAAAAAATGGAGTCCTTGCTATTAATTTAAAGTGTAAGAAAAAAAGTTAATTCATAGCAAGGAGTCTCCAATGCGCTATGCAAAAGATATTGCATTATTCGTACGTAACAAAAGCGCATTTATCGGTATCGACGTTCATTTGGATTCCTGGTCGATGTGTATTCACTGTGATGGAGAAGTTGTGGAAACCAGTCATATCACGTCAGATTACAGCCGTTTAAAGAATTTATTGAAAGGCTACGCCAGTGCTCGTGAAATCCGTTTAGTATATGAAGCTGGGTTAAGTGGCTTTTGGCTTTATCGCCGATTAAGCGCTGATGGTGTGGTTGAGCGAGTCACTATTTGAGCATGCATCCGATCGCTTTAACCTGTATTGTTTACTGGGGATTTATCAGGAAATTCGTAGTCGCCCCACAGATGTAACTCGTTATCTTCGTGAATTAGTCAAAAGTAAAAATTACTGCCGCCATTTCGAGATTCTTACCAGCCTGCAAGGCGGCAAAGATTCTTTTTATCATTTCGCCACAGATTGCCTCGAGATGATAATCATCTTCACTTTCTACATAATAAGCTCAGGATGAATGGGAATGTTTCTCTTGAATTTTATCCACGAATTTTAACTTTTTACACAGTCTCAAAGTTTGGAAACGAGGGCAAGGGAATGGAAGGAGAAAAGCCAGATGCGGACATACAACTGGCTTTTTTACAGTAAATTTTTCTGTTGGGCATCAGGTCGCTAAAGGTTCCTCCTTGTAGACCTCAAAGTCGATGTTTTCGATACTTACTGCTTGATAGCTGATAATTGCCAGCAATTGGAAATAGATGCTCAGGAACATCGGTTGGAGATGACGGAGTCCGAAGGCGGAAAGAACGATATTGAATGAGACGTAAAGCGTAACTGCAATGCTAACGAAAGCCATTTGCTTCACTACCAGTTTAGTTTGATTCATCCGGTCTTCATGGGACTGATAAGGGTCCATTTTTTTTCCAAACATATGCCAGTAGGCGATGGCAGCAAAAAAGAGATTAGACAGGGTAATCATAAGAATATTGCTGTATCCGCCAAACCAGCTGAAACCGAACTGGTTAACATAGATAATCAGAGCGACAAAAGCGAAGTAGATCAGTATTGCCAAACCTAATAATCCCGGAGAAATAAAATCGAACAGTCGCCGCGGCTGCAATTGCGCGCTTCGTATTGTGCGTGTGCGATTTTCCTGCATCGCTTTATAATATCTCAGAACTGCCACTTCCAGCATCAGCATTGGTACAAACTGCAGAAAAAAGGTGGTCACTACAATCGCTGTATCTGCTTCGCCATTGGCAACTCGACTGACCAGCAGCAGAAAAAATCCCAGGGCAATGATCATCATAAAAATATTGGTGTTCCAATACGTCCAGAGCCCTCGTTGATATTTCTCTAATGGCCGGGGATATAAATTAGGATATTTATCCGGCGGATAATTGTTAAAGACATACTCAACCCTGGTCCGTAACTTTTTGGGATAATACCAGGAAAGCAGGAATATCTGGCTTAAAAAAATCATGTAAAATAAAATGTCCAAGTACATAATTGTCTCCTTATTTATTACGATTATTCATAACATTTCCAAAAGCAATGCGGATTTCCGAATCGGTAACCCCTGCCCCCCGAAACTCCTTTACAACCTCCTCCAATTTGGAGATTACCCAGGCGTTCAGATCGACAGTACTGTTCGTTACGGCATCCGGGTGGATAAAAGTGCCGCGATACCCACGGGTTTCAATAACTGAATCTCGCTCCAACAGGCGATAAGCTTTTGCCACCGTATTAGGGTTCAGCTGCAGATCGTTCGCCAACTGACGAATAGAAGGCAAGGCACTTCCCGGTGCAAGATCCCCACTAAGCACCGCATTTTTAATCTGCTCGATAATTTGGGCAAAAACCGGCACGGTATCGCCGGTATCAATGACTATTTCCATAAATCAATTCCCTTAATTGTATTACTTGATCTAATAATACATATAGAACATAAAGAACACAAGAAAAGTTTCATTTTTTGCAAAAAGCAGTGACTAAATCGCTATTTGCACCGGACTTTCCATTGCTTAAACAATTGTTTTTTATGAACGTTTGACTTGGGAAGCAAAAACAACAAGGTTGGTAAAGAGTGATGAATTACAGCAAAAAAATAGCTGCGATTACCTGATGTTGTATTAGTAATCAGGACAATCGCAGCTGAAAAAAGTATAAGGAAAATTATTAACTACCCGTTAATGAGAGGCGAAACGCTGCCATTTCCTTGCCATTGCGAACCAGTAATACATCGTCTACCAGCACCGGGTGATTCCAGGTTTTTCCTTTGATAGCAGGAATGCGCGCCAGTTCATTAAACTTTTCGCCACCGGTGGCAACCAGCGCGAGATCGCCCTTTTCAGTTAATATGAGCAATAGATCCTGATCCGGGAGAAGTGCTAATTGACCAGCGCCGTAGCGGCCGCCTTTCCATTTACGTTTGCCATCTTCGAGGTCTACACAGGCGATAAAATTACCATCAAACCCGTAGGCGCGGCCATCGTGCACCACAAATCCACTGTAGTAAGGCTTCAGGCGATTGGTCGTCCAATGCTCTTTCACCGACCAGCCTTCAGTGCCCTGTGCAACTGTTAAACGACGTAAGCCACTGCTTGCATCCACACTGATCAACAGATCGCCATTGGCGGTTCTGCCTGGTTGGACGATCGGGAATCCACCCCACTCATGTTCCCAGAGGGTTTTCCCATCACTCAGAGAAACACCGGTTAATCCTTTTCCGCTTAAATGGAGCACCTGGCGAACGCCGTCGATAGTGGTTAGATATGGAGAACAGTAACCTTCACCGCCGGCAGGTCCTACCCAGCGTTGTTCACCATCGGCGAGATTATAAGCGATCAGCGCACTTGAGGCAGTTACCAGCACCAGGCTATCGACGATCAACGGGGAACCGGAGAATCCCCATACCGGGAGCTCTTCACCGGTATCTTTCGCGGCATCGCGGGACCAGATTACGCTCCCACTGGTAGCATCGAGCACATTGAGAATACCGGTTGCGCCAAGCGAATACACCCGCCCATCGTGCAGTGTCGGCGTGCCCCGAGGGCCGGCACCAGCGTTAGATTCCCAGAAACGAACATTGTCACTGTGTCGCCATACCGGCTCACCGCTAGTAATATCGTAGCAGGCAACTACTTCGTCTTCGCCCCGTTGTTCCTGGGTGTAAATCAAATTTCCCTGCACAGCAAAAGAAGACCAACCCGGTCCAATCGGGCGTCGCCATAACTCACTAGGCGGGGAGGCTGTCCAATCTGTAGCGATCTGGACACCGCGGATAACACTATTCCGTTCCGGGCCACGAAAGCCGGGCCAGGCCACGACCGAATCCGTTAAGGTCGCTGTTGAGGAAACAACGTTCGTTCCTTCTGCCGCTACCAGTCGATCTTCTGCAGTTTCCGCCCATCTCCAGCCAAAGTCATGCTCGAGGTCGCCGGTAAAACCGCCAGTACGAATCGTTGTCCAGAACGCACAAATGGCAACAACCGCACCGAGCAGCGTCAGGTAGCGAGTGCGATCCGACCATTCCCGGGTCAGGGCCGCCCAGCCGACCAACACCGCACTGAATAATGGAATAGAATAGATCATTAACATCATGCCCATCATACTGGTGGCAATCGACTTGTCTACTAATTGAGAGGTAATCAACATAGCAACAACCATAAGGCCGAGCACACCGAGGCGCTCTTTCCAGGATGCGCGGCTAAAAAACAGCCACCAGATGGCAATCAACAGTCCGCCGACCATACTGCCCATAACTGCGAATGGGAGAAGATCCGGATCAATCATTGGCACTACAAATCTGCCGATCAGCAGTAGCGCGAGGAGCGCCACTCCCGGCCAAATGCGCAGCGGGCCTCGTTCGGTGGCACCTTCAATATTTTCTTGTGACATTATCTCTTCCTCTACTAAGTCAAACGTGGTTAATTTGTAAAAATTGTTGGCGATAGTGCAGAATATCCATCGTTAATCTGCCTAAAAAGTTGCAACGAATTTCTATTATTTTCGCCAAGGATGCGAATCTTTTGAAAAGAAAGGTTACCAACAATAATTTTCTGAGGCAATAGGAGGGAATTTTAAGTGGCAGTGGCCCCGTAGGGATGTACAGTTTGCAGAAAAAAATTAGGTAGTGATAACATAGTTAATGCTGCCAGTAATGTCATTGCGAGGCATCATTTTGCCGAAGCAATCTCTAAAGTGAGCATTTACAAAGAGATCGCTTCGTCGCTCCACTTCTCGCGATGACAGCGAAAAGAATTAACAAGATTAACGATATAATACTATCAAAAATCGGTTAAACGATAACTTCAGAGCTTTAACTAATCCGGAAAAGAAATATTTTTCCACTGCCAACCGTACATCCCTGTGAGGCTACTGCCGACTGTAAAACTCAGGCAACTTTCGGATCTTTTTCAGATTTGTAGATAAAACCGAGGATGAGGCCGAAGAGGCTAAACTGGATCAGACTGGCGATCCCTTCAGTAGTGATCCAGGCGATGACGGATGGGGCCATATACTTGGATGGTTCTACCAGGGCGATATAGCTGCCGAGAAAAACGCCCATCAACAATGCGTATTTAACGCCTTGAATCAATACATTTTGCCCCTTAGGGAAAAAACCAAACAGGTAAGACAGCACAACACCCTGCAAAACCATAGTGAAAATCCCCAGCGCCATAATCGGTTCTTCCCGCATAAAATCGATGCTGGCGTAGTGGGCTGCGTTTATAGCAAAATGGGAAGTTGCCTGCACGATAAATGAAACAACTATAAATCCGAGCGTTCCCAAAACAATTTTTTTCACGTTTAACTGCTTTTTCATAACGACCTCCATTAGGTTATACTGTTCCACTTGCAAAATGCAAGTGGAACAGTATAACAAATCTACTTGCGTTTTGCAAGTAGATTTGTTTGATTATCATTATGAAAAAAGAAAAACGATCCCATTGCCCAATAAATTTCTCCCTGGAATCTTTCGGAGACAAATGGAGTCTGCTAATTATTCGGGATATTATTTTCAAGAATAAATCCTATTACGGAGAATTTCTCGATAGCGAAGAAAAAATCTCCACCAATATTCTCGCGAATCGTTTAAGCTTGCTGGAAAGGGAGAATATTATTCGGAAAAGGAAAGACCCCGCGAATTCTTCGAAATACATTTACTCACTGACTGAAAAAGGGATTGCGCTTTTACCGATATTGCTGGAGTTGATTCACTGGGGCGCAAAATATGATCCCGATACTGATGCGCCGGATGCGTTTATAGAACAGTTGGAAGCGGATCGGGAAGGCTTAATTTGGGAGATTGTCGCTTCTCTGGAGAAGTAAAGCAGTGGCAGTGAAATTTATTCGACTGCCACGCAATGCCAAATTCGTTTAGTCGATAATTGCTGCCTGAGCCATTATTTTGAACTTATGGCGAATATCGTAGACGCCGTAGGGAAAAAGCTGCGTCCAGACCATAAAAATCAATTCCTCCTGCGGGTCTATCCAGAAAAATGTATTGGCGGCGCCGCTCCATCTCGCACTACCGGAAGTGCTCATTCTGCCGTATTCTACCGGATCGGTTAGTATGCCAAACCCGAAACCCATCCCAAATCCGGGACCTATCTGCTCCCCGTCCGGCAAATGATCCATCAGCATATATTCGACCGTTTTGCGGCCGAGAATATGCACGCCATCCAGCTCCCCTTTATTCAAGATCATTTGCGCAAAACGAAAATAGTCGGCCATTGTCGATACCAGTCCGCCACCTCCGGAAGGCATACTTGGCGGTTTCCGGTATCTTGAATCTTCTGGTCGATCACCAATTGCCAGGGGATTATCTTTCGTGAGTTGATAGCGGGTCGCGAAGCGATCCAATTTTTCCGCCGGTACGTGGAATCCGGTATCGTTCATCTTCAACGGCTGAAAAATTCTTTCCTGCAAGAATTGGTCGAAAGGCATTCCGGAGACTACCTGGATGAGATAACCAAGCACATCCGTACTGACACCATACTGATATTTCGTTCCCGGTTGATGGCGCAGGGGGATTTCCGCCAGCTTGCTCATTTTTTCCTCGGGAGAATCGTCCCATCGTAAAATCTTTTTCTCCCGGTACAGTGAATCCACTGCGGAATTACCCCATCCATAGATTAAGCCAGATGTATGGAGCAGTAGATCAATGATACGCATTTCCTGCCGGGGCGCTTCTAACTGCGGATTCGCCATAGTGCCGCCCACGAAAACTTTTGTATTTTTAAAGGCAGGGATGTATTTACTCACCGGATCCTTCAGGGAGAGTTTTCCTTCCTCATAAAGCATCATTGCTGCTACGGCGGTGACAGGCTTGGTCATCGAATAAATGCGAAAAATAGTTTCCCGGGTGATTGGTTTTTTCGCGGCGATATCAGCCATACCGTAGGTCTCATGATGGACAACCTGCCCTTTCCGGGCGATAAAAGTTGCCAAACCGGCCAATTTACCATCATCAACATATTCCTGCATCACCGGGGCGATTTTCGCCAGTCTTTCTGATGACATGCCGACTGACTCCGGTGAAGCCAATTCCTGACCGGAAATAAATCCATTGAATACCAAAATAACGAGTAGAATAAATACGCGCTGCAATTTCATTTGAACTCCTTTATGATAATACTTTGAGTAGATGTTACCAGAGCTATCCTTTCTGAATGGAATTCCCGGATTGACGATCATAATTCCTGATCACCATGCCTTGCGATCGCTGCATGCCGAATTTTTCATAATATGGTTGTAACCCCGAGTCGCAGAGCAAGTCGATCGAATAAAAATTTCGCAATCGTTCTAACATCCGTCGCACCAGTTCCCCACCAATCCCTTCCTTTTGATACGCTGGCAGCACTTCCAGCAGGGGAATAAAGGCTGTGAGAATTTTATCGGTATTGGCAGTAATAAATCCAACCACCCGATCATCTGCAATCGCTAAAACAATTTCATCGCTATTTTCGAGAAGCGCCAGATGTGTTTGCGGGGATGGTGGATTTGGCCAGCCCTGGAAAAACCCTTGCAGATCATCGGCGGTAATGCCATCCAGATGAGAAGTGTATTCAATCATTATTATGCCTATTCTTTGATTTGCCTGTAATTCATTTTAGTTATTAACCACGGGTTTGCACAGATTAACACTGATTGTAAAAACCTCATTCCCATCCCGGTTGCCGGGATGGGAACGAGAAGAAAAATTTGGAAACAAGGATAAAACGAACAGAAGCGGGTAAGGCGAGCATCATATCAGTTATGAATCCACATCATCTTTACGGTAAAATCCCCAGGTTTCCAATGCTTCCGAATACACTGCATGATCGATGATATCGTATCCCAAATATTTATAGAAATTAACATTTGACGGGTTTTCTGTGGAGAGACTCACACCGGCGGAAAGATCATCTTTCGCGGACATTTCGTGAATCGTTCGCATTAAATGACCAGCGAGTCCCTGCCCTTGAAAGTCGCTGTGAACGCCGATCATATTAACATGATAGTGCGGTGCTTCTATCACGAATCCCCGCCAGATTTTACCCAGCTTTTTGTAACGCGCTTCCGCAGCGCTACCGAGTTTTTGCCAGTATTCTGCCTGCGCTTTATTGGTAGAAGGCACATTAATTTTCTCCAACGGTTCAGTAAGGGTTGCCGCGGCGGCGAGCTTATCATCCTGATAAATTCCCAGCAATGGATCTTCGTTCCAGACCCTCCGCATGACAAACAGTTCGATCAAATTTTTCAATTGGTGATCATACTCAACGCCGATATCTCCCAGCACCATGCGCATCACCGGATAGTGGTAAAAAGCGTTACAGAAAAGATCGATAATTTCTGGGGCGTCTGCGGCAGTAAGTGTTTCTACCGGAAATTTATCATTGCGTGGTTTCTCCAAAGTCCAATCGCTCCTCTTCAAAAGAAAGTTGATGACAATATTCGAGAATAATTAACGCTGCTGATCGTTCGCCCCCAACCATTCTATTGGTAATAAATTATCGGGAGATTTCAAACTATAACCGAATACATTGGCGCTTTTTTCAAAATTTTCCGGAATACCATTTAGATTACCGTTTAAACGGTCCGTTCGCCACAAAGCGAGATATTTTTGATTGATATTCGGCAACACTTCATTCTTAATGACCAACGGCGGTAAACCGATCCAGCTAAGGAGGCGCTCAATATTTTCTTGCGGCGCGAATACAAGTTCCTCGTATCGCATCACATACACTGAATTCAAGTATGCCATGTCTGCGCGAAAGCGTTCATAGCAATGTAAGGCATGAGCAATCAAATCCGGAATTGATCTCTGCACCCGTTTTTTTGTTGCATAGGCGACGGCAATCGGATGCCGGAGAATAATGATGAATTTACTGTTCGGAAAAAGTTGCTGCAAGAACCGGGTGCGGATCAAGTTCGGGGGCGATTTTTCGAGCAAATATTCTTGCGTAATATCCCAGTAGCGCTGCCACTCCTGAAACAATCTTCCACTGTTTTCCGGAACGGCTAATGGATGCGTTTCAGTCATATACGAAGCGTCGTTAAAGCCAAATCGTCCGGGCCCGCCGAAGGCACTGGCCGGCTGAAATACACTCTGTAAATGTTGTCCTTCATCTTTTGGCACACCGGTATTTGTAAAACCACTAATCGCCGGGTGAGAGCGAAGTATTTCGTGCAAAAGGGAAGTGCCGCTCCGGTGAAGACCGCCGATAAATATAAAGCACTTGTCATTCATGGCAATCTTTATCCTTCATCTGAAACAAATTAATCTTCACCATTGTCATCCAGATAGAGGTTGTTAAGACCAGTCTCTGAATCGTTCAGCCCCTTTTTAAAGGCTTCCAGGTTTTCCGCATCCTTAAACAGTTCACTGACGGCCTGTAAATCCAGTCCTTCGGCTACTTCCGATTTAAAGCGGGTTAAATTTTTATGAAAATATACAATTCTGATTGAATATAAAAATCAGATTCAGTGGGACAGGCATAAATACCTAGAAGCATCCCCGGTTAATGATACCTGTAGATAATATTATGGTGGCTAAAGGAACCCGGGGAAGGCGTTTTTATTTTATCAGGAGGCAGCTAATGAATCTGCACCCATTCCTGGCCATCCCAGCGCCAGAGGTCACCGAGCGCTGTTCGTTCCGCGCTTCTGCCGCCATGAAGGAAGGTATGACCGTTTTCTCGATCGTAAGCCATTGCAGCCATATTTCTCGCCGGAGGCCCTTCTTTAGTGACGAGATGCCAGGCATTGCCATCCCATTCCCAGGTATCGCCGTAATGAATTGCCGGGGTTCGCTGCTTGCCGCCGAACAAGACGATTCGTTTTCTTTTACTGTCGGAAACCATCATATGGTTATTTCTGATTGGCGGCCCAGAGACATCAAGCTGTTTCCATTCACGGCCATTCCACTCCCAGGTATCGCCGAGGGAGTTACCGTTGGCATAGCCTCCGAAAAGGATCAGGGTTTTCCGCTGATGGTCGTAGGCCATTTGTGCCCGGGAGCGGGGCGATGGGCGCTCTCCGGTTAGTGTTACCTGCTGCCATTTGCCCTGTTGCCATTCCCACATTTCATCCGCTCCGCTATTTCCGCCGGAAAACATCACAACAACTTTCCGGTGTTCATCATAGGCAATTGCCGGTGAATAGCGCGGAGAAGGGCCACTGCTATCCGCCACCTGCCACTGCTTACCGTCCCAGCGCCAGGTCTTACTGTCGCTCATTCCCGCTGTTGCAATGCCTCCGAAGAGGAGCGAACCTCCAAATTCCGGGTTGTAGACTAAACTATGACTGCCACGCCCACCCGCGGTTGCATCCGCTTTCTTTTCCCACTGTTGGCCATCCCATATCCAGGTATCCTGAAAAAATTCCCGGTTATCGCCATTACCGCTGTAGAGGACGAGTTGTTGATGCTTGGCATCGTAAGTCATGGCATGATGATGGCGGGGGGAAGGATATTCTTCATTTCCGAAAATCGGGAATGACAGTAGAAAAAGAATGAAAAGGGATCTCAAGTATCAGCCTCCGATGTGAGAAAGTTTTCATGAATAGTATTATCCGGCTATAAAACAGACGATAGAGATGCTGATAAGTTACGGAGAGATGTTGGTAATCTGGCAAATGGACAAATGAGTTTTTAGTGTTTTCTGCGAGTCTGGTGGATATAATACTCGAAGCGTTGCAGTATGTAACTATATCGAGATTCCCTAAGCGGCTGCGCTTTCATTTATAGACAGCCCACAACCGCTTAGCGAATTTCGACATTTATATAATCCGTTTTATTTTACCAAAACCGCTCTCTTCGTTTTCACAAAATGATCTGCATGTAAGCGATAAAAATAAATACCGGATGCAACGTTGTTGCCGTTATTATCCTTACCATTCCAAATAACCGATTTTAGCCCGGCAGATTCATACCTGTTAACCAAAGTAGTTATTTCTTCACCAAGCATATTATAAATTTTCAATATTACCCTTGAGCGTTTAGGAATATGGTAACTAATTGTTGTTGAAGGATTAAACGGGTTGGGATAGTTTGAGTATAAAAAGAAGTGACGAAAAGATTCATTTCTATCAGTGTTAATTGTTGTCACCCAGGGAGATTCAAGCGCCCCCATATCAGGTTTACTGCCTTCAAAATCGGTGATAATAAGCGTATCACCACGCAGGGTAAAAACAGTATCGCTACCGGCATCGACACAGGGAGAATTGCTGTGTAGTTGAAAATTAAGGGTATCAGGATGAATAAAGCGTGGATCGGCCGCAATGTTGCCAACGCCAGGCCATCCACCGTCAATATTGGAATAGTTAACGAACGGTGTGCCCCAATAAGATGACGAATCAATAGCGATTTCTGTATTCCGAAAAATTGTATTATAGATTAGTTGTGAATCCGCTACCGAGCGAAATCCGATGGAATCCCCGTAAAGCGTATTATTTAGAAAAAGGACCTCCGATGCAGGTTGGCTACTGTGGACTTCTATACCATATTGATTGGCCACAAAAGTATTCTTTGAAGCCAAAACTTTACCATCCTCAATGACGATCCCCCTGCGATTTTCTTCAAATATATTTTCAGAAATTATGAAATCTGCTTCATCGGTATAACTGCTTATTGCAAAAGTTTCATTATTCCGGAACAGATTCTGATGGATCAGCGGCATTGAAGAATGAAACGTAAAGCCGCCTTCAATCTGAAGTCCCTTTTGATTGTTTGAGAATAAATTGTTTTCAAATCTCGGGGAAGCCCCTTCTATTAATACCGCTAATTCATGGTCTCGAAATATATTATTCCTTATCAGGGCGCCGGAACTATCGCCGATAGCAACCCCCAATCCATCCCCGGCGCTACCGGGGATCATCGGAATAATGATGTTATCCGTGATCAGTGGGGCTGAGACATTTATACATAAAATTCCCCACCAGGAACCCTGAATAGTAAATCCTTGCAAAACAGCGGATGTGTCGGCAACATTATCAATAAGAACGACGGCAATGGCTGTGTCGTTCGTAACCGTTGTAAAGTCAGGCCCCATTTCGGACATTACTACAACACCGCTACGCATTGATATACAAACATCAATAGGGTATCCATTCAGTGACCCCTTATGAGTATCTGTATAAATGCCCGGTGCAACTAAGATGGTATCGCCTGCTGTGGCGGAATTTATACCCTCCTGGATGGTTGGGAAATCTTGAGGAATTCGGACAATATTAGCATTACAAATAAATGGGTAAACAATTACAATGAGTATAGATATTATTAGATTTTTCATAATTACTCCCATCATATAAATAGGATGAATTATCAGTTTATTTATCGGCGAATTGATGATATAAATTATGCTGTATACCTATGCTGATAGCTAAAACTTAAGCGACACGTTTTAAGTGCTCGACTCTTTTTGCTTTATGTGCTACCGACTAAAGATCAAAAAGAATGCCAACACAGGTCTATGCTGGAAACTATAATATTTACAGAATGTTAAGCAATGGGGCCACAGGTGGGAAGGATGAATCTGTTGTCTACTTATTTATACAACAGATTCATATATTTAGACAGTTTAATATTAATAGAATGATTATTGAATTGCCAAAAGATCCAGGCAAACCAACCATTCTTTGCCACGAACATAGAGGTAGCCATTAGAAATTACCGGTGCGGACCAGGCGGGATATTCCAGCAGATTTTTGCCGTCATCATCCAGCAGGGTTACGGTAGAAATGATCTCTGGTTTTTCCGGGGTTGCTTTGAAGAGTGTCAACGTGCCGCGCTCGCCGAGGCCGATAAAATGGCCGTCGACATACAGCAATGAGGAGAGCTCTTTCACTTTATAATCCCACATTTTTTTTCCGCTGGCCACTTCGATACAACGATAAGCAGCAACACCAACATTGCGTCCATGGCAGGCATAGAGGTAACCATCATGGTGAATGGCGGTATTCCAGTGCAATTCCATCTTCCGTTCCCGCTGCTTTTTCTGATCCTGCCAAACGACAGAATAATCCTTTCCTTCCATCTTCAACAAAGCGCTGCCGGGACCATAAGTTTCGCTGATAAAGACGTAATCGTCAATAAACACCGGATTGGCAGCATTAACCGATTCGAGCTTTTTCGCCCGCCAGGGAAAATGGAAATAGACCTCACCTGAAGTAGGCTCAAAACTCATCAATCCACTGCGTGCAAAGTAAAACCCCTGCCTTTTTCCGTTAATCGTAGCGATTTTCGGACTGGCATAAGCGGCAAGCATATCCGAAGTCTCATAGATCACTTCCCCGGTATACTTGTTAAATGCTACGATGCCGCTGCCATTGCCGCTCAGTTTTCCATCCGCAGCAAGAATATTAGCATGCTCGGTGGGCGGAGATCCACCGATAGCCGTGATGAGCAAATCCCCTTCAATTACCGGCGTTGATCCCACGCCGAAGAAATTTTTAATGACATTAAACTTCTCGGTGGTATTCACTTTCCAGATCAGTTGACCGTCGAGCACATTCAGGCAATGGAGCATCCCCTCGACACCGAAGATATAAACACGCTCGTTTTCAATCACCGGTGTGGTGCGAGGACCATTACTAAACTTGTAGAGGTCTTCATATGCCGCAGTATATTCGAATCTCCAGAGATCTTCCCCGGTTTCGCTGTTCATACAACTGAGGCGCATTTGATCGCCAACGCGATCAAGGATGAACAAGCGGCCTTGAACGATGGAAGCAGCACCATCCCCCTCGCCCATTTTCTTTTGCCAGGCGATAGGTGGGCCGCCCTCCGGCCAGGGGCGAATGACATTGGTTTCTGCAGATTTACTGTCGCCAGTTGGCCCGAGAAAGGTGGGCCAGTCGAAGCCGGTTTTGCGGGTGCGAAGATCAGGGATTTCTTTTTCGTTTTCTTCAGCAATAATTACATCCGCTAAACTTATTGTCAAGCAGGTGAAAACGAGAACAAATATGCGAAGTTTACTCATCATTAAGATATCCACTTTTTTAGGGGTAAATAAAATATTGACCAAGACAGCAAAACAATAAAGTGTTAAAAAGTAATGCCGAGTCCCATTTTATCTGTCATCGCGAGGAGTGAAGCGACAAAGCGATCTTTTTGTCGATACAACAGCAGAGATTGCTTCGGCAAAAAAGCGCCTCGCAATGGGCATATTAATTTAAAATGTGTGCTGCTTTGCTTGTTAAGTGTTAAGTTCTCATGGGGTTACAAAGAATAATATTGAAGCATGTTGACATTGTTTCCTGTAACCATTAGTAAATAAAGGGATTACAAGCAAAGCAGCACACATCTGTAACTAATATGCCCGCAATGACAACATACTAGCTTTACATGCTTAACAACACCTTAACAATTTACAGCTGCAAACGAAACCCAAAAACTGGTAATTCTTCCTGCATAAAATCGAGGTCTTCAGAACGGGTAAAGCCGAATTTCTCATACATTTTCCAGGCGACCTCCATCGCTTTCGTGGTATGAATAACCACCTGGCTATTCCCGCTTTCCCGCGCTTTTCGAATGCATTCTGCCGTTAGCAGTTTACCGACGCCCTGTCCGCGAGCAATTGGAGCCACCGCCAGCAAGCGAAAACCGGAAGCATTTTTTTCCTGAGTGGCAGTACCACCCGATCCATAATACTGCATATCGCTGAAATAAACCACCCCACCGGCCAATTCGCCACTTTCGGAAACCGCCACTAATAATTCCGTCGCCGGTTTTTGGGTTAATTCCCCGATGTTTGCGAGCATCTCGTAATACCGTGGTTGCTCCTCAGCTGTGGGGAAGTCTTCCAGTTGGGAGTAAACGGTTATCATCAACTGGCCGATCGCCGCAAACTCTTCCGGGCGAGCATTCCGAATTTCGAATCGGGTTTGTTTTGCTTTCACTTAAATGTTTCCGAGCGCTGCAAAGATTAAAAAACCGCCAAATGCCAGCGAAGCAAATCCGGCCGGGCGGAAGGTGTTTTTGAATTTTTCCGCCGACCAGACCGCAAACTGCCGATGGCGTGAGGGTGGTGTAAAGGTTAAGCCGATAGCGACGGCTATTAATACATACCCGATAATCGTCATCAACTGTGGATACAAGGTCTGTTCCGCAAATCGCAGAAAAATAATCCCGAATATTATCCGGCTGACAATCTCGAACGGATGAAAATACGCTTTCTCGCTGAAACTGACGATGGCATCCGCCCAGGCATCCGGCTTACTTATCATCCAAATGCTGAAAGCCATCATTAAGGCGCCGAAGAATGCAATTGCAAACATAATAGTCTATGCTCCCAAAAAAGCGACGATTTCGTTCAGCACAGCATCATCCCGTAAAATCCGGAAATGCCCGGTGCCTTTTACAACCCGCATCTCGCAATTCGGCCAGTTTTTTTGGACATTTTGCGACAAGCGAATTGGGATGACCCGGTCATCTTCATCATGAAAGATGATTGCCCGCTCAACGTTGACTTCCTTTACGAAATCACTCACGTTCATAGTTTTTACCGGTATTTGGGTTTCATTCTCCAGGCGATCGATCAAACGCTGCTGCACTTTGTCAGTAATGCCCACCTGCATGGCCACTTCATCGATTCGTTCCGAGAATCGATCCGGCGTCGTTATCAAAACATATTTATCCATTTTCAGATCTTTATTTGCCTTTAATGCGTAGGTCGTTGCCACGCCGCCAAAGGAATGGCTGATCAATTTGCGGACATTGAATTTTTCGATGCAGACGCCAACCAATTCAGTGAATTCAAACAGGCTGGTTTTCCCTTTGCTGCTAAAGCCATGGGATGGCCCGTCAAAGGCATAAACGGTATAGTTGTTTTCCAGCAGCTTTTCAATCAGATCAGAAAAATTACCGGCTTGCCCTTCCCAACCGTGAATCAGCAGGACACTTTCCGAACCGCTTCCCCACTTATACGTCTGTATATCGAACCCTTTAAACGGAAGAACATTTTTTTCCGCCTTATTCAGGGTATCAATTTCATTATCCCGTAATTTGCGGATTTGCGGATTCGTTAATTGTCTATATGCCAGGTTTGTTACAACGCCCGGCAGTAAAATAGAAAGTAGCTTGATAAACGCTTTTTGCATGAATGATGATCTCGCTTCTGGTTAAATCTTACCGCTGCCAAGATGGGGCAAATTCTTTTGCGAGTCAATCACTAATCTGAAGATTGGCTTCTGTAGACATCCGCCAAAAAATATAGAGCGCCACGGCGACATCAAAAGAAATACAGGCGATGGCATACCATTCCGGGGCAACATGGTTGCCCGGTCCGATTAAATGCAGGAAAACATCCCAAAGCGGATGCAACAACCAGCCGATCCCTACCCAAACAATGGAGAATTTATTCGATAACCAATAGCAGGCGCTATAAATTAATACGCCCAGGGTTTCAATACCGATCCAGGTTAAATCTCCCCAAATAATCGCAAAGCCGATATAGATGAGTGCCGCGACAACAAGCCCCTGCCCCAACAGACGACGCACCGTTTTCAATCGTTTTTGATGGGCGAAATGTAGCAACGGCCAAACGGCGACCAGCCCGAGCAGGAATGAAATTGTGAAATACATTTGGCTTTTTCTCCAATGCAGCGCCGATAGTTAGTGACAGTCGGCAGTAGCAGTTCTGGTCTTTACAGCCTATTGTCACTGCCCCTGCTACTTATTTTTTCGACCGTGTTTCCGCTAAATTGTGGCCCAGCCATCCCATCGGAATGTAAGCGCCAACCAAATCTACCACTGCAAACCAGATCGGGGATGAAAGCATGATAACGTTGGTTAATCCTCCGAGAAAAAAGAAAGCGCCGATCCCGATAGCGATCTTAAATTTATGACTGGCAGCTAAAACAGAGGCGACAAAAGCACCGGCCAGGGTACCCAATGCATGGGCGAGGAAAGGGAAGATAAAATGTTTCGGCTGGAAAAGATGCATGTTCGCTTTCAGACTATCCATATCGGTGACATCCACACCGTCTGGCGGTGGAATAACCTGACTGCTAAACATTACGATTCCCATGTTCACGATACTACCGACGACAAATCCGGCGACTACGGCCAGAATATTTTTTACGATCGGATTCATACGACCCCTCAGAAATTTTAAGTTTGGTGAATAATTACTTACAACTGCCCCTGCGGAATTTCCCTATAATAGGCAAATTCGGAGCAGTTTACACATTTCGGGGAAGATATGAAATTAAAAATCGTAGTTTCAGGGATATTTTCTCAGGAAGACTTCATGGATTTAAAAGTGCCTAATTCTTCGATGTTGTATCCTTCCGGATAAGTCGGCCGCTTCACCTGTGTGCCCAGGCGGGGGCGCTGCCGTTCCGGAAAATAGCGCAACAAACGACCGCGTATTTTTAGTAGCCCGGTCATTAAGAATGTAAACAATGCCGGTGGTTTCGTGAAGGCAAACGCCATTCGCAGTTGCTCATCCATCATGGCATTAATGAATGGCTTACCGACAGGCCAGAGGAATTTGGGGAGATAAAATCCCAGCAGCAAATTCCGAGTTGCGGAGCCAACATGAAAATTGGCTTGATCATACTGGAAATTCTCCTGCTCGTATTGACGGTTAAATTCCTCGAATGCGCTGATATCTGTTGGAATATCCTTTATATTCATCCGCCTTCCCAACTCAGCATAAAATTCGAATACGCCTAACTTTTCATTTTCTGTGAACGGTCGCCAGCCGAAGCGCTCCATCCAGCGGATGGGCTCAAATACAAAAGTGGAAAGTACATAGAGAAAATCTCTATTGTCGATGGGAAAGCGTCCATGCATCTGGTTCATTCTCCGCAATGCTGCACGTCCCCGTTCGCTGTCGAATCCATTTTCAGAAATTTCATAAAGGATCAACTCTGTATCGTCGTAGCGTTTGCGGGGGCGGTTGGTAAACTCCCCGGTTTTGTAAAGCAAGCGGGAAATAGATGGCACCGCATATGTTCGAAAAAGGGCGAACTCTAACGATCGTTCATAATCCCAGGGAAATTCATAGGACTGCAACAGGTAAACGATTCTTTCGCAATCTTTCCGGTGATCCAGCGTGGCTAATTCTGCGGTTATTTTTCGGGGCATTTTTCCTCGTTTTTTCTTTAACGCCGGTGCGCCGGGTGTTTTGGGTTTAGTATATATGTAATATTGGGTACTTTTGTGAAACCCTTTCAGGGTAAAATTCTTTTGGCGTTATAGGCCGGGGCTGATAATGCTCCAGCCCCGGCCTATGTTGTGGAACCGCTTCGCGGTAAATAAAGCGGCGATCACAAGATCTGTTTGAGACTATTTAACCAGTAACATCTTTCGTGTTTGTACGTGATCGCCTGCAGAAAGGCGATAGTGGTAGATACCACTGGCCAACTCGCCGGCATGCCAGTTAAAACGATACGTTCCGGATGTCAAGAATTCCGCAAGCAGGGTTGCCACGGATTCACCGAGTGAATTATAGATTTTCAGCATGGTAAATTCACTTTTCTGCAAGGAGAATTCGATGACCGTTGTCGCGTTAAAGGGATTGGGATAGTTCTGCCGTAGGCTAAATCCCTCCGGGATGCGAGCGGTTTCTTCCAGGCCGGTTACCGTAACGCCTAGTTGTCCGTTGGCATTCACCTGTTGGGCATAGACGTCATCGCCATTGCCACTGGTGCGACGGTCTTCCCAGGTAATATAAGCGCCACCATGCTGGTCGCTGATCGTGCGGATATTTCGTTGACTGCCCGACGGAATTGAAATAGCGACACCGCCGGCCCCCCAGTGCAGATTACCGCCTGGCCCAACCCGTTGCGCATAGATATCGAAGTCATTATTGCGGCGATCCTCCCAGGCGATAATTGCCCCACCAGCACCGTCAGCAGTTATTGAGGATTCGTCCTGACTACCAGACTGGTCCGTAAGCTGTATGCCGTCCGCCGTCCAGAGCGCGTTTCCCTGCGCGTCGATGCGCTGCATAAACAGATTCAAATCCTGAGTGCGGTCATCATCCCAGGCGATGAATGCCCCGCCATTTTCATCTTGAGCAATTTTCGGCGAGTTTTGAGTTTCTGCATTGGTACAAACGGCAACACCATTATCTTCCCAGGCGACAGTGCCATCAGCGTTAACTTTCTGAGCATAGATATCCGAGTTACTCAAGGTCGCATCATTACGAAAATCGACCCAGGTAATAATTGCCCCACCGGCATTATCACCGGAAATCTCCGCTGCTTCCTGAAAATTGGTTGCGGTGCAAACCGGGGCGCCGTTGGTTGTCCAGAGCGGTGCACCGGCGGCGTCCATCCGCTGGGCATAAATATCGGAGTTTCCACTTACCCGCATATCTTCCCAGGCAATAATCGCACCCCCGCTGCCATCGGGAACAATTTTCGGATTTTGCTGACGCCCGCTGATAATTGAGACCGGCACGCCATTGGTCGCCCACTGCGTTGCACCAAGGCTGTCAATCCGTTGCGCGTAAATATCCACCTCGCTGCCGCCTGCTCGAAAGTCCTGCCAGGTGATAATCGCGCCACCTTCACCATCCGGCACCATTACAGCGTTTCGCTGCACGCCGGCAGCCAGGCAGATGCCAACCCCATCCAATGTCCAGAGTACATTTCCGACTGCATCTACCCGTTGGGCATAGATATCGATATTGTTGAATATCCGGCTATCTTCCCAGGCGATAATCGCACCACCGTTATTGTCGGCGATTATTGCCGGATTCAGTTGAGTGGCCACCGCACTGGAAATTACCACGCCATTCAGACTCCATTGATTGATTCCGGAACGATCAAATTTTTGAGCGTATATATCTGAGCTATTATTGCCGCCATTGCGCTCATCCTCCCAGCAAATCAACAATCCATTATCGCTGCTATTTGCACTGGCAACCGAGGTCTGATCTTCGCTGCCAACGGAGACTGGCGTATTTAAGGTAGAATCCGGAGACCATTGCGCAGACAATGGCAAACTGAAGATTGCGATCATTATAATTGTCTTCATTAATTTCATAGCGGCTCCTTTCATGGATTACTGGCTTTCAGACAACAACGAGAGTGGTAATTTTCGTTGCAAACAGTTTTTCCCCATGCTTCACTCGTGGCGTAATATTATTGATTTCTCATATTCGTTTCATCAAAGGTAAAATTAAATAATAGAATTTAGCAAACGCTGAAAAAATCGTTTCAATGATATAGAGAAAAAGGCATTCATTCTACCCTCGCCGAAAGCCGCCTTCGGAATTGATGATTTGCCCGGTAATCCAGGCGGCTTCATCAGAGACCAGCCAGGCAATCAAGCGAGCGGCATCGGCTGGTTCTCCCCATCGCCCCAGCGGCATTCGGTCTCGCACCGCTTTATCTAATTCAGCGTCGGGATTGTAAGTTTTTGTGGGCCCCGGATTCACTGTATTCACTGTGATGCCTTTCTCAATAAAATGCCCGGAAAGGCTGCAGGTTAATTGATGCAACGCGCCTTTCGAGGCGACATAGGCAAGATGGGGCATGGGACCAAGATGCTGCCCGGAAGTGAGTAAAATAATGCGTCCGCCCGCTCTGCCGTCATGCTGCTTTTCGTATACCTGCAATAGCAGTAAATTTGCGCGAATATTAATTGCCAGGTGCCGGTCGATCTCTTCGGTGGTTAATTCGGAAAGCGTTTTCATGGAATCATGGGTGTGATTAAGTATCAGGATATCGATATGCCCGAAGGCCTCCAGCGCGGATTTAATAACCGTTTCCGGTGCTGCAGGATCGCTGAAATCTGCCTTCAAATGGGCAACGGTTCCTCCGTAGCTTCTCAGCGCCGTCGCCAGTTCTTCCGGATCGCAGAGTTCACCAACCTCCGGAAATTGTTGATCATAGGGTAGAAATGATTGAATCATCAGATCTGCCCCCATCTCAGCCAGCTGCGCCGCGATAGCAAAGCCGATAGCGTTTTTTCTGGTGACCCCTGTTATTAATGCGACTCTGCCTTTCAATGCCGGCATTATCCCCCCCTTTTCATCACTTATTTCCTGGTAATATCACCGTAAACACGGCGCCTTTCCCTAATTCACTGCGGATTTAAATCTCACTTTGCTGCTTTCATTCTGATAGGTGCGAACGGTTGTTTTTACTACTTCCGTTATCGCTTCCCGAGCGTTGTTCAGTATATTAAGAAACAGCTGGTTGATTTCTGGGCATTCACTCCCATCTCTTTTAAAGCGATGGAAACCTGTTACTTCAAATGGTATATCACACTTTTTGGGAAAGGGCCCCAGGCAGCGGTTTTTATTCCGATTTCTTTCAAAGCGCGGTTGGTCCAATTGTTACAATTATTAAATGAATGATAATCTTCCCGCGCCACATAAAACTGTTCCTGCCGGGAATAACCGGGACTCTCCAGCAATTGAAAATCACCAGCAGCATTCGCCTGGAAAGAAGTCCGGATAAAACTGATCAGCTCTGCATATTGGGCCGTGCTGATTTTCACCCGGCGGCGATAGTCATTTTCCTTCAGTTCGCCGTAAACATAGGTGACATACATAACGCTGCTGGTTGGCCAAAGCAATGATTTGCCGGCAAGGAACAGATCGAGATCATCCCAGGTCGGGGTTTGCAAGTAAAATTCCCGATCGCCCCAGCCAAAGCCGACATAGCGATAGCCCGGGCTGATGTTTTCCGGAGGAGAGAGCGGGATTGCTTCCAGCAACTTCGTGTGTGCTAATTCGACGGGTAAGACAATATCTGTATGAATCGTGCCAGCCTGAACAAAAATTTCCACGCCGTCATCCACCGGCTGAAAATCTCCATTTACCGGAAACTGCGCCAGTAGAATCGCAAATAGCACATAAAGGATAACAAGTGCAAAGAAGGCACCGAGCGCAATGCCGCTGTAGCGTAGTCCTTTAAGCAATATTCTTTTCAAAACAGATCCTTCCCAGGCATTGATTGCACTTGAAAAATTCTTTCCAATTAGGCACGAGCGGTGTAAGGGAAAACCGGTTCAGGAATAGGGAAAGGATTTTTCACAAATGAGTTATTACCCGTGAGCAACTGCCGGGATTTTTCTTGCAAATCCAGTTTATCGGTAAAGAAATGGAACATCACATATTGGTCATCGCCCTCAGCGAGGTAAGGGTAGATATCGTCAAAGCGGGGCATCCGTTCTCCGATGATATCATAAATGTGCAACGCCCGCTCTTCCCGCCGGCAGAAAACCAGGCAGTTCAACGCCGGAATTTCAAGCACACAATCGCGAAGGGTATAGAGCACATGAAACATCACCAGCCGGGCATTCATCACGCTGAATATATTGGAAGCCGGCGTACGGTTTTGGGCATATCGATAAATTTTTTCCAGGTGTGCTTTATTCGTAACATCAAGGTTCAACACACCGGAGCGCTTTTCCACTCTGTTTGGGGTAATATATTCGAGATATTCTTCGATCGGCGCAAATCCGCTTTTTTTGTAAAATGAAATCGCGCCAGGATTTGCAAAGAAAAAGACCCCCTCATGTTTGCCGGCGGCCCACTCCAGGCCAAGATTGGTTAATTTCCGACTCAATCCTTTTCGTCGCCAGGCAGCATCTGTCCCTACACCGGAAATCTGCACCAGCCGGGTTTCTTTACCATGCAGGACGGCATCGAGTAAATAAATGCACACATTTGCGACTGCCCGCTCGCCATCAAAATAGGAAAAAGGCGTATAGGCATTATCCCAATATCCCAATTGGGTCCATTCAGTAAAATCCAGCTGGTGGATCTCACGCATGAACGCGCTGAAGGCTGCGGTTGCTGCTGCATCATCCCAATACTGGGTTTTTAATGTTAAGTCCATATTCCGCCTAATTAATTAACAGGTGCGAACAATTGAGTATCAAATTAATAAAATTTAGTGGAAATAAAAAAGTGCAATGGTGGGGTTTAGTTAAAAGCACAACGCCGATAATCCTGCCATGCCTGTTCAGAAACAGAGTTTCGGGGGTGATTGCGTTGCCATCCCGACTGCCGGGATGATAACGAGCAGCGAATGAGCCGCAATAACATAGAGTATCCTGGTAACCAAACTCACGTTTGGGAACCCCACTTGGAGCGAAACTCTGTTTCGCAAAATGCGCCATTGCATTCGAAACAGAGTTTCGATAAAGATGCGTCCCCATCCCGGCAGCCGGGATGGGGACGAGTGAGAAAGGAATTTCTCGCTGAGCTATAACGCTAATTATCTTTCTGAAATACAACATTCTGTATGCGCCTGTTATTAACGACAAGCCCATCAACAATGTCATCTGCATCGCGATGAACTTTAATTTCATACGAGTTCATTCGCAAAAAATCTTTCAGAATCAACTCCCCTTTTCTTTCCCGACCGTTCTTCGTAACGGCATAGGTGTGATTCTCCAGGAATTCGATCAGTATTTCCGTATCGGTTTCATCATTATAGAACCGGCCGTCCAGGGATTTTTTATAGGTGTCGTTTAATTGGTTGGATGGCAGCCTTACCCCAACATTCGGTGCCTGCGATGCCAGGTAAATGGTAAATTGCCATTGCCCGCCTTCGTCTTCCGTGAACGCTATTTTCAAATCTTCATTCGTTTCGTAATGGAAAAGATTTCCCCTTTCGTTAATCAGCTTGACAGGGTCTCGCTGGTAAATTTCCCGGTACAGCGAGCCATCCTTTTCGACAATCTTAATAATTGTACCGCCGTCTGTTTTATAGTTACCAACCACATCTGAAATGTTTTCCAAATCGTCAATTTTTTCCGGTCCTGCTGGAAATACCAATTTTTCAGTTTTTAAGTTCAATGTCAAATTGGCAATTTGTTTCGCTAAATAATTTGTGGGGATATTTCCATTGTTACTTAAAACAACGACAGACAGTTTTGCTTCCGGAAACCGCAAGAAAGTCGCATTATATGCACCGGTGTTGCCGTCATGATACGCATATTTCAATCCATTGTAGGTGCCGAACATAAGCCCATATCCATAGTTCGCTATACTTACATTGGGCAGGGTCTGTTGACTTTGATCAAGCAAACTTTGACTAATATATTCGCTTTTTTTAGTCTGAACGATTTTTTCCCATTGCAGTTGGTCGCCCAGGGTTGAAAACAAGGCGCCATCCCCATGAACTTCTGTGATAGCGGGATATTCACGCCATCCGTTCCAGTTTCCATAAGGTCTCGCTTTATCGGGAATAACAGCCATATAGTTCGTTAGAAATGTAGTTTGATTCATTGCCAGCGCTTCAAAAAGCTTGGCGGAAAAACTACTAAATTTCTCACCGGAGACCTGCTTAATTATTTCGGTTAGCAGTATATAGTTCGAGTTGCTGTATAAGTATTCGCTGCCGGGTTTGAAGTTTAAATCTTTTTGAGATTGAATTAATTCAAGGGCATCCTTATTGTCCACAAATAACTTCCACCAGGTTTTTCCTTTAAGTGCCCATAAGTCGTAGACATCACGAATACCACTGGAATGCGTCAATAAGTTGCTGATGGTTATTTTCTCGTTAATATTTTTATACAGATCGGGCAAATGCTTTCGAATATCATCATCTAAATTTAGCTTTCCTTCACCAAGCAGTTTTAAGATCGCCAGCGCAGTATATTGTTTGCCATTTGAGGCGATATTAAAACGGGTATTTTCATCTATTTTAACTTTATGTTCGAGATTTGAATACCCGAGGAAATTTTGATAAACAATGTCACCATCCTGGACAATGCCAACAGCCATCCCCGGGGAAATGCCTTCCACATAAGCCTTTAGCGTTTCATCAAGTTTATCATTCAACTGTTGGTCAAAATTTTCGGCTTGCAGCATTGTGAAGCCAAATAGCAGCGTTATCAGCAGTGTATATTTCATGAGTTTTCCCTGTTTTGTTGGATATAACAAGCGAAACGAGCGACCAGGAATCGAAGTTTCAAGCGTTGCCCAAATCTCATCATTCCATTAATCTTTGGGCAACGCTTAAAAGATGTGATTCCCGGTCGGTTCGATTGATCGCTAAAATATCCTTAGCCGATCCACTGTTTGATTTCACGGATATAGTCCGATGGTAATCCGACTTTCTCAGCGACAATCGCCAGTGATTTGGCATACTGCTTATTTTGACCGGATAGTTTCTCTAATGGCAAGTTATAACAAATGACATCCAGAGAATCCTTCTTTTCCGTAACAGCAGTCAAATTTTCAGGGATGTAGTCAGAAACGCTTTCCTCGCCATAGAGAATATCCAGTTCCTGATCAGTGAGTGACATAATTAAACCATAAGCACGTTCTTTATCGGATTTGATCAGTGTGGCGCGCGTGCCAATTCGTAATCCAAACCCATCGACAAATGCAATGATTGCTTTAGAAGGATCCATTCCTTTTTCTCTCAGCAGGGATTCGTCCATAAACAGTCCATAGAAAAAGACAGCTTGCATTTTACGCTCCTGAAATAAATGATTTCGTTAACAGGCGCATTTAATTGCCGCGCCTTCTGCCGGCACTTCGCCTTCAGTGGCATATCCGTCGAATTTCCACCATTCAATCCCACCGATCAGCTCTCTTACCTGAAAACCAAGTTTAGCCATTTTCAAGGCGCCGCGGGTAGAGGCATTGCAGCCGATGCCATCACAATAACAAACGTAGATCTTGGAGCGATCAAGATGACGAGTATTCTCTTCGGTCATCTCGCGGTGCGGCAGGTTGATCGCTGTCGGAATATGCTCCTTCTCATAGCCATAAGACTGACGGGCATCTACTGCGATAACATTTTCGCCATTATTGAATGCCTCGAAAAGATCGGCAGGATCCATCTCGTAAGCCAATTTATGCTGGTAAAAATCGATTTGTTCTTTCATTATTTTCTCCTTTAGTTCAGTTAAAAATAAGTGTTGAGATACCAGGCAGTCATCACTGCACGGTTGAATCATTTCAGTTTATTTGTTTGTTGTAATGGGCTTCAGGAAAGTGCGTTCGTAGCTTTGAATACATCCGGTTTTGACTGCAAATGCATAGGCTGCCTGACAGGCGGGATCGCTAACGCTGTCAATCCTATATTGCTCATACGCGGCCAGAGAGGGGAAACTGAAGAGCGCGACGGCGACGTTATTGGCACCTTCATGGGGCAAAAAATATCCGTGATGAACACCGCCGAATTTTTCTACCAGCAGCATCCATTTTTTACCATAATTCTCAAAGGCATCCAATTTTCCGGGATCGATTGTATATTTTAAGTAGCAAGTGATCATTGTTTACCTTTTAAGTCGTCTGCATTGTTAAATTTGTTCGTTCTTTGACAAATTTTGTGAAATGTATTTACTGGCAACATTTAACATAAAAAATTCTGTAACCCCTTCAGGGTTGGTAAAAAAGTTATCTCAACCGGGGGGCTCACGGATGCCCCCCGGTTGAGACATGTAACGCCTTCGGCGTATTTTTACCGCAATCCCTGGGGGGAGAACCGGTTACAGGTTTTAACCCTGAAAGGGTTACATATAAGGCGTTCTAATAATACTTTATTACAAAATATGTCAGAGCTCTATTCTTTTAAAAATCGTTGTTCGAAGAACGAACAACGATTAACGAGCAACGAACATCGAGGCATTCATTCGCTTTCATTTAAACATACAGAAGTTTTCCCGGAAATAAGTTGAATTGTTCTAAGGCTTTAGTTGAATATTTTTCAAGTTGATTTGCGCGATCATGAGGTAAATTTATGACTATGGAATTGAAGTATTTCAGATTGATAAAAACCATCGTTGAGGAAGGCAGCCTTGCCAGCTCCTCGGAACGTTTGTTCCTGACGCAATCGGCGCTCAGCCATCAGCTGCGGGAATTGGAGGAAAGGCTGGGATTCAAAGTCTTTCATCGCTCCCGCAACAACTGGCAGTTAACCGAAGAAGGCGCGGAGCTGTATAAAATGGCCAATCGTCTCCTTAACACGCTGGAGGATGGATTTAGTAACATCCGGCAAATTCGCGAAGGCTCGCGCGGCACTATTCGCCTCAGCACTGAATGCTACTCTTTTTACCAGGGCCTGCCGAATTTTATTCAGAAAATGGCCGCGCTTTATCCGGAGATTAATATCGAATTGGTTATGGATGCGACCCATCAACCGATTGAGAAATTGCTGGCAAACGATATCGATGTTGCCATCGTCAGCGATCCGCCAAAAACCGACCAGTTAATGGCGTTGGAAATTTTTCAGGATGAAGTTTTTGCTATTATGCATAAAGAACATCCCCTCGACAACCGGGCGTTTCTCAATGCCACAGATTTTCCCACAGTGCATTTGATTATCCACTCTTTCCCGATTGAAACGGTATCGGTTTACGCTCATTTTCTCCAGCCGAACAACACTTCGGTAGCGAAAATAACCGCGGTACCATTTACCGAACTTGCCCTGGAGTTGATCAATGCCAACATGGGAATTATGTGCATGCCGCGCTGGGCGCTAAATTCATTTAAGATATCTGAGGATCTGGTCTTTAAAAAAATTGGCGAAAGTGGTCTGAAGCGAACGCATTATTTAGTTATTCGGGAAGCAGATAAGCAGAAAAAATATATCGATGATTTTATTCGTAGCTTTGAAGAAGAGGTAGCGAAAAAAGTTTTGTAAAAGAGGAATTATTCGGTCTTTGACAAATTTTGTGAAAATGTATTCACTGGCAACATTTAACATAATAAATTCTGTAACCCCTTCAGGGTTGGTAAAAAAGTTATCTCAACCGGGG
>JANQQU010000056.1 GCA_028284905.1 Calditrichia bacterium
TGCCTTTTATGTAATGCATTAGCTCTCCACATTCTTTTTTTAGCTGTAAAACGGTAGTACCAGGTTTCCTGGATTGCAAATACTTTTTACACAGTCTCGTGAGTTTGGGAACGAGGGGAGAAAGTAACTGTGCATATCCAGCGCCTTTTCGATCAACGAGCAACTATCAACGAACACGATCAATTCTCTACTTGTCAAACGCCGATATTATGATTATCTTCTGAAGCTTCTCGAAGAAGCATGAAAGTCGAAAGTAAAATATACTAATCATAAATAACCTAACGCAAACCGGAGGCTGGCTGATGAGCAAGCAACTGAAAAGACGCAAGAAGCGCGCCCGCAGAAAAGAGTATATCAAGCGGCAAAAAGAAAAGGTGCGTAAGTTGACTTCAGGAAAAAAGTCCTAAGTTATTTTTCTGCAATTATTAAGAACACCCCGTTTTTGTATCGTTTACCGGTGATTTACCGGGCGAAAGAAAAACGGGGTTTTCGTTTGGCAGGCTAGAAAGGAAAGGCAATGAGGGATGTGGTTATTGTCGAAGGTTTACGGACACCTTTTGGAAAATTAGGAGGTGCACTAAGCCAGTATACGGCATACGACCTGGGAAAAATCGTCCTGCGGGAGCTGCTGGAGCGCATAGAGCTGCCCCGTCATGAGATTGACGAAATTATCTGGGGATGTTGTTTTCCCCCGGTGCAGGCGATGAATATCGCCCGGACGATCGCCTTGAAATCCCGTGTACCCGCAGAAATACCCGCTTATACCGTTCAGCGCAATGGTGCGGCGGGACTGCAATCGGTGGCCACCGGATTTTATCAAATTGCCAGTGGTAATGCCCGTACCGTTATTGCCGGTGGGGCAGAATCGATGAGTAATTTCCCCTTGCTTTTTCCGGAAGCTTTTAAAGTATGGTTACAACAGTATCGGCAATTACGCTCCTACCGGGAAAAATTTCGTCACGTTCGTCGGTTTCGGCGCAGCCACCTGACGCCGGTAGAAAGCCTGAAGTTCGCAATCTGGGATTACGCCTGCGAGATGGATTTAAGCGGCATCGCAGACCAACTGGCCCACCAGTTTGGTATTGACCGCAACGTACAGGATAAATATGCGCTGGAGAGTCATCAGCGGGCCGAACGGGCCAGTGAGAAGAATTGGTTTCGGGAAGAAATTGTGCCGGTCTATTTACCCGATCCTCTGGAAACCTCCACGATTCATCGCGATGAGCTCATCATACCAGCTGCCCAACCGGCTGATTTTGCCGGGGAAGACCCGCTCTTTTCCTCCATTTATAGCACCGCTACAGCAAAAACGATTGCCCCGGTGGGGGATGGCGCTGCAGCATTGCTTTTAATGGAAGAATCCCGGGCACAGTCGCTGGTTGGTGCACCGGCGCTGGGGCGAATCAAATCGATCGCGTTTACCGGTGTGCCGCCGGAGCATGCCGGATTAGCGCCTGCCTATGCCGCGGCAAAAGCCTTGCAACAATGTGGGATGACCATGCAGGATATCCAGGGAATGGAAATCGAAGAAACCGCTGCCTCGTTGGTTTTGGCCAATCAAAAACTATTTGCCGATCGTGATTTTTCCGCTAAAATTCTTGGTAAGCCAGGATTGTTGGAGGAATTGCCCGCTGATAAGCTGAATTCAAATGGCGGCGCTATCGCGTTGGGAAATCCGGTCGGCGCTTCAGCTGCCAGATGCATTATCTCGATGCTGAAAACCATGCAACGCCGGCGCATGGAAACCGGATTGGTGACTATGGCAATTGGTGGGGGGCAAGGTGGCGCAATTATCTTGGAACGGGTTTGAACCGTTAAGGAGAGACTATGGAACAGGCGTTCCATGCAGAATTTGCTGATACCGGTATTTTGAAAATTGTTTTCGATACCCCGAATAGCCGGGTGAACATTTTCAATGAAACTACCGGTTCGCAATTGAATCAGCTGATCGAAGAGTTGAAAGCCGATCCCTCCATTAAAGCGGCATTTTTAATGAGCGGCAAAGGGGAAAACTTTATTGCCGGTGCGGACATTAGTGGTATTCAGGGAATTTCATCCCCGGAGGATGCGTATGACAAATCCCGCCTGGGGCAGCAACTTTTTGAAAAATGGCGGGAACTGCGCTTTCCGACACTTGCAGCGATCAATGGTGCCTGTGTGGGAGGCGGGCTGGAATGGGCCCTGGCCTTCAGCTATCGAATGGCCACCCGAAACAAAATTACCCGATTGGGACTACCGGAAGTAAAATTAGGGATCATCCCCGGCTGGGGAGGCACGGTGCGATTGCCTCGACTGATCGGTATGAAAAATTCCCTGAAGCTGATACTAACCGGGCAGTTGATAGATGCTGAGAAAGCATACAAGCAATGCCTGATTGACGAGATTGTATCACCGGCAGTGTTGGAGCAATCTGCACTCACTTTTTTGAAAACAATACTGCGCGATGGCGACCGCACAATTCTCCAGCGCAGACGTAAAAACCCTGCTCGGAATGGTTTCCTGGAAAAGACTCGTCTGGGGCGAAGTCAAGTGCGTAAGCGGGCTGAAAAGGATGTGCTGAAAAAAAGCCAGGGGCGTTACCCCGCACCGTTGGAGGCATTGAAGTCTGCCAGCTTTGCATTAGACAACAACCTTCATGATGCACTTATTTTTGAAGCAAAAAAATTTGCCGATCTTGCTGCCACCACAACCTGTAAAAATCTGATCAGAGTTTATCAACTGACTGATTTTGTGAAGCAAGGCAATGCGACAGATGGTGATATTGATTCTGTCAATAAAATTGGCATTGTTGGTGCGGGAACGATGGGGACTGCAATTGCAGAGCAGGCGGCAAAGCATGGCCATGTTGTGCGATTACGGGATGAAAGCGAAGCCGCCGTTTTACGGGCTTTTCAGCAGATAAGTCATCATCTCCAACAGCGGGTTGAAAAAGGACGAATTAGCAAGCGCGAGGCGGAAGATTGCATCGATCAGGTTAGTTTTACATTGGATTATAGCGGTTTTGCCAAAGTTGATTTAGCAATTGAAACAGTCCCCGAAGAGCCAATCCTGAAAAGTGAAATTCTCCGAAAACTGGATAAATGTGCGCAACCCAATGCGATCTTGGCAACCAATACGCAAAGCCTCTCAGTGAGCGAGCTTGCTGCCGCAACCGGCCGTCCTGCACAAGTAGTGGGATTCCACTTTCTCAATCCTTTTCTGAAGATGCCCCTGGTGGAAATTGTGCGCGGGAAGGAAACCAGCAGCGAAACAATATCTGTTGTTTACCAGCTGGCGAAACGTTGGGGAAGATTTCCAATTATCGTGGAAGATCGCCCGGGATTCCTGCTCAATCGTTTGCTGAGCGTTTATTGGCGGGAAGCGTTAGAGATGATGGCCACGGGAGTGCCCATCGAAAATATTGAAGATGCCATGCAGGATTTCGGTATGGGGATCCGGTTGCTGGAATTACTGGATAGAATCGGATTTCAAACCGCCGAACAGATAATGAGCACGGTCGCAGCTTCTTTGGGAGATCGTTTTCCGGCGAGTTCTGTTTTGAATACCTTGCTGGAAAGTGGGCGGGAGCGGGGATTTTATCCGGCGAAAAATGGACGTAAGGGAGCAGGCAGTCAGCGCAAAATTTATAAAACGCTTGGCGTCAAACCCCGTCGAAAAGTGGTCGATGAAGAAATTCAGGACCGGCTGATTTATGCTATGATCAATGAAGCCGCCTATTGCCTGGAAGAAGGCATCGTGCAGGCACCGGAAGCAATTGATGTTGCCGCCGTATTTGGATTGGGATTTCCCCCATTTCGGGGCGGCTTACTGCATTTTGCCGATGACCGCGGGGCAGATCGTATTATCAATCGTCTGCGCTATTTCACCAATGCGTTTGGTGAACATTTTTCCCCGGCGCCTTTGCTCAGCGATTTAGCCACCCAGAAAAGCACATTCTATGAATATTGGATTAAGAGCAGTAGACTTAAGGAAGATGCTTCCCCGCAAGAATAAGGACTTTCTTTGGTTAGCTCAAAAAGAATTTACTCAGAAATAATCATCATTAAGTGAAGTTATGGCAGTTGTTTTTCCCCGGCGTTTGGACGCCATTCAATCATTGGTGCCGCAGGATGCGCAATGCGTTGCAGATATCGGTTTTGACCACGGTAAGCTGCTCACCCGGCTGGTCGAAGAGCGACCTGCGGTGCGCGCTATTGGCGTCGATAAATCCCCCCATGCTGCCGGCAGTTTCATGAAAAGGGATGCACCGAACGATCCTGCCGCTCTGGCACGAATCTATTTGCGGGAAGGGCTGGGTCTTCAGCCACTGGCGCCCGGCGAATGTGAATGTGCTGTTTTTGCCGGTTTGGGGGAAGTGAATATTCGGGACTCACTCCTGGCATCACCGGAAATAGTTGCCGGTTTCCATACAATGGTTTTTGCGCCGGTCTATACAGCAGGAATTCTACGCAAGGGATTAAAAGAGATTGGTTGGCGGGTGAATCAGGAAAAAATCGCTTATGAGAATAAACTGTTCTACTTGATCTACACTGCAGTTCCCGGGGAAGAGACAATGACGCATCCGGTAATGCAATATTTCGCGCCGCGTCTGTTTGAGGAAAAAGATCCCGGACTGTTTTTCTATCTTAAAGATTTAAAAGATTTACTGGCAGTAAAAATCCGCTATACCGATCGCCAACCGCCCGGATTGCGCGAGATGTGCCTCAATATCGATGCCGCCCTGGCGCTCTCAGCAGAGTTTGCCGGTGAGGGATACGTCCGCTGAGAACCATCGTTCACACCTTTCTATAAATGATACAACTGATGCAGAAAGAACGAAACCGCATTGCGGATTGCTTCCGGATGTACGTCGAAATCGCCATCATGCAGACCGGCACTCATCGTATCGGTTTTAACCCCGATGCGCACCATAGCCCCGGGTACAGCCGCGCTATAATAACTGAAATCATCGCCCCCCGGCGTGCGAAAATCATTATCTATATCCTGGGATATCCAGAAATCTTTCTCAACATTCTGTCTTAGTTGCTGCATCAAATCCGGTTCATTGTAGATCGCCGGTGCGCCGTTGGTTTTTTTTAGCTCAATCTTGCAATGATTCTCTTCTTCCAGGTGCGTCAGGAACCTTTCAAAGTGAGCGATGAACTGTTCATCTTTTACGGGGTCGCTGATGCGTAAAGTGCCGGTTAGCTTCAGCTCGTTGGGAATGATATTATAGCCCTGGCCGGCAGAAATTTCGGTGAATGTCAAAACGACGGGGGAATCGCGCAGATCGATTTTCCGGTAAACGAGGTCGTAGCTGTCCTGAATCATCCGGCTGGCGATCCAGAGCAGATCAGCGGCTTCACTGGGGCGGGCAGAGTGTCCTCCCGCGCCTCGCAGGGTAATGTCCAGGCGATTACTTTGCATGTTTACCCAACCATCCGCAAGGCCCAGCGTTCCCAGGGGCAGGCGGGGTTCCATATGCATCCCCAAAGCGTATTTAACATCCTTGAGAACGCCGGTAGCAATCATCTTTGGCGCACCGGAGGGGATGGGCTCTTCTGCAGGTTGGAAAACGAAGCGGAAGTTGTAAGGCATTTTTCGATCCAGGCGATGCGCGGCCAGGGCGACGCCGAGAACCGTGGTCGTATGCGCATCATGCGCACAGGCATGGCATACACCTTCGTTGCGGGAGCGGTAAGACACCTCCTTTTTATCCTGCAAAGGCAGTGCATCAATGTCGGCACGAATCAGGACAAACGGGGCATTTTCATCGAAAACTATATCGACGTAACCACCAGTTTCCAGGGGCCTTTGAAAACTGTCTATGCCATGGGCAGCCAGTTTTTCTGCAATCTTTTCAGTAGTGCGAAATTCCTGCCAGCTAAGCTCCGGATGAGAATGTAAATCCTGGCGAAATTCGATCAATTCATCAAATATTTCATTCACTGCCTGCTTCATCTGAGCGATCATTAACTGCCGTTCAGCCATTGGGTACTCCTGGATTTTGGATCATTTGTAGCTTATATTTCGTTGTTCGTTGTTCGTTGTTCGTTGTTCGTTGTTCGTTGGTTTTTGCTTTTAGTGAAGATGGTTGAGTCCTTCAGAAGAAATTCTGAGAAAGCCTTATCCGCAGGCTTGACAAATTTGAAAAACGAGTAACGAACAACTAACAACGAATCACTAAGTTTGGCAAGTTGAAAACAAAAAAACAACATTGGAATATAGATTATGGAAAAAAGAAGTCTGGTCGGACGTCGCTATGAAGATTATCTCCGCAATGATATCCACATCGAACTAACAACTGACGAATTGCTCTGGCGAATGGTTCTCAACGACCCTCGCTACAATGCCCTGGTCGAACGGCGGGAAGGCCCGCGCCGGAAAGATGATGATGGGCAACAATCCCCAATGACAGCCCTCAATCCTGAAGGTGCGTTTTTGTTCATCCAGGAATTGGAGGATTAACAAATTTTGGGTAGAGACGATTCATGAATCGTCTCTACATATACCAAACAAAACCCGGTGAGACCTGGCCACCAATTAATAATCCCAAACAAAAATTAAATTATGAAAAACAACCTGGTCCTAATCGGCATTTGCAGCGACGAAAATTCCAGCTTTCTGCGCGGCACTGCCGCTGCACCTCCATTAATTCGCGAAGCCTTATTCAGCGACGCATCGAATACTACATCGGAATCCGGTGTCGATTTCCGAAATAATCCTCGTATTCAGGACGTCGGCGATCGTTTAATTGCCAATGGAGAAACAGCATATTTAGGTATCGAGAGTCATATTCAGGAAATCCTGGAAAGCGGTGGAAAACCGTTAGTGCTTGGTGGCGACCATGCGATCAGTTATCCGGTTTTACGAGCGATTCATCATCATCATGGACCGGTAAACCTGCTGCATTTTGATGCGCATACCGATCTTTATAATGAATTGGATGGAAATCGCTATTCCCACGCCTGTCCGTTTGCCCGGATGATGGAGGATGGACTTTTAAAACGGTTGGTGCAAGTGGGTATTCGCACACTTACAGCGCATCAACAAGAACAGGCGGCACGCTTTGGTGTGGAGATTCATCAAATGCAGTCGCTGGTGCACACCCCTTTTCACCCCGACTTTGACGGTCCGCTTTACATCTCCTTCGATATTGATGTTTTTGATCCGGCATTCGCACCGGGAATATCTCATTATGAACCGGGCGGCATGTCCGTTCGGGAAGCCTTGACAATTATTCAGCAAATTTCCAATCCAATTGTTGGTGCGGATATCGTCGAATATAATCCCCGTCGCGATATCCATAATATGACTGCATTTGTAGCCGCTAAGTTGGTTAAAGAAATTGGCTCACGAATATTATTAAATAGCTGAATCGATCTGTAATCACTTGTTAATCATTCGTTTTCCCACCTGAAAATCACTTTTTTGATAGAAACGTAATTTTTGTAACAGTAAAGAATGAGAACTATTTCAAAGTTTGTGCGTTATCTAATTTCACATCTTTAGGGGATTGCCCGGCAAATTAAATGTTCGTTTAATTTCTAATCGAAAAATGGAGAAATTCGGATGAAGAAAATTTTGACGATGTATCAATTATTGATTTTGCTGGTAATCTCTGCGATGTCTGTTGGTATTTCCGCACAACAGACAATTAATGGTTCTATAACCCACGACAATGGGCAGCGAAGTTACACCCTCTATGTTCCGGCCAGTTATAGTGGGAATACGCCTGTACCTCTGGTGTTAAATTTTCATGGATATACAAGCTCAGCAACGGTACAGATGAACACCGGGGACTTTCGCGCTATTGCAGACACCGCCGGCTTTATCATCGTTCATCCGCAAGGATCATTATTTAATGGAAATACCCATTGGAATGTCGGTGGCTGGACGGTGGGGAGTACGGCCGATGATGTCGGTTTTACCAGCGCATTACTTGATTCCCTTTCTGCCGAATATTTGATTGATCCTGATAGGGTCTACAGTACCGGATTTTCAAACGGGGGATATTTCAGTTTTAAACTGGCCTGTCAATTGGGAGACAGAATCGCTGCGATCGCTTCGGTTGCGGGATCGATGACGCCGGAAATTTATAATGCCTGTTCACCTACTCATTCCACGCCAGTCCTGCAGATGCACGGTACCAACGACAATGTCGTTCCTTACAATGGTGCAAACTGGACTCGTTCTATAGACGACGCGATGCAATATTGGGTGGATTACAATAATTGCGAAACAACGCCGGTAACGACCGCACTGGAAGATATTAATACTTCGGACGGAAGCACTGTGGAGCATATTGTTTATCATGGCGGCGATAATGGTGCGACTGCGGAGCATTACAAAATTACCGGTGGCCGGCATACCTGGCCGGGCAATGCGCAAGGCGGTTTCGGCACAAACATGGATATTAACGCATCGGTAGAGATTTGGCGGTTTTTTTCCCGATATGATATCAATGGTCTGATGAATCCCACCGGGATTCGGGAAATTGCTGAACAGTCACCGAATAATTTCCGCTTATCCCAAAACTTTCCGAATCCTTTTAATCCTTCGACGATTATTTCTTTCACAATTCCCGAAGCAGCTTATGTGGTATTGACTGTCTATAATACCCTGGGTGAAAGCGTCGCAATTTTGGCCGAAGAAAACTTATCCGCAGGGGCATATCAATACGATTGGCAGGCAGAGAATTTACCCGGCGGGGTTTATTTCTATCGCCTGCAGGCGGGAAATTTTCAGTCGGTAAAAAAGGCGGTATTGCTTAAATAGAAAATTTATGAGCAGCAACCTATTTTTTCTCCCCGTGCTCTAGTAAAGAGTGCACGGGGATTTTTTATTGAACCATTTATAAATCACCACCTTGTTTCCGGGGAAGTTTCAATTTAAATTCTGCCTCGTACTTTTGATCTAAGATCGATTTTGGCATTTAACCGGAGACATATTTTAATGCATATCCCCCCATTGTTAACAGATGTCGTAATTATTTTTTCTTTGGCCATCGTTGTGCTTTTTGTTTGTCACCGATTGCGTTTGCCGGCAGTAGTTGGTTTCCTATTTACCGGCATATTCGTTGGTCCATTCGGTGCCGGATTAATCAAGGATATGCACGATGTGGAAATTCTGGCGGAAATAGGCGTTGTCCTGCTTTTATTTACCATCGGCATTGAATTTTCCCTGGAAAAGTTGTTGAAGATTCGTAAGCCGGTGTTGATTGGTGGGCCGCTGCAGGTCTTCATCACTTTCACTGCTTCCTACTTTATTGCCCGCGAATTTGGCCAGGCGGTGAATAACTCGATTTTTATCGGCTTTCTGGTGGCACTAAGCAGTACAGCAATTGTGATCAAACTTTTTCAGGATAAAGCCGAAATCGATACGCCGCAGGGGAGCACAGCCCTGGGCGTGCTGATCTTTCAGGATATTATCGTTGTGCCGATGATTCTTATTACCCCTTTACTGGGCGGCGCATCCGGCAGTGTCGGAGAATCTTTACTGATTCTGCTTGGTAAAGCAGCAGCCATCATCCTGCTGGTAATTGTCAGTATCAAATATATTGTCCCGAAATTACTTTACCAGATTGCCCGGACTCGCAACAACGAACTTTTTTTGCTCAGCGTAGTAGTGCTTTGCTTTGGGGTTGCCTGGCTGACTTCCCTGGCAGGATTAAGTCTCGCTCTCGGTGCTTTTCTTGCCGGGCTAATTATTTCGGAATCTGAATATAGTCATCATGCTTTGGGGAACATCCTTCCTTTTCGTGATGTCTTTACCACGTTTTTCTTTATTTCTATCGGCATGATGCTTGATGTTCGTTTTTTGATAGAACATGTGGCTATTATAAGCGCCATTGTGCTCGGGTCAATTCTATTGAAGGCCTTCATTGCCGGCTTTGCTACATTGCTCCTCGGGTTTTCACTGCGTACGGCGATTTTAGCCGGTCTCGCCCTGGCACAAATCGGGGAATTCTCCTTTATTCTTTCCCGGGTTGGCAGCGAGCATGGCATATTTGGTGATGTAATCAACCAGGGCTTTTTGGCTGTCGCCGTATTAACCATGGCTTTGACGCCGTTTATCATGGCGTTGGGGCCCCGGCTGGCCGACCTGGTCTTAAAGTTACCGCTCCCCAGTAAACTCGTATCCGGAATGAGTCCTGCCCCAGCGAACCTCATGGAAAAGTTGGAAGATCATTTAGTTATCATTGGTTATGGCATTATTGGACGAAACGTGGCGCGGGCAGCTTGCCTGGCAGGCGTTCCATACATTATTATCGAAATGAATCCCGACACAGTCCGTAGTGAACGGGCCAAGGGCGAGCCGATTTTTTATGGCGATGCGACGTACGAATCGGTACTTCACATTACCCATATCGAAAAGGCCCGGGTAGTGGTTGTCGCTATTAACGACCCAACAGCTACCCGACGTATAACCAGCAGGGTCCGCCGGATGAATCCCGCCTGCCATATGATTGTGCGTAGCCGTTATTTACAGGAAATGGCCCCATTGCATAAGCTGGGGGCTAATGAAGTTATCCCCGAAGAATATGAAACTGCTGTAGAAATATTTGCCAGGGTATTGGCTAAATACCTGGTCAGCAAAGATGAAATTGATAAATTAGTGACCGAAGTACGTGCCGATGAATATGAGATGTTCCGCAGTCGCTCCCGTCCCGAGCCGATTGCTTCGGAAACGGAATTGCATCTTCATGATATTGATATTAGCGCGTTCCGGGTTGAGCCGGATTCTTCGCTGATCAATAAAACCCTGGCGGAAATAAATTTTCGCCGCCTCTATGGGGTAACGATTGTTGCCATTCGCCGGAATTGGGAAGTGCTTTCTAATCCGGGAGCGGATAGCCGGATTTACCCGGAGGATGTGTTGTTTATGCTGGGGGCGCCGGAGAAAATTACTGAAGCAATTCAAACTTGTGCGACACTTATCGATGAACAGAAGAAATAGGAGAGAATATATGATTTCAGCAGTAGAGGCACTGGAAAAACTAAAGGATGGAAATCGCCGCTTCACTACAAATTCTATGAAACCGACGGCTTTAACAGATGACATCCAGCGGGAAGAATTAGTGGGAGGCCAGGCGCCCTTCGCAATTATCCTCGGCTGTGCCGATTCCAGAGTGCCGGCCGAATTGGTGTTCGATCAGGGACTGGGTGATTTGTTCGTGATTCGGGTGGCGGGCAATATTGCTTCCCCTTCGCAAATTGGCAGCATCGAATATGCTGCTGGACACCTCGGCACTCGTTTGATAGTTGTGCTGGGACATACCGGCTGCGGTGCTGTGCAGGCAACCTTATCGGAAATGGCCCAACCGCCGGCAGAGCGCTCACCGAACCTGAGTGCAATTGTTGACCGAATTCGCCCCGCGCTGGAAAGCCTTTGGTCTGAAAGAGGCAGCAAAGAGCCGGGAGATCTACTGGCTGATGCCGTCCGTGCAAATGTACAAGCCTCGGCTGCGCAACTGCGGGAAGGATCTACTATCCTTGAAAACCTGATGGATAATGATGGATTGTTAGTAGTCGGCGCAGAATACTCGCTGGCAACCGGCGCGGTCGATTTTTTTAATAACTGATCTCGACATTACCTTACTTTTATAACAGATGCAAATTTGCCCATTTGCAAATTTGCATCTGTAAGTAACTACCCTCCATCTAAAATCGCATCCAATGAACAATATAAGCGCTTATGGCACCCAGTGCTGCGCCGGCAAGGACATCCGTCGGAAAATGTTTGCCACCGGCGATTCTTCCTACGCCGGACATCGTCGCTGCCCCTAATGCAAAATACTTTTGAAAATCGCTGGCGTTGTTACCTTTACTAAGCAAATAGCTGGTAGAAAGCGCAAATGCAATGGCAGTATCGCCGGAAGGGAAAGAACGAAGCGCATCCCGGCGCTCTGCGCCATCTATCTCGTTGATCTTGTCGGTAAAATAAACCTGACGGCGCCGATGGAAAGTATCTTTCAATAAGCCGGCAAAAGCAGCAGCCAACAGACTCGACTCGATAGAAGCGCGAAAATGCGAGAAACCGCGATCCGGTGTTCGCCAAACATCCACCCAGGAGTAGAGACCGAATCCGAGGAGGTGCGTCCAGCCAACAACCTGCCACTCGGTATTTTCGTTATGAATTACCCAACGGTCGTAAAAGGGGACATCCGATTTCGGGCAAGGGGCGCAATCCGGCAACTCCGGTTCATCAAAGGAATCGGTGAGCATTATTAAACCAATACTACCCGCCCAAACGCCTAATTCACCCAGTAAATTATTGTTACCAGTAGAAGCAGTTTCAGAAGAAAGCATGCTGAGCGATAAACGCTGTTGTTGAATTGAACGGGTAAAAGAATTTGCGGATAACTGCTGGTTTTTGCCAATCAATGCCATCCGGTTAAAGCGCTGGCTGTCGATGGAAAACTGGCCAAAACTTGCGCTGGACATGCCCAACATTAAAGCAAATACGAAAACAAACTGCGAAATGGGTTTCATTAAAGACCTCCAATTATTTTCCTGTGCGATTAAAAGTTTCGCCGGAAAATAGCGTTGAGGCACATTATAAATCTACCGCCTCTATAAAGTCGTTAGCTTTTTTCGGATAAATTTTCTTTCCGGAATTGGGTAGGGGAGGAGTGGACAAATTTTTTGAAGGCAGCATTGAAGCTGGAGAGGGAATTAAAACCAACATCATAAGCGATTTCTGCAATGGTTTTGTTCTGATGAGTATCCAGCAATTGTTCTTTGGCATCTGCGATGCGATGACGGTTCACAAAGCCGAAGAAATTTTCCTGATACTGTTCATTGATCGATTGGGAGAGATGATGTGGCGTTACTTCTAATAATTTTGCCAATTGGGGCAGGGTTAATTCACTGTTTCGATACATCTTTTCTTGCTGAAATTTCTTTTCCAGTAAATTGACAATTTCCTGAGACTTCTCATTGTTCAGTGTGGAATTTTTATACTTTTTGCCAAGGGGGCGTATATTTCCGCTAAATAGAGTGGATTGCTTGATGCTGATATAACAAATGCCATAAACCAGGAAAGTGGTTAGTAAAGAAGGCAGGTAGCGGTTCTCCTGTCCGCCTGGCAAAAAATGCAGGGCAAGAGAAGCGATATAGATAAGAAGGAAAGCACCCATCAAATTTTTAACCCAACGGAGGGCGATGCCCATTTGGAAGAAATTCGGATTTGCCGGGTCAGCGGTGCGAATCAGTCGGTATGCAGCAAACCAGTAGATGATTACATGGCTGTCAAATAGAAAATAATTGACATAGTCATCCAAAGTTTTTGTTTTATTCCGGGATAATTCCAACATGGTTGCTAATTCACTGGTTGGATAAAAATATAGCGGAATTATTAACAAGCTGACCAGGGCAAACGGCAGGAAGTGAAATAACATCTTCCATTTGATAGATATCTTTCCCTGAACTAATGAACGAATAAAGAGATAAAAGGTCGGACCAACCAGCAGTATCCAAAAGCCGCCATGGTAAATAAAGCGCGGGACCATAATATAAAGTCCCGTATCCAGCAATATGCTGCGAATCATGATGATGCCGAGGGTAATTAAAAATGCTGAGAAGAAAATACTGGCTTGCCGATTTGGTTTGTCTTTGAAAGCTGTGAAAACGACCACTGCCAATAGAATACTTTGCAAAGCACCAAGTGTATTAATTATCGCCAGAAAATTTATCCGGATCAAAATCGGGTCCCCATTTCATACTAGTGCGTGCTGACAATTAATCGAAAACGCAGATTTTGGCGTTTTTTCCGCCTAATTTTGTTGTTTTTTTCGCGAGATGAACCACATCGCGGCTCAAAAAACGCCTCATTAGACGAAAAAACCTCTCAAAATCTGCTGTTCCGCCTAATTGTCAACACGCCCTGGCTGAAAAATAAACATTTTGTCCCAAATTGCCAGATGATTTTACGCCAATTTAAAAAATTGAGCGAGCAGATTAATTTTGCCAGAAATTAACTTCTGTGATAGCGGTAATAGGAAAATTAGAATATATACCTTATATAGGAAAAAAATTTAAACTCATGAAATTTTGACTGTGACGCTATGAAGAATCCGCTGACTCCCGCAGAAATTAATTTAGTTAAGGATAGTTATCGTTCGATCCGGCCATTATCGGAAACATTTTCGATGCTGTTTTATTTACGCCTTTTTGAAATCGCGCCCCATCTGGAAACGCTGTTTACTTCCGGCATCGAAGCCCAGGGAAAAAAGCTGATGGATACGCTGGAAACGATTGTTGATGGTTTGGATGATTTTGCCGGCTTGCGGCAGGAGTTGGTAATGCTCGGAAAACGCCACATTGATTACGGCGTAGAAGATGCCCATTATGATATCCTTTGGGAGGCATTTGCCTGGTCCCTGGAGCGGGCGTTAAATGAAGAGTTCTCGCCGGAAATGGCTGCGGCCTGGAAAGTTGTCTATCAGGCGATCGCCGATGTCATGATCGATAAGCCCGCCTGATTTCGAAAAAATGACCATAGCTTAAATTGCATACTATTCTATATCTAACGAAACCAATCAAACTACAACTTTACTGAATCCCTTCCCCTTCCCGGATGAGAATTTCCTGCCCGATTTTAATATCCTGAAATAGCTGTTGTTCGCCATTCGGCCAGGTGACTGTTAGAGAGTCAACCAGGGAATGAGCACCAGTGCCAAATGTCAGCGTTAACTCACTCTGAGAGAGGTAGGTGCTGCCGGTCTTTACCACCATTGGCAATGACTTGCCGGCAATGCTTGCCTGCACCTGTGCTCCGATTGCATCCTTGTTCGAAGTTGTGCCCTCTAGCTTAACGCGAAGGTATCCAGGACCGACAGTATTTGTCTCGTTGATAAGGTCGTTCCGCAAGAGCAGCGCCGGACTGTTATTGTTGATGATAAGTATATCAAGGTCTCCATCGTGGTCATAATCTGCATAGGCACAGCCGCGCCCAACCAATGGTTCCGAGAGAATTTCTCCCGCGCTAGCGCTGATGTTCTTAAACTTCCCCTTCCCCTGATTCTCGAAAAGCAGCGAGGGCTGCCGGAAAGTAACGGCTTGCTGAATCTCTTCAATTTCCGGCTGCACATGGCCATTTACCGCAAATAGATCCAGATCGAAATCCAGATCGGCATCGAAGAGAAAAACACCAAAAGTGAGGTAGCGGAGGCTGGCATTGCCAATTTGCGAGACCGCTGCACGATCGACATAAGAGCCATTACCAAGGTCCCGGTAAACGCCGATCATCTCATTGGAAAAGTTACCGACAAAAATGGTTTCTTCCCCGGTATGATCGACGACGCCGACATCGATGCCCATCCCGGCGCGGGCTTTCCCGCTTTCGTCCAGGGCAAATCCGCTCATTAGCCCGATCTCGCTAAAGGTGACCTTGCCATCGGCCCCCTTGCCGTTATTTTTGTAAAGAAAATCCGGTTGTGTATCGTTGGCGATGGAGAGATCCGGCCATCCATCATCATTAAAATCCAGCAAGGCAACGCCCAAGGCTTTCCCTTTCGGATTGAAGATACCACTGGCTTCAGTGACATCTTCGTAGCTGCCGTCGCCGCGATTCCGATACAGGCGGGAAGGCTCTCCGGTATATACCTCCGGGGTGCAATATCCTTTGCTGTTCCCGTCTAAAGAGCACCAGATGTCAGTTTCTTCCGTCCATTTCACATAGTTGCAAACGTAGAGATCGAGCCAGCCATCGAGATCATAATCAAAAAACATTGCAGAGGCGCTCCAGGCAGGATCGGCCACGCCAATGGTTTCCCCAACTTCCGTAAACTTCCCTCCGTCGTTGCGGAAGAATTTATTGGGTCCGACGCAGGTGATGATGAGATCGCTGTCGCCATCGTTATCGTAATCAGCGGCTGCCATGCCCATGCCATAGACGGTCACATCCAGTCCGGCGTTAGCAGTAACGTCACTAAAGGTACCGTCACCTAAATTGCGGTATAGTTTCAGTGAGGGATCATCACCGGGATTGCTTTCCCAGTTCTTTCCCTGCACCAGGAGGATATCTTGCCAGCCATCATTGTCATAATCCAGCCAGCCGCCGCCGGGACCGGCCATTTCCGGGAAGTACTTTTTCCCATAACTGCCATTGTAATGAGTAAAATCAATGCCTGCAGCTTTGGTAACATCGGTAAAAGTGAGCTGTGCGGCTGCATCAGTCGCGGTAGAAGAATTATCATTATTCGAATCCGATTGCTGGCAGGAAAAGAAAACCAGAGAGAGCAGTAATATTCGTAAGATCATGAATCCATTATTCCTTTATTAGCTGTCAATAGGGGGGAATATAAGGTCGCCCGGCAAATGAACAAAATTGAATATTTGCGATCGAAAAATTGGCGTGTTTGATGATGTAAGCGTGAATGATTAAGTAAATCTGGTCAATAATTAGATTGTTTTAATTTTCCGGGATGATTTATAAACCGATGCTAAAGAATGTTTGTTTAGCTTACGATTATGTCATTGCGAGGAGTGCAGCGACGAAGCAATTTCCATCCAACAACAAGGAGATTGCTTCACCGGGCAAAAAACGCCCGTTCGCAATGACTGCATCACCTAACTCTTATTGCAGAGTAACATGATTTATAAAACGATAAATCTGCCCTGAATAAATAGAAAATTATCCTCCAACAACATCATAATAGGCTTTTTCGGAGAGAACACTCCAGGCCCCGATCTGCTGCCGGAAATTGTCGAATGATTCGTACACTTTACGACTGGCCGGATCATCCGCAATAATTTCCTGGATCACTTCATCGGCATACTGTTTCAGCCCACTAAGGACATCATCCGGAAAACGAAGCACCTCGGTGTTGGGATATTCTTCGCGGATTTTTTTCAGGTAGAAATTGTTTTGTGCTTCAAATTCACAAAGCATCCAGTTATTGGCCCGTAATGCTGCCGCCCGAACGATTGCCTGTAGATCGCCGGGAAGGCCTTCGTAAGCAGCGCGATTTACGATTAATTCCAATACCGAGCCGGGCTCGTGCCAGCCGGGATAATAATAGTAGTTGGCGACCCGCGGAAATCCCATCTTGTAGTCGTGATAAGGGCCGATCCACTCGGTTGCATCAATCACACCGCGTTCGAGATTGGTAAAAATCTCGCCACCGGCGGAAAGCACTGCCGAGCCTCCGGCCTTCTCGATTACTTTTCCACCGAGACCGGGAATGCGCATTTTTAATCCTTTAAGATCAACGAGGGAGTTTATTTTTCTTTTAAACCATCCCCCCATTTGCACCCCGGTGTTTCCGCAGGGAATTGGCACCAGATTGAAAGGTGCGTAAAGTTCTTCCCACAACTGCAGTCCGCCTCCGCTAATTACCCAGGCGTTCATCTGTTGGGCATTCATGCCAAAAGGAACCGCGCAGAAAAATTGGGTCGCGGCAGATTTCCCCGCCCAGTAATAGGACGCGCCGTGCCCCATTTCCGAAACACCCTGGCTGACTGCCTCAAAAGATTCCAAAGCCGGCACCAGCTCACCACCGCCATACACCCGAATTTTTAAGCGCCCCGCAGACATTTCTTCCACCCATTTCGCGAAAAGCTCGGCTCCTTCTCCCAGGACCGGGAATCCCGGAGGCCAGGTCGTCACCATTTTCCATTGATATTTTTTCCCGGTTTGAACCGCCGGCGCAGCACCATCTGCATTATTGGTTTCCCCGGATCCACAGGCAGCCAGCAGGGAACTACCAGCGGCTACGGCAGAAGCTCTTTTCAAAAAGTCACGTCGGTTTAACTTGCTCATACTTCCTCCAGTCTAATCGGAAATTTCATTTTAGCACTTTTGTTGAAAAATTATCGTGTCTCAACCAGAGAAGGGATATGTTGACAGGCATGATAATTCGTTGAATATAATTTAATAGAAATAATAGCGGTCAGCAAAATTCCCTGCAAGAGAAATCTCTTTCTACTGGGAGATGACATCGGAAAAATCTTCCCCGGGCACCGATTCGCACATTTCTATATTAAAGGCACTAGCAGTGAAGAAGAATAAAATAACGCTGCCACTTGTCAGGAACAATCAGCCTTAAATAACGAGCTTCTAAGAATCTAAACGCAGAATTTACTCAACCTGAGCTTCTTCATCAGTTTCTTTTACAAGGAGCGTTATGTCTTCAAACGATTTCTGGGCCTTGAAAATTTCCTGAACTTCCGGATATTCTTTCGGATTGAAAAAAGCATTGTTTAATTTGAAGAGTCGCTGTATTGAAATGGTTTTATCTTCATCGAATGTTTTGAAACTAATCTGGCACTGGCCGGCTTTATTGTAAAAAACGGTATCTGACGGTAAAGCTTCGACTATCCAGTTTTCTGGTAATGATAAATGGATGGTTTCGATAGTCTGGTAGGCATGTTCAAAGATGATCGGATATTGTCGGTTTTCAGCTTGAAAAGGATTTTCTTCTTTGCTGAACATTTCATAAGGCTTTATCATCACTCTATTTCCCATTGGCTGGCCAATAGACTCGTAACCAATCTGATATTCGGTGATTACCGTTGTGCCTCGATCATCTAACCCGGAAATTTCCAGGGAGTCGATATCGGTATTGGGAAAAATTACAGCCATTTCTTCTTTTAGATAATCGGTGCGATCCTGCTCGGAGGCATCCGATAGTAAATTGCGTAAGATAAAGGCATGATGGCCCTTATTATGTATGGCCATTGTTCCGTTAGCCTGAAACTCTTCGTCTAAAGTCAGTTTCTGTATGCAAGTGATCGAATTAGTCCGCGGTTTGGAAAAATTGACAGTACCAAATTGATCAGGTTCAATGTCGCTTGAAGTAAAAGCTTCTAATTCCTCATAGGAAAGTTCTGCCAACTCCCAGTCGACAATGAATGCAGCGACGCCTTCATTATACCAGGGCACCATTCCTGCTTGTAAATAGGGATTGCCCGGACAATAATAGGAAAAATAATCTTGAGCATTTGCTACCGCGACTAAAGTGCGATCGAATTGCCAGTATTTGGCCTGTTTGGCAAGAATGTTTTCGTCCCGGTCTACGGCCAGGACCATTCGGGCATCAATATTCATTTCCCGGAGCATACTACAGAAAAGCACATTAATATCCCAGCCACTTCCATACCCCCTCTTTAAAACTTCGTCAACATAATAGTTCTCTTTGTATTTCTTGCCGTCCTTTTCATCGACTACATAATTGGTGTTTTCAACATTTTCCAAGATCCAATTATAAACAGCTCGGATCTTTTTCCTATTTGATGATAAGGTGTCGAAGGCGGCAATAATATCTGCTACCCGTTTTTTCTTTTTTGCGAATTCGGCATATTGGGTGCTCATGCGTGCCTCTAGTTTCCTCCAATACGCCCCAATAGATTCTCGGCTACTGTAGTAATATCGTAACTGAGCTTTTAATGCGATTTCCGGCAGGGATTGCGGTTCCGCTTTAAAAGGGTCTGTTTGCTTCACGGTGAATACGACTCTTTTCGGATCTTCCGGTGAAGGTAAGTATTGTACATCAACAGGGTATTTGGAATATAGCCAGAGAAAGTTCGGCGTCACAAAATCGCTAACCGAATTATAGATATAGGAAGTTAAGCCGCTTCCCCGGTAAAATTCCCAGGTAAATCGACCTTCTAACATTGAAATGTCTTTCTCGATAAGCCAAACGCTTTCTGGCCCGGGTAGGCGGTAGCGAATCATATATTCGATAATGCAATCATCAGTTACACCTGCCAGTGAAAAAGATTTTTCTTTGATCTTAATTTTTTTTGTTTTAAAAACATCCTTTTCCAAAATGCGAGATTTCTCCAGCGGAATAGTGGTGCCATCCCGTAGTACGACCCGTCCTTTTATTTCCTCAATCTTCTGTTTTTTATTAACATATGGAACCTTTACATCAGCGTGTTTACGTCCTTCCTCGCTAAGTATCCGAATCCGGCGATAAATAGTATGGTAAACTTTATCATAGCCGAGATCCTTATGATTGGCAACCACCTCTTCGAATATCATTACGGCATTGAAGACTTCTTTCGAAGAGTCCACAGAAACCTCCCAGTCCTTTTCGCTAACTGGATGCCATCTAAAATCCTTTCCGGATAATGGAGAAATGAAAAACCATAAACTGAAAATCAGAAAATAAATTTTTTGATAGGTATTCATCAGTGTGTCCCCGCCTTATTGTTTTTTAAAAACGATAACTTCGCCCCTTGCCCTACTTAAGGTTTTTGAAAATTTTTTGGCCGAAGAGTAATCTTCCGGTAGTATAATTTCCCCATTTTGCCGTTGAACGGTATGGTAGCGGATGATATTATCTACCGTATTTATATTCGCCGAGATAGAGGCTGCATTGCACTTATATTCGATGGTTTTATTAGCTGTTTCCGGGATCCAACCTTCTGGATAATGCCAAATAACCTCACTCTCCTCCCATAACGGTCCTCCGAACCATACTGGCTGAATGCGTTTTCGGGCGGTTAATTTGGGCTTTTCTGAGAGGTGAAAAATATCAGCATGTAATAAGTAAAGATTGCCAGCCTTTTGTAAATAACCTTTCGCCCGAATATCGAAAGACACTGCGGAGGTATCCCGCCGATCATCGACCTGATAATTTTCTATGGTAACACCGGGAACAATATTGGTTAGCATTTGTTGCCAATGTCTAATCTGTTCCGGCTCCGGCGTTGTTTCCCGATAATGCCGTATCGATGCCGCCCGAACACCGTAATCGGTAATATTTATTTTGGCAGAAAAGGAGCCGTCTGTTTCCAGAACAGCTTCCGCCCGGCTTACCCGTCGATATAAACTATCCGCAGGATAGGGAATTTCGATTAAGACGGAATCAGTTTTTTCTGCCAAAAGCACCCGGTTCCCCTGCAGGGCGGCGGGGAGCTGGCCCAATTCGATTGTGGGATCTGTAGGATCAAAAAATAACCAGTTTTTTACAATTGCACTGTGAAAACTTTCCGGCAGGGGAGGAAGACTATCGACAGGAATGCCTACGATGCAATGATCGAACTGAAAAGCTGGTAACTCTGGTGTTACCAGGGAGTTTACATTGGCTAGTACCGCCGCGGAAGGTATGTTCTCCGCTTTCAGCATCGCCCGCATTAACGTCGTTTTGTCCTTACAGTCTCCGTAACGATTGTTCAGAGTGATCGTTGCCAAACGAGGTTCCCAGCGGCCTTTACCAATTGATACCGCTACATAGCGTATATCTTTCTGACTGAATCGGGCAATTTCCTGAATCTTTTCCGCGAGAGTAGTCATATTACCGGTTAGTTTTTTGGTATGATTGATAATATTATTCGTTACAACCATTCGATTGTCTGCGATGCCTTTATACCAATGTGCCAGCGATTGCCAGTTGGAAAAATGTGCTTGCTCTATTGACTTTTCCGGATTATGGAAGGAGAGAGAAATATGCCGCTTTAAATAAGACCAGGGCAGGGAGAGTGGCTCATCGGGCTCATAGGGGAGATGATAGCCTTTCCAGGTATGAACATTATCCAGCACCTGGTAGTCGATATTCTGTAACCGTTGACCAGATGAAACCAATTTCCAGCCTTTCGGTATTTCAACAGAATAGCGGGATATGTTTACCGGCTCCTGGGCTTGAAAAACAAAACTTTTATAAAATCCAGTCCAGCCTTTTTCGATGTAATCATATTCAAACCCGACGATATCTCCCGGTTTAACCTCCGGAAATGTGGCGACAATTTCAAAGGCGTCGGTGTAGTATCCGGTCGCAACACTGGCACTGACTTCAACAATATTATCGCGGGAAAGTTTTTCCCACTGTTTCCCTTGCGGCAATCTCCAGCCCTTCAGATTTTTCAGTTTCAGGAAAGGGCTTTTGGAAAGACTGATCGTCCCGGCATCAGTGCCATAATTATTGAGAACTTTGTACGCGATCTGGGAATGAGATGTAATTTTATCGTTGTTGCGGACCTTTAATTCTTTTACATCCCATAATACGATCATGGAGGCTTTTTTATCTACCTTGATGGATTGAGCATTGTCAGCAGCTCTTTTTAACCATTCTGGTTGAGGATAAACATAAGAAATACAGACAATTAAAAGTAGATAAATCCAGAGGGCTTTACGCATCATCAACACCCACTTTCTACACGGTCTTTTAAAATAAGAGTCAAAATCGTTAACAATCCTTAACAGCGTTGGACCAGTAACAATAAATAGACGGCTGCTTTTCCAATGGCGAATTCCTGCCACTGAAAAGCCGCTAATTTGACTACACTAAATTTTCTCTATAAAAAAATATAACAATAAATGTTCTTTTATCGAAATTGATTATAAAATGTCAACGCTAACTGCTTAAGAAAATATTCTTTCATCTTGGAAATTTTCCACCGGGAATTTTAATTGGCGGACGATGAATAACGAACGACAAAGAGAATATCCGGCCTTCCGATTATCACTACTGAAATGGTATGCAGAGAACCAGCGAACTTTGCCCTGGCGTAGCTCCGGCAAACCCTACCATGTCTGGGTCTCGGAAGTAATGCTGCAGCAAACACAAGTCGCCACGGTGATACCTTACTATGAACGATTTCTGAAACATTTTCCTGATGTTAAGGCGCTGGCGGATGCCGAACAGCAGCTGGTTTTAAAATTATGGGAAGGGTTGGGGTATTACGCTCGGGCGAGAAATTTTCAAAAAGCAGCACAGACTATTGTTCGGGAATTCAATGGTGAAATTCCCGGGAATTATGACGACTTTCTAAGTTTGAGTGGCGTCGGCGGATATATTGCTGCAGCGGTGCAAAGCATTGCCTTCGGGCATCCTTATGCCGTGGTCGATGGCAATGTGAAGCGTGTTTTGGCAAGGTTGTTTGGCATCGAAGCACCGGTAAACGACAGCAAATTTTTGAAGGAATACCAGGCCGTTGCGGATGCGCTGCTGGATAGCGAATCTCCCGGTGATTACAATCAGGCAATGATGGAACTGGGCGCGCTGGTTTGCCGGCCGCAAAACCCGCTTTGTGAAGATTGCCCGGTAAGAAAACACTGCCATGCTTTTGAAAACCAGCTGCAGAAAGATCTTCCGAAAAGAAAAGCCCGAAAAAAAACACCTCACTATGATATGGTCAGCTGTGTCATCCGGCATGGCGATAAGCTGCTGATTACCCGGCGGCCGCAGGACGGATTACTGGGGGGACTCTGGGAGTTTCCCAATGGAAAAATAGCTGATGGAGAAACGGATGAGGCAGCCTGCCAGCGGAATATCTTCGAAAAAACTTCGCTTCAGGTAAAACCGGCCGCCTACCTCACCACCGTTAAGCATGCATTTACCCATTTTCGGATTACCGTAAAAGTTTATTTATGTGATTACCGCGATGGCGAGGTTGAACTAAATGGCTCCACGGATTTTCGTTGGATCCCCTTGACGGAAATCGGGGATTTTCCATTTCCGAAAGTAGACAACAAATTCATACCGTTGATCCCAAAAGAATAAGCAAACATCTGGAATATTCATGAAAGAAGTAGCTGTTAAATACCAGGCAATAATCTTTGATTTTGATGGCGTGATCATCGATTCCGTTGCGGTAAAATCCCAGGCTTTTGCGGAATTATATCGTCCTTATGGCGAAGAAATTATGGAGAAAGTTGTTACCTATCATCTCGCTTATGGGGGGCTTTCCCGTTATAAGAAAATTCGCTATTTCCATCAAACTTACCTGGGGCGGGAAGTCGGAGATGAAGAACTGCAGCAGCTGGGTGCCGAGTTTTCCCGGCTGGTGCTGGACGAAGTATTACAGGCGAACTATATCGAGGGTGCCCGGGAGTTTTTGGAGGAATTTCATACTTTAATGGATTTCTATGTTTGTACCGGAACGCCGGAAAATGAAATTTTGGAAATTGTCGATCGACGGGATTTAAAACGCTTTTTTAAACAAGTGTATGGCTCGCCGGCGTTGAAGCCTGCGATTATCCGTAGAATCCTCACTGAGAACAACTATCCGCCGGAAAATGTGCTTTTTGTGGGGGATGCAACCACCGATTATGCCGCGGCAGAAGAAACCGGCCTTCCATTTATCGGCATCAAAAGCCCGGCGATTACCTTTCCGGATGGCACGATAGTGCTGGATAATTTGCATCAACTGCGGAAAGTTGTCGAGAGAGGGTGAGGAACCGAAATATTGCCCGCGAAAAACGCTAAACACGCCGAAAAATTTTAGCAAAATGAAAGAATCTTAAAGTTATTTCTAGTTCATTCATTCTTGCCTAATTGTTGCAAATTGCATTATTCTACCTGTTTTTTAAATTAATTTCCTTTTCGTGTAATTCGCGTATTTCGCGGGCAATTCAGTAATGCAATAGTATTATATCCTTATCTTAATCTGAATGGCAAATGCCTAAGTATCCATTTATAATATACTTTTCAAGGTTGCCCGGTCGATATTCCCCCCGCAAATGATAACCCCAACTTTTTCTCCGGCAATTTGCTGGGCTTGTTTAATGCAGGCGGCGAGCGCCACTGCGGCAGCTCCTTCCGGCAAAAGATGTTCATAATCGATAAACTGCCGCATCGATTCGGCAATTTCCATTTCGTTTACTTTTACAGACTCATCGATCAACTGCTGGCAGAGTGGAAAGGTAATCGAATCTGCTTCCACACCACCGGCAGAACCATCCGAAAGGGTGGGCAAAGAAGGGAGATCAAGAATTCTTCCGGCAGCGATAGAATCGATCATTACTGCGGAGTTCTCCGGTGAACAGGCGATAATTTTTACATCGGGGAAAATCGACTTGAGAAAAATCGCGACGCCGCTAATCATGCCACCCCCGCCAACGGTAACATAAAGCCGGTTGAGCGAATCGATCTGGCGGGCAATTTCGACGCCGATTGTGCCCTGGCCAGCGATGATCGCCGAATCGTTATAAGGGGAAACATAAGCCAGGCTTTTTTCAGCAGCGTAGCGACGGGCATGCTTTTCGGTGATAACACAATCATCTCCAAAATAGGAAACAGTTTGACCGAGCGCGGTAATCGCAGCCGTTTTTGCCGGGGATGCATTCTCGGGTACAAATATTTCCCCCTGAAAAGAAAGTTTGCCGAGGGCAAAGGCTGTTGCCGCACCATGGTTCCCGGAAGAGGCTGTTACAATACCGGCCGTTTTTTCTTTGCCATTTAACGACAACAGTTTATTAAGTGCACCACGCACTTTAAATGAACCGGTATGCTGTAAATTCTCCAGTTTTAGGTAGATTTCGCACCCCAGCTGCTTGCTAAAAAATTGGGAGTAACGAAAAGGGGTTTCCACAATGTGAGGGCGGATGCGCTGTTCTGCCTGAAGAACCGCTTCAATCGTGCTCATGTTTGTTCGATCCTCGGAAAGGGTAAAGTTAAAATTGGCTTGATTTTTAAATTTTGATTTAGTAAAAAGAGCATGCCAAGGCTGAGGGCGTAAGGCTCGGGAACTCCGGGGGCTAACGTGCTCAGCCTTAGCCTTATATACAATTATAAAACGGTTTATCCAAACAACATTCTGAGCGTGTGATGTATTGATAAGTTCGCGGATAAATCGCCTGACGCTTTAAATCGGTTTTACTGCATCATCAGAGTCATTACCGGCACAGTCTCACTCGGGACATCTATTGCCTTTTGGCTCTTTCCTTTTTTAGGACGCAGCAGAATCGGGCAAGATTTTTGAATAACAAAAAATAATATAAAAGGAGAACTGTAATGAACAGAGAAATTCATAAGTGGTGGAGCCCCCGCTTGAACAAGGATATGGAGATTGTTGCTTACGGACATTATGGCTTTGCATTGTTAATGTTTCCGACGGCGGCGGCGGATTTCCTGGAATACGAACGCTTTCACTTGATCGACGCAATTAAACCGTATATTGACGAAGGCAAGGTGAAGGTTTTTTCTATAAACAGTATCAATAACGAGAGCTGGTTGAATAATAATATGCATCCGCGGGACAAGGCGATTCGACATCAGCAGTATAACGAATATGTCACCCAGGAAGTGGTGCCGTTTATCTACACGCACTGCCAGAGTAAAGTGCCGATTATTACCACTGGTGCTTCTTTGGGCGCCTTGCATTGTGCAAATACCTTTTTCCGCCGTCCGGACATTTTCAGCGGCACTATCGCCATGAGCGGCAGCTATGATCTGAAAGATTATACTAAAGGGTATTATGACGATAATTGCTACTTCAATTCCCCGGTAGATTATCTACCCCGTTGGGAAGATGAATATATGCTCAATCACATGCGCAACAACAAGCAGATTGTTATTACTACCGGACAGGGCAATTATGAAAGTCCCGGTGCTTCTGTGCAGCTTTCCGAAATTCTGCACCAAAAAGGTGTTCCGCATTTCCTCGATTTATGGGGACATGATATGCCGCACGACTGGCCGACCTGGCGCAGTATGCTGCCTTATTTTTTAAGTATTGTAAACCCATAATTGCTTTTTATACAGCCTGGGATGTTTGCGACGTCCCGGGCTGTAATTTTTAGGGCAATCTCTCTGAAGGTTTTCAGGAATATCATTCCTTGCAGTTGCAAGCATCCCCCGTTAAATTTGTTTTTATTTTCAATTGAAGATCAGGTTATAAATGATCTGCCAGCATTTTAATCAGTTTAACGAAGCATCAGGTTATGATTAGAAAAATAACAGCAAAAGAATATATCACCCCGCTTCGGGAAGGCGGTTCCTTACCGGCGGTTATTCGTGCAGATGATGATGAATTATATGCGATGAAATTTGTCGGCGCCGGGCAGGGGGCAAAAGCGTTAATATCGGAATTGATTGCCGGAGAAATCGCCCGTCAGCTCGGATTTCGAATTCCGGAAATTGTGTTTATTGAGTTGGACCCGGTGGTTGGGCAAAGCGAACCGGATGCGGAAATTCAGGATTTGCTGCAGGCCAGTGCAGGACTAAATCTGGGAATGACATTCCTTAGCCACGCTTCATCTTTTACATTGCTGGCGCCCCCGAAACCCACGATCGAATTTGCCTCCCGCCTGGTTTGGTTCGATGCTTTTGTCACCAATGTGGATCGCACGCCAAGAAACGTGAATATGATGGTTCATGAGAATGAAATCTGGTTGATTGACCATGGCGCATCTCTCTATTTTCAGCATAATTGGCAAGATCATATTCGCCAGAGCGAGACGCCATTTGTGATGATTAAGGATCACGTCCTGCTACCTTTAGCTAGTGAACTTCGAACAGCAGAAGAAACATTGAAAACGAAATTGAATCGTGAAGTATTCGAAAAGATCGTAGCGGAAATTCCTGAGAAATGGTTACCCATTGGGGAGAAGTTTTCATCTGCGGAAGAATGCCGAAACGCCTATGTCGCGTTTTTGCTGCATCGTCTGGAGAATTCGGAAATTTTTCTAAAGGAGGCGGAGCGTGCCCGATCTCTGCTCGTTTGAATATGCGATTATCCGCGTGGTGCCACAGGTAGAACGGCAGGAGTTTCTTAATGCCGGCGTGGTCCTGTTTGCAAAAACCCGGAATTTTCTCGATGTCCGTATCGATAAGAACATCGCGCGTCTGGCACATTTCGCACCATCAGCCGACCGGCAAAAAGTGCAAGAGCAATTACAGGCGATAGAAACTATTTGTGCCGGTGGTGCAGCTGCGGGATATTTTGGCGGACTGAGTCAATCGGAGCGATTTAACTGGATTGTTGCCCCAAGCAGCGATATCATTCAATGTTCGCCGGTCCACACCGGATGTGGAAAAGACCCGGCAAAAGAACTGGATGCACTTTACAAATTGTTAGTTAAATAAAGCTCCAAGTTCAAAGTTCAGAGTTCAGGGTTCAAAGTTAAATCAACTCTGAACTCTGAACTCTGAACTTATTAATGTTCTTCCTTCGCATCCCGTGCCATCAGAGCGGCCATGGCAACATGCGGATTTTTCTCATGAAAAAGCGCCTGATAAACCTGCTCGGCGATCGGCATCTCCACTTGTTAGTTAAATAAAGCTCCAAGTTCAAAGTTCAGGGTTCAAAGTTGAATCAACTCTGAACTTTGAACCCTGAACTCTGAACTTACGAATGTTCTTCCTTCGCATCCCGAGCCATAAGAGCGGCCATGGCGACATGTGGATTTTTCTCATGAAAAAGTGCCTGATAAACCTGCTCCGCGATAGGCATCTCCACACCATGTTTTTGATATAGTTGATGGATAGATTTCGTCGTTGTTACCCCTTCCGCAACCATTACCATTTCGTCAAGTACCTGGGTAAGAGACTTTCCTTTGCCAATCGCTTCGCCCACAAAGCGATTCCGGCTGTGTTGGCTCATACAGGTTACAATAAGATCACCAATTCCTGATAATCCGGAGAACGTCTCCGCTTGGGCACCCATGCTAACGCCGAGACGGGTTATTTCGGCGAGCGCGCGGGTGATCAGTGCAGCTTTCGTATTGTCTCCGAAACCGGCACCATCACAGATACCGGCGGCAATTGCAACGACATTCTTCAGAGAACCGCCGTATTCAACACCGATAATATCGTTGCTGGAATAAACGCGGAGATAGTCCGCCAGAAAAAGATCACGCACTGTCCGGGCAGTATTCAAATTGGTCGAGGCTGATACCAAAGCAGTAGGAATTTCCCGGCTAACCTCTTCTGCATGACTGGGCCCATAAACCGTTGCAATTCGATCCATGGAAATATCCAGCACTTCCGAGATAACTTCGGACATCCGTTTTAGCGTATCGTTTTCGATTCCTTTCGATGCATTGATGACAATCTGATTCGGAGAAATATGCGCTTTTAGTCCCTTACAGGTCTGCCGCATCGCTTGAGAGGGCACAACTAACAAGACGAAATCAGCATCTTTTGCAGAGGCTAAATCGCCGCTGAGCTGTAAATTATCCGGGAGATCGACACCGGGCAGGTAGAGCGGATTTTTCCGCTCCGCCTGCATCTGGGTAAGCTGGTCTCGGTCATAGACCCACAAAGTTACATCGAAGTTTTTTTTCGCCAGCACCAGCGCCAGGGTTGTTCCCCAGCTGCCGGCGCCAATCACGGAAATTTTTGCAGACATTTTACTTCCCGGTTAAAATGTTCAGGATTTCCAGATATTTGCTGGAAGTGTTTTCAATAACCTCATCGGGGAGGTGTGGTGGGGGAGGCGTTTTGCCCCAATCGAGAGTTTCCAAATAATCCCGTAGATACTGTTTGTCATAGCTCGGTTGGGATTTGCCCGGTGCATAAAGGTCTTTCGGCCAGAAACGGGAGGAATCCGGGGTTAATGCTTCATCAATGAGGATCAAACGATCATCAAGCATACCAAACTCAAATTTGGTGTCGGCGATGATGATGCCTTTCTGTTCGGCAAAATCTACGGCGTGCTGAAATAGATTGACGCTGATATCGCGCACTCTTGCTGCCAGTGCTGGCTCAACCAGCTTGGTCATTTCTTCAAAAGTGATATTCTCATCATGCTCACCCTGTTCTGCCTTGGTAGAGGGGGTGAACACCGGTGAGGGCAAGCGGGAAGAATTCTGCAGACCTTCCGGTAAAGGCATTTTATGCAGTGTGCCGGATTTCTGGTATTCCTTCCAGCCGGAACCGGCGAGGTAGCCGCGTACGATACATTCTGCCGGCAATGGCGCGGCCCGCTTTACCAGCATCGATCTGCCGGCCAGCAGTTCTTCATATTGATTAAAAGGCGCGGGGAAATCCGCCACGTTATCTGATACAAAATGATTCTCGACGATATCTTCGGTTTGGGAAAACCAGAATTTGGAGATCTGGGTTAAAACGATGCCCTTAGAAGGAATGCCCTGATCCATTACCACATCGAAAGCGGAAATTCGATCTGAGGTAACAATTAGCAGGTGCTCACCGGCATCATAAATATCACGAACTTTCCCCCGGTTTAACAGTTTTGCGCCGGGTATATCAGTCTTCAAAACAACTTTGCTCACAATAAAATCCTCATTTATTAAATCAGCCATCGATTATTTAGATGGCCCTAATCTAAAATCAGGAGGTTGATTTACCAAACTTCATTTTGTTTTCTTCACCCTTTAGCAGTCGCTGGATATTTGCCCGGTGCGTGTAGATAATTAACGCCGGAACAAATATGCTGATAATCAGCAAAGCATCGGGCACGGCAATGCCTAGTGCATATTTACGAACCAGGGTAACGATTAAAAATGTCAAAGCTGCCAGGATCGATCCGAGGGAAACATAGCGCGTTATTGCAACAGTTACAATGAATACCAGCAAACAAATGCCAATGGTGAGCGGGGTTAATCCGAGGAGCATTCCTGCGGCTGTGCCAACACCCTTGCCGCCTTTAAATCCGGCGAAAATGGTCCAGATGTGTCCAAACATTGCCGATAGTCCGGCGATCAACTGGTAGATGATCGGCTCCCAGGCGGGGCCATCGGCCATACCCAATTGGGAAATCCACACAACCGGGATGAATCCTTTCGCCATATCGATGAGCAGAACAATTGTACCGGCAGTCGGTCCCAGTATGCGGAATGCATTTGTCGCACCGGCATTGCCGCTGCCGACAGTGCGAATATCAATTCCCTTCAACATTTTTCCGGCAATAATACTGGTAGGAATCGATCCCATCAGGTAACTAATAACGATCATCAAAATAAGCTGCATGCATTCGCTCCTTGCTAGAGAATAGAAAGGAGTTTAGCAAACTCGCCCTAGATAAACAATAAAGGAGGTGAAACGAGGAAAGAAAGTAGCAGTAGCAATGCAGACAATACACCGCTTCGGGCTACGGTTTATACATTTCTTTACAAACGTGTTTTTATAGCTTCATCTTCCGTAAAATGAAAACAGAATTTGGATATTAGCCACTGATATACACCGATTTTCACTGATTTTTTCATCGTTCTGCTTTTATCCGTGCAAATCTGTGTTTATCCGCGGCTAAAAATTAAATTTATAAGGTGTTTTTGTAACATGTAAGCTTGTGTATAAACCTTAACTCTATGGAGCGTTCAACTTGCTTAAAATAAGAGCTTTAGAAAACAAGTCCCGTAGGGACGACATATTTATAGCTAAAAAGGATTTGAATGTCATTTGAGCCCCGTGGGGGCGATATATCTTTTCTGTTTGTAAACTTATTTATAAACCATTTCCCTTCAGGACCACTGCCACTTATCGGGCAATATAAAATGCTGCCATGGAGAGTATTATCAATAGTAGATAAGGAACGACAATTGTCGGGCGAATTGCCGATTTTGCATATTCCTGTAGCAGCGCAACGACACCACCCCGTTGACGCAGCCAGGTGGAATAAATCTGTAATGGAGGGAGTTCGCCACCGTTTGCTTGAAAATAATTTTCAATAGCGATAATTCGTTCTTCCAGACGACTCTGAAAGGTTTTCCAGATGGCCTCAGTTAACCAGAATAATCCGGAAACAGTTGCCGCAACCAGAGGCAGATACGGACCCGGCCATTCCGCAGTTGCAATCATAAGTGCAGAAAAAACAACGATAGATATGCATTTAATCCAAAGTGCACTACGATCATTCTCTTCGTAGCAGTGCTGCAAAAAAAGATATTCATCTTTCAATAAATTCGAATTCTGATCCCTGGCCATTTTTTCCTCTTCTCATATTAATCTTGAGTGTCACAATTCATCCGATATTCATTATTATATCCCCGGATGTTCCCGGGCTGTTAATCCATAACACAGTTTTTGAAGAGAGATTTTGAAAGAAGCTGTGGATTAATGGATAAATGCGAATGGTCTTGCTTCCAGAGGAATCCGAAAACCTACCGGGTTGAATCCCCGATTTTCTAAAATTCCCCCACTGATGGTAATATCCTTAAAACAGGGGGAAAGATGATTTCAAAGATAATTTCAGCAGCTTTAATCGGTATAGATGCACACCTGGTAGATGTCGAAACCAGTCTGGAGCGCGGCTTGTTCGGGTTTGCCCTAGTCGGCTTGCCGGACTCGGCGGTGAAAGAAAGCCGGGAGCGGGTAATTGCTGCCATCAAAAACAGCGGTTACGATTTTCCTTTAAAGCGAATCACCATCAATCTGGCGCCGGCGGATATTCGCAAGGAAGGCGCCGGTTACGACTTGCCGATTGCCATCGGTATTCTTGCTGCGTTTGGGCAAATTCCGGAAACGCGCCTGGGGGATCACCTCATCGCCGGTGAATTGGCGTTGGATGGCAGCTTACGTCCGGTGCCGGGCGTGCTCTCCATGGCCTGGCAGGCGAAACGGCGCGGATTGAGTGGTATCATTCTCCCCGAGGAAAATGCCCGCGAAGCCGCCATGGTGAAGGAAGTTGCTGTATATCCGGTAAAAACGCTGCGCCAGGCAGTGGACTTCCTTTCCCACGCAGAAGAAATCACTCCCTTTAAAATCGACATGGAAAGTATTTTTGAAGTGAGCCGTCAATATCCGCTGGACTTTCATGACGTGAAAGGGCAGGTGCATGTCAAGCGTGCCCTGGAAGTTGCTGCTGCCGGCGGCCACAACATCATCATGATTGGCCCACCGGGCTCGGGAAAGACCATGCTGGCGAAACGCCTGCCGACTATTCTACCGACGATGACCTTAGAAGAAGCGTTGGAAACGACGAAAATCCATTCAGTGGCTGGCTTGCTGCCTCCGGAGAAGGCGATGATCGCCACCCGCCCGTTTCGTTCGCCACACCATACGATATCTGATGCCGGGCTCATTGGAGGAGGGCGTTATCCGCGCCCCGGTGAAGTGAGCCTGAGTCATCATGGGGTACTCTTTCTCGACGAACTGCCGGAATTCAAAAAGAATGTGCTGGAAGTAATGCGTCAGCCGCTGGAAGATGGGCAGGTGACCATCTCCCGCGCCGCATTGACGATTACCTATCCGGCGAACATTATGCTTGCCGCGGCGATGAATCCTTGTCCTTGCGGATATGCCACCGATCCCAAAAAAGAATGCAATTGCGCCCCACCATTAATCCAACGTTACATCGCTCGCATCAGTGGCCCTTTGCTCGATCGCATCGATATCCAGATAGAAGTACCAGCGGTGAAATACGATGAACTGGCGAAAGAAGCGGGGGGAGAAAAATCGACGGATATTCGTCAGCGAGTACAGAAAGCGCGTAGCACCCAACAGCAACGATTTAAAACAAGCCCTCACTTGTTCTGCAATGCCGACATGCATCCACGGGAAATCCGCGAATTCTGCAAAGTGGATAGGGAAGGGCAGGAGTTGTTGAAAATGGCCATCAATAAACTGGGCCTTTCCGCCCGTGCGTATGACCGTATTCTAAAAGTCGCCCGCACCATCGCCGATTTGGCTGGGGAAAGTAATATTCTGCCGGCGCATATCAGCGAAGCCATTCAATATCGTAGCCTGGATCGAAACTTATGGTCGGGGTAAAACGGGGCCAGGGGGGTTGCATTTACCGCGGATTATCTCTATCTTTTCTACGTGGACAACACGTTTTAAATCAAAGGTTAAGATATGAAGCAGAGCTTTCATAAGCCCTTCCGGTTTTGGGGTTTGTGCAATTGGATATATTGTCTGTTCTTTTCTGCAGGGATATGGGCAGTGATTTACGCCCAACCGCAAACAAACCTGCCTATTAATGAATCCGGTTTGCCCTTCATTCAAAATTTTAGTCCGAAAGACTATGGCAGCGCTCATGCCCAAAATTGGGCGGTTGTCCAGGACACGCGTGGCATTATTTACATCGCTAATAATCTGGGAATACTGATATACGACGGTGTTTCATGGCGGCTCGTTCCAACCAATTCTACAGCGAGGGCCCTGGCAATCTCGGAGAATGGCCGTATTTTTGTCGGTTGCCGAGATGATTTTGGTTATCTGGCGCCGGATTCAACCGGGCAATTGCAATTTGTCTCTTTACTTAAGGAGCTACCTGAAGCGTATCATAATTTTGGTGTGGTGCACGGTGTAAAAGTGACTGCGGAGGGCACATATTTTAAGGCTGCTCAAATTTTATTCCGTTGGAAAAAAGAGACAACTGAAGTTACCGGTATCACTGAGAACAAGGACGCTCCATCCGTGAGGGGGACGGTGAGCGTTTGGTCGGCGCAAACACGATTTATTCGACTATTTTCCACTCATAAAGGCATTTATGTTAATCAACCGACATTCGGGCTGATGAAGGTCGAAGGAGATTCGCTGGTTATGGCAGCAGGTGGGGAACGTTTTGCCCAGGGATCTGTCTATTTCATGCAGGATGTGCCTACGCATACCGAATCATCCGGCATGCGCATTTTAGCCGGTTCTCACGCACATGGACTTTTTTGGTATGACGGTCGGGTCTTCGAACCCTTTTATCTTGAAGACGCTACCGCCAAGGAGTTAAAGGTGACGGGGTTGAGAGGCAGTATATTATTGAATGATGGCACTCTTGCAGTGCGCACTCGCAGATTTGGGCTTCTGATTATCGATCAAAATGGCCGTTTGCGGCAAAAGGTAAACCGAGAAGCCGGTTTGCGCAGTCTGAATATCAGTGGTTTTTTTCAGGATCGCGAAAACGGCTTGTGGCTGGCCCAGGGCAGCGGAGTGGCCAGAGTGGAATTGCCCTCGCGTTTTTCTTATTTCGGCGAAGCATCCGGACTGTTGGGCAGTGTTCTTTCTATCAGCAGGCATAATGGAGAGCTATATGTTGCGGGCAGCCTGGGGGTTTTCAGGTTAACGACAGATATTTCAGCAAAGTCTGAGCCGCTTTTTAAGCGTTTCGAAGGTGTACTCGGCAGCACCTGGGCGCTGTTGTCAATCGGGAAGACCCTTTTGATTGGCGGCGAAAGAGCCATTTATACTATTTCAGGTGATCAGGTTGAGAAAATAAACAGCCTGATGTCAAGGTATTTCTATCGTTCAACATATCATCATGATTTGGTTTACGTCGGGCTGAACGGTGGACTGACAATTCTGAAAAAACAAAATGGCGAATGGTTGACTCGCCATGTTGCCGGAGTTACCGAACAAATACGGAGTATCGTTGAGGTTAATCCCGGAGAGCTTTGGCTGGGGACTGGCAATAAAGGGGGCGCATTACATGTTAGAATTCCCGATTTGAGTAATACTGAATCGGCCGAATTAGAATCTCCGGAGATTTTGGCAGAAGTGAAGCGTTATGGCAGTGAACATGGTCTTCCGGGCACCCGCTTCACCCGGGTTTATCCGACGGGAGGCAAAGCGATATTCGCGACAGACACTGGTTTGCGAAGCTTTAATGAAGAAAAACAGTATTTTTTCCCCGATTCTTCTTATGGTGCGATATTAGCCGACACGACCCGGATTGTCAGCCGGTTTGAGGAGGGCGCCGATGGTAAGTTTTGGGTGAAGACTACGAAGGACCATCGCCGGGAAACCGGTGTAATCATACCGCAGAAAGATGGCAGTTATCTTTGGGATAGTAAGCCTTTTCTGCGCATCGCGGATTGGGGCAGCGTTTATTGCATTTATCCTGACCCGCTTGATGAGGATATTGCCTGGATTGGTGGCCCGGAAGGTCTTGTGCGTTATGATCAATCCATCGAGCGGGATTATGATGCTGATTTTCCGGCACTGATTCGCCGGGTGATTGCCGATGGAGATTCGATCATCTTTTACGGAGAATCATCACCAGCAGCTTTAACAGATGGCCCGATTTTAGAATACAAGGATAATGCGCTGCGCTTCGAATATGCCGCGCCGACTCTTGATAACCCGGAAGAAAACAATTACCAGGTTTATCTCGAAGGTTTTGATAAAACCTGGTCGCCATGGACGACCGAGACCAAAAAAGACTACACGAATCTCCCGGAGGGGAACTACACATTTCGGGTGCGCGCAAAAAATATCTACGATCATCCCGGCAGCGAAGCGCATTTTTCATTCGAGATTTTAAGACCCTGGTACCGAAGCTGGTGGGTATACAGCATTTACGGCTTACTTATTTTTACCTTTTTCTGGGCCATTCGCCGCTATGAAATGGGGCGGCAGCGCTTTAAACACGATGCCGAAATACGCGCGCAGGAAGCGGAGAAACTGCAGGAAGTTGACGCGTTGAAATCCCGTTTCTTTGCTAATATTTCTCACGAATTCCGCACACCGCTAACCTTGATTATGGGCCAGACCGGCAATGTGCTCACGAAAGTGCAAGATCCGGATATGAAATCCCAATTGCAGATGTCCATGCGCAATGCCAATCGACTGCTTCGGCTGATCAATCAACTACTCGATTTATCGAAAATTGAAGCCGGTGGCATGACGCTGAAAGCGTCGCCGCAAAACATCGTTCCCTTGCTCCGCAGCCTGACTTCCTCATTCGAGTCTTTCGCCCGGAAAAAGGGCATCGGCCTGAAGTTTGATTGTGCTCACGAGAACATCATCGTCAATTGTGAGTTGGACAAAATCGAGAAAATTATCTATAACCTGCTCTCAAATGCGCTGAAGTTTACGCCGGAGGGGGGGACGGTGGGTGTACAGTTATCAGTAATCAGTAAACAGTTATCAGTTAACAGTGAACAGTTGTCAGTTAACAGTGAACAGTTATCAGTTGTCAGTGAACAGTTGTCAGATTTGGGGGGAGGGAATCTGGAGAGTCATTTATTGGTTGCTGTGCGGGATAATGGTATTGGTATTCCGGCGGATCGCCTCCCGCACATTTTTGATCGTTTTTACCAGGTGGATGCCTCGCAGACTCGGGAACAAGAAGGGACTGGTATTGGTCTCTCATTAACGAAGGAACTTGTGGAGCTTCATGTTGGCAGCATTTCTGTGGAGAGCCAGGAGGGCGTTGGCAGTACATTCAAAATTGAATTGCCGGTCTTGAGTGAAGCCGATTATAGCAGCGCGATATTGGAAGAAGAAGCCGAGGCGAGCGAGCGAGAGTTTGCGGTTGAAACAGTCTATGATGATTTTGCCTCAAATAGCAATCCCGCTGCCGGTTTGCAAGGAGAAACTGCCGGGGAGATTATTCTTGTCGTCGAAGATAATGCTGATGTGCGGGCGTATATCCGGCAAAACCTCGTAGACGATTATCGCATCGTCGAAGCCGCGGATGGGGAAGACGGATTTGCGAAAGCGCAGGAATTTATGCCGGATCTCATCATCAGCGATGTGATGATGCCGAAAGTGGATGGCTACGAGCTGGCCCGCCAGATCCGCAGTAATGAACTTACCAGCCACATACCCATTATTATGCTGACGGCAAAAGCAGCGGAAGCGGAAAAACTGGAAGGGCTGGAAACCGGTGTTGATGCCTACCTGGTGAAGCCATTCAGCACGCAGGAATTGCAGATACGCATCCGCAAGCTGATCGAAATACGTCAGGCATTGCTAGCGAAGGTGCAGGAAAAACCGGTCATCTCTGCATCAAAAGTGATGGTGACATCCGTTGACCAGCAATTTCTTGAGCGGATGCAAAGTATTGTCGAGGAGAACATTGAAAATGAAAATTTCCAGCTTGAAGACCTATGCCGCGAAATCGGCATGAGCCGCAGCCATCTCCACCGCAAACTGTCCGCACTCCTCGGTATTTCACCAGCCCATTATATTCGCCGTATCCGCATGGAACGGGCCCGGCAACTCCTCGAAGATAAAGCCGGCAACGTTTCCGAAATCGCCTTGCAAGTCGGCTACGCCAGCATCGCCACTTTTTCCCGAGCCTTTCGGGATACCTTTGGGGCACCGCCCTCGGAGTTTTTGAAAAAATAGGTGAGTGCGTTGTTCGTTGTTCGTTCTTCGTTGTTCGTTTTTCGTAAAATAGATTGTGTAGCTTAAACTCAAGCCTACCATTCTTGGGGAAAACGATATCAACAATCAACGAATTTCGATCAACGATCAACGATCAACGAATTTCGATCAACGAATATTTCCCCCCTTGAGACAAATTGCAAAGAAAATGGGACGTTTTGCAAAACCCTGAGACAAATTGAAAAATCTTAGGGAGGCCCTGCAAAGCATCCCCGGTCGTTTTCTTCTAACTTGATTCCAGACAAGAAAAACAAGCGGATGAAGAAAATGATGACGACGCCCCAAAACATTTCCCCGGATAAAAAAGAGCGTGCCGCAGACGCGCCGGCGAGCTATTCCCGCGCCCGTTCATTCTATGATCGATTGGCCTGGGGCTGCACCACGGGAAAAATTATTGCCTTTAATAATGAGCACATTTCCGCCCGTCACCTCGATATCAGCGGAGGGAACGGCAATCTCTTAGATAAATGTGTTCTCCCTTCACCGGAACCGCTGATTGCTTTGGCAGGTCCGAATGCCGGCAATCTGAAACGAGCTGCACAACGGTTACAAGATTATAACCCAACCATTCAGGTAATCAATCCCCTCAAGCCATTCTGGATTCGCCCCGGTAGTTTCGAATCTATCGGGATGACTGCTTTGCTGCACACTTTACCAGGCGACTTGCGCAGCAAAAGCGTGGTATTTCAACACATTAAACCATTGCTCAGCCGAAGCGGGGGCGTGGTATTTGGCACAACCATTCTAGGCAAGGGCGTCATCCACAATCCCCTGGGACGCGCCCTGATGCTCATTAATAACGCCCGGGGCGTTTTCGGCAATCACTGGGACACACCCTGGGATTTGGAAGCTGCACTGAAAACCCATTTCCACACGTATGAGCTGCACATCGAAGGCAGTGTGGCGCTGTTTAGCGGCAAAATATAGAACGTTTCATTATGATCATGCAATATCAGGTCTTTAAGAAAATAAGCATCTTAAACCAAAAAGGAACAATGATATGGCAGAGAAAAAAAATTCGAATAAAACGGTTGTTGATGACCGAAAAATACACTTTTACAAGCGACAAAGAATAAAGGAGAAAACGATGAAAAGATTTTGGAAAAATGTTCTGGGCGCCACCATCGCACTGATCTGCTGTTTACCGCTGATGGCCTTTGCCCAGTTTTCCCACATGTTTACAAACACCGCCCACATTGATGATGGAGGCGTTGCAAGGTGGATTTCTGTAGATGCTAATGGCACGGTTTTTCTTTCGAACAATGATGAAGGGCTGCGCGCCTATACCTACGGAGGCTCATCTTTTACCAATACTGCACATATTGACCCGGGCGGGATTACAAAAGGTGTTGCGTTCACTGCAGACGGCACCGTAATTCTCGCAAACGGATATTCGGGTCTACGCGCCTTAAGCTACGACGGCTCATCCTTTACCAGCACTGCATCTATTGATCTTGCAGAAGATGCAACAGCTGTCGCGGTGAATGCTGATGGTACTATTTTTGTTGTAAACTCATTCGCAGGCCTACGCGCCTTTAACTATGACGGCTTATCCTTTACCAGCATCGCCCATATTGATAATGGCGGATCTGCAAGTGATGTCGCACTGGGGGCTGATGGCACCATTTTTACTGCGAACAGGAGTGACGGCCTGCGTGCCTATAGCTATGACGGCGTTTCCTTTACCAACACTGCACACATTAACCAGGGGGTGGCATACAGCCTTGCAATCGGTGCAGACGGCACCATTTTTGTCGCAAGCGGATATTCGGGGCTACACGCATACAGCTATGACGGCTCATCCTTTACCAATACCGCCCACATGTATAATGGGAGAGCGGCAGATGCTGTCGCGGTGGGGGCAGATGGCACCATCTTTCTGGCTAGTTTTAGAGGAGGGCTGTACGCCTACACCTACGACGGCTCGTCCTTTACCAACACCGCCCACATTGGTCAGGGTATGGATATGACTGACGTCGCTGTAGGGGCTGATGGCACCATTTTTCTGGCAAATTTTCACGACGGTATGAGTGCTTATCGCTATTTTGAAAAAAATACCTACATCGTCACCAACACTAACGATGCCGGCAGTGGATCATTCCGTCAGGCCATTCTTGATGCCAACGCACACCCTAATATTGATCCCAGCACGCCGGATACCATCAAATTTAATATTGATGGTGCCGGGCCGCATTCTATTCAACCGGGTTCCGCATTACCGGATATCACCGATGCGGTAATCATCGACGGCACAACTAATCCCGACGCCAACCATAGCGCCTGGCCGCCAACGCTTTCGATTGAATTGAATGGTAGCAATGCCGGAAGCGCGAGTGGATTAACCCTGCTGAGCGATGCCAGCGGCTCCACCATTCGCGGACTGGTTATCAACGGGTTTGATTACAACGGTATTGATCTGGTTTACAGTAGCAACAATCTTATAGAATGCAATTTTATCGGTACCAATACAGCTGGCACGGCGGCTATCCCTAACCTGGAGTCAGGCATATTGGTTAATAAGAGTACTCGGAACACCGTCGGTGGCACCAATGCTGGCGCCGGCAACCTTATTTCCGGAAATGGCGATCATGGTATCTTCATTGTTCTTTCAGATTTGACGTTGGTGCAGGGTAATTATATCGGAACGAATGCAGCTGGCACGGAGGCTATCCCCAACGAAAATATCGGTATACTTAATGATGTCGCTAACCGCAATACCATCGGCGGCGGCAGTGCTGTGGCCGGCAACCTCATTTCCGGAAACGGAGATCGTGGCATCTTGATTCGGGATTCAGATTCGACTTTAGTACAAGGTAATAATATCGGAATGAATGCAGCTGGCACGGAGGCTATCCCCAATGAAGAATCGGGCATGGAATTGATACGAAGTGACCGCAGCACCATCGGCGGTAGCGAGGAGGGCGATGGAAATATTATCGCATATAATAATGGAGCTGGTCTTTTTCTCGACAGCGGGCTTCGCAACCGTATTCTTGGCAATGCCATTTTTAATAACGGCACATTGGGCATCGATATTGCCGCTGAGGGGGTAAACGCCAACGATCCCGGCGATGACGACATTGGTGCGAACGATCTGCAGAACTTCCCGTTGCTCACCACAGCGAAAACGGATGATGGCGAGATTACGATCTCCGGGACTTTTAACAGCACAGCGAACACCAACGGCTTTCGACTGGAGTTCTTCGCCAGCACCTCCTGCAACGGCGATCAATCCGGCAATCCGCAAAGCGAGGACTACGGCGAGGGCGAGACCTTCCTTGGTTACACCACTGTGAACACCGATGCGAACGGCGATGCCCGTTTTACCGTGAATTTAAGCGCGGATGTTGCCGTCGGTGCGTTTATCAGCGCAACTGCAACTTCGCCGGATAGCAGCACCTCGGAGTTTTCCCAATGTATTGCGGCAACGCCCCGATTCGTTCTGCTCTCTGCCATCGATATCGAAATCAGCGGCCTGCAATTATCAGATGGCGATATGCACGCCAATGACGATATCACTTTTAATAAAGGTCTCCCCGGCACCCACACCGGCAACCTCAGTGCGGTTGACAACATCGATATCAGCAGTAAGAATACCATTGATGGTGATGTGAATGCCGGCGGTGATCTCGATAACGACGGGACGATCAATGGCGCAGCAAACGGTGGTGCATCTGTCGACCCGGTTGATCTGCCTACCCTCGCCTCATTCACTGCGGGAACAGAAAATGTAACGGTGGATGGCGATGGTGATGTGACACTACCGCCTGGCATGAATAAAGATGTTGTCGTGGAAAGAGATGGCACTCTGCGCCTGAACGCCGGGGAATACTTTCTGGATGAATTGGAATTTGGCACCGACACTCGCCTGATCGTCGACGTAAGCGGCGGTGATGTGGTGGTTAACATCGTCAGCGATTTGGAGTTTGGTCAGCGCATGGAAGTAAGCGTCAGTGGCGGCAGCACCTCCCGCTTTATTATCAATAGCATTCAGACTAAAAATATTGATTTTGGCCGGGAAGCAACGGTGATCGCTACCATTATTGCTCCGGATGCGAAAGTTCGGGCGGGCAGCTATGTGCGCTTCAGCGGATCGATTTGTGCGAAAGATATCGTTTTCAGCACTGGTCCGGTGATTGTCGGCCACAATGCCAGTCTGCCGAAAGTAGTCGTCAATGATGAAGCAGATGTTGCTGCACTGCCGCAGGTTTTTGTGCTGGAACAGAATTACCCCAATCCCTTTAACCCCACGACTAATATCGGATTTCGGATGTCGGATGTCGGATTTGTTCAGCTGGCAATCTATGACATTACTGGGCAATTGGTGCGGACTTTGGTGAATGAACATCGTGCGGCTGGCAATTATACCGTCAGTTGGGATGCCACCAATGATTTCGGGGCAAAAGTGGCCAGCGGTGTTTACCTCTATAAGCTGCAAGCCGCGGATTTTGTGCAGGTGAAGAAGATGGTGCTGTTGAAGTAATCATGCATTGCGTTCGAAGGCAGCCGTTTTGCGGATAGCAGCAGGCATTAAATCTGCAAAGCGACTGTTGCTGAGTGAAAAAATACTTTTATAAACGAGAAAAATTCAAGGAAAAAAGATGAAGAGTTTTTGGAGAATCCTTAGATACGCCGCAATCGTGTTGATTTTACCGGCTACGGTATTTGCCCAGTTGTCCCATATTTTTACCAACACTGCTCATATCGATGAAGGAGGTTTTGCAATAGACGTCACGTTGGGCGCAGACGGCACTATCTTCCTCGCCAACGGCGATGACGGCCTGCGTGCTTATAGTTACGATGGCTCATCCTTTACCAACACCGCCCACATTCATAATGGCGAATTAATAATAGGCGTCGCACTGGGCGCAGACGGCACTGTATTTGTGGCAAAATCAGAAGACGGTCTTAGCGCTTATAGCTACGACGGTTCATCCTTTACCAATACTGCCAACATTGATGATGGGGGATTTGCCGAAGATGTCGCCGTAGGTGCAGACGGTACTGTCTTCCTCGCGAATGGTGATGGCGGCCTGCTTGCCTATAGTTACGACGGCTCATCCTTTACCAACACCGCCTTCATTAGTAATGGGACGGGATTTGCCGAAGATGTCGCCGTGGGAGCAGACGGCACTGTCTTTCTCGCGAACATAACTGAAGGCCTGGGCGCCTACAGCTATGACGGTTCATCCTTCACCAATACCGCCCATATCGATAATGGCGGGCAGGCGTTTGGCGTTGCAGAGGGACCTGATGGCACAATCTTTCTCGCGAATTTTGATGATGGCCTGCGTGCCTATAGCTACGATGGCTCATCCTTTACCAATACCGCCCACATTGATGATGGCGAGTTTGCATTGGGCGTTACAGTGGGTGCAGACGGCACAATTTTCCTTGCGAACAATAATGGCGGCCTGTTTGCCTATAGTTACGATGGCTCATCTTTTACAAACATCGCGCACATTAATGATGGAGATGGCGCCCGTAGTATCGCATTGGGTGCAGACGGTACTGTTTTTCTGGCGAACCAGCCTGACGGTTTGCGCGCCTATCGTTTTACTGAATTAATCAATACCTTTATTGTTACCAACACGAACGATGCCGGTGAAGGTTCACTGCGTCAGGCTATTCTCGATGCCAATGCACATGTTAATTTAGACTTTGACGTGCCGGACTCCATCAAGTTCGAGATCGACGGCGCCGGACCGCATACCATTCAGCCGAATTCTGCGTTACCGGCCATTACAGATCCGGTGATCATCGACGGCACTACGGAGCCAGACGCCAATTGCGATAGCTGGCCGGCAACTTTAGCGATTGAGCTGGACGGTAGCAATGCAGGTAACCTGGTTACTGGTTTGACCCTGCAAAGCGGATCCAATGGTTCCACTATTCGTGGGCTGGTTATCAATCGTTTCAGTTCATCCGGTATTCTCATTTCTGACAGTGACAGCAATAAGATTGAATGTAACATCATTGGCCTGGACATCACTGGTAACATTAGTCGGGGAAATGGTGCCAATGGTATCAGAATTATAAATGGTGCCCATTCAAATTTAGTTGGTGGCATCGAATTTGGCGCCGGTAATATCATTTCCGGCAACGGCTCAAATGGCATTTTTATAAGTGGTTCAGGTGCTCGAAACAATCGTGTCCAGGGGAACAGAATTGGCACAAACGCGGCAGGGACTGCTGATATTCAGAACAATTTCGGCGGTATATCGATTTCATTTTCCAATAACAATCTCATCGGTGGTGCTTCCAGCGCGGCGCGCAATCTTATTTCCGGTAATATGGGGAATGCTAATACCGAGGGAGACGAAATTGGCATCTCTTTTTCCGACAGCAACACTGTGCAGGGCAATTATATTGGCACTAATGCTGCCGGAACGGCAGCGATTACAAATATTAATGATGGGATAAGTCTCTATCAAAGCAGCAAAACAAATATTATAGACAATCTCATCTCCGGAAACGACCAGGGAATATATTCGACTTATTCAGATTCTTCAGTCGTGCAGGGTAATTTTATCGGAACGGATGCCAGTGGAACGGTGGCGATACCAAATGAAGATGGCCTTTTTCTACTGAGAAAAACTCGTGATTTCTTGATTGGTGGCAGCGCACCAGGACAGGGGAATCTGATCTCGGGTAATTTAGGTAGTGGTATCGTTATTAGTAGTGGGGTCAGAGGCAATATTGTTCAGGGCAACCGTATTGGTACCGATATAACCGGCAGCCTGGCGCTTGGAAATGACGGAAATGGCGTCTTTCTTGGCAGCCTTTTGGGTCCCCGACCTAGCGAAGGTGCCGCTAATGTTGTGGGCGGTCTCTCAAGTGGGGCCGGAAATATTATTGCGTTCAATGGTGGCTCTGGTATCGTTATAACCAATTATGGTAATATCATATCCGGTAACGCAATATTCAATAACGGGCAACTTGGTATAGATCTGGATAGAAATGGCGTAACTGCCAATGACGAGGGCGATGACGACCTTGGCGGAAATGATTTGCAAAACTATCCGTTGCTCACATCCGCGGAAACCGACGGTGGTGAGATAACCATCACCGGCACCTTCAACAGTACACCGAACACCAATGATTTCGTGCTGGAGTTCTTCGCCAACACTGTCTGCAATGGCGATCAGAACGGCAATCCGCAAAGCGATGATTACGGTGAAGGCGAGATTTTCCTCGGTTACACCACCGTGAGCACTGATGCTAACGGCGACGCCAGCTTTTCGGTTAATTTAACCGCAGATGTTGCCGCCGGCGCGTTCATCACTGCAACAGCGACCTCACCGGATAGCAATACCTCGGAGTTCTCGCAATGCATCGTGGCAGCTGATGGCTCGCTTCACAGCTTCCTCCTGCTCTCTGCGATGGATATCGAAATCAGCGGTCTGCAATTATCTGCCGGCGATATGCACGCGAACGATGATATCACCTTTAATAAAGGCTTCCCCGGCACCCATACCGGCAACCTCAGTGCTGTTGACAACATCGATATTAGCAGTAAGAATACCATCGATGGTGATGTAAATGCCGGCGGTGATCTTGATAACGATGGAACGATCAACGGTGCAGCAAACGGAAGTGCCTCTGTCGAACCTGTCGATCTGCCCATTCTCACCCCATTCACTGCCGGCACAGAAGATGTAACGATTCCTGGTGGTTATGATGTAACACTGCTTCCCGGCATGAATAAAGATGTCGTTGTGGAAAGAGACGGTACCTTGCGCCTGACCGCCGGGGAATACTTTCTGGATGAATTGGAATTTGGCACCGACACCCGCCTGATCGTCGATGTGAGTAGCGGTGATGTGGTTGTCAATATTGTCAGTGATCTAGAATTTGGTCAGCGCATGATCACTAGTGTGGAAGGCGGGAGCACTTCCCGATTTACTATCAACAGTATTCAGACTAAAAATATTGATTTCGGTCGGGAAGCAACAGTGATTGCTACCATTATCGCCCCGGATGCAAAAGTGCGGGCGGGCAGCTATGTGCGCTTTAGCGGATCGATGTGTGCGAAAGATATCGCTTTCAGCAGCGGCCCGGTGATTGTCGGTCACAATGCCAGTCTGCCGAAAGTGGTCGTCAATGATGAAGCGGACGTTGCCGCGCTGCTGCAGGTTTTCGCGCTGGAACAGAATTACCCCAATCCCTTTAACCCCACGACCAATATCGGATTTCAGATTTCCAACTTCGAGTTTGTTCAGTTGAAAATTTATGACATCAGCGGGCGATTGGTGAAGACGTTAGTGAATGAGCGTCGTGCGGCTGGTAATTATACCGTTAGCTGGGATGCTACCAATGATTTCGGGACAAGAGTGGCCAGTGGTGTTTACCTCTATAAGCTGCAAGCCGCGGATTTTGTGCAGGTGAAGAAGATGGTTCTGCTGAAGTGATCATGCATTGCCTTCAATGACAGCCGTTTTGCGGATAGCAGCTGGGAATAAAATCCGCAAAACGGCTGTTGATGAACGAAAAATACACTTTTAGAAACGAGAAAAAATAAAGGAAAAATTATGAATAGATTTTGGAAACATTTTGTATGCGCTACCATCGTGCTGAGCTGTTGTTTACCGTTGACTGCATTTGCCCAATTGTCGCACCTGTTGATTAACACGGCACATATTAATAATGGAAATACTGCGCTAGACGTGGCTACGGGCATTGATGGCACTGTTTTTCTCGCAAATATGCAAGACGGCTTGCGTGCCTATAATTACAACGGTGCATCCTTCACTAACACCGCCCACATTGATGATGGGGGACTTGCGTTTGGCGTTGCAGTGGGGGCTGATGGTACCGTTTTTCTTGCGAATCATAATGATGGTCTGCGCGCCTATAGCTACGATGGCTCATCCTTCACCAACACCGCCCATATTGATAATGGAGGCGTTGCAAATGGCGTTGCTGTGGGCGCTGACGGCACCATTTTTCTCGCAAACGGAGATGACGGTCTGCGCGCCTATACTTACGACGGCACATCCTTTACTAACACTGCCCACATTGATAATGGGGGGAGAGCTTTAGACCTTACAGTTCATTTTGACGGCACCATTTTTCTTGCGAATCTGGATGACGGTTTACGCGCCTATAGTTATGATGGTTCATCCTTCACTAACACCGCCCATATTAATGATGGGGGAACTGCTGCTGATGTTGCATTGGATTTTAACGGCATTATTTTTCTGGCGAACAGTAGTGATGGCTTGCGCGCCTATAGCTATGATGGTTTATCCTTCACTAACACCGCTCACATTGGTTACCCGGTGAGTGATGCGCTTGGTGTCACGGTCAGTGTAGACGGCACTGTTTTTCTCGCGAACCTGGAAGACGGCCTGCTCGCCTTTCGCTACGATGACTCATCCTTTACCAACACTGCCCACATTGATAATGGAGGGGAAGGATATGATGTTGCAATTGGGCCAGACGGCACCATTTTTCTGGCGAACAACTTTGACGGCTTACGCGCCTATCGTTATTTGGAAATCACCCATACTTTTATCGTCAGAAACACCAACGATGCCGGTTCAGGCTCTTTGCGCCGGGCCATCATCGATGCCAACGCTATACCGAATATCGCTCCTAACACGCCGGATATCATCCGTTTCGATATCGAAGGTCCCGTACCGCATACCATTCAGCCAGATTCTGCATTACCGGATATCACCGACGCCGTAATCATCGACGGCACTACGGAGCCGGACGCTAATTGTGACACCTGGCCGGGAACACTCTCTGTTGAGCTGGACGGCACAAATGCCGGTGTTGGCGCTAGTGGCCTCACTTTAAACAGCGGCGCCAGCTTTTCGACTATTCGTGGATTGGTCATCAACCGTTTCGATGCAAATGGTATCCTTGTTGTAGAAAGTAACAGGAGCAAAATCGATTGTAACTTCATCGGTATTGATGTCACCGGCACAGTTGATCTCGGGAATGGCAATGCCGGCGTAAAAATCGCCAATAATGCCTACGGAATTACAGTTGGCGGGATCGAAGAGGGCAGCGGTAATATCATTTCCGGTAACGGTGCTTATGGTGTTGCTATTATTGGAACGCCTGATAGTGATGTTCGGGAAAACCGGGTACTGGGTAACAGAATCGGTACAAACGCAGCAGGCACTGCTGCTATTCCGAATGATGAAGGCGGCGTGGAGGTTGAATACGCCAAGAGAAACCAAATTGGTGGCTTCTCCGACTGGACACGTAATGTTATTTCCGGTAATGGAGATGGCGGCTCCGACGTGAAAGGTATTTATATCGCTAATGCAGATAGCAACCTGATTCATAACAATTATATCGGCACAAATGCTGCGGGGACAGCCGCGGTAGGAAATGCCGCATTCGGTATCAGGATTAGTGCAAGTACCTTTACACGTGTTTTTAGCAACGTTATTTCCGGTAATAACGCGGGGCTGTTTATTTATTCATCAGAGAGTACAGTCGTTCACAGTAATTTTATTGGCACGGATGTGAGCGGTACGATGGCTATACCTAATAATTTTGGCATTGTTACAACGAGAGGTACTCGTGCTTCCGCAATTGGTGGCACTTTCCCGGGACAAGGGAATCTGATATCGGGTAACATAAGATCCGGTATTTCTATGAGTAATGCTACAGACAATATTATCCGGGCGAATCTTATCGGAACGGATATAACCGGTAGTGCAGCACTTGGTAACGGTGAAGAGGGTATCGTGATTAACGGCGGAAATGCCAGGTTCGGGGTTAGTCGCAATAATTTCGTGGGAGGCCTCTCAAATGGTGCCGGTAATATTATTGCATTCAATGGCGGTAATGGTATTGGATTAAGTGATCGTGCTGGCAGTAGTAATGCTATATCCGGTAACTCTATTTTCAATAATGGATTGCTCGGGATTGATTTGGGAATATTCGACTCAATTGGTGTCTCCGCCAATGATCAAGGGGATAGCGATATGGGCGTGAATAATTTCCAAAACTATCCACTACTTACATCAGCGGAAACGGACGGCAGCGAGATTACCATCACTGGGACCTTTAACAGCACAGCGAACACGAATGATTTCGTGCTCGAGTTTTTCGCCAACTCTGTCTGCAACGGCGATCAGAACGGCAATCCGCAGAGCGATGACTACGGTGAGGGCGAGACTTTTCTCGGATTCACCACCGTGAACACCGATGCTAACGGCAATGCCAGCTTTTCGATAAACTTAACTGCGGATGTTGCCATTGGTACGTTTATCAGCGCAACCGCGACTTCACCGGATAGCAGCACCTCGGAGTTCTCGCAATGCATTGAAGCAACCGACGGCTCGCTTCATAATTTTCTCCTGCTCTCTGCGATGGATATTGAAATTAGCGGCCTGCAATTATCAGCTGGTGATATGCACGCCAATGACGATATCACCTTTAACAAAGGCTTCCCCGGCACCCATACCGGCAACCTCAGTGCTGTTGACAACATCGATATCAGCAGTAAGAATACCATCGATGGTGATGTAAATGCCGGCGGCGATCTCGATAACGACGGGACGATCAATGGCGCAGCGAACGGAAGTGCATCTGTCGACCCTATCGATCTGCCCACCCTCGACCCATTCACTGCGGGAACAGAAGATGTAACGGTGGATGGCGATGATGATGTGACGCTACCGCCCGGCATGAATAAAGATGTTGTCGTGGAAAGAGATGGCACCCTGCGCCTGAATGCCGGGGAATATTTTCTCAATGAATTGGAATTTGGTACCGACACCCGCCTGATTGTCGATGTGAGTGGCGGCGATGTAATTGTCAACATCGTTAGCGATTTGGAGTTTGGTCAGCGTATGATCATTAGCGTGGAAGGCGGCAGCACTTCCCGCTTTATCATCAACAGTATTCAGACCAAAAATATAGATTTCGGCCGGGAAGCAACGGTGATCGCTACCATTATCGCCCCAGATGCAAAAGTGCGGGCGGGCAGCTATGTGCGCTTCAGCGGATCAATTTGTGCGAAAGATATCTCATTCAGCAGCGGTCCTGTAATTGTCGGTCACAATGCCAGTCTGCCAAAAGTTGTCGTCAATGATGAAGCGGACATTGCCGAACTGCCGCAGGCTTTCGCGCTGGCGCAGAATTATCCCAATCCCTTTAATCCCACGACGAATATCGGATTTCAGATTACCAACTTCGAGTTTGTTCAGTTGAAAATTTATGATGTCTCCGGGCGATTGGTAAGGACGTTGGTGAATGAGCATCGTGCGGCTGGCAATTATACCGTCAGCTGGGATGCCACCAATGACTTCGGGGCAAAAGTTGCCAGCGGTATTTACCTCTATAAACTGCAAGCCGCTGATTTTGTGCAGGTGAAGAAGATGGTTCTGCTGAAGTAACGATCGGAATGATTCAGAATAATACGGCAGGTTCTGTCGATAAATCTACCTAATCAAGTATTGTCAAAAAGGCGCAGACGAAAATGTCTGCGCCTTTTTGATATTTTGAACGAAAAGTGTGAAGATTCTTACTGGTTAATTGCATCGTAAGTGATATATTGCCTGGCTATGATAGAATTATACGTTGGCAGAAAATTTACTTGTAATCAGCTAAATAGAGCAGGCTGTTCATGTTCGAACCAGTAGGACTCTCTTGAAAATATTAAAATCCGAATTTGCCCGCAATGTGCTCACCCTGATGACCGGAAACTCTATTGCCCTGGCGATTCCCGTACTGATTTCACCGATACTCACCCGATTGTATACGCCGGATGATTTTGGTGTTTATGCGCTATATATGAGTTTGGTAGCGGTTTTTGCAGTGATGGCTACCGGACGCTATGAGGCTGCAATCCTGCTACCGGAGGATGAAGGCGATGCGCATACCTTATCGGGGATTTCGCTGCTTTTAACGATTATTACCAGCCTTCTCGTCTTTATCATTATCCTGATATTTAATCAGCAAATAACTACCTGGCTGGGAGATCCGAATATCTCGCTCTGGTTGTATCTGCTGCCGGTGAGTATGTTCTTGCTGGGAATATTTAACACTTTGAATAGCTGGTTTAACCGGCAAAAAGAATATCGCTGGATTGCTTCGGGGAAAGTTTTTCAATCGGGTTTTACCTCTGCTGGTCAGTTGGGATTTGGTTTGGGAAAGAGTGGGGGAGGAGGATTGATTATTAGCACGATTGCCGGGCAGCTTGCCGCGGTGGTGGTGCTCTTTAGCGGTTTCCGAAAATATTGGCGGGCGTTCCGGGGGCAACTTAATTCCGAGCGGATAAAAATACTGGCGTCCCGCTATCGTGAATTCCCCACTTACTCGGTCGCCGGCGCAGTTGTTAACAGTCTGGCATTTAACCTGACTTACATCTTAATATCCGCACTTTTTTCTTCAACAGTGCTAGGGTTTTACGCCCTGGTGTATCGAGTGCTGGCGACGCCATCCGCGGTTTTTGGCAGCGCAGTATCGCAGGTGTATTTTGAGCAGGCATCCAGCGAGAAGAAAAAGAGCGGGAACAGCCGGGAAAGCTTTCGCAAAACGCTCAAGCGCCTTATTATGCTAGGCGTCCCGGTATTTCTGTTGCTGTTCCTTATTGTACGTTATCTGTTTACGTTTATTTTTGGAGAGGAATGGGCAACGGCGGGTATCTATGCCCAAATATTGCTGCCGTTCTTCCTGGTGCGTTTTACCAGCGCTTCATTAAGTGTGACCATGACGGTTTTTGAGAAATTGAAGCAAGCATTAGTTATTCACTCAGCTATCATTTTAGCGACACTAATTATTTTTCTGCTCAGTTATTGGCAACAATGGGATTTTCGTTTTTTTCTGTCTGTATATAGTATTGTTCTCTCTGGCCTTTACGCAGTTTTTTTGTTTTATTATTACCGGTTGTCGAAAGGATAGTGTTAAGTATATATTGCTCTTTGCCCCGTCATTGCGAGGCGCTTTTTGCCGAAGCAATCCCAGAAGTTGCTTCCACAGAGAGATCGCCACGTCGTTGCACTCCTCGCGATGACAGCTTGCAAAATTACTCCTTTAACACCACCATCTAAAAGATATCAGAAAAGAGGCTAATCCACTGTTTAAACAGTTCCTAAAAAAAATATTCGCAGCTTATTATGCTTTGTTAACAAGAATTTTCTATCCGCAGAAAAGAGAGCTGCTAGAGATCGCACCGCTGTTTGCGCGGGGATTTATATTGCCGCAAAAAATCTTCAATGTGAACGGATGTCGGCGCATTCCCTGGCCGGTCCATTATACTTCGAAAGTCTTTGGAAATATTACCACAGGGAAGATAACTACGCCGGGAATGTCCCCGGGGATTTACATCAACGGCATAAATGGAATTACTTTTGGTGATAATATTTATATCGGTCCCGGTGTAAAAATAATCAGCGCGAACCATAGTGAAACCGACTACCAGGCACATGTTTCCGGCCAGCCAATCCGCATTGGGGATAACGTCTGGATCGGGGCAAATGCGGTCATTTTACCCGGTGTGGAAATTGGTAGCAACGTTATTGTTGGTGCCGGATCCGTTGTTACCAAAAATGTACCAAATGATTGTGTTATTGGCGGCAATCCCGCAAAAGAAATCCGCCGCAAAGAAGCCTACCGAGGAGCAAATGATGAATCTTAAAGAGCAGCCAGCCGGCCTGCGAACGACGATAAAAAATGCGATACCACTGCCGCTGAAAAAAGTGCTGTGGAAAATCAAACGACTTTTTGTTCACCCGCAATATGACCCGCGCACCTACTGGAAAGAGCGGGCGATGGAAGCAGGGCAGGCAAAAGTGTTGTGGGGAAATGAAGCTTATAATCTATGCTACCGGAAATTTCAGAAAGAATTAATCGGTGGATTTTTACCGGAAATTCACGGAAGCTTTAATGTGCTCGATATCGGCTGTGGCATTGGCGCAGTTGCTAAAATTGTTGAGCAACTGCATCCGCAAATTTATGTTGATGGGATTGATTTTCCGGAAATGATTGAAATTGCCAGGAAGGTAAATCCCTCCGAGCGGATCCGCTACATTGCCACAAATGCCGAAGAATATTCTGATGCGGATAAAACATACGATTTTATTATTGCCTCCGCATCGCTTTCTGCCATTCGTGATCTGGACAAGCTGCGCCAGACGGTGAAGAATTGCACCGGGATGCTAAAACCGGACGGTCAGTTGTTGATGATCGAACCTTTTCATCGCTGGAAATACCTGGCAAGAGCGCGATTTAGCTCCGGCCAAATGGTCGCGCTGATGGATTCTCTCGGCTTCAAACTGGAGGCAAAGAGCGGCGCTTTGTTTTGGCCCTATCGGGAATGGTTGGCAAATTCTGAACGTTCGGCAGAATATGTCGAAAAGAAATTTGCGCAGGGAGAACGGCTATTAAGTATCCTCGGAAAACATCTCTGGGGAGATCATAAAATACTGTTCTTCACACGGAAACCTGTCGATTAATTATTGAAGCATAAAACAATAGCAGAGTGAAAACAGAATTTTGAATATTTTGTTTAGTGGCAGTGGCAGTGGCAGTAAAAACTAAACTGCCGAGTGCTACCGCTACTGCCACTAAACTTTGATACTATAAAGAAACTTTAATATAAGAACGACCAACGGCCCTTGCCGGAAATAACTATGAAGTCGGTTTTAATACTAAGTCCTCACATTGATCAGGCCGCTGCTTTTGCCCGTTTATTACGTGAATCTTCTCATGAATATCGCATCGTTGGCTGGGGTGAGCAAGATCGCCGGCCGTTTCTCCACCAGTCTTATTATGATGACATTCTCATCCAGCCATTTGAAAAAAAAGGCGTTGAAGACGCGTATGATTTCGTCATACCAACTGGCGCAGACAGCACTTATCGTTTTGTCCAGTCCCGGGGACGGCATCATCTCGGAGAAATTTTATTTAGCGAGGAAAGCCTGAAAGTATATGATAAGCGATTTCTGTTGGCAACGGCAGCTGAAGCAAATATCCCAATTCCCCGCATGTACGATTCCCTGAACGCAGTAACGGAATTTCCGGTGTTCGTTAAGGACGCCTATGAAAATCAACGGTCGACTCGTCAGCGATTCCTGGCGCATTCCCGGGAGATGCTTCCGGAAAGCAGTGACGATTGTTTGATTCAGGAATATATCGATTCTCCATCCACATATGGCCTGGGGTTTTTAGCGCAGGAGGGAGAAATAATCACCCACTTTACGCATCAGGAATTAGTGAGTATTCCCCGGCAGGGAGGATCCGCTGTTATTCTAAAACCGTTCTACGATTCACGGCTGGTCGAATATTCGCGGCGATTGCTGCAGGCGCTGAAGTTTGACGGATGGGGATTGGTTGAGTTCAAATATTGCCACAAACGGGATGACTTTGTTCTGATGGAAATCAATGCGAAATTCTGGGAATCACTGGAATTTGCGCTGCGTAGTCATCCGGAATTTCTGAATCATCTGCTCGGTTTGTCCCGGAAAAAAGAAACGCTTGGGCAAGCGATCTATTTGAAACGTTACATGATGTTGCCATTAACCGCGCAACTGAAGTATTTGAAAGCGCTGGCGAGCAGCTATCGGCTGGATTGTGATCAGCTTGGCCGCTTACTGGCCAGCCGTTATCTGCCGGAAAGTTTGCGGCAGATTGTCAAAAAAACGATGGCAAATTTTATCCGGCAGTGAGATGCCTTGCCAGGAGAAAAAATGATAGATGCACACTTACATGTTTCCCCAAACTTCCCGCTGCAGGCGCTGATCAATTATCTCGATGAGGAGAAGATCGATGCCTGCTGGCTGCTCTCCTGGGAAGAATCCCCGAGTGTTGATTGGCATTACATCCCCTTAACCGCCGAGCGAATTTACGAGGCCTGGCAGCAGTATCCCGAACGGATTATTCCGATGTATGCGCCGGACCCGCTGTTGCCGGATTGCCTGGAGAAATTTCGCCGTTATCATCAGCTTGGCTTTCTGGGATGTGCGGAGTTAAAAACAGCAATAGATTGGGATGAACCGGCCCTTATTCCTTTACTGAACTATCTGAATGATCATCGCCTGCCGCTCACTTTCCACATGGAAGAGGGGAGAGAGGACTATCGTTTTAAGGGATCATCAAATCTGGAAAGATACCTGGGCAAGCTGCTGCGTACCCCCAGGTTTGGCGGCATGCCCGGGAATGTGATAAAATCCCTGGCGAAAGGATTGCCCTGGTTGAAAAAACAAGAGATGAATCTGCGTTACGATTTTCCCGGATATATGATGGATATGGCCGGTTTGGAGAGCGCAGTGCAGAGATTCCCGGGCATCAAGTTTATTGGACATGGTCCCTACTTTTGGAAATGTATTGCAGATCCACCCGGCAATGCGCCTTATCCGACGGGGCCGGTAGAACAACCGGGCGTCATCTGGCGCTTGCTGGAAACTTATGAAAATCTTTATGCGGATATTTCCGGGCAGAGCGGTTACCAGGCATTAAGCAGAGATCCGAAAACCGCCGCTGATTTTTTAGACCGTTTCTCGAATAAACTGCTGTATGGCACGGATAATTATTTTGCCGGATTAAAGCCTTTATTGGAGAGCCTGCGATTAAATGCTGCTACCTATCGCCGGATTTATGAAGAGAATGCCCGTTCCCTGCTGGAAACCGTTCTACCGGCTAGCACTGATTCATAAACTTCTGCCGTTTTCATTCCGGATTCACCCCAGCTAAAGTGTGTGACTCTTTCCAGGCCCCGGCGAACCAGATCCTCGCGCAACGATTGATCCTGGCATAAACGGATTAGCTGAACGGTAAGATCGTTCACGCTGTAAGGGTCCGCGAAAATCGCCGCATCTGCCAGCACTTCCCGCAGGGGAGGAATATCGGATGCCAGTACCGGCACCCCACAGGCCATCGCCTCCAGGGGCGTCAAGCCAAATCCTTCGTAGCAGGAAACCTGCAGAAATCCGTCTGCCCCTTTATAAATGCCTGCCAGCTTTTCATTGTCACAATCAGCGAGAAAATGGATGTCGAAATCTTCCGGTAAGAAAATATCATCCTTTTTATCGACGTCTCCGACCATAACCAGCTTATGGGGCAGATCATATTGCCGTTTCGCATTCCGGAATGCCGTAACCATCCGTTCCAGATTCTTGTGATGCTTGAAATTGCCAACGTAGAGCAAATAGGGATGATCGCCAACACCGGGAATGCCCAGCGTTTCGAGCGAGTCATTTTCCCAACTGCCTTTGGTAAAAATATCCAGCACACCGTTGTGGATAACCGTGACCTTCTCCGGGGCGCATTTTGTGTATTTCAGAATTTCCGTTTTAGCAAATTGAGAGACAGTAATAATTTGCGCGGATTTCCGAACGGCGCTGCCAAATACCAAATCCCGATACAATTTCTTCGGCAATGAATTGGCAAGTTGCGGTAGGGCATAATGAGCGGTATCGTGAATCGTGGTGATGAGCGCTCCCCGATAAGCAAGCGGAATATTGAAATGCGGGATATGAAACAGGTCTGCGGATTTTACGATACGGGGAATTTGTAATTGTTCGCCAATGGTGTAAATGGGAATTTCACAGGGAATGATATCAAATTCGGGATAGCGTTCCGCTAACGCTTGCTCTGGTCCGATCAGGACAAATTTAAAGGGTAGATTCGCGCAATGGAAATAATCGGCGATGCCCAGCACGTAAGTCCCAATACCGGAGTGAAGGTGTCTTGCATCCAGGAATATCGTTTTCATAGAATATCACTCGCTCATTTCAGATGTATGGATAATTTCCTGCGTTAATTCTTCCCAGCTTAAAATTGGCGGTTGAGCAGGTTCTTCGTTTGGGGTGAATGTCAATGCTGCTTCGAAACAATCTTTGATTGAGGTTTGCTCGCCGGGGTGATAATGGAAGACATTTTCCCGGCTGGAAGGAATAAAATTGGGCATGATAATCGGAAGGCCGCAATGGCTGTATTGAAGCACTTTCAGACTATCTGTAGATGATTCCGCACCTCGCACGTAACTAACCGGATGAAGCCCGATGTCAGCATGCTGGAGAAAGGGGATCGTTTCCTGAAAGGGCATTTGGCCGTAAATTCGGATATTTTCCCGGGAAGGAATTTCCGGCGTATCGCCGATAATATGAAACTGTAAATCGGGAAACAATTTCGCTGCAGTATGCAGACATTCGCTGTCTAAATAGGGATGATTACCCACATAGACTGCATTGGCCGGGGATTTATATGGCGACGCATTGTTCTTACTGAAGAGGTCTTTCGAAAGCCCGTGATATTGCAAGCGCGTGGTCGGCAAATGAGAAAACCGTTGATAGAGGAATTCGCTGGGGACGCTTACCAAATCAAAATACGGCAGCAGCTCGGTTTCGGCAGTAATGACCATGGGATGTAAATCCAGCAGACGGATGTCATCGGAGACCCGATAAACTATTTTTGCCCGGGAATTGATTTCTCTTACCTGTTTAACCAGAAGCAACGCCGGCGTTGATTCAAAAACGATCATGTCGGCATTTTCGATGGTTGAGTTCAGCGCTCCCAGTGGCAGGCGGGCGTAACGTGCCACCAGCGGTTGCAGCAACTTGTTCAGGAGCGCTGAGCGAAAATTTGCCGGGTGGATATTACTGAACAGCACATAACTGAAAAATCGCTCCCGTATTTCCCGCAGGCGATTGGCCTCGCTGCGCACCGGGTATTGAAAGCGGAAATTACCGCTCAAGCGATGCAGCCAGCTGACCGGTGCGGTTACGAAAACCACTTCCCAGCCTTGTTGCCAGAAAGCATCGGCCAGCCAATGAAACCCGGCACGGCGCTGCGATTGGTAATAATGATATGAGAAGAGAACGATTCGCTTCATACTTGCTCGACTGCTTCATTATGCCGTTGAAAAAAACGCCGGCAATCCGGGCCTTCATTAAATAGCAGATCAATGATTGACAGTCCTGGGATAAAATCCTCAAATTGCTGAGTATAAGTGGGATGGGAAAATTCGTCAAAATCGAGGGTGATTCCTGCTTTCTGAAATAAATCTTCCTGCAAATAATTTAAGCTGCCGCCTCGGCCGGAAATATACGTTGATCCACCCATCGCCTTCACCATATCGATAATCCGTTCGCTGGGATTCGTAGCGCGAAGGGCCAATTCCGTATTTCGGAAAATAGGTGTTTGAATCCCCAAAAATCCCCGAATTAGTTCCAGAAAACTGATATTTAGGTCTACCAGAAAATCCCATTCTTTTTCATAAATTTCTTCGAAGTAAGGCGCATATTCTCCGAAATAGGGACTGCTGCTGTAATTCACTTGTAATGACTGCCAATGTTTTTGCTGCCAGTTTTTACTTTGGTCGATGCGAACATCTTTGATGAGCGGAAAACCAAGTCCTTTGGTAAGGACAGGGACAGTCAGCCAAAGTTTTCCACGGGCGGTTTTAATACGCGCGCGGTTGGTATAACTTTGCGAAGAATATTGGACATCATCTGCCAGGACAAATTTATCCACCCAGGCCATTTTATGAAAATAGCCGATCCAGGGAATATAGTTCGGTTGATGGGCGCTGATAATCATACATTAACTCCTTCTCGCTGAAGGATAACAGACAATCCTTTGCTTACTTGTTGAACCGCTTCATAGGGCATGTCCGGATAGATCGGCAGGGCGAGGGTTCGATCGAGAATATCTTCCGCTACCGGGAAATCGCCCATTTTGTAGCCGAATTCATCCATGTAAAACGGTTGGAGATGGCACGGTGGCCAGTAGATGCTGCCACAGCGTACGCCATGCGCTTTTGCCATTTCCGCGGCAACTGCGCCCCGGGAGCCTTTCTTTTCGAGCAGAATCGGATACTTATAAAAACTATGGGTTGCGGATGCCGGGATGGGAAAAAGTTGTAATCCCGGTATATTGCTCAATGCTTCTTGATACCAGGCGGCAACCTGCCCCCGTTTGCTCAATGCTTCGTCCAAATACTTTAACTGATAGTAGCCAACGATAGCTTGAATCTCGCTCATTCGCCAGTTGTAACCAAGGCGTACAAGCAGATTGCGATTGGCGCCGGTATTTTCTTCTCCGATAGCGATGCCATGGCAACGCAGCGAACGGGCAAGATGATCGCATGCCGGATCGTTAGTGGTGATCATCCCACCTTCCCCGGTAGTCATTGGTTTAGTCGGATAAAAGGAGAAAGCGCCGCCGTCTGTCAAGTTGCCGGCTTTCACGTTGTTCAGTGCAGCGCCGGGGGCGTGAGCGGCATCTTCAATTAGATATAGCCCCTCGGATTTACAAATATCACGAATCTCATCTATTTCCGGACTGACGAGTCCGGCGATATGCACAGCAATTACGCCCTTGGTGGCGGGGGTGATTTTTCGCCGAACTTCCTCCGGATCGAGACTTAGAGTGTGTGGAGAAATATCGGCCAGCACCGGTTTGCCACCGGCAAAAATAACTGCATTGCCGCTCGCCAGAAAAGTGTTGGTGGGAACGATAACCTCACTATTGGTTACATCATAATAGCGTAAGAGAATTTCCAGCGCGCTGGTGCCGGAATTCACTGCAATGGCAAAATTCGCTTTCGTATACGCTGCAAAAGATTGTTCGAATTTTTCGATCCAGGGGCCCTGGGTTAAGCGGCCGCTTACCAGAACTTTAACGATCTCATCGGCAATCTGTGCTTGCACCGCCTCGGGGAAATAAGGCTTATTGGCAGGGATTTGTAACATAGAACGATTCCTGTTTTTTTGCTAAAAGCATATTTATCAATACTATATCTCTATTCGCTCAGCTCTACTATATGCTTGCTGCAATTCCTTAAGATACGCCGCTAAATTTTCCTGAGTGGATTTGGGGTGATAGTCCAAATCCCGGGAAGCAGCGGTGATATCGAAAAAAAACTGGCGGGGATGGCCGGAAGGAGTATCAACAATCTTCACATTTTTTGCCCCGCTTAGTTGACGAATAATATTGGCCATCTCTGCGACGGATGTAGCCTTCTCGCTGCCGATATGATAGGTCTTTCCGGAAAGTTTGTTTCCATCGCCGTTGAGCATTTTCGCCATCGCGAGCATATTTGCATTTACCGTATCCTGAACGTAAAGGAAATCCGATTTTCGGTCACTCGGCGCTGTAATGGTTTCGGCTGCATCGCTAAGGCATAGCCGGGCAAATTTGGCGATTGCCCCACCATCTTTCCCGCTGCCGTAAACGCCGGGATAGCGCAGGATAAGATATTGTAATCCACAAGTTCTTCCAATATAATGACAAGCTTGCTCAGCCAAAAGCACGCTCATCCCATTAACTTCTACCGGTGCGGGAGGTTGCTGTTCGCCGATTGGCACTGCGGAAGGCTGACTGATATCAAAAATCATCATCGCCGAGCTTTGAATCCAGATCGGTGATTGATGGCGGGTGGCAGCTTGCAGCAAATTCAAGGTGCCCTCATAATTGGTGCGATAGGCGGATGTTTCCTGAAAAAAAGGCGCTTTTTCCTCCTGGTTTTTTCCGGGAAAGTAGCGCTCGACAGCCAAATGAAAAACAACCTGAAAAGGTTGTCTTTGAAAGAGATCGCTCAGGAATTCCCGATTATGAATATCGCCTCGTAGGAGATTGAGGCGAGGATGATCGAGTATTGCAGCCAACAATGCAGGCGCTTCGGAACGGGTTAATGCCCAGACATTAAACCCTTCCCGAAGCAGGCGTTTACAAAGATGATGACCGATCAATCCGTTGGCACCGGTAACCAGAATATTCACATCCTTCATTATTCAGCCTGAATAATTAAACGATGACTGGAATTATTGCCATCGGCGTTTTCCAGCGCCGTTTCTTCCAGGAGCGGCTGAACTTCGCCGGCGCTATCCGTTGCACGAACATACAATCCAAATTTTTCCTCTTCATCCGGCACTTGAAGGTCGTAGCGCCACAAACACCAGACGTATGGGGCTGGATAGTTACCGGGGCCGCTAATCCGGGAGAGTGCTTCCGTGAAAGCTGCACCATTAGAATCATCATAAACGGGGCGATCGCTGGCATCGGGGGCATCCAGTATCGTTGCTTCCTGGTAAGCAATTTCACCAACCGGCTGGTCGCGATCTTTAACTTTGACAATACCGACCTCTACTTTCTCAACCGGATTGGTACCGCTAACGGCGACGCCATAAACTGTAAATGTCGATCCTCTCGGCACTTTTTGGTAATTCACCGGGGTATAAAAGCGCGAATTGATTCGCAACGGCGGTATGTCTGCCCAAAGAATATCCGGCTCTGCGGAACGCACCGGGCGGCTCTCCCAGTAGCCATCTTCCTCATCCCGGTCGCTTACTTCAATTTCCATGATCGCTTTCGGGCTTTTCATGCCAAGCATCTCCGGTACTACCATTCGCACCGGATAACCATGTGCGAGGGAGCCATCCCGTTGTTCGCTGTAGGGAATGCCGTTGAACTTGTATGCCAGGAACGCCGGGCGCGGATCGTCCATCATAATGCGCTCTTTGAGGTGATTGGTAAAATAGCCATCATAACAGTGGAAATAAACTCGTTTTGCCTGTGCCCAATCCACACCAAGCACATCTTCCAGGTAAAGACGAAGCGGTGCACCAGTAAAATAGCCGTTGCTCATCTGAAAGCCGCCGTTGTTGTTTCCAACACACTGAAAGGTTTGAAAGAATGATTCCTCTGCCATTGGATAGCGAGTGGCGATATCGTCGAAACTCAACTCTGCTTCTTTGATGGTTTGCCCGCCAACAGTTTGCGTCAGCTTTAGCCGCCAGGTGTTTAAATCCAGATCTGCCGGGCGATACTCCCGTCCATCAATAAACTGGATATAAAATCCCCCTTCTTCCTCCGGCATATCAACCGGCGAACAAAAATTCAGTTTGATGGGATCGAGGGTTGGCTCGATGCTGTTGCGGGTACAGCTGAAGAATCCCGCACCGGAAATAAAAAACAAAGCTGCGCCACTGGCACCGGTTTTCAAAAAATCTCGTCTATTCATTTATTTCTCTCCAATTGGATATCATTCTCGTTCAATCATCTTTTAAAAGCAATGCCAACAAATATTTCGTCTGATTTGGGAATGTTTTTTCCGGATGTGGTTTTTAAATAGGTGATGTCAAACTCCAGCTTTGGGCTGAATAGCCAGATAAATCCACCACCGAGGCGAGTTCTTTCCTGATCCAGTGGAAAGCCAAAAAGATTGCTTTCACCGGATGCGCTGCCGCTCGCTTTAATCCCGGTAGTAAGAAAACGCAGCAAAATTTTCTTACGGAAAGTATAGCCGGCCTCGAAGCTGTAGTTAATTTCATCAAGAAAATCTCCGCCACGCACCCGATAGCCAATATCGCCGGTCATGTAAATAGGGGTGGGATAGAGAGAGGTGCCCAACAAAAGTTTCGCATCAAAATCGGTTTCGCCGTTGCCAAGGGGAGGAATATCTGCGATGTCGTAAGCAACCGGCACTTTAGCACCAAGCAGGGCAGAGGCAACTACCGGACTATCGAGGAATTGGTATTTGGCCTGAAGTTCGATATCGCCGGCAAAGTATCCGGAGGAATTGCCGCGAATAAAGTTCGCTTCATTTTCGGAATTCTTAAAGAAGGGCGTATTCAGGATAACCGTTGCCCGGTCGATTAACCCATATTCAGTATAGAAGTAAAGTGCGTAATCGGTAAACTTGGTTGGGGAATTTACGCCGAAAACGCCACTAGCGTCTGAGTAAATAAGGGTGAATTTAGAGTAATAATGCCCCCGGGCCTGTGCCCAGGCGCCTGCCTGCAACATCGATGGTGCAAAGATAAAAATGCCCAGTATGATAATTATTCCGTTTCGCACTTTGCTCATTACTTAACACTTTCCGTTTGAAGTTTCATTAGTGGATTAGAAGTTACTGCCACATTTTCGATTTCCGATATATTTACGATAAGTTATTCGAAAAAAGAAGCGCAAATAAACTATGAGATAAAGTTCACAGAAGTATAAACTATTCCTAACAAAGAGATAAAATTTATTTTTCTATTGAAAAAATGTTTCGTTAAATATCTGTTTATAATGACTCTGCGTGTTTTTCTGTTTGCATTTGATTTTGCTGTTTTAAGTGCCATCATTAACCCTGACAAGATACTTTCGTGATACTTTTTATCATTTTATGAATATTTGCACCTAACGTCTTATTGTTGAACTGAAAATGGATTCGGGTTAAGGAATGAAATCGCTCGTTGCCCGTTTTTTTCGGTAGAATAGTTTTTTCGTAGGTTTCAATATTTTGATTGAAATTTGATTTTTGTGAAGAGCTGAGAAGGGGAGAGCGGGAGGAAATTAAACTTAAAAATTCTTGCTGGTGTAGACCTGCTCATAATTACGAACCATTTTAAGCAAGGTAAAAGTTTTGATTGCATGATTCCGGGCATTTTTTGCCAGGCGCTCACGGTAGGTTTGATTTTCCTTGAGATGATGAATGGCTTTGGCAAGTTGAGTATCATCATCACTGGCTACCAGCAGACCGGTCTGTTGATCGTTGATCAATTCCGGGTTGCCGCCAACATTCGTGGCGATAATCGCTTTCTCGGCAAACATTGCTTCCTGGATAACGTTGGAGCAGCCTTCGCTGAAGGAGGTGAGAGCAAATATATCGAATCCGTTCAGAATCATATTGATATCCGCCTGGTATCCGATCAGGTGCACATGCGCTTCAATCTTTAATTCACGGGCAAGGACGGCAATATCGGTTTCATTTGTGGGAAATCCGGCAATAACAATTTTTAATGATAGACCCTGATCAAGTAACTTCGCTGCCGCCCGCAACAACATCGCATGATTCTTCACAGTTGCCATTCGCCCGACAGTGCCGATGATGAAATCCTGATCTGATAATCCAAATTTTTCCCGAAAATTTTGGCGTAAGCGATCATCCGGGTAGAATTTCTCATCATCAACGCCATTGAGTATCGCCTGAATGTTTTCCAGTGGAAATCCGGTTTTTGCAGCGAGTTTTTTGTTTAATTCCCTGGAAACGGAAAGCATTTTATCGGCACGCCGCCAGAAAAAATTCTGTAAACGGCAATGTAAACTTCCCTGGGGAAATGTGCCATGCTCCTGATGAATAATCATTGGAATACCGGCTAATTTCGCGGCAATTACGCCTTCTAATAAAGTGTTCCAGGAATGGGTGTGGACGATATCGAAACGATGGTCGGTAAATATCTTCCTCAGCTTCAATGGCAGTTTTATGCTATTGCCGCCCATATGATTCAGGCAAATTACCTGCGCATCCGGTAAGTTGATCGTAGGACCTTCGTAAATAACCCCGATAACAACGATAAAAATCTCAAATTTTTCCTGATCAAGGTTGTCGATAAGCTTCAATATGCCAAGCTCTTTTCCCGCGGGACCAATAACGTGAACGAGATGAGCGAGGCGAATTTTTCGTTTTAAGTGTGATTTCATATGTTGTCGAGATTCTCCGGCAAAAACAGCCTGAAGCCATTATGCGGGACTGTCCGAATTCTTAACTCCCTGGCGATGCCCACGCTTTGATGGCATCAATGAGTTGTTGTTGATGATACTGCAGCGTAAAGCCATGATCGGCCGTTTCGAAATAATCGATACTAAATTTCCGGGCGGTGGAGAGCGGCGCGACTTTCTTTGCAAAAATCGTTTGGTAATTGAAATAGGCGGGACTACCGGCAGAGAAAATGAAGCGCAGGTTTAATTGACGGTCTGCCAATTCCTGAAAACCGGCAACGATATCTGCTTCCAGGTTCTTTTGCGCATTTGGGGCGGTGTTATCGGAAGCAGTAGCAGTTTTCAGAAAGGTGATGTTGGTAAATACTTTTTTCAGTATGCTGAAAACTTCACTTTTCCCGGAAAATAAATTGCCCCAGCTCTGCGGCGTGACAAGACGTTTTTTGTAGGCATTGAGCAGATAGGCTGTCGATGGTAAACTGTAAAAATCTATTGGCGCGATGCCGGTAATACGTCTATCTATTCGCGCGGCCTGGAAGGATATATCTGCCCCGGAGCAAATGCCGGTCATCATGAAGCTGGTGATGTTTTCTTTCTTGGTCAGCATGTCCATTGCTGCGCGTGTGGCAGCAACATTGCGTTCTTCGTAAGAGCGTTGACTGTTATCTTTCGCACTGTCCCCAACGCCGGCAAAATCGAAGCGAAATACGGTAATGCCAGCCGCTGCCAATTCCCGGGCCATGCGAACATAGATGCGATTGGGACCGACCCGATGCAACAGCCCGGAGTTTAGAATGATGACAGCGGGCAGATTATCCTGTCGATTTTCCTTTTTCGGTAAAGTGAGGATGCCGACCAGGGATTTCTCTGCGCCAAAGCGAATTGCTTTCTCTTCCATGCTTGTTTTCCGGATGCTTCTGCGATTTATGCTTTCGCATTACTTATTTTGTGAGCCAATTGATAATTGCGTTTAATGCCTCATTGGGCATCAAGACCGAGTTGAGATGACTGCCTTTTTTCCAAATAGTGGCATTTTCCAGCTGTTTTCTGCTAACGGATTTCCCCGATCCGGAGAGATGAAGATTCAATTCTTCAAAATCATCACTCGCGATGCTTTCTAACAGTAATATCCGTTTGGCTTTAATTCCGGAAATATTGTTTAATTGCAATGATCTTATCTTGCTAATCAAGGATTTTGACATAGGAAATCCCAACACTTCGCCGCCTTTTTCACTTAAAGTTGACGTTGGAGGTTTAGGGAGCAGATCGTTCAACCAGTGCTGATGGGCATGGTTAATTTCCTGCAGATATGAGTTGCCATTGACTACCGGATCCCATAAAACCAAATCGGAGATAGCAGTGATACGGGATGCTGCCATCATAGCCAGCGTAGCGCCGATGCGCAGGCCAACCAATGCAACACTGTCGATGTCGCCGTAGTCCTGAATTTCCTCCACTGCAAGAGATACATCCGCTAACCACTGCTCCGGACCGGCATCCTGAAAGTCCCCATACGCATCACCGGTGCCGTAATAATCGAATCGCAGGACATGAAATCCTGCTTCGCCGAGCTTTTCTGCCAGTTGGGCAAAAGAGCGATGGGAACGGATATACTCCTGCCCAATCGGGTTGCATAATACAATCCCTTTCCGGCGATCTTTTCGCGGATGGGGAGGATGATATGCACCAAATAATTGTTTGGAAGATTCACCAAAGAAAAAAACGTTCAACTTTTTGTAAATACCTTTTTCAGTCTTTTAAGTAGCCTGTCATCTTTTTTAGCGGTTTTCTCTGTTTCCGTTGCCTGTTCCGGATCATTCTCTGTCGTCTGCTCGCAGGCCGCTGCCAATTGCCCCAGATTTTGCAGCAGGATATCCCGGGGCGTTACCCGCCGGCCGGTTTCTTTTTCCATTCGCGCGATTACCTGAACCGCCAAAAGTGAATGCCCGCCGAGGTCAAAAAAGTTTTCATTCGTGCCGACTTTTTCCAGTTTTAAAACTTCTTGCCAGATGGCCGCCAAACGTATCTCCATCTCGCTGATCGGGGCCTGGAATGCTTCCCCGGCATCTTGATAAGCGGCCTCCGGCGATGGTAACGCCCGGCGGTCTATCTTACCATTCGGCGTTAATGGCAATTCATCCAAAAACATGAATCGAGAAGGTATCATATAATCCGGTAAATTTTTCCGTAAGTGACGGCGAAGCTCACTAATTCGGACCTCATTTTCATAATCGTTCAGGCAATACGCCACCAACCGTTTATCGCCGGGGCCATATTCCCAATCGATTACCACAGCCTGTTCTATCGCCGGGTGTTGATGCAAGGCCGCTTCGATTTCGCCAAGCTCGATGCGGAAGCCACGAATTTTGACCTGATGGTCGATTCTGCCGAGGAAATCTATATTGCCATTGCGGTAGCGAGCAAGATCGCCAGTTCGATACAGCCGCTTGCCAGCGATGGATTCCGGCGCTGTTTCCGGCGCGATAATAAACTTTTCTTCCGTCAAGTCCGGACGATGCAGATAGCCTTCCGCCAGTCCGTCGCCGCCAATAAACAATTCGCCGGGCACGCCGATGGGGGTGGGATTGAATTGTGCATCAACGATAAAAATTTGTGTGTTGGCAATGGGACGACCAATAGTGATGTCATCCGCTGTGTTGACCTGGGAAAGTGTGGACCAGATGGTGGTTTCCGTCGGGCCATACATATTCCAGAGGCTGGCGCAGCGCTCTAACAATTCGCTGGCCAGGTTTTCCGGCAAGGCTTCGCCGCCACAAAGAATTTTAAGAGAGGATTGCCCCTGCCAACCGGCATCCAGCAGCAAACGCCAGGTGGCCGGTGTGGCTTGCATGATGGATATTCCACTCTTCTTAATCAAATCTGCCAGGGCATTGCCATCGGCGGCAGTTTCCCGATCGGCGAGTACTAATTTCCCACCTGATAACAAGGGCAGAAATAATTCCAGTCCGGAGATGTCAAAGGACAGTGTGGTAACGGAAAGCAGCACGTCATCCGCTGTCATCCCCGGTTCTTTTTCCATCGATTTGAGGAAATTGACCAAAGCCCGTTGGCTGATCTGGACTCCTTTCGGACGGCCCGTCGAACCGGAAGTGAAAATGGTATAGGCGAGCTGATCGGCACTGGCAGTAAAGTTCCGGTTTTCGTTGCTTTCTTTGGCGATTTCCGGCCAGTCGCTATCAATGGTAATGATCTGTGCATCCTGCGCCGGCATATCTTCTAGTAAACTGCTTTCGGTAATGATCGCACTCGTTTGTGCGTCTGTAAGCATCATTTCCAGGCGTGACTTCGGATAGGCGGGATCCAGCGGCACATAAGCCCCACCCGCTTTAAATATGCCCAGAAGTGCCACGAGCATATCTGCCGATCGCTCCAGATATACGCCGACAAGCTGGTTCGCGCCGATGCCGCATTTATGCAAATAACCAGCAAACTGATTCGCCTTCCCATTTAATTCCCGGTAGCTCATTTCCTGACCATTGAAGGTGAGCGCAACTTTTTCCGGTAGCATTGCTGCCTGCGCTTCAAAGAGCTGATGAACACAGGTATTGGCCGGATATACAGCATTGGTTTCATTCCACTCCGTCGTTAATTGATGCTGCTCTTCCGCGGTGAGCAAGGGCAGTTCAGCAATTTTCTGAAATGGATATTTAGCAATCGCCGTCAGTAAATTTTCAAAATGATTGAGCATCCGCTGAATTGTCGTAGCGTCGAATATATCCTTACTGTATTCGAAGGCAACGACCAACTCATCGCCATTTTCCATCACGCTGCAGGTCAGGTCAAAACGGGCCGTTCCGGGATCGAGACTGGCGGGCGTTATCTGCAAATTAGGTAAATCGAAAGATTGCCAGAAATCGGTCTGCATAATGAACATTACCTGGAATAACGGGTTGCGGCTCATGTCCCGGTCCGGTTGAATCTCCTCGACCAGTTTTTCAAAGGGGATATCCTGATTGGCAAACGCATCCAGGCAGGTGGAACGCACTTCGTTTAGAAGATCGCTAAAAATTAGATCATCAGAAAATTTTCCGCGCAGCACCAAAGTATTTACGAACATGCCAACGATATTTTCCAGATCAGGATGATGGCGCCCGCTCACTGGCGTTCCCACAGCAATATCGCTCTGCCCGCTATAACGATGGAGCAAGACTTGAAAGGTGGCCAGCATGGTCATAAACAGGCTGCTGCCTGATTGCCGGCTCAACTCCCGCAGTTCATTCGTCAATGTTGAGGGAATCACCAGAGATGCTGCACTGCCATGATAGGATTGTTCCGCCGGGCGGGGATTATCCGTTGGCAGTTCCAATGGAGAAAGATTCGCCAATTGGTTTTTCCAATATTTTAATTGGGAGGTCAGTGATTTCTCTTGCATCTGCGCTTGTTGCCAGATGGCATAATCTGCGTATTGGACTGCCGTTTCCGGCTGGGAAATTTCTTGCGACTGGCTGAGGGATTTATAATTCTCAACGATCTCCCGGAAGAGAATCTCCAACGAACCGCCATCAGAAATAATATGATGCATATTTAGCAGGAGAATATGATCTGCTTCGCTGATCTTTAGCAGCACAGCCTGAAATAGCGGACCATTTTCCAGGTCGAATTTCACCTGACAGGCGTTATTCAGGCGTTGCTGCACGACATCAGGTAATTCTTTTTCATCCGTTGCAGTAGATGCTTCTTCTACTGGGATCATTTGAAAATCTAGCTGAAATGTCGGCCGAATAAGTTGCACTGGCTGATCCTCTGCGATGGCAAAGACCGTGCGGAGACTTTCGTGCCGGTTCCCCAGCGCTTCCAGACTGGCCTTTAACCAATCGGGATTTAATGTGCCTTGTAAACGAAATGCCGCCGGAACATTATAGGCAATGCTATCCGGTTCCAGCTGATCCAGAAACCAAAGCCGCTGTTGAGCAAAAGACATCGGGGCAGTCTCTCTGCCGGATACAGCGGGGATTGGCGGTAATTCCTGCCGGGTTTTTATTTCCAGAAGCCGCCCGACCTGGCTGCTCTGTCCCTCAATGGTCGGATGCTCAAAAAAATCCCGCAAGGGCAGTTCTACCTTAAAGGCATCTCGAATTCGGGAGACGACCCGGGTCATTTTTAGGGAGTGGCCGCCGAGGTCGAAAAAGTTATCATGAATGCCAGGTTTCTCCACACCAAGCACTGCTTCCCAAATGGCAGAAATTTGTTGTTCCTGTGGCGTCCGTGGCGCCACGAAAATAGTTTCCCGGGATGTCTCTTCCGGTGCCGGCAATGCCTTGCGATCCAGTTTGCCATTGGGGGTGAGCGGAAATTGATCCAATATCATGAAATTGGATGGGACCATGTAGTCCGGTAATTTCTCCGAAATTATTTTTTTCAGCTCACTTGTTTTCGGAGAATAACCGGGATTTAGCTGAAGATAAGCGACCAGGCGTTTGTCCTCGGGAATATCTTCCCGAACGATAACCGCTGCCTGGGAAATCGCTGGTGCTTCATTGAGAACGCTCTCAATTTCTCCCAGCTCAATCCGGAAACCACGGATTTTCACCTGCTGATCCAGTCTGCCAAGGAAATCGATGCGGCCGTCCGGGCAATAGCGGGCAAGGTCGCCGGTTTTATAAATTCGCTGCGGCGATTTCGCATCAGAATATTGGGTAATATAGGACGGTGCGGGGATGAATTTCTCCGCAGTTAGATCCGGCCTTTGAAAATAACCGAGCGCTAATCCATCTCCACCGATGTAAAGCTCTCCCGCTACGCCGATTGGGAGAGGGAGCATTTTCTCATCCAAAATATAGAACTGGGTATTGGCTATCGGAGGACCGACGCGCACCGGCGTACTCGCAGAGATTCTATCGACTGCGGACCAAATTGTCGTCTCGGTCGGGCCATACATATTCCAGAGGCTTTCGCACAGTGGAGAGAGCGCATCGGCGAGGGTTTGCGGCATCGCTTCCCCACCACAGAGCGCTTTCAGGGGCAAGGGCGCCTGCCAGCCAGCATCGAGCAGCATTCGCCAGGTAGAAGGCGTTGCCTGCATCACGGTTGCTTGTGACGCCTGAAGCGTTTGTAGCAAGGCGGCGCCATCCGCTGCGGTAAAGCGATCCACCAATAATATTCCCCCGCCACAAATCAACGGCAAAAAGATCTCCAGGACGGATATATCGAAGGAAAGTGTGGTAACGGATAGCAAGCGATCCTCGGCTGTAAATCCCGGTTCTTTTTCCATGCTAAACAAAAAGTTTACCACCGCGCGATGGGGAATTTGCACGCCTTTTGGATTGCCGGTAGACCCGGAAGTATAAATCATATACGCCAACTGATTTTCCGTAGGGACCAGTTGGGGATTTGTTTTGCTTTCTGCGGTAATCTTTTCCCAGTCTTTATCAATTGCAATTGCTTCTGCCTGGTTCTCCGGCATACCCTCGAGAAGCGCGGCTTCTGTGAGAAGGAATGGTGCCTTTGCATCCCGGAGCATAAATGCCAATCGTTTTTCCGGAAATGCCGGATCCAGCGGCAGGTAAGCCCCGCCGGCTTTTAATATGCCGAGAAGCGCAACAACCATCTCGACGGAGCGATCCATGTAAATGCCGACCAGGGTGCCGGGTGTGACGCCTTGTCGGATGAGGTAATGGGCGAGTTGGTTTGCTTTTTCGTTTAGTTCGCCGTAAGAGAGTTGGGCCTGCCCCTTTGGGGAATTCGGAATTCGGAATTCGGAATTCGGATTTGGTTGAATTTGCGATATAAATGAAACTGCCGGAGCGGTTGGTGTTGCCGCTGCCTGGGCTTCGAAAAGTTGCTGGATGCTTTTCGATTTGGGATAGGCCATGGCGCTATTGTTCCAGTCCCGGAGAATTTGCTGTTTTTCCGCCTCGCTGAGTAATGGGATTTCGGAAACGATAATATTCGGTTGCGCAACGATGCCTTCCAGGATTGTCTGAAAATGACTGAGCATGCGCTGGATCGTTTCTCGTTTGAACAGATCGGTGTTGAATTCGATACCGGCAGTAAGCTTTTCCTGATGTGCCTCCAGCGCGAGAGTCAGGTCAAACTTTGCGGTATCGTTGGTTGTTAACAATGGTTTTACGGCAACATCCTGCAGTTGTAAGGTTTCCCGCCAGGAAGATGATTTTAATTCATTCTGATAGAGAAAAGCTGCCTGGAAAAGTGGGTTTATACTTAAATCCCGATTCGGCGCAAGTGTTTCTACCAGCTTTTCAAAAGAGACATCGGCATTCTCGAAGGCGGAGAGGACTGTTTGCTTTACCCCGCTGAGCATATCGGAAAATCGCTCTTCAGGGGAAAATTGTCCGAGAAAGACCATTGTGTTTTGGAAATAACCGATCATCGCCTGGGTTTCGGAAAGATTACGATTGACGACCGGGCTGCCGATCGTAATATCGGTTTGACGGGTATAGCGATATAATAACACCTGAAAAGCCGCCAGCAGGGTCATAAAGAGTGTTGCCTCATGGTTCTGGCTAAATTTTCGGAGCTTATCCGCTAAACTATCCGGTAAGGGCAGGAGGATCGTTTCGCCGGAAAATGTTTGAATCGCCGGGCGCGGATAATCCAATGGCAGTTGGAGCGGCGTCAATTCTCCGGACAGCTGATTTTGCCAGTAATCCAGCTGCTTCTCCAGAACGGGGCCGGAAAGGCGATCATTTTCCCAAACTGCATAATCGCCATATTGGAAAGCGAGGGGCGCTATTTCCGGGGAATGTCCATCAATATTGGCGTTGTATATTTGAGAAAGATCCTGAAAAAATATGGCGAATGATGCGGCATCGGAAATGATATGATGCATGGTCAGTAACAAAACATTTTCTTCCGCGGATACCCGCAACAAGTTCGCGCGCAATAATGGACCGTTGGCCAGGTCAAACCCTTTATTCGCCTCATCACGGGCCATTTCATTTAAGGTCGTATGGGTCTTAGCATTTGTCTGTTGCGGCAAATCCACTATCGGGAGGGAAATGCTCAAAGCAGGGAGTATTTCCTGGATCGGTTGTTCATTTTTTTCCGGGAAAATCGTTCGGAGAATTTCGTGGCGATTTATTACTGCATTGATACTTTTTTCCAGAACGTCTACATTCACTGCGCCGGTGAGATGCATACTAACGGAAATATTGTAAGCGCCGCTATCTTGTTCAAAGCGATCGAGAAACCAGATGCGCTCCTGGGCAGGAGAAAGTGGCGTTGGCAAATTCTGATCGCGTGGCGTAATAGCTGTTTGTGCGCTGGACTGTGACTGTTGCTTTTTCAGCAGCTGCTTCATCAACGCCCGCTTTTTGGCGCTCAGGGTGATGTTTTTAATCGGTTTGCTCATATGACTGTCGGTTTAGTAGTAAAATTTTAGTGCAATTAACAGATGCGTTTATTCTCCATCCAGCATTGCCATGGCTTCATCGTCGGACATTTCTGCTAGCTTTAGAATTAGTGCAGCAGCTTCATCGACATCGATATCGTCGCTATGTTTGCGCATGTATTCCGCCAGCGCTGCAATGGTTGGTGCCTCAAAAACGCTGCGCAGGGATAGTTGGATTTCAAACATATCCCGGATCTTGGCAACGAGTACGGTGACTAACAATGAATGGCCGCCAAGCTGGAAAAAGTGATCGTTAATGCTGATTTCCTCCCGTTCCAGCGTTTCCATCCAGAGACTTTGCAGAACGGTTTCCAGCGAATCGCGAGGCGCAATATATTCCCGTTGCGTCGGTTGATTCTCCTGGTTCTTAAGCAATGCCTGCCGGTCTGTTTTCCCATTCGGCGTTTGCGGGAATGCATCCAGACTGTTGAGTGCAGTGGGCACCATATAATCCGGCAAATATTTGCCTAAAAATTGTTGCAATTGCTCAGCCAATACTTGTTTACCATTCTCCGGGACGATCCAGGCAACCAACTGCTGTTGGCGTTGCGAAGTAGATTGCCCGCTACGTGTGTCCGTTGCTACCGCACTTACTTGCCTGGCGAGCAGGGCCCGTTTTTCCGGCGTTAAATTTTTAATACGTTCGATAAAAGCTGTTTTTCGATCTGCCATATTTCTCTGTTACTATTTATCTGTGTTGAAAGAATTTTAGGTGGTGTTAATCATGTTATTCTCGTTGACCCCGTCATTGCGATCCCGGATTGCCGGGAGAAGCAATCCCATAAGTTGCGTCTGAGAAGAGATCGCCACGTCGTTGCACTCCTCGCGATGACAGCTTGCAACATTACTTCATTAACACTACCGAATTTTATTTGATTGCGCGGACAACCACCATCGAATTTGCCCACCACATATCCTCAGTATCTTCAGGTATTTGCAACGGAACCCGGCGAATGCTGATTTCGCTAAAATGTTGAAATAGCGCCCGTTGATGGCGGCGGCTTAAGGAATCTATTTCTGTGCTGAGATAGGTAAACACGCCGCCTTTTCTCAATAACTGCGCTGCCGCCGGAAAAAAGTGTTCCGCAAAGGTGATGCTGTTGACCATGTATTCCATAAACTCGTTTTCATTGGTGGGAACGGCGTGAAAAAAGACCCCGTCAAAGTCCGGCAGTTGTGCCTGCACATCCTGCCATTTTCCCTTTATGAGCCGGATATCCGCTTCCGGATACTTCGCTCGCCAGGGCTGAAAGTAATTCTCGATGACAAAATCACTGAACTCGATAATCGTGTGAGATTTTACACCCAGATCCTGAATGATGCTGGTAGACACTCCGCGTCCGAAACCGATTTCCAGCACATCGCCGCGGCTTGCCGTCACTTGTTCGGCCATCGCCTGCATCATGGGGCGCTGCCAGTCTTCCATAATTTCATCATCGGTCATTTCCGAGTGAATTTTGTCGAGCAGATCGGTTTTGTGGGGAGAGCCGGGCACTAACTTTCCGGCGATGTCGTTCAGATGAAGCAGATCAGCCTCAGCCTCGTTCAGCCACTGGCCAATCAGCCAATGCCGTTGGGTTTCCCGCGGAGGGTTGATGAAGTTGTTGTTTTTCAGGCGAAGGCTTAAGTCGAAATTTTCCCGGACAATATTTTTTTCCGGCGAATCGCTCCTGGGAACTATCCCGTTTTGCCGGGGCATTAAAGCGTCATCCGTTTGCGTTTCCGCAGTCATGTTTTCAATTTGCCGTAACAGTTGTTCTGATTGCAAATCGGCAAAGGCCAGTAATTTTTCGGCAAGTATCTCCGGACTTTCAGAAGTGTTTGCCGCTGATGGGTTCGCGGAATCAACTGCCATAACTACGGCGTCGCGAACATCGGGATGTCTGGTAAGGGCGTTTTCAATTTCGCCCAATTCTATGCGGTATCCGCGAATCTTAACTTGCTGGTCATTCCGTCCGATAAATTCAATATTACCGTCCGCCAGATATCTGGCGAGGTCCCCGGTTTTGTAAAGTCGCTCGCCCGTAGCAGAGAAAGGACTGGGCAGAAATCGCTCTTCGCTTAATGAGGGATGATTGAGATATCCACGGGTAATTCCCGCGCCGCCGACATAAAGTTCCCCAACAACACCCGGGGGCAGTGCCTGAAGGTGTTTATCCAACACAAATAATTTCATATTGGCGATGGGCTTGCCAATGGGAATTATTTCCCCGTCAGTTGCATTCTCACAATCGAAGACCGAACACCAGACTGTCGCCTCGGTAGGTCCATATTCGTTGTAAAGGCGGGCATTGGGGACCAGCTGTTTATGCAACGCGGGCAGGTGCTGCGGGCAAGCTTCCCCGGCAACGATCGCTACTTTTAATGAGGATAATTGCGATGCATGGCGCTCCAGTAAATGTTGATAAAGGGAAGGCACGCAGAGTAAATGAGAAACATTCTCCCGGGCAATTCTCCCGGCAAGATAGGCCGGGTCTTTATGATCTTCCTCAGCGGGAATGCATAATGCACCACCCTGGCAAAGTGTCCAGAACAGTCCGGCGACGGAACTGTCGAAAGAAAAACTGGACAATAATAAATAGCGTTGCACCGCTTCCCGGTAATAATGCAAGCGGGCGTGAGTGGAATGGCGCAGGTTGTTATGCGTAACCATTACCCCTTTTGGCTGCCCGGTAGATCCGGAAGTATAGATGATATAAACCAGGTTTTCTGGCCAAATCGCTATCTGCGGATTTTCCGGAGAAGCGTTGGCAATTTCCGGCCAGTCGCTATCAATCTCAACAATATCCAGCGAAGTTGAGGGAAGTGTTGGTCGCAAACTTGCACGGGAAATGACAATCGATGGTTTGGCATCTGCAAGCAAATAAGCGATGCGTTCCTGTGGATAACCGGGGTCCAATGGTAGGTAAGCGCCGCCGGCTTTGATCACCCCGAGCATAGCAACGATCATTTCTACGGAACGGTCGAGAAAAATGCCCACCGGCATATCCGGTGAAACGCCTTTGGCCAGTAAAAAATGAGCGAGTTGATTGGCCCGTTCGTTCACTTGCTGGTAGGATAATGTTTCATTTTCAAATATCACCGCTGCGGCAGTTGGGTTAGCGGCAGCCTGCTGCTCAAAAAGCTGATGAACGAGAAAATCATTCGCCAATGGTGCGGCAGTATCGTTCCATTCCTGCAAGATTTTTTGTTGTTCTTCAGTGTTTAATAGCGATATTTTTTCCGGTAATTGATTTGGTGTGGTCAGGAATCCATCAAGAATAGTTGCCAGCTGGTTACCAAGTGCGACGATGGTTTCATCGGAATAGCGCGCGGTGTCGTAGATAAAGAGCAGCTTTAATTCCCTACCCGGCAATACCAAGACCGCCAAAGGGAAATTACTTTTTTCGATATATTGCCGATTCTCAAAACGAATCGCAAATTGTCTTTCCGAATCCGGTAGGGGATAGTTCTCAAAAACGATAATCGTATCGAATAGATCCTGATCCTGGGGAATGCCGCTCCATTCCTGCACTTTTGGTAAGGCACTGTATTCGAACTCGCGCATCTCCAATAACTGCTGTTGTAAATCCTGCAAAAAATTGAGGACGGTTTTACCGTCGGAAAAATTTCCCCGCACCGGCAGGGTGTTGATGCACATGCCGGCCATTGTTTCGATACCGAAAATATCCGCCGGTCTGCCGGAAACGGTGGCGCCATGCAACACATCATCCTGCCCACTGTGACGGCTTAATAAAGTTGCCCAGGCACCCTGCAGCAGCGTATTTAAGGTTAAACGATGTTCTCTGGCAAAATCGCTAAGTGCGGATGTTGAAGCTTCCGAAAGAGTACATTCATATTGGCTGTGGCCGGTCTGCTCCGAGGTTTTTTTTTCGGGTAGACTTGCCCCGAGACTATCTATTGCCGGACGAGCACCCTGCAATGTTTTCCGCCAATGTGCTTCTGCTGCATTTAAATCTTGTTCCTGCATCCAGGCGATGTAATCTCGGAATGGTAATGTCGATGTTAATTCCGCAGACTGATTATTCTTGAGTGCATCATAAATTTGCACAACTTCCCGCAAGATCATTTGCATCGACCAGCCATCCAGCAGGAGATGGTGGCAACTCCAAAAAAAGCGCCAGTCGTTTGGCGCGGTTTGGCAGAGCGTGAAATGCATTAAAGGGGGGCGTTTCAGATCGAATCCATTATGGCGAATTGCCCGCTGCATGCTGTCGCTTTCCGCTGCAATTTCTGTGGGGGATAGATGTTGCCAATCGTGCTCATCCCAGGTGATTTCCACAATTTGGCGGACCGCTTGCAGTGGTTCATCCAGTCCTTCCCAAACAAAAGCGGTGCGGAGAATGCTGTGCCGTTGCACAATCTCCTGCCAGGCATCCTGAAAAATTGATCGGTCAAAATCGCCGTCGATCTGGCAAGAGAACTGGTTGATGTAAAACCCGCTTGCCGGTGAAGCCAGCGTATGGAATAAGATGCCGGATTGTGCCGGGCTCAGTGGATATATATCTTCAACGTTTTTCATACTATTGAATCTCTCTGAAATGCTTGATATTTCTTCTAAACAGGGACGTTTTGCTAAATCGAGTTAAAACCGGAGCATTAATCGCCCAATAATTTTGCCAGTTTATTCAACTTTTTCTTATTGAGTTTGGCCAATGGGAAATCGGAAGCAGTCACGCTAGCAGCTTCGCTGGAAAGGCAATGATCAATTAATGATTGTAAATTTTTTAAGAAAGCGTTCGCCAATTGCTCAATGGTATTCTTGCTGTGCAAGGCTTTGCTGTAAACCCAATGCAACTCCAGTCTATGCTGTCTCACCAGGGCATAAATTTCCCAAATATGGCTGCGCAAACCGTTTGGATGTCGTCCCGCTGAAAGGTGATAGTCGCTGGAAAACAACGACATATTCGCAACCAATTGATCGGTTTGACCGAGGTAATTAAACAGAATTTGAGCGGGAGGCACATGCGCCAGATCGTTATTTCCCGGACGCAAATATTGATAAATGCCATAAGTGGCGCCGCGCCCCGGTATCTGGCGCAGCCGATCCTTAATTTCCACGATGCTCTCTGTGAAATTAGACGGCGCTGCCAAAGCGAGTGAGAATGGGAAGATTGCTGTAAACCATCCAATCGTGCGAGTTACATCGATATCACCCGACAAGTTTTCCCGGCCGTGGCCTTCCAGATCGATGCAAAAAGGATGTTCCCCGGGCAGTTTATTCAGGCATTGCGCAAGTGCTGTTATAAGCAGATCGTTCGCCGTCGCATGATGTGCAGCGGGGGCATTTTGCAAAAGGTTGCTTGTCTCTTTTTTACTGAGGTGCATGATAACCGTATCGGCACTTCCTTCGGTATTTTCTGCCGGGGAATTACTATCCAGCTGTAGCTGTGCCGCTTTGGCTTTTAAAACCTGTTGCCAATAATTGTCATCTTTCTGAAGTGCCGGGGAATGCGCATACGCTTTTAAAGCATTTGCCCAGCGCTGATAAGAATCGGTCTTTTGCGCCAAACGGACCGGCTGGCCATCTTCGATCGCGGAATAGGCCTGTTGTAAATCTTCGAGGAATATTTGCCAGGAAACGCCATCCACGACCAGATGGTGAAGTGTTAGAAATAATTGATTGGATTCACCTTTAAAAAGAACAGCGTTCAATAAGGGACCTGACTTGATATTGAGAGAGCCTGCCGCTTTCATTTTCTCCTGAGCGATCCGCTCGTCATAACTTTCCTGCGATAAGCCGGTCAGGTCGTATTGCTGAAAATTTAAAGTGCTTTCCGGTGTTGGCGAAAAAGATTGCTGCCATTGCCCCTCTTCCTGCCGGAAACGCAATCTCAATACGTCGTGGTGGTTAATCACTGCAAGCAGGGCTTTTTCCAGAATCTGTGCGTCGACTGCTGCAGCAAACGTCAGGAAAATGGACATATTCCAATGATGCACATTCTCAAAATTATGCTGGAAGAACCAATGTTGAATCGGGGTCAGTGGCGCACTGCCCTGCACTTTTCCCTGCTCGGCAGTCGCTGCACTTTTTAACGCTGCTACTTTTGCCAGTGCGGCGATCGTCGGGTGCTTGAACAATTGCGCCGGTGTAAATTGCAGGCCAGCCTGCCGGGCCCGCGCCACTATCTGGATATTCAGAATAGAATCGCCGCCTAAATCAAAAAAGTTGTCCTTCCGGCCTACCTGATCGATTCTTAAAACATCTGCCCAAATTTTTGCCAGTAAGGCTTCGCGCTCATTTGCCGGTGCAATGAAATCTGCAGTTGAATTGGCAGTTTTTTCCGGGGATAATTTTGGCAGCTGTTTACGATCTATTTTCCCGCTATCCGTCAGCGGTAAAGTTTTCAGATAGATAAAATGTGCGGGAATCATATAGGCCGGTAGTTTTCCGGAGAGAAAACGGCGTAAATCGGCTGACTTCAACGCGGCGGGGCCAGTGTAGTAAGCAGCCAACTGCTTTTCGGTTTGTTGAGGCAGTAGAAATGTCTCATCCTTCGACCGGGGTCTTTTTTCGGTGCTGTCCAGATATTCGGAAAGATCGACCACGCAGTCGTGAACTTTCGTATGCGCCAGCAATGCGGTTTCAATTTCCCCCAATTCGATGCGAAATCCGCGCACCTTTACCTGCGCGTCTTTCCGGCCGAGATAGGTCATTACCTGTGGCGCAGACCAGCGGGCGAGATCGCCGGTGCGATACATCCGTTCGCCGGGATAAAAAGGATCGGGCAGAAAACGCTCTTCACTTAACTGGGGTTGATTCCAATAACCACGGGCCAATCCTTTGCCGGCGATATACATTTCCCCGGGAACACCGGGCAAGGTGGGATTGTCCTGCTCATCGAGCAAGTAAATACGCATATTATCAACCGGACGACCAATTGGCACTGAGGATTGAAGATCGCTTGCCGGATCGAAGCGATGAATCATACAGCCAATGGTCGCTTCGGTCGGGCCGTATTCATTGTAAATTTCGATATCGCCGGAAAAAATGTCGCTGATTTTTTTGGCCAGATGGGATTTTAAATCTTCCCCACCCAAAATCAATTTCTTCAGATTAGGGGAATAAATATCGGATGCTTCGATGACGGCAAGGTGCGAAGGCGTTAGCTTGATGATGCCGGCTTTGCCATCCTGAAATACCTTTCTGATCGCCAGATCCAGACCGTCATTTTCTTCGCCATAAATGAGAATTTGACTGCCGGAGACCAGGGGCAGCAGAATGGAGGTTAAAGTCAGGTCCGCGGCAAATGTGGAGAACAATGGGAAATCCAAAGGTCCATCGGCGAAATAGGTGCGTTGCCCCCAATGAATATAATTCGCGATGGCCTCATGTTCTATCATGACACCCTTTGGCGTGCCGGTCGAGCCGGAGGTGTAAATCAAGTAGGCAAGGTCGCTGCCTGCGATTTCGCTTTGTGGATTTTTCGAACTTTCCTGGCGAATTTTCTCCCAGTCGCTATCGAGGGAAATAATAGAAACATCCGTCGCCTCACTGCTGTCGACAGGGGAAAGGGGAGAGGAGCTATTTTCTGTAGAAGAAATCTTTTTTAAATTGTCCTCTTGATGTGCCAATGTCAAGAGAAACGGTGCGGCGGTATCTTTTAACAAGAAGCGAATGCGATCGGGCGGATAATCCGGCTCTATCGGTAAAAAAGCCCCGCCGGATTTTAAAACGGCCCAAATGGCGATGACCATTTCCGGAGAGCGTTCCAGGCAAAGTGCCACAACTGTACCTTTACCAACACCGTTTTTACGGAGGAAATTCGCTAATTGATTGACGCGTTCGTTCAGGATCCGGTAGTTAAGGGTTTGATCCTCAAAACTGAGGGCATTTGCATTCGGCGTGGCTTTTGCCCGGGCTTCCAACATATCCACTAACGTTTCCTGGGCTGGGTACTGAAAGTCAGTCTGGTTATATGCTGCCAGCGCTTTTTCATCTTGCGAAGAAAGTAAAGGCACTTTACCGATTGGCTGCTGATCGTAATCCAGGAAAGCATCCGCCAGTTTGAAAAAATACGCAATAGTCATTTCCCGCTGCGCCGGCGTAAACGCTCCGTCATTGAACTCAAAACAAAGCTGGAAACTGCCGGTCTGGTCGAGATCATGCACCAGCAAGCGCAGGGAATGACCGGCATCGCCATGACCGGGAAAATGCCACTGGCTGGATATCGCGGCACCATTAAAATCGCTAAAACTGCTGTTGATAAAATTTAGTACGACCGGTATGGTGCTGTTTAACTCCGGGGTGCTCATTCCCGGTCCGGCATTGCGAAGAAAGTCCATCTTTTCACGGTTTATTTTCCGGACGAGCGACAAGAATGATTCATTCGCATCAATGGTCATGTGTAAGGGAAATAGTTCGATGAACAAACCGATTGTTTCTTTAAATGCCGCTGAAGGACGATTATGGGAAGGCGCGCCGATGGTATGCTCCGTCTGACCACTGATACGATAGAGCAATGCCGTTAACAGGGCGGCAAAAATGTTAAAGAGGGAGATATCCTCATAGAGCAGCTGGACATCTTTTCGCCGGGCGATTTCCCGCAGCTTCTCGCTGCGTTCCCGCCCAAAGTCGCAATTTATACGCTCACCAGCTGTGGTTGATTCTCTTGGGGATTCTCCATAAAAAGCAGGCGGTTCAATGCTTTTCGCTGCTTTCTTTTCCCAGTATACACGGATTTTCGAGTGTTTTTCCGGATGCCGTTGTTTCTCTTCGTAAATAGCATAATCCGCATATGCCGGCAGCTCCGGGGCGGATTGAAGATTGTCCGCTAACGCCAGTTTGTAAAACTCTGCCATCCGCCGATAAACGATCGCCGCCGTCCAGCCATCATTAATGAGATGATGCTGATTGAGATACCAGGCGAATTTACGATCGCTTAGCTTGATCAACGCGCTATCCAGCAAGCTGTCTTCCAATACTAATTTTTGCCGTGTACGCTTGTCTATCCAGCGTTGTAGCGCTCCATCAGGATTCTCCTCTTGAGAGAAATCCAATTGTAACAATTCTATCGGGGGAGTCTCCAAGATAACGCTTTGCGGGACGCCGTCAGTTTCCCGAATGACCGTTCGCAAAGCATCGCTTTTGGTGAGCAGGGTTGTGAAAGCATGGGAAAACAGCGTCGCCTGTATCGGCGCATCAATAAAAAAAGTGATGGCCATGTTATACAACGGTGCATCCGGATGGAGCTTTTGCCCCATCCAGATCATATACTGACTCCGGGTTAGATTTGAATTATCCGGGGTATTGTTTTTCATTCGTCCCTTACTATCACAATTGTTATTGCATTGCGTTTGGTGGGAAAATCCCACCAACGACTTTCTTAGAATTCATAGGTAATCCCGAACCGGAAGTTACGGGGATTACCCGGGGTAAAATGGATTTCTGATACGGACTCAGTTTCCCCAAAAAGCCGGGATTCTGTATCGAACTGCGCCTCATTCCAGTCCACGTCGAGTAGATTTTCTATCGTGCCATGGAATTTGACCCGCCCAATCTGATATGCGGTGGAAAAATCCAGCACAGTATATCCCTCAGCGATAACGCTGCCGTCTTCGTTTGCCGGGCGATCATCGATATGACGATAGCGGAGGCTGCCTTCCCAGCCGGATGGATGGATGGCGGTTAAACCACCGGTAGTGGTTAATCTCGGTGCCAGGGCAATATCGTCGGCATCCGCTGGTGCATCCTTTACGGTACCACGGGAAAAATTGACGTCCGCATCGCCCCATAACCAGCGGGTTAATTGAAAGCGTGCTTCGACATCAAGGCCGGTGCGGGTGGTCGGATCACTCAGCTCTGTAGTGCCGGCATCGCCGATAAAAACATACTCCCGCTCGAGATCCATCCACCAAAGTGCGGCGGCAAAATTGACCCGGTCTAACAAACGGGTGCGGAAGCCGATCTCGGCACCGATTGCCCGCGGAAATGTTTGCACACCATTCTGCGCGGGATCAAAGTTCTGTGCGGTAAGGGCGGAATCGATTTCACTCTGGCTGAGTCCCTGACGCTCAAACACGCGAACGCGCTCGGCAATCCGCTTGCCAATGACGACATTACGCGCATCATTGGAATGGAAACCGCTGCCGCTATTAATAAATAAATCCAGTTTGTCGGTAAGGCTAAAAGCCATGTTGAGCTTGGGATTGAGCATGCTCTCCTGCGCATAGCCGGATGCATGAGGCAGATCATTCGCTAATCCGGGCATGTCGAGATGATCTTCAACGTTATAAGTGATGTAATCTCCACGCAGACCGAGCTGGACGCGAAACTTATTGCTGAAAAGAATCTCCTCTTTTGCCCAGAGAGAGAGATTGCGTTCAAAAATGTCCGCATCGACAAGGGCGGATTTACGCACCCGGTCCGGACTCTGCCAGAGACCGACGGAGATGTCATCGGCACGATAATTCCCGCCGATGGTAGTAATCCCCATGCCTTTACCAAGGTGATGCGTAAATTTGTAATGACTGTTAAATCCGAGAATTTGCCGCTTGTCGGTTTGCTCGATCATGTCACCTTCTTCCGGGTTATCCAGGAAAAAAGTGAAATTGGAAAACAGCTTGAAATTGTAGCCGGTGGCATAGGTTTGCAGCATCAATTCGCTGTTTCTACTGCCATGGACAAAATATTGCAGATTGATGTCCTGGCGGCTGGTAGTGCCACCTTCGAGATCATCGATAGTGCCAAAGCGATTGATCATACCCTGGTCAACAGCGCGCTGCGGAATTTGACCGGATGCATCCCAACCGGAGCTGAATGCCGTGGCGGTTAACACCAGTTTGCTGTTCGGAGATAAGTGAGTGTGTAGTTTTCCAAAAAGGTTAAAACGGTCAAAGCCCTGCGGACTTTCCACCGGGCCATCGGTGCGATAGAATTGCCCGGCAATGTAGGCATTTTGATGATCATCCCCGGTGGGAATTTGCATTAATGTCGTCAGTCGGGATGTATTAAACTCGCCGGCTTCCATCTTGACGATATTCTTGTCGATATGCTCCTTGGTACGGAAGCGAATAGCGCCGGCAGTGGCCAGGTTGCCAAATTCCGCAAAATAGGGACCTTTGTAAACATCTACTGCTTCGACAATATCGGGAATGAGATAATGCAAATCGGCATATCCCTGCCCATGTCCGTGCGAAACCATGTTGGTAGGGAGGCCATCAACGGCAATACTGACATCGGTGCCATGGTCGGCATCAAAGCCACGGATAAAAATTTGCTCGGCCTTGCCACCGCCGGCATGCTGGGCGATAATAATGCCGGGCGCCATCTGCAACATATCATGGGCGGAGCGGTTCGGGCGGGTGCGAATATCAAACTTTCGAATAGCGCTGGACGAGGCGGCAGAATAGGCCCGCTCAGATTCAATTAACACTGCCCCGATGTCCACCGGCTGCGGTTCGAGGTGAATATCCAATTCGCTGGTTTGCCCGGCTTTTACGATAACAACTTCCTGAAAAGTCTCGTAACCGAGAAGACTGATAGTAAGTGTATAGGTGCCCGGGGCGAGGTTTTCGATTTCAAAACTGCCATCGAGACTGGTGCTGGCACCAAGCACAGTGCCTTCGATAAGTACGTTCGCGCCCGGTAATTCTTCATGGGAATCATGGTCTGCTACCAAACCACGGATGTTTCCGGTTTCCTGTGCGTGGGCAACCATACCACAAAGTATGATTAGTAAGAATTGATAAAGTATTTTGTTGGTTAATTTCATTTTTATTTCTCCCTGAAAGTAAAGCTTCCTGATTGGTGAAAATTCTTCACCCGGCTCAACAGAACCCTTTTGTTTAAGCGGCATTTTTGATCATCGAGCGTTTATTGATCCTGACGATCAAAATACCGATATCCTTGTTGTGATTGTGGACTTTATGTAAATCCTATTTATCAGGCGCCTCTCTTTGGAGGAGGTGTTCTTTGTAGTAAATAGATGTCATCGTCTGGTTTTATTCTTAGCTCAGAAATTGAATTTCGATTTGAATTCTGTGGCAAGTCCTCGCTTGCTGCCGGGAAATGTTTTCCGGGCGTTTTAGAATCAGTTATTATTATTGGTTTTTGTGAGTCGGTGTCTACATCACCAGTCATCATTGCCAGCAGTTTATCGACAAAATCACTGTGGTGATGATGCGGCGTATATAGATTTTTGTGAAAGTGGTTTTTCGGCGTACTGGTAAAATGATGGTGCAGGCTGTGGCTGACATAAATGGTCATATCGCCTAACATTGTCAGCACATAAATAGTGACTAACAAAGCGGAAAGCGCCTGCTTCATTTTATTGAATGGATGTGTTGTTTGCTGTTTCATCCCTGCAATACCAGTTGCCTAATTAATTGTCAATCTGCTCAAAAGGGCAGTCGATTTAAAGATTAAATGAAAATTAGAGCCGTTGTTTTAAGTTTTTAATAATAATGCTCTTAACTCGCTTTATTGCTTTCACTTTTCGCTGGATCGTTTATATTTTCCAGGCGCCTTTGGATATAGTTGCTGATAATGGCAACCGTGCGAAAATTCTCGATCACGAGATCTTCGTGCGGAATTTTCATCTCCCAGGTTTCTTCGATGTATCCCACGAGACGAAACATCCCCAGGGAACTAACCATGCCATCCATAAGCAGATTGTCCTCGGCATTTAGTTCTATGGCGTTATCCATTAATTCTTCGCTGATATATTTTAATAATGCTGCTTGTACTTCCATTTTTTCTCCTGATTCCGAATATGATCTCTGTAAAAATTTTCTCTTCGTCGCTAATTCCGTTTTCTTCTTTCCATTGATGCTTCTTCTTTGATAAAGGCCTAATGAATAACATTTTAATTCTCATTCATCCTGAGCCTTTATTTAATAACTGATGTTACGCACGGGCAGTAAAAACCATCCGCCCCGGGATGAATCCTTCCGAAGGAATCCCTTTGGGGCCGGGCTCATTATCAGGCGTCAAAAGTGACGCAAAGACTTGCCCGATTTATCGGGCTTACGATAATGAGCCAGTGGATTCATCCCTGGCGGGCAACGATGACGGGAAAAAACTGCCTTTTTTCTCACTATCGCGAAACATCAGTTAATAATAATAACAATTAGTACCTTAGGCCTATTGCCTACAGCTTTAATTACGCCAGCTGTCTTACCCACTCGCTTCTTCAGCGACCTGGTTTTTCCCCAACGCCTTCCGGTTAATTTTTCCGGTGCCTGTGCGCGGGAAAATGCTCATGATTTCAATCTTCTGTGGCACGGCATACCAGGGTAGCTTCTCTTTTAGAAAATTGGCTAAATCGGTATCATTGATATTTGAGTCAGCGTCTAACTTGACCGCAGCTTCAATCGATTTGGCGCCATCTTTATCTGCGACGGCAAAAATTGCTGCCTCTTCCACTTCGGGGTGACCCATTAGCATAGTTTCAATTTCTTCCATTTCCACCCGGTAACCGCGCACTTTTACCTGGCGGTCTTTCCTGCCGATAAAACGGTATTGTCCATCCTGCAGAATTTCTACCAGATCACCAGTGCGATAAAAAACTTCCTGGTATCCCTCGAATACAAAACGCTTAAAAAATACCTTTGCATTTAGATCGGGACGATTCCAATAACCTTGCATCATCGAGGGGCTGCGTACCAGCAATTCACCAGTATTTCCCGGGCCAAGCAGGTTGTCATTATCATCAACAACGATCCCTTCCATGTTTTCGCACATTTTCCCAATCGGAATTGGCGTATCAGCGGAGCCAGGAAATTCGGTAAAGTTGAAGTAGGTGCAGCCATTGGTTTCCGCCGGGCCATACATGTGGCTAAAATGGGTTTCCGGCAGTAATTCCATCAGTCTGTATACATGTTGCGGGGAATGCGTATCGCCTCCAAAGATGATCCAGCGCAGTGCGCTCAAATCCCGCTTTGGCAAAACGCCACGATAAAGCAATTGGGAGAGCGCAAAAGGAACAGTGAAAAATATGGTGATTTTTTCATCGGCCAGCAGTTTTGAATAGCTGGCGGGGAGGCGCATATATTCATCGGGAATAATGACCGTGGTTGCGCCGGCAACCGCAGCGGTAAAAAAATCAAAAATGGACATATCAAAATGCAATGGCGCCTGATTGCTCAAACGGTCTTCCGGGCGGATGCCGTAAGCATTAGCGGCCCATTTGGTAAAACTAAGGCTGCTATGATGGGTGTGCATAATCCCTTTGGGAGTGCCGGTAGAGCCGGAAGTATAAATAATGTAAGCAAGATCCTGTTCGACGATATTTAAAGATGGCGCTTGTTTGCTGGCCGTTTGATAGACTTGATCCCAGGTAATGCACGAAACCGGCAGGTGCTCATTGCCATGAATCCCAATAATACTGGAGAGTGATGCGCCTTCTTGAAGTAAGGATTGAATACCGGCAATTTTCGAATTCTGGCTGATGATATGCTTGATGCCACAATCCTCAATCATATAAGCAATTCTGGAAAATGGCGCGGAAGGATCCAACGGCACATATGCGGCACCGGCTTTCATAATGCCATACATTGCAATAACAGATTCGAGGCTTTTGCCCAGATAAATGCCAACCCGGTCGCGGCGCTGAACGCCTTGTTCTATCAAGATATTCGCCAATTGATTCGATTTTTCCGCCAGGTCCCTGTAGGTTAGATGCTGATTATACATGCGCACCGCTTCCCGGTCCGGGACTTCTGCAGCGACACTGTCAATCGTATGTTGGATCAAGTAATTCATCTTTTATCTCTCAAAGTTTATAGCCCCAATAATTGGGCGATGATATTTCTTTGAATGTCTGAGGTGCCGCCGTAAAGCGTGCCCCCAATGGCGTCCCGTAATTCGCGCTCCACCTCAAGCGATGTGGTATATCCTTTCCCCCCATGAATGCGAATCGCATCCATACTGGAGGCGACGTAACATTCTGCGAGATAATGTTTTACCATCGCCGCTTCCATAACTGCCGGTTTGCCATTTTTTTTTAGCCAGGCGGTTTTATAAAGCAGGAGGCGGGCTGTTTCCAGGCGGATTTTCATTTCGGCAATGCGATTGGAGACGCTTTGAAATTTACCAATTGCCTGGCCAAACTGTTTGCGTTTGCGGGTATAACTGATGCATTCTTCCAGTTGCCGCTCCATTGCGCCCAGTTGACTGGCCAGCATGCAGCTTCGTTCCCATTCCAGGGAGCTGCTAAAAATTGCCAGACCCGCACCTTCTTTGCCAAGGCGCTGTTCTTCTGCTATAAAGCAGTCCTGAAAAGTTAAGTCGCCAAAAGGGACGGTGCGCAAACCCATTTTTTCCGTAACGGGGGATTGGATAAATCCGGGTGTGTTCTTATCAACCAGGAAAGCGGTAACACCCCATTTCCCCAGGGAGGGATCGATCGTTGCCAATACCATAACGACATCGGCAATCGGCCCGGCAGTTATCATGGTTTTTTGCCCATTGAGACGATATCCGCCATCGACTTTTTCGGCACTGCTGGTTAGCGAGTAACTATCCGAGCCAACATCCGGTTCGGTAATTGCCTGCGCGCCAATCCATCTGCCATTACAAAAGTTTGGTAAATAATTCGTGCGTTGAGCGTCGCTGCCAAATTGCTGGATAGCGAATTGGAGGGTCCACATCTGCGCGTTGAGCGCGAGGGTTAAGCCATTATCCCGGCAACCGTAGCCAAAGCCTTCCATGGCAAGCATTGCAGTCATTATATCCTGCTCGTTACCACCGTAGGCTTTGGGAACAGCCATGCCCTGAATACCGAATTCAGCACATTTTTGCCAGTTCTCCCGGGAGAGCGTGCCGCTTTTGTCCCGATCAATGATGTCCTCATTCAAATGCTGCTGTGCAAAAGCGATGACATCTTTTTTAAAGCTTAACTGTGCTTCGGTCCATGAAAAATCCATACAGTCCCTGTTTACCTTCCTGTAAAACGAATACTTCCTGTAATAATAATGCGATTAAAACTGTTATTGCGCGTTTGCGGTCGGTCCGGTAATACTTTGCCATTCCATCAATTCGCTATTGCCGATGGCAGCAAGTTTTGTTTGCCAGTCGGATACTTCCGCGTAGCTCATATGTTTTGTGTCTGCACAGGCCGTCCAGAATCCACCGATAATCGCCGGGTCTTCGAAACGTAACAGGCCGGAGCTGCGCAGCTGCGCGGACTGTGGTGTGCCCGGCAGGGGACGGATAGCATATGGCGTTACATTGAACACCAGATCCGGGTTAATCGATTTTGCTTCGTGATATAGTTCTTCAATTGCTTCATGTAAACCGACCATGCTATCATGACTATCATCGGGCAGACCGACAATTACCCCATAAGTAATATCCGGCACGCCGGCTTCTACAATCGCTCGTACCATGGTCAGATGTTCCTGCCAGGGAAGCAGTTTCGCGTAGGATTCCCGTCCGAAAGTGGGGCGCTCCGCCGGAATATATCCCTGGTAGCAGCCGGTTTTACCGTCCCAGCCCCATACGGCATTGATCAATTCGATGTCCGGGGTAAGATCGCTGTTCGGAAGACTTCTGCCGACAGTCAGTTTTTTGATCTCGAGGCCATTTCCCCAAAGTACGGCCAGTCCCAGTTCGCGAATACCGGCCATAATTTCCAATACCTCTTCCCGGCCACCTTTCCAAAGCACCCGCCCCAGGAATTGATCCGATGGACAAATGACCGATTTTGCACCTGCTTCTTTTTGAGCGGCAAACCACTTTAAAACGGTTTTCGGACTCATTTTTCGATAACCGAGGCGATAGAGCGGCGTTTCGCAAAAATCACATTTGCGGTCGCAGCCGATGTCGGCCATAACCGAGCCAATCGGGAGAAGATGTTCCGGCAGCTGTGTTTCCCAATAGTCGATACCGAGACATTCCTTTACCACATCCTGAGAGGGGAGCGGCCAGTCTTCCGGACTCATTGGGGGAGATTTACTTTTAAACTTTTGACCATCGGCGAGAATAACCCCACTCAATGGCTCGCGTTGTGGTTGGCCGGTGACGTAATCCGCGATCGACAAATTCGCCGCGCCGGATTTATCCTGCACAACGCCGTATGCACCGGCTTCCAGGTAGGGTTGCGGATCAGCAAATGCATCGGAGCCACCGACAATCACTTTAGCACCCTGCTCGCTCAATTGGCGGATGATCATGCAGGCCGGTTCCCGCTCCTGGATATAATTAATGGTAACGGCCCACATATCTGCAGAATCCGCAGGCTCTCTTAATGCGCGGCCCACTACTACCTTGCGCAGTTCCATTCCACGCCAGGTCACTGTACCAAAATCGGTCTCTTCCGTACCATCTTTTAAATTTATCATTTCAACATCGTAACCACCGGCCATTAATTGCGGCATGACGATTTGTTTGCTCACTAACGGTTCCCTCCGCCGCAGTGCCGTCCAATTATTGCCATTTTCGTCCAGCAATTTCAATGCGGGAATTTCTACCATTTTTATTTTTTTCATAAACGACCTCATCTCTTCTACGTTGAGTGCAAAGGTTTCCGGTTCAGGGAGACTCAATAATTACGTCTGCGGATGTTAGTTGATGCGCTTCCGTTTTTGCTTTTACAAAATGATAAGGATTGTGCGGATCTTCGGAAATACTTTCCAACTGGACAAGTTTTCCCAGACCCAAATCCTCGGCATAATCGAGCATCATATTCAGGGCGACCTGATCTTCCAGCGCCCATCCGGTAGAATCAAAAACGCTCAGTTGCTGCTGGACGAAAGTATATTGTTCTGCATGTTGTACGACGGTTACCAGTTCCGGCCCAATGTCACCAGTGGCAAGTTGCTGGCATTCGCCTTCTTTTAAGGCTTGCTCGAGAAAATCCGGGCAAACGAAGCTTTTCTTCAGGAACGCGGCCGGAATTTCGACTTTTCCGGGAAAATCCGCCCCGACGGCGTTGATGTGTAGCCAGGGCTTGGTCTCTTCGTCGGAAAATACCGGACCATGCCCAATACCGACTGAGGTTGCCGTTACAATGATATCCGCCGCTCTGACAAGGGTTTTCAGGTCTGTTGCCTGGACGTCAACATCCAGAAAATCGACCCGATCAGCAAAGTGATTTGTCACGCTGGCGTCTATATCGTATGCCAGCGCTGAGTGAATATTAAACTCCCGGGTGAGTGCGTGTAATTGCGTCACTGCCTGGGCACCGCAGCCAATCAAGCCGACTGTTTGGGAATCCGGCGAAGCCATCAATTTACTGGCAACTGCCGATGCGGCGCCGGTGCGAAGTGCGGTCAGAAATGTGGCATCCGCAAGACCGATCAGGTGCCCGCTGGATGTGTCATAGGCACTAATCGTTGAAAGAATCGTCGGTAATTTCCGCAAAGCGGGATTCGTCGGGTGGTAGCCGACAATTTTAATCGTTGCCGCCTTGCCCGTTTCCATCACCGGCATCCACTCTATCAAACCGATATGCGGTTCATGATAATTAAAACCATCCCGGACCGGAATGGTGGTGTTCTCTTCGTCGTATTCCTGAAAAGCAATGGTTAATCTGGATATCAGATCGTCCATTAATTCATTCAGGCCAACCTGTTGAACGATTGCCCGAATATCATCTATCGATAAAATTATTGTATCCATGCCAAAACGCCTCCATGCGTTTTTGGTGCTCATAAATTTTAATGCCTTACATCTATCTTTCGTATGACACGTTCCCGAATTTTCTGGTAAGCACTACCATCGAAAAAAGAGGTGACTTGTGTGATTTTTATTGCTACTGGTTGTTCGTTGCCTGTGAGAGGAACTTTTTCAGCAAAAGACCAAAATGTTGCCGGTGGCTGAAACCAATTTAACCATAGCGCTTTGTTCTGTCTGTGACTATAGTTACCAGCCGTTGTTTTTATGTAGTCCTCAAAACGTTCAATTAAGGCCAATTTCAGGCGCTTGTCTTTCTTTCCAGCTTCCAATGCGAATATATCTCCTGCTGATTGTGCGGCATCTAATGCCCTGGTAACAGAAGCAGTTTGGGATGCGCCGTAGGGGCCAACCAGTTGCGGTTTTTCTGTCAAATAATCAAAGTTCCCAAAAACAAAGTGAGCAGCATAAGGTGCAAAAAAAGGCGGCGGTAAATCAATTTGGCGATCCTCGCTGTCAAGGGCAGTTAAGCGGTAAGTATAGGCCAAATTCGTATCATACCAGGCCAACTTTGCCGGTTTTGCCCAATAGGGTATTGCCGCAATTAATACCACAGATATTGCAAAATACCGCCAGTTGAACAGCGGTGTGACAATCGGACTCTGTTTTCGTAAAAAGATTGCCCAGAAGACAATTTCCAGTAATATCCATTTCCAGAAAAAGAATCCGGTTAAAACAAAGACGCCACAGTGAAAGCTGATCCAACCGATAATAAAGAACTTTAAAACATTCAGCCGCCATAAACAGAATAAGGCACCAATCTCAACGATTGCCGTGGAAATCACCATAATAGTGTCCCATTGCGAGAAGAATATGGTCATTTCACTTAACGTGTCAGCCGGTAAAAATGCCAACCAACCATGTGTATAAGCGTTTGCCAGGATCAAATACACATTGCCATGGGCGAACCAGTTTAATTCCAGCTTGCCCAATCCCGGGTACCAGTATTGTCCGGCAATAAGGCATATCGTCAGAAATACGAAGCCAATCGGATTGCGGATTTCCGTTAGGGCAAAAAATATAAAATAGCCGCAAAACAATAATAATGTGTATAAGAGCAAATTATCCGTTGGGCGATCAAACCCTATTTGTAGTGGATAATTGAATTGGCTGATAATTGCCACTGCCATCAAAAGAAATGGAAATACAACAACCGGCCGCCAATAAACGCCAATACAAAGAAAAATTAGTAAAACTCTATCGAACCAATGATTCTGATTGTAATAAAGATTGACACTATAAGTTGCATAAATCCATGTTAGGATGATAGCAACTGTCGTAATAAATATGCGTAAGGACCGGCCATGCTGAAAAACTTGCCATTTATGCGAAAAGTTTTTCAGGAAATTTTTACCGATCGAAATATTTTCCCCAGAGATCGTCCGCAGTGGAGGCAGGCTAACCCTTGCTAAAATCAAACTTGCGGATAATATTCCTCCAACCAACAGCAAAAGGTAACCGCTGTTTAGCAATAATTCAAAAAAAATAAAGTCTGCGAAATAACTGCTCTCAGATAATTCCGCAGTTTTGTATATAAACAGTTTTAATGTTAGGAAAATCGCTAAAATCGTCCCGGTCATCATTAAAGGATGATCCAGTCTGAATAAATTTGATCTTTTAAGCGTCATCATTTCCCTGGGTTTCCCGAGTTTCCCCCCAAATTTTATAAGAACTGCGCTAAGGGCATCTCAATCTCAAAGGCGCGCTCGACAAACCAATAAAGCGCAATCAGGATTAAGCCAACGGCGCCTGCTTTTAAAACAACAGAGCGGTAGTAGCTAACGTTGCGAATAAAGTATAATACCGGGAAAGCAACGCAGATAATCGCTACCTGACCAATTTCTACCCCTAAATTGAAGCCGAAGAGGGATAGTGCCATATGCTCCCCAAGAATCCCCAAATGTGATAATACGCTGGCAAAACCAAATCCATGAAACAGGCCAAACCCAAAAACGACCCAACCGATTTTGCCTTTGAAAATCGGGAAAATAATATCGAGGGCAGCAATTGCGATGGAAATGGCAATGACTGATTCGACAATGCGAGGTGGTAGATCGAGTATGCCCAGCGCCGCAATGCTTAAAGTAATACTGTGGGCGACTGTGAAGAGGGTGATAACTTTGATAACATAAATCAAGGCCGGCTTAAATTCGGAAACCGGTTCCCAGTCGGATTGGCGCCGATACATAACTGCCGGTAAGATGAGCGCGATAATAAAAAGAATGTGGTCAATGCCAATCCAGATGTGTTTAATCCCTTGCTTAACAACCCCTACGAAGCCTTTCCAAATCGAGGCATCGGTTAAATCCAGTTTTTGTAACTGGTTGTCTTTGGTAAATGCCAGGGCAAAAATGCGCTCGTTCTGAAAGAGGTTGGCTTTCCAGTAATGTTCAATTACCAGGAAGGCATCATGCTCCGGATCTTTATCGAAAAATACCCCATATTGTACATCTATATTTTCGGGGATCTCCGCGAGGTTGCTGGCAATATTAAAACTGACCGTAATAAAAGTGCCTTCGCTGGTTCTTAGCAGATCGTGTTTGGTAAAACTAAATTGACAATCATTACCTCCGATGCGCATTTGGATGCGTTCAGTAATATACCCCTGAATTTGCTCAATATATTGCGCGTAGTTTTCTTTGGTGATCATGGAGTCGGGATGGGTGAGATCAAAAACGATATTCATATCTTCGATCATCATTTCGAAACGGCCATCAATCTGATTCTCGTATACTTGCAGAAAAATATAGCTTTGATCGACTGAATGGGCGATTGCTGCGGAGTTAAATAAAAGCATAAAACTAAATACGAATAACCATTTTGTGCTAGAAAAACTTTGCCTTCTCATATTCATCTTCCGTGATATATTTTCTTGATTCGTTATATGTTAACAGAAATTACTATTCCGACGAACTCGGAGCTCTCTCTCCGCTATATTAGTTTCCGAAATCTTTTTACAAAAAAATTATGCTTAATAATCGGTTTTAGCTGCCCGAGGATTTCTGGTAAGAGCTATACTGATAAATGCATTTTTAAACACTCGCTTACAATTCTCAGTATTTCTAATACAAAGCGTAGAAACATTGATAGCGTGTAAAACCCGCAATGGCAGACCTGGAAATACGACAAAGATCGAAGTAAGAGGATTTAGATCAAATGATAATGGTTGTTTAAATTAGGGGGAGTCTTGCATCTTTCGATGATTTGATTCACAAATCATACATATAAAGAATTAAGCTAAGCTCTCCAAAACCGCTCTGTGAGCGCTTTTGAGCGAATTTCTGAAGATGCTATTTACAGAATTGGGGGTTAAAAGTGAAAGCAACAGCGGAGATTTGCAATTAATTTTATCTGCATTCTGTTTATTGATTACTGGGGGTTTTTCCTTATGTGTTTCTTTGCCTCTGGTGGGTAAGCAGTCGCATTTGCATTCTGGAAAAAGTTGTTTATTGCTGTTTCTATTGAAATTAGTTCTCTAAAAACATTCGGCCCCTGTAACTTTATTTACAAAAAATGAAACATAAGTTAAAAAGTCCATTTTCTGTTTGTTGAACAACCCTCCTGCCGCTATTCAATCCTTTACATTTTTACAAACCTTCGCAACCCCAGTGAAAGATTTCTCTGCTGATTTTTGATACTTTTAATCGCTTTTGAAAACGAAACCGGACAACTAAAAGTCACTTAGGAGATTAAAATGAATCAAGTATCACGTCAGATTAGAACAGAACTTGCATCGCTTTGCGCAATCAAACCTGAACAAGTTAATGAAGAAGCATTATTGATCCAGTATGGCCTCGATTCGATTCGTAGCCTGGAGTTGATTGTCTCTTTGGAAGAAAAATTCTCAATTGAAATTCCCGATGATGAGTTATCCCAAATACGCAGGGTAGGGGATGTTATGAAACTGGTCGAACAAAAAATTACGCTGAACTAAGGAGAATTTCTGATGGAGCGATTTCGCACACTGATTGATGCACTGGAATCTGCAGCTGAAAATACAACTGCTAAAAAAGGATACACTTTTCTAAATAAGAAAGAAGCAATTGATGTCTCATTTCAAACCTTGCGCGATGATGCCCGAACTTTTGCCGGATGTTTACAGGCAAATGGCGTCAGAGCCGGAGACCGGCTGTTGCTGGTGTTGCCGACGGGGCGCGACTTTTCCCGGGCGTTTTATGGCGCGCTCTATTGCGGGGCGGTTCCTTGTGTAGTAGCGTCCCCGACTGGTATTGGTAATGTTGAAGAAGGTCTGGCGCGGATTCGCAAGATCGCCAATCATCTGTCAGCTAAATTTATCGTTACCGATTTACCGGAAAGCGATTTAAGAAATGTTAAGTCGTTGTCACTAAAAGTGTTGTCAATCGAAAGGCTTGATGAGCGTCTCGGCGGAAACTTTCAACCGGTAGAGATTGAGGGCGATTGGCTGGCGTTTATTCAGGCGACATCCGGCTCGACCGGGACGCCAAAATGCGTGATGATCCGGCATCGAAATGCCCTGGCCAACCTGGCGCAGATCGCCGCTGCTCTGAAAATCCGCGAAGATGATGTCGTGGTTTCCTGGTTACCACTCTTCCATGATATGGGATTGGTCGGCTGCTTTCTCTTTACATTATATAATCACCTCAAAGGCGTTTTTCTCAAACCCGAACATTTTTTACGCCGCCCGGAAAACTGGCTGAAGGCAATCAGCACCTATGGCGGGACACTGTCCCCGGCACCCAATTTTGCCTATGCGTTGGCCGCATTTAAAACCCGCCCGGAAACACTGGAAACCCTGGATCTTTCTTCCTGGCGTGCGGCCATGTGCGGCGCGGAACCGGTGGAAGCTGCTACCTTGAATGCGTTCATAAAGTGCTTTGGTGGTCGCGGATTTTCCGAAACGGCCTTCCTGCCTTGCTACGGAATGGCGGAAACGACCCTGGCGATCACTATGTATCCGGTGGATGCGCCTTTTCGCTTCGAAAGTGTATCCTACCAGGCGTTGACGGAAAATGGCATCGCCTTACCAGTTTCGGATGCGGATACACATGCTGTCAAAATCTGCGACTGCGGGCCAGTTGTTGAAAATACCCGAATTAAAATTGTTGATGACAATGGGAATCAATTACCTGATGGGCATATCGGTCACATTCGGGTAAGCGGTCCTTCCGTGATGGCGGGATATTTTAATCACCCGGAAAAAACAGCCGAAGTGTTGCAGGGAAAATGGTTGATTACCGGCGACCTCGGTTACTTGCGTAAAGGGCGATTGTTTGTTACCGGTCGTGCCAAGGACTTAATCGTTATCCGGGGACAGAAATTTCAACCGGCGGATTTTGAGCAGGCAGCCGCCTTGGTAACCGGTGTTTCCCGCGGACGCGTTGTGGCGTTTGGCGTTAGTGATTTACAGAACGGCACCGAAGGTCTATACCTGGTTTGCGAAGCACCGAAAGATGAAAATCTTGATCGGAAAGCTTTGCAGTTGGCAATTCTGGAAGCGGTCGCTACAGGCACTGGTATTGCGCCGGCTCATATCGGTTTTGTTCCCCGGCATGCAATTCCCCGCACTACCAGCGGTAAGCTGCAACGCAACAAGGCAAAACAACTTTATTTAGCATTTCTTAAAACGCAAAAAGCCGCTTAAAGAGATGATCTCCCGGAAAAATTCCGGGAGATCTCCCAAAGCTAAAATTATAGAGAACAGGATCTTACAATGTTGATAAATACGCAAACTTTTTCGGACGTTCAGGGCAAGGAAACCTTTCGCACGCAATTGCGCCCCTACCTGGCGAATCTGCTTGGCGCCATAGGTTTGGACGTCGTATATCATCGGGCGGCGGGTGATTCGCTGTTCATGTATGATGAGAAGAATGAAGAACAGGAAGTGCTGGATCTGCTCGGTGGATATGGGGTCAACCTACTCGGTCATAATCACCCGGCACTGGTTGCATTGGCAAAGGAAATCCTCGATAGCGGCCGTCCTTTTGCAGCACAGGCGAGCGCACGCAGCTATGCCGGATTGCTGGCAGATCGCCTCTCCGAAATGGTAACGCGGGTTACCGGGAAAGATTACATTACTACGCTGGGCAATACCGGCACCGAGGCAGTGGAAGCTGCGATCAAGCATGCCGAATTGGAAGCTATGGAAAAGATTCAGGCTATTTTCAAACGGCAGGAAAGGCGGTTTAAGGAAATCCGCAGCGGTATCGCCACCAATAAAATTAAGCTTACAAATGAGATGTTTGCGGAGGCAGCAGAGAAATTTGCTGTTGCGGAAATTAAAAACCTCGACGCACTGGAATTTCACCTCACGGCCTTTAACCAGGCGGCGTTGCTGCAGGAAAGCTGCTTTCTGGCACTGGAAGGCGCTTTTCACGGAAAAACCAGCGGCTCGCTGAAAATGACCTATAATCCCGATTTTCGTAATCCCTGGCAGCGGATTGGCATCCCGGTTCATTTTCTCCCTTTGAATGATCCAGATGCCTTAGCTGCCGCGGTTGAGAAACGACGTGTTGCCTATTATCAGCTGGAGATTAGCAGTGATGGCCAATTGACATTACAGCCGAAAATCCAATCCGGGATAACCGCTTGTTTCATCGAGCCGATTCAGGGAGAAGGCGGCATCCGGGAATTATCGCAACCATTTATGGCGGCGCTGCGATCTGTGGCAGATCAGGAAGGCTACCCATTGGTGATCGACGAAATTCAAAGCGGAATGGGGCGCACCGGTAATTTTCTTGCTTCCGAAACCGCAGGTATACGGGGAGATTATTATCTCTTTTCGAAAGCGTTGGGAGGCGGACTGGCGAAAATTAGCGCGTTGCTGGTGGAGAAAGATCGCTATGTTGCCCCATTCGGTTACATTCACACATCAACCTTTGCAGATGACGATTTTGCCAGTGCGATCGCGCTTCGCACATTGGAAATCCTGGACAGTGACCAGCAAGCATTAATCCAGGCTTGCGGTGATAAAGGCGCTTACTTACTGGCGAAATTACGGGAAATTCAAGCCTGCTACCCGGCAGTCATTAAAGACATCCGTGGGCGTGGTTTGATGATCGGCATCGAGTTAGCTACTCAGGAAGAACGTTCCCAATCGCCATTGCTGCGGGTATTGTCAGCGCAAAATCTGCTCGGCTTCCTCCTGAGCGGCTATTTGCTCAATGAAGAGAATATTCGTATTTCTCCGACCATCTCGGCCCATGGCACGATTCGGGTGGAGCCATCGGCATACATCAGCTACGAAGCGCTGGACCGATTTTGTGATGCATTGGAAAAAGCGATTGGGTTTATCGAAAATGGTAATACGCATCAACTGGTTGCTTTTTTGGCTGGACGGAAAGCAGAGGCGCTGCAGCCATTTCAAGAAAATCTATTTAATAATCAACCCAAGAAGGGGAGTGATACCGGAAACTCTCCTAAAATTGACCGGCATGTTGCTTTCCTTGGGCATTTTATCGAACCGCAGGATCTTCTCCATTGGGATCCCAGCCTGGCGCCATTGAGCGCTGAAGAATGTGCTCAACTGTTAGCGAAAACTCAGTCGATTCTAAAACCTTTTCCGGTGAATGAGTTTGCGGTGCGCGGAAACGATGACCGACGGGTTGCGGTGACGGTGCTGGGACTGCCTTATACGGCGGACCAGATGATGGCGAAGGTGCAGCAAGGAGAAGCGGAAGTGCTCATCGAAAATATCCAGGCTGCTGTCGATATGGCCCGTGAGATGGGATGTAGTGTAATTTCTTTTGGTGGATTTACTTCAATCGTTACCCAAAGCTGCACTGCTTTAACTGAAGATTGCATCGGCTTAACCAGCGGTAACTCTCTTACTGCAGCCGCGGTCGTTACCGCTTTGGAAACATCCGCTGCAGATGCCGGTATCGACCGCGATAATGCTACTCTTGGCGTTGTTGGAGCGATGGGCAATATCGGCAAAGTGCTCGCAGAGATTGAAGCTGACAATTTTCCAACAATCATTCTCTTCGGAAAGGAAGGCGCGAAACGCCGCCTGGAAAGAGTGGCCGATCAATTTTATCTGCAAGCCTGGGAAAAGATTGAAAGTGGACAGACTGCGGTAGGAATTGCCCGGGAAGTCGCGAAGACTAAAACAGCCGCATTGCTGAAAACTTTGGAGAGTGGAGAAATTAGCGGAAAGATAATCCGCACGCATCTTGAGAAAGAATTGGGCGAAAACACGCCATTACGCCTCTCTACCAATCTTGAAGATCTTCGCCAATGTGCCGCAATCATTACTGCAACGAATTCCCCGACACCGATTATCCTTAGCGAACATTTGAGCGATCAACCTACAGTGATTTGCGATGTGGCCGTTCCCGGAGACGTTTCTCCAGAAGTGCGCCGGGAAAAACCGAACGTCACTGTCCTGAAAGGCGGATTGATCGAATATCCCTTTCAACAAAATGTCGATGTAGGTGGTATGTCTCTGCCCAGCGGACAGGCCTATGCCTGCCTGACGGAAGCTGTCTTGTTGGGACTGGCCGGCATCCGGGAACATTATTCCTACGGCGCGCTCTCCGCGGATAAAGTTCGTCAGATCGGGGAGATTGCCCGGCAATTTGGATTTAACATTATCGCACGTGAAAAATAAGGAGCAGAGTTGTGATGACTCGCAATCAGGAATATCTGGAAAACATTTCAACGACTTTAGCAAACGCACCATTTTTTGCTGCTTTCGATGAGAGCAACCTGCAGGAATTAAGTGCTGATGCGACATTTATCAACCTGGCCGCTGATAAGACGCTTTTTCGGGAGGGCGATGCCGCTGATGCAGTCTACTTCGTGCTGGAAGGTCGCCTGGAGGTATTGCAAGCCGGGCAAACTGGAAAAGAGATTGTCGTGGCGGAAATTTGGACCGGCGAATCCTTCGGGGAAATGCAACTGCTGAACGGGGGAAAAAGAACTGCCACCATCCGCACGAAAGAGTATTGCGAATTGCTTTGTATCTCTTCGGAGGTCATTGAAAAACACCTACGTAAAAATCCCCGGGCATTGCAGCTCATCGGCGAAATAAGCCGTCAGTGTTTCCGGGAAAATCAACTGCATCATCTCCTGGTGAAGATGCTGCAGTTGCCGGCCGAAGATGTGCTGAAACGCATCTCCAGCCGCGGGGAATGGCTTCACCTGAAAAAGGGAGAACAATTGCTGATGCGCGGTGAAACCCGTGAAAGTTTTTACCTGGTGGTTTCCGGACATTTACAATCACTTAACCAAACAGCCTCGAAGCAGGAAGATGCAGCAGAGGAGTTCTTTCGTGGCGATTTCATCGGAGAAAGTGCAATAATCACCGGAGAAACGCATGATGCGGATATTTACGCAGTCCGTAACAGTGATCTGGTAAAGTTCCCCCAGTCGATCTTACAGGAAATTGTAGTAAGATTCCCGGAGGTAATGCAGCGGCTATCGTCATTGTTGATTCGACGCCTCAGTAAAATCAAATTTCGCAAGTCCACAGAAACCAATACTGTTAATATAGTCCTGCTGCCGGCCCATTCCGGGGTCCCCCTGGCGGCATTTGCAAAAAAATTACAGGCATTCCTCGATGATGAACAGAAAACATTACATTTGAATAGCAGTCGCCTGGATGAGATCTTTCCTAACTCTCCGGGAATTGCCCAGGCAAGTGGCAGTGATTACCAGGGGATAAGGCTTTCCAACTGGTTAGATGAGCAGGAAACGGCGCAGCGCTTCATCCTTTTCGAAACAGATCCGTTTGACAGTCCCTGGACGGAACATTGTCTGGAAAGAGCAGATCACGTGCTGCTGGTCGGGGAAAGAGATATGCCGGTACTGCCGGGTGAGCTGGAGAAAAAATATATCCCAAAAGAAAATACGGTTCCGGCAGTGCGACGCAGTTTGATTATTTTGCATCCGGAAAACAGCCCGGAGCCGCAAGGCACCAGGCATTTACTGGCTGCTCGGAACGTCGATATTCATCATCATGTTCGCTGGGGTTTTAAGAGCGATTTTGCCCGCCTCGGCCGCATCCTCAGTGGTCGGGCAGTTGGTCTTGTCCTGAGCGGCGGCGGTGCCCGAGGATTGGCACACATCGGCGTCATTGAAGCATTGAAAGATGCCGGTGTGCAAATCGACATGATCGGCGGCACCAGTATGGGGGCAATCATTGCCGCACAGCATGCCATCGGCTATGATCTGGACACTTTGCTGAAAATAAACCATACTGCATTTAACGAGATCAAACCATTTAAGGAATACACCTTTCCGATTTTATCACTGGTAAGAAGCCGCAAGCTCGATAAGGTCGCTCATTATTTTTGTGGCGATCGGAATATTGAAGATCTCTGGATCAATTACTTCTGTGTATCCAGTAACCTTAGCGACAACGAAATAGCCATTCATAAACAGGGGCCTTTGGGGAAAATGGCCCGGGCGAGTAGTTCTATTCCCGGTGTGGCCTTGCCGGTGCTGGAAAATGGCAAGCTTCTAGTCGATGGTGGATTCTTTAATAATTTGCCCTGCGATATCATGCGGCAATTTACCAGCGGTCCGGTCATTGCTGTTAAGATCGTCGGTGATAGCAAACTCGACTTTGACGAATCCTGCCGGGAAATTCCTTCCCCCTGGCAAATACTCTGGCGGCGCCTGAATCCCTTTAAATCTGCCTTAAAGATACCGAATATTCTGGAAATTATGATGCGGACAATGATGCTTGGCAGCACGAGTAAATCCCGCTCAACTGAAAAGTCTGCGGATATTTGCCTGGAAGTCCCTGTTCGCCAATTTGGATTTATGGAATTTTCCGCGCTGAAAAAGATTGTTAATACCGGCTACTGGTATGCGAAGGAGCAATTGGAAGCACTTGATTTGACGTTCCGATGAGCAGATGAGCAGATGAGCATTTTTGCAGGTTTGCTCATTTGCCCTAATGTGGCTAAGGTTTATACACATCTTTTCAATTAGGGTTTATGGCGCCCCGAATGGGGTTTTAATCGTTTTTGCTAATTCATTTTGCTATAAGTATTACGTCCCTACAGGACGTTTAAAACAAAACTATATCGTTGATTCGAAAAGCCCTGTAAGGGCGACATATTTATAGCCACAGGCGTATTTTGAAAATTTTGCCCTGTAGGGGCGACATATTTCTATTTTTTTTAATGTAAAAGTGTGTATTTTCAATAGTTTGATGAGCAGATGAGCAAATAAGCATTTTTGCAGGTTTGCTCATTTGCCCTAATGAGGCTAAGGTTTATACACATTTTTTCAATTAGGATTTATGGCACCCCGAATGGGGCTTTAATCGTTTTTGCTAATTCATTTTGCTATAAGTATTACGTCCCTACAGGACGTTTAAAACAAAACTATATCTTTGATTCGAAAAGCCCTGTAAGGGCGACATATTTATAGCCACAGGCATATTTTGAAATTTTTGCCCTGTAGGGGCGACATATCTCTATCTTTTTTCTCAATGTAAAGGTACTTATTATCAACAGTTTATGGAGTCGATCAGTAGATTGTCAAATATAAATTGGACAATCTACTAAAGATTAATATCCGCTAGATATTCGCTTTTTCCTTGTATATCCAACGGATAGCAATAAACCGGTCCGCCTAAATTCGGCACCTCAAAATCGTAGCCGGGAGGGGCCAGATGTGAGCGAAAATTAAAGGCGGCGGTGGTAACGTAGAGATCGGTCAAATCTTTACCACCGAACATTACCGAGGAGGTTTGCGTCATCGGGGTTTGGATACGGCGCTCTTCCTTGCCGTCCGGATCGAAACGGATGACGCAGCTGCCGTACCACATGGCGCACCAGATATATCCTTCCGCATCAACCGTCATACCATCGGGAACCCCATCTTCAACAGCAGTCGTCACCAAATTTCGTTTATTGGAAATATTGCCAGTTTGCAGATCGAAATCGTAAGCGTTTATTTCCCGAGTGACCGAATCCACCAGGTAAAAGGTGCGGTTGTCGGGAGAAAAGCCCATTCCGTTGGAAAGATGTAATCCTTCTTCAAGAATACTGATGTCACCATTGTTGTCAACCCGAAAGAGTCTTCCCATCCGGTATTCTGCGTTCGGGTTATAATATTTGGAGCCAGCATAAAACCGTCCGTTCGCATCGGCGATGGAATCATTAAAACAGAGCTCGACGCCGTCATACACTTTGACGATGTCATGTAGACCCCCTTCAGCTGTCCATAATTGCAGGCCTGCTTCCAGCATCGCACATACCAACCCGCCGGATTTGTTTAAAGAAAAACCGGCGATTTTCGGTCCATCGACGACAGTTTCCACCTTATTAACAGCGGGATCGTAACGATAAATAAGACCGCCAAAAATATCCGTCCACCAGAGCGCCTGCCCGGCCTCATCCCAAATCGGCCCTTCACTCAATTCACTTCTCAGATCGGAAATCACCTTATAATTTTGCATTAGTTCTCCTTTAGGTAAGTTCTTGGACAAAATGAGTAGCACTCAAAAGGTCAAAACTGAGAGTTCACCCACTTTTTGCCCATTTGTAAATTTGCAAATGGGCAAGACGAAAGTGCAGCAAGCCAGTTATCAGCACATATTTTTGTCCAGACACTTACTTAGTTATCAGATTTTTCTACTGCTTCGATGAGTCCTCTCATGTAGCCAACAGCAAACAGTCTGCCCAGCATGGTATACCCGGAGGCTTTCCCGCTAAAATAACCTTCTGCCTTGTCGCCGACATCGTGCCCCTGTTCATTGATCAGTAAAGGAACGTGGTCTGGACGGATAACGCCGGTATACCCGGTTTTATGATAGGCTTGCATTGCTTTAAACATGTCAGTTTTGCCATCGTCTTGGAATACTTCGACAAAATTTTTGCTGTCGCCGCGGATATCCCGAAAATGGGCGAAATGAATATGTTCGCTAAAGCGTTCAATCAGCGCTGGAACATCAGCATCCATTTCCGCAAATGTGCCCTGGCACATGGTGATGCCGTTACTGGGGCTCTTAGCCATGTCGATCAATCGATCAAAACTTCGCGGTTCCGAAAAGATACGCGCGAGACCGCAGAGCGGATTAATCGGGGGGTCATCGGGATGGAGCGCCAGTTTTACGCCCGCTTGTTCAGCGGTGGGCAGAACCGCCTTCAGAAAATAGCTGAGGTTTTCCCACATTTCTTCCGAAGTGGTTTCCCCATCTTCGGTCCGGAAGTTGTCATCCCACTTTTCAAAATCGAAGCTGCTGGTGAGTGCCTCACCGCGAATTGGGGTTTGATAAGAGGTTCTGGCGACTCTCAAACTCCAGGGCATAAAGCTATAACATAGCACTGGTATGCCTGCTTTCCCCATATTAACCAGACATTCTTTGAAATAGGCGATCTGATCATCGCGACCGGGTTTTGCCAGCACAATTTGATCCATCGGTGGGCCACCTTCGATTACCGAAAGCGTTAAGCCGGCCTCGGCAATCTTATTCTTCCAACTCAAGAGTTCCGAGTAGCTGCTGGGCATATCTTCCATATGATAATAGACCACATCTGTTACCCCGATTTGGCTGGCCAATTTAAGATTAAGGTCGTTGAGCGGGGTTAAAACTAAACCGATTTTCATAAACTAATCCTAATCGTCTGTATTTCTAGGAATTTCTAACTATTTGTTTTCAAAGCAACTAATTATGATTCTTGTAGTGTTAAAACCAGGAATTTATGTTCGACGAAATGGCTTCCTGCCACTAAAGACCGATCGATGCGCTAATTCATTTTCTATTCGAAGCAGTTGATTATATTTGGCCATTCTTTCCGAAGTCGCCAGTGATCCGATTTTTATCTGTCCGGCAGCAGTGGCCACCGCCAGATCGGCAATGGTGGTATCTTCTGTTTCCCCGGATCGGGCTGAGACGATAGTGGCATAGTCGTGAGCTTTCGCCATTTCCAAAACAGCAATGGTTTCCGTTAGGGTACCGATCTGGTTCATTTTAACCAGAATCGCATTTGCAGTATCGCTTTCCAGCGCCTGACGAAGCCGATGAAGATTGGTGGTTAATAAATCGTCGCCAATCAATTGCACTTTCGTGCCTAATTTCTCTGTCAATAGTTTCCAGCCCTGCCAATCATCTTCTGCCAGTCCGTCCTCGATGGAGATGAGCGGATATTTTTCTGACCAGTCCGCCAGCAGTTCTACCATCGCTGCCGCATCTAACTGACGTTGTTCGGTTTGGAGGTGATATTGCCCGTCATGGTAAAACTGGGACGCGGCGACATCGATGGCAAAGGCAATATCTTCTCCGGGACGAAAGCCGCTTTGCTCGATGGCTTTCAGCAATAATTCAAACGCGGCCTGATGAGAATCTAATGGCGGACCAAAGCCCCCTTCGTCTGCCAGGCCGAGATGTTGAAACCCCTGTTTATCAAGGAGTTGTCGCAATTGCGAACGAACTGTTGCGGACATCTCCATCGCTTGTTGAAATGAGGTTGCACCAACGGGGATAATTAAAAAATCTTGCAAATCCAGGGAACGATTGGCATGCATGCCACCACTAATCATGTTGATCATCGGCATTGGCAGTAAGAAAGTTTTATCGTTTCCCAGATAGCGATATAAAGCGAGATTCTCAGCAGCCGCGGCAGCTTTGGCACAAGCGACCGACACGCCTAATAAAGCATTGGCGCCTAAATTTGCTTTGTTTGAGGTGCCGTCAAGATTGATCAATTGCTGGTCTATTTTGCCCTGATCGCGAACATCGCAACCCAGCAACTCTGGTGCTATTTTACGATTGACATTTTCTACAGCCTTTTTTACCCCTAATCCATTATAACGCTGTCGATCGCCATCCCGCAACTCCAGTGCTTCATGTATGCCGGTGGAAGCGCCCGAGGGAACAATCATCCGTCCGTTATGCCCGGAATCTATAGTTACTTCTGCCTCCAACGTTGGGCGACCGCGGGAATCAAAAACTTCTCTTGCTTCGACTTTGGTAATCTTCATTTAGCTTTTCTCAATACAGGGCATTATTAAATTGGGCCACGGATCAACACGGATTTTCACTGATTTTTAAATATTAGACCTTATTCCACTTTAATAGCTAATAATTATCTCCATTCATTCTTCGACAGGCTCAGGATGAATGAAATGAATGATTCTATCATGCTCTTCCAATTTAAATCCGTGCGAATCGGTGCAAATCCGTGGCTATAATAAAATGCCGCTAACAAAGGTTAAATTTTCTCAAATATTTGACACACTTCGGAAATTTGCTGCACTCGCCGCTTTAAAATTTCTTTTGCCGCAAAGCGAATAAAATTCTTCTGATCCGCGTCCTGAAGATATTCAGCGGGAGATTTCCCATCGATTCGGGCCAGCATCAAACAGCCTAGTTGCAATACGGTATTCTGTTCTAATGCCTGAAAATCTCGTTCAGGCAAATCTGCTTGATAGGCGCTCCAAAAAATTTTCAGCAAATTCAAAAACTGCACTGAATGATTCGCACGGTAGACAGCTTTTAAAAATAGGTGATTCATAAAAAATGCCGCATCAAAAGCAGGATCGCCGTAATGAACGACTTCAAAATCCAGCAGGAAAATTTCTTGCTGGTGAATCAGGATATTTTTCGGGCTGAAATCCCCGTGGACCAAAGTAAGTTTCCGCTGCTGCATCTGCTGAATTGCTAAATCAACTTGCCCGGAAATTTCCGAATGTGCCCGCTTTATCTGTTCATAGTAGGGCTCAATCCGTAGTTGATAAAAACAGTCATCATCAATGAAATTTGACTTCGCAGCTGCTAAATGGTACGTTTTCCTATGGACTTCAGCCAAAATTCTTCCCAGTTGCTGCCCAATGTTTTCATCAATATTTCCAGATAATAATGCCTCCTTGTAATTGATCGACTGCGACGCGGCCGCGGAAATGATAATAATAAAATTATCTGAATCTTCGAAAATCACATCCGGAATCTGACAGCTAATTTTCAGCTTGTTTAGCAGTCGCATCCCGGCACTCTCCCGTAAAATACGTTGACGGCCAGCCAGCCATTCATGCTGCACCCGCAGTTTCGGGAGGGATTGTTTTGCCACCCAATCAATTCCGCTGCCACTAACCCGATACACTAAATTTGATACACCGCCGCCTAATTCTTTTATTCTTATAACTTTAGTCGCATCGATCAAACCCTGTTTTTGCAGGTATTCCTGAAGGTTTTCTGCGTTTATTTCCCAGATCATAAAAATTCAATTAGGCTATTGTTCTAAAAGAAAGTCGACATTAATCCACCGTCAATGATATAAGCAGCGCCGGTGATAAATGAGGAGCGTGGTCCTGCCAAAAACAACACTAATTCTGCGACTTCCGGCGCTTCTCCAACCCGTCCCAGGGGATGAAAACTGCCCCATTCCTTGAACAGGTCATCCGGGCTTTTTTCCGGTGTCGCCAGGTTGTCCGCGGCATATTGTAACATCGGTGTTTTTATCGAGCCCGGGCAAACCGCATTGGCCCGAATGTTCTCTTTCGCAAAATCAACCGCGATGCTGCGCGTCAATGCCAAAATGCCCGCTTTGGAAGTGGTATATGGGGCAACATCCGGTTGGCAGGCGAAACTCTGCACCGAGGCGGTATTAACAATGGCACCACCGCCGCGTTTAATCATCTCCGGAATACAATATTTGGAACAGAGATAAATACTCTTCAGGTTAACACCCATAACGTAATCCCACTCGTCTTCCGGTGTTGTGACAACATTGCCATAGTGCTGGATGCCGGCATTGTTGTAGAGAATGTCGATCCCGCCAAAAGCGGCCAGTGCGGCCTTGGGGATTTCCTGAACTTCCGCAGCTTTAGAGACATCCGCCTTGACAAAAATTGCTTTTCCCCCGTTCTTGTTGAGTGTTTCAACTAACTGATTTCCCATTTCCGCATCGATGTCTACCACGACTACGGCAGCGCCCTGGGCGCTAAATGCTTTCGCGGTGGATTCCCCGATACCTTTGCTGCCACCAGTTACAACTGCTACCTTGTCTTTAAATTCCATGTTATTCCACTCTGTTTATAGATGAGCTGGTTAAAGGTACTCATTTAGATAATAAGCGATAGACCACTCTATCGATCATCAAGTAACAATAGTTTTTTATTTCTTTACTTCACTGCTCCCTGGGCGGAAATTTGATTAACCTGCTTTAAATTTTTATAGACAACGGCTAATAATTCTGTATCGATTTGCCCATTTGCAGGAATCGTCAATTGCGTGCCTTGTTTCACTGCTTCCGCTAAACCGGATGTCGGCATGCTTGTCCAGGGCTCCAGGCCAATATTATATGTCTGGCTGTACCAGGGGTAGCCCTGACCACCGTTAAAGACCTGCCAATACCAGAGGTATTTAAAAACATCATCATTCCAACGTAGGCCAAAGCCAACTTCTCGCTGGGTATGGGTAAGTGCAAACCAGGGTTCGCTTAAATTCAGCAGATAGGTCATATCCTCGGATTTTCGTGATTTTGGAGGAATGGTGCGGAAATCAATCTTGTTGCCTGCTTTATCCTGGGCGAAAGGCCAGTTAAATCGCTCACCGGGATTAAAGCGATGATTATTTGAATATCCTTCATGATGGATCAGGATTTCTTTCGCCGGCGTATCGATTCGGCAATGTTCATCCAGAAAAGGTTCGCCAAATGCAAGGTGATGCCCCCACATTAGCTCGATCGTTTCCGGGGACTCGTTTATCAAGGATTCAGTGATATTTAAAATTGCTTCGTTGCGCTTCAGAGTAAGGGTTTTTTCCAGGCGTAGCGGGGTGCGCAAAGCTCGTACTGTCAATTGACAACTGACAGCCTCGGGATCATCCTGGAGAATACGGCATTGCCAGGGCAAATTAGAAACTTCTCCATGCTGTCCGTAGGATACCCCTTTGTAAGTGCAGGCCCCGCCTCCGGAGGGTAAAATCTCCTGCCAGCCCCCTTCATAATAATCAAGAAACGAACCGGCTTCAGTAATATTGGTAGGCACTCCCCGATTTGGGTTTCTCAATCCGGTTGGCGTTCTCCACATAAAATCAATATCTAAAGGCTTGTAGAGAAATTCGTAAATATCACTCCCTTTATCGGCGAGAATGGTAATTCGTAGCAATTCATTTTCCATTACTACGGTTTTCAATCCTTTTAATTGCCACTCATCAGAAATGCGGCAACCATAATTTCGATCTGCATTATTCATTAATTGTCTATCCGTTTTATCTTAACATGCCATTTCCTCTCAGTATTGGTAATATACTATTGTCTACGATAAATATGAAATATATGGGAGATGAAATTTGGGTTTCGGGCGTCGGCTCTCAAAGAAAGTTGTTTTTTAATGTATTTCAAAAGCGTAGAACGCTGTAAATCATTCTTGACAAAATGACCACCTCCGAGTATTTTGCAGCATCTGAAAAATGTTACTGAAACCGAAAGCCTTAGTCTCACCGCAATACCTAATAACAAGGAGTACCCATGGCCGCATCGACGACTGCTACTGCTTCAAATATCTCCGGAAAATCCTTAACCGAAATGCTTCAGGAAATACAAGCGTTTCTTGAAACGGAAATTTATCCACTGGAGAAGGGCGTACGGGAAAACTCATTCCAGGCAATGCTGCCGGTGTTGGCAGAAAAAAGGGCAGCGGTGAAAGCAAATGGATGGTGGACACCGCAGATCTCAGAGAAATGGGGCGGGCCGGGATTCTCCCTGGCCGAGTTCGGTAAGGTCAGTGAAATTCTCGGACGAAGTCCACTGGGGCACTACGTTTTTAATTGCCAGGCGCCGGATGCCGGTAATATGGAAATCCTCATCGAACATGGCAGTGACTATCAACGGGAAACCTTTTTACAGCCGCTGTTAGACGGAAAAATCCGCAGTTGTTTTTCTATGACGGAACCGGCACATGCGGGTTCTAACCCGGTAATTATGAGCACCCAGGCGGTAAAAGATGGCGACGATTATGTTATCAACGGCCATAAATGGTTTACCAGTTCGGCGGATGGTGCTTCCTTCGCGATCGTTATGGCTGTGACGAATCCCGATGCGGAAAATCGTTATCAGCGCGCCAGTCAAATCATTGTTCCTACCGATACTCCCGGCTTTCAACTGGTGCGTAATATTCCCATTATGGGAGAGGCGGGGGATGATTATATGAGTCATGCCGAAGTAAAATATGAGAACTGCCGGGTGCCGCAGAAAAATTTACTCGGTAAGGAAGGTGCCGGCTTCACCATCGCACAGGAGCGTCTGGGACCGGGACGTATCCATCACTGTATGCGCTGGATCGGTATATGCGAACGGGCATTCGAAATGATGTGCCGCTATGCAAAAACTCGCGAATTAGCACCGGGTAAACCCCTCGCCAGCAAACAAACCATCCAAAACTGGATAGCGGAAAGCCGGGCGGAAATCAATGCTTCCCGATTGATGGTATTGGATACAGCCCGCAAGATTGATGAAGAAGGCGCCTATGCCGCTCGTGTGGAAATTTCCACAATCAAATTTTATGTCGCAAAAGTATTGCAGAATGTGCTGGATCGCGCCATCCAGACGCACGGTGCTTTGGGAATAACAGACGACATATTGCTATCCTGGTGGTTTCGTCATGAGCGCGGCGCGCGGATTTACGATGGACCAGACGAGGTACACAAAAGCCGAGTTGCCCGGGAAATTCTCAAGCAATATTCTTAATTGTTAGCGAATTCGCTCAGCTTTATTAGGGTTAAGAAGTGCATGTCTGCGAAAGATTGAGAACAACTTTTCAGAATCTATCAAAGGAATCACAACGGATAGGGATTTCTTTAGTAGTGTCCAGCTATATGAATCTATCTGCTTTATTCGGGATTTCAACACATTAAAGTGGTGAAACGTCAAAGACTAACAGGGATGTTGAACGATGGCTGGGAAACTGAAATATCAACTTAAACGGGCGATTTCAATTCTGAAGGCGCTCCCTGATCGTAGTGAAACGCGAATCTTTTGTATCTCCATGCAGCGGACAGGTACAACTTCGGTTGGTAAATTCTTTCAGGATTTTGGATATCGCTGGGCTGGCTGGCCGGCGGATTTAAATAATTCCTGGTCAGAATGCTGGTATCAAGGTGACTTTGAAAAGATATTTTCGTCTGTTGATTTTCGGGCAGCAAATGCGTTTGAGGATTCTCCCTGGTTTTTGCCGGGATTTTATAAAGTTTTATACCACCGGTTTCCCCAGGCAAAGTTTATTCTTTTTACCAGGGATGCCGATGCCTGGTTTCAATCGATGGTAAACCATTCCGCCGGGAATATCATTGGCAGCAGTAAGATTCATTGTAAAATCTATCAGCGGGAAGATGAATATTTTCAACTGCTTAATTCAGGCAGTTTTGATGAAAAACTGGAGAACCAGAATTATTCTGAGAAAACATTAAAATTGACCGGTTTGGGGGAACATTATAAAAATATTTTCCGGTTGCACAATAGGGAAGTGCAGGATTTTTTCAATAAATATAATTCCCAGGCTTTATTCGTCGGGGCGTTGGAGGACGATAAAAAATGGCAAAAACTCGGTGCTTTTTTAGGAATAAATGTTCCTGAAAATTATAATAGTTATGAAAATCAGTCTTCTCAAGATTAAACCTGAGGATCAATTGCTTCAAAATCAAAAACTAATATGACGTGGGTACGATAAGATGAGTAATGCGGAAAAATGGATTGATCGCCCTACAGCGATTCGGGATGGAGAAGCACTGGATACGAAAAAATTATCGGCCTACCTGCAAACAAAACTGGATGGTTTTAATGGCGAGGTTGTTGTTGAACAATTCCCCAGCGGTTTTTCAAATCTGACTTACCTGGTAAAAATTGATTCGGATGAATATGTGCTGAGACGTCCTCCCTTTGGCGCCAATATTAAATCCGCCCACGACATGTCCCGCGAATACAACATTCTCTCCAAATTATCCCCTGTATACCCAAAAGCGCCGGCGCCGTTATTGTACTGTGATGATGAAGCAGTAATAGGCGCACCATTTTACATGATGGACCGGGTGAAAGGAATGATTCTCCGTGGACGGATGCCCGCGGAAATGCAGCCCTCACCGGAAGAGATGAGCGCGATTGCCGATGCTTTTGTGGCAAGTTTTGCCGAACTTCATAAGGTTGACTTCAAGAATGCCGGATTGGGAGATTTAGGTCGACCAGAGGGATATATTGCCCGTCAGGTGGGGGGCTGGAGCGCCCGATATGAAAAGGCGCAAACTGATGATGTTCCAACAATGCAGCAAACTGCAAAATGGCTGCAGGAGAATCAACCGAAGGATGGCAGTGCATCACTCATCCACAATGATTTTAAGTATGATAATATCGTGCTGGATGCGACAGATAAGAAATCTGTGATTGCTATTCTCGATTGGGAAATGGCAACATTGGGCGATCCGTTAATGGATTTAGGAAGCACGCTCGGTTACTGGATCGATCCGGCAGACCCGCCGGGTATTCGCCAAATGGCCCTGAGCCCAACCTTACTTCCGGGTAATCCCTCCCGTGCTGAACTGCTGGAAAAATATGCCCAGCTCAGCGGACGTTCTGTGGAGAATGCTGTTTTTTACTATGCTTTTGGCCTTTTTAAAATTGCAGTAATTGTTCAGCAAATTTATGCCCGTTATAAAAAAGGGTATACAAAGGATAAGCGTTTTGCTGATCTCATCGAAGGTGTTCGTGGACTAAGTTTGATGGCCTGGCAGGCGATTCAGAAGGATCGCATTGATCGTTTGTTTTAGTTTTTATGTTGCAGGGTTCGAAACAGAGTTTCGAAAGCAATTGCGTTCCCAAACGGAAGGGGGTGCCTCTATTTATTCAGCTTAAAATACTATTCAAGCAATCTACTTCTTGTTACCAAACTCCAGTTTGGGAATGCACTAACGATCGAAACTCTGTTTCGAGTTCCGGCAGTATAGGAAATCAATTGAGTTTCGTTAAGCTGCCATCGAAACGGTAAATATTCCCCGCCTCGGTATCAAATACAATTTCTTGATCTTTATAACGCAAGCGGCACTGCTTGCCGGCTGTTGAAAGTATTTCTACTGCCGTTAACCTGCCATCATTCCATCTAATGGACAACTCAAATCCACCCCGGGCGCGTATGCCGGATACCGATCCGCTCGGCCAGGCATTCGGTAAAGCCGGTAATAAATGAACGTTGTCCTCGTGAGACTGCAAAAGCATCTCAATAACCCCGGCAGCACCGCCAAAATTGCCGTCAATTTGAAATGGGGGATGCGCATCGAATAAATTGGGGTAGGTGCCTCCACCACCGGAATACTGGGTTTTTTCCGCTGCATCCGGTTCCACGTAAGAAAGTAATTCCCGAAACATTTTATAGGCGCGATTACCATCATGGAGCCTCGCCCAGAGGTTGATCCTCCAACCTTTCGACCAACCGGTGGTTTCATCTCCCTTTATTTCCAGAGATTTACGGCAGGCCGCCGCCAGCGCCGGTGTTTTCTCCGGGGTGATGTGGTGACCGGGATGCAATCCAAATAAATGCGACTGATGGCGATGCTGTGGGTCGGCATCTTCCCAGTCATGATACCATTCCTGCAAATGCCCCCTGCTGCCAACCTGATACGGATAAAGCCGATCCAGGGCATTCTGCAAGCTCTCCTGGAATGCCGTATCGATATCCAAAACTTTTGCCGCTTCGATGGTTTGCTGAAAGCATTCCCGGATCATTGCCAGATCGGATGTCGCGCCGTATAACGTTGCGCCTTTATAACCATCCGGTGTTAGATAGAGGTTTTCCGGGGAAGTGGAAGGAGACGTTGTCAGATTACCCTGTTTGTCCTCTATCAGCCAGGCGAGGCAAAATTCCGCAGCACCTTTCATCAACGGATAGGCTTCTGTTTTTAAAAATTCAAGGTCGCCGTTGTATAGGTAGTGTTCCCAGAGATGGGTGACATGCCAGGGGCCGGCCATATTCCAGCAAGCCCAAACCGGATGTCCCTTTCCGAAATCGCCGACCGGATTGCTCATCGCCCAGATATCGGAATTATGACAGGCCACCCATCCCTGCTCAATCCCGTAAAAAGTTCTTGCTGTAATTTTTCCCGTTGTCGCCAGATTGCCGATAAAACTCAAAAACGGTCGGTGCATTTCCGGAAGATTGGCAGATTCCGCCAACCAGTAATTCTCCTGCACATTGATATTCATTGTGTAATTACTGCTCCAGGGCGGACGCATATACGGATTCCAGATGCCCTGCAAATTAGCCGGAACGCCATCCGTGCGGGAACTGGCAATCATCAGATATCGCCCGAACTGGAAGTAGAGAATTTCCAGCGCATTATCTTCGGCGCCATGGGTGTATTTCTTCAGCCGTTCATTGGTTGGCAGGTTTGTTACAGGCCTATCATCCAGCGTTAGAGAGACCCGGTTGAAAAAATGCTGATAGTCTTCAATATGATTCGTTACTAAGGTCTTATAAGATTCTGATAATGAACGGTTTAATTGGTTCTTTGCTATCAATTTATTATCGCGTCCTTCACGGGCGGGATCTTTGTCGAAACCATTAAAACTAGTTGCAATAGAAACATGTAACGTGGCTTCATTTGCGCCCGTGACACTGATGCTGGAATCATTAAAGGCAACCTCTCCACCTTCTTGTTGAATTTGCAGATAAGTGGAAAACCGCGTGCCGCGTTGCTTATCAAATTGCACTGCATTGGGCATTTCCCCCCGATAGCTGGGCTCAGCATGAAAAGGGGCATAGCCATCAATCTGGAGCATTTCCTTGTCGTGTGAGGACTGGTATTTCAACAGGCTGCCAAACTTTACCCGAAAGTTCAGGCTTCCTTGCTGGCTGCTCTTCAATTTTATTATCATTATCTGCGCCGGGTGGGAAACGAAATATTCCCGGGTAAAATGAACACCGTCAACATCATAGCGAACTTTGGCGATAGCCTGGCTGATATCCAGCTCACGATAATAATTTTCGGCGGCGCCGGAATGATCGAACTCGAGAAATAAAGTGCCCAGTGGCGCAAAAGATTGGGAAAATTTCCCCTGAATATGTTTGTTCAGTTGATCCGCCAGTCGATAATCCTCATTCGCTAACGCTTCCCGAATTGCCGGAATATGTTTATGCGCATCAGGATTCATATTGGGATCAACCGGTTCCCCGGCCCAGAGTGTCGCATCATTGAGGTAGATTTGATCTTTTTCTACAGCGCCAAACACCGAAGCGCCAACTATCCCATTGCCCAGCACCAGCGTTTCCTCAAAATATTCTGCCGGGCGATCATACCACAGCTTCAACGCCGATTGGGAAAAAGCATCACTGCTGGTGAGGGTAAGTAAACTACTGAATAGTATCGCAAATACAGGCGTTTTCATAGAGAACCTTTTTGGGAGTTCAAAGTTCAGAGTTTAAAGTTCAAAGTTTTTGTCTTAAGCAACTCTGAACCCTGAACTCTGAACTCTGAACTCTGAACTTAAAATTATATTTTCAAGTTTTTTAGGCGTTGATAAACCCTGGCAATAGGGAATCCCATCACATTGAAATAGGACCCATCTATCTTTTCAATCAGGCTGGCGCCGTAACCCTGAATACCATAGGCACCAGCTTTATCCATCGGTTCTCCGGTGGCAACGTAGGCGGCGATCTCAGCGGGGGAGAGGGGATAAAAGGTGACATTGGTGATGTCATGATCGACAATTATCTCGTGAGCACTGCGCAGGCAAAATGCAGTAATTACCTGATGGTTGTCGCCGCTGAGCAGTTCCAATGTGCGGATGGCATCAGTAACATCTTTCGGCTTACCGAAAATAGTTCTCTCTTTGACAACGATGGTATCGGCAGAAATCAGGAGATCGGCATTGCAACGCTCCCAAACCCAATCGCCTTTGATCTGCGCGCTTTTTCGCACAAAATCAATTTCATCAGTATAGCTGGTAGGATTCTCATCTACTTCTGCCGGAATAACTTCGAAGTGTAGTCCGGCTGTGCGTAACAGCTCCTGGCGACGGGGAGATTGGCTGGCCAGAACGATTTGTTTGTTTTCCAGGCTTAACAATTTGTGTATAAATGGCATATTAAATCATCTCATAAAATAGTAAATGTTTTTTCCGATTCTTGGCGAATTTATAGGTCTGCTACTGATAATATAAGGGGAGTTTCGGCGGATTCTCAAACCAGGCTTTATCGTAAGTTTTTAACAAAAGATCGAGGATCTCTTTAAATTCTCTTTTGGTGCCATCGATATCCCGCCGGGTCCAAAATCCCAGGGATACCACCCAAAACCAGTAAGGATTAATCTCCTTCGGTATGCCGCCAAGTTCACCAATCTCACTCATCTTTGACCAAAGATGGTATCCAAACTTATTTTCAAAAAACAGACCACCGCTTTTCGATTGCCGGAATCCTGACTGAAGATCGTTTAAATATTCCACTTTAGTCGTTTCCAGCAATGTCGGTAGTTTATCTAGCTGTTGATAGGTGAGATAGTAGACTCTCGCCATGTTTTGTACGAATAGATCGTAAAATGGTTGTGTTAGCATGCGTAAAGGTTCGCTTTTACTCGCTGGAATCATATGCGCTTTCGCCCATGAGACAAATTCCGGATTATAATAACCGAAATTGTTGGCATGTAAATTCAAATCTTGCTGATGCGGGCCGCTAACAAATACCGGCATAGCGGAGAGGACCTGTGCTTTACTCAAGTTCATCAGCAGCTTTAGTTGGTTGTAGATTTCTCTACCACCTTTTGTGCCGGTATTATGGGTTGGCTGAAGCAATGTGCCTGTCTTCCAGCTCGCTTCGATAACTTCATATACCATCTGTTGCTGTGCCTGATGAATTTCATCTTCCAGACGGCGTTTTTCCGCCGCTTCCTCCTGGCTACGGAAGCGTTCCTGGGCACGTAATCCCAAACTCATATTGATAAATGCCTGCTCTCGCGCATTAAAACGATTCTCCGGATGTGATAATTGTTTTGCCAATAAATCCAGTTGGGGATGATCGACCCACAATTTAAACCCTTCTTCCAGCGCTTTCGGCTTATTGGCATCTGCGGTAAGTTCATTTTGCAAAGCCATCTCATCAGCATTCTCTGAGATCCATTGTTTTGCCACAGGCCAGGCGGTTAACAAGGCTTTGTGTACCGGTTCGATATACCCTTTACCACAGACAATAAGTGCATTGGCATTCATGTCGGCGATTACTTTTTTCGCGCGTAATGTTTCCTGCTCGTCGATATAGATGAGTTCATCAAGATTCACGCGGCGATGCTCAATGTCATTACCGGCCTTCTCCACCATGCGCAGGATTATTTTGCGCATCATTTCCTGCGCTTCCGGGGGAATAGTATTATACAGTTGATCCGCCTGGGTAGCCAACGCACCAAAAACACCACCGATATTTTCATAATCCGCTAATTTTAGGGCGCGGTCCCGCCGTCCGCTGCTGCGATACTTCTCATAAAGATCGCGAAGGATTCGGGCGGTTAAAGTTAAAGCACCGGGAGAATGATGCACGTTGCCAATGATGGTGTCTACCATTTCCGGAGGTTCGAAGATCATTACTTCCTGTTCCGTTGGCATCAATACAATTTGATGGAGTTCTTCCAGACTTAAGCGGGGGATTTGATAATAGGCATTATTGAGAAAACCCGCCAGAGCAGTATCCTTTAAGCGGCCAGCAAAATCCACCCGAACAGTAATAATTATCGATATTTCATCGGCGGTAGATATATCCAGTAATGCCTGTAAAATACTGTTAAATTGCGCACTGGCATCTGGATTCTTGCAGACTGAATAAAGTTCTTCATACTGGTCGATAAGCAATATATTCATTTCTTCGCTGATATCATGAAAGAGTGCTCTGGCGATTTCTTCCGCCGAAATGTTTTTGTCGGTGATTGTATTCGCGTGTGCCGGGAATGCATCCGATAGCGCTTTCAGTGGATGCTCGCCCGGTTGTATCACCGGTAAAATCTGAAAGCCTTGCCCACGAAGGGCGGGAAATACGCCGGCCTTTACCAGAGAGGATTTCCCGCTGGCCGAATTCCCGCTAATGACGATTAAGGGCTGCGCTTTCAGTTTTTCGAGAATTTCTTTTACTATTTTCTCCCGTCCGTAAAACAGTTCGACATCCGCTTCTTCAAATGCAACTAAGCCTTTGTATGGACTTTTGTCCGGTGTGGGTGGGAGATTTAAGCGATGATTTGGATGAAGGAAGATGAATTCTCCCTTATCGTGTTTTGGTAAAGTAAAAATTCGTGGCGTTTGCCGATGATCCTTTTTCTCTGTTGCCGGCTCCAGACGATCACGGATGTAGGCATAAAGCTCCGTCGCGGTAATAACACCATCGCCCTGGCGGCTGGGCGGATTAATGTCCGCATCACCAACCAGTCCTTCAAAAAGTGCCAACGCAAAGGGGGAATGGGGCTTCTTCTGCCACGCCTCATACTCTTCCCGTTTGCTTTTAGTGATGATGCCACGTTGGCCGACCGTCTGCCCGGAAAGTTCATCCAATGCCTTCTGATCGGATGCTGCCGATGTCAACACCTGCCAGGCCGGTTCGCGGATAAAGCGGTCGAAGCGTTCCTTGTAAAGCCTTTTTGGGGGTGCTCCACCAGCACGGAAACGGCTGGACCACTGGAAAGCACCGGAGAAGCAGCAGTCGAGAATTAACATGAGATGTTTGCAGGGAAGCTGATGAAGTGCCTTTTGGAGTTTGTCCATCGCTACGTAGGTGTCCGCATCGCCATTGATGGCATCTGCAGGGATGAGGTATCCTGCCGGACCGTCCTCGCCATCCACAGCAACACCATGACCGGCAAAATAAAAAAAGACCCGATCTTTCGCTGTAACTGTTTCCGGCAAAGTTTTTTCGAGAAGCTCGATTAAATCCTGCCGGTGGGCATTCGTCAGTAGCGCGCCAATTTCAAAATGATGCTTTTCCCTGAGAAGTTCAGCGAGTTGCTCCGCATCGTTTACGGCTGTGCCGAGGGATGTTAATTGGCTATAATCGTCTATTCCGATTATGAAAGCAAGATTACGGGAAAAGGGAAGATCACTTTTTTGGGAACGAACAGCAGATGACATTGTCGCAAAACCTCTCAATCACTAAGGTTTATTTGATATTTGCTTTTCCTGTATATCTGATATACTAATTATCCGGCAAATAACAAAAGCTGGCGTTCTGCTAAATGTTTTCTCCGGGTTATCTGGCCAGCATCGGCCCCAGACGTTTGCCGCCGAGAAGGTGCATATGAATATGATACACTTCCTGGCCACCATTGCGGTTGCAGTTCATAATTAACCGATAGCCATCTTCGGCAATGTTTTCCTGAGCTGCAATTTTTGCGGCAACGGTTAGCATACGGCCAAGTGCCGGTTCATCCGCTTCGCTCACATCGTTGACTGTCGGAATCAATTTATTCGGAATTATCAGAATGTGCGTCGGGGCTTGCGGACTAATGTCCCGGAAAGCCGTTACCAGTTCATCCTGGTAAACAATGTCAGAAGGAATTTCTTTGCGGATAATTTTGCTAAAAATAGTTTCTGTGGCCATAAATCGCTCCTTGTGAAGATATTGAGTTAACTCTGGGGAATATAATAAACAAGCGGGAATGATGAGAGATATTTTTCGGCAAGAATTCAAGTATAAGATCACATGGATGCCGGCTGAGGATCAACCAGTTACCATGTGATCGGAAGTTGCTTTACTATTAGGTGGTTACTCTGTTGTCTGCACAGGTTCGAGACCGAGCGTCTTCCCTTTCTGGACAGCAGGAATACCTTTTTCTACCCAAACGGGCGCCGGTGCGCCTTTGAGGAAATAATCAAAATATTGCTGCAAGCGGGTTTGCCAATCAACTTTGTTGTGATATTTCACCGGCCAGTGCGGCTCATTGTTATAGTTGATCATCCAGGCTGGCTTCCCGAGACGGCGCAATCCGACAAACAACTCAATGCCTTGGTACCAGGGCACTGCACCATCATGATCGTTGTGGAGAATTAGCAATGGGGTTTCTACTTTGTCCAGCCAAAATATCGGGGAGTTCTCAAAATAGCGCATCGGGTATTCCCATAAAGTTCCACCAATACGGCTTTGCGTGCGCTCATATTGAAACATACGGCTGAGGCCGGTACGCCAGCGGATCCCACCGTAGGCGCTGATCATATTGGAAACCGGCGCGCCAGCTTCCGCCGCTTTAAAAATATTACTACGGGTAACCAGGTAGGCGATTTGATAGCCGGCCCAGCTGTGTCCCATAACGCCAATGTTTTCTTTGTCAATAAACCCTTGCGCGATCAAATTCGTGACACCGGGAATGACCGAGTTCAAGGCGCTTTCTCCCGGATAGCCGATGCGATATGGAATGTCCGGTTCGAAGACAACATATCCGCGGCTGGTGTAAAAAGAGGGACTAATTACCGAACGATGCGGACCGGGATAAGAATAACGATATAAATCTTGCGAGCTCTTCTCATAGAACGTTACCATCGTTGGATACTGCTGATTGGGATCAAAATTCTCCGGCTTGTAGAGGAGGCCCTGCAAACGTTGCCCATCCAGCGCTGTCCATTCTATTAATTCCGAGCTCCCCCAAAGGTATTCTGATTGTTGCGGGTTAACGTCGCTGATCTGGCTCATTGCCGCAAAGTCCGGGCCGCTGACCCACAGGTCCGGGAATTCCTGAAAGTCCTGACGAGTAAACATCAACCGACTACTGTTTTTCGCCTTTTCCGGGTAGCTAAAATATTTGCCGGTTAGCACTAGCTTTTCCGGTGGAGTGGAGGTTCCCAGCTGATCCCGAAAATAACCGGTCGTTTTGTTCTCCCAATGAAAAGCTGCCAGTAGGAGTGGGGTTGCCGGCACATAATCGATTTCCGGATCCAGTGCCCGATAACGGAAACGCAAGTTTTCTTTACGGCCCAGGGTGTCGGTCAGACAGCTTAAGGGAGTTTTTCCGGTAGGATCAACTTGCCAAAGATCATGGCGGTCATAGATCAGAAATGCACCGTCATTTTCGGTCCATCCGGCGTTGCCATAAGCGTCAGCGGGGTAGGGCCAGTCATGTTTTTCATCGTATACCGGAAAGGGAATTTGATCGGAAAGAGTGGTGATTGTTTTCCGCTTTACATCCATGGCTTTCCAGGTAAGATCATTTCTATCCCACCAGGTGAAATAAGTAGAGGCCGGTGACAGCTGCGCCCGGGACTGAACTCTCTCCAGCACGCGCTCCGAGCGACCGGTTTTCATATCGACGAGATGCACGTCATAATAGGACGGATAATCCCAGGAAATTTCCTGGCGATAGGGCATATTGCTTACACCAATGGCAACATCCGCATTTCCTTTACTGCCAACGGTGACATCCGGAATAGCTTCGGTCGCCAGTTGAAATGCCTGTTTTTTCTTAAGTTGAACAACTGCAAGGTAGCTGCGTTTCTTCTCTTTCTCAGCATCTTTCAGTTGCATTGTCTGGATATACGGGTCTTGCCAGTGCCAGATGTCCAGGACAACTTTTTCATCCTCCGGAATAGAATCCTTTTTAACATCCTCCGGTGCCGGGGCGGTGGCAAAAAAAAGTCTTTCTCCATTATCGGAGAAATATACGTTACCATGTTCGCTGACGGTCCAATTCGCAGGTAGTCCCGGCGTATTTGTTTTGGCAACGGCAGTTGGTAACGGTTTTTCCATCGGCCAGTGATAGAGCGTATAGGCCGGCTGTTCAGCACTGAAATCGTCTTTATTTGAAATAAAAGCGACTTGTTCACCTTTCTCGTCGAAAACTATTTTTTTATAGTCACCGCTACCACTTAAAACCGGCACTTGTTCTCCGGTATTGGTGACCATTGCAAAAACGCCATCGGCGCTACTGTCTTTACTGGCAGCCGTGTAAACCAACCAACGGCCGTCTTTGGAAAAAATATACTCAAGCACATTCTCAATGCGGGTTTCGTTGCCGTCTTCCAGGTTTCGTAAAACCAGTTCGGTACCGTATGCTTTCTTTTTCTTGGGCTTATCTGATGTCTCTTGTTTCGGGGATGGAGGGGTTTGGGGGTTTTCCGGTGAAGATTTTGCTGTAGTTGTATCGGAAGAATCCGCTGCAGCCGGCAATGGCTCTTCCAATAAATAAGCGAGCCAATCGCCATTCTCTTCCGGAAATTTAAAGGACTTTACCCGCGCTGCCTGAAAGAGCGAGCCATCCCCGGTATGCAGTATCCCTAATGAATCTTTGGGCATTTTTTCCTTTGGGGTCTTTTCCTTTTTGGCTGCTTTAACTTCGGCCTTGGAAGGGACTATTTTGAAGGCGACAAAACGGGCATCGGCAGAAAACTTTGCGGATTTTCCCCGTGCAACCTGATGCGTTTCTCCCGAGGTGACATGTTTGATTGCCAATGTCGGGTCGCCATTCTCTGGTCCGTAGCTATAAAGTGCCCAATTTCCGTCGTTGGAAATCGCTTTTTCATTAATCCTGCTCCAGATCTCATAAACCTCATGATCCATCGGCTTCTTAGATTGTGCCAGCGCGAAAAATGAACAAGATAACAGAATACAGGCAAGGAAATTAAAAGGATGAATAGAATTCTTCATGGCGTCTCCGTAGTGCGAATATGGTAAAGCGGAAAATAATTTATGGAAAAAATTTCATCAAATTGAATATTGCCAATGGCAAGATGGCCTTGCAAATGACAATATTTAACAGAAGATAATTATCTGAGAGGTAATCGGGCCAAAAAATCTCAACTCCAAAAATTTCGGCCGGTCAGATCTATTTCCCGGGAACCAGTTTAATCTCGAACAGCTTCGGCCAGTTTTTACCGGTTACGAATAAACGGTCGTTCTGTTGGTCGTAAGCAATGCCGTTCATGGTATCTATGGCCGGGTGTTTATCGGCGTCTATTAACAATCCGGATAAATCGATCCAGGCAGTGACAGCACCGGTTTCCGGATTAAAAACAACGATTTTTTCGCTATGCCAGACATTGGCATATACCTGTCCGTTGATATATTCCAATTCATTTAGTTGTTTTACCGGCGTATCCCCATTAGTTACCTGAATTTTGCCAATCTCATGAAATGTGATAGGATCAAGAAAATAAATATTTTCAGTGCCATCACTCATCAGCAATTTTTCCCCATCGTAGGTTAATCCCCAGCCTTCAGAAGGATAATAAAATTGATCTATGAGCAGGAAACTTTCCAGGTCGTAATGAAAGCCGGTATTTGATTGCCAGGTGAGTTGGATAATCTTATTATCATAAATTGCAACACCTTCACCAAAATACTCCGATGACAACTGATGAAAGTTCAGAACTGTTCCAGTGGTTAAATCGACCTTGCGCAGAGAGGATTCACCGTTCTGTCCGGTGCCTTCATAAAGAAATCCATCCGCATAAACCAATCCTTGCGTGTAGGCACCGGGGTCGTGAGGATAAGTGTTAATAATTTTATAAGAATAGGTGGGAACATTTTTCTCTGATGGAAATGCCAGGCCGTTAATTACACAGGCAAATAAGCAAAATATTGTTATTATCAGGCTAAATTTAATCGTCATTACAGTTTCCGTGTTTTTTCGTATTTAATATCAAAAATAAAGTGCAATCAGTTGATTTTCCAAATTAAATAATTCAATTCCGTGGAATCCATCAACGGATGTTTCATAATTATTTAATAATAAAACTTACCGGCGAAAAAAAAGATCAAATTTGAGTGCCCGAATCGTGTTCTTAATCAGAGATAATAACAATTCATTTATCCATCTGTTTCTACTTAGCAGCTGTTTCTGGCTACTTTGTGGAAATACCGCTATGTCTCAGTCGGTACAACTCCCCTTCGATCATATCAATACACAAGATGGCCTAGCACAAAGTTCCGTTTATACCATATTTCAGGATGAAACCGGATTCCTTTGGTTTGGCACCCAGAGCGGCCTGAATAAATACGATGGCTATCAATTTACCACCTATATACACGATCCTGCAGATACGAACTCTCTTTCCAATAATTGGGTAAGGGCCATTGTCGGTTCCCCGGACGGAAAGATTTGGGTCGGCACTCGTAATGGCGGATTGAACCTGTTGCATCCCCGCGACGGTGTTTTTAACCGTTATACTCACGATCCTGATAACCCAGCCAGTATTAGTAGCGACCGGATTACCTGCCTTTTAACTGATCGTTTCGGCACACTCTGGATAGGCACGGCAAACGGTGGGCTAAACCGCCTGGCAGCTGATGATTCATCTTTTACCAGGTTCCAACGGCAACCTGATGATGAAAATGGCTTACAAAGTAACCATATAACGGCCTTGCGGGAAGGTGCTGGCGGGAAACTCTGGATAGGCACGCAACGGGGGCTTTATAAATTCGTGCCGGAGAGTGAGCAGATTGAAGGGTATTTCCCCAATCCGAACACCTTGCGCCATCCGGAAAATGCGATTACTGCTATTTTTGAAAATGAGCCGGGCAGTTTTTGGATCGGCACCCGGCAGGGCGTTTTTCAGTTTAATCCTGAAAGCGGAATTTTCCGGAATCGCTCCAATCTTGCCGGTGGAAGGGTCGCTGGCCGGATCAGTGCTATTGATGGCGATTCTCTTGGGAATCTCTGGATTGGCACCTGGAACGATGGTTTAACCTGCTATCATGAAGCGGAAAAGAGCTTTGCGAATTTTCAACATAACTTTCTGAATGAAAACAGTTTAAGCAGCGATCGTATTCAGTCTATTTTTACCGATCGGGATGGTTTACTCTGGATTGGCACCAGTGAAGGCGGCATCAATAAATATTCTCCCTATAAAAATAAATTTCAGCATATTTCCGCCCGGCGCGATGATCCGGATGGTTTGAACGACAATATCATTCGGGCCATTTACAAAAGTGATGGGAAAACTGTCTGGATTGGCACCCAGGGAGGGGGCGTTAATAAAATTTCCCTGAAAGATGATTGGGAAAACTACCAGGTAACACACTTTGCCTTCAATGCACCATCCGGCGGCGGGAGTTCTGCTATCTCAGATATTGTTGCGGATGTGTATGGCACGCTCTGGGTCAGTTCCTTTTCGCGGGGATTAGCCAGTTTTGAAGCGCGCACCGGTCAGTTTAATTTCCTGCGCCACAACAGGGATAAGCCCGAGGGATTAAGTTCCAATAATATCCGCTCCTTGCTCGCGGATTCATTGGGCGTTTTGTGGATCGCTACTAATCGTGGCCTCAACCGCCTGGATCCGGCGACCAGCGATATGGATATCTGGAAACATTCCAAAAATGATGATGTCACAATTAGTAGCAATAGCGTTAAAGTGATGCTGAAAGATAGTCAGGGAGCACTTTGGGTTGGTACAGACAATGGCCTGAATCGGATTGAGTTTCAGGAAGAAGAAAGCAAGAATTCGCCCATTGCCAAAATTACCCGCTATTTAAATGAGCCGGGAAATACGGAAAAAATTAGTGATAATGAAATTAGCTATTTGTACCAAAATGAAGCAGGGATTCTTTGGATTGGCACCATTGATGGCGGTTTGAATCGTTTGGATATTGCATCCGGTTTATTTGAAGCTGTCACCGTTCAGGATGGCCTGGCCAGCAACTCGATTTATGCAATTCTTGGTGATCCGGAAGGAAATATCTGGATGAGCACCAATAAAGGGATTACTCGTTATAATCCCGCCACGAAGGCCGTGCGGAACTATGGTATTGAAGATGGCTTACAGAGCAACGAGTTTAACCTGCGAACTGCCTTCGCGAGTAATGACGGGGAATTATACTTCGGAGGAATTAATGGGTTTAATGTCTTCTGTCCGCTGCAGGTGGAGGATAACCCCAATATTCCCGCTGTGGCTATTACCGGTTTGAAAGTGCTCGATGCCCCGGTCAATTACGCAATTGTTGCGGAGCAGGAGTTTTGGGAATTATCACACGACGAAAACGTTTTTGCTATCGAATTCGCGGCATTGGAATATACTGCCCCCCGGCAAAACCGTTATGCCTACCGCCTGGAAGGATTTGACCCGGATTGGATTTACACCAATCAGCGCCGTCAGGCGACTTATACCAATCTGGATCCGGGGGAATATACTTTTCGGGTAAAAGCGGCCAACAACGATGGCGTTTGGAACACTGAAGGAACGATACTTAATATTCATGTGAAGCCTCCCTACTGGCGAACCTGGTGGTTCTATTGGCTATGCGCTTTGGCGATCGCTGCAGTTGCCTACCTGACAATGCGTGCCCGTATTCGCCGGGCCTCTGAGCAGCGTGCCTTTCTGGAAAATAAAGTGCGGGCGAGAACCCAGGCACTTCGGGAAGAAAAAAATAAAGTTGATCAAATAAATCTGGAATTGGCAAAACTCTCCCTGGTTGCGCAAAAAACTGATAACGCAGTTGTTATTGCCGATGCTGACTTTACGGTGGAATGGGTCAATGATGCGTTTATCCGCATCACCGGTTTCGATCTGGAAGAGCTACGGATTCGCGATACCAATCATTTGAAAGACATCAGTGGTAATGAAGATATCGAAGCGATTATCGCGGAAGCGATAAAGACCTGCAAACCGCAGGTTTATGAATCGCATATCAAGAGCAAGGCCGAGAAAGAGATCTGGCTGTCCTGCACGCTGACGCCAATTCTCGATCCCCAGGGAAATATCTACAAGTTTGTGGTGATTGACAGTGATATTACCGAAAGAAAATTGAATGAGCAGGCCTTGCTGAAGTCCAAGGATGAACTGGAGCAACGGGTTGAAGAACGCACGATGGAATTATCCCGTACTGTCGACCGGCTGAATCAGCAAATCCGCGAACGCCAGAAGATGGAAAAAGCGCTGGCCTCCGAGAAGGAAAGCCTGGCGGTCACCCTTCGTTCAATTGGGGATGGTGTAATTACGACAGACATTCATGGCCGCATTCTCCTGGTGAATCCTGCTGCGGAAAGAATGACCGGATGGTCTTTCAGCGAAGCTTTCGGGAAGCGGATTGAAGAAGTCTTTCGTATTCGCCGCACGGAAAGCAGCAGCCCGGATGAGTCTTCGGTGCGGGTCGTCCTGCGAGAAGAAAGACCTGTCGAACGCGCCAATTATCGCTTTCTGGCCGACCGGGAGGGGCGGGAACGCCTCATCACCGAAAATAGCGCGCCCATTCTTTCCGCCACCCAACAAATAGCCGGGGTTGTGCTGGTTTTTCATGATCAGACGGAAAAACATCGGATTGACGAAGAGCGCCTGAAAACCAGTAAGCTGGAATCTGTTGGTGTTTTGGCCGGCGGTTTGGCCCATGATTTCAATAATATTCTTACTGCTATTTTGGGCAATCTCTCTATTGCCCTACACAATATTCCGGAAACGGACAATGTCTTTGATATTTTAAAAAATACAGAAAAAGCCTCCTTGCGCGCTTCGGCATTAACGCAACAATTGCTCACCTTTTCCCGCGGTGGTTTACCGGTAAAAACAGTTGTTGCCGTAGGGGAACTGATACCGGAAACTGTAGACTTTATCTTGAGCGGTTCCAATGTGCGGGCAGAATTTACTATACAGCATGAACTTTGGCCGGTTGAAATCGATGTTGGACAAATCAATCAGGTAATTCATAATCTGGTGATAAATGCCATGCAAGCCATGCCAAATGGCGGTGTGTTAAATGTTCGGGTGCAGAATATTCATCAGCCCACGGAAAATGGCTTGAAAGAAGGCGACTATGTGAAAATTGCCATTGAGGATCATGGCGTGGGAATTCCCGAAGCGGATATTCAGAAAATTTTCGATCCTTATTTTACCACCAAACAAAATGGTAGTGGTTTGGGATTGGCGTCGGTGTATTCGATTCTGAAAAACCATGGAGGTCGAATCACCGTGGATTCCCGCCTGAAGGAGGGAACAGTTTTCGATATCTTTATACCAGCTTCAGAGAAATCGCTGCCACCAAGCCCGCGGGAAAGCAAGAATCTTTTTTCCGGCAAAGGGAAAATTCTGGTAATGGACGATGAAGCAGCAATTCGCATTGTTCTGGAAAGAATGCTCAATCAGCTTGGATTTCAAGTGGTGCTCACCGCCGATGGGGAAGCAGCGATCGCCCGTTTTCAGGAAGCAAAAAAGGATGGAAACGATTTTCAACTGGTGATTATGGACCTAATCGTGCCCGGAGGAATGGGCGGTAAGGAAACGATGGCTGCATTAAAGAAAATCGATCCGGCAGTTACCGGCATTGTCATCAGTGGATTTTCTACCGATCCGGTAATGGCGGACTCTCAGGCGTATGGTTTTTCCGGGGTGTTGTCCAAGCCATTTGCCCTGCCTGCATTAAGCCAGCTCTTGAAGACGGTAATGTGATCGCTGGCAATTTATAATTCAATTCAGTTGGCGAGATTGCTCGCTATTGTTCTAGCCAAAAGCACGGGAAACACACGCATGCTTTATTTAAAAGCCCTAATGATTGCATTCATAACCGGGTTTCTGGTGTTGATCGTACTGTGCTTTCTCTTTATTTCCTTTATCGATGCCTTTCGTGGGCGCAATAGCGACAATAGCGGAAGAACCCCCGCCTGGGGCGTGATAGTTTCCTGGCTGATTTCGTTATTCATCTACTGGGAAAGCCTAACCTTCGTGCTGACGCAATGGGGCGCGATTCCTGCGCAGTCATTTGGTATCTACCGCTTGCTTGCCGCTTCGCCACCTGCCCTGGTCTATATTTTACTAATCGTTGCTATCGTTAAAAGCAAGCGGGGCGTTTCGACCGCGAGCTAGTGCAAATGTTATCTGCAGAACGATGGATTATGTTGTCGTTTTGGGCGCAGTCCAGAGATGCATTCGCCGGTAAGCCATCCAGCTTAATGTTAATCCCCGAAAAAGCATAAAGATGATCATCGCCAGCCACAGGCCATGATTGCCGAATGGCTCCCGCAATAAATAGTAGAGCGGGAGGAAAATGACAAAGGTGCAGAATATCATCGAGTTCCGCAGTGGCCGCCCATCAGTGGCACCGATAAAAATACCATCCCAAATAAAACAGAATCCATTGATCAAAGGGGCGATAATTGTCCATCCAACAAACGTCATTGATAAAGCGACCAGATCTGGCTTGTTAGTAAACAACTGCAAAATCTCTTCCGGCAGAAGCCCGTAAATGACGGAGAAAATTGCGCCAAGCCCCAGCGCCCAATAGAAGGACAGCGTAACGACTTTGCGCAGGCGGAAAGCATCTTTCGCACCGATAAACCTGCCGACCAGGCTCTCAGCAGCAAATGCAAAGCCGTCGATGCCATAAGCCATAATCGTCCATAATTGCATCAGTATCGTGTTTGCAGCGAGAATTTCATCGCCCATTTCAGCAGATTTCGCCGTGAAAAATGTGAATGCAAATACCAGGCACAATGTGCGAATAAAAATATCCCGATTGACATCAATAAACCGTTTTAAGGCCTCCCTGTCAAAAATCTGCCTGAGCTTGAAATGAATGGTAAACTTGCGATAGCTGAGTAAAAATAAAAATCCGGCAAAGATCAATCCGCAATACTGGGCCGCCACCGTTCCCCAGGCGACACCATCAGAATTTAGCTGGAGAACCTTCACAAAATAGAGACTAAAACATATATTGATTACATTGGTAAATACTGATAAATAAAGCGGATAGCGTGCGTTTTGCATCCCAAGAAACCAGCCGTGCAGGGCATAGAGGGAGAGTGTTGCCGGCGCAGCGAGAATACGGATATGAAAATAAGATCGGGCAAATTTTTCTACCTCCGGCGAAGTTGCCAGGAAGTAAAAGCTGATATCTGCCAGGGGATGCTGGAGTAAGATTAACAGGGCAGCAGTTGATAAACCGACTGTTAGTGCCCTTCCCAAAACCAGTGCCGATTGTGTATTGTCAGTTTCCCCAAATGCTTGCGCGGTAAGCCCGGTAGTTCCCATCCGGAGAAAGCCCATGGCCCAATAGATGAAATTAAAGATCATGGTGCCCAATGCAACTGCGCCAAGGTAATGTAATCCTTCAATATGGCCCACCAGGGCAGTATCCACCGCGCTGAGCAGCGGAACGGCCATGTTACTGAGAATATTAGGGATCGCCAGTCTTAAAATTTCCCGGTTCAAGAAATCATCAATCCTTGTCGTTTTCGGTCTTCGATAGCAGCATCAGGGGGAAGCTCATTTTAAAACTGCCTGGACTCTTTCTTGCAGATAGGGAAGTACTTCATCTGCAAACCAGGGATTTCTTTTGAACCAAAAGAGATTTCGTGGAGAAGGGTGGGGGAGAGGAATTATCTCCGGGGTGTATTGTTGCCAGGCCCGCACGTTTTCGGTAAGATTTTTTTGTGGGGGATTAAGGTAAGCCCCTTGCGCATAATTTCCCACCAGCAGTGTTAAGGAGAGCTCCTTTAATTCCGCCAGCAGTCTTTCATGCCAGAGCGGGGCGCACTCTTTCCGTGGAGGTAAATCGCCGGATTTTCCTTTGCCGGGATAACAAAACCCCATCGGAATAATGGCGATATTCCTTTCGTCATAAAACGCTTCTTTGTCGATGGCCAGCCAATCGCGCAGGCGGTCTCCACTAGGGTCGTTCCAGGGAATACCGGAATGATGCACCCGCGTTCCCGGCGCCTGTCCAATAATCAGAATTTTAGATTCCCGATGTGCCCGCACAACCGGATTGGCCCCAAGCGGCAAATGGGGCTCGCAGACCCGGCAGGCAGATACTTCATTGAGCAGTTTTTCCAAAGATACTTCAGCACTCATGAAAAAGCTTTCATTTTAGGTGGCGTTGAATAATGAAGATACAATAAAGGGATATCCAATTAATCATCCAAGTGAATAAGAGAATTTAATTTTCCCCCAATAAATTCTTGATACATATAGGGAAAATAGATACATTATTGTTTATTTTCTTTCCTGATTTGGATGTCCTGTCCGGCAGGTATACTGATAATGCGGGTGATTAGGCGAATAAGAGAAATTGGCAGCGGTTAGTAATGTAGAAAAATAAGGACACAAGCGTATTTATGATGTTGGAAAGCGCTTCCCCATGTAATGTGCAATGTATTTTTTTGAAGGATGAATGCCGGCGATTTTTTTATGCCTGTGCCCTCATCTGTGGCATTCTTTTTACTTTTCCGGGCATTGCCCAGACGACAAATGCAGATTCAATTGTAACTCTGCAAGACTCACTGACAAATTCTAACCCTGAGAAAATAACTTATGCCACTGTCCGCGGCTTCGAGAAATCGGAAAGTAAACCGGGGACAGGCTTTCGAAAAGCGTTCCACTATCTCTTCTGGCCACCGCGCACGATCATCGATGTAACCCTTACCTCAGCCGGCTTTAGCGCAGTGATTATCGATGAAACTAAAATCGTTAAAACTTTCGAAGAAATCTTTCTGCTCTATGAGGATAAACTGGGCTGGTTTCCGCTCCTGAATTTTGTCACCGGTTCTCCGAAAGGGCTCGGCCTCAGTCTCTTTTATCGCACGAAATATTTTGGTGTCGCAACCAAGGGGGCTTATAGCAATCGGGAAATTTGGGGTGTTAAAGGGGAAATCAACCACATCTTTTTTGCGCGGCGATATTTCTGGGATGTGAGCTTCACCTGGCGATTAAATAATGATAATAACTTCAAGTTTTATGGTATCGGTAACGATCCCCAAAACGACACCCGCAGCTATTTTCTTGGTGGAAATGAGTTGGATTATGGCATTTATTCGCAGCAGCGTATTTTGCTGGATTTCAATTTGGGTATTCGTACTTCCGCGAATTGGGAATTCTTCCTGACCACCTTCTATCAAAAGCGCACGGTGAACAATCCGGCGAAGCCACATGATTATAACATCGGCAAGGTATTTGATCTGGAAAACCTGCCCGGCGCCAACATTAAAAGCAAAAAATTATACAACGAAATTGCCTTTCGTTTTGATAACCGACCTAACCTCTCAATTATATCTCCCGGTTGGCGTATTGAAGCTTATACTGGCCTTTCCACCGGTTTTAAGAATGATAATGAACGCCTCTTTCGCTCCGGTTTGGATGTTGCGGCATTTATTCCGCTGGTGCGGGAGAATCGCCTGCTGGTGCCACGGGTAACCTTTAACATGGTGGAAGACATTAACGGGTTGGACGAAATCGCTTTTGTTGAATACCCTCGTCATCTTACTTTCCGGGGAATTAACACTAAAAACCTGCTGCGTAGCGACAAATATATGATGGTGCCTTCCCTGGAATACCAGTGGCCGCTGACATTCCATCTCAGTGGACATTTATTCGCTGATTATTTGTTAGTGGCGGATTCGCCAACGACGTTCACTACCCGTAATGCACCCTGGGCATTGGGCTTTGGCATCGATGCTCATACCCGGTTGAATGAAATCGCGCGCTTTTATATCGCTTATGGCTCGGAAGGCTTGTTTCTGAAATTCAGTTTCGGACTTTCTTCACTTTTCAAAAATCGTTCGGACTGGAGATAATATGATGAAAAAGTGCATTATCGTCTGCCTTTCGCTGTTGTTTTTCTGCGGATGTGCTACCCGAAACTTTCGTTTTGCAGACAAAGCGCCAATTTGGCAATTGAACGATCAGGTACCGATTCCCATGCCGAAAGGTACCAAATATATTCGCATGGATTATTACTACAAGGTGCTGGTGCGCCAGCCGGCGGTTAAAGTATTTAACTATGCACCGATCAGCCGATCAAAAGATGTCAATTCCTACGACCACATACCGGCATCCAGCTGGTATACGCCCCGTTTGGGATACAAGGAAATCACCCCAGAGGAACTGCTGCAGGCATCGAATGTTGTCGGACCGCCGGATCCGCCGGTGCGGGTAGTACGGGCGAAGGAAAGTGGGGCCAATCCCGGATTCATTATTGCCGATAGCAAAGATCGCCTTTATTTAATTAAGTTTGACCCGCCCGATTATCCGGCGATCGAAACCACCACCGCCTTGATTTGTAATCGTCTCTTTTGGGGATTTGGCTACAATGTGCCGGAAGATTACACCTTTTATTTTCAAAGTGATGAAGTGCCGATAGATTCTACTGCGAATATTACCGAAGAGCAGGTGAAATTGGTGTTCAGTTCGATCGCACCACCGGTGGATGGCGTTTATCGAGCTACTGCCAGCCTTTATTTACAAGGCAATTTGTTGGGACCAATTAATGATACCGGCACCAGAAAAGGTGATACGAACGATACCTTTCCGCATGAGGATCGACGCGTGCTTCGCGCCTTAAAGGTCTTTGGCGCCTTCACCAATCAAACCGATATTCGTATTGATAATTCTATGGATGTTTACGTAAGCGAGCCCGGCGAGCTTGGCTATGTGAAGCATTACTTATTGGATTTTGGTGAAGCGATGGGTGCGCATGGTGCTAAACACAACCGAATTTCCGATGGATTTACGCATATCTTCAGTTTTGGTGAGATGTTCAGCAATATTCCCACCCTGGGACTACGAGCTGCCAATTGGGAATATATTGAACCGACACCCTGGAAATCGGTCGGTGCTTTTGAAGCAGAATATTTTGATCCGGAAGGCTGGAAAGAAACCTATCCGTTTGCACCCATTCGCCGCTCTCAGGCAGATGATAATTACTGGGCAGCAAAAATAGTCGCAGCCGTAAACCGGGAACACCTGGAGAAATTGGTGGAAGCAGCCAACTATCCGGAAGCAGCGGCAGGAGCGTATGTTGTGGAAACATTGTTGCAGCGGCGCCAGAAAATTATCGATGCCTATTTCGATAATGTTTCCCCGATAGAATATCTGTCCGTGAATGATGATGCCCTCGTTCTGGAAGATTACGGCCAGCGATTCATGAGTAACTTTCCGGAGAATAGTCGCTATCAGGTTAAATTCTTTAACGACGGAAAAAAAACGGTCGAAAAGGAACTGATGCTGGAAAATAATGGTTCAAATATTGTTGTTCCGCTGACGCCGGAAATGTTTGCTAAAGCGGATAATTACATTCGGGTGGAAGTATTAGCCTGGCGGGGAAATATGCCAGCCCCTCGCCCAGCTGAGTTTCATTTGCGCGCCGGTAGTGGGAAGCCGGTTCGCCTGGTTGGCATTGTGCATTAATAAGCAGAGTTAGCAGCCGTTTTAGTTTCAAATAAGAACGGCAGGGTGGAGTTCTCTATAATTCGTTTTGGTTGTAGGCAGGCAGCAAGGCCAAGGGCTGATGGCTAATAGGCAAAAAATAAAATCATTTTAACCTATGGCCTAAATACCCTGGGCCTAAAGCCTAATCACCACCAATTGTCCTAATTCCTCAGTAACTATGGAGGGCTTTATTATTATGAACCCAACCAATTTTACGCAAAAGATGAAAGTTTTTGGAATTACAATCCTGGGAAGCATTTTTATAATGCTCTTGTTCAGCGGATGTGCTTCCGTTCGAGTCAAGCATGATTATGACAGCACTGTAAATTTTGAATCATATAAGACCTATTCCTGGCTGCGGCAACGCGTTCATGAAACCGATACGCCTGCCGGTAAGGAAAACAAGGGTGTTAATGTTGTTCGGGAAGCTGTCGACCGGGAGTTAGCAGCAAAAGGCTATGTGAAGACTGATGACCCCAATCCCGATTTTAAACTCGCTTTTCATACCAATGCCAAGGATAAAATTGATGTTAATATTTACGGCTATGGTCCCTGGCGAAGACCATTCTATGGGCGCTATGTCGATGTCGATCGCTATAAGGAAGGCACCTTGATTTTGGACGTCGTTGATGCTGCCGAAAAACGCCTGATCTGGCGAGGGTGGGGGACTAGCAATTTGAGCGACCGTTCCCGCGCTGCCGAAAAAATATCCGAAGTCGTTGCTAAGATGCTGGAAAAATTTCCTCCGCAAAGTGAATAACTGGTGACTGTGTGAATTTCCCAAAAAGACTGATAGCCTTCCTCTGGGCGTGGATGATACTGATAGTTTCATTGCACGCCCAGGATGCCCGCCCTAAAATCGGATTGGCGCTGAGCGGAGGAGGTGCAAAAGGTTTTGCGCATATCGGTGTGCTGAAAGTGCTGGAAGAGGTGGGCATGCCCATCGATTATATCAGCGGTACCAGCATGGGGAGCGTAATTGGTGGATTATATGCCATCGGATTCTCTGCGGCAGACCTCGAAGAGATTGCCTTAAGCACCGACTGGTTGGCAATGTTCAACGACCGCCAGGAACGCCGCCACCTGGGTATGCCATTGAAATACCGCGATACCCGTTATTCCGTTACCCTCGCCCTGGAGGGGCGGAAAATACAGCTCCCTTCCGGCATTACCGCCGGCCACAGAATTTACAGCATGCTCAACCATCTCACCCTTCCGGCACAATCTTTTGATGACTTTAATGATCTGCCGATTCCATTTAGCTGTGTCGCGACTGATATCGTTACCGGCGAAGCAGTTGTGCTGAACCAGGGAAATATCGCCGAGGCCATTCGCGCCAGTATGGCAATTCCAACCGTATTTACCTCCGTAAAAATCGGTGACCGCCAATTGGTGGATGGCGGATTGGTGCGCAATCTCCCCGCAGAGGATGCCCGGAAAATGGGGGCGGATTTTGTTATCAGCGTCGATGTTAGCACCCGGCTGCTTCATGAAGAAGAGCTAACCTCCTTCCTGGCAATTATGAATCAAACATTGAATTTTCAAATACTTGCCTCAAATGCAGCCCAACGGGATTCCAGCGATATTGTTATCCAGCCGGCAGTCATCGAAGAGAGTAGCGCAGATTTTGACAAAGTTGCTTTCTTTATCAGTGAAGGTGAAAAGTCTGCCCGGGAAATGCTGCCGCAGCTGCAGGCCATTGCTGATAGTCTGAAAGGCGAAGTACAGCAAATTCCCGTCGGTAAACTCGCTTTAAATGAGTCCATCAACATCACCGGTATTGAGACCGATGGTTTGAGCGAAGAATATCGCCGGTTGATCTTAGGCGAATTAGACTATCAACCGCCGGTGTGGACCAGCTTAAATACCCTGGAAGAAAAAATTAGTCGGCTGTATAATACCCAGCTGTTTAGCCGAATGGGATATACCCTGAAACCATCCGAGGATGGATTTGTGCTAGTGATCCGATTCGTGGAAAAGAGTGATAACTTGTTAAGGATTGGATTCCGCTATGACAGCAAAAGCGATGCATCGCTGCTCTTAAATACTTCTTTCCGCAATTGGCTCTGGTTTGGGTCAAATTTGTTTGTGGATATGCGTCTCGGCGGTGATCCGCAATTTGATCTGCAATACTTTTCCCCGCCAAATACTTTCCTAGGACTGGGAGGATTGTTCCGTTTCAATCATACCCAGGAAAATCTCGATATTTTTGAGGACTATGCTCGCATTGCCCGTTATCGTTTGAACGCAACTATTGCCGAAGGGATGGTTGGCAATCTTTATGACGAGAAAGTTTCCCTCGCAGCCGGGTTACGCGCGGAATACATTCATGAAGAACCGAGTATTGCCCCGGCCAGTTTTCAGGAAATTTCCGATGCGTTGCTGAGTTATTTTTTCCGCTTGAAAATTGATACTTACAATAAATCGATGTTTCCCACGGCCGGCTGTGGCATTCTTTTTCGCATGGATGGCTCAGACAAACGGGTGCTGAGCAATTTTACCTTTCGCAGATATTTGCTCGATGCCAGAACCGTTGTGCCGCTCAACGAAAGATTTTCGTTGCTTGGTAATCTTTTTCTGGGCGCCAGCGAAAAATCTGAAATGCCTTTACATTATCAGTTTGCCCTGGGTGGCATTGATCGTCCATTATATTTTCTCGGAGAAGCAACAACGTTTCTCGGATTGAAAACGCAGGAAAGCTTTGGCAGTAATGTTCAGGCGATTCAGGTTGGAGTGCAATTTGAAGCGTTCCGGCAACAGTATATTCAGTTCCGCTGGAATGCCGGGAATTCGTTTGATGAGTGGCGGGTAAGTTTCGAGCGGAATCGTTTCGTGACTGGCTGGGGCATCACCTATGGCGTGGAAACTTTACTCGGACCGATGGAATTTTCAGTGACCAGTGGAAATCGCCGGGAATTTCTATCCCATCTGAACATTGGTTATAAATTCTAAACGTTGGTAAAAATATGAAAAAGAAAAATCCCATCGATAACCGGCATAATTATCAACAGCAGCTGCGGCGTATTTATCGCTCAGAAGATGCCGACATGGACATTCCCTGGATGCCCCTTAAAAAGTTTCGCGGGCAGCGGCAATACTTTCGTAAACAGCTTCAGGAGGCCTCAGAAATACGTCTGGATCTAACAACGGACAGTTGGTATCATCTCTGGCACTGGCATCCTGATATGCCCGGATACAGCAATCTTCGCTACAAATACTTGAAATCTCATCTACAGATATTGCGACGGGCTTTCGATAATGTGCTTTCCCAGACCGAAGCACTGCGGCGGCCGCATCAATCCTGGATGCTGGTGGATGAAAAGGATTTTTCCCAGAACGCCTTATATTTCCACATGCCAGCAAAACCCAATGATAATTTCCCGGTGATTATAGAGAATGCCGACAGTCAGCCTGCGATTCCCAATTACCTCGATCCTCTAATAAAGGATGGGAAATTTAAAACCATCGCAGTGAATAATGATGGATTGAGAACTTTTTTTATTTATGCGCCCGGCAGGGGAGAAGCACTGCTAAGATCGGGTTAAACGCTGGATAATTGCTGAATGCATGGGAAATTCATTTATTAGTGAGGCACGCTGTGCCATCTCGAAATCAGCAAAATCAAACCCCGGGGCGACCGTGCACCCAACCAATGAATAAGGCTGATTATCCAAAACTTCCGCGGCAAACCACCATCCTGCCGGCACAACGCCCTGAAATAAAGCGCCCGCTACCGGATCATTCCCAATCTTCATCAAACGATATTCTCCATCAGGGGATATCATATGTATGCCAATCGGAAACCCATCGTAAAAATGCCACATTTCGTCGGAACGGATGCAATGGAAAGCGGAAAAATTGCCCGCTTCCAGCAGGAAATAAATAGCTGTAGACAAGAAGCGTTCTCCAGAAAAATCGGCCGTTAATGCTGCCTGCGGAATAGTTGATGCTGAACGGTAAGTCTCCCGATAATACCCACCTTCCGGATGGGGGATCAGGTCTAATTTATCAACCCAGAATTTACTGTTTTTCATTTTGAGTGCCTTTTGTTCGAGCATGTTATTGCTTTTATTGTGAAATATGATTTAAGATATGTGATTATTATAACCGTTTTTACCCGCCGGAAACATTGTTTATTTTTGTGATTAATATAAAGTGCTTGTCTTTTTTCGGAAGAAGACTAACTTTTAGAGCTAATAGAAATTATAACAACCTAATACCGGAGGTCTCAAGTGGCATCCCAAGTAGAAGAATTAACCATCGATTACGAAGAAGGTGGCATATTACTGACAAAAGAAATTGACAAAGAAGTACTATCGAAAGGTGCCTGGGCGACGCTGATTTTCCGCTATCAGAAGTGGGATGCCGCGAAGGAAGAGTATGGTAAGGATAACTACATGATTCGTCGATATCGAAAAATTAGAGGCGAGTATGTACCCCAGTCCAAATTTAATATTTCCAGCCCCAAACAAGCCAATAAGATGATTGAGATTTTAAGCCGCTGGGTAGAAGATACCGACGAGTAGCTGAATCATTTTCACAACTTTATTGATAAGAAAAAAGCCTGACCGTAAACGATCAGGCTTTTGTTTTTATTGGCAAGAATCTTAAGATCGATCCAAGTTATCAAGATATTCATGCACTAATTTCAGGAAGCGCGGTTTGATCTGCGCACCGTCGCGAATATTAGCGCCTCTGAGTGCATCAAATTCTGCTTCGATAACACCTTCCAGGTCTTTAGAGAATAATCTTGCATGGATGCGGCTTTTGTGCCGGCCACCAAATTCATCATCATAAAAGCGGCGGCTGGGTACCCGATAATAAACGCCCCATAATTTTTTACGAATATTTACTATCCAGTAATCGTTGGAATGGGATCTCTTAATGAACATATCCGGATCTTTTTCAACCGTCGGCGGGGTACGATTAATACGAATCCCTTTGATAATGCGCTTGGTTTCAGATTCGGAAAGCGGGGAGGACTGATTGAGTTCCATTGCTTTGGAATGAACCAGATTTGCCAGTCTGTTGCGATCATTCTTGGCAATTTTAATTGTGGAAACTTTGCCACCATATTTGGCAAAATCGTAGGAATAGGCAGTTGAGTGATATTTAATGCCGTGAACATTCACTGATACATCAACCACACAACGCGTGTATTTACCATTCCGTTTATATAGATGGATGTAATGAAGGTTGGCTAAAAGTCCGGAAGTTGCTTCTTTCCGTTTTTTAAACTTGGGGATTTTTGGTTCTTTTTTCTTGCGCTCAACATTTTCGTAACCAACTTCATCAAAGAAATCCTTCGCTTTTAAATCACGGTATTTTACCGCTTCTGTAAGCGCGTTTTCTTTGCCACCATATTTATGATCATAAAATGATTTACCAGGTAAGGCGTATCTGGTCCCATTTGTCATGACCCTTATTTGCACATACCAAAAATCGCCATCATTTCTGCGGCAAATAAACCGCATTCCCAATTCCCTCTCTCCATTGTTGCTAACATCTTCACTTGCAGGAACTACGCCATTCTCCTGTCCCGTCTCTGCCGTCTGCACTATCATGCACCTCTCCTTGAACAGTGTTTAAGATTCATTCTGTTTAGAATATACCTCATCCGATAATCGGAGAAAATTTACTACCAAACTTGTCTGTTAATTATTCCGAAATACCAAGTATTCGGAAGTGAAAGGAATTTTTTGTTACTTGCCAAGAAAACCAGGATGATTTTCTGCAATTAATCAGATATGCCATATCGGAAGTAATAACTAGAAGTATTATGTATTTTCCGGGTATAAATTCCTTTAAATGCTTTGTTACAAGACCCTATATAATGCAAAATTTTAATTTCTGCAAATAAAAAATTGAAAAAATAAAAATTTCACGATCTCCATCACAGAGTAAGTTGCTTGTTTTAACTGGCTTTAATTCCTGCTTTAAAACCATGCCTGGAATTTTCTTTTTTGTATAAAAATGCTAAATTGGGGCAAAAAAAGGAAATGTAATGAAAAACGACCCCAAATGGATGATTTATGGCGCTTATGGATACTCCGGTGAACTGATTGCCCGACAGGCCCTCGAAGAGGGAATGCGGCCAGTGTTAGCAGGGCGGAATCGTGAGAAAGTTGCTGCGCTGGCAGCAGAATTGGATTTACCTGCGCAATTTTTCGATCTTTCAGCCCCTGATGTTATTGAAGCGCAGTTAAAAGATATTGAAGTCGTTCTGCATTGCGCTGGTCCTTTTTCCCATACCTGTGCGCCGATGTTGGCTGCCTGCCTGAAAACAAAAACCCATTATCTTGATATTACCGGTGAAATCAGCGTTTTCGAACATGCCCATGCAAACCACAGTGCGGCTGTAGAAGCGAATATCGTAGTTTGCCCCGGCGTTGGCTTCGATGTTATTCCCACAGATGCGTTAGCTGCTTCATTAAAAGCTGCCCTGCCGAATGCCACCCATCTGCAATTGGGTTTTGATGCCCGCGCAGGCATCAGTGCCGGTACTGCGAAATCCTCGCTGGAAGGGTTGGCGCTGGGGAATCGGGCACGCGTAGATGGGCGTATTCAAGCGAAGCCGCTAGTATATCATCCGAAAGAAATCGATTTTGGAAACGGTAAAAAATGGGCGATGACAATTCCCTGGGGAGATGTTTCCACGGCCTTTTACACGACAGAGATACCTAACATAGAAGTATATGTGCCTTTTCCCCGGCAAACGATACGTAGTGCCCGTATCGCCGGATTTTTTACCCCACTCCTTAAACTCCGGCCACTACAGAATTTTTTGAAGCGCAGAATTGAAAAGCGCGTAAAAGGACCTTCCGAAAAGCGCCGTAAATCAGAAAAAGTATTCGTCTGGGGCAAGGTCGAAAATGATCGGGGAGAAAGTAAAACCGGTTATTTACAAACTGCCAATGGCTATGAAGTAACTGTGCATGGTTCCCTGGGCGTTGTTAAAAAATTGCTGGGTAAAAAACAGAAGCCGGGCAGCTATACGCCAACTAAATTAATGGGCCCCGGTTTTGTCTCAACCCTCCCGGGATCTACCGAAATTAACATTACATAGTCCGAATACGGCTCACTACAAACTGATCTTCCGCTAAGCCAAAAAACACTCTGTTGTAAATGGGGCGCTCACATATTTCCGGTTTATTTCGTAAATACTGAATTTATCGGATAGAAAGAGCGAGTTAGATCACTTGCAACTGCAGTTCCCGGTAATATAATACAATATACTGGATCACTTTCAATAGTCCTGTTAGTTATCGTGAGGGATTTCTAGTTCCCCTGGAATGTCTCTAATATGAGATAGATCTGGCATCGGGCGATGATGGGACAGTGAGAGCATTCCAGTCTTATTTTTGAACGAAATTGCCAAAACGATTAAGCGTTTTGTGGCGCATAATAGAAAAATAGAATAAGTGAACTTGGCAGCGCTTTACGGGAGTTCTTGAATGGAAATTCCAAAAAAATATCCGTCAATCATCGGTGAACTAACGATTGAAAGTTTATTGGGAAAAGGAAAGTCGGGCTATTCTTACCTGGCAACGCATAATGGAATTCCCAGAGTTCTGAAAATTATGCATGAAGAACCGAATCCTTATTACGATTTTGACGGCAATAAACTTTGGCGGGAAATCGAAGCTTATCATCAATTAAAAAAATCAGGTATTCTCGTTCCGAACCTGATTGCATATGACGATATAAACCAGTATTTGATTAAAGAATATATAAACGGTGTGACAGCTGCTAAATGGATTTCCGAGCGAACCCCGGAAAAAACCCTGCTTTCTCAATTGTTCCGTATGGCGGAAAAGATGGAAAGAATGCAGCTGAATATCGATTACTTTCCGACAAACTTCGTGATCCACCGGGGGAAACTACACTATATCGATTACGAAGTGAATGGGTATGATGCCGCCTGGAGCTTGCAAAAATGGGGACTTTACTATTGGGCAAATCAAAAAGGAATTGCGCTTTTTTTAAAAACTAATGATGCGAAACATATTAACCAATCTCTCGAAAAAGGGATTCCGCATATGGCGCCGTTCGAAGCACAAGTACAGGAGTGGATAGAGAAATATGATAAACCGGCCGGCATGGATACCGAACCGGTTGAATAACGATTATCAAAAATTAAAAGTGAGTTTATTATTCCGCAGATTTCTTGCGAAACACACTTTTCGGCATATGCATACTTACCAGAACATTAGGCACATCAACAACTTCTGCGATTATCAAATCTCCCGCCAAAGAGCATAATACATAAGCATCATTCGGGGTCATTTTATGTACTTCGACAAGATGTTCCACCATGTAGGCCGTTGCCTTTTTAGCAGCTTCGTCCAATGTTGTTGCATGGGCGGAAACAGCGTAATATTCGTCACTTTCGTACTGCGGCTCCTTGATGTGATGTGGCCCCTTAATTAATTCTATTTCGTAGATAATTGTCATCGGCGCCTCGATTGCGGTGCCGCAAACTTCTCCCATACCTTGTGCCGCATGGGCATCACCGATGGAGAACAAACCGCCGGTAACAAATACCGGAAAGTAATGCACGGTGCCTTCGACATGATAAGGATTGTCCATATTGCCACCATTTGCCCGGGGCGGAATTGTCGAAAGCATTTCCTCGGTGTCCGGCGCAACACCCATTACTCCCGGAAAGGGATTTAAAGGAATTTCGATATCATCATTAAAAGCCACCGATGTTGCACCTTCCGGAATTTCGAAAGTTTTCAAATATGGCTCGGTAAACTGATCGGCCAGGTATCCGAATCCGGGAAAAATGCCCGACCATCCCCAACTGCCAATTTCAACTTTATGCAAGGTGACTTTCAGGAGATCACCCTGCTCGGCATTCTCCACATAAACTGGCCCGGTTAAGGGGTGTATCGGATCAAATTTGACATTGGGAATATCCGCCGCCGTGGAGCCTACATGCAATTGTGCATCGGAAGCTTCTTCGGTCGATACCTTGATAACTGCACCGGAAGGGACTGTTAACACCGGGGGAATTGTGCTGCTGAATTTGTTATGTGTTTGGGTTTCATCCAGAAAATATTGCGGCTCGGGAATCGGTTTATCCGCTGCGGTAGATTCTTCCGTGGCGTTGGGATTTTCAACGACACAGCCCATTAGTGCTACGAAAACAGCTAATAACAGTAAATGAAAAAAGATGCGGATGTTACTAATAAACAATGACATAACGAATCCTCTGGAATGGATGACTAACGATTTATCCTGAAAAGATATCACATCTGCGGGAAATATTCAATGCTGGCTTGTCTTGAGAAAAAATCCCTTCCGAAAATATTCCGGAAGGGATTGAAAGTGATTCAAGTGATATTCACTTGATAGTTTTGCTGATTGGCAAATTAACCACCGCTAACTTCAGACTGCGGGCGGGGGAATTGCACATGAATGACGTCATCAGGACGAACCGGGTCTCCGACACGATCCAGCGGCAACTGATCTAACAGGCCATAACGACGCATATCGATCCAGCGATGACCTTCGCCAAAGAGAGAGTAACGCTTCTCATGGAGCAGGCGGGTCAAGGCGTTGCTGTTTTCTGTATCGGTATAATCCGGCACACCAGCGACGGAACGAACGATATTCATGTCTCCCTCGGCCAGTCCTGCATTGCCAAGGCCGATGTTTGCTTCCGCACGGAGCAGAATCAACTCTTCATTACGAATGATCGGATAGGGTGCCTCCGGACCATCCACAATGCTGATCGGGTATGCGCTAGAGAGTTCGGTGGTACCGAATACCGGAATAAATCCGCCATCGGTCGAACGATCTACAACTTTATTGGCAAAGCGAGCGTCATTGGCTTCTGCATCAGACTGGAAGCTGGGATGCGCGCGGAATTTAACGAAAGACGCTTCCGGATTTTCGAAAATCGGATTGGTCTGATCGCCAAGACCAGTACCATAAACGTGATAAACACCAGTCGCCATATCACCAGTTTCATTAAGAAAGGATTCGGCCAGTGCATCCAAAGCAATCTGATATTGACCCATGTAAACCGCTACACGCGCACGCAGTGCCCGGTTAAACTGGCGGAAAGTTGCCGGTGTATCAAAGCCAGCAAAACCACCGCTCAGGGAGAAGGAAAAGCTGCCTGCTCCGGCAAGATCGCCAGCACCGGAATCGAGCAAACGAGCGATTTCTGTAAAGGCAGCATCGCGGGAAGAGAAATTATCGAGTACGCCATCATAATTCAGCTTAATGCCATTATCCCAAAGCAAGTTGAGATTGAGCAGTAACTGATAAGCTTGAATTGTTTTGGCAAAGCCCTGAGCACCGGCGTCTCCGGAAGCTTTTTCAACCAGATCACGGCAGTTAAGGATGACGCGGTAGCGCTCCTGCCATGGGTTATTGACGATAAATCCACCCGGATCAAGCGGGCCATAAATCACTTCGTCTGTCCACGCAGGATCTGCCGGGTCAAAGTTATAAGCTTCCCGTCCAATTACGGAAGTAACTAAAATATAAACATTTAACTGGTTCCGCATGCCGGATTCAATGCCGCTCACCAACTGCTGGACGTTCACATTGTCCAGAATCGGACTGTTCGGATCCGGGAAGTCCAGTTCTTCACAGGCACTCATAAATACCAGCGCAAACGCAAGCATTGCCAGTAAAAGTTTTTGACTGATTTTATTTAAAATGTTGATTTTCATATTTTTTTCTCCTTCAGCTTACATGCCAAACGACAGGTTAAAGTAGATTTGACGGGTTGACGGAAAAGGAATGGTATCCATCGAGCGCCCGATCGGCAAGTTACCGAATTGACCAACTTCCGGATCGTAGCCTTTATAATCGGTAAACATAAGCAGATTACGGCCGGCAAGCCCTGCACGAATGTAGGAAAGACTGCCACCGGAAATGCCATCTACAAAGTCTTTACCGAAAGTATAGCTCAATGCCAATTCACGCAGTTTGAAATAGGTGGCATCTTCTACAAAACGGCCGGTACCACCGGTTCCTGCGCGGCGTGCTTCACCTTCCGGAGTATCATAATCTTCTGAATTACCACCGATATCGGTGAGGAACAATCCCAGGTTAATTACTTCGCCACCCTGCTGCCAATCCCACAGGAAGCTCAGGTCGAAATTACCAAACTGCAGTTGATTGTTCATTGCTAACTGGAAATCAGGAGTTTCGTTACCAAAAATGGCGACGTTGCCGTCTTCATCCAAACCAACGATAGTAGTGGGGGACTGGCCTTCTTTAACCTGTACTTGACCCAGGGAAAGACGGAAACCACCAGTTTCAAAAGGATCTACGCTGAGAGAGGTGATCTCAGAGGTCGTCTTATAGAAATTGAAGCGAGTGTTCCAGTTCAGCTTGTCGCCTTTAAGCGGATGCAATCCAAGAGAGATTTCGAAACCATTGGTGCGCATTTCGTTATCACCTTGAATTACTTCCTGAGAGTAACCGGAGGAAGCCGGCAGGCTGTTGATTAAAATCAGGTCGCTAATGTTCTGGACGTAGTAAGAAGCTTCCAGAGATCCACGGCCGTTGAAGATTGAAGCATCAAACCCGAATTCAATTTCCTTGGTGCGTTCCGGTTTGATATCAGCCAAACCTTTTCTCCGCTGCGGCTCTACACCACTCAGACCTACAATATTTGCCTGGTCCAGCGAGGTATACTTGAAGAAAGGCGCCGGCAGATTACCGGTTTCACCGTAAGCTGCACGCAGTTTGAATTCATCGGTCAGGCTTGAAAGGAAGCCATACTCAGACAGACGAACCGAACCGGAGAATTTCGGAAACAGATAAAACTTGTCGGTGTCGCCATTAGCGCTACTCGCGTCGCCACGAACACCGGCGGTCAGGAAGATCTTTTCGTTGAAATCAACTTCTTCCTGCAGGAAGAAACCACGTTCACGCTGAATGGTGCGTGTTTGGAAAACCGACACGCTCGATGCCAGGTCGACATTGGTCTGGGTCGGGGTAGTGCCAAGGGAGTTTGCGATTACATTATTAACATTCGCGTTTTCGAACTGGAAACCAGCCGAAGTAGTGAAGATTGTGCTATTGCTGGTGCGATAGCTGTGCGCGAGGTTGAAGTATACATTGGACTTCGTGCTCTCGGTTTCACCAACAACGGTTTCGCCACGCTCGGACGGCGCTTTGTTACGCTCGAACTGCAGCTCCGGGGGAGAAATTACATTATGCTCTAATGAGAAAAAGTCAACACCACCAATGGTGATGAAGTCTAAAGTTTGTGTCTTGCTACGCAGCAGATTCCAGTTGAAGCGGAAAGAGCCGATGTTACGGTAAACTCTTTCATTATTAGTCAGCAACTGAATCGTTTCCAGCGGGTTGGAGCCAGCCGGACCGCCCGGATAAACACCATTTGCATCAGGACGCAGATCGATGAACGGTGGAGTAAATGCCAGTGCGAAACCAAGTGTTGTCGAAGAAGCATTTTCGTTACCGGTAATACTACGGTCGGATTCTGTACGGGCCAACTGAGTAAAAACCGACAGATCCATACGGTCATTTAACTTATGGTTAATATTGACTTTACCGGAGAGCTTCTGGTAGCCGGTATTCTCAACGATACCGCCTTCGTCCAATACTAAACCACCAATGTAGAATTTAGTCTTGGCGTTACCGCCACGAATACTCAGGCTGGTTTCGTTCGTATAACCTCTCTGGCCATATACCAGATCTTCATAATCTATTTGGCCAACCTGGTTAAAACGGGCGGCGCCGCCAATTTCGCCGGATTCCGGATCAGCCGGGATCAGCGCTTCTGCTTTTGCAGCGTCATACTGGCGATTGCCGATTTTGTTCAGGATGGATACAAAACCGCTTTGCTGTGTAACATCAATTTTAGTTTCGCCGGGTGTTCCCTGCTTGGTAGAGATGATAACTACACCATTACTCGCTTTTGCACCATAAATTGCTGCAGCACTCGGGCCTTTCAATACTTCGATGCTGGCGATGTCATTCGGGTTAATATCGGCAATACGGTTGGTCGGTTGCCCCTGCGGACGATTACTACCAACACCGGTTGCTTCGGAAATCGCATCGATACCGGACTGAATTGCCGAGTTGTCGATGATAACACCATCAATTACATATAATGGCTGGGTAGAACCGGTAATTGTGGAAACACCACGAAGGTTTACGCTAATACCACCGCCCGGTGCACCAGTATTCTGGGAAATGCTCATACCGGCAATCTTACCGTTCAGCGCTCTTTCCAGCGTTTGGGCCGGAGCCGGTACTAATTCTTCTTCGGAGATTGTTCCGACGGAATTGGCCAGGTTACGGCGCTTGACTGAAGTTGCCAAACCGGTAACAACAACTTCCGATCCACGGATAATCTGTTCTTCCAGTTCGATGGAAAGGCTGGAAGTGTTACTGGATACATCAACTTCTTTCTCTTTGTAACCAATATAGTTAACGACCAGCGTGGCACTGCTTTGATCGGGAATTAATAATGAAAACTTACCTTTTGCATCAGTTGTTGTTCCGGTAAATGTACCCTTCACCTGAACTTCCGCGCCCGGCAACGGATCGCCATTGTCAGCGGAGATGATAGTACCGGAAATGCTGAGTCCCTGTGCAAGCGCGCTGCTGGCTACAAAAGCCGCGAGCATCAGAGAAACCCAAAAAAATCGAATACTTTTTCTCATTTTTTCCTCGTTGTTGGATTAATTAACATCTCATTTAACAGTTTCTTATTTCTAAAAAGATTACGGTGATTAATTGAATGATGCTGGTCGAGTATCGTTTTAGCCGACGCTCTACAATACCAGTACATCATGCAGGGCACGTCATGGTGGCCGCGCTTGCGCATTGGACATCACTTGTCATCCTCCGACTAAATTTTACACAATTAGTTGTTAATTATGGTTTTGCCGGGTGGTGCATTATGTAATTTTATTTTATAAGAAGGGGGTTCTGTAGAATTGGATTCCCGTGAAAGATATGGGTAATAAGATAAAGTGCCGCCGCTTGATCTGGCATCGGATTTTGGGCAGATATGGTTAAAATGGTATCGTTCGATCAAATTGAAGCTCCACTTTAAATTTTACAATGAGCGAAATATATCAACAATTATTTTCTTATGAAAATTTCTTACAATCTTGTAAAAAAATAATTACAGGTTTATTAAGAAGATGTAGCGAGAATTACATCAGAAGAGTGTTGTCGGGGTAGTATCAAATACTGGATAGAAGTAATAAAATTCCACTTTTAAATTCGGAATTCGGAATTCTGAATTTCGAATTATACTAATAATGCTTTCTGCTATGATCGGAATTCGGAATTTCGAATGATACTAATGATGCTTTCTGCTATGAGTCGAATTATTCTTCGAAAATATCAAAAAATTAATATCAGGAGAGTGTCGTCGGGGTAATAACAATGCTAGTCGAGGAGTGGAAAAGTCCCCCTTTCAAATTCCGAATTCGGAATTCCGAATTCCGAATTATACAAATAACACTTTCTGCATTGAGTAGTGTTATTCTTCGGTCTTATCATGAAATTGACCATTTGCCATGGAATTTCTCTTGCTAACTATTAAAAAAATTAATATGATAGTATTTCTCACATTATCGATGTACCCGGATCAATCGTCATGCATTAAATCCCAAATGCCTTATCAATTATAAACTGAAAGATTTTTGCTGTGAATAGTGAAACGACAACCCCAGTTTCAAATCAAGTATCTGTTTCTATTACTGTTAATGGAAAAACCTATCAGCGGAATATCGACCCGCGCCTGCTGCTCAGCGACTTTTTACGGCACGAGCTGGAATTAACCGGCACGCATGTTGGTTGTGAGCATGGTGTCTGTGGCGCCTGCACCGTTTTGCTGGAAAATAAGGCTGTTCGTTCCTGTATCATCTTTGCCGTACAGCTCGATGGGCAATCCATCGTAACTGTCGAAGGGCTGACGCCGGATGGTGATCGTAATCAGCTGCACCCGCTGCAGGCTGCTTTTAAAGAAGCGCATGGGTTGCAGTGTGGATTTTGCACCCCGGGTATTCTCATGACACTAATTCCGTATCTGGAAGAAAATCCACAACCGAATGAACAGGAAATTCGTGAAGCACTTTCCGGAAATCTCTGCCGTTGTACCGGCTATCATAATATTGTCAAAGCTGTTCAGCATTATGTGGAAAATAATGGAGAATAGGTATTTAGGGAATTAGGTGTTTAGGGGAATAGGTATTTAGGGGATTAGGTATTTAGGGAATTTGAAGGGACTTTGTATTTCCTAACTCCCTAAAAACCTAAAAACCTAAAAACCTAAAAACCTAAAAACCTAAAAACCTAAAAACCTAAAAACCTAAAAACCTAAAAACCTAAAAACCTAAA
>JANQQU010000059.1 GCA_028284905.1 Calditrichia bacterium
GATCGGATAAAAATTTCGCCGCTATCATCCAGCACGATTAGCAATTCGCTGTCTTCCTATTTACCGGATTTCCACGCGAATAGTATTTCGGTCTCTGTGTTCAGTTATCCGGAAATAAACATGCTCAAATTGCTTGGCCGGGCGAGGATTGATTATGTGGAGTTTGATTGCACAGAAATTACCATGGCCGCAGACTCAAATGAAGAACTGGTGGGAATGGATAAGCTGAATACAGCAACGCTGGCTGCTGCCAAATTGGGCATCGGGGTGAACTGCTACGGCGGGATTGGTTACGAAAATCTTGCCAGCCTCGCTGCAATACCGCGGATGGAAGATATCTGTATGGGACTGAGTGTGCTGAAACGTTCCATGCTGGTAGGCATAGACCGGGCGGTGAAAGAAGCGAAAGAGCAGATCCTTTTTCATCAACGGGGTTGATTTACCGGAATTCGGATGAATGATTCCGGGCATCGCTAAATTCATTTATGATTTATTGAATTTGTGCTGAATGCACTATTCTCCGCAGACAAGTTTTATTAATTATTCTACTTAGAGAATATTCTGCAAATCATTTATGAATATTGATAATACATTTTTGTTTGAAAATTTTGATAGCAATATCGACAGACTTTTTTGCCAATAACAATCGGGGAGCCGACAATGTTAGATCAGATAATTGAGAATATCATTCGTAAAATACGAAAAGAAGTGGTGCAGCCGGGTATGCAGGACATACCGCTCACTTACATCTTTACCCGGAATATTCCGCACTCAGTCAAACACTTCTTTGATCAGGAAGTGGAGTTGTGGATTCGGGAAGAGCAGGGGAAATTTGCCAACAGCGAGCGCTTTGATTATGAAGTGCCGGAAGTGCAAATGCTCATCGATAAGATTTTTGACACATTGAAACAAACTGCCACTTTTCATTCCACCCAGTTTAATCGCTTGTTGGAACGGGCAATCAAACTGCAGGCCAATTACCTGATCCGTCCGCAACAAACCTTAACGCAATTCCTTTTTAAAGACAGCTCCCTGGTGACAACTATCGAAGTGTATGATATGCTGAAATACTTTGATAAATTTCAGTATTACAAGGATGCGCTCACCGATTACTTCAATTTGAAATATATGCGGGAGATATCCCAGAACCAGTTTCAGGAACTGGTAACTGCCATCGACCAGCAAGTGTATGGCAAAACGCCGGTAGAGACTGCGCTGCAAACGGTGAAAACGATTCTGAATTTCGTCAATGAAGGCCGGGACGATCAATCCGACAAGCTACGGACGCGCATTCTCGCCGTTGTCTTCAAGGATCGTAACCTGACTGATTTCGCCTACGTTCTGGAGCGGGAAATTAAAAACGGCACCCGTGCATTGACCCTGGGAGAACTTGAACAGATTCTTCGTTCCGGTAAGACTTTAAAAGAGCTGAAACAACCGGCAGCACCAAAACCGGAAACCACACCGGAAACACGCATCCCTGATATTGAGAAGGAAAAGCCGGCAGTAAAGGTAGAAAAAATTGTCGTTCCGGAGAAAGAAGTGCCCGTAGAGGAGCCGGAAGACATTTACGAAGAGGAAGAATTCGAAGAAGAAACTTACGAGCCGACACCTCCTCCACCGCCACCACAGCCGAAGCCGCAGCCAAAACCACAGCCAAAGCAAAAACCGACCCCTGCTCCGGCCACGCCGCCTGCAGCTGCAGCTGCCGTTCCGCAGACCGGGAAACATGCTTCCGCGGTGGATCAACTGGCGGATATCGTTGGTGACAAAATGAAAGGGGACCATCTCGAGGACCTTAATCGTTTGATCCATCCGAAACAGCGGAAGAAGTTTGTGAAGAAAATTTTCAAGCGGAAAGAAACACAATATCAGGAATTTGTCGGATTGGTAAACAATACCCCGACCTGGAAACACGCATCGAACCTGATCGATTCTTTCTTCTATCAGCAAGGCTTGAATCCTTATTCGAAAGAAGCGCTGGAATTCAGCGATATTGTTTACAACCGTTACTTCCCGAAAGATATTTCGGTGAATAAGGGCGACGAATTCCGGATTTAAATAGTAATACTTCTATAGTTTGCATTACTTTATAAGCGCTGTCTGATTATCCAGGCAGCGCTTTTTTTAAGGCGACTTATGAAAGACTGGATTAAGCGAATCCCGCTGTTGCAGGAAAATTATCACCTGGAAATGTTGAAAAAAGTTGCGACCCGGCGGAAAAGCGAAGTGGTTTATCCCGAGCAGGCGAAAATCTTTTACGCATTGGAGCAAACCTCTTTCGATGACGTGCGGGTGGTTATACTCGGGCAAGATCCTTATCACGGTCCCGGGCAGGCGCATGGTTTGGCTTTTTCCGTGCCGGAAGGGGTAAAGGCGCCACCGACACTGGTCAACATCTTTAAGGAGATATCCGCGGATATATACCAGGGAAAGCGGAAAGCGTTTAATACCGACCTGACCCGCTGGGCAGCACAGGGAATTTTGCTGCTTAACACTGTGTTAACAGTGCAGCAAGGGAAAGCAGGTGCGCATCGTAAGCTGGGCTGGCAACAATTTAGTGATGAGATCATTGCTGAACTGAGTGAGCAAAAAGAGTCCCTGGTTTTTTTGCTATGGGGAAACCCTGCCCGGGAAAAAAAGCCGTTGATCGATGCCGAAAAACATCTCATTTTGGAAGCGCCGCATCCGTCTCCATTATCGGCGTTTCGGGGATTTCTCGGCTGCCGTCATTTTTCGCAAACCAACAAGTATCTGCAGGAACAGGGAATGACACCTGTCGAGTGGTAGTACTATTCATACATTTTACGGTGATAGTAATAACGCTGCAGATAGTAATTCATAAATACCTGGTTCTCATCTTTTAAAAACATATCCAGATAATCCTGATAGCTCTCGACATTTTCATATTCGACAGCGGAAACGCCAGTTGGCTCCAGCGGAAAAAAGTTGACAGCCTGCCCAATAAATTCCGTTACGACATCGGGCATTGCCGGCCGGGCAATGCGCTCGGTTTCCTTGGATGCATGCACGCTCCAGTAAACAGTTGCCGAACCGACCGGTTTATACCAGCGCCCCACAAGCAGGTCACCGTTTCCTGTATGGGTGATGTTGCTATATCCATCCTGAGCATAAGTAAAAGTGATTTCTGTTGACGGTATGGTAATTTCATCGGGTAACTCAGCATGGAGTGAACGAAAATTGTAGATAGCGCTATTACCATCGAACTGACCATTGATGACATACTCATCCACGGGGAACTCCGGTGCCAACAGCGTCTGTATGCTATTGGTGTTAATATTTTCCTGTTTAAACATCACATAGCGCCGGGCAGGATTGCCGCGAATTGCAGTGATGTCAAAAAAGTTCACCGGTTGGGAAAGGTTTATTGTTTTTGCTGTAAGCGGCTTGTCCAGTGGAATTTGATAGGAGTTTGAGCCCAACCGTAAAAAGGGCACTTCCACCAGCCAGCCCCCCAGGCCAACGTTATTGTCCAAATCGTATACCGCGCCGTAGGCAGTAAAAAGATCTTCCCGATCCAGAGAGTAGATTGAGCTGAGAAAACGCGAGGTGGAATCGAGAAAAGAATAAGAAAGGTTGCTGAAATTAGCGTGGCTAAAGAGTGCGAGGTTGTAGTCGCCGCTCGGGTAATTCAAGGTAACATTCGCACTGCCCTGGTAGTTAAGCGGATTACCAAGCAGGGAAAGATCGGCTACCGGTATATCCAAATAGCTATTAACATCAATATAACCTCCGCCACCATCCTTGATGCTGATAACACTGAGGCCGATCCGCTCGTCCGTAATACCACTTAATGTCGTCGTTTCACCAGCCGTTACCTGCTTCGCTTGCAGAACACCGGAGCCGTTGGCGGTATGGACCACTACCCAGCCGCGGTCCGCTAAAAATCCCTGACCAAATTCAATGGTAAAACTCTGTCCGCTCTCTTCCTGCGAAGTGCTGTTCTCACAGGATAAGGTTAGAGATAAGATCATCATTAAAAAAGCAGCGCAGATTATTTTACAGCTTGAATCTATCATCAGAATACTCCCTTACAATTTTGAAAAGGCTACTAGCGGAAAAGTGTTGGAAACATTACGGATCAGATCATTAATAAAAGATATATTTGATCCGTTCAACTGCCTGTGGCAATCGCTCCAGAAATGCAGTTGAGCGTTGCGAAAAGTTCTTGTGAATGTATCATAGTTATTTTTTGGGAATCGCGCAATAACTCTTTCGGGGGATATTTTGGCTATGTAGCTGCGGATTGCTATATTTCCCCGGAAGACAATTTATAATAATATGCCAGATGTCTGGAAAGGAGTTCTTATGAAAAACCGGCCGATGCTATCGCTGATATTCTTGCTGTTGACCTGGCTGATGACAAGCGCTGCCGGTGAAATATTGGCTGATCCGCAGACGAGAGCGCCGCAAGTCGGAGATGTATGTATCGCCTGTGGGGCCAGTCATGATCACATTGAAGCAGTGAAAATGCACAAAGGCCGTTGGGTGCCGGTTTGTGAAAAATGTGATGGCACTGCTGTTACATCTGCCAATCTTGATTCCTTCTTTATGGATCTGCAGCCGCGCGGCGCCCTGTTCCAGGAATCGTCTATTTCCGAACGGGAGATGAATCCTGGCTGGTTTCTTTTTGGCGTTTGGGTAGCGATTGCCTTGCTGGCAGCGGCATTTTCCGGCGCTGTAGCGATCCGTAAAGGTTTACCGCCGGTGAAATGGTTTTTTACTGGATTGATCGGCAGCGTATTTGGGGCGATTTATACGCTGATGCAACCCGCGAAGGAAACAATCGAGATACCGGAGAATCTCGGGAAAATACCAACCACAGCGGCACCAATACCTTGCCCTGATTGTCAGCAATTGAATCATCCTTCTGCCAGCGCCTGTGCGCACTGCGGTAATGCTTTAAATCCTGCAGTAGTTTCCGAAGCGGCAAAAGTCGCGAATAACTGAAAAGGTAGCGGCAGTCTGACTACGTCTGCAGCAACGATGTGAAGCGTTTGAAAAATCAACGATCCAGCGGAGAATATTTATGCTAGCGAAATTTCAACAATGGTTAGAGGATCTCTTTGCCACTGCCGATGGCCCATCCCGGCGACCGATTTTATCCAAACATCTGGAAAGTAATATCTCTGATATTTACATCATTGGGGATCTGGCAGGCGCCCCGGTGATAAAACTGGCAATGGCGCAGGGATACGATACCGTCAATCATATTGCCAGTTTGCCGACGGCAAAAGCGCCTGATCCGAAAATGCTCGACTTGCTGATTGTCGGCGCCGGCGCATCCGGGCTAAATGCTGCCCTGGCCGCCCAGGAAAAAGGACTGAGTGCGGTTGTCCTGGAAAAGGAGAGAATCGCCAATACTATCGAAAATTTTCCGGAAGGGAAATGGGTATATGCCGAGCCGGACAGCGAACCGCCGAAAGGAAAGCTCTGGCTGGACGGGGCGCGGAAGGAGGACCTGGTAAACCGCTGGGCGCAGATTGTCAAAGATAACCAGTTAGATGTGCGCACGGAAGAGGCAGTGACCCGTGTCGAGCGGGAAGGCGAAGGATTTGTTGTGGAAAGCAGCAAGGGAGAAACCTATCGTGCACGGCGGGTGATTCTTGCCACGGGGCAACGTGGCAACCCTCGTAAGCTGAACGCTAAAGGGGAAACTCAGGAACATGTCTATCACCGTCTTTACAGTCCGCGGAAATATAAAGATGAAGATATCCTCGTGGTCGGCGGCGGCAATAGCGCCATCGAGGCGGCGATTACTTTAAGTGAACAAAACCGGGTGGTGCTCTCTTACCGAAAAGGGGAATTCTCCCGGGTGTTTAAAGACAATATGCGCCTGTTAAACGAAGCAGTAGCGGAAGGGCGCATCCGGATTGAGTTTAATTCCTCGGTAAAATCATTTGGAAAAAATGACGCCGTGTTATCGGTAGACAAGGGCGGTCATCAGGAAGAAATTACCGTTGGCGCCAAACACGCTTTTGTGTTGATTGGCGCCGAGTTGCCGGTGAAGTTCCTGAAGTCTATTGGTGTAAAGTTGGAAAATGAATGGGAGGGGAATTTCCCCCGGATGGTCGGTTTAACGCTGCTGACCTTGCTGGGATTGTGGTTTGCCGGCGGGCAGACCGGCCTGATTCCCAATGTTGCCCTGAGCATTTCTACCTGGCTCGGTGCATTGACTGCGGCAGTATCGCTGGGAACAATGATCATGTTCGGAAGGGCCGGTGATAAATGGTCCTGGCTCGGTATCTCCTTCCTGGTATGGTATACGATTTACGGTGCGAAAACCGGCACCGGAAGGGAGTTTTGGCCTTTCAATAACTGGGGATACGATGCGCTTTCGTTCGCGGATCGCCCCTGGAGCTTTTGGTACACCGTAATTTATACCACACTAATGACCGTCTTCGGCATCCAGGCATTAAAACGCTGGGGACTGGAAAGAAAGGACCGCTTTCAGGTATGGCGGTATATTAGCCTGATCGGATTTCAATGGCTGTTCTTTTTTATTATTCCGGAATTCCTTTTTCAGTGGGCGGTAGAATATAAGTGGGTTGGCGAGCTTGCGGCCGATCCGGTTTTTGCTGATCAGGCCTGGCGCAGCTACGGTATTGTTTACGCCTGGCCACTTTTCTTTTACACTTTCTTTTATGATCCGCACACCATTTGGGTGGTTTGGGGCGTATTTCTGACGTTTGTTTTAATTCCCATTTTTGTTCTCTTTAATGGTAAACGCTATTGTTCCTGGATTTGCGGATGCGGTGGTCTGGCGGAAACTTTTGGCGATCGCTGGCGCCATTTTGCCCCGAAAGGAAAGAACGCGATCAAGTGGGAAAGTATGGGGAGCTGGGTGCTGATTGCGGCAACAGTTATTACGGTTATGATGCTGGTGAAAGATATCTGGGGACTTTTCGGGGAAACTGCCAATCTCTCCCTGCAATGGTATGCGGTTATCGTGGACGTCTGGCTGGTCGGTATTTTGCCGGTAACCCTCTACCCCTTTTTGGGCGGGAAAGTCTGGTGCCGTTACTGGTGCCCCCTTGCTAAAATGATGCAGTATATGTCCGCCTTTTACGCAAAGCGCAATATCAGCCGTTTCCATATTAATGCCAATGACAAATGCATCGCCTGTAATGAATGCTCCCGTAATTGCCAGGTGGGCATCGATGTAATGTCCTATGCTTTAAAACAGGATGTGCTCGATAACGAAACCTCTTCCTGCATTGGCTGCGGCATTTGTGTAACCGTTTGCCCAATGGACGTCTTGTCTTATGAGCCGGAAACGAAAAGCTTCGAAGTAAAGCTCAGTGGAGAGATGGGGAAAATATAGTAAAATACAGTAGCAGATTTTTACTGCCACTGTCCACTGCTACTGTACACCCCTTTGGGGTTACTATCTTTATTAGCTGCACATTTCATTCAGTTTCGTCAGGCCTTCGGTTTGCCCGATGGCAATCAGACGGTCATTTGCTGCTAAAACCGTCGATGAAATTGGGTTGTATATAAACTCGCCGTTTTCCCGGTAAATCGCCACGATGATAACATTCATATCCTGGCGAATTGGCGAAGAGGAGAGCGTATGACCTTTTAAAGGCGAGCGTTCTCCGAGAACAATTTCTTCCAGGCCAAGATCATGACCGCCTTTGCTGGCAACAACGTCCATGAAATCCACAACGCCGGGACGAGTAAGCAGGTGCACCATGCGGGTTGCTCCAATGTCATACGGTTTGACAATCCGGTCGGCACCCGCCCGCTTTAGTTTGCGTTCGGTTTCCTCTTCCAGTGCCCGGGTAACGACGAAAATATCCGGCTTTAATACTTTTGCGGAAAGCGTCAGGTAAACATTGTCGGCGTCGGTGGCCAGTACCGCCATTAATCCCCGCGCTTTTTTAATGCCTGCTTTTTGCAGCGTGTCGTCGTGGGTGGCATCTCCGTGGAGAAAGAGCATGCTACTTTGCATCAGCTCTTCAATCAGCGATTCTTTTTTTTCAATCACGACAAAAGGAACTTTCATATCATACAGTTCATGACAAATCGTTCTTCCCAGGCGGCCGTAGCCACAAACGATGTAATGATTATTCAGGTTAACAACTTTTTTATTCACTCGGCGTCTCCTCAAGAGCTTCTGTTCCAGCAAAATCTGCATTCCCCGGCCGCCGATATAGGCGAAAGTACCTACCCCAAAAACAATCAAACTGGTGGTAAACAGGCGGCCCATGGGGGATAAAGGGCGGATTTCGGAAAATCCCGTTGTAGTTATTGAGATTATCGTCATATAGAAGGCATCTAAAATGTCCCATTTTTCAATGATAACATAGCCAGTAGTGCCAATGGCGATAATCAAAGATAAAAAGGCTAAGGCTAGGGTAAATTGTTTCATCATATTCTGCGTTGGTCTTCCGTTGAATGAATATTTTTTATTTATCCAAAAATATTCATCCCGGGAATAATAGTTAGATGAAATTTCCGGTAAGCAAAATGATAGCAATTTCAAGATGCATATCGATCGTCGCTCATCATTCGCTTCTCGCCGGCAACCGGTTAATTGTTCCGGCATCAGAAAATATATATTTATTTCGAAAATAATTCAACAGAACATAAGTGCTTGGACAAAAATAAGTTTTGAATAAAAGTTTTAGCTATTATTTTTGATTATGAGCCGAAAAAAAAGATATATCGATCAATTAAGCGAAACA
>JANQQU010000064.1 GCA_028284905.1 Calditrichia bacterium
CCACAGCCACAGCCACAGCCACAGCCACAGCCACAGCCACAGCCACAGCCACAGCCACAGCCACAGCCACAGCCACAGCCACAGCCACAGCCACTGCCACTTTTCATTTTCCTGATTTATTATCCTTCCTCAGGTTCCGCTTGCTGGAAAAGTACCATCTGGTCCCTGCCCCAGCGTGCCATGTCGTCGATAATCGGTAATAAGGATTCGCCAAAGTCAGTAATATAATACTCAACCCGCGGGGGAATTTCCGGGAAGATCTTTCTCTCCAGAATGCCGTCTGCTTCCAGTTCACGCAATTGCTTGGTCAGCATCTGTTTGCTGATACCGCTAATCGCCCGGTGCAAAATACCAAAACGATTGACGCCTTTGCGAATTAGAAAGAGAACGACCGGCTTCCATTTCCCGCCAATTTTACTCATGCAATAGGTAACCGGGCAATTTCCCGGTTTGATTTCAACTTCGGATAATTTTCTCATCAATTTTCCCTAAGTATAATATTTACAGTAATGGTCTAAAAAACAAAACTATATCAATTAATACTGACTACTTGTGCTAATTATTTAAATATACGACATTGACTCTGCTGGAGAAAGCGATAACGAACTCCCGGACTAATTTAGTGTTAAGTGATTAATGAATACGAATCAACAGGAATGCAGAATGGCAGTTAAAGAAACGCAGTTGATAGAAATAAAGCGAATTATCAAAAGTCTAATTGTTCTCAGTTTGTTCATATCAGGAAGTAGTTCTGCCCAACTCAAGCTCGCCCTGGACAAAGGCCGCTTAACACAAACAACAACTATTCCAGAGGCGAATAAATCTTTGACCTGGCATTTGGGAGATCATCTCTCCACCCTTTACCTGGATTGGCCGGTACTCGTTCCGATAGCCGCCGTCGGTGCCACCTGGCTGCTGGTCGAAAATGATGTAGATGCGGAAGTGGAGCGCTGGGCAGTCCGGCAGAATGAAACGGTCGCCGCTGTTATTAGCGTGCCACCATTAATTGCCGGGTTTTTTGTACCGGTGGCGGTACCGCTGTTGTTTATGCGATCGGAGGATGCATTTATCCGGGAAGGGGGACTGGCTGCGGGACAGGCCGTTGGCGTAGCGTTTGCCGTTACCAATTTACTGAAAGCAATTACCGGACGTATTCCGCCGGATCGAACACCACCGGATGATATATATGAACGGAGCCGGGTGTTTAACTGGGGATTCCTGCGGGAAGGTGTGGTAACCGGATGGCCCTCCGGCCATACCATGACAAACATGGCCCTGGCATCTGCGCTTTCCGCTTATTTTCATGAGTCAACCCGAATTAAAGTGCTATCGTATGGTTGGACGTTTTCCGTGATGTTTGCTGCCACATACGGCATTCAGGGCGGCGTTCACTGGTTCTCCGATGTAGTCGCCGGTGGTATGATGGGTTGGTTGATCGGAAACGTCATCGGTAAAGGCTTCCGTAAAGGATCATCCAGCCGTCCTGGGAAAACGGTCTCAGTGCAGCCTGTTTATCAGACCCGGGAAAAAATACTGCAACTCTCTTTACAAATGAGTTTCTAAATCACGTTGAAAAAAGTGTTAAATAACTATTAGCTGATGATCATACCAATGGCAACGCCGGAGCCCATCCCTTCTTCGGCCGCTGCCTTCCGAATTGCTTCGAGTTCTCCTTTATCCAGCCAAATCCCATTGCATTGAGGGCAGCGATCGATGACAATTCCCTCATTATTGGTTTTTTTTAATGTGCTGCCATCTACCGGGCAAAGGCGTTCCGGCTCCCTTTCAGTGAGGATATTCAATTGGCAATCCGGGCAAGTCGGTTGATTTTCAAATTCACGTTTCGTTTGAACAGTATTACAATGCACACAAGTTTGCTTTCTCTTAAACCAACTCATTTGATCTCCGATTTTTGAAAAACTTTATTTAATTCGCCCGCTATTCTGAAAATTGTTCTATGGATACTTTGACGTATTTAATTACTGCAAATGGGCAATTCTGCATATTTGCCCATTTACTTAACCAAGGTATTGTTTCAAACTTTCACCAATAAAATACTGCCAACCTCCCTCACAGCTCTCCCGTTTAAACTCCGGAATGCCTGTCTGATAGTCTTCCAGCACATAATTGGTCAGGCGTAATTTCGTCTGCTCACCTGTTGCAAAAAGTTCAAAAGTAGTATACCCAAAACCGTCATATCCTTCGAACTTCCAGGTATAAGTAATACTGCTTTCCGGAACCACTTCCGTTACTTTCCATATGTGTAAGAAATCCCGTCCATCATTGTGGATATTAAAACGGGTTTCGAAGCCAACTGCTGCTTTGAAGTCCGGTATATTAGGAAAATACCATTGGCGCATTTGCTCAGCATCGGTAATTGCCTGCCAAACATCCCGAAGAGAACGCGGGTAAGTTGCTTCGACGATAACTGGTGGATCACTACGCTTCATAGTTAATCCTTTCGTTTTTTGTTATCAGCAAAATAGTTCTCTTTGAGATGTTACCCAAGAAAATCCTGCAGAATGTGCAAATGATTGAATTAACCAGTATTTATTATATTGTGAAATTGGGATACTGAGGAGAGGAAAAGTGGTTAATTGCCAGCGTTTGCGGCGTTAAACCACTGTAAAAATGCCTGAGCAAAAGCAACATGACCATCTTCCGAGAAGTGATCATCATAGATTTCTTTGCCAGCCTGTTTTGCAAAAGAAAATTGATGGACGGGGTCTATAAATTCTATATTCTTCGATCCACATAGGTTTTTGAGCCAATATCTCCAGGAGTCCTGAGCTGTTTCCGCTTTCAGCCATTCTTGATCTCGGGGAATATATAAAATGGCGAATGATTTACCAGATGTTGTTATTTCATTAAACCATTTTAATATAACTGCTTTTCCCAGACGCTTAGCTTTTTCCTGGTATTTAGGATGCCAGCTTGAGGGTAAGTCACCCGGCCTTGGTACCTTATTGATATCTGCCTTGTGGGTCATATTAAAGTCCGAATCACTGGCAAAAATCTTGATGCCGTGCTGCTTTAGTAACTTTAAGCGATTAAAAATGGTCTGTACTAAAATAGAATGATTAAAAAATATTAACGATTTAATATTATCTTCAATTTGATCCTTTTGAACTTTCCTGGAAATAAGTGTTCGATTGATACTAACATCACCTTCATACAATTCCGCATAGGGTAACCAAGGAACTTTTTTCATTTCTTCAATCTGATCCCCAAGGTCGTTTTCGTAAAATACGTAGATCACCATGTCAAGATCATAGAACTCACTATATTTTTTGCTTTTCAGGTAAGAATGAATAGGGCCGTGACTGCTTTGGCCGAATGCCAGTGTTTCGACACGCCTTTCAGTAAGTTCTTCTTCGATAATCCGGAAAAAAGTTTTCTCCAGCGGTACTTGAAGTGCTTCGACAAAAGAATCGCCAAAGAAACCGATCCGATAGGTATCCACCGGTTTCTTCCGGGTATGATTCTTGTCGAGAAAACCTTCGCTATTTACATCTCTTTCAATAATTTCGTAGCGGATATTTGTGCCAATGTATTTGGTGTTGGGCGCAAATTTATAAAGACCCAAATCTGAATCGTATTCCCTTGAAAGCATTTTGATACCCGGAATCGGTACAATGCGAAGTATAAATTCCAACATGAGAAATACAATGAGTGTGGGAATAATCGCAGCGGTCATGCGAAACAGCAGTGGCTTTAGATATGGTCCGGATTTATTGAGCATAATTCACATTGTATGTTAAATGAAAGTTGACTTGGCTTTACAAATCACGTTTTACCTAAGAAAAATACCAATATTGATAGTTGATTTTTTAAAATTGGTACGCCATCTTAAATATTTCTTAAAACTGTGATCACAACTACTTACTGAAACCCTTTTGCGACAGCCTCTCTTAAACGTAGGACCATTGATGAAACTCGAAAACACCCGCGCTACGATTCACAGAAAAAGCCTCCCATTAGAGAAAATTATCCCGCTCATATTGCTAACTATGGTCGTTGGATTATGGGGCTGCAGCCACACCCGTCCATACTATGGAAATCCTGGCACTGGCCCGATAGATATGCCTGCAACGGAGGATATTCGCACCCGTTTGATTCTGATTGGAGACGCCGGCGCTCCGAAAACGGATGAACCGGCCTTGAAAACCCTGGAACAATGGGCGTCGCAAATACCGGAGCGAACCCATGTTTTTTTCCTTGGTGATAATCTTTATCCGGATGGTATGGTTAGTGCGGATCATCCCTGGCGAGCAGAAGCTGAGCGTCGTCTGAACGTTCAAATTGCAGCCGTTCGTAATGCGGGTGCCGAAGGGATATTTATTCCCGGCAATCATGACTGGGCGACTTACGGTCCGGAAGGTGCCAGTGCTTTGCGCATGCAGGAGAACTATATTGAAGAGAAGATGAACGGAGAAGATCGTTTTCTACCGTCAAATGGAAAAGCGGGCCCGGTCCGGCTGGATATTGATAGTGTATCAGTTGTCATTCTGGATTCGCATCGCTGGATTTATGCCGATCTGCACAAATATCAGGATGCTGAAGTTTTTCGCGATTCGGTGATGACAGCAATGACAGAAATGCTTTCATCCCTCGGTGAGCGCCCGGTGGTGGTGCTTGGCCATCATCCCCTGGCGACGCATGGTCCCCATGGAGGATTTTTTGGATGGGAAGATCATATATTTCCTTTGCGTCGCGTCGCCTCCTGGTTGTGGATACCAACCCCGTTGATTGGCTCTGTTTATCCGTTGGCCCGTTGGCACCTGAACACCAATGATCAGGATATTAATGGACCGAATCATCGTAAGTATATTGAAAGCATGTATTCGATTTTCGAGCAATATCCTCCCTTGCTTTATGTGGCAGGCCATGAACATTCCCTGCAGGTGATTGATGGCGACGATAAGGCGGAACTCTTTTTAGTCAGCGGCGCGGGTTCAGAAAAGAAAAAGTCCGTTGTCGGGCATGGGATAAACACATTGTTTTCTCATGAACATAGTGGTTTTATGGTGGTTGATTTTACCCGTGATGAGCGTGCGTTTTTGCAAGTCGTTGAACCGGCTGAAGAAGAAGTGCTTTATCGATATGAGTTTAAGCGGTAGGGGAGGGGGATGTTTCGTGCCCTTATATTGTTGTTTGGGAAAGTGGATGTTGGAGATTTCGAAGCAAGTTAGTGTTGCCGCTCTCTGCGTTCGCTGATGGTTCCGCTCCTTACAGTCGCTAATGGCTCCGCTCCCGTTGGTCGTTAATGGTTTTGAAATATTAGCAGATAATTTTTAAACCATTAGCGACCAACGGGAGCGGAACCATGTGACCGGAGAGGGAACCGCTAATCAGTAACTGAAAGTAGCTAACTGCAATTTATTCCTAGTTCATCATTCGATCTAAGCCAAAAAGGTTTATTCGCCGAAAGACCAATAAATTATAGAATGCCGAAAAGAGAGTACCAGCTATAAAACCAAAGGCAAAAGATGCCAGGAGATTCCAGAACGGCCCACCGACAAATGCAGCGACAATTGTTGTCGGAGCTGTTATCCAGCCCCAGCGAAAAATCAGAAAGAAGACTACCAGGGTTAAACCCAACGCCATTCCGAAAACGATAGCGATAAAACCTTGCATCCGCATTAAAACACCTTGATGACGATACGGATCGTCCGGTCCTCCGCCTCCACTTCCTTTTTCATCTTCAGCTAAAATAGGCAAATAAGGCATGTTCATACCTCCAAATATATTAATTAAAGTTTACAGTTAATCCCAATCCTGCCCAGTAAAAAGGATGAGCAATCTGGGTATAGACATCGTTCTTAAATTCTTGAATTGATTTTTTTTGAACAGCCTGCAATGCTAGGGCGGGATGAAGAGATTGCCCACGCAGTTTGATATATTCCTGGGTTTGTGGTATCGCTTTGCTTGCATCGATTTCCCAACGGCTGGCCAATATTTCGGTAATATTATTGTGGCTTAATATTTGTTCCAGACCATATAAGCCGGCGCCTTTAAACAATTGACCACTGCCAGTATTACATCCAATCAGCAGCACTGCGTCCCAGGCGCCCCAATCTATATGTTTTAGATGACTCTCCGACAGCCCGATAGTCTCAAAACGATCGGTGGAATGCTGCTTAACTGTTAAATTGAGCAACATCTGATTTGGTCCTTCGGGGTCAACTTCATGATGGGCAATTACTACCAATGCATCATACCCGACTTCATCTTCGTTGAAGATTCTATCCATATCAATTGGTCGGTCGGATGAAGGTGGAGCACTCAGGGGAACCGCATTAAATTTTGATGTTAAATAATTTGTGATGGCCAAGCTTTGAGAAAAGCCTTTATCTGCCGAAAAAGTTATTCTACCATCATGAAAACTGTTTCCACCATATTTAAAACTCTCGGCCCCATTGCGCCCTGCTTGATCAGATTGCATAATAGCGACTCTTTCTACCAGAAAGTTGTCTCCAGCCGGATCCAACGGCAAACAATGAAAAGGAAGATTATGTAAGGGGCCGTTGGGAATAATGTGTAAAATGTCAGCGTTCGTTATTAGCATCTGCAAATCTGGCCACCCTAATATGTCTATGAAAATCTGATGCCCCAGACGCATTGTTTCGCTATGATATTCTACTTTTTCCTCTTGGGGCTGTTGAGTATTTAATACTTCCCCGGTCTTGCTAATGCGCTCGATAAAATCATCAATTCTATTTTCAAGGATATTCGAATCGATTTTGCGTTGCTTAAGTAATAAAGTATCTTTTGCGCGAACGAAGATATAGAGATTGCTATCCGCCGCGAAATAATTAAGTTCCAGTGTTTCTATCGGCATTATTGGCGGTCTCGCTAACGTATCGGAAACGATATGGTTGGAGATGCCATTGACACGGCTCTTCTGAGCAGTAGACTGCCGGGAAAATATTTGCGCCTGTTTCAATTTCTGGTAAGCAGCAGTCTCGTTATCCGCAAAAAGTTCATATAGTACCGCCTCCCGTAGATACTCGTCAATTCGGTGTCGATAACCAATAACAACATCGAGATCTTCAAATCCTTGGTGTAATCCAGATACAATTTTAAGAAGTTTATCCGTTAGTACATTTGCCTGCTGATAATCATTCTGTTGATGAGCCAGGCGCGCTTTCAATGCTAAAATATCGATCTGGCACTTTAGATAAGACAATTCCTGTGAAAGTTGATAAACCTCTTTGGAAAGCGTCCATGCCTTTTCCGTATTTTGATTCATGATAAGCGAACGAATCAAATCTACTTTGGTATCTAATTGAGAACGGATTCTCCCGTTTTTACCATATAATTTCGCCGCTTGTTGGAAAACTTCAATCGATGCTTTTGGTTGGTGGTTTTCCTGATATAAGTATCCCAGCGAGCGTAATATCTCCGCCTTTATTACGGGATTAATAACGTTGCCGGCTTCGTTTTGTACACCGCCCATCATATGCCGAAAAGCAACTTTTTTACCTTGTAAAGCTTTTATCGCTGCTAACCTTACCAGGCGGACCTGGCGAGTTTCTTTATCTTCCGGGAAGTTTTTTCGATGTGCGGCCAAAGCTTTTTCATAGTATGTTGCCGCCTGCCGGTATTGTCCGATTTGCTCATAATAGTCCCCTAGATTATTTAATGCGGTCAGATGATTGCGATGATCGTTATTTTCAATAACGTTTTCCAGGGCATCTTGAAATGATTCTAATGCGTTTTCGTACTTACCTAAGCGGGTATAAATGCGGCCCTGTTGTGTGAAAGTCTTAAATTTCTGTCGTTGGCTAAGCGTCTTGACAGTATCCAATGATGCTAGAATTTTTAAGGCATCGACATGCCTGCCGAAATCAATAAAGACATCGATCAACCCAATTTTGCTGGCATTTTCATACCAATCTATCGAGGGTACTGTTTTTTTGTACTTTTTCACCCGTTCCAGATTTTTTTGATAAACTGAGTGCGCGGAAGAAACCCTGTCCGCCTGGGATAACGCTTCTGCGTAATTATATTCGAGCCCGGCTGCTCGCAGGTAAAACCCAATACTCATTGCTTCGGGAATTCTGGTTTCTGCTAACACACAACTAATATCGAAAAAGCGGTAGTAATCGGTCAAGATAACCATTAATTGTTGGAGCGTGGTAAATTTCGTGCGTTTGTCCGGGATCGCAGACGCATCAATGTTTTGCAATGCAAAACCGACAAATTGGTCTGCCTTCATAGGTGCTGAAGATTTGTATTTGGCGGCAAGGTTTTTTGCAATTTTTGCCGTTTTCCAGGCACGGGCTGTTATTGAATCACTATTTGCTGATGCTTCTACAAATGGTGTCCAATAGGAAATTCCACCGAGACTATCCAGGGTTGTTGCCGTTTCCCGGGCACTTTGCCAATATGCTTCCAACTGATCACCCTGCCCCAGCGATACCTGTGTCAATAATGTATCAAGATATTTTTCAAAGCGAATTTCCTCTTTTATGTGCAGAGAGTTTTGCTTAATAGCGAAGGGAGCTGGCAACGATTCCTCAAGTTCATTCAACATACAATCCACTTTTTGGCGGTTTTTGGCAGAAACTACCAGCGAACGATAGTGGCTTTCGAGTTTTGCGATAATTGCCTCTTTTTCGGCCAGCGTGGTGGCAAATTGGCTCTGTTCTTGCAATTCAACCAATACCGCCAGGTGTGATTCCCGGGAGCAGTTGATGAATTGAACAACTATCATTGCTGTAATAACCAGCAGTAACGCCGAAAACTGTCTTTTATTATGTAGATATATTGACATAAAATTAATCGCCATTTATTGTACCAAAACATTTATGGTTGTTACTGCTTCTGCGCCCAGAGGGTCTATGGCTTTTATATGAACAGTATGATTTCCTTTATGAGTTGAATCAGGTACGCCAAAGATTTTACCTTCCTGATCTATAGTAAGGAAACTGTCCGGAGACATATACAGTGAATAGGTGAGGCCACCAGTTGTACTATCAGGGTCGACCGCATTGGTTTTAATATTTAGCGTATCCCCGACAGAGATTACAGTGTCAGGAACTGTCAAGAGCGGCGGTTGATTAACCGGCAGCCATACGGAAATGCCGCCGATAACCAGAATTAAAGTAATCGTTGCTATTACCGCCGAATTTCCCCCGAGATAATAGGAGATGACATTTCCCCAGCGAGTGCGGAAAGTACTCCGCCATACCGATCCATAATTCCAGGCTGCGGCAGCATAATTCGCTACGCCTTGCACCGTTGGAGGTACCTGGAAAAAATTGCCTTGTTCCACGGCAAAGCGGCGGCGGGCCATCCAGAGCTGGTGAACCGCTTTGAATGTCTTATAAACCTTCTCTTGTTTGAATTCTTCACCTGCCTTATCGGTTACGGTTTTTAAATCACTTTTTGCAGTAGTTCTGGGTGGAAGGTTATAAGGAAATTCATGCACTAATTCATGGCGTAGCGCAAATAGTCGCTCATGGCGGATAATGTTTTCTCCACGAAGCTGTGGTATATATTTTTGCAACATACTTCTAAATTTGGACTGAAAGGGTTGCATATCAATTCTCCAATATAAGTATTTTAAGGTCTATTGGACTTTGTCATCAGAAGGTCATAAATAAAATCACTCAAAAGTTTGTCAAAGCGATTGCGGCCAGTGTCTCTGTCCATCAGACATTCATTATCGACATCTTGCTTCTCCGGAAAATATCCTCTCCAGTTTTCTCGTGCGGTAGGATGCTGGCGATCTGAAAAGTAAAGTTTATCATTGTATTCAATAAATCGGACCGGAATTTCATCGCCAGGATTAGTCCGCCGCTGCCGATTAATTGGAGGTCTCGCATTGGCCGGAGGAGGTGGAGGATTGACCCCTCGTAGTTCTTGCCGATCATAATACTCATCGACAATTGGGGCAGAATTGGCGGAAGAAATGGCATGTGCAAATTCATGTATAAACGTACGCTGATCTGCGGTATACGCATTGATAGCAATCCGGCCTGGATGATCATTATTAGAATATTGATGTACCAAAGTTCGTGACGTCGATCCCCAGATTAGCCTTCTGAGATGCCGGAAGAGAAAGCGACTCGTATGGTGCCCGTATCCTGCAGTCGTATTCCTACCTTTATTTAAAGTCGCAGTAACTCCTTTTCCTACAGGGATTTTGCTAGCGCCGGTTTCATCCCAATCAGCGACATGCGCCACTGGACGGTCATAGTTTTCAACCGCACTGATACCGTAAATGACGTCTGTCTGTTTGTAGAGCTGATTTGCAGTTAAGCCGTTCGGAAGAGTTATGTGGACTCTACCTAGTATCTTTGTTATCATAGCCTGATATGCTGAAGTCATCATATGACTCGGGTCAAGCAGATTCTCAGCAACATCCTGATCAAAAGCAACCACTGGGGCTGCGCCGCCCGGTGTACCAAAGTTGGGATCCAACTCCCGCAATCCGGCCAGATAAGACTGCACCAAACAGTAATGGTTCGGATATGGGAATTTTCGGCGAGGAGGGGGAGCAAATGTCTTATCAAAAATTGTGACAATCCGAATTCGTGGCCAAATGTCTGCACTGCCAATTACTTCATTGCTTTCTAGACTGGACAGCGCATTTTCCACAGTTTTAATAAAAAGATCCTGCCGGTCAACGATAGGGTCACGATAAGAAAATAAATTTCTATATCCTGTTACAATACCCCCTGAAGTTATTCTCTTCAAATCCTGAAATGCCGGATTGGCAATAAAAACAATTGTAATGGGTTTGGCAGGTGGACTGGGGAGATCATAATTATACACCCAGTCCTCAGCCCTAGCATTGCCATAAACCGGCTTATGTGGTACTTCCGCAGCAATCGGGGATTTGATAATCTGAATTGGTGAATCAGGATCATAAGTAAAGAGGATTTTAATTTGATCCCGACGAAAGATCCGGGTATGAATATAGGCCAGATCATTGTAAAAGAGACCAAAGAAGCCGCCGAACAAGTATCCCCCGACATAAGATTCCGCCAATTGGCAACAAAAATTCAACCAATTGTGAATCACATGCAAATCCGGGATAAGTATCGTCAACAACCCAAGAATGAAGCAAAAAATGCAAAACAAGAACATGATACCTGCCAGCAAAAGGCCGAATAGAGAACCGACAAACAAGAATGAAATGCCGAATAGTAACCAGCCCCAGGCAATACCAGGTGTCGCAAAAAGATAGTGATATAATAAAAAGGCACTTGAGCAGAAAAAAGCGCAGGCAAGAGCCAATTGATGCGCACGAACGGTACGGATATGTGGCATCCGCCGAATGTAAAGAATATTATCTATTCCTAATAACCGTCGTACCCAATCCAGCTGGGATATCCAGTTAAAGATACTTATCATAACTTTCTCCTCTCAACATGATAAGTTTATATAAGCGATGAATTGACACTCATCGCAGAATCATATATTGTCAAAGATCGAAAACGTTTACTGCCCGATGTTTGCCTGAATCCGGTTTAATATGCGTTGCGCAGCGCGGCGCCACCCCTCCCGCGATTCCTGATCCAGGTAAATCTGTAGTTGTTCAGCCGCTTCCGGTAAACGGTTTGCTTTTTCAAGGGCCAGAGCCAGGTTATAAATAGCTTCCGGGGGAGGCGCTTTGGCATCCAACGATTGCTCAAAAAATTGAATCGCCGATTCCCAATTGTTATCCTGGTATGCAAAAACCCCAAGGTCATTAAGCAATTCGGCCGATGGATTTTCAGCAGATTGCAGAATGTTTACAACGGAATCTTTCTGGGATTCCTGACTCCGGGCAAGATAAATCAGGGCGAGTTTCCGTAGCGCCAATTCATTCTCCGGATCCCGGGAAAGCACGCCTTTCAAAATATTTTCTTCCTCAGCATACAAAGTTTTAGGCGACATTGTTTGGCCGACCCCAGTGTCCAGATAGCCGCCGGCCAGCCGGGGATCGTCAATATGAATCCGATGAGATGCCAGGAGGGATTCTTTTACCCCGGATATCGGGCGTTCAATCATAACCATTATGTACATTGGCCTAGCTCCGAAGATGCCGAGAAAAATTGCGGCGGTAGCAGCAATTTGATACGCATAGTGGCGAATATTTGTAGAGATTCTTTCGAAATTGGATTGAGAAGAACCACCTATTTGCGCCATAATTTTCGAGTGAATTGTTTTTTGATCCAGCCCAATAGATGCCGCTGCTGCCTGCTGTTCTGCTAGCGTTGGTGGATCATCAATTTGCTGCATCGTCATCTTAAAAATTTGGTAGAAATCCGGATCTTCACTCAGCCATTGTTCTACCTGTTTGATTTCGGAGGTATTTGCCTCCTTTTCAATATACCGCAAAAGCAATATTAACCTTTCTTGATCACTACCGGTATAAGGTCCCTCAGAAAAATTGTGCCCATTTTTCATTACGCATCCCATGTCTCTTAATTAATTCTACAATATTTTTATCACTTCCTATTCAAAGGATGTTCTCTTTATGTTTTTTTCCCGTTTTTATTTTGTCGTGGGCCAATTCCTTTTGAACGCAAGCACTTAATTAGCATTTTACGGTATTCGGTCCAGACATTATTGATTCGGCTCTCGCTAACATCTGAGAGCCATCTGGTTATGCGGGAAGAACGTATGCCATCTGCTTTTAATAAAAATATTATCTCATCACGTTCTCCGCGCAGCCGTGCAGCTGAAACTTTTTTAATACAGTCATATATCTCCTCGTTTAGTTCTGAAGGAGTATACCCATTTGATTCTATTGAAGTTAATAGCTTCTCTCTCAGTGCTGTAAAATCCAAATAAAAGTATTTGTCTATATACTGTAGTACGACTTGATTGCACATCATGCCTAATAGAGTAAAAGCTGCATATTTATTATCTGATCGAAATTCCCGAAGTACTTTTGCATCTTTTTCAAATAACCGTAAATATACTTCCTGAATAATATCTTGCGGTTGAGTGGCTCGTTTTAGTTTTGCTTTATTACAGATTTTTAGCACAGTACCACAGATATAAGCATGAAAACGGCGATAGAATTCATCATAAAGTACTTGATTACCAGGGTTTTCGCCTAGCTTGTTAATAAGCACCTTGTTGGATAGACACTGTAGATTATCTGTCTCTTTATTTACCGACTGCATGGTTGACCCCTCTCTCAGTCTTATGCTTGGTTTAACAATAAGACAAACCAGGAAAGAGGTTTTCCCGAAAAAACTTTAAATTTTATATCTGCGGCTGCAGACAACTGCGCATATCGTCTTTCATTAAAGTAATTATGTTTTGAACGGTCTTAACCGATATGTCTCTGGATAGCCATTCACAAATATTCTTCGCTTCAATTTCATCCAGCCAAAGTTTGAAAATTAATCTGCGTAACTCGGGGTCTTTGTATTGGTTCGCGATCTTTCGTAAACATTGATCTATAATGCGATTAATATCCTCACTGGTTAAGTCTTTCTCTACGGCTTGCAAAGAACCTGTGACTTCACTCAAATTTTTATCATTATCAGTAAAGAGGGGAGTAAAAGGGTATTTTCTCGTTGCAATATTAATTACCATATATTTTGCAACTGCTGTTAACCAGGTGGTTGCAGAATTCTCACTTTTTCCCTGAAAAGTTTCCAATAATTTTTCCTGAGGATCAAATAGCCTTGTATAGAATTGTTGGATCATATCATCCTCATCCAGTGCAACATCATGGAGGGTGTAATAGTTGATAGCCTCGAGGATCACATAACAGATTAGTCGATGAAAACGAGTGTAGAACTCAGCAAAGAGCTGTCTATTCGTCGGGGATTTTGCTAGCTGTTTAATTACCTGATTATCTGTCAATTTTTCAAAGGATGTCGACATTCTTATTCACCAAGTGTAGTAGAAAAAGTAAATTTTCGAAAAATCGGTATTTCAATTTGTGGGTAAGAAAAAGCAAAAATTGCTAATAACACAGAGAATGCTCGAAACGAAAAGTCGACATCATATCGCAATTGTTTAATGCTCTTTAAGGTAGCCAGAAGCTATCGATTTCTGGCGAAATAGTCAATGGTTTGTTCGAAAAAACATTGATCTTGTTGTTTCGAAATAATACTCCCCTGCTTCATGCTCGCTGGTTGTTAATCATTATTTCCTTTTATCTGAACCCGAAACAGGTAATGAGTTGCTTGTTGAAAGTGCTTGTAAAAAGTCATAAACCGTTTAATATCAACTGATTTTTCTTCTAAACATTATTTTAATAAAAAACGGGAAAATTTTTCAATGAGTCGCTCTTTACAAATTATAAGAGGGGTAGCTGATATTTACGAATAAGGTATCAGGCAAATTAAAGTATCAGATCTTTTCCCCCTAAGCGACTCTTTGGAATGAATGGAGATGGGCGCATTCTGCATAAATCACAAAAAAGATATCAGAATAGGTATTCCCTGATTTAATAATTGCTGTGGAATATCCCAAAAAGGCTAAAATAACTAATACCGCGCGGTTAATAGTAAAAGGAAAAGTAAAATCCATTATGAAATTTAGGGAGGGACATATTGTGTAGAAATAATTGCTTACAGTATACAATCGAAGTTGCTCAAAAATATAGTTAGAATAAATATCTTAAATTATGGTTTTAAACTTTTTAGGAGAAATATAAAATGGCAAAATTATTTGCAAAGGTGTAACAGCATGCAAACTATGGTGGACAATATCGATGGATTAGTAGAAATGTCCAAAACGTCGGAAAAGAACTTGGGTTCAATGACAAAATTTCCTCGATTAACATTTATATCGGAAATGATTATGAACCAGGGGATAAAATGAGGTTTTATCAACATGCAAACTACAGCGGAGGATATTTAGATTTAGGTCCTGGCCACTATCCAAATATTCACATTCAGCCCTATTCTTTTGGAGATAAAATTTCTTCGATTGATGTAGATACTGATCCTGCTCATATACACCCGTTAACGGTACGATTGAGAGTGAGAATCTATCAACACGTTAATTTTAAAGGAGAGTATCGTGATTTATTACTGAGCGAGAACAATCTTAATGATGTTGGTTTCAATGATCGAGTGTCTTCTATAAGGGTCTATGCAGGTGAAGACTATGTACCTGGTTGGGTATGTGACTTTTATCAGCATGCTAATTATTCCGGTGGGCAATTACAGTCAGGAAGGTTTGGCCCAGGAGCGAGTCTGGCTAATATCAAGGCTGCCCCTTATTCATTCAATGATACAATTAGCTCAGTAAAAATTCATAAAATAGACTAACTAGTGCATTAAGCCAACAGTAAATATTCTGATGATATTTACTGTTGGCGCTAATTGATATTAAGTTGAAATATTGTCTAAGGATTGTTGAATTGCATTAGAACATAAATCCCGCCCGCAGGTAAACACCATTCAAATCGTCCCCACTCATATAGGCGAGGCTCAACGTCTGCATTCTCCGTAGAAAGGAAACCCAAATTCCGCCACCAAAACCGGTGTGCCAGTCATCCGATGTGCTGAGATCGCCATCGAGAAAAACCCGTCCGGCATCGGCTGCGCCAAATACGCCGAATTCTCCGGGAACTAAAAGCTTCATTCTTGTTAAGCGAAAACGCAGTTCGGCATTTCCGAAAGCTGCGGCATCTCCACCGAAACGATCCTGACGGAAACCGCGCAGGGTTTTCGGGCCACCGACATATGCTGCTTCATGAAAGGGGAATGTACCCCAAACTTTCTTTCCGCCAACGCGCAATGCCAGGGTTGGATCTGCAGGCATATTGGCAGAGAGATATGCTGCCGCCGTGCCACTGATATTTCCGAAGTTCGCGGCGACATCCCAGAGTTCCGGATAGAACACGCCATTAACATCGAAATGGACACCGCTTTTTGGGTTACCGGGATTATCCCGTGTATCGTATGTTAGCGCTCCCCGTACACCGGCTTGCCCGAATGTGCCGGTGCCATAAATGGCCTCATTAAAAGTGCCGATAAATCTATCAGTGTTATCTTCTGCGGGTGTGTTTGCATATTTAACCAGCGCACCGATTTCCGCCGTCAGGTTTGAATAATGCTTATCCGCGCCTTCAGTGCCTCTGCTACCGATGCGGATACGAAAACCCGGTGTAAAAATAAATTCTTTCTGGTCGACTTCATAAAACTCTTTTGGCCGGGGAATCTCCGTACCATTGCCAAGTCCATGAAAGCGGATCACATTAATCCCTGAATATTCCAGATGAAGTTTCCCGTCAACCTTGTTCCAGAGGTCACGAAATGTGCCGGAATAGGCAATTAATGGCTCCGGTCCGTTACTGGCAATACCAGCGCTAATTTGATGGCGAGAGGCATACGGATATTTGCGATAGCCAAAATGCTCACGACCGTTTACAAAACCGACATAGGCACCGAGATCCGGGCTATAGTTAATGAGCGGATAAGTCAGCGATTTATTTCCCCAGTCCAAAGAATAGCGATCCACAAAAGAACCACCGGGGGCAATGCGCTCGAAGGGAGTTTCGTTTACCTTCGCCCCTTTTCCTTTCTCGTAACTATTGTTCCCTTCTGCATCAAAAAACTGGGTTTTGCCACCGCCAGCCGAGGAAGCATTGACATAAGTGTCGTCCCCTGCGCCACCATTGATGCGTAATTTGATTTGCGCGTTCCCGCCTTTTATTTCTACCCGGTCGTTTCCACCTTGCAGGTAAAGCCGCACTTCCCGAGTTTCGTTGGGGAGAAAAGTTCTATTGTAGAAAGGTGCCTCTCTGTTGCCATCATTTGCCAACACACCGACTTGCAGGGAAAGATTGCCATTGGCTAAGTGTTCCAGATCGACATACTCATCCCGATTCGTTGTGGTTATTTCCGGCTCGCGGGAAATGAGCGCATAATATTTATCCGCGAAGGATTGCAGGTCATCCCGGCGATGTTTCAGGGCATCGGCTAAAAATGCACCGACGCGCTCATAAATCGGATCTGGCAAGGCTTTCACAGCATCGTCAATCACCTGATCTGTCCAGAGCCCCTGGCAAACCGTAACGGTGGAATCCCAGACGCTTTTATCCATTCCGTTTAGAAATTCGCGGTCAATCTCCCAACCGTTGCGTGTAAGGCCTTTGTGGCCGGGGTAAGTCTCTTTAAAACGGATAAAGCGCGGATAGGCCCGGCGGACCATCGCCATTACCAGACCATCATAATCGATAAAGGCCTGATCGCGGTCTTCCGGGATCGGTATCCAGGTAAATCCATCACCCTTTGGATAACGGGCCCAGCGCCATTGCCCGGCATGGCGGTCTTTGTCGCCGATGAAGAAGTCAAATAGTTTTGCTTTGAGGAATGCCCGGGTATCGATCTGGTTTATCGGCCCTTCATAAAGAATTGGCCAGAGCTTTTCTGTGCTGGTAATTTCCCGGGAATTGGCAAATCCCGGGGTATCGCCGGGGCCGTCCATTGGGTGGCGCTGCACGGCGCCGATCAATCCGGCGTATTGCTCACGGAATTTTCCCAGCCATTCCGCATCGTCAGGAATAACTACCATCGTCTGTTTGGTAAAGAGAATACCGGTTGCTTCCATCAACTCATCAACGACCAGACCGGCGGTCGGTAATTGGGAGCTGATCATATCTTTGACGACTTCTTCCACCAGGGTATTGCGCAGGACGTCATCGAGCCGTTTCGTAGGGTCTTTGTCCAGTGAACGAACGGTATATCCGTGGCCATCTGCACCGGTACATTGCAGCGAGATAGACTGACCAAAGCCGCCGGTTCGAAATGGCTTAATCCCGCCACCAATGTTTTTATAGTCGAGCACTGATACTTCGATCGGCATATTCCAGAGATCACGATAATTACTGCCGTAGAGCCAGCGGCTGAAAGCGTTGCTCTGAAAGCGTTTTCCGGGCGTCACTGTATGGGTCGTCGCACCAGCAGGGGGAATCGATCGATGAATATGTGGGCCCTGGGGAGGAATTACTTCATCATCCTGGGCAACTGTAAAAGCCGTCATGCCAAGCAATATGGTGGCAGCAATAAGAAAGAGATTACCTTTCCATAAAGATCCTATAGTCGCATTTGCATTTTTTTTGAAAGCGTTGGATGAATAGACCGGGGCTTTGTTCATAGTTAACAATTGGCGCTCCTCCTCATAAGGCTCAACATGTTAGAATAATCTCTAAATGTAATAAAACCGGCGGAAATCGACAACTTTGCAACTGAAATTGCAGAAGAATGAAAAAAGGAAGCAGTATGATCAAGGAAAGATTGGAGATTGATAGTAAAATCCCTACGGCTTGAATTCCCTTCGAGCTAATTTTCAAATTAAAAAAGACTAATGCGTGGCGTTTTTCTATTTCCCTTTTTTGTTTTGTCAGTAGCTGAAGGAGAAGAGAAAGGAGAAAACACTTCGGAAAATGTTTTTCATCGAACCAGGAGCATCTTGCGGATTTGCAGAAAATTACCGGAGGTCATCCGATAGAAATAGATGCCCGCAGCCACCGGGTGGCCAAACTCATTCATCCCGTCCCAATCGACGATATAATCCCCCACCGCCCGATGCTCTTTTAGCAGCGTCTTAACCAAGCGTCCACTGATGTCGTATATTTGCAATTGCACCAACCCGGACACCGGCATCTGAAATCCGATATGCGTAACAGGATTGAAGGGATTGGGATAATTCTGTTGCAATATAAAACTGTCGGACATCCCGTTGTTTTCCCGTACTCCGATGGCCAGGGCAGTCTGTGTATCCAGCAAAAAACCTTCGATCCGCCCATTGGTGCTATTGTAGCCATGTCCGACGATATAGCGGCCGTCGCCGGAAATATCACGAGCGCTGTAGAGCAAGGAACCGTCCATCAGCAGGGCATTATAAACCGAATCCAGGATTTCTATCCCGCCTTCGACTGTCCAGCGAATAGCCTGGAGGCCTACGCTCCCGACAACAATGCTGCCGTCCGCAGAGCTATTATTGGCAATACTTTGCATAGGCGTGCCAATACCTCCCATCCCGTTAGCCGCCGTCCAGCGGTAAGCAATACTGTTGAAATTTTCGTCCGCGGCCCGGCCGACGACCACTGTTCCATCCGCCGATACTCTACCGCGACCGGTGGGTAACCCCATAAAGGTGCCAAGGTCCAGCATTGTTTGACCCTCCAGGCGGAAGGCGCGATTGAGCTGATCGATATTGAGGCTGCCGCCGGAAATCACTGTCCCATCAGCAGAAACCCCGAATGCCCAGCTCTCATCTCCCCCGAGGGTGCCCAGATCGTTGATGCCGTTTTCCCAACTTACTGCGCGGAAGAAACCGGCAGAATCCTCGGCCGCACCAACAATTACTGCCCCGTTGCCCGAAATGGCAAAGGCCCTGCTTTCCAAACCACCGAGTGTTCCCAGATCTATCATTGTCCCATCCTGCCAGCGGAATGCCCGTGGCAGGCTGTCCGTTGTCTCCGCCCAGCCAACCAACACTTCACCATTGTCGCTGAGCCCGCTAGCATCGGAACCGGGGCCGCCGAAAGTGCCTAAATCTGTCATCACCCCGTTTGCCCAGCGAAACGCGTGTTTATAAGTAGTGACACCATCGCCGAATCGCCCTGCCACTACCGCGCCATCCCCCGATACCGCATTGGCGGTGCTAGAACCGTAGCCCGGTGGGCTTAACCAGGTCAAAGTTTGTGTGTTACCGATTTCCAGAATCCCCAGTAACAGCAGCGAAAAAATTGCCCCAATAATGCCATTAAATATTAAATCTCTCATCCAACAATGCTCCCATAGACCTTTATACGGCATTTTTTTGTTGCTTTTTGTCCTAGTGTGCCTCTGAGGAATTGACCTTAATTTTCGCCGTAAAACCGTTTGTTCCCGAATGCTCGAAAGTCTCTTGTTCGCTCTCGTGCTTCAGCAGGATCGTTTTATACTGGACATGATCAAGAAACGGAGGCGCCGGGAAGCTCGGCGCCGGTAGATTGGCAATACTGATGGTTTCGCCATTTTGCCCGCGCATCATCTGGATGTGGGCGGTTGTGTTCGGCGTTGAGACTTTAAACGATCCTTCTGCCTGCTCGATAGAAATTGGCACGTTTTGCACTTCGACGACATTCTCAATTGCGAAGAACTTCTCGAAAGTTGGTAAGAACTTAACCACCGCCTTGGTCTGCTCGGCGCTAGCGCTTTCATCGACATAAAACTTGATCCAGTTTCCACCGCGATAAACGGCCAGCACCTTGACGTCATCGAGAATGACATCTTCAAAGCTGGCTTTGTCGATATTGATCAGCGTGACGCCTTCGCAAAATCCGAGCGTTGGTGCCGATCCGAACAAACAGGGGCAGGCGGGGGCACAACAACAAGCGTCCATATAAGCCGCTTGAATCGACCACTCTGTATTGCTGACGCCCGGTTCAGCCCGATCGGACATCAGTTGACCAAATAACAATGCAATAAAAACGAGCAGAAAAGCAAAAATCCATGGTTTCATAGCGATCTCCCTGGTTTTGGATTTCTGGGCGTAACGTCTTACATTCACTTAATCAGTAGTCGGTGCTACGATGTTCTCTTAGCTATTCGATGAGCGCCCTAAAGCAGTGTTTTAATAAGTTTAACATTTTTGCATCAGTTAAGCAAAATTACCCGAGAATAATTGATCCTTTTAATGTGCAGCGGTCGATGACAATTTTAAATTTGCCTAAAACTTTAATCGTTTGAAATGTCGCCAATGTATTATTCTTAAGGAATTTATAACATGGGAAAATCCGAGCAAAATTTCTCTGAGAATCTCGATCAGAATGCCGCTTTACGTATGATCTTGGAGGGGACGGCCTCCCAGACCGGGGAACAGTTTTTTGCTGCACTGGTGGAAAATTTAGCGAAAGCGCTAAACACTAAAGGGGCCTGGATAAGCGAGTATTTTGAAGAAGTGCAACGGCTGCGGGTGTTAGCTTTCTGGTTCGATGAACAGATTGAAGATCCTTTCGAATATGATGTCGCCGGAACACCCTGCGAAAAGGTTCTTGAAAGCGATGACTTACAATTATACTCTGATAACCTGAGCGGACTCTTCCCGGACGACCCATATTTGGAACCATTCGGCGCTGTCAGTTACATGGGGGTGCCGTTGTTGGATGTTGATGGAAAAATACTGGGCCATCTGGCGGTTCAGGATTCAAATCCAATGCCGGAAGAGTCCCGCAATCTTGATCTTTTCAAAATATTTGCTGCCCGCGCCGCTGCCGAATTACAGCGCCTCCGTGCTGAATGTGATATCCGGGAACGAGAAGAGAAACTCGGCCGGTTGGTAGATAGCGCCATGGATGCTATTATTGAAATTGATCGTGATTTTAAAATCACGCGTGTTAATGCGGCGACTGAAAAGGTTTTCAAATGTACGAACGATGAGCTCATCGGTGAAGATTTTCAACGCTTTTTAACCCCGGCAAGCCATGAAAAACTTACTTCTCTAATTGAAACATTGAATTCACGATCGGAAGGCCAGCGTTATTTGTGGATTCCGGGAGGCCTGGAGGCACTATGTGAGGACGGCAAAGTTTTCCCGGCCGAAGCGACACTCTCTCATTTTGAAATGCACCGTGAGTCTTTTTATACCCTGATTCTCCGGAACGTAAATGAGCGAATGGCAGCAGAGGAGAAGATTCGTGAACTGACCGTAGAAGCGGAATATCTCCGGGAAGAGATTAAGGCATTGCACAATTTTGATGAGATTATCGGCCAGTGTAAACCGCTTCTGGAAGTGTTGCGCGATGTTGAGCAGGTAGCGGATACCGAGGCTACAGTGTTAATCCTCGGTGAGACCGGTACCGGTAAGGAAGTTATTGCCCGGGCTGTTCATGGGGCCAGTCAGCGAAAGGGCAAACCCCTTATCAGAGTGAATTGTCCTGCGATACCCGCTTCCCTTATTGAAAGTGAATTTTTTGGGCATGAGAAAGGGGCTTTTACCGGTGCAACGGCTAAACGAGACGGCCGGTTTACGCTGGCAGACGGGGGCACCATCTTTCTTGATGAAGTCGGTGAATTACCGCTAGACCTTCAGGTTAAACTACTGCGTGTTTTGCAGGAGGGAGAGTTTGAAGCGGTTGGCAGTTCGCAAACCAGACAGGTTGATGTGCGGGTGATTGCAGCTACAAACCGCGACCTTTTTCAGGAAGTTCAGGAAGGGAAATTCCGGGAGGATTTATATTATCGGCTAAATGTGTTTCCGATTAAAGTTCCCCCCTTGCGTGACCGCGGTAATGATATCGATTTGCTGGCAGCATCTTTTGCAGAGAAATTTGCCCACAAATTAGGTCGCTCTCTCGAGCCGCTTTCGCAAAGTGATTTTCAGCGGTTGAAAGCCTATGACTGGCCTGGTAATGTACGGGAATTACAGAACGTTATTGAGCGTGCTGTTATCACCTCTCGTGATGGGCGCTTAAATTTGAACCGGGCTCTGCCGGAAACTGGAAAAGATGCACTGCCGAGCGCTACGGATTCCAGCAGTGGAATTGACAATCGCATCCACACCGCCCATGAGCTTCTCCAACTAGAGCGGGAAAACATTATTCGCGCGTTAAAAAGCTGTAACTGGAAAGTGGCCGGAGAAAAAGGGGCGGCGAGCCTTTTAGGTATCCCATCCTCCACATTAAGCTCTCGTATGAAAACGCTGGACATTAAACGTCCGAATTAGCATCACCATTAAAGCATTTCTTTCACCCTCGGTAATTGTTATACCCATCCGGTTTTTGACAATACTCATCTACTGTTTTAACTTTGATTCCCACCTGCACTGTTTGCCAAATTTAGCAATTTTCACTTACGAGATTTCGTAAGTTACGAAATCTCGTAAGTAATTTCCTTTGATTAAAAATCTCCCAAGTGCCTGTTTCTGCTTAGTATAAGCGTGCAAGGTTTCTGTTGGCACGCACCCTGCTTTATACCTCCTCGAATGCAATAATCTGAAAGGAAAAATTCAATGAAGCATCGAGGAGATTGTAATCTAATGAAGCGGCATCAACATCGTTTCAACTCAGTCGTCATTCTGGCTGTTATATTTCATGTCATTTATCCCATCTTAAATCCACTGAACCTGAATGCAGAAGATTACCCCGGTAATTCGACAGTTAGCATCACTCGGAATCAGGTTGCCTTGGAGAAAACGATCGCCGTAAATCAAGATTGGTTTAATAGCCCCGCCTTTAAAAACATGATCCAAACGCATGATCAATTTCTGCCGGAGTTTACCAGGTGGCGCGCTTTGTTCGCCAGGCATGCTGATACTATAGCGAGATTGATAAAAACTTTTCCGAACAGTGGAAACTTGAGTGAAGATCATTTGCGTCAGATCGTAGCCAATCCGGAGAAAATGTTCGACAGCCTGGAAAATAAAAATGTCTTCGCTCCCTGGACAAATCGTTGGTCCGGGAAGTGGAGCAACGGCGCAGCGCAGTACCATATCTGGGATACGACGAGAATCATCAATGGAAGGATGATTCAACCGGTAACCCTCTCGGAAAATTCTTTTATCAATGCCTGCTGTGTGGAAAGAAATATACGTAGCCGCAATACCGATATCGCCATCAACCTTTACAGCCGTCAGTATGGAATTACCGGATGGGTTTCAAAAAATCAGCACCAACGCATCGAACTGCCGCATATCGGCTACCTGGTAAATGACAGCACCCTGCTGTGGATTTGCCAAATCAAATCGCCCGGAGAACTATCTGCACCCGGAAATCGCTGGTTTGTTTTTTTGGAAACAGTGAATAATTCAGCAATCCCAAGGGAATACCACATATTCGGTCAGCCGGTTTTTATCACGGAAACATTTGGCGTGGAGGCCAGCGAATACGGGATGCATCATGGTGTCTACTATTCAACCAAAGCACCTACTGCGAGGAGCCTGCAGGATGGTGCAGATAAAAAGATTGGTTTGATCCCAGATATAGGCCCGGGGAAAGTTTAAAATTTTTGAGGCAAGGATACAAACCTTAGCAGAAAAACTTAAAACTATCGAAAGTAAAAAGGAGCAGTAAAATGCCAAAAAGAACAACCGCACATAACAGACAAAGAGAACTTTTCGCAGACCTGGCAAATATGCAGGGAATAGTGCTAACAGCTAAAAGTGGAGATTCGGTATCAATGAATATTCATGGCGCTTTTGAGTTATTTGACAAACACTGGTATACGGAAGATCATTTGCCCAGGGAAACAATGCTGGCGTTAAAGACGGATACACCGACGCCACCGACAAGTGAACCAGCCGTCCACTTTCATGTGGATTGGAATGAGGTCAAATGGGCAAGAATTCAGCCGCGCCGTCTTAAGCTAATAAATATGGATTATGAAATTGTGTTTTGCTCCGAGAAGCATGCGTCAACGAGGATATTCTGGTTTTACCTGCCGGAAGGTCTTGATGTTCAACTGTTCAGGGCAAAGTGGGGAGAGGACTGGATTAATCTATTGCAAGAAAGTAACTACGGCCTTGAAATTAACAATTTTGAAAACATACAAATTGAAAAACAATTTTCAGAAATTTTCTAGGCGTTATTTTTTGATTGTCTGGATGTAGAAATGAGCCAATAAAAAACAAAGGCTGATAATTATAATTATCAGCCTTTGTTTTTGTACCGAGGGCGGGATTCGAACCCGCACGTCCTAACGGACACTAGACCCTGAACCTAGCGCGTCTGCCAGTTCCGCCACCTCGGCAATCGTTCAGAGCGCCGTAAATATAATTTCCCGTTAATAGGGAAGCAAGTAAATAATTAAGCCGTTTTCGAATTCCGAATTCCGAATTCCGAATTCCGAATTTGCTATGCTGTTTTTCCCGGATATGCCTGCAGGGCTTTTTCGAGAATTTCCATCGAGCGTTGCATTGCAGCGACGTTGAGGACAAATGCGATGCGTACTTCATCCTGGCCTAATCCCGGTGTGGCATAAAATCCTGCTGCCGGGGCAAGCATGATGGTTTCGTTGTTATCTGCGAATTCTTCCAGGAGCCAGGTACAGAATTTATCGGCATTATCAACCGGCAATTTGACGATGGTATAGAATGCGCCAGGAGGTTTCTGCCCAACTACGCCGGGCATATTGGACAACGCCTGGAAAACAGCTTCCCGCCGGGCATTATACTCTGCATAGACTTCATCCATGTATTCCTGCGGCGTATCCAGAGCGGCGATGGCGGCGATTTGCTCCATAGTCGGCGGGCAAAGCCGAGCCTGACCGAAGCGGAGAGCAGTATCAATAATATCTTTGTTTTTCGTTACCAGGCAACCAACCCGTGCACCACAGGCGCTATAACGCTTGGAGATGCTGTCCATAATCACTGCCCGATCGTCGATGCCTTCCAGGTGTAGAACGGAATGATGCTGCTTGCCATCATAGACAAATTCCCGGTAAACTTCATCGGAAAAGAAGAAGAGATCAAACTCCAGCACCAGCTTGCGCAGCCGCTCCATCTCTTCCATGGTGTAGACATAGCCGGTGGGGTTGTTCGGATTGCAAATCATAATCGCACGGGTTTTCGGGGTAATTTTCGCACGAATCTCTTCATCGGAAGGTAAAGCGAATCCGTCTTCCGCCCGGCAGGTTACCGGTACTACTTTAACGCCGGCTTCTATCGCAAAGCCGTTGTAATTGGTATAAAAAGGTTCGGGGACTATCACTTCATCGCCGGGATCCATCGTGGCCATCATAGCAAAAATAATCGCTTCACTGCCAGCGGTCGTTACCAGAATTTCTTCTTTGCTGACGTTAATATTGTTTTTCTGATAATACTTAGCCAAGCCTTCCCGGTATTCCCATAAACCGGCGGAATGGCCATAGGCAAGCACTTCGATTTCATGATTGCGGAAAGCATCCATCATCACTTTCGGGGTGGGAATATCCGGTTGACCGATATTGAGGTGGAAGACTTTTACGCCACGCGCTTTCGCAGCTTCGGCATAGGGAACCAGTTTACGGATTGGAGATGGCGGCATCGATTGTGCGCGTTGGGAGACTGAAGGCATTGCATTTCCCTCCTTACTTTATAAAGTTAATAACAACAATAATTTTGTTTGATCTCATCAGGAATTTATTCTTGCCTGTCGCAAAGAATTTGTTGAAAAATATAACTTTATGAATCGTTGTATCGTGTTTGACGTTGCAAAAAATCAGCCCGGTTTTAAAACCGGTTTTGCTTGTATTTTCGGTAGTGTTAAAGAAGTTATGCTAAAAGCTGTCATCGCGAGGAGTGCCCCAAGGGGATCCCTACGGGGCAACGACGTGGCGATCTCTTTGCAGATGCCACTTCTGGGATTGCTTCGGCAAAAAACGCCTCGCAATGACGAGGACAAATAGCATTATATGTTTAACACTACCGTATTTTCTACATCATCCGACTGGATAAGATAATTCCAACAGCGATATAAAATCAAAAAAAGTGCCTGCCAAATAAAATTATTTAGCAGGCGCTTTGAAAATGCAATTTATGACCGAATAAATCAGACGTTTTCCGGATCCAAAGCCTTAACACGGCCATTCAGATTCGACTTTGCTTCTTCCGGTGTATCATAAACATAAGTCAACCAGTGATCGTATTCCGCGACTTTACCACGAACAATATCCTGATAAAGATGCGCCAGCTCCAGGGTGATTTTCCCGGGTTTGCCATCGCCGAGCTGATATGTTTTCCATTCTTCCTGGGTTTGATTACGATCGCGGGAATCGGTGATTTTGGTAATCGGGGTTACCTCTGCCGCCGTTCCGGTAAAGAAAGCTTCATCTGCAGTTAAAAAATCTTCTACGCTAATCGGCGCAATCTCGGTTTCATAACCCAGATTTTTCGCCATAGTCATAATTGAAGTGCGGGTGATGCCTTCCAGCACAGATTCTGCCTTGTCGTTGGTGGTCAGTTTACCGTTCTTCACGATGATGATATTCTCTCCCGGACCTTCGGAAATTCTATCTTCTATGTTGAGAAAAACAGCTTCGTTATATCCCAAACGACGCGCTTCCGTAGCGAAAATATTTGATTGAACATATAATCCGCCCAATTTAACAGACGCATTAATCTGGGAAGGATGAAAGCGCTTCCAGGGCATTAGAAGGGTATGAACACCATTACGTAATGATTCTTCTCCCAGGTAGGCGCCCCACTCCCAGCAACCGACGGTCAGATTTACCGGACAGGCGTGCGGGGTGAGCCCAAGATTGCCATAACCATAAAAAAGGTTCGGGCGGATATATGCGCTGTTGAGTTGATTTTTCCGGACGACCATCCGGCAGGTTTCGCTGATCTCGTCATGAGGATAGGGGACTTCCATATTGATCGCAGATGCTGAATAGAAAAAGCGATCGATGTGTTCTTTCAGGCGAAAAATCGCCGGACCGCGAGGAGTTTCATAAGCACGTATGCCTTCGAATACTGAGCTGCCGTAATGAGCAACATGTGCCATTGCGTGGATTGCGTAGGAGTCCCAGTCTAATATTTTCCCGTTATGCCAGTAATATTTTGCACCCGGAAAATTGCTTAGGTCCAACATTATTTTCTCCTTTCAAATTATAGAATTACCAGATTTATTTATTGTTTTCTCTTCTCCAAAAGTATGTGAATCAAAAAAGCCTGGATAAATAAAAGCCAGGCTGTATAAGCATAAAAAATAATAATTTAGATGAATGCTTGTTCTTGTCGTTTTTTACAGTCTTTTCCTGGTTTTGTGACTCACATTTTGACAATTTCATATTATCGATTCCGCCTCAATAAGTCAAGGTAATTGTAAAATGATAATGATTCGCAAAGGGAATACATCGGGGGAAAATGCATATTTTTACCGAAAAGGCAGTGTTGGGATGAAATGAATATTCGAGCAATAATCTTAAGGTTGTTGCTGTTATGGAAGCTTTAGGCAAACAAAAAAATCGGGACTGCGAAAAGCAACCCCGATTTTTTCTCGAAAGGTGTTAACTGACCCTGGCTACTTTTGTAGCATGATCTTCTGGACAAACCGTTGCTTGTCTACCGCCATTACCACAAAATAGATACCGGAACTCACCGGCTGACCGTTCGTGCTAAAACCGTTCCAACTGACGGTCTTGAAACCGGCTGACTGATATCCATTGACCAGTGTATTGACCGGCTGCCCGAGAATGTTGTAAACTGTAATGCGGACATCTGCATCGATTGGTAATGCGTAGCGAATCATCGTTTCCATATTGAATGGATTGGGATAATTCCCGAGCAGGGCAAATTTATCCGGCAGGGTAAGCGTTTGTAAACCGGGCGAATTCTCAGCTGCAGCAGAATTGAAAATTCCGGAAAACGCAGGCTGGTCTTTGCCATCTGCCAAACGAACAATTAGTTGCGCTTCATTCTTACTATTTTCCATTTCGAGAAGCTGCCCTTGCGAAGAAGACGACTCGATCATAAAACTATATTCACCGGGTGACTGAATGATTTTAGTTAAATCGAATTCCAGCCAGCGCGCTTTGTGAACTGAGCCCGCTGTGCTAACGTCCTTCAGAACAACGGAAGGCAACGATTGCTGACTGATGCGCTTTCCGACCCAATTCTCACCGTTCTCCAGTGTATTGGATATATGGTGAAGGTGGATGTCTGGCGCGGCAGTATCCGTTGCCGTGGCGTAGAGACGCAGCGTTGCTCGGGCAACATCACCAGGGATACTATCGACTTTAAATTTCCAGAGATACTTTTGGCTGTAATTGTTTTGGGCTATGCCACCCTTGTTATTTACAGCCTCTCCAGGGGGATTGATGCCTTTACTTTTGGGAGATATTGGGGGTGCTGTAAACTCTGCCCCATTGCTTCCCTGGGAAGTATTTAAGAATGCCCGCTCTTTCGCCAGAAAAGTTCGCGATGGTGCAACCGTATTTTGTGACTGCTTGGCCAGCGTCGGAGTTTGTGTCGTGCTGTGCACATAGAAACTGTCGACGATATTGCCATCAATATCCTTGAAATAAAACCTGGCGAGGTCAGATTGCCCGTTATAATTGAACACCCCGAAGAGCGCACCGGGATTGGCATCCTGATTCCGGGAATAAACGCTCGCCCAGAGCGGGTCAAAATTACGTTGCGCATTGATGCCACGGCCTCCCAGGCCGGAGACAGCGACAAAACTCCGCCCCTCATCTTCGATAGTTGCGGGATCATCCTTTACCAGAACCAGGGTGTCTGAGGTGCTGGCCATTACCTGGTTTTCCATGCTACTCAATAAATGGGTGCGGCCGTAAATATGATCATCACCGGTAATGATAAACACACCTGCCTGGCGGGATTCCCGATAGATATCCCAGCCGATTCCGGAGCCAATCAATCCCGGAGAAAGGGCTGTCATATTCTTATGCCAGATATTGACCCGCCAAATGTCATTGTTGGCAGCAAGTTGATTCCGGATATATGTGGGATGGTTACTGCCGGCTACACCAGGTGCCGTTGTAATAAAAAAGATACCGTTAAATGTAAACGAAGATTGAATACCGAGACTACCATCCCATGGAATACCAATAAGATTCATTCGGGCTTCACAATATTCCTGGTAGCTGCCACTACCGGTAAGATGTCCGGCTTCCTTATCTCCGAAAGCTGCAAAGTAAGGAAAGTCATCGGGGAAAACTTCCGCGATCTGGGCGACCCACTCATCCGGTTCACCAACGTAATCAAGATCGCCGGCATGCATAATCATATCTGCGCCTTCGTCCTTGATCATGTTCATTACCGCGACGGCATTATTGTTGATGCCCTGATCCCCGAAGAAGGCGACGGTAAAGTTAACCGGTGTGCTGCTGCCGCCAATAATGTCAAAGTTCGCGATAATATTGGTGGTATCGGAGATTTCGACAGTAATCGGATTGTCGGATGCATTGACATTGCCGATATCGCCACTCCAATGAGAAAATGTGTAACCAGTGGACGGATTCGCAGTTAGAGTAACGCTTTCGTTATCATAATACACCAGCTTGGCAGTGTCCGCGACAATTGTACCGCCGCCGGATGGGGCTGCGCTGGTGGTCAGCGGATAAATACCAATAGGACTACCAATTGTGTACTGATCGATCAGTGTGCCGCCATTAGTGATCGAATAAAACTGGAAAGTAATACCAGCATTATTCGCGACAACATACATGGTGCCGAAATCATCATTATAGCGCATCTCGCTGCCGGTTTCATACGGTGTTGAGTAGCCTCTGGTGTTATTACCGCCAATCCCGGTGACAAAGTGTGGAATATCGACGTTGTCATTATTGTCATCTTTAATAATGCGCTCATAATGGTGATCATGACCGGCAAACACGGCATCTACACCCCACTCTTCGAACGGCCATTGCATCCAGTCGTGGTTACCGTGATAGGAACCGGAAGAATAAGCCGCATGATGCATTAATACAATTTGCCAGGGCGTTGTGGAAGCCGCCAATTGTGCCTGCAGCCAACGGCCTTGTGTCGAGTCATAGGTGACGCCATCCGGCTCTTCCGGATCGCTATCGAGAAAAAAGAAATGCACTGGTCCCTGGATGACATCGTAATATCTTTCGTTGCCGGATGTATTTGTGCTGGTAACACCGGGACCGGGAAGATCGAAAAAATCGAGATAATCGTTTAAATCTTCTTCGTCCCAGTCATGATTGCCCACGGCGGGGAAGAAGCGATTGACATCCGATCCCTGACCATAAATGCCCGGATAATTCCCGATATATTCATGATAGAATTGACCCACTCGCCGGTCATAATCGCTGCCGTATACATTGTCGCCGACAGTTAAAACGATATCGACACCGAGTTGCTTGATCAGGCCGGAAACGTCCCAGTTATCATCACTGCCATCACCGAAATCACCAATGGCGGCAAAGGAGATATATCCGGATGGGGCCGCAAATACTGCCGATACACTGCGGTCCTGATCCATGGTTAAAGTTAGTGGATTTTTACGGATGTCGCTTGCCGGCACATCGCCACTCCATTGAGTAAAAACCAGGCCGGAAGTGCTGATTGCCGTAAGCTCAACAGTCTCCGAATGATCAAATACTGTCTGGTTAGGATTACTGGAGACAGTGCCGCTGTCCAACGGGGATACTGCGACGCTCAGCGTGCGAGGCAGCGGGGTAAAGCTGGCATTGATGCTGCGATCCTGATTCATTGTGACGGATATCGGATTATCACCCGGTGTTGCACTGCCAATATCACCGCTCCATTCTGAGAAAGCGTAGCCAAAGTTTGCCGTCGCGGATAATTCAACTGCCTCATTTGGGTCATATGTTGCTTTAACCGGATTTGCGGAGATGCTGCCCCGGGCCGGATCATTAACGGTGGTAGTGAGGAGATGACCGGAAATTATGACGCTGCTATCCCGGATAATCGCCTCGTTCAGCAAACTGGCATCCGCTGCATTTGCCAGCGCATTGTAAGCGAGATCCAGCGTGGATGAAGTATTTGCACCGCCTGTCGCAGCTAAGGTAATCTGTAATAAGTTAAAAACATTGCCAACACCGCCGGGATTGTTGCCACTAAAAGAGAGCTGACCGCTGGCGACGTTGGTGAGATCGATATTTCCGGTAAATCCTTGCAGCAAACCACCATTGGAAACGTAAGTCAACACTGCGGGGTCCCAGCTCAGGCTGGCGCTGAAGCTACCAAGCAAATCGTTTATTGGGGTCATATCGACAGCAATCGTCGCCACGAAGCTGGTCCCGGGAAATGGGGCCTCCGTAGATGGAGCCACTGTGCTGATGAGGCCGGGCAACTCTTCGAAGTTTGCGGTAATAAGACGATCCTGAGTCATCAAAATGTCCAGCGTATTTAGCGAAGGATTCGCCGTGCCAATATCCCCACTCCAGCTAAGAAAGCGCCAGCCGGTATTTGCCACGGCCGTCAGGGTTACCTGCTCTCCTTCATCATAAGTCGGCTTGTTAACACTGCGATTGATGGATCCGCTTCCTGCCGGATCTACAGTGGTTGCCAGGCTAAACTGCCGGGGGCCACTGCTGCCGGCGGGCATTATTTCCAGGGCAATTGCGGACCAATCCACCTTACCGTTAAAAACACCATCAACTGTTTCTGTACCAGCGGTTTCCACTGTTTTTGTCTGTATGGCAATATTGACAATATCACTGCCGCTTCCCCGGGAAAGTTCAAAAAGTTCGCTGTAGTCACTGCCGGGTGTATGGGTTTTATTACGAATGCTAGCGATGGAATAAATGACGGATCCATCCGCATTCGTTGTTAATTCGAATGAATAATCGCGTCCATCCGAACCACTACTGCAAGCGCCATCAATGCCGTTAGAGTTTACCGGTACGACTGCACCAACCGGAGTAACGTCATCGACCCCACTATAGCGGGATACTGCGATGACGGCATGATTGGGATCATCAGCAAAATCTGCCCGAACGATACCATCACCGCTGGGAGTGCCCATTGCACGCCAAATCTCGACCATGTTGTGGCTACGCCCGGAGCACTGTACATCCACTATTTCCCAGGTCAATCCCATCCCGGAAACGTTGTTGATTGGCTTGTATGGTTTGGAAGAAATCACTGCCAGGTAAAGGTCATTCGCTACCGCTGTTACCGATGTTGAGGTTTCTACGAAAAATGCATCAGAGCTACTGCCAGTAGTAGAGCCTTCATAAACGACTTCGGCATTGCCAACAGAAAACCCGGCGGTAACGGAACGATCCTGATCCATTGTGAGATTAATCGTACTGCTATTGGGATCGGCACTACCTATGTCGCCACTCCAGTTGGCAAACTGGAAGCCGCTACCAGGATTGGCGGTTAAGGTAACTACCTCTCCATGATCGTACGTGGCTTTTTCCGGAGAGCGGGTAACGGCCCCAGCGCCACCGGGATTGGTGCCGATTGTCAGTGTCCGCTGCACAGCATTAAATATTGCTTCGATATTTTTGTTACTATCCATAGTAATGTTAATGCTGGTTGCAGCGGGATCTTCATCGCCAATATCCCCTTGCCAATGGTTGAACAAGTGGTGTTCCGCCGCGGTTGCGCTAAGGGTAACAACCTCGCCATTGTTGTAAACGGCTTTATCCGGAGAGGCTTGCACAAAACCGCCATTTTCCGGCGTGGCAGCGGCTGTCAGTTGATAGCCGATAACTGTTACGGAGCTATCGGTAACGGTTAAGGTGGGGAGGAGATCCAGCGTTGCCCGGGACTGCAGGGCGCTAAAGGCTAAATCCAACGGAGATGCACTCCCTGCCGCACCAATGACATCAAAAGTAACCTGGAGAATAGCAACATCGCCGGCGATTCCCGCTGGATGACTGGCAGTAAAATTTATGTCGCCGCCAGCGACCCCGGCAACATCTACAGTGCCACTAAAATTGTTCAGCAGGCCGCCATTAGCGTTATAGGACAAAACGGTCTCATCCCAGGAAAGGCTGCCGCTAAAATTGCCAAGCTCACTATTGGTGCTACTCATGTCAATATTGATCTGCGCTGTTACGGTTGTTTCGGTAAGGGCGCTGTCATTATCGGGAACTACCCGGGCATAGACATACTCCGGTAATGGTTGAAAATTGGCGCTTACGTTACGATCCTGATCCATCGTTAGCGCTAAAGGATTAACAGTGGGATTCGCACTGCCGATATCACCGCTCCAGTTAACAAATTCAAAATTGTCCGCTGCGGTCGCTGTCAGGGAAACCGATTCCCCATGATCATAACTGCTTTTTGCTGGTGTAGCAGCAACAGATCCACTGCCGGTGGGGGAAACCGAGCTGCTCAGAAAGCGCTGCACAGGGGTGAAATTAGCGGTAATTGCGCGGGATTGACTCATGGTTACATTGATCACCAAATCCGTCGGATTTGCGCCGCCAATATCGCCGCTCCAGTTAGCGAATTCATAATTGGCAGATGGTGTCGCAGAGAGTTCTACCAGGCTATTTTCTTCATAGTTGCTTAAATTGGGTGTTTTGCTAACACTGCCACCGATGGATGGATTAACAGCAGTTGTTAACGCGTAGCGCGGTGGGCCGCTGCTGCCTGCGGGAAGGATTTCCAGCGCGACAGAGGACCAGTCGACCTTGCCGCTAAAGAAGCCGTTCACGGTATGTGCGCCGGCTGTTTCAGCTTTCTTTTCCTGAAAGGCAATATTCGCGATGTTGCTGCTACTACCCTGGGAGAATTCAAAATGTTCGCTATAACCACTGCCCGGGGTGTGCGTTTTATTTCTGGTGCTGGTAATATTGTAGATCATCGCACCATCAACTGTTGTGGTGAGGGAATAGGAATAATCTCGCTGATCGCTGCCGCCGGAACATGTACCATCGAGGCCATTGGAGTTTGCTGATGCATTATTGCCGAGTGGGGAGGTGGCATCAATACCGCTGAATCGGGAAACGGCAATAACCGCATGTTTGGGATCGTCGGCAAAGTTTGCCCGCACGATATCATTGCCGCTGGGATTTCCGATCGCCATCCAGATGTCGACCATATTATGCTCACGACCGGAACATTGCAGATCTACCCGTTCCCAGGTTAATCCCATTCCACTGACGCTGTTAACGACTTCGTAAGGTTTACTGGAAACCGCTACCAGGTAAAGCTGGCCGTTATAGGCATCTACCGCTGTAGAGGTCTCGACAAATAATTGCTCTGAACTGCCGCCGGTTGTAGTGCCTTCATAGGTAATTTCAGTAGGACCGTCAATAAAATTTGCTGTGATGCTGCGATCCTGGTCCATTGTTAAGGAGATTGTTGTGGCACTGGCATTTGCCCCGCCAATATCGCCACTCCAATGGGAAAACTGGAAGCCAGTGCCGGCATTGGCTGTGACCGAAACCGATTCTCCGTGATCATAGGTCGCTTTATTCGGAGACGCAGAAATGCTTCCTGTGCCAACCGGAGAGACATTGCTGCTTAGTGTGCGTTGAATCGGTGCAAAGTTCGCAGTGATGTTACGGTCCTGGCTCATTGCGACATCGATTGTCGGGGAACTGGCATTTGCCCCGCCAATGTCACCACTCCAGTTAACAAACAGATAGCCGCTGGCTGGAGAAGCATTTAGGGTAACATTCTCTCCATTATCATAAAAACCCTTATCCGGACTTCTGGTGACATTACCGCCATCTACCGGAGCAGCAGCCGTATTCAACGAACGGCCGGAAACGGTGATGCTGCTGTCTGTAATCGTTAAAGTCGGCAGCCAATTTGTAGCAGTAAAGGAAGCCAGGGATGAAAATGACAAGTCCAGAGCGGATGCATCGTTCGCAGCGCCAATCACTGTAAAATCGATTTCGATAATGTTAATAACGCCACCAATCCCACTGGGATGCGTGCCGTCGATAGCAAGCTGTCCGCTGCCGGTGTTGCTTTCATCAACGCTACCGCTGATGCTATTCAATAATCCGCCATTGCCGCTGTAGCTGAGAACGGCTGGATCCCATTGTAATGTGCTGCTTAAGCTGCCCAGTGTTGCGCCATTGGCATCACTCATGTCCAGAGCGATGATCGCTGTAATATTATTGCCGGTTAACGGCGTATCATCAGAAGGAGTGACTGTAGCGCTAACATATTCCGGCTTTGGCTGAAAATTGGCACTAACATTTCGATCCTGATCCATCGTTACGATCAACGGATTCGAAGTTGGATTCGCCCCACCGATGTCGCCACTCCAGCCGGTAAATTCATAAGTGCTGCCAGGGTTGGCTGTCAGGCTAACCGTTTCTCCATGATCATAAGTCGCTTTATCCGGAGAGAGACTAATGCTACCACTGCCACCTGGCGTAACTGTGGTGCTCAATGTTCTTTGAATCGGGGTGAAATTTGCGGTTACTGTGCGGTTCTGATCCATGGTAAGGGTAATGACCGGATTGCTTGCCGTTGCGCCACCAATATCGCCGCTCCAGCCGTCAAAAAGAAAACCGGTTGCCGGGGTCGCTGTCAGATCTACGGATTCATTTTCATCGTAAAATGATTTATCCGGGGCGCGGGAAACACTGCCGCCAATTGACGGGGCGGCCAGGGAAGATAAAGTATACTGCGGAACGCCGCTGCCACCTTGAATCACCAGTGTGCCGGTCGCCCAGTCTACACTACCGCTGAATGTGCCATCGACTGTCTCCGTGGAGGGAAGAGCAATGCTTTTGTCCATGAAGCTCAAGGCAGCCGCAGAGCCACCGCTACCCTGGTCAAATGTACCTTGCGCCGTATAACCGCTGCCTGCAGTATGATTGCGATTACGATGCGCCGCCGCGGAAAAAATGAGCGAGTTAGCGATTGTCGTCGAGATGTTGTAGGCATAATTGCGGCCATCAGAACCACCGCTACAGGAAGCAGCTTCCCCGTTTGTATTAAAAGATGTAAAGTTGCCGATTGCATTTAGCGGATCCACGCCACTGTAACGAGCCACTGCAATAACGGCATTGCTCGGGGTATTATCGAAAAGTGCTGTGACGACCTCGTTGCCACTGGGAATTCCCTGTGCGGTCCAGATTTCAATACCGGTTTGATTTCGGCCGGCGCATTGATCGATACGTTCCGTCCAGGTTAGTCCCAGACCATTAACCGAGAGAACATCCTTTTTCGATTTCGAAGAGATGATTGCAATATAAAGATGGTTATCGACTGCGGTTAGCGCGGCAGCGGTAGATACGCTAAGACTGTTGGCGTTACCACCATTCTTTACTTCTTCAAGATTTATTGTCGTCGGCTGAGCACTAGCACTGACATAAAAAAAGCTGAGAATCGTCAGGCAGTAAAAATATAATTTATGAGCGACACTTTTTCTGCTGGTTCCAGTTTTCATTTTTCCCTCAACTGGTTTAGTCATTTATCCACTGGCGTATGTAGAGTTGAAAACTCGAATTCACAAAGGCTGGGATTGAGATCCCGGAAAGGTCTTCTGACAGATTAAAATTTCAAAGTGAGCAATTGGCAATGCGGATCTACTTAATATTTACTGCCGGGTTTTTAATGAAAACGCCCCAACAACATTTGCCGGAGATCTGATCTTGCAGTTCCGGCCGGGCAATATGGATTGCGAATTAATGGGAATGAGCATTTGCCTGATGAATTACATTATCGCGGGAAACAAGCTTTTATCCGGTGATAGGTATCACCGGGGGAAGAATTATTCTCTGATATACCTAACTACATTAATTCTCAACGACTAGGACATATTTATCACAGTATGGGACTTACATGTCACAAGGTTGAAAAAAGGGACAAACAACGAAACTGTTTCGTGAAAAAAATCTCTTTACTTGATTTTTATGAATTTAAGACAGTATAATATAAAAGCTTCTGAGTGGGTTGAAACAATTTCATTACATCATTCTTCGATTTCGGATACAAACGACTGTAGTGTTTCGGCATATGCAGTTCCGGCCGATTCACACTTAACTGCTTACCTGTAATTGTATTGCTATTGGGACAATTTTGTCCCGGAATTAAGTCGCAGTACGTTCTTCAACTTTAGTTAATTCTATAATAAACAATATATAGCCGGCTTTTATCGCCTGGTTGAAAAGCTGGCATTGAATTAGCGGCATACTAATTAATCAAAGGAGGTATAATGAGTATTGTTTCCGAGAGTATCGCTATCGAGGTGAAAGGGCCGGTGGATGAGGCGGCCCGGGAAATCCTCACACCAGCCGCTCTGCAGTTTCTGGCGGAGATTCACAACCGTTTTAACGACACCCGCTTGCATTTGCTTGCCCGCCGGGATGCCCGGCAAAAAGAAATTGATGCCGGCCGATTACCAGACTTCCTGCCGGAAACTGTGGACATTCGCATGGATCCAAACTGGCGTGTCGGCCCAATTCCGAATGATTTACAAAAACGATGGGTAGAGATTACCGGTCCGATAGACCGGAAAATGATGATCAATGCCCTGAATTCCGATGCAGACGTCTTTATGGCCGACTGCGAAGATTCAAACTCTCCTACCTGGGAAAATATCATCCAGGGACAAATAAATTTACGTGATGCCGTTAATAAGACGATTGCATTTGAAGATACAGCCCGCGGAAAATCTTACCAACTGAAAGATCGAACAGCGTTGCTATTGGTTCGCCCCCGTGGCTGGCATCTCACTGAAAAGAACCTCCAAATAGAAAATATGCCGCTTTCTGCTTCCCTGGTGGATTTTGGGTTGTATTTTTTTCATAATGCCCGCCAGTTATTGAATAATGGCAGTGGCCCTTATTTCTATCTCCCTAAATTGGAAAATCGCCTGGAAGCGCGCCTCTGGAACGATGTCTTTAACTTTGCCCAGGACGCGCTCGATATCCCCCGCGGATCTATCAAGGTTACAGTGTTGATCGAAACCATCCTCGGCGCATTCGAGATGGAAGAAATTCTCTATGAATTACGTGATCATATCGTTGGTTTAAATGCTGGCCGCTGGGATTATATCTTCAGTATTATCAAAACCTTCCGTAATCAACCGGGATTCCTTTTGCCGGATCGCGCGCAGATCTCCATGACGGTGCCGTTTATGCGGGCCTACACAGATTTACTGGTGAAGGTCTGTCATAAACGCGGCGCCCATGCCATTGGTGGCATGGCTGCTTTTATTCCCAGCCGGAGAGATGAAGAAGTAAACCGTGTCGCGATGGAGAAAGTCCGCGATGACAAGCTGCGCGAAACTGCTGACGGATGTGACGGCACCTGGATCGCTCATCCCGATCTCGCTGCAATGGTGCGCTCTGTTTTTGAAAACGTTCTGGGAGATGCGAATCATCAAAAACATCAAATGCGTGATGATGTATTCATTGAAGGCAAAGATTTAATGAATTTCAGCGTCCCCGATGGGAAAATTACCGAAGCAGGACTACGCCTGAATATTAATGTAGCGATTCTCTACCTGGAGTCCTGGCTGCAAGGCGTTGGTGCTGCCGCACTTTATAATCTCATGGAAGATGCCGCGACCGCGGAAATTTCCCGCGCGCAAATCTGGAACTGGATTCGCCATCCGGAAGCTGCTTTAGATGATGGCCGGGAAATCAACCTGGATTTATATGACGAATTTGTCGCTTCCGAATTGGAAAAAATCGAAGCATTGGTTGGGGAAAAGCGTTTTCGTGAAGGACGTTTCGATATCGCCGTTACCTTGCTGAACGATCTGGTGAAATCCGATAATTTCGATAATTTTCTCACTTTAAAAGCATACCAACACATTTAATCTAACGGAAGGTTCCCGCTAAAAAGTTCAGCGTTTATCTACCCTTGAACGTTGAACTTTGAAGCTGAACTAACCAGAAACGGAGGTTTTTTATGGGCACGATGAATACTGGTAAATTACAGCTTGATTGGGACACAAATCCGCGTTGGAATGGGGTGAAACGCGATTATACCGCAGAGGATGTGTTGCGGATAAGGGGAAGTATTCATATTGAACATACGCTGGCGAAGCGCGGTGCGGAACGCTTGTGGGAGTCGTTGAAAAAACGGGATTATGTCAACGCGTTGGGTGCGCTCACCGGTAATCAGGCCGTGCAGCAGGTGAAGGCGGGATTGCAGGCGATCTACCTCAGTGGCTGGCAAGTGGCCGCCGATGCGAATTATGGGGAAACGATGTATCCCGATCAAAGTCTCTATCCGGCGAACAGCGTACCGGGAGTGGTGCGGAAAATTAACAATGCATTGGCCCGGGCAGATCAAATCGATTGGTCTAATGGTAAACACGATATCGACTGGTTCGCGCCGATTGTCGCCGATGCAGAAGCCGGCTTTGGCGGCCCGCTCAATGCGTTCGAGTTAATGAAAGGAATGCTGGAAGCCGGTGCTGCCGGTGTGCATTTTGAGGATCAACTGGCTTCCGCAAAGAAATGCGGCCATATGGGAGGCAAGGTATTAGTGCCGACCAGTGAGTTCATCACCAAGCTAAAAGCCGCCCGCCTGGCAGCGGATATGATGGGTGTGCCGGCAATTCTCATCGCCCGCACCGATGCCTTCAGCGCCAAGCTACTCACGTCTGATGTCGATCCCCGCGATCAGCGCTTTATCGATTATGATCATCCGCGTACCAGCGAAGGATTTTATTATCTTAAGGGTGGATTGGACCGCGCCATTGCCCGCGGATTATCCTACGCGCCATACAGTGATTTAGTCTGGTGCGAAACTTCGACACCGGATCTCAACGACGCCCGTGCCTTTGCAGAAGCGATCCAGGCCGAACATCCCGGCAAAATGCTCGCCTATAATTGCTCGCCTTCTTTCAACTGGCGGCGCAATCTTGATGAGTCAACGATTGCCAAGTTTCAACGGGAATTAGGTGCAATGGGCTATAAATTCCAGTTTGTTACCCTGGCCGGATTCCACTCCCTCAATACCAGCATGTTCGAGCTGGCCTGTGGCTATCGGGATGAAGGAATGGCCGCTTATTCCCGCCTGCAGGAGAAAGAATTCGAACTGGAAAGAACCGCTGGTTATGAAGCCATCAAACATCAGCGCTTTGTTGGCGCCGGTTATTTTGATGCGGTTCAGAATATTGTTTCCAGTGGTAAGGCCAGTACTGCCGCCCTGGCAGGCTCCACGGAAGAAGCACAGTTTGAGGAAAAATAAACCAACAACATTCCCGTAGAGATGATTCATGAATCATCTCTACGGGCAATTTTATTAAACTATAGACACTTAATTTTTTCCATACTAAATTCCTGAAGACGAAACGACTGATGCGATCTACACCGGCCTGACCGCTGGTGAGCGGATGCAGACGACGAACATTGGCCAGCTTTAAAAAGCATTGACTAAAACCGGATTCTCTCCGGAACGCCTTCTCTTCCCGCCAGCGAACGGCGGATTGCGCGCGAAATCAAGAGGAGGTTGTTATGTTCAGGAAGCTTTTACCCACCATTTGGATACTTTTAATTTCATTTACAGCTTTTGCCGGAGAAGCAAACTACGGCCTGAAAATCAGTGGCTTTATCAAAGCGGATCATATGCTCGATTCCCGCCAGGTGGCGGTTGCCCGGGAAGGCCATTTCCTATTCTATCCCAAACCACCGTTGCTGGATAGTCGCGGGGCGGATATAAACAGCACGGCAAACTTCAATCAGCTGGCGGTGCAAACCCGTATACGCGGCGCAGTAACTGCACCGGATGCCTTCGGTGCAAAGATGTCCGGCGTCATCGAAGGTGCTTTTTTCGGCCAAACCAATACGGACATTAACGGTTTGCGTTTGCGGCACGCCTTTGTTAAATTCGGCTGGACAAACACTGTTCTGCTCTTTGGACAAACCTGGCACCCCATGTTTGTAACGGCCGTTTTTCCCGGCACCGTGTCTTTCAATACCGGCGTTCCTTTTCAACCCTTTTCCCGTAACCCGCAAGCGCGTTTAGAGCAAAATATTGGCGCCCGGGGTAAGATGATTCTGGCAGTATTGTCTCAGCGGGATTTTACCAGTCCCGGGGGCAGTGCGGCATTAAGAAACGCTGTAATACCTAATCTTCATTATCAACTGCAATTTACACCCGGCCCCCATGTTTTTGGCGCCGGAATCGACTATAAAGTATTGCGTCCGGCACTCAGCAAAAATGGCATCAAGACCGATGAAACCGTTCGCGGTACCAGCTTTATTGCCTATAGTAAAGTAAAGTTGGGAAAAGTCTTTCTGAAACTGGAAGGCATTGCCGGTGAGAATCTCTACGATATGTTAATGCTCGGTGGATATGCCACCCGCGCTGGTAGCGGATCGGGCAATACGCCCACAGCTTATGCCTCTATTGATAATCTTTCCTTTTGGGGAGAAATTTATGGAGGTAAAAAGTTTTCCCCGGGGATATTCTTCGGCTATACGGAGAACAGAGGCGCCGGCACGGAAGTCAATCAGCCGGTAGAATCTCTTTCCCGTGGATGTACCATCAAGGACGTCTGGCGGGTGTCGCCCCGGATGATTTTTAATTCTGGCAATGCCCGCTTCGCATCCGAACTGGAAATTACCCGCGCAGGATACAGCGAAACCTGTGATACACAGGGAAGACCATCCGGTAAAATTGAAAATGTTACAAATGTGCGCCTGCTGTTCGCCGCATATTTGTTTTTTTGATAATTTTTCGATAATCATCCAATGGAACGGATGATTATTAATTTTGAACCTAACACGGAGGAAACTGAATGTCGAAAATGCAGGAGTATTGGCGGAAGAATCTCACCTATGTGGGCATTCTTTTGACCATCTGGTTTGTAGTCTCTTATGGATTCGGAATTTTACTCGTCGATCAACTGGATACAATTCGTTTCTTCGGATTTAAACTGGGCTTTTGGTTCGCACAGCAGGGATCGGAAATCACCTTTGTGATACTCATTTTTGTTTACGTCCGGCTAATGAACAATCTGGACAGGGAATACGATGTACATGAAGAATAAGCGAACTCGCATTTGGTTTAAAATCATATAGGATGATCAAATGAGTAGATGCGTTTTTTTGCCCATTTGCCCATTTGCAACTTACGCCCAATGACAGACACTGATGACCGGAGGAACAATTGATGAGTAATATAGAACTATGGACCTGGATAATCGTCGGAATTACTTTTGCACTATATATCGGCATTGCAATTTGGTCCCGGGCTAAATCTACCGGGGATTTTTACGTAGCGGCAAAATCGGTCCATCCGATAGCGAATGGTATGGCAACCGGCGCGGATTGGATGTCCGCTGCATCCTTTATCTCCATGGCGGGTATTATCGCTTTTATGGGGCGTGATGGCGCCATGTATCTAATGGGCTGGACCGGCGGCTATGTGCTGCTGGCGATGCTGCTCGCGCCTTATCTGCGCAAATTTGGCAAGTTTACTGTGCCGGATTTTGTCGCGGAACGCTACTATTCAAAAACGGCCCGGGTCGTGGCAGTGCTTTGTGCCATTTTTGTCTCTTTCACTTATGTTGCCGGGCAGATGCGCGGCGTTGGTATCGTCTTCTCCCGCTTTCTCGAAGTGCCGATTAATACCGGCGTTATTATCGGGATGGCGATCGTTTTTATGTATGCGGTGTTAGGGGGTATGAAGGGGATTACCTACACCCAGGTGGCGCAATATTGTGTATTGATTTTTGCCTACCTCATCCCGGCAATTTTTATTTCCATTCAAATGACTGGCAATCCGGTCCCGCAGTTAGGATTCGGCTCCGAACTGAGTGATGGCGGGGGCTATTTGCTCGACAAACTGGACGGCCTTAGCACCGAACTGGGCTTCGCCGCCTACACCGGGCGAGGGAGTAAATCAATGATCGATGTCTTTATGATCACCGTCGCCCTGATGGTCGGTACTGCCGGTCTCCCGCACGTAATCATTCGCTTTTACACTGTGCCGCGCGTTCGCGATGCCCGTTCCTCCGCTGGCTGGGCGCTGCTTTTTATCGCTTTATTGTATACGACTGCGCCTGCTGTTGCCGCTTTCGCTCGCACAAATATGCTCCAGACAATTAATGATAAACCTTATACCGAAGCACCTTCCTGGTTTAGTAACTGGGAAAAAACCGGCCTACTCGGCTGGGAAGATAAAAATGACGACGGGATCATTCAATATCGCGCTGATACCGCTGTCAATGAGCTGAGTGTCGACCGGGATATTATGGTGCTGGCGAATCCGGAAATTGCTCAATTACCAGACTGGGTAGTTGCCCTTGTCGCAGCGGGGGGATTGGCCGCGGCACTATCGACGGCGGCAGGTTTACTGCTGGTGATTTCTACTTCGGTGGCCCACGACTTGATTAAAAATGTAATCGCCCCGAAAACCACCGAAAAACGGGAGTTGCTCTACGCACGTATCGGTGCGGGCTTTGCAGTTGTATTGGCTGGTATACTGGGAATATATCCGCCGGGATTTGTGGCGCAGGTGGTCGCCTTTGCCTTTGGGCTGGCCGCCGCATCTTTCTTCCCGGCAATTATTCTTGGCATCTTTTCCCGGAAAATCAACAAAGAAGGCGCGCTCTCCGGGATGATCGTCGGTATCATTTTTACCGCGGCATACATTATTTATTTCAAGTTTATTTCTCCGGAAAGCAATAATGCCGAAAACTGGCTCTGGGGCATTTCCCCGGAAGGGATCGGTACGATCGGGATGGCGCTTAATTTTATCATCTCAATTGTCGTTTCCCGATTTACCCCGGCACCTCCGGAAGAAATTCAAACATTGATTCAGAATATCCGCATACCGCGCGGTGCGGGAGAATCGGCTGGAACGCATTAAGTAACTTGGAAATGTCCAATGATCAATAATCAATGTCCAATGTAAAAGTAGGGGATAGGAAATCCGGAATATTAATCACTTTTACATTGGACATTGAGCATTCTACATTGGATATTTCTTTTAGAAACCGTTTTAATAACCAGATTTTATTAACTCCGGAAACGGTGGAAAAGATGGACCGTTCTCTCATCGAATTTCTGGCGAAACACCCACCTTTCAGCTTTCTGCCGGAAACAAAACTGACAGAAATTGCCCCATCATTTCAGATGATCGAATACGATGCCGGGACGATCCTCTTCGAGCAGGAAAAATCCCGGGTCAGTGATCTGTTTCTGCTATACAGCGGGGGGCTGGAGCTGTATTACCAGGAAGAGGGAAAGCGCACTCTGAATGATTTACTGTCCGATGGCGATACCTTTGGCGGTATTTCTCTCCTGATGAATGACGGAGTTGCTGTGCGCACTGTTGCAGTAACCGAAGCATCGCGTTTTTATACCCTGCCGAAAAATACTTTCCTGCAGCTTTGTAAAGATCATCCGGAGTTCTCCGATTATTTTACGGACACTTTCGGCAAACTAATGCTGGATAAGTCCTACGCAGCTCTCGTGGCAAGCGTCGCCTCCCCAAAAATAAACGGCTCAGCGGATATTTTCCTGCATCGTTCTCTCGATAGCCTTATCGATAAAGAAATTCTTGTTTGTGAGGGAAAAACCAGTATTCGTGAGGCTGCCCGGTTAATGTCAGAACATCGGCATAGTGCTATTCTAATTGGCAACGCCGATGAAATGCCTGCGGGGATCGTCACCGATAAAGATTTTCGCGACCGGGTAGTCGCTACCGGCCGCTCAACAGATCAGCCGGTTTCCGAAATTATGTCTTCGCCATTGATAGCGATAAGCGCCAATGAATCATTGTTGTCTGCATTAATGACGATGGTACGGCATAATATTAAACACCTTGCGATCCGCGATGATGCCGGGCAGATAAGCGGAATACTCAGCGATAAACGATTGTTAACCGCCCGGGGGCAGTCCCCGGTTTCCTTGCTGAGAGATATCGAGGATGCATCGACTGTCGCCGCCTTGCTTCCTCGTCAAAAGCAAATCGTGCCATTGGCAGGAACATTGATCGAAGGTGGCGCTCGCGCCGAGGAAGTGGGTCGGATCATCAGCGCTCTGGCGGATGCAGTGTTACAACGGCTGATCCGTTTCGCCCTGGCCGAGATGGGACCACCACCGGTGCGTTTCGTTTTTCTGATAATGGGTAGCGAAGGCCGCCGGGAACAAACTCTGAAAACCGATCAGGACAATGCGATTATTTATGAAGATGTTCCCGAATCATCAGAAGCGGCCGTGCGGGAATATTTTCTCGCTTTTGCGACCCGGGTATGCGGCTGGCTGAATGATGCCGGTTATGATTATTGCGGGGGAGATATTATGGCGCAAAATCCCCGCTGGTGCCAGCCAATATCACAATGGAAGACCTATTTCCGGCAATGGATACAGACACCGGAACCACAGGCAGTGATGCATGCAACCATCTTCTTTGATTTCACCGCTGCCTATGGCGACCAGGCTTTAGCGGACGAGCTTCGCGATTACTTGCAAAAATTAATCGGAAAGCGCAGCGATTTATTCTTTCGTTACCTGGCCCAAAATGCATTGGATATAAAACCACCACTGGGCTTTTTTCGCAACTTTCTGGTGGAAGCACGGGGGGCGCATCGTAATGAATTGGATATCAAAAAAGCAATGACGCCAGTGGTCGATTTTGCGCGGATTTATGCCCTGGAAAATGGAATTACAGCGACGAACACGCTGGAACGATTGCATGTATTGGCAGCGCAATCCGTGTTAACGGAAAGCGAACATCATGAGTTAACCCAGGCATATCGCTATTTAATGCAGATTCGCCTGGTTCGTCAAATAAACATGATTCGCGAGGAAAATTTACCGCCGGATAATTACATCAATCCCCAAAACCTCTCCCGCATCGAACAAAAAATGCTGAAAGAAATTTTTCGCCTGGTAACATCCTATCAGGAAAAATTAACGGTTCATTTTCTGGGGGTGGGGTAATCGTAAAGACGATTCACGAATAGTCTCCAAAGACAACGAACAACGATCAACGATTATCAATATCATACCGCATCACCGGCAAGGACCGCCCGGGAATCACTGAAGAAGCCTCTGCATCAACCGTCACCGCCCCCATCTTTTCATAAAACCCCTCCGCATAAGGGTCGGCAAGAATGCGAATGCTTTTCGCACCGTTTTCAGTTTGCGCGTTAAGCATGTGTTCAAACAAGCGCCGCCCAACACCATATCCCATATATTTGGGTAAAACCCAGAAATGTTCAATCTCCCGGTCATCGACATCACCACTAATGGCGCAAAATCCGGCAATCTGATTATCGATGCAGGCGAGATACACTGGATGATTGTTCAGAAAATCGGCAGTTAGCGTCAGGTCATTTTTCCAGATTTCGATATAGGATTCCGGGTATCCCCAATGCCGTTTTGAGGCATGGGCAATTTCGGTGAGAATGCCGGCATCCGATGGGGTTGCAATGCGTATGTGGATGGGGGATTGGGTCATAAAAAATTCCCGGATTGGTTTTTATGGGTTTGTAGAGACGATTCATGGTTTTGTAGAGACGATTCATGAATCGTCTCTACTGTCTATACACATCTATCAAAAAAACGGGATCATCGAATCATTATTTTGAAAATAACATTTTCCCGATGGTATCCAATTGCATGTTCGAGGTGCCCTCGTAGATTTGGCCGATTTTCGCATCCCGATAAAATTTTTCTGCCGGGAAATCCTTGGTATAACCGTATCCGCCGAACACTTCCAGCATCCGGGAGGTCACTACTTCAGCATTGGTGGATGAAAAATATTTCGACATCGCCGCTTCCATAACGAAATCTTCACCGGCATCTTTCATGCGGGCAGCATTGTAGACAAAGCGGCGGGAAGCTTCCAGCAAAATCTTCGCTTCAGCTACCTGAAAACGCAAACCCTGGAATTTGAAAATCTCTTTCCCAAACTGCGTCCGCTCTTTCGCATACTGCACGGCAGCATCCATCGATCCCTGCATAACACCGAGCATCTGGGCACCAATGCCGATGCGTCCTTCATTCAGTGTTTCGATGGCAACTTTATAGCCTTTGCCAACTTCGCCAATAATGTTGTCTTTCGGCACAACGCAATTGTTCATAATTAATTCGCAGGTGCTGCTGGCGCGAATCCCGAGCTTATCTTCTTTTTTACCAATGGTGAAACCTTCAAAATCCCGTTCAACAACAAATGCTGTAATTCCTTTATAGCCTAATTCCGGGTTAACGTTGGCAAAAATCAGAAAAATATCTGCTTCACCGGCATTGGTAATCCAAAGCTTGCTTCCGTTCAGAATGTAGTGATCTCCTTTTTCCTCGGCCTTGCATTTCAAGCCGAATGCATCACTGCCGGAACTTGGCTCGGAGAGGGCGTAGGCCCCAATTTTTGCCTGAGCCAGCTGCGGTAAATAACGCTTCTTGATTTCCTCGTTTCCCCAGCGCTGGAAAGCGTTATTCACCAAAGTATTTTGTACGTCAACATAAATGGCGGCGGATGCATCCACACTGGCCATTGCTTCGATTGCCAGGATCGACATGAAAAAATTACCCCCGGTGCCGCCATATTCTTCCGGAATGTCGATGCCCATTAAACCCAATTCAAAAAACTGATCGATGATCTCCCGGCGGAAAGCACCTTTTTGGTCCATATCCATCACATGGGGGAGTATTTCTTCCCGTGCAAAATCCTGCACGGCTTCTTTAAACATCTGCTCTTCTTCGCTCAAATACGTAACCGGATGAATCGCGTCCATCTGTAGCTCCTTTCGTAGTAGTAAGTTTTATTATTTCTAAATAACTGTTCAGGTCTTCAGGTTCAACCTCCAAAAAATTATTGGGAACCGGAGGCCTGGACAGTCACTTATTCCAGGGTTTATTTTATCATTGAAAATATCATCCATAAAAAACGAATCAGATTTACAATCGGCAGAAGTTTCCCTACATTGTCTGAAGTCTTTTGAGATAAGAGATAAGAGCGTTGCAGCTTTTCTCGGGAAGCCTGAGCGGATGTAAATTTACCCCGACAGCGTATAATACAAAATTGAACAAAATCATTTCAAGGAAAATTTATGAATGATCGCGCGCAGGAAATTGTGCAGGTATTAAAAGATGCCCAGGCAGCATTTGTTGCGAAGGATTATGAGCTCGCATTGGAGAAGTATCGCTCTATCGAGAGCCAAATGGATCCCGATGCCGCCGAATTGCCATTAATACTTATCGAGATCGGCTGGTGCTATTATCTGCTACGAAATTATCCCTACGCAATTGCTTACCTGGAGAAAGCGGCGCAAAGTCCGCATATCGATGTGCGGCAAATGTTTGACTGCCTGCGCCTTTGCGGATTCGCACATGAATTTACCGGGAATACTGAAAAAGCAATTGCATTTCTGAAAGATGCGTTGCTCCAGCCGGTGGAAGAAACCATGAAACGGCGAGTCTATTTTGAATTGGGGAAAATCTTTTTTATCGCCAATCAAAGTATTGAAGGGAAGGAATACCTGGAAAAAGCACTGGCACTTTTTGATGAAAACGATGCTGATTATATACAATCCACCCGCTATTATCTCGGATTTATTGCGTTCTACGAGAGCGAATACAATGATGCCGAGATATTCTTTCAGCAAATTGTCCAAAATGCCCCGAACCGGAAGACGCAAGCGCCGGGACATTTTGGGCTTGCCTACATTAATTACCAACATAAAGAATTTCAGGACCTGGTAACAACTTGTGAAACCGTGATGGATTGCGATCCGGAATTTTATGACAAGGAGACAATCGGCTTTTTCTTTTGCAAAGCGTTTATGGAACTGGAGCAATGGGATCGCCTTGCCTTGTTTTTACCACGGTTGACGAATGAATTCTCGGATGGACGTTATCAATCGTTGTATGCGGAAATGGAACGGGCGTTATGGGATAATTTTACCCCGCCGGATACGGAAGGAAATGCGTTGAAAAATTGATTGTTTGGGGTTGGATTGTGGTTTTGTTGTAGAGACGATTCATGAATCGTCTCTACGGAATATGTAACACGCATTGATAACAAACAACGGATGACATAACCCAATCATCCCCGGATCGCCGCCCGCAATTTTTGATATTCCCCACCTAAACTGCCATTGGTTAACAACATCAATATATCATCGGGTTTTAAAATGTCCGACAATGCTGCCGGAATATCGCTGTAATTGGTCAGCGTTTTGACAATGGTGCCGCCATCTTTTAAATCCTGCACCAGTTTATCCAGCGATAAACGCTGATCAACCGGCAGGCGATCCAGGCGATGGATCGGTGTTAACAATATACCGTCGGCAACATTCAGAGCTTCGGCGAGTTCATCCTGAAAAATATTTCGCACCGTGGTGTTGGTTCGTGGCTCGAACAGGGCGATGAGTCGGCGATTGGGAAATTTTGCCTTCATCGCATCCAGGGTGACTTTGATAGCAGTCGGATGATGAGCAAAATCGTCATAAACATCAGCGTCGTGTAATTTCCCCCAATGTTCCATGCGGCGGGCAACGCCCTGGAAACTGGCCAGTCCATCGCGGATCTGCGTCCAGGAAAGGCCGATATCGCGGGCAATAGCTGTGACAGCAAGGCAGTTCTGCACCTGGTATTCTCCGGGAAAGGGGAAGTGAAACTCTCCGACGGTTTTCCCGGATTCAAATATTTCGAAATCGATGCCTTCGGATGAATGCCCGAGAACTTTGTATGACCAATGGTTCTCTGGAGATTTTCCGAATGTCTGCAAGCGGGAGTAGGCGGGGTCGATCACTGCTCGCACTTCCGGGCTGTCGCCATTGGCTACGGTGAGGCCATTTTGCGGAACGACGCGCATCAATTTCCGGAAAACATCCTGGATTGATGCCAGATCCGGATAGATGTCGGCATGATCAAATTCGATATTGTTGATGATCAAATAAGTCGGGAAGTAATGCACGAACTTTGGCCGCTTATCAAAGAAAGCACAGTCGTATTCATCTCCTTCGACGACAAAATGTTGCCCTTCGCCGAGCTGGATGGATGAGTCAAAATTTTTAGCGATGCCGCCAATCATGAATCCTGGCTGAAGGCCGGCATTTTCCAGCAACCAGCTCATCAGGGAAGTCGTGGTCGTTTTCCCATGTGTGCCGGTAACGACAATGCTTTGATAATGGTCGATGAATTCTTGGCGGATAAGTTCGGGGAGAGAAGTAAAGGGAAGCTTCCGATTGAGAATCGCCTCGACCTCGACATTTCCGCGGGACATGGCATTTCCAATAATCACTTTATCGAAGGGCATTTCGTCCAAATGATCCTCGCTAAATCCTTCCCACACCGGAATTTTGTGTTCGGCGAGAAAGTCACTCATCGGAGGATAAATGCCCTGGTCGCTGCCCCATACTTCGTGACCTTTCAATTTCAATAAAACGGCCAGCGAAGCCATGGCAGTACCGGCAATCCCCAGAAAATAATAACGCATTATTGCTCTCCCTTTTTTTCTTTGCGCATCAAATCGATGTATTGATCGAACGACTGGAATATTTTGTGCATCACGTTAACGTCCCGTACTTCCGGATGTGCCCGGCCAAAAAAGCGCCGAAAGCGCATCAGGAAATTCTCCCAGTTATCCATCGGGACAAAATTAACGTTGCGCAAACTTTTCTCCATATGCTGGTAAACGCCTTCAATTTGATTGTGATCGGCCAGGCGCCATTCATACCTGGTCGTTTTCGGATCGAAAGAATCTTTACCCATTTCGTAGGCATAGAGCATTACAGCCTGCGCGAGGTTAAGGGAAGGATTACTGACTGCCGCCGGAACGGTGGTCAGCGCATGACAGCGGCGAATTTCGTCGTTAGTTAGGCCGGTGCGCTCCCGTCCGAAAACCAGGGCAATGCGATGTTCCCAGCTCACGGGAATCGCTTTCTCCCGCAGCTCTTCGGGAGGATAGAAAGGGAAATGATAACCACGAATACGCTGCGTAGTACCGACGACCCAATGGACGTCTTCGATTGCTGCATCAAGAGAGTCATAAATTTTCACGCCCTCAAGAATATCTTCAGACGCATGGGCCATATAGCGCGCTTCTTTATGCGTAATATCGCAAGGATTGACCAGGCGAAGGTTCTTAAATCCCATAGTCTTTAAGGCCCGGCAGGCAGCGCCAACATTGCCGGGGGTTTTCGGCTCAACCATGATAAATTCAACATTTTCTTTAAAAATACCCATATCAATCCGCTTTAAATTTTGTTCTTGAAAAATGAGGCAACGACAAGTTCTAGAAGTATTTTAAATACGAACAACGAACAACGATAACGATCCACAAAAAATCCGGCATATTTTAAACAGTTTTCCCCGTTCTTGAAAGTGAAAAGTGATTTGGGAAGATTTCCACTTTTATTTTTGCAGGCTTTAAAATACATTTCTTCAATGAAGAAAAGTTTATATCTCATATCCGGAGTTATAAAATGAAAATAGACACCATCACGCAATACCCTAGTATCTTTAATGATGTTATCGGCCCGGTAATGCGCGGGCCTTCCAGCTCCCATTGCGCCGCTTCGGTGCGTATCGGGCGCATTGCCCGTGATCTGATGGATGGCAATATCCGCAATATCCGTATTTCCTTTGACCCGAATGGCTCCCTGGCAACCACGCATGATGCCCAGGGATCGGATATGGGATTGTTCGGCGGTTTTCTCGGATGGGAAGCACAAGATCCACGGCTGCCAGAGTCGCATCTCCATATTGAGGAAGCTGGTATTAACGTGGAGATCGTTATTGAATCCTATGGCGCCAGTCATCCGAATACTTACCAGATGGTTTTAGAGAACGGGGACGAAACGCATGAACTGACGGCAATCTCCACCGGTGGGGGAATGATTGAGGTGATTGCCATTGATGGTGCACCAGTGAATATGGCAGGAGATTATTTCGAGACGTTGATTTACGCCAGGGAAAATATCGACTTCATTGCGCAATTTGTTAAGGCGAATTTAGTCGCAGATGAAATCGCCGTTCGTGTCGGACCAGAGCGATCATTTATCGAGATTAAAGGACAGGCATTTCCCGAAGAAGGATTTTTATATCAGCTTCAGGCAAAATTCCCCGGTTGTGTGATAAAGAAAATCGCACCGGTGTTGCCGGTAATGTCCCGGAAAGATTTGAATGTGCCGTTTATAACCTGCGATGAAATGCTGCAATACAACGCTGATAAACAACTCGATCTCTGGGAACTGGCAGTGCATTACGAGAGTGCCCGCGGCAATATTTCCGGAGAGGAAGTATTCGAGAAGATGCGTACCATTGTGCGAATCATGAAGAATTCTATCCAGGAAGGGCTGGCCGGTACCGAATACGAAGACCGCATTCTCGGTTGTCAATCGAAGGGGTTTCAGGAGAAAATGGCCCGAGGGCAACTGCTTGACGGTGGCATGCTCAATCGCATCATCCTCTATATCACCGCGATGATGGAGGTGAAGAGCTCTATGGGAATTATCGTTGCTGCCCCAACTGCCGGATCCTGCGCAGCTTTGCCGGGCACGCTGATCGCCGCGGCGGAAACGATGGATGTGTCGGAAGAACTATTAGTGAAAGGGATGCTGGCTGCGGGTATTATCGGTGTATTCATCACCACTCATGCCACCTTCGCTGCGGAAGTGGGCGGCTGCCAGGCAGAATGCGGCTCGGGTTCCGGAATGGCGGCGGCCGGCCTGGTAACGATGGCCGGTAGCGATACGGCGCATGCCCTCAGCGCTGCTTCTATGGCGCTGCAAAGCACCCTGGGAATGATCTGCGACCCTATCGCTAATCGGGTAGAAGCGCCCTGTCTGGGTAGAAATGTTATCGCTGGCAGTAACGCACTCTCCTGCGCGAATATGGCCCTTGCCGATTTCGATGCCTTAATTCCCCTGGACGAAGTAATCGAAACCATGGATAAAGTGGGACAAAATATGCCCAGTGAAGTTTGCTGTACAGCTCTCGGTGGTTTATCAATTACAAAAACCTCGAAAGAAATTGAGAAGCGCCTGAGTGAGAAAAAAGGCTGCTTTAATTGCCAATGCTAAGTATTAAGCATGATTTTGACGATGAAACTTTATCCCGGACATTTGTCCGGAGGAATAAATGAAGAAAAAGAATGCTCTGATTATTTTTTGTAAAGCACCGCGCCCCGGCACCGTAAAAACCCGTATGCAACCGGAGTTAACCCCGGCGCAATCCCGCGAGCTTTACATGGCGATGGTGGAGGATCTTACAGCAACTTTTGCCAATGCGGAGAGTTTCGATTTACATATCCATTATTGGCCTACGGATGCTGCTACTGAGATGGAAAGCTGGCTGGGCGCCGATAAGCATTTCACACCACAGCATGAAGGTAATCTCGGCACAAAAATGCATCTTGCGTTTACTGATGTGTTGAATAGTGGTTACGAAAAAGTAGCAATTATCGGCAGCGACTTACCCTCATTAGATGGAGATGACATCGAATCTGCCTACCAGTTACTCGATACCCATGATGCCGTTTTTGGTCCGACAGATGATGGCGGTTATTATCTGGTTGCCCTGAAAAATACGCAATCAGTTTTATTCGAATCTGTAGAATGGAGTACCCCGGCAGTTTTTGAACAAACACTGGCAAATGCCCAACGTGCAAATTTAAGCATTGCTCAGCTAAGCGAAAAACGGGATATCGATAATTTTTTGGAAGTGCAGCGGTTATGGAAAGCCATCAGTAAAAATGGCAATGGAAATACGCCACGGACAGCCGCGGTATTGCGGCGATATTTTGATTGATATATTAGCGATTATTGAAAATGGAGAATTTGATGAAATTATTGAACTTTTTTGTTGTATGTTTTTTGTTGGTTGGTGCGAATTCAATGCCGGCTGTTGCCCAGGGTGACGGCTTTGGGATTGGGGCAATCATCGGGGAGCCGACCGGATTGAGTCTGAAACAGTGGCAAACCCGCCGCACTGCTATCGACGCTGCCCTCGCCTGGTCGGTAAGCGGTGATAATCACCTTTACGTTCATGCGGATTATCTAGTGCACAGTTATGATGCTTTTCGTGCACATGATACTTTGATCCCGCTGTATTATGGTATCGGAGGGCTGATCCGTTTCGATGATGACACCCGCCTGGGGGTACGCCTGCCACTGGGCGCATCCTATTTTATCCCCGGTGCGCCCCTCGATATCTTCTTGGAAGTTGCACCCATTTTGGAGTTAACGCCCACCACCGAATTCGTCATCAATGGCGGCATTGGCATCCGCTTCTTCTTCCGATGATAAAAGATCGGCAGTACAAAAATAACCATCGGCCTAAGGCCTACAGTCTTCAGCCAATCATTTCTCCCCATGATGATATGCCAGTGACGATCCTACCCAGGTTTGTTGCTGGTTGAAATCCACACCCATCATCTTTCCCTTACTGACACGTAAGAGATTGTTCACCAGCATCGGTTTATCATCCCAAATAAACATCATGCGTACTTCTGCTTTCGAGTCAATGTCCTTTGTTTTGATGAACGGGATATACTCGATTTTATGCTGTAAGAGGTAGTTGCTGCGGTCTTCGATCTTGTCCAGCATTTCCCGGGTAACGTCGATTTCAACCCCCAGGCCGGCAAAAGAGAATAGCGGTTTTAAAACGTAATTTTCGAGATCAGATGGATACTCATCCAATTCGTTGAGGAAGTAGCAAGGAGGGCAATACTTACTGTTGATCAGCGGCAGCGTATATTTACTAACCTTGAAAAACCAGTTGGGATGACCGACCCATTTGATATCGAGGTCTTCGTCATCGAAACGAAAGCTGATATTAAGGTTCTTTCGTACCAATTCATCAAAAATAAAACGATGATAGAAGCGTTCGATCGGAATCTCTCTACCCTTATCTTTGTAGAAGAGTTTGTTGCCGCGATGAATTACTTCGGTAACGCAAACCGACTTAATCCCAAAATATTCTTCCGTTAAATAAAAGTCGATGCGGGTTTTCTGCTTTTCCGGTTCGATTTCCAGCAAAACGACGTTTTCCGGATCACTGTCTCCGGTTAAAACACCGCCCAATAATTTTTTGTAGCTCTCCCGATCGAGGCCACTGTAAAAAGGTGTCATATCCTCGGGAATGGGAAAATATTGCCGCAACTTCCCATCGAGGAAATGTTGAAAGCAATACAGCGAGGGAAACCCCTGTAGTTCGATGAGTTGAGGAATAAATTCACCATTCTCATCTTTACAAATGGCAAAATCTACCTGGAGAAAAGTTGGATGATCATCCTCCCCGGCAACTTTCAATCCTTTTGGGATGGCATTCTTTACTCTCTCATTAAAATCTTTTTCCTGCAAAACAGCGATAACATCATGCGCTGCTTCGATCAGCCTTTTGCTCAGTTTATCGGATAAAAAGAGCGGTGTTTCCGACAAACGGAAAATCAGACTTTGGCGGTAATTGCTATTTATATCATCAATACAGGCCTGGTAGGCCGCTGGATCGAAGGTGTTATTAAAACTTTCGCGAAAATCAGGAATCATCGCTGTCTCTCATGTTTGTTGGTTTAACTTGGTCCCTATATGCAACACATGCCGGAGAGCGGTAATCAGTCTCCGGCATGCCTGCTTAAAATATGAAAAATACCACAGTAGAAAGTTGATTTTCCGGTTGGCAATTTATAGCTAATCGGGGATGCGCTTAGGCTTTAACTCCCAGACCGTGGTGAGTTTCCTCAATGATGTAATCAACTACATTGTTGAGATCGCTGGATTGCTCCCATACTGCGAGTTGGCGATCTGCACCGCTACTGTTAAGCATAACATCTTTAACATAGTTGATCTCGTTCCGGGTCCCGAGATCATCAACGACTTCGTCGATGAAATCCAAAAGCTCCAGCATTAGTTTCCGGCAGTCCACTTCTTCCTGTTTTCCAAAATCAATCAGCTTACCATCCAGTCCATAACGGCAGGCGCGCCATTTGTTTTCAAGAATAAGGGAACGGCGGTAAAGCCGGAAGCCGAGGTTCTGTTTTTTAAGCAAGAGCAACTTGGCCACAATTGCCTGAAAAATAGCAGCAATGGCCAGCGATTCATCCGCCCGCATTGGCACGTCACATAGGCGGAATTCCAGGGTGTCAAAGTAAGGATGCAGGCGAATATCCCACCAGATCTTCTTGGCATCATCGATGGAATTTGTTTTCACCAGCAGTTTCAGAAAGTTTTCATACGCAGCAAGACTGTCGAAATAATCTGGCAGACCGGTACGAGGAAAACGATCGAATACCTTTACCCGATAGGATTTAAAACCGGTATTCCGGCCGACCCAAAACGGCGAGTTTGTGGAAAGCGCCAGGATGTGCGGCACAAAATAACGAGCAGCGTTCATCACCTGTAAACCATCTTCACGATCATCAATGCCAACATGCACATGCAGACCGAAGATCAAATTCCCGCGTGCAACCATTTGCATATCCTGCACAATCGTTTTATAGCGGGGATGTTCGGTAATCTTTTGATCCTTCCAGTGCGAGATCGGATGGGTGCCCGATGCGGCGATGCGCATGCCAGACTTCTGGGCAGTTTTCGCAAGTTCCGTCCGAAGCTCATATAGATCTTCTCTCGCTTCGTTGATATCGGCACAAACACGCGTACCGATTTCTACCACAGACTGGTGCATCTCCGGCTTCAGCTGCTCAACCAATCGGGGGGCCTCTGTCCCCTGAATGATCTGCTGAATATGGGATTTTAACTGCCTGCTTTTGGGATCAACGATCTGAAATTCTTCTTCGATACCCAGGGTGAATCGCTTTTTTTTGCTCATACTCAACTCACTTTTTTACGTTTTGAGGGGTCACAAATTTACTTTTTGTTGACTGATTAACGAAACTTCCCCAAACGAGATTCATGCCATTTTCTTTGTGCTCTTTGGCGCGGCGAATGGCCATATTCGCTGCTGCTTCTACAATCCATTCAAAATTTTGCTCGCCAACAGAGTAGTAGTCAGCATCCGGTGCGGGATTGCCAAAATCAATCGCAAACGGTACACCGTCCCGAATCGCTAACTCCACGGTATTAAATTCGTAACCGAGGCCTTTGCAGAGGCGAAGTACGGAATCTTCAATTTTCGCTTTCATCTTGGCACTAATCGGCTTGGGATCTTTTACATACTGCAAATGGTAAGGCTGCTTGGGATCATATTCCATAATGTGAACGTCCTGCATACCAAGACCATAACAGCGATAATATTCGGTAAACTGAATTTCTTCCTGCAACATCATTACCAATTGACCGGTTTTATGATAGGCTTCAAAAAACTCGTCGCGGTTATTTACTTTATATACATTTTTCCAACCACCGCCAGCAAACGGTTTAAAAAACGCCGGAAAACCGATGTATTCGAAAATGCCATCCCAGTCCAGGGGAAAGGCGAGATTACGCATAGACATTTCGTCTGTATCATGAGGACGCTCGTGGGAGGGGAGTAAAACGGTTTTCGGGACAGCGACGCCAGCCCGTAACGCCAGGGCGTTATTAAAAAATTTATCGTCTGCACTCCACCAAAAAGGGTTGTTAATAACGGCAACGCCAGCAGAGGCGGCATTTTTCAGAAAAGCGCGGTAGAATGGGATATCCTGGGAAATACGATCAATAATAACCGAGTATTGATCACACTCACCCTGAATCACTTTATTTACATCAACAAACTCTGCGGTAATACCTTCTTCATTTTTCGAATTCACACGATCGATGAACGCGTGGGGAAATGTATTTTCCCGTCCAAAAAGAATTCCGATCTTCTTCATCGCGAATAGACTCCTTCAGCTTAGGCTGTTTAACTTATTATATCGTAATTATTTTTATTTTCCAAAAAAATGTCGCCGGAATAAATCCGGGAAATTCGCTCCATCCATGCAGGCTGTATTTCAAAAATACCCGTCAAATCTCAATAATTTAAAATTTTATTCCAACAGTTTTTTCCTTTTCCTGAATTCGCCGGTCAAATTGGGGCAGAATGTGTTGGAATAAACGATTGGTAAAAGAGGAAAAATACGGTATTACGATGGGGTTTTTGTTGTATTAATTCATTGGATTTTTAGATGGGGGGCTGGGATCTGGGGTGTTATCGTTTGTGCGTAGAGACGATTCATGAATCGTCTCTACAACATAATCGTCTCTACATAACAAACGGGTTACCAATAACCCGTCTGCGAATATCATTTCGGTAAAATTTTCAATTCATCCCCGGGATGAATCAGATTGCTGCGTTTACCGTTCCAGCGTTTGATGTCGCGGATGCTCACCTTGTATGCCTGGGCAATATCCCAAAGGGTTTCCCCGGATGCTACGCGATGTGTAATGGTGCTGCCATCTGCTTTCTTGGTGGTGGCGGTAGTTGTTTGCTTTTTCGTAGTCTGGGATTTACCAGCAGCGCTGGCTGTCGTCGATTGCTGCGCACCGGCGATTGGTAACCAGATGTTCAGTTTTTGTCCCGGCTTAATCAGACGGGTGCGACCAAGGCCGTTCCATTTACGAATTTCGCTGAGAGTTACATTGAACTCCCGGGAAATATCCCAGAGAGAATCCCCGGAGCGAACGATGTATTCATGCTTTTCCCGGCCGTCTACTTTTTCCAGTGGCTTGGTGCGGCGTGGCGTCGACTTTCGTTCGATCTTGGCATATTTTGCCCGAACATTCTTGTCGGATGGAATCGGGATTACCAAACTTTTGCCTGCACGAATCAGGTTGCTGCGAAGTTTGTTAAAGCGTTTGATTTCTGACATACGCACGTTGTAACGCCGGGCGATGGTCGAAAGAGTTTCCCCGGAACGAATGCGGTGCCGTACCCAGCTAACTTTTTTCTCTTTGGGAATTTCGGCATATTTTTGGGCAAAAATCTCCCGTTTGCCTTTAGGAATGTATAATGTCCAGGTTTTTTCATCCGGTGGGGTGCACCAGCGGAGCAGGGCGGGATTCAACGCTTTCATTTCCTCGAAGGTGCTGCCGATTGCCTTTGCAACGACATTCAGATCAACACATTCGCGCACGGTCATGGTGTCAAATTCCAGCGGTTCCTGTAGCTCATAATCGGTAAATCCATAATCGCCGGGATTGCTGGCGATGGTTACTGCGGCTAAAAAGGAAGGTACATATCCCCGGGTTTCTCTGGGGAGACGGGGGAGATCCCAGTAAGTCTCCACTTTATATTTCTTAATGCGATAGGCAATTTTTGCCGGATTGAAATTGTAGCCGGCGATCGCCAGATACCAGTCGCCAAAACGATCATACAAATCATTGAGATGGCGGGCAGCTGCACGCGTTGCTTTTACCGGATCGCGGCGCTCATCGTACCACCAGTTATTGCGCAGGCCATATGCTTTCCCGGTCGCGGAAATAAATTGCCACATGCCAACGGCACGTGCCCAGGAGCGGGCGCGCGGATTGAATCCGCTTTCGATCATCGCCAGATAGAAAAGCTCTTCCGGTGCTTCCTCTTCTTTCAGAATGTCCTGCACCAGTTTTTGATACTTGCCGGTACGCTCCAGCCAACGATGGAAAACTCTTTTCCCTTTGCCGCGGGTAAAATAGCGGATGGTTTTTTCTACCCGGGAATTCATTTCGATCGGAATCTGCATGCGCGGCGGGGTATAGGAAAGCGGGTAGGAAGCTTTCAGGGAGTCGTTGTCATAAAGATCGCCGAGTTGTAGCTGAATAAGGTCCGCCGAGAGAGAATCGGATTGACTGGCGTTCAACTCGGTTAAATAGCTATCATAGGATTCGGTAACCCGGGTTTGCATTAAAGCAAACGTGGGGTGCTCTTTGTGGGTCACTGAAAGATGCTCCAGTTCCTCGAATGCCCGCTGATAGTGAAATTCTATATCAAGGGTGTCTTCCATTTCACCGGGATTTTCAGCCCGTTCAAGGTAGCTGGAAATCAAAGTCATTTCCTGTTCAAGATACAGATCTTTTTCCGGATTATAAGGGGCGAGTGTTTCCTGCACTGCTTTTTTCTGGCAGGCCGTAAACAGCATCAGTAGTAATAGTAATAAACCGGTTCTTTTTAAAAGAAACATCATTCCCGAGTCTCCTCCTTCAAGGATTAACTGAAAATTCCACGTTGGGTTAAGTCGACAATTTGCTGCACGATATTGGTCGTAGACCTGTTGGCAACAAATGGAATTGTCAGCACTTTTCCGCCACGTGCCTCAACGATATCTTTGCCGACGATGTCATCAATTTTGTAATCGCCACCCTTTACGAGAATATCCGGTTGCGCAACCGAGATAAGATCATACGGAGTGTCTTCATCAAAAATCGAAACAAAATCAACGGCAAAAAGTGATGCTAAAATAAATGCCCGATCATCCTGGGGAACAATTGGCCGGAATTCCCCTTTCAGACGGCGGGTCGAGTTATCACTGTTTAATCCGACAATCAGTGCATCTCCCAATTGACGCGCCTGTTGCAGATATTCTACATGCCCCCGATGTAAGATGTCAAAACAACCATTGGTAAAGACAAGTCGTTTTCCCGCAGCCTCGAACTCTTTGCGAATATCCCCCAGTTCCGCGCGGGATTTTATTTTCGAAAAACTTTCCATTCTTTGTTTATTACGCTCTCTTTTTGTAAAAAGAGGCCAATATAGAAATATTTCACATGGGATAAAAGCAAAAATAACAGAATTTTAATAGACCACTAGATTGTATAAGGATGATTATGCTGCCACAGCCAGCTCATTGAAGAGGAAAACCGGATAATATTTTTGCTATCTATATATTATTACGAAAATTCGCCCTGCTTCGCAAGACCATTTTCCCGCTTGAAAAAAAATCCTGGCGATATCCAGCATACCTAACTTATTATAAGCGGCGGGATTTATCTTTGAATATGGCGGAAACCATTCCGGCAGAACACCGATATAGACAGTGAGGATTGCGGTGGATTTAAAATGTATGCGCGCCTGTGGCTGCTTTTTGCTGCCCGGGAAAAAGATTTTGGTAGAGGAGAAATAATGAAGAAAATGGCAATTTTTACCTGGGTGTTTATCCTGAGTGGTTTGGTAATTTTTCAATCCTGTGAGAAAACAAAACCGCCCGCAGGTCCGGCAAATGAAATCGTTATTCAACCGATTGGAAATGAAATGCGATTCGCCACCCGGGAATTTACGGTAAAAGCTGGTAGCGACGTCAGAATAATTATGGACAACATTGCCACCAGCGATGCTATGAAGCATAATGTCGTGATCCTAAAGATCGACGCGAATATTCAGGATGTTGGTCTCGCTGCTACCAAAGCGGGAGAAAACGCAGAATATGTGCCGGATCATGAAGCCATTCTTTTTTACACACCACTGGCTGATCCCGGAGAAAAGACCGAAGTCTCCTTCACTGCACCGCCGCCTGGCGAATATCCCTTCGTCTGCACCTATCCCGGGCATTGGCTGTTGATGAAAGGGGTTATGCACTCCGTAGAGTAGGATTTCCCGTTTATCCCAAAGCTATTCCCAAACATCCCGGCAGCCCCATATGCGGAAAAAAATGTCGTATGTTTGCCTGTGACAGTTAATCGCAACCAACTCTTACGAAAGGAACTATCATGGCAAACGTATCAAAATATTCCGCAATGCTTCGCAATGTTTTAAGATTAGATGCTGTAATGAATGTCGTTTCCGGCGCCGCATTATTATTTGCTGCCGGCTCGCTGTCCGAATTGCTGGGATTAAATAGCATTATGGGCGGCAGTGCAAATATGACCTTGCAAATTATCGGCGTTTTGTTATTGGTCAACGGCGTCGGCTTGTTTCGCAATGCTGCCCGGGAATCTCTGAACTTAAAAGAGGCCGCTGTTTCCGCAATGATGGACGCTGCCTGGGTAATTGGTAGCGCCGCTTTACTCTTCAGTAGCCTGGCTTTTACCAATACCGGCTGGTGGCTCATTGCTATCATCGCGGATATCGTGGCAGTTTTCGGCATTGCCAAATATTATCTGCTCCATCGGATTAAGGGCGAAAATACTGTGGAAAGCGGATTACAGTATAACGGATAAATTCCCTGTAGATTTGCAAATTTAACCCTTCAATTCTATTTTAAGTAAGCTTTAATCTGCGCCATTGATATGCACGGATGATCATAGTTGTTCTATTTATTTGACTTATATTCATCCGTGTATATCAGTGAGCATCTGTGGCTAAATGTTCGGGAGTAAAGCGTGTATAAAAAATATCGGGACTTTATCCAGCAACCATACCCCCTTTTTCTGGAAGCATCAAAGCTGCTGCCGGCAATTACCGCAACTAGTATTTTTCTGGTGTTATTTCTTTTCCTCTTCGAACCATTCGGCCTGGCCAATATACACTTTGAGGGAAAGACCTGGCATTTGCTCGGCTACGGCCCATTGATATTTATCGTATTAAGTGTTAACTATTTCGGGGTAACCCGATTGTTTCCGAAGATTTTCCAGGAAGATAAATGGGTGATCTGGAAAGAAAGTAGCTGGATCCTGTTCAATATGTTTGCCGGTTGTTTTGCCGGCATTGTGTACCAGGTGATGAATCCTCATTTGGATGCATCCTTCTCCGAATTGTTTGTTCGCCTGATCCAGGCGTTTTGGATTGCGGTTATTCCGGAATCGGTTTATGTTCTGACCACCTACATGATTTACCTGAATAACCGCCTGCAGCAGGCAGAAGCGATCAATCGTAAATTGCTTGCCGCCGCTCGTCTGGCGCATCGGCAGACAGATGCCCCCTCTCCGGTTGCCCCGGCAGCGACGTCCGCTTCTGCCCGGCAATTTCAAATGCCTTCAACAGATCATTCCCGGGAAGAAAACTCTCTGCCGGAAGCTGCTTCCGATACGGAGGGACATCTTTCATTGGTGGGGGAAAACAATACGGAACGAATAGAAGTGCCGCTGGATCAGTTGCTCTATATTCAATCTCAGGATAATTACTCCAGTATTGCCTGCGCGGAGCGCGCCGGGGTAAAGCGTTTGTTATTGCGTTCCAGTCTGAAACGCCTGGAGCAGCAGATTGATATTCCCTTTGTCATTCGTTGCCATCGCTCTTTTATTGTGAACCTTACCAAAGTGCAATCCGTGGAAGGGAACGCGCGTGGTTACCGGCTTTCCCTGGAATCCGGCGGAGAAGCGATACCGGTCTCCCGTGAATCCGGGAAAGAAGTGCTGAACACCCTGGAAAGATTAGCAGGGTGATGATTCTCGAAACCATCCGTTAAAAGTTCATTTTCCCACTGCCCAATTCTACTAATCTCTTTTAGTCGCCTCTTTCTTTGCTTATAATAGCGCGGAACTTAAAAGGGACTGACTTTAATGAATCGAATATACATTCTCACGCTAATACTTCTTGCCTCATTCACTATTTTAAACTGCAGCAATAATGACGATAGCGCAATTCCTGCCGGCAGTGAATGGCAGGGGCGTATGAACGTTCCTGCAGTTGAACTGCCACTAATCCTGCACCTGAGTGGTGATGAATCGGAAGGCTTCTCCGGTGTTATCGATAATCCCTCCGAGAATGATCTTAATCGTCCGATTAATGCTGTCACCTTCTCGAATGGTGAACTTCGCCTGCGTATCAATAGCCTGGCGGTTTTCTTTAAAGGCGAGTTATCGCCGAATGGTGATTCACTTTCCGGACATTGGATCCGCGGACGTAACCGGGTGCCGTTAACATTTGTTAAGCAGGAAAAAAATCGCGGAATTGCCGGGAGCTGGGCAGGAACCTGCCGTTATCCCGGGGAGTCACTCAATATTCTCTTAAAGTTCGATCGTAGCTGGGGAGGATTAAATGGCACTGTGGATATTCCAGTGCTGGAAGTGAAGCAAGTCCCCCTGGAAAATATTACAGCCGTTAATAGTACGGTTAACTTTAATAGCGCAGCAATTGGTGCCAACTTTTCGGGAAAAATTCATCCGGACAGCACATCATTTCAGGGACAGTGGCGCTGGCATTCTCCGGCGGTGCCGCTGGATATCAATTTCGAGAGGGTCGATGTAAACAATCAGATTGCATACCAAATACCAGACAGAATGAATGATGGTTGGGAGACTGGAACGCTGGAAAAACCTGCCGCATTTGATAGCCTTTTCCATCATGCTGAAACTGGCAAGTTGCGCGATTTGCACAGTGTTTTGGTTGTTAAAGATGAGCGGATTATCCTCGAAAAATATTGGCATGGTTTTGACCGGGAAAGCCGCCATGATCTCCGCTCGGCAACGACAGCAATTACCTCTCTGCTTACCGGCATTGCATTGGAAAGCGACATGTTTAGCAGCATCGATCAACCGGTTTGGCCGCTGCTCGCTGCCGACAGCGCTTATAAAAATCCCGATCCACGGAAATCAGCAATTTCTGTTCGGCACTTGTTGACAATGACTGCCGGCCTTACCTGCGATGATTTCTCGAAAACCGCATTTGGTAACGAAACCAAAATGTTGCGTGGTGCCGATTGGGTGCAAATTATGCTCGATTTGCCCCAGGCATTTGAACCGGGAAAAGAATGGGCTTACTGTGCCGGTGGCGCCATGTTGCTGGGTGCCGCAATTTCGTCAGCGAGTAATATGGATGTGCCTGCTTTTGCCGAAAAGATATTGTTTGGGCCATTGAACATTTCCGATTATCGCTGGCAATTTTCTCCGGAAGGCCGAGCTTATACCGGCGGTCTACTGATGATGCGTCCCCGCGACCTCGCAAAAGTCGGGCAATTGATGTTGAATGATGGTGAATGGCAAGCGCAGCAAATTATTTCCCCCGAGTGGATTGCAGATGCAACTGCAGCCCAGGCGACAACCTGGGGACCGGAAGCCGCGGCAGCATCGTTTGGCTATCTTTGGTGGCGTAAAACATTTGGGGAAAATCTTTCCGCGACGGATGGCTATTTCGCGCTTGGTAATGGCGGTCAATTTCTCGGCTGTTTTCCTGACAAAGGGCTGGTCGTTGTGCTAACTGGTGGCGATTTCCGCGCATCCCATGCAGATCAGGTTTTTGATATTGTAGAAAATTATATCCTGCCCGCATTTTGATTGTGTTGTTTGTTTTTCGTTTTTCCTGTAGAGACGATTCATGAATCGTCTCTACAATGTCATGAATCGTCTCTACAATGTCATGAATCGTCTCTACAACGTACGGTTATGCGAATAACGAATAATGGTTTGATCATTAAAAAACGAAAAACAAACAACGGTTTCCCCCGTGACATTTTGTGACAAACCTTTACAGCCTTATGACATCTCTCCGGAAAAGTGCCCGTAAAAACAGGCAAATACATAATAAAACTTTGAAGGAGTAGACATGAAAAATTTTAAACGCACTTTCGCCTTAACCGCAATTCTCGCTTTGTTTGTAGTAAATACCGCAACCTTTGCTAATGGCCCTGCCGACTCGAAAGAGGTTATCACCTATTCAAAAAAATCTGTTGTCAACTATAGTGAAGCATTGAAATCCGAGAACCGTGGTGTTGTCGAATCGGCAATTTTCTACTCGGTTAAATTCAAGTTGTTTAATCCTGAGGAAAACACTGTGCCGATTGAAGATCAATTGCAGAATCTGGTAGCGAACGGAGAAACCGAGAAAATTCGTTACAAGGCGCAAATCGCCGTAAATTTTGTCCGGAATCCTGAATTGATGGAAAACATTACCCGCGAAAATTATAAAGATACCAGCGATGTTTTTTTCAAGCTATTGGCGAACGAGCTGGAAAATAAATATCTGGTCAAACGCTAATGACGAATTTGATACAAGTTTCCGGCAGATAGCCTTAAACTGAGAAGTCGAATTATCTAATCCCTGATGGCGGATATCGAAGCAGTAAATCGATATCCGCTTATTTTTTTCTTCCCACCTTCAGTGCCAATTTCAGGCAATTTCCACTTATTTGTTACACCGATATCATCATTTGTTACCTCAGCGTTAGAAGCGCGGGCCGCGATTTGATAGTTTGATATCGAGAGCGATGATGGTTTCCGAGGCCTCAAAATGGACAAAACCTTCAATGAAAAGTAACGCTCGCAAGTTAGAGTTTTTAAACACTTTTAAAGGATTTCCAAACGCCGCAATTCAGCGGCACAAAAGAAAGGATTGAGTCATGAAAAAGTCCAATCGCATTAGAGTTCTCGTTAGTTTATTAATTCTCGCATTATGTCAACCCCTTTTCTCCGGAGAAGAAGCTGCTAAGACGCCAGAGAAAATGGCGTATTCGGAAGCGGCTGTGAAAAATTATAGCGAATCAATGAAGATTGATAATGAGGGTGTTGTCGAATCGGCAATCTTCTATTCAGTGAAGTTGAAATTGCTCTACCCGGAGCGGGATACTGAACTGATTGAAGATCAGCTGAAAGTGTTGATCCTGGATGGCGCAACCGAAAGGATTCGCTACAAGGCACAAATTGCTTTCACTTTTATCAGCAATCCGACAATGTTGGCCAATATCGAGCAAAAAAATTATCTGGATATCAACGACGAGCTCTTTCAAAATCTCGCTGATGAACTGGAAAATCGATTTCTGGTGAACCGGTAAATTGAAATTCTGAATTGAATCTGGGCGGAGTACCTCCTGTGAAGCATTTGTTTCCGGAGGTGCTTCGTCTTTTTTGGAATTCGTTGATCGTTGACCGTTGTTCGTTCTTCGTTATGTCATGCAGAGAAGGTTCCTGAATTTTTTCTGCGGTAATTCGACGAAATAACGGCAAATTAAAATTTGATTCGAACAACGAACAACGAACAACGATGAACGGTCAACGAATTACGAACATCATTCATACCGCAAGGTATCAACCGGCCGTGCAAACGCGGCCTTTAGCGCCTGATATGCAACGGTTGCCAGCGCGATGGTGAGGGCCAAGCCAGCCGCGGCGAGAAAAATACCGATAGTCATTTCGCTGCGGTAGGCAAAGTCTTGCAGCCAGCTGTTCATTACCAAATAGGCGATTGGCCAGGCGATAAGGTTGGCAAGCATCAACCATTTACTGAAGGACCTGGATAGCAGCAATACGATATCGGTAATCGTCGCGCCAAGCACTTTCCGTATACCGATTTCTTTGAAGCGTTGCTCTGCAGTAAAAGCGGCCAGCCCGAATAACCCCAGACAAGCAATGATAATTGCCAGAAAAGCAAAGGCAGAGAAGAGCTTCCCTAATTGCTGCTCACTGCGATACATCCTTTCAAATATTTCATCCACAAAGAAATATTCGAATGGCGTATTATCGTATTGTTGCCAGACGGCGGTGACGTGGGCAATGTGTTCGCTAATACCCTCTGGTCGCAGACGGATGGCAATAAAACTGTAGCTTTGCGCATCAATGTAAAAGGTCATTGGCTGAATTTGCTCGCGCATGGAACGGAAGTGAAAGTCTTCCACAATCCCGACGACTGGCCCGGGGCTGTAGGTCCATTCGCCGGTTGCTTCGTCTCGTTCGGTTGGGCGATACAACGTTTTGCCCACTGCATCATTCTCCCAACCGAGTTGTTTTGCCGCCGTTTCGTTAAGTAGAAACCCGCCAGTATCTCCGGCCATATCCAGGGAAAAATCCCGGCCGTTCACGACGCTCATTCCGAGCGTGGAAACATAATTATGGTCCACTACCATAATCCGGGTGGAAAACCGGGTTTGCTCGCCATCCTGGTCGTAGCGCAACGGCATTCCCCAATCGCCGTATCCGGGCAGTCCGGAGGAGCGTGCCACATTTTCGATGCCGGGATGTTGTTGTAGTTGATCGCGGATCGCATCGTAATGAGTTGCGATAGCTTCGTTTTGAATTCGCAGGACCATCACCTGGGATTGGTTAAATCCCAGTTTTTTGTTTTGCATGTAGGAGAGCTGATTATAAACCACACCGGTGCTAATCAGCAATGCAATGGTGATGGTAAACTGGAAGATCACCAATGCTTTACGTAACAGGGGCGTGCGCCCGCCGCCACGAATGCTGCCTGTGATGCCTTTAAGAATTTCGACCGGGCGAAAAGCGGAAAGGAAGAACGCCGGATAGGCACCGGAAATCAAACCAACCAACACCGTGATGCTGAGGCAACCCAGCAACAGCGAGCTGTTTTCCGTATATTTCAGCGTCAGGTTTTTAGCGGCAAGTGTGTTGAAGTAGGGGAGGAGCATTTCTACCAGGCAGATGGCTGCCAGCATGGCGAGTAAACTTAAAAGCAGTGCTTCTCCCAAAAACTGTCTGATTAACTGGTAACGATTAGCACCAACCACCTTGCGCATTCCTACCTCCCGGGAACGCCGTGTCGCCCGTGCGGTGGAAAGATTCATGAAGTTGATGCAGGCTATCAGCAAAATAAATCCGGCGATAATAGAGAAGATATAAACATAGCTGATATCGCTATTCTGCTCAAATTCCCGGAACAGATTGGAATGAAGGTGTATATCACCCAGCGGCTGTAAACGGACGTCGGAGCGGTACTGGGCAACGGCCTCTTCTCCCATATGTTTTTCAAGAAACGCCGGGATTCCGGCAGTGATTGCCTCCGGAGACTGCCCCTCATTAAGTAACACATATAAGTGGTAGTTGTTCATTCCCCATTCGTTTACATACCAGGCATTATGGCTGATGAAGGAGGCCAGAAAGCTGAAGCGGAAGTGGGCATTTTCCGGCACATCGGCAATAACGCCTTTGATCTGCATTTCCCGATCGCCCATCGTGATGGTTTGCCCAAGGGGATTTTCTTCGCCAAAATATTTCTCTGCAAAAGATTTGGTGAGGACGATGGCATTCGGAGTTGTTAATGCTGTTTGCGGATCGCCATTGATGAATGGGAAAGTAAATATCTGAAAGACAGCTGAATCCGCGTAAAGTCCGTTGCTTTCATAAAATTGTTTATCATTATGCCGCACCAGGGTTCGCCCATAATATCGAAAACGGGTAAAGGCTTCGATACCGCTGAAGTCCGCCTGCATTGCCGGTCCCCAGGGAGCGCCAACCCGTGCACGTCCCTGACTGTCGCTGTCCCGGGATTCCTGAATCACCCGATAGATGCGATTGGCCCGTTCATTAAACTGGTCGTAGTTCAACTCGTCCTGCACCCACAGCAGAATGAGCAAACTACAAGCCATACCAACAGCCAGGCCGAGGATGTTGATAAATGAATAAGCCTTGTACTTTCTCAGATTTCGAATCGCGATTTTAAAATAATTGCGAAACATAATATCTCCCGGGTTATGATCAACAGCAAATGTTTAGGTACTGCCAAGGAAGACAGTTCAATAACCATACCAATAGGTAAATTCGCCGTTTTCAGGGAGTTTGTTAGAAAAGAGTGTTCGGAAGTATCACAGGGCTGTTCATCAGCGAACATTCTACAGTTGACAGTTATCAGTTAACAGTTATCAGTAAACAGTGAACAGTTATCAGTGAACAGTAAACATTAAACGGCCGTCAGCGACAAATAATGATAACTGATAACTGACAACTGTCAACTGATCACTGTTCACTGTTTTTCACCAGCTCCACCCAATGATGGGCCTGCTTTCCGGTGAAATGGGCAATTTGGTGACGGCAGCTAAAACCGTTGGCAATAATACCGGTGTTTTTATCGGCTGCCTTTACTGCCGGAAAGAGAATCTGTTCTCCAATCTTTTCGGAGATTTCGTAGTGTTCTTTCTCGTATCCAAAGGAACCGGCCATACCACAGCAGCCACTCGGTAGCGTTTCCCGGGTTAAGCCGGAGACATTGCTAAGCACATTCTCCAATGGTGCCAGGCCGACCAACGCTTTTTTATGGCAATGTCCGTGTAGCTTGATTTTTTCTGTGTCGGAGCGCCAGTTTGGGGTCAAGCGCCCCGCTTCGATTTCCTGATGGAGAAAATCTTCAATCATCATTACCCCGTTTTGTAGACGGCCGGCCAGTGCTTCGTCTTCAATAAGATCAGGCAAATCATCGTTGAGAGCGGAGGCACAACTCGGTTCGCAAACCAGCACGGGTATGTCCTCCTGCAGAAACTGATCGAGCGCCAGAACGGTTTCTCCACCGGCATTTTTGGCATCGCGCAGAAAACCATGAGAAATTTTCGGGCGCTGGCAACAGCCGACATCGCCAAGCAATACTTCGTAACCGGAGCCATGCAAAAGTTGCGTGGCGGCAATACCAACATTTGGCTCGTAATGATTAAGGTAAGTGTCCACAAAAAGCACTACTTTTTGGGCAGGATTCGCATGTGCTTTATAGTTGGATTTGTACCAGCTGACAAAAGTTTTCCGGGCAAAGTCTGGTAAAATACGTCGTTTGTCAAAACCGGCGGTTTTTTCCAGGGCTGCCCGAAAAGGGCCGCTGCGCTGAATACTGTTTATCAGGGAAGCGGCTATTCCGGAGGCAAATGAAGCCTTATCGGCAGATTCCCGAATTAATCGATCCCGCAAAGAGATGCCATGACGGTCATAATTCCGTTGCAGCACTTCCCCCTTCAATTTTGCCATATCGACATTGCTCGGGCATTCCGATTTACAGGCTTTGCAGGAGAGGCATAAATCGAGCACAGAAAGCAGGCGTTTATCTGTTAGTCCGTCCCCAAGCTGGCCGGACATGGCCAGGCGCAAGGCATTGGCCCGTCCACGGGTGGAATGTTCTTCTTCCCGGGTGGCCTTAAAGCTGGGGCACATGGTGCCGCTAATCATTTTCCGGCATTCACCCACCCCGTTACACATGTGCACCGCCGAGGTAAAACTACCGTCCCTCCGGAATTTGAAAACCGTATCGTCATTCACCGGCCCATCTTTATAGCTGGTGCCATAGCGCAGGTTCTCATCGATTGGCGGCGCATCGACAATCTTTCCGGGATTCATCCGGTTTTTCGGATCAAATAATGTTTTCACCTGTTTGAATGCCTGATAAACTTCCTTCCCGAAAAATCGTTCGTTGTAAGGGCTACGCACCAGCCCATCGCCATGTTCGCCGCTAAGAGAGCCGCGGTATTTTTTGACCAGTTGAAATACTTCTTCGGAGATGATCTTGAATTTATCGATATCTGACTGCAGGCGAAGATCGAGAATCGGCCGTACATGGATCACCCCGACACTAGCGTGGGCATACATCGCCACCGGTACTTCCACCCGATCACAAAGGGCCTTTACCTCGGCGATGTAATCCGGCAGCACTTCAGTGGGAATGCTGGCATCTTCAACAAAAGCGGTGGGTTTCCGGTCGCTCTTCATACCGAGCATCAAGCCTAATCCCTTTTTCCGAATCGTCCAGACATCGTTAAAGCTTTGCCCTTCCGGGAAAACCGGGTACGCATATCCCATATTCTTCGATTTTAGCAATTCTATCATTTGCTGCGGGCGCTCCATAACGCTGGCTTCGGTATCACCAAAAAATTCCACAATCAAAATCGCTGCCGGATCGCCCTCAATGAAGTGGCAACTGCGCATTGTGGTCAGGTTCTTTCGGCTGAGCTCAATCACGGTATTGTCGACAATCTCGATGGCTGATGGTTGGAAGGCCAGCATGCTATGCACCGCGGAGATACATTCCTTTAAGGTGGTAAAATGAGCGACACAGAGCGCTTTATACTTTGGCAGCGGAGTGAGGTTGATTTTAGCGGACATCGTTAGGCCCAATGTTCCTTCGCTGCCGACAAACAGCTTGCTAAGATTCCAGCGATCGGTAAAGGTAAATTCATCGAGACAATATCCACCAACCCGGCGCATTACTTTCGGGAAATTTTTGTCGATTGCAGTTTCATTTGCCTGAACAATTTTAGCGAATTCGCGATAGATGGTCCCTTCCCGGTCATCGAGGTCAGCTTTCTTTTTATAGTCTTCCGGCGATAGTTCAGCGAAGTCGAAATCTTCGCCATCGGCCAGCATAACCGTTAAGGCCTCGGTGTGATCGATCGTCTTGCCATAAAGGATGCTTTTAGTGCCGGAAGAATTATTGCCGATCATGCCGCCAATATTTGCCCGGCTGGATGTGGCCGGATCCGGTGCGAAATGAAGATTGTGCGGGAGTAAAGCTGCATTCAGATCATCCCGGTTAATGCCCGGCTCGACAATCGCCCATTGTTCATCCACATTGATTTCCAGAATGCGATTCATATGGCGGGAAAAATCGAGCACCAGAGAATGACCAACTGTTTGCCCTGCCAGGCTGGTGCCACCTCCGCGGGGAAGAATACTAACCTCATATTCATCGGCAATGCGCAGCGCATTACGCACATCTTCCCGGTCCAACGGGGTAAGAATCGCTATTGGCGCTATCTGATAAATACTGGCATCCGTGGCGTATAGTCCCCGGCTATATTCATCATTGAGCACACCGCCCCGGGTAGCGGATTTTAGCGCTGCAATAAATGCATCATAGTTCTTCATTCTTCCACCATATTCTGTTTAGGTATCCTTGTAAAATCCTTGGATTATATCGATTTTGGAAATAATACTCAAGTTTAAATTCTTCTGACATGGGGATGAAAAAGATGGGAAACCGCACTGGAAAAGCTTTCCGTGAAATAATTTTGTAACAAATGTAACAAGAAGAAAAAAAGTTTGTGATTTTTTTAATTTGGCCTTGATTTTTTAAAGCAACGTGAATATATTCACTTAATTGATTGACAATTGATTAAGTTTTGTTAGTCATTCGTTTTTTGATACTGGTAGTTGCGGATCACTATTCCATCTCTTACGGATTCTGTTGCACTGTTTTTCAAGATAATTTTTAATTATTGAGCCAGATAAGGTATTCAAAGTTACAGCAGAAAAGGGGTACGTTATGTTTGCGATATTGCTCGGAGCACCGGGGGCTGGGAAAGGAACCCAGGCTCAGTTGTTGATGAAAAAATATGGAATTCCGCAAATATCTACCGGGGACATGCTGAGAAGCGAAGTGGCCCAGGGGACTGCGCTCGGTAAGCAGCTTCATGAGATTATGACTCGTGGTGATTTAGTACCTGATGCTTTGATTATGCAAATTGTCGAGAAACGGTTACAGGCGCCCGATTGCTTCAATGGTTTTATTCTGGATGGTTTTCCCCGCACAATCCCTCAGGCAGAAGAGCTCTCAAAATTTCTCAAGTATAAGATGCATATTGACATTACGGTTGTAGACATCTCGGTGCAGGATGACGTTATTATTGATCGCCTTGCCAACCGCCGGGTGTGTGGCACCTGTAAAAAAGTTTATAGCCTGACAGTAAATCCGCCAATTGTAGATGGAAAGTGTGACCGTTGCGACGGCGAACTGAAGCACCGTGCGGATGATCAGGTGGAAACTATCAGAAAACGACTAAATGTTTATCACGATAATACTGCACCGTTAATTCGGTTTTACAGAAATAAAAAACTTCTCCATCGCGTCAATGGCCTGCAGAAGGTTGATGATGTCTTTAGAGATGTTGAAAAGTGTTTTAACATGAACAAAAATGCCAAAGAGGGATATACGACTGGTCGCGCAGTAGTAGAAGCACCAATGAACTGATAGCGGCGAAAATGAAGGCAGTAAGCGACAACGACAGCGATTGCACCGGCACTGACAGCAGCGGAAACGGTATAGCAGCGAATTTTACGGGAACGGAACGAGCGCAGAAACGAAAACGAAAACGACAGCACTTGCGAATAAGCTTGCGAACACGAACAGGATAGCACCCACGGAGACAGAAACAGGACTTGATCGTACTGGCTATAGACCTCTGGCAAACTTTGCACAAATCCCGTCTGATGAAAATCGGCGGGATTTGTGGTTTTTATAGCGATTCGCTTTTTGTATCGGTTGAATCTTCAAATTCCTCTAGCCAGCGCAGGCAGGCGATGTCTTCGGCATCCTCGCTGCGGCTGTTGCTAAACCAGGCATCAAGAATTTCTTCTGCGACCGCCTCGGAAACGCTGCGTAAACTCATTGCAAGGATGTTTGCATCATTCCAGAGTTTCGCTCCGCGGGCTGTTTCCGCATCGTGGCAAAGCGCTGCCCGAATACCCTTGATCTTATTCGCCGCCAGGCTAATCCCGGTACCCGTCCAGCAAAACAGGATTGCCTGCTCGTATTCACCGGCCGCCACTTTCCGGGCGACGTCTACAGCCACAGCCGGCCACATTCCCGGCGTGCCAACCAATGCGCCATATTTATCCACAGAATAACCACGCTTTTCCAAATCTTTAATAACGGCGGTGGTTAGATGGGTGTCCATATCGCTACCAACAGCAATTTTCATTATTTCCTCGGATTATAATTAAAAGTTCAGAGTTACTATTATTGCCCATTTGCCCATTTCTTCTACAGAATATTTCTCTAATAAAACCATCATATATCGGAAAAACAAAGCCGCTTTTTAGCGCATTTGAGCAGGATAGAATGCATCTGTTTACCAATGTCGATAGTTGCCGGAATTGTGTTGAAGGAAAATCAATAACTATTCCCTTTCAGCGGTTTTTATTTTATATTATCTCCTTGTCTGCATTAAAAAATTCTGTAATAAATCGATCGGGATACCGGTTGTTAGATAGATAAATAAACGATTTAAAAAGAGGGTTGCCAATCAACGGGAAAGGGTCACGCCCTGCCTTGGCAAATCGTTTATAATAAGCAATTATCCGTTATCCTAAATTGAATTCAACCAATGCGTTGATATATATGCATTTCCGGAACTACAACGGGATATATCTGGCAGCGGCAACGGAAATCTCTGAACACCTATTCTAGGAGGAATTCTAATGAAGTACCATCCTGATGCAGCATTCTCGAAAAACGCACTTATTAGTTCCCTGGAACAATACCAGGAAATGTACGATCATTCGGTAAAAGATCCAGAAGGCTTCTGGAGCGAGCAAGCCGGCCGTATAAGCTGGTTCAAAAAATGGGACACTGTCCGGGAATATGATTTTGTAAATGCAAATTTGGCCTGGTTTAAAGGCGGTCAGCTAAATGCCAGCTATAACTGCCTGGATCGCCATGTAGACAATGGAAATGGCGATAAAACTGCTATTATTTGGGAAGGTAACGATCCCAGTGAATCGAAAACCTACACTTATGCAGAAGCGCTTAGCGAAGTCAGTAAGTTTGCTAATGTGCTGAAAGCACAGGGTGTTAAAAAAGGGGACCGGGTTTGTATTTACATGCAGATGATTCCGGAACTGGCTTTTGCAATGCTCGCTTGTGCCCGTATCGGCGCAGTTCATTCCATCGTTTTCGGCGCATTTAGCTCGGATGCATTGGTCGGCCGTATTAACGATTCTTCCTGTAAAGCCCTTATTACTCAGGACACCGCTCTCCGCGGGAAAAAGAATGATATTCCGATGAAAGTTAATGCCGACCGGGCCGTCCCGGATTGCCCCTCCATCGAAAAAGTGATCGTTGTTCGGCGTACCGGCAATCCTGTGGATATGGTCGATGGTCGTGATGTTTGGCTTCACGAGGAAATTGCCAAAGTGGATGATAACTGCCCGGCGGAAGCGATGGATGCGGAAGATCCGCTGTTTATTCTCTACACATCCGGCTCCACCGGAAAACCGAAAGGGGTTCTCCACACCACCGGTGGTTACATGGTTTACACATCCTTTACGCACGAAATGATTTTTGATTACCACGAAGATGACATTTACTGGTGCACCGCCGATATTGGCTGGATTACCGGTCACTCCTACATTATTTACGGCCCGATGGCCAATGGGGCAATTACCATGATGTATGAAGGCGTGCCGACCTATCCGGACTACGGCCGCTTCTGGGAAATTGTCGAGAAGCATAAAGTGAATCAGTTCTACACCGCGCCGACCGCAATTCGCGCCCTGATGAAAGAAGGGGACAGCTGGCCGAATAAATATGATCTTTCTTCCCTGAAAGTGCTTGGTACTGTTGGGGAGCCGATCAAAGAGCCGGAGTGGAAGTGGTATCATAGTGTTATTGGTAAAGAGACTTGCCCGATTGTTGATACCTGGTGGCAGACGGAAACCGGCGGTGTGTTACTTACCCCGCTGCCTGGCACAACACCGACAAAACCGGGATCTGCGACCCTGCCTTTCTTTGGCATCGAACCGGTGATTCTCGATGAGGCCGGCAATGAACTGGAAGGCGCGGTACAAGGATATCTCGCCATTCGTACTGCCTGGCCTTCGCTGATGCGCACGGTTTATGGCGACCATGATCGCTTTAAGGAAGTATATTTCTCCCGTTTCCCGGGATACTATTTTACCGGAGACGGCGCCCGCCGCGACGAAGACGGTTACTACTGGATTACCGGCCGCGTGGATGACGTGCTTAATGTATCCGGACACCGCATCGGCACCGCGGAAGTGGAAGGCGCCATTGGTCAGGCGGATGGCGTGGCGGAAGCTGCCGTCGTTGGTTTTCCGCATGACATCAAAGGGGAAGCAATCTATGCCTATGTTACCCTGATGACCGGCGTGGATGCCAGCGAAGAAATTGCGAAGAGTATCCGTAATACCGTGCGGAAGATTATCGGCCCGCACGCCTCTCCGGATAAAATTCAGTTTACCCCTTCGCTGCCGAAAACTCGTTCCGGGAAAATCATGCGCCGGGTATTGCGCAAGATCGCTTCCGGCGATTTGGACTCACTCGGTGATACCTCCACATTGGCCGACCCATCAGTCGTCGATGCATTGGTTGAGGGCAGAAAGTAAACTGCTGAAGCATAAAAAGTATTAGAAATACCTCTAAAACCTTCCGGTATACTCCGGAAGGTTTTTTTTTATGGCATTCCGAATATTTTTACCGTATAATTAATTCTGTGAGTTAGATCACATTGATCATTTTCATATTTCTCCGGCTAATTCCTGCAGTTCTCCGCTGTTTTGCACGATGCAAATTTGAATTACCGGCCATTATCAACACATGATTTATAAGAGGATGTTATGCGGATCTCCAGGGATGACGCGATCGCAGTAATTGTCGATGTACAGCAGAATAATCTGCCCGGCATTCATGACAGCGCTCGCCTGAAAGAAAACCTGATTACCCTGATTAGGGGACTACAAATATTAAATATACCGGTGATTGCTTTAGAGCAGGAGCCGCAGCGATTGGGGAATACTATCCCGGAAATTAGTGGCCTGTACGACCGTTTTAATGCTGTCGAAAAAATAACCTACAGCTGCTATCGGGACCCGGATTTTGCGGATTTACTGGACAGCACCGGGCGCCAAAAGGTGATTCTGGTAGGGATAGAAGCCCATATCGGCATTCTGCAAACCAGCCTGGATTTGCTGGAAAACGGATACCAGCCGGTGCTGCTGGATGATGGTGTTTCCTCCCGGCGGGAATACGACAAAGTGATCGCAATGAAACGAATGCGACGCGAAGGTGCTATTATATCTACCTGCGAATCTTTGCTGTATGAACTGAGTGTGGTGGCTGGCACCGAGAAAGCCGATGCCGTCTCCCGCTTGATTCAACAGACCTATTTTGCCTAACCGGCAGACAGAGAATTAAAAGACCCTGTTATCGCTGCCCGGAAACTTCCGGTGCAGTAAACCCGCCGATATACTATTTGTTTATTTTCCCCCAAATTTCTATAATATTCCGAACATTTAAGAACAAGGAATAACCATGAGCTCAGCCGCTGTTGAAAAGAAAACTAAAAGCGCCGCAAAGCCAGCTGCATTGAAAACACCAATTACCGAAATGTTTGGCGTAAAATATCCTATCGTCTGCGCACCGATGTTTCTGGTAAGCACCGTAAATATGGTTGCTGCTGCCTGTGAGGCCGGGGGAATCGGCACCTTTCCCGCATTAAACTTTCGCCCGATTGAAAACTATCACCAGGCGATTAAAGACATCAAGGCAAAAACGGATAAGGCCTTTGGCATCAACATTATTGTGCAAAAATCAAATAAGTATCAGCAGCAGCAAATGGAAATTGCCCTGGAAGAAAGAGTGCCTTTGCTGATTACCTCGTTGGGAAAGCCGGGGGAAATTATCAAACTGGCCCACGAGGTCGGCACAAAGGTTTTCTGCGATGTCATTAGCCTGGATCATGCCAAGAAAGTGGCAGACCTGGGGGCGGACGGGCTAATCGCGGTGGGCAGCGGTGCCGGAGGGCATGCCGGGGATATTTCCCCATTTGCATTAATTCCCACCCTGGTCAGTGAAATCGGATTGCCGGTGATGGCCTCGGGCAGTATCGCAGACGGCAAAGGGATGGCTGCGGCCTTTTCTCTTGGGGCGGATGCCGCCTATGTTGGCACTCGTTTTATTGCCTCAACAGAAGCGGAAGTAGATGATGCTTACAAAAATGCCATCGTCGATGCCGGCAGTGACGACATTGTCAATACCCACCGGGTTGATGGATTCCCGGGCAACTTTATCATGACCGATGCCCTAAAGCGTGTGGGCCTGGAAGACGGCCTGATGGAAACCGTACTGTCGAAAAGCAAAAAAATTAAGAAGTGGATTGCACTGAGCCGTGCTGCAAAATCGCTATTCGCCAAACCAGACGGAAAAGTCTCCTATAAAACAGTCTTTTCTGCCGGACATGGATCAGGACTCATTCATGAAGTGAAATCCATTGAGGCAATTATGAATGATATGGTGCGGGAATATCGGGAGATCAAGAAAAATCTCCCGTAGGTCGATTTTAGGTCTAAGGCGATAGGCCTTTAGGCAAACTGCTGAGTTGAAGTTATTCTTAGTACCTAATTCCCTTAGGCCTTAGGCCTAAAGCCTATATCTACCAACCCATTCTTTCCTTCAAACGGGTAATATGGGCAAGATGATGATTACAATGCCAAACGTATAGCTGAATATTGGTGTTCATATCAAAGCTCTTTTGGTCTTCCGGATGGAAGAAGGTGCGCTTGTAATCTTCATCGGACATATTTTTCAAAACCATTACCCAGCGTTTATGCAATGCTTCCAGTAAATCTAGAGAAACATCAATCGGGGCGCTTTTTGCTTCCGGCTGTTCCGCCCAGCGTTTTTCCAGGTAAGGGCGAATCGTGGGATTATCCTCGGTTAATGCCAGTTTGAAACGAACATAACTGTTTACGTGGCTGTCCGGCAGATGATGCACCACCTGGCGAACCGTCCAGCCTTCCGGGCGGTAAACTGTATCGAGCTGTTCATCGGTTAAGCCGTCGACAGCTTTCCGTAAGCGGGCGGGGGTCTCTTCAATTACCTTGATCCAGGCAGCTATTTTTTCCGGGGTGACATCATTGTCTGCTTGAAATTTTCCAACCGGATAGCGTAAGTCTTCCATGATATTTTCCTTCTCTTAATTTTCCAATAAACTTTCTTCGCTCAAATTTGCGGGAATATGAATTGTGAATGTCGTGCCCTTACCCACTTCGCTGTCCACGGTAATATCGCCCTGATGTTTGCTGATAATATTGTAGGTTGTGTAAAGACCGGTACGCATTTTTACCCGGGAGCTGTCTTTGGTAAATCCCGGTTCGAAAAGCGTCGACAGTTTGTCTTTGGGAATCCCCTTCCCGGTATCGGTGATGCTGACGCAGACATTGCTATCATTTCGGAAGGTACGAATCGAAATCTTGCCCCCTTCCGGTGTTGCCTGGATGGCATTTAGCAATAGATTCATAAACACCTGGTTCAGTTCGTTGGCGTAAGCATACACTTCCGGTAGCTTCCCATAATCCCGTTCGACATTTACCCGGCCACCAATTTCATGGCCGATCAGGGTCAGGGTGCTGTCCAGTCCTTCATGGATATCGGTTTTCAGGAAGTCTGCCTCATCGAGGCGGGCGAAATTTTTCAGACTTTGGATAATTTTGATAATTCGCTCGGCAGCAGCGGCATTATTCTGACTGCTCTGCTGGAGAATGGAAAGCGTTTTCTGCAGCTCCTTTTCAATATTTTCGACGCGTTCTTCCATATTCAGGGAGCTGAGCAGGCGATTGGCGATACGCTCAGAAAGGTCGTTTCCGCTTTTGATTGTGCCAATCGGTGTATTGATTTCATGCGCGATGCCGGCAACGAGATTTCCAAGCGCAACCATTTTACCGGACTGTACCAGCTGTGCCTGGGTGGCATTGAGCATACGGATGGTTTCTTCCAGGCGTTCGTTCTTTTCCCGTAATTCCACATTCTTCAGGCGATAGATTTCCGCTTCTTTTTTCGAAGCTTCAACCTCGTAAACGGTTTTGATGCGCTGCATCTTTTGATCGGTATCGGATTGGGAAGCATCTTTATATATCTGATGGAGTTCTTTATGCATCTCCAATGCTTCTTCGAACTGACCTTCCAGCTCATGCACCTTGCCAAGACCTTCCAGGGCACGAATGATTTTCTGCTTGGATTTCATCTTCTTGGAAAGTTCTAATCCTTCATTGAACATCTCAATCGCTTCCGGATGGCGATCCATCATGCAGTAGGTCCAGCCCATATCGATTAAAGTGGTGGAAAGTCCCGGGCCATAGTTCTGCTTTTCGCGGAGCTCCCGGCTTTCTTCAAAATACGCCAATGCTTTTTCATAATCACCCATGCCGCGGTAGATTAAACCCATATCATGGAGAGAGCGGGATATACTGAGCACGTTATCCATCTTTCGCGCCAGTGCGGTACTTTTTTCCTGGTATTCCAGGGCTTTTTCGGAATCACCCATAAATTGAAACGCTTTACCCATCCCATTGAGTGCCCGCGCTTCTCCAATGGGATTCGCCGTTTTTTCGAAGAGAACTAACGCTTTGCGGGAATAATTGAGCGTTTCTTCATACTCCTTCCGGTCGTAATAAAACCCGGAGAGAATATTGTAGGCCCAGGCTTCGCCTTCCGGCTCATCAATATCTTTATAGATGCCCAGAGATTGATTGACCAGTTCGAAGCCTTTCTGGAAGTCCCCGAAGTTCCAATACATCACGGCGAGAATGTTGGTTGCATACGCATCGCCCTTTTTTTCCTGGTTATTTTTAAACCATTCCTGGGCATCGAGGATAAAATGGAGTGCTTCTTCGATATCCCTGGGCCAAACTGCCAGCCCTTTATTCAAACGATTGTAGGCAATCCCTTTTTCGTATTTTAGCACCCGGGCCATTTTAGCGCTTTCTTCGGTCAGTGCTTCAGCCCGCTCCCGATTGGTGCTCCAGGTTTCCCAGGCCAAATCGTTGAGTACATCAACATATTCCCGGGTGTTTTTGGGAGTGGATACAATTTTGGCTTCCAGATTCTCTAACGTCTCATTTTTGATCAATTTATGTCTCGCTTATTTGGGTTGAATTCTAAATATGGTGCTTTGAGGATGCGATTTCAAGGGTGATTCCGATTATTTGATGCTACTAATATTAAAATAGTGACGCCATCTTGCACAACACTGCTCTGAGTTACAATTACGAATTAAAAAAGCTATTTTGAATAGTGAGAGAAAAATAAGTTTTGAAACAGCAAAAGCGCAAATGAAAAGACCAGTGGAATATCAATTCCTGGAAAATTTACTTGACAAAGTTTCGTTATAATTTTATCTTCTACTATAAATATAGTAATTCTACTAAGTGCAGTGGAGAAAGATTTGCCAATACGAAAAAAGAAGCTGTCCGGTTTGGAATGGGAAATCATGGAAATCGTCTGGCAGCAGGAAAAGCCTGTCTCGGTACGGGAAGTGCTGGAGATTGCCTACCCGAACGGCGAAAAGGCCTATACAACCGTACAAACCGTGATGAATCACCTGGTTGACAAAGGGTTTGCCAGGAAAGAAAAGATTGGGCTGGTAAACTTTTATGCGCCAACAAAGCCCCGGGAAGAAACGCTTGAAGGGGAAGTGACCCGTTTTGTTAATCGAACCTTTGGCGGGTCTGTCAATGCATTGGTAAGCTTTATGCTGGACACGAAATCTCTAAGTGCTGATGAAGTTGCCTCACTAAAAGCATTAATCGATCAAAAAACCGCCGATGATAAGGAAGAAAAATGATTACAACCATCAATCAACTGGCAGCAGAGTGGGGCGGATACCTGCTGATAATGCTTCTCCAGAACGCTTTGTTTATTGCCATCGCACTCATTTTGATATTTTTTCTGCGCCGGCAAAACCCTCGATATTTACGATTGATTGCCCTGCTGGCATTGGTGAAAGTGTTTATCCCGCCATTTATCTCTTGGGAAAGCGCCCCGGCGTTGGAAACCTTTGCCGCACCGGTATTGAGTTTGCTGCCGGCCGTTACTGAATCGATCTCAGTCGGTAGCTCGCTTTCTCCAACGGCAATAGTACTTTCTCTCTGGATCATGATTGCCACAACGCTAACCTCGATAGCGATTTATAACTACAACCAATTGCGCAAACTGGCGCTTTCTGCAGAACCTTTCCACTTGCCATTTCAAGAGAATTTAAGTGTGCCGATTCTTCGTTCTCAATCGACACACAGCCCTTTTGTGCTGGGCTTTTTCCGGCATCGAATTGTCTTTCCGAAAACAGCTGCGGAGTGGACGCCGACCCAAATCCGTACCGTGATTGCCCATGAAATGAGCCATATTCGCCAGAACGATCATTGGGTTAATTTGCTGCAAATGCTGGCTGGCACGCTGTTCTTTTTCAATCCTCTGATTTTTATACTGAACCGCCGGTTAAACGACCTGCGGGAAAAAATTTGCGATGATGCTGCGATCCAATCCCTCGATCAAACCCCGGAAGAATATGTCCGCTGCCTGATGGATCTGGCCAGTCTGCTGACTGCTGGCGGACGGCAACAAATATCCGGTGTTTACTTCTCCCAATCCGCACAAGGATTGCGAGAAAGGATCATTTACCAACTCAATCGGAAAGGTGTAACCATGAAGAGATTCACTAACCAGAAAAATCTACTGATCGTCGCAATGTTTGCAATGTTGATTTTACCATTCTCATGCGAATGGCAATCTGCAGATGAAGGGGCGGAAATCACTTCCCCGGAATCTTCAGTGGCAATCAGTGAAGGTGAAGTTGTCAGTTTCGCCGATTTATCAGAACCGCCCTCATTAACGACCCCAGCAAGCCCGGTATATCCGGAAGCAGCAAAGAAGAATAAGCTGGAAGGGAAAGTGATGGTGAAGATGCTTGTTGGCACGCATGGGCTGATCGAAGAGGCGCAAATACTCGATCATCCGGAAGCCAGTCAGGATGCATCGTTGCAGGCGGCGGCGTTGGACGCTGCGAAAAAAATGAAATTTGAGCCAGCTAAAAAAGATGGTGAAGCAGTAAAAGTGTGGGTGACAGTTCCTTTTCAGTTCAAACTGAACTAAAACTCTCAATTTAACGAGACACGTCAAAAAGCCACGGATCTTGTTCAGATGCCGTGGCTTTTTGTTTTATAAGGATTAGCGAACCAGTAACATTTTTCGCATAGCGGTAAATCCGCTCCCGGTACTCAGTTTGTAGATGTAGAGACCGGATGCAAGTCCTTCCGCATCAAAAGTAACCTGGTATGTGCCCGCCGCTTTTCGCCCCTGGGATAACAAGGCAACCCGCTGCCCCAAAGTGTTGAAGACTTCCAGCCGGACATCGGTTGCTGCCGACAGTTGATAGCGGATCGTCGTCGCCGGATTAAACGGATTAGGAAAGTTCTGCGCAAGCTCGAAACGATTCGGCAATTGGCTGTCTTCAAGACGCTCTTCCGAAATACCGAGGGTAACATCTACCCGGAAAACCACCGTGATGAATTTTGCCGGCAGCAGTAAATCGTTACTGTTAATTTTAATCCGCTGCACAACTGAGGTGTCGCTGGAAATACCAGTCGCATCAAGAATGACCCGTAGCGTATCAGTTCCACCGGCCAGCACTTCCCCGCTGGGGGAGGGCATAGATAACCAGGAGAAATCCGCAATGGAATCCCCTTGACTGTCGAATTCAAATGCTTCATAAGTAAGGGTTTGTTCGGTGCCATTATTGGAAATATACACAGCCAGTTCCTGCGTGGTATTCGGTGCTTGCATGCCGAGCAGCAACCCCGGAGAAGTACTGATTGAGGCATACGTCGAAGGTACGGATGTCATTGCGATGCTAAAATCCCAGTTGCCGTATTGGGAGATAAGTCCGCCTCCCTGGTCGGTATTATTCGGGGATCTATTAATCATCGCATAAAATGTGCCGTTGGCCGGTGCTATCCAGTTTAAGGAAGAACGGAGGACTTCGGTGGCATTCGGCGGACCACCGACAGTACCGACATCATCATTGGAGGCGAGCAGGTTGCTGGATGCATCATAAACACGGAGGTAGGTGTCCGCGCCGTCGAGCATCGATTGGGTACTAAGATTGTAGCCCACACCTTCAAGCGCTTCGAATTTAAACCAATCCTGATCACCGGCCGGATAGGTCGTATTATGCAAAAAGGTGCTCATCAATTCCGCAGTGATCTCGGTTGCTTCGTTCATGTTGTCATTCGGCTCATATTCATCGGGAAAATACTGGATGCCATGCATATAACGCTGCATATCGTTCAAGGTTTGCGCCTGCGGATTGGGCATCACGGCGATCCATTGCTGATACCAGTCTTCATAAGTCAAAAAACCGCTAAATGGTGGCTGGGCCAGATAGGTGGTTGCAAAATCCCAGGTTTCCTGAACGGTGCGATTCATGTAATATCCGGCGGTTTGGTCATCATCGACGCCGGGAGAAAAATCCGGGGTGTCGGGATTATCCGTCATGTCCCAGAGAGTGGCCTGCACAACCTGCTCGCTGGCCGCACCACCGCTGCCGGTTGTTTCCAGGTCGTAGGAAAAGCCTTGCCCGCCGCCAATGCTGCCATTGGAGTTCATGTAGACTGTTGGATGGTTGTAAGCAATATTATCGCCGGTTTCGACCAGGTAATGGGCGCGCACATGCGATCCCCAAAAGGTCGGCCAACCCTCTCCGAAGGAAAGCCGGGGATCCTGCTGGTTATCGTTAATAAAATGCTGACCGCCGGTGTTGTCGCTAAAATCGCCGAAACGATCCTGCACCCAATGGCCGATTTCGTGGAGCATAATCGTATCATCATAGCCGTAGATGCCAGCCATGTTCACCGAGCCGCTGTAGAAGGCAAAGCCACCGCTATTCGGGTTAAAAGTAAAACCAATTCTTAAGCCGGAAGGACTGCCAGGAGGGGCCGGTTCGCCCAGCACGTTGATCAGATAGAGGCAGCCATCGACTGATACATCAAAAAGGTTGAATTCATCCCCGCCATTGTGATAGGTTGCGACAACTTCACCAACATCAATGTTGCTGTTCGGATCATGACTGTTGGCGCTGAAGAGTGGGTAGGCGTGGGTCGGTCCGGGATTATTGCCATTGTTGTATGTGCCGGCGCGAATATTCAGAAAGGCTGTATTCGTTGTGCTGGTAAGGGCAACAACAGAAATGTTTTGCGTAGAACTGCTACTCACCTGGATGGAAAAAAAGCCATTCTCATCCGTCGCTCCCTGGGCAATCGTGGTACTGCCGGACATTACCAGCACGTCGGCATAACGCACCGGGCGGTTCGCGGTATTTCCGGTAAAGCCGTCATTCCTGTGTTGTTGTAAATCTTCATATTTAAATACACCTGTGACGGTGTAATCCGCCAAAGCCTGTGTGGAAAACAGCGTGGAGAAAAGAAGCACGGCGGAAAGGTAAATCGCAAAGTGTTTTATATTCATGGTATTATCTCCGGTGGTTAAAGAAGTCTCATTTCTTTGGTATAATCAGATTTAATTCACTACCGCCCTGGTACCCTTCTACCGGAACGGTTTGATAGGATGCATGGGAGACTTCTCCAAGATCGAAATTGTAAGCCACGCCGCGCGTCGCGCTATAGTCACCGCTGTTGATAGTGATTTTGGCCTGAATGGCTACCGGCGCTTCAGTGTCGATAGAAACCGTCTGTCGAAGCCGTTGGGTTTCGTTCAGTGCCAGATTTCCGCGCCATTCCGTGCTGCCATTCAGCGTGCGCATTTCCGCGGGGAGAATATATTCAACTGTTAGCTCGGCATTGGGCAGGCGGGAGGTAAACATCAGTTCCAGTTCGGCGGCATCGCCGCTTTTTTCCGGTTGATTAAGCAAGATAAATTGCGCACCTACAGGTAAGCTAACGCCTAAATCCAGCTTGGGAAAATAAGGCTCAGGAGTGAATTCTTTTGCAGGTTGCGCTTCTGGCAAGCCGTAAAGCCAGTGTGCACCTGCCATCAGGATTGTCGAGCATAAAATAATCGCAAGCGGTTGGCGGAAGCGTTTTCCGAAGGACGGAAATTTCATTGTCGGCTCCTTGTCTATGTAAGGTTGATGATTTCATAAATTTCCGGTTCTTTGCGAAGCTACAAATACACCGGGGCGGGCAGGAATTTTGGATCTGCCGGTCAATGTTATAATTACCGGCAGATCAGCTGCTTCCCTATTCGAATTATGAAATAGAAAAAAATGTTGGGCAGGGGAGTGTAAATTGGGCGGTTTTTAACGCATTAATATCATTTTCCTGGTTTGCTGGAAATTTCCATCGATCTGCAAGCGGTAAAAATAAATACCGGATGAAAGATCGCCGGCATGAAAAACTGCCTGGTGTAAACCTACCTCCCGGCGGCCTTGTATGAGCGTTCGTACTAATTTGCCATTAACATCGAAAATATCCAACGACACCTGCGCAGTATGCGATAACTGAAAGGGAATGATTGTCGATGGATTAAATGGATTTGGATAGTTCGCCGCCAGCTCAGTCCGGGACGGGATTTGGTTGTTAGGCGGATTAACAGCGGTAAGGCGTTCGCCCAGGTAAAGAAAATCCTGCCCGGTAAAAACAGAGAGATACAAGTCCGGCACGCCATCCGTATTTACGTCAAGGATTTCCACATCGATGCCACTGCCAATGGGAATACTGAGGAAAGCTGTAGAGGTAACATCACTGAATTTGCCTTTTCCATCATTGGCGTAAATCTGATAGTTACCGCCAAAGGCATTTGCGACCACCATATCAAGGTCACCGTCGTCGTCGAGATCGGCAAAGTCGCCATCAACGGTGTGGAGATTTTCCTGGGGAAGGTGAGTCGTGGTGGAATCGCTGAAGAAACCATTGCCATCATTAAAGAGCAGGCGATTTTGATTGGGGCGCCCCTGGCCGAAATTGACATTGGCAAAATAAAGGTCGAGGTCGCCATCACCGTCGACGTCGGCAAAATCCGCCTCGCGGGTTTCTTCGCCCAATGCCGGCAAAGGAAGGCGCGCTATGGTGGAATCGCTGAAGAAACCATTGCCATCATTGAAAAGGAGGCGATTGCCATTCTCATTGCCTTCAATAAGATCGAGGTCGCCATCGCCATCGACATCCCCCAGTTCGAGATCCTGGGTAATGTTAAAATTCACCGGCAGCCGCTGGGCGGTTTCGTTGTTAAAAAAGCCGGTGCCATCGTTAATGAGGAGCACATTCTGCCCGGCATTACCGATGATGATATCCGGGTAACTATCGTTATTGAAATAAGCAGCGAGGACGGCATTAGAGGTGCCGCTGGTGCCCAGACGGGAGGTGGCGTCGCTAAAAACACCGCTGCTGTCGTTGAGGTAAAATTCATTGGTCTGGTCGTCTTCGCTAACAAAAAGAATATCCGGACCATTGGCCTGGTCGAAATCGGCAATGGCGATATCTTCGGAATCATGAAATAGCTGGGGAAGCCGGCCGGGCGTGCCATTACTGAAATGGCCGCTGCCATCGTTGAGCAGGATCAGGTTCGGTCGAAACTCCGATGCGATGACCAGATCGATATCCCCATCAAGATCGATATCAGCCATTTCCACATCCATGCTGTTATTCCCGAGAACGCCGGCCGGCAGGTAGGTGCTACTAACATTCCGAAATTGAATATTGGACAAATCCTGCCGGGGAAAAATCTGCATGAACAAACCGGCAAGAATGAGCATGAGAAACAGAGCATTTTGCGGCGATAACTGAAAGTAGCGCAATCTTATTTGCATATGATCTCCTCTTCAATAATTATGTGAATGACCGGGTTAAAACGATGCTTCGCCGCAATTAAATTCCGGAATCGAACGTTGGCAATACCCCATTATGCGTAAAAATAACCGGGAATGCTCAGCGGAAGTTGCCAATAACAATATTTTTCCGTCAATTGCAAAGGTGACCCAAATTTTAGCGTTTTTGTAAGATCATTATGTTTTGATTATATTCGCGATATTCAGGAAGCTGTATCAAAGTAAAATAAGCCTAATGAACAACCCCAAAAGGGCAAGCGAACAAGAATAACGAAAAGGAGAGACAGATGGCGAAATTGGATTGGTATTATCATCGTTCCGGCTGAAACACTTGTAAAAAATCGCAGGAGTTTCTTGCGCAGAACAATATTGAACCGGAAGAGCAGCAAAGTGCCAGTAAAAAATTGAACGCAGATGACGTTACTGCCATACTTACAGACGTGGATGAAATATATTCCATGAAGGGACGGAAAGTACATCATCTCAACTTGAAAACCGAGAGTCCTTCTCAGGAAGAAGTGCTGAGTTTATTGTTAGGACCCACCGGAAACCTTCGTGCCCCGGCACTACGAAAAGGGCGGACATTGATTGTGGGATTTAATGCAGACACTTATGCTTCGGTATTTCGCTAAACGCATTTTAGTATCGTCGATGGTTATTGCCAGTTAGCATAACCATCGGCATCTTTATCAGTCAATTCAAGAGGATGAGACGAAAAAAGTTAATCATTCCCCACGCTATTCTTATCTCCTTAAAGTCATTTTCAATTTTTTCTCTTCACAACTCACCGAGAATCGTCACTTACACTACATTATTTCATAGCTAAATTGATATCAAACTGACAACAAAGTGTAATTTTGCGATTCGCCAGCATAGTGGCCACAATTGAAATAAGTTTGATTCATACCGATTCTGCAAGGAAGCGGATTAATGAAGCAGGGATGATATTATGAAAAAATACTTGATTTCTAGCTGGATAATATTCGGGATTTGCCTGTTATTGGCTTGCAGTAGTAACTCTACTGATGCCCCCTCGGCAAAAGAACTGGTATCGTTGGGCGTATACGAACTAAGCATGGGAGAGCCATCAGGGCTTTCTTATGATAGCACAAGCCAGTCACTCTGGGTCGTTGGAAATAATCCCCAACGCATCTATCAAATCGACTTTCAGGGAAATACGCTGGATACCATCGATTATAATGGCAGCGACATGGAAGGCGTTGTCTTTAATCCCGCAGACAGTTCCTTCTGGGTTGTCGAAGAACGGGAAAGAGATCTCGTTCAGGTAAGTATGGATGGGGATGAACTGCAGCGGAAAACCTTTAGTACCGGTAATGAAGAGAATAGTGGCCTGGAAGGGGTAACGATAACTTCCACTGGTGATTTGTTCATTCTCAATGAGAAAAATCCCGGTCTGTTTCTGGCGCTTGATGATAGCCTGGAAGTTGCCCGTCAATTAGTGCTGGATTTTGCAGACGATTATTCCGGGCTTGTTTATGATGAAAATGAGCAGGGTTTCTGGATTATCAGCGATCAGGAAAGCGAAGTGTATCTCTGGCGGGAAATTGCCGGCGTCGTGGAAACATACGAATTCTCCTTCCGCAAAGCTGAGGGAGTTGCTATTAACAATACTGGAGATCGCATGTATATTGTTAGCGACACCCCCGCCCGCCTGTATGTATTCTCTCTGGAAGAATAATCAGAGGGAATAACACACCGGAAATTAATCCGCTAATTTTTCAAAGACAGCCAAAGCTTCCGGGTAAGAAAGCGTTATTCGGAAGTAACGAAAAGCAGAGCCACCGATCGCGCCCTCCACTTTACGATCCATCCACTGGGACATATACTCATGAAAATTTTTGTCGGCCCGCCGGGTAAACCATACGGGTCCGACGGTGTGTCCGGCTATTGTCACCTCCGGCACGGCGAGCATTGCTTCGCCATCGACGATCGAATCTGCATTAGCGATATACTGCCAGTCAGGGTGTTCAGTATGCCACTTGTCAAAGAGAGATGCGACGAGAAAACTGGTGGCGCGAAAAGCAGGGCGGCCATCATCTAAAGTTTGATGAGCGGCTTTTTTTATTAGGGTCATGGCACCGGTATCGAAAAGCATCGGATAATTTTCCCCGCCGATAGTAACCTCGAAGCTGGGAAAATTGGTGGTGCGAGCGCCGGCATCATTCACCTGAAAGCCCAGTTTCGCGCTATGTTCAATTTCCGGCGAAATGCTGACATCCCCCAAAAAATAAAGCGTTGATGTGCCATAGTCAATCGTCCAGCGACGGTCCTGAAACCAGAAAGCGCCGAACATGCCTGCTTCCTCAAATAGATGAAATCGTTTTTTATTATCCGGAATCACCCATAACCGGCCGTCGTTGCCAGCAGGATGAGGAATCCATTTATTTTCAGAAAAAGGGGGGAGCGTGATCGACTTATACTGATCCCCCTCCGGGGTTAATCCCAATTTCTTAGCGGTTTCATCATAAACGAAAATACCGCCACCGGTGTCGGTATAAAACGTCAGCGGCGTGCCATCCTCAGTTGCGGTATGAACATAGATCAGCGCTTCATGGAATTGCGCCGGTAGTTTACGAACGGTCTGTGCGAGCAGAAAACCCGGTAAGCAGAAAAGGAAAATAAATAGTTTGTTTAAGGAAGTCATCGGTAGTTCCTGTTTGAGCATTCTAAATATTTGTTGGATATGATAGCGTGGGGAGGGGAGATTTGTTGCAAAAATATCGTGGCAGTAGCAGTGAAAAGCTGTCCACTGCTACTGCCATTGTATACTGTTACTTCATTAAAATCATTTTTTTCACCTGACGGAAATCGGCGGTTTGAATGCGGTAGAAATAAATACCGCTGGTCACCGTCTTTCCAAAATCATCGGTTGCGTCCCAGCTAACGGTATAATTTCCAGCCTCGCGGCTTTCGCTTACCAATGTCTTCACCAGGCGCCCGGCAATATCATATACCTTTAACTCAACAAATCCAACATCCGAAGTTGTAAATCCGATCGTGGTTGTGGGATTGAACGGATTGGGATAGTTCTGCGCCAGTTCATACTGCTGCGGCAGCTGTGCGGCATTCTCTTCATCGCGGTCGACAACCTGTTTGGGTGGACTCTGGGAACTGTGATGGAGAATGGTGCCGCCAGTGCTGAAGGAGATGTCTTCCGCGCAGATCGCTCCGCGGAAGTGTACATAACTTTCCGCGCGCACTTTCGCATCCGGGGCGACGATGGTGCCAAGTACCGTCGATTCCCGGCGCAGTTCCAGGTTGCTGCTTTGCAGGCTGTTGAAGAAAACTTTCCCGCTACCGCCTTCTCCTTCGGAAGTGCTCACAACCGAGCGGTCCCCAAAGCGCAGCTTGTTGACCACGTTGATAAAGACTGGCCCGCCGCTAAGGTCGATATTGAGTTGCGTATCGGTATTAAGGATTAACTCTTCCAGGAAGTATTCTCCGGCGCTCAAATTAAGGATGCCGTCCCGTTCAACCTCCACATCGCCATAGCTGCCCGGGGGCAGGTCGAGGGTTTCCTCATCTTCCACGGTGATGTCTTCCGTGCCGGCGGCAAAGGGGGCCAGCGGGGGAATATCCACCGGGGAAACGGCGCCTTCTTCTGTCACCGTGCCGTCAACTGTGCCGTCGTTGTCAACGTCGTCACCAGCGGTGATGTCACCGGTAATGGTGTTGTCGCTGGAGATGTCAATATCGTCGCCAGCGGTAAGGCTGCCGGTATGGACAGTCGGCGCGCCACGGTTAAGGTCGATATCGTCATTAGCGTGCATGTCGCCCTCGGTGGCGGTTGCCGCGGAAATCTCGATATCAACCGTTGCCAGCAGCAGGTAATCGTGTGGCAGGGAAGGGCCGTCTTCCAGCTTGATCATTTTCGAATTGTCGATCGCCAGAATACCGAATTCATTGTTCGCAAACCAGCCGTAGCGGTTGGCCGCTACTTCAATATTAATCAAATCCGTCGCATCGCTCAGCGTCCAGGTGTGCAGAACGCTGCCGGAGGGGTCAAGAATGCTGAGATCGCAAGCCAGCACTCCGCTGCCGTTATCATAAAAAGTATGCTGAAAAGTGTGCCAGCCGCTCGCGCTGATCACGAAAGGATCCCGGCCGGGATTTTTCGGATAGGAATTGCCGCGTCCGGTATTATTACTGGCGCTGACCACGAAACGGGGGCCGCTGCCCGGCGGTGTGGTGTCGAAGTAAAAACCGGCATTAAAGGCAAAATCCCGGCGGTGAGAGCCTTCCGGGCGGCTAACTGCAGAGGTAAAATCGAAGCGGGTATCATTGGGCAATTCCATCGTTAAATCCAGATAAACATCCACCGAAGTTTGCCAGCCGTTAGCGGGAAAAACCGCGCCGGCAGCACAACCGGTATTGTCGCAGCCGGGAACACAGTTATACCCTCCCCAGTTGGTAGCTGCGGGGCCCGCTTCCGCGTGGTAACTACCAGTGCGGGAGGTGATGCCATTGGTGCCGGATGGAACCCGGATAGCGTGGAGGCCGCTACTGAAGACATCCCAGCCGCTGTTATCAGTTTCGAATCCCTGGTCAAAGAAAACGCCTTGCCCGTTTGATGTCATGGGAAATAATCCCAGTAAGAGTAGTGTCAGGAAGATCTGAATTCGTTTCATTCTCATTCTCCTTAAAAAATTAATATTACACTCGGTTTATGGTTTCAGTCTGGCAACTGCTGAGAAAGCGATACAGTACCAGACTGAAATTTATTATTGTCTACTTCATCAAAATCATCTTTTTCATCTGGCGGAAATCCGCGGTCTGAATGCGATAGAAATAGATACCGCTGCTCACCGTTTCCCCAAGATTATTGGTGGCATCCCAACTAACGGTATAATTTCCGGCATTGCGATTTTCACTGACCAACGTTTTTACCAGGCGGCCAGAAATATCATAGATGGCTAACTCGACAAATCCGCCATCCGCCATCCGAAATGCGATATTCGTGGTTGGGTTAAACGGATTGGGATAATTCTGTGCCAGTTCATACTGTTGCGGCAGATGAGCGGCATTCTCTGCATCGCGATCGGCAACCTGCTTGAGCGGGGTCTGGGAATCGTGATGGAGAATGGTGCCGCCGGTGCTGAAGGCGATATCTTCCGCACAGATCGCTCCACGGAAGTTGACGTAGCTTTCCGCGCGCACTTTCGCATCCGGGGCGATGATGGTGCCCAGCACCGTCGACTCCCGGCGCAGTTCCAGGTTACTGCTTTGCAAACTGTTGAAAGTGACCTTCACACTGCCACCATCTCCTTCGGAGGTGTTTACTACCGAACGGTCTCCAAAGCGCAGTTTGTTGACCACGTTGATAACGATTGCTCCAGCACTGAGGTCGATGTTCAATTCAGTGTCAGTGCCGAGGATCAGTTCTGCCAGGAAGTATTCCCCGGCACTCAAATTGAGAATACCGTCCCGCTCCACTTCTACATCGCCGTAGCTGCCCGGGGGCAGGTCGAGGGTCTCGTCCTCCTCGACGGTGATATCTTCCGTGCCGGCGGAGAAGGGCGCCAGCGGGGGAATATCGACCAGAGAAACCGCGTCGTCTTCAGTGACTGTTCCGTTGACGGTGCCGTCGTTATCGACATCGCCACCGGCGGTGACGTCGCCGCTAATGGTGTTCTTGCTGGAGATGTCGATATCATCGCCGGCGGTGAGGCTGCCGGTGTGGACGGTCGGCGCGCCGCGGTTGAGCTCGATATCATCATTGGCATGCATGTCGCCTTCAGTGGCAGTGGCAGCGGAAATTTCTATATCAACTGTCGCCAGCAGAACGTAAGGATGGGGTGCCGCCGGGGCGTCGATTTCGAAGTTCGCAGAAACTTCATCGCTGCCATTAAATTCACAAATGATGTTATCTACAAAACCGAGAAAAGTATTCCCCCAACCAGAACCGACGCCGGTATTAATCCCAACGACCAGCGTGCTGGCGTCAATGGCTACCGGGGTGGGGTCACCGGTTTGCCCACTGGGAGAGGTATTGATCCAGTCCGCGAGGGTAACTCCGAAATTTTGTACGACGCCGGAAGGAATCCCTTGTCCGGATGGCACGAACATCCAGAATTTCTGACTAAGAATATCGCGGGACATCCAGGTATCTTCCGTAACAACATTCCCATTGTAGATATTTTCCCATATCAACAAGGCGATATGTCCTGTGGAAGGATTAACAACATACAAGCGGAACACCGGCAGAAAATGGCCAGCATTGGTACTACTGCTGCTACGGTAAATCTCAAATTGCAGTTTACTCAGGGCGGCCAGGGTCCGGGTCGGGTGATCGATCGGTATTGTTGTAATATCTTCCCAATAGATCTCGAAGTCTGCCTTATCCTGTCCGGAAGTAACGGTGTTGGTCGCAAATTCCAGGGAGCCGCTGCCGCTGCGGGGTTGGGTGCCGGTAATGCCAACAGTGGCATCCGCCCGTACATTGGCTTCTCCCCAGACAAGCGGATTGACCGTCGTGGGGGCGGTATCCGCTGGTTTGATAATGGTTTGTGAAAATATTGGATGCGATAACATACCCAATATCAATGCTAAAGTAAGATAGCGGTACATATTCCTCATAACTTTCTCCTTGCATTAGCTGTGAATGTTTATTCCCGGAAAGCTATGACAGCAAATATCGCAAATAAAAGCTGCCGCTCCCCTCCATTGGCTTAATTGATTATTGATGAACTGTGCCGGGCGGCGTTCCGGGAATAAAAGCGAGCCTGCTCACGCGCTCCGGCGGCTTGCTCGAAAAATTCCCGGAAACAGGTCGTTTCGGTTTATGGACCCCTTCGGAAAGGCAGGCATAAATCAACTGCTGGTGGACAAGAAAACAACATGTTTGATTCCACTAAAAAGAGGACGAAAAACATTGGTTGAATAACCAATGACAACGGAATTCACAAGTGTTTTGACATATACTGAATGTCAAACCGGATGGAATGATTTGTTAATATATTTTCTATTTCAAGATAATATCGTCGGTCGTGCAAACTGCTTTTGCTTCTGAGGCGAAGTTCGAAATCTGTGAAAAGAAATCAAAAGGAAAGATAGGGGAGGGGAATAGTTATTTCAATAAGTCAATACCTAACCGTCATGCGCCAAAGGCGCGGATTGGGGGCGTTTTTGGAGAGCTTTTGGTCAGCCGGTTAGAGGGTTGTTAGTCCCTCCCGAATGGCATATTTGGTGAGGTCAACTATCGATTGCAGGCCGAGTTTGTCCATGATTTGTCGCCGGTGAGATTCGATGGTTTTTGTACTTAATTTCAACGAAGCAGCGATCTCCTTTGCATTTTTTCCTTCGACAAGATGCTTTAATACTTCGTTTTCGCGAGTGGTTAATTTGCTGATCGATGCGCTGCCTTCATTATTGAGAAAGGCCCGGTAGTCCTGCACTACAACCCCGGTGATAGCCAGGCTCAAATAGGTGCCTCCCTGCAACACTACGCGGATCGCCTGGGTTAATTCCTTAAACGTGCCTTCCTTAAGGACGTAGCCGGCTGCCCCGGCATAGAGCATGCCTTTGACGAATCGCTTATCGGAGTAGATCGAGAGCGCAATGATTTTCGGATGGGAATTCCGCTGGAGAATCTGCCGTGTTGCTTCAATCCCATTCACCTTTGGCAAGGTAACATCCATTAAGATAATATCCGGGTTGATCGCCTGCGCCATTTCAATAGCCTTTTCACCGCTATCTGCTTCTCCGGCTATTTCAAAATCGGATGTTTTTTCCAGCAAGGCGCAAATGCCTTCCCGGACCAGTTGATGATCTTCTACGACGAGAATGCGAACACTCATTTTTCTTCCCCGTTTTTTGAGCAATCAATCTATCTATAAAGTCGAAATTCAACTCATTAGGTCAGTTAGGGATTTGCCGTCAATGGCAGCGATAAGCGAACCGTAGTTCCTTGCTGTTTTTCGCTGATGATACTTAATTCTCCGCCATAATGATGCAACCGTTCCCGAATATTAAAAAGTCCGAAACCACGATTGGCAGCAGATGGCCGGGGTATTTCCTGCGTCCGGAAACCGATCCCCTCGTCAGTAACTTCGATAATTAAGCGATCATCTTCTCCCCGGAGCGCAACACGGGCAGTGCGGGATTGACTGTGTTTAACAATATTCAGTAACAACTCCCTTATCGCCTGGAAAAGAAACATTCGGGTATCGTCATCCGGTTGGAGAGCGGCATCATCTTTAACGGTAATTGCAATGCTATGCTCGGATTCAAATTTGTCCGCCAGCCATTCCAGTGCGGCTACAAATCCTAATTCGTAGAGCACCGGCGGACTTAATTCGAACATTAACGAGCGGGTGTGCTGCAGAACTTTGCTGATTAGGTCGTAAACTTTGCTGATTTGTTTTTTTTGCGTGTCGGAGGCAACACCATCGGTTAACTCTTCCAGGTGAAGCATGGAGAGAGTGAGGGATTGCCCGATTTCATCATGAAGAATTGTGGTAATCCGCCGGCGTTCCCGTTCTTCGCTGGCGGAAAGCGCACTGGCGAGAGAACGCAATTCACTTTGATAGCCCAACAAAGTCGCCTCTGTTTCCTTTTGCGCACTAATATCCCGGCTAACGCCGATCATGCCAATTGGTTTGTTCTCTGCATCAGTAATCAGTGATGTTGTTAAAAAAACAGGAAAGATGCTGCCATCTTTATGACGCTGGAGAATCTCTCCTTTCCATCTGCCGGTGGTTTTCATCGCCGGTATAATGACATCCGCTGAAAACCCGTATTGGGCATTGAGATTCTCGACATTCTCCCCGATAAGTTCTCCGGGATCGTATTGGAAAATTTCTTCAGCAGCACGATTGATTGAGGTGATGTCACCCTCAAGGTCAGTAATGATAATGCCGTCTATGGAGGTATTTACCGCATGGTAGAACAGTTGATATTGCTTGCGGAGTTCATACATGCGGGTGATGTCCCGTCCAACTGCCTGGAATTCATATACCTCTCCCTGCTGATTTTTAATTGGAATGTTGACCCACTGATGCCAGCGGACGTCGCCCTCCGGGTTCAGTACCGGGTGCTCATGGGCAAGTATTTCCGGATGATTGGCAAGCGCTTGAAAATAGGAAATCGCAGATTCCCGGCTAAACTCCGGTATCAGGGAAATAAAGCTTTTCCCAATTAGCGCATCGGCAGGTTTTTGGAAGTAATTACAATAGGCCTTATTGACAAAGGTGAGAGTGGTGTCCGGTAAAAAACGACAGATAAGATCTACCTGATCATGGACGATGGCCCGGTGCACATCATCACTATGTTGTAATGAAGTAATTTGGGCTATGTACTTTTTGTTGGCAGCTTCAAGTGTTTTAATCTTTTCTTGAAGTATCTTAACCGATTTGGGAGAAATCTTGAGAGAATCTGTTACATCTTTAGTGGACATAAAATCATCTTGAAATTAATAACAATCCCATTATGAACGATGGCTGTTTGAGTTCTCTTTCAGCTCGCAGTAATGGAACATTAGTATAATCAATTTGTTATAGAGAATTGTTTAATATATTACACTGTTGAACGATGAATATCAAGCAGTAATTTTATAGATGTGGTTAAGATAATATCTTTGCGAGGAAGAATTGTCGTATTGGCCTGGAGAACTTTCCGATTGTAAAGTTTAAAACAGCAGTAGCAGTGAAAAATTGCCCCACTGCTACTGCCACTGTTAATTGCTATTTCAGGAACATCATTTTCCGGACCTGGCGATGATTGCCGGAGATCAGCTGATAAATATAGACACCGCTGCCCAGCGGTTCGCCGATGTCGTTGTGTGCATCCCAGCGAACTTCATGGCTACCGGCCGGGAGGTGACTGTCAACCAGCGTGCGAATCTTTTGCCCGAGCACGTTGAAGATATTCAAAACGGCCCGTCCCGGTTCCGCGAGCTGAAAGCGAATACTGGTAGATGGATTGAACGGGTTCGGATAATTCTGCTCAAGTTCAAAGCGTTCGGCAGCCGCTATCGGCTCCGGTGTTATGCCAACAACCGGTTGAACGGTGACCTGAATAGTATCCTGATCAATGCCATTCTCCGGATCGCTGACTTCAATCCCCAGCTGGGCATCTCCGGCAAATCCGCTCGCTGCGGAAATCGTCAGATTGCCATTACCATTGTTGAATGAATGGAGCAGGTTATTGTTGGAGGTGGTGATTGTGTACGTCAGCAGATCATCCGCGGTTTCGACATCGGAAACAAAGTCCCACAGGTTGAGCACTACCGAAGAATCACCAACAAAAGAAATTGCCGTTGGCAATCCGCTAATTACCGGCAGGTCGTTCACGGAAATGACATCGACCACCACGGTGGCAGTATCTGCACCGCCGAAGCCATCGATGATAGCATAACGGAAGCTATCCTGGCCAAAAAAGTTGGCATCCGGGGTATAGCGAACCATTCCCGTTTCAATGCTTACTTCTCCGTGCAATGCCTGGAAGACGGTATCGACGACCAATGGATCACTGTCGCCATCACTGTCATTGTTAAGCACATCGATTAGTGAGCTGACATCTTCATTTGTCGTTGCGTCATCATCCAGGGCAACCGGGGCGATATTGGAGAAATCGGTGACAGTCAACAGGAAGCTGCTGTCGGAGTATGCGATATCAAAAGAGACGTGACCGCCGATGGCGTTGTTATTCACTGTCGCAAACTGGCCCACCCGGGAATTCGCGGTTAGCACCTCAAACTGATCACCGATAGAAGCAAAAAAGTTGTCGACAAGATTGATCGTTACTTCGCCATCGAGATTAGCAGTGTTGGTAACCACCAGCCGGTCGTAAGTATCACCGGGAATAATGCCCCCCAGTTCAATGTTAAGATGCCCGCTGGCCGCCTGATTATAAACGCCCTCGATGGTGAGAATACCGGGGGAACTGCCCGGCGCTACTGTGCCTTCATTAAGAAAACTGATCGCAGATACATCTAAAATACCGCTGCCCTGAATGACCCCACTGCTGTCGTTGGTAAAGGCATTGGTGACTTTTACTTTACCTTTGCGGATGTCCAGCACGCCACGATTCTGGAAAGGTACGTTAATGAGTGTTGCACCGGCGCTGTCGGTTTTTACGATGCTGCCGTAGTTCTCCAGAGTTCCGCCATTGGGTGCGGCAAAATCCAACTCGGCATCGTCCTGAATTTCCCAGTTCGCACCTTCACGAACTGCGAGGAGTGCATTATTCTTCAACTGGAAATTGCCAATGCCGCGCCAGTGGCCGCTGCCGTGAAAGTTCAGGGTTTTGCCATCCAGCACTTTTTCGTGATTGCCGCCAACCAGCAAACCACCGTTAACAGTAAATGCACCGCTGCCGTCAATTGTGCCGCGGTTCCAGGCAAGATTGCCATTGATGGTGATCGGATCGTTGCTGCTTAAAACACTGTTGGATTGTGTCATTAACAGGGTTGCATCCCCATCGATGGTAAAGCCGCCATCAGCAGTTATCGTCGCGTCATCCATCTCCAGGGTGCCGGCGCCGTCAATAGTTGCATTGCTGAATGTATGATCGCCGCTAATCAACAGAAATACTGTGCCGGAATCGAGCTGTGCACTAAGGTTATCATGAGAGCTGTTCTCAATTAATTTCAGCGAGCCGTCTTGCAGGTGGATCGTTCCGGTATTGGTCACGGCTGTGGAAACAGTCGTAGTGTTCGGATTATCCCGGCGGACGATATCGCCATTGTTGATGAAAGTGCCGCCGCCACCGCTGTCAAAGGCGAGTTCGCCATCCCCGGTAATATCGAGGCTGCTATTATTCGCGATGGTGAATGATGAGCCATTCCGCAGTTTAAAGTCACCGCTGCCACCACCCCATTCGCCGATACCGTTGAGCGTCATTGCCCATCCTTCAAGCCTTTTATCGCCGTCACCAAGCATCTCCAGGTAGGTGCCGACTGTCAGAGCGCCGCTGCCGGTAAAAGTGCCGCTTTCCCAGATGAGCATATTGCTAATATCAATGTTGCCGCTATTAACGGTAATAGAAGCCGATTTCAGATAGATATCGCTAAAAGTGGCGCCATTGGCAAGAACTGCTGCCCCGCCGCTAACATCGAGAGAACTGCTGCCGCCGAAGGTGCCGTTAAGCGTTGTGGTGCCGTCTAATATCGCGAGGGTGTGTCCGCCGCTGAATTGCGTCGCAGCGTCAAAATTATGATCGGCATCGGTGAGTGTCAATACGCCGCCGGCTTGTCCGTCGATAACTGCACCGGTATGAGTGCTCGCTGCTTCCAATTGCAATACACCATTGTTAAGGATAATGCTGCCATTATTGGTTAATGGTGTTTCAAAGACCGCTGTCCCGGCATTACCATCGCGAATAATGCTGCCATGGTTGGTAAAAACACCGCCGGTGGGATCAATGAAAGAGAGCTCTGCGGCATCGTTCATGGTAAATGTCGCGCCGGATTGATTAACGATTTCGCATCCATCCTTCAAGCGAAAATCACCGCTGCCGCTCCAGTTGACTGCGCCGTTGTTCGTCAGGGTAATGCCTTCCAGGGTTCGGGCGCTATTGCCAATAAAATTCATTGCACCGTTAACAGTGAAGGCGCCGTTGGTGCGGATAAACCCACGCTCCCAGTCCAGCGTGCCATCGATGGTCACGGCGACATCTCCTTCCAAATTGCTGGAAGATTGTGAGATAAAGAGTGTCGTGTTTGCGCCCACGGAAAGCGAGCTGCCCAGGGCCAGCAAGGTGGCATTACTGATTTGCACGGTGCCGCCGCCGGAAAAATTCGGGTTGGTAATCTGATGCAGGGTGTTGGCGAATTGTAGATTGGCGCCGGTACCGATAGTTGTGCTGGCGTCGATAACTGATTTTTTGGCGAAACGCAGGGTGCCGGATTGCACATCGATACTGCCGCTGCCGTTAAAAGATGCATCAATAAGCGTTAGCCCGCCGCCAGCGCTTTTAAGCAGTGTGCCATCGCTCTGGAAGGTGCCCCCACCCGGTGCAATCGAATCCAGCACGGCATTGCCCTGAATGTCCATCGTTGCACCGGCCTGATTGATCAAGGCTGCGCTGTTTTTCATGCGCAGATCGCCGTCTCCCTGCCAGGTTAGTGTATTGGCATTGTCAATGGTAACACCGTCGAGGTTCTTGGTGTTGTTGCTGCTCAGCAGAATGTCGCCGTTTAGATTGAGGCTACTGGCGCCGGTGATGGTGCCGTCGGACCAGGAAAACTGTCCGTTAACCGTCAGGGCATTGTCGATGGTCAGTAAACCGCCGTCGACGGTTAATTCGCTGACGGAGATCGGCGTGTTGATGTTGACATCACCATTGCCGATAATCAGGGTGCCGCTGCCGTTTAAACCTGAGTTTAAGTTTGCAGTGCCGCCATTGATGTAAATATTTCCGCTGCCGCTGTGAGTGCCGCTAAAGTTGAAATCGCCAGCGGAAAATGCCAGGTCACCGGCACCACTCAAACTACTGCCATTTTCCAGCACGTGGGCACCGCCATTTAATTCCAGCATGCTGCCGCTGGCAACATCGTAACTACCGCTGTTGGTGCTGCCATTTTCCAATTTGAATTGGCCATTAGCAATATTCACGCTGCCGGTGTTGGTAAATGCCACTTCCATGACGGTGACGCCATCTGCAGTGTTCTTCGCGAAAGTGCCATTGTTGACAAAGGTGCCACCACCCGGTGTCGCAAAGGCGATATCCGCATCGCTGGCAAATGTAACGGTTTTTCCACTGGCGTTGTTAAAAGCGCTGCCGTTCTTTAAGCGAAATTCGCCGCTGCCGTTAAAGTTGATGGTGCCGTTATTATTTAAATTCCGGGTGTCAAGCGTTTTGGCATTATTACTGATCATATCCAGTGTGGCGTTGATGGTCAGGTTGCCGTTCCCGCTCATAGTGCCTCTTTCCCAGCTAAACGGGCCGTTCGCGATAAAATCGCCATCGCCGCTAAACTGAGCACTGCTGCCATCAATGGAAAAGGAAGCCGTCGCTGCCAAAGTTGTGTTGCCGATAGTGGTAACGGTCGCGGAAGAAATAATATAACCGCCGTTTCCGGCAAGCGTGATTCCATCCAGTACATGACTGCCATCGCTGAACTCCAGAAATGCATCGGTGTCGGTGGTGAGCGTGCCGGTATGGGTGCCGCTCAAACTGAGCTTGAGGGTGCCGCTGGAAACCTGAATGGTACCGCTGTTGGTGACGCGAACATCCAGCCGGGCAACACCGGTATCACTTAGCTTGTTAATCGTGCCAGTGTTGACAATACTGCCGCCATCAGGCGCTATAGAATCAACTAAAGCTGTATTGCGAATTTCGAAGAGGGAAGTATTGATGATTTGCGAACCGCCTTTCATACGCAAATCTCCGTTGCCATCAAAAATCAAAGTGCCTTCGTTGCGAATGTTTCTGCCATTAAGCTCCTTCGCATTATTATTGTCCAGCGAAAAGGTGGCACCGGCAGGAATAAAGACCTCGCCGCTGCCTTCCAGTCGGCCGTCAAACCAGTTCAGCGTCGTAGTAACGGTGATTTTACCACTGCCATTAATATTACCGCTGTTGAGTTCCAAAGCGGCAACACTGACATCGCTGTTTACCGCGACGTCGCCATTGTTGATGACGACATTATCTGCGGCGCCGGGAACGCCATTGGGGGTCCAGTTTGCGGCAGTGTGCCAGTCACTGTTGCCACCGGACCAGGTATAGGTTGTCTGGGCAAAAATAACTTGGGAGAAAAATAACAGGGTTAAGAAAATTATGGAGAATTTGCTATAGGAATAAACCATCTTAAAACCTTCCTTGTGAATTTAAGGGTTATGCCTCTCGTGCAGCACGCACATCTTGTGCGCTTAAAAATCGTATGCGGAAATTGAATCAACGGGAAATGACAATAGATGCAACGCGGTATTGTCTGGCAAATATTTCAGGAGTGCCAGAGAGAATAAGTGGTAAGGTATTTACCGGATACGAGTTTGTAAGATCGGGGGCGTGTAAAAGGAACGAACATTCATAAAAATTGTAGGGGCGATCAAATGATCGCCCCTACGTGCCAAAGAGGGTAAAAATACCCGCTGAATTAAATCTAATTCTGAAGGGGGGCGTTTGGTTGATTAGCTGCACAAAATGCAGAAAGGTTTTTTAACAGAAACCCGCATCAAAGTGATATTTCGATCCAATCTAAACCGGAAATAGAAGGCTTTATATTGATGAGAACTCAATGGGAAATTTTAATACGCAAGTCCCTTAACCACTGCCGGGTTTTTCGGAAAAAGCCGATAAACCCTTGACCACGAAGGATCTTCCGGAAAATGTTTTTGATGTGGTGTTGCAGCAGTTGAGATTTGGTAACATGCTTTTCCAGCAAATGGGGATATTGCAGCGGGTACCCTAATCGCTGTAATAATTCTCCGGCCATCAATTCAAAATCCTGAATATCTTTGGCAGACATGCGGGAGCGCCACTTATCGTAATTGTCGCGTTTAACTTTCGGACAGGTCATTTGCAGGAAGTCTTCGATGATCATATCCCGGTCACCGTCATAATCAATGAAGTGAATGAGGCGTTGAAAGGCAATTTCCGGTTGTTGCACCAGTGCTTCGTAGCGCAATTCCAGGTAGTTCTCATTGCTGAGTTCCTGGCCAAAGTTCAATGCTGCGGAAACTCTTTCCTGCCAGTGTTGGGCGGCGAGCAGGGCGTCTTTTGGGCCCCAGTCAAGATTGAACAGGGAGAGGGCGACATCCCGTCCATCGCGAATAATGTGAATGAATTTTGCATCGGGAAAAAGTTGATGAAGGCTATCGACATGCAGGGAGTAATCCGGCGTTTTGCCGCCCCAGCGATCTGCCCCCTTCAGATAGGCCCATTCCGCATAAAACTGACGCACCACTTCCGGGTAGGTTTGTGCATCAAGATTTTCGATGAAAGTATCCGGATCGATTTCCAGGCCGCTAAATCGTTTTTTAAACTCGGGGATGGCGAGTATGTCACTCACCAATTGAAACATGTTGTCGTAGTTGGAAAGGTCGCCATAATGCGGTAGAAGGTTGAGAAAATGGATAAAATTACCATTGTCCCGTCCAAAGCCGATATTCAGATGCTTCTGAATAAGCCGGTAAAGAAAGGACGTGCCGGAACGATGAGAGCCGATAATAAAAATAGGCGCGCTATTTTTTATTTCTCGAACGACATCTTTTTGTGGGACAACTGGAGACCTGGCGTGGTGGGTGGTGGTTTGGGATGCTAAAACAGTCGCATTCATTGGACTTTTCCTGTGGTTACTGAATTCCCGTTAAATCAATTAATCATGACATCGAAGAAATAGATGCATTTCACCTGCATAATCTCTCAATCCAGTTTCTTATCCCAAAAATTTTGACTTATCAAAGATCCGGCGCTTGATAAAGTAGAGAGCAATCTATCTGCGAAAAGGGCAAAAAAAAATGCGCCACGTCAATTTCGGATGAAATATTCGCCGCTACAAAAAACTTTACTTTTTCTTCGGAAAACAGGCGTCGATTTCGGGGAACGCTTACTGAGCGTTTGCGCCAAATCAAAAAATGCCAATTTATCTATTTTTTTATTTTGATTTACAGGAATAAGATCGTAAAATCAGCGCCTATGTCTTTTTTGAATTTGAAAGCTAAACATCTCTATAATGTCTGTCAAAATTTGAGATGTAACCTGGATACCGCTAAACCGTTGGTGTCAATGAAGCAGTTTTCTTTTAATGGCGTAAAACTTTTTTTCCTCTTCGTTCTGTTGTTTTTCACAAGTGCTCCCAGCTTCGCCGAAACGCCATCCTCTTCAACAGAAATAAAAAGAACCCTGGAAACAGGCATAGAACTAACCATACGTAATGACTTTGCCGGTGCTGCAGAAGTGTTTGAAGCGCTGATCCGGCAGTATCCGGATAATCCTTGCGGCTATTTTTACCTGGGGGCAACTTACCAGGCGGAAATGCTCGATCGAGAAAATTATGCATTGCTCGATACTTTCCGGGTATTGATGGATAAAACTATCGAGCTTGCCAAAGCACAGCAGAAAATAAATGCGAACGATCCCTGGGCGTTATTTTTCGAAGGCAGTGCTTACCTCTATCGCAGCTTTATGGATAGTAAACGCAGTAAATTGTGGGGCGCCTATCGGAATGCTGTAAAAGGCGTCGATCGCCTGGAGAAGGCGCTGGAAAAGGATTCCACTTTTTACGACGCTTATTTGGGAATTGGCAGTTACAAATATTGGAAAAGCGTTAAAGCAAAATCTTTAACCTGGTTGCCGTTTCTTTCCGACGAGAGAGATAAAGGCATTAAAATGGTGCATCAGGCAATCGAGCATGGATACTTTACCCGCTATGTCGGCCGGGATCAACTCGCCTGGATTCTCCTCAGCAAAGGAGATCTTGCCGGTGCACTGGCTCAGGCGGAAGCAAACTATCAGCTTTTTCCGGAGAGCCGCTTTTTTCGCTGGACCCTGATCGAGATTGTCTATAAAAACGGTCAGTGGGAGCGGGCATTAGGGTTATATGAAGATATGCTGCAAACTGTTCGGGAAATTCCCGGCAACAATCATCATAACGAAGTTGATTGTTTAATTCGGATGGCGGAAATTCATTTTGCGGCGGAGGCCTACCAACCGGCCCTGGCTTGTGCAAATGAAATTCTTGCCCTGGATTTGCAAAAAGATATTCGCGAGAGAAATAAAAAAAAGCTGAAACGGGCCCGGGAAATTGTTCGGGAATCCGAGAAAAAAACGCTGTTTTTGCAGAATTCCAATGGGGCAAAATAATTCCGGGAAACTTTAAAATGATTTCCGGGAAAAAGGGAAATTATCATTAGTCTAATGAACTCAGATGCTTAGCGCATTTTAAGATTTTGGTTTGAGGGATTTGGCTGGTAGTCACAAAAAAAATACTTTTTTTTAAGGATTTTTCTGCTTTATTAAATGATAGTCTTTTTTAGCGGAAACTGAAATTCACCGCCACTGCCAGTTTCCCCGAAATCATTGTTATCATTTAATATAAAACATTTTTTTGTTTCAATTGTTGTGTGTGTGAAACTGTTTCACACTTACGTAACTATGAACTGTATAACGACGACGTGAGGATTATGGGCAAGATACTCGCTATTGCGAACCAGAAGGGTGGGGTAGGTAAAACAACAACGGCAGTTAACCTGGCATCCTGCCTGGCTGTTGCTGAAAAAAATGTATTGCTGATCGATGTTGATCCGCAGGCAAATGCGACCTCCGGATTGGGGATAGATTCCCGGGATCTCGATCGCAGCGTTTACGATGTTTTCGTAAATGAGGAAGATGTAAACCGGACAATTATGTCCACGCAGGTACCAAATCTCCACTTGATTCCTTCCCATATAAATTTGGTTGGTACCGAAGTAGAACTGGTACAAGTGATTGCCCGTGAAAAAATCCTGAAAGAAGCGTTACGCGCCGTAAAGGATTCCTACGACTATATTCTGATCGACTGCCCTCCCTCTTTAGGTATTCTTACTTTGAACGCATTGACCGCTGCGGATAGTGTCTTAATTCCGATTCAATGCGAATACTATGCCCTGGAAGGGTTGAGTAAACTGTTGAATACGGTTAAGCTCGTCCAAAAACACCTGAACAAGAAACTGAGCATTTATGGTGTACTGCTGACCATGTATGATGGTCGCCTGAATCTTTGCAACCAGGTGGAAAAAGAAGTGAGGGATTATTTTAAGGAAAAAGTCTTTCAAACCACTATTATGCGCAATGTTCGCTTGAGTGAAGCGCCCAGCTTTGGGTTACCGATTGTGATGTTCGATGCCACTTCTACCGGTGCGGAGAATTATATGCGGCTGGCGGAAGAAGTGCTATCCAGAGGAAGTATGGTCCAATGAAAAAAGGGAAAAACCGTCTGGGTAAGGGGCTGCATGCACTCATCCCCTCAGTAGTGGAAGAACAGGTTAACAGTTCGGAGGCATCCGGCGTTGGTCTGTCGATGCACGAATTGGAAGTTGCCCTGATCGAACCCAACCCCTTTCAGCCCAGAATTATTTTCGATGAAGATTCCTTTGAAGACCTGAAGCGATCCATCAAGGAGAAAGGTGTGATTCAACCGGTGCTGGTCCGGCCGCTCGGTGATGGCCGTTATCAGCTGGTTGCCGGAGAGCGGCGATTGCGTGCTTCGATTTCCCTGGGAATCAAGCAAATTCCAGCTTATATAAAAGATATTGCAACAGACGAAGAAATGTTAGAAATTGCATTGATTGAGAATGTGCAACGAGAACATCTCAATCCGATCGATCTGGGCAAGGGCTATCAGCGGTTGATAGACGAATGTGGACTCACCCAGGAAGACGTTGCAAAAAAAATCGGTAAGGATCGCACGACGGTATCAAATGTGATTCGTCTGTTGAAGTTGCCGAACAAGATTCAGGAAAGTTTGCGGGCCGGGGAAATTAAAGAAGGACATGCCCGTGCCCTGCTTCGGGTAGAAAAACCGGACGTGCAAACGCGAATCTGGCGGAAAACAATTAAAGAATCGCTCTCTGTTCGTAACGTCGAGCAACTGGCGAAAAAAGCCCATGAGAAAGCAAACGGGATTACCCCGAAGACGGTCAATCGCCGGAAAAGTGCTTTTGTCGGTAAAGCGGAATCGAAGTTACGGGAGAAGTTGGGCACCCAGGTGAAAATCCGCACCCGAAAAGAAGGGGGCTCTATTGAGGTAACCTTCTACTCAAATGAAGATCTGGAAAGATTGATCGACATTTTTGATCAAATAAAGTTTTAGCGAATGGCCATAGAATTATAGAGAAATACCGTGCACAAGAAAGACAAGAAAAAGATATTGAGCATTCTGGTTATCCCGGATAATCAGGAAGTGCCGCCGAAAAATTTTCGTATCCGCTACTCAACCCTCAACTTAAGTTTTGCAGTTCTGGGCATTTTTTTTATTGTGCTGATCTACGGTTTGGTGACATATAGCCAGGTGCTGCAAAAAGCCTCCGAAAAGGATCGCCTCGAAGAAGAGCTGGTGCGTCTGAAGGATCAGATGAAACTCACCTACCAGCTACAGGCGCAATTGGATACCATTCAGACCTATCGGGAAAAGATAAATAATAGTTTTCAGGGATATGTACGTTTCGTTGATAAAGTAAATGACGATTTGTTGACCGAAAACAAGATAATTGATAATGACTTGAGTAAAATTTCTATATTCACAAACGTTCCGCTGAAAATTCCGGTCGAGGGATTTGTCTCGCAGGAATTTAAAGAACCGGAGCATCCCGGCATTGATATTGTTGCCAAAGTCGGGACGCCAATTGTTGCTGCAGCGGACGGTATTGTAGTATTTAGCGGATGGACTGTAAAATACGGTTACGTCTTGATGATCCACCATGAGGGAGGATATCTGACCGATTACCGTCACAACTCTCAGAATATTGTGAGAGCTGGCCAGGAAGTAAAACAAGGAGAGGTCATCGCTTTATTAGGTAATTCGGGTGAATCGTCATCCGGACCGCATCTTCATTTTGAGATTCGGAAAGATGGGCGAGCTTGTAACCCGCGGGATTTTTTTATGGATTTAACTTTAGGAGAATAGCGTTATGGCTTTTCAAAAGATGAAAAGTAACGAGACCCCTCAGAATCAGCTGAATTTTATTACTGCCGGCACCTTCCTGGAAGGCACCATTGAAACTAAAGGCAGTATCCGGATTGATGGAAAAGTAAAAGGCATCATTCGGGCAGCAGACGATGTTAGTGTTGGCCGGAATGGGGAAATTATTGGTGAAGTTTATGCGAAGACCGCCAAAATCGCCGGCCGTATCGAAGGCAATGTGTTTATCGATCAGAAATTGACCTTGCAGGAATCCTCTTCTTTAAATGGCAACCTGAGCGCAGGTAAGCTTGTGATTGATGAAGGTGCTTTCTTTAACGGCAAATCTGAAATGGGTGGCGGCGCTACCCAGAATGGCAAGAAAGGCCTCTTCGAGAAAGCTGGTAATGCCGCGCGTGAAGCCGTCAAAAAGTAAGCAAAAAGAAAAGAAATCTTTTGATCCATCACTGGGGGCTACTTTCGCAGATACTTTGCGGGAAATTGGCCCCTATATGAACATGGGTTTTTTCTTTTTAGCAGCCATTGGTCTCTTCACTCTTATCGGATATGAGATCGACCAATGGCTGGGTGGTGATCCTTATTATATCAGAATCGGGGCAATTCTCGGTGTAGTAATAGGGATGTATAATTTTTTTAAAACTGTTCTTTCAAAACCTGATGACAAGTCGGAAAAATGAATTTTTGGAGCTTCTTCAAGCAGAGCCTGTTGGTGTTGTTAGTGAGTGTGCTGGTGAGTGTTGCTATACTGTCGTTGTGGAATAATGCCGCTTACGATCAGGCTGCCTGGACAGGACTCGCCATTGGTTATGGAAACGCCCTGTTGGGATATGCAATCATCAACTGGGGTTACCACAAATCCCAAAATGCCTTTCTGGCCTCGGTCTTCGGGGGGATTATTTTTAGATTTTTGTTGATTTTCGCTCTTTTATTTATTTTAATAGGGGCGCTTGATATGAATCGGGTTGCACTAGTGGTACCACTGGTAGCAACCTATTTCCTTTTTATGACGTTGGAAATATTTCACATTCATAAATCTTCTCAGGTGGAAAGGAATCGAGAATGAGTGCAGTGTTTTTACGGGATAGTGGTGGCGATGGAAAAGGTGAAGGCGGACTCGGTGAATATATTCTCTCTCACCTTCAGGATGCCGATGCGTGGCTAGGCACCAAACTCCCCAGTTTTGAACCAGTAGTAATTGCTGGCATTCCTTTTGATTTTTCAATTACATTGCACGTGGCAATGCTTTGGCTGGGCAGCCTTTTGCTGATAACCGCACTCTGGTTTAGTTTCCGGAAGCCAAAGCTGGTGCCAACCGGTTTTGCCGGCTTGATTGAAACGCTGGTGTTGTTTATTCGCGATGAAATTGCTGTTCCGAATATCGGGGAAAAACTGGGCCGGGCATTAACTCCTTTCCTTTGTACCATTTTCTTTTTTATTCTCACTTTAAATTTACTTGGGCTAATCCCAATTCTTTCTACCGCCACCAGCAACCTGGCTGTTACCGCGGCGTTTGCGATTATTACTTTTGTTGCGACGCAGGCTTATGGTATCAAGCAGAATGGATTGGGTGGATATTTGGCGCATTTGGCGCCCGGTGGTGTTCCCAAAGGCTTACTGCTGATTATGGTGCCGATTGAAATTCTCGGCCTTTTCACCAAGCCGTTTGCCTTGGCAATGCGTCTCTTCGCAAACATGGTCGCCGGACACACGGTGATTTATGCGCTTTTGGGACTGATTATCGTATTACACAGCGTTTACGTATCGCTGCTGGCAGTACCAATGGCCATCGCAATCAATCTGCTCGAAATTTTTGTTGCCTTTCTGCAGGCTTACATATTTACAATGTTGAGCGCGCTGTTTATCGGGATGTCTGCGCATCCTGATCACTAGGAATGGAATGAAAGCACGTATGGAACTGCTAATGCGTGCTAGTAGTGTTTTAAGATTTGTGAAATAAGTTACATAGTTTTAAAAGAAACGAAAAATATTTTTAAATAGAGAGTAAGGGAATTAAGTAAAGGGGATTCGGGAAGTATACCGAAGAACAATGGCACCCCCTCCCTCTACAGTCATTCGCTCCAACGCTTGATCACCCTGCTCGAAAATCAAATGATGATTCTTTTAAAGAAGGAGAAGTCGAAATGGATGCAACAGGATTAGCGTATTTAGCAGCAGGTATTGGTGCAGGTCTTGCAGTAATTGGAACTGGTTTAGGTATTGGTAGAATCGGTGGTCAGGCAATGGAAGGAACTGCCCGTCAGCCGGAAGCCGGTGGTGCAATCAGAACTTCTATGATTATTGCTGCAGCACTGATCGAAGGTGTAGCTTTCTTCGGTTTGGTAATTTGCTTCTTATTAGGCACAAAATAATCTCTAAATAAGCGAGAAACTGAATGGAACTACTAAAACTTTCACCTGGAATGCTCATTTGGAGCTTAGTAACATTCTTTCTGCTGCTGATCGTGCTTAGACGAATTGCTTGGGGTCCACTGCTCAATGCAGTGGAAGCCCGGGAAAATCGGATTGCCGAAAGCCTGGAGAAGGCGGAGTCTGCTCAGAAAAATGCTGAGAAGCTTCTGGCAGAACAGCAGGAAAAACTGGCCGCTGCCCAGGAAGAGATGCAGCAGTTGGTTAAAGAGGGCAAGCAGGTGGCCGAAAAGATGAAGAATGATATCGTCGAACAGGCCCGGGATGAAGCTCAAAAGATTAAAGAACGCGCGAAAGCGGATATCGATCGGGAACGCGAAACTATGATCGCGTCGCTGAAAGCGGAAGTTGCCGAAATCGTCTTCGATGCAACTTCAAAACTGATCGGTGTGGTTGTCGATAAAGACAAACATCAGAAAATTATTGATGATTCTATCGCTAATATGGGTCAAAAAAATTAGAAGGGATTTTGCGTGAAAGGGTCTCGTGTCGCAAAACGGTATGCGCAGGCAGTATTTGAAACAGCGCTGGATAAAAAACAACTGGAGATCGTGGAGAAAGATCTGGAACGATTGGCGAAGGACTATGCCGATATTCAATCTTTCCGGGAATTGGTGGATTCCCCGGTCACTGCCGACTTTCTCAAGCTGAAAGCGTTTAAAGCTGCATATCAAAAACACCTTCAACCACTGACATTCAATTTTGTTGCGCTGCTGATCAACAAAAATCGGGTTGCCCACCTCCCACAAGTCATTGATAATTTTAGAGATCTGTTAGATGATTATCGCGGAATCATCCGCGGACAAGTATTCAGCGTGGTGCCTTTGTCCGACAAACAGCTGAAAAGCCTGAAAGTGAGTCTGGACAAAGAAACCGGGAAAAATGTAATACTGACTTCCCATATTGACGAAAGTCTGCTGGGTGGATTTGTGGTTCGTTTGAATGACATGGTTTTCGACACCAGCCTTTCAAATAAGTTAAAGAAATTAAAGCAAAATCTGATAGAAGCGTAAAAACTGAGGACAGAAACATGGCCGTAGATGTAAGACCGGAAGAAATCTCTGCCATCATCAAAAAACAGCTTGCGGGGCTGGATAAAGAGGCAGATGTATATGAAGTCGGTACTGTACTGCAAGTCGGAGACGGTATTGCGCGTGTCCATGGGTTAAACAGCGTAATGGCCGGGGAATTGGTGAAGTTCGATTCCGGGGCCACCGGTATGGTGCTTAACCTGGAAGAAGACAGCGTCGGTATCGTTATCCTGGGTGATGACAGAGCGATTAAAGAGGGTGAATCCGTTACCCGTACCCAGCGAATTGCAGAAGTACCGGTAGGAAAAGAATTGTTGGGACGCGTCGTAAATCCGCTTGGCGAACCATTGGATGGACGCGGGCCGATCAATGCGACCGAATTTATCCCGATTGAACGTAAGGCGCCGGGGGTAATTTACCGTAAATCCGTGCATGAGCCGGTTCAAACCGGATTAAAGGCGATTGACTCGATGATCCCGATTGGCCGTGGCCAGCGTGAGTTGATTATCGGTGACCGCCAGACCGGAAAAACAGCGGTTGCTGTGGATACGATTATTAATCAGAAATCGACCCACCAGCCAGGCTCACCGCAAAAACCCCTGTATTGTATTTATGTCGCCATCGGTCAGAAAGCATCTACGGTTGCAAAAGTTGTGAAAACGCTCGAAGAGCATGGCGCTATGGAATATACCATCGTCGTTGTGGCGAATGCGAGTGAGTCCGCAGCACTCCAGTATATCGCTCCGTATACCGGCGCGGCAATGGGCGAATATTTCCGTGATAATGGCATGCATGCCGTAGCGGTTTATGATGACCTTTCCAAGCACGCATATGCCTATCGCCAGATGGCATTGCTGCTCCGCCGTCCTCCCGGACGTGAAGCATATCCTGGTGACGTTTTCTATCTGCACAGCCGTTTGCTGGAGCGTGCGGCAAAGCTTAGTGACGATAAAGGCGCTGGTTCTTTAACCGCGTTGCCGATTATCGAAACCCAGGCGGGTGACGTTTCCGCATACATTCCCACGAACGTAATCTCCATTACCGATGGTCAGATTTACCTCGAACCTTCACTGTTCTACTCCGGTGTTCGTCCGGCGGTAAACGTAGGTATCTCGGTAAGTCGTGTGGGTGGTAGTGCCCAGATTAAGGCAATGAAGCAGGTTGCCGGCCGCTTGCGTCTGGACCTTGCCCAGTATCGTTCGCTGGAAGCATTTGCGAAGTTCGGTTCAGACCTGGATAAAGCCACGCAGGCACAGCTGACCCGTGGTGTGCGCCTGGTAGAACTGCTGAAGCAGGGACAATACATTCCGATGGATGCAGAAAAGCAGGTCGCAATTATCTATGCCGCGAACACTGGTAATCTCGATGAACTGCCGGTAGAAAGCCTGCAGCGTTTCGAAACCGAGTACATTGAATATCTTGAAAGTAAATCACCGGAACTGCTGAATGAAATTAGCAACGAAGGGAAAATCTCCGATGAGCTTGGCGAAAAACTGACTAAATCCGTAGTTGACTTCCTGAAGATGTTCAAAGTAGAAGGTTAATGGTTTATGGCAACGCTAAGAGAAATCAAGCAGCGCATCAAAGGGATTAAAAATACCCAGCAAATTACCAAAGCGATGAAAATGGTCGCTGCTGCAAAGATGCGACGGGCCCAGGAACGGATGTTCTCTGCCCGTCCCTATGCATCGAAAATACAGGAATTGATTCAGAACCTGGCAGCAAATTCGAATGAAACCGAATCACCCTTGCTGGCCGTTCGCCCGGTAGAAAGACTTCGCCTGGTAGTGGTTACTTCGGATCGTGGTCTTTGTGGTTCTTTTAATAGTAATGTTATCAAAAGAGCGCTGCTGGAAATACGAAATAATCAGGATAAAGAAATCTCTCTGGTAACGGTTGGTAAAAAAGCCGGAGAGTTTTTCCGTAAGCGGGATTTTAATGTCATCGCTTCCTATGACGGCATTTTCAATAATCTGCAATATGCCCATGCCGATAACCTGGCACAGGCGATTATGAAAGATTTTTCCGATGAGAATGTCGATGCAGTACAAATTGTTTTTAATGAATTTAAGTCTGTTGCCCGGCAGGAAATTGTTGCCGACACATTGCTACCGCTGGATATGAGTGAATTTGAAAGCGAAGGCACCGTAGATTATCTCTACGAGCCGTCTGAAGAAGCATTGTTGTTAGCACTGTTGCCGAGACATCTGAAAATGCAGGTGTGGCGAGCATTCCTGGAGTCCTATGCCTCAGAGCAGGCAGCCCGGATGATGGCAATGGAAAATGCGACAGAAAATGCAACGGAGTTAATCAGTTCCCTTACGCTGGTTTATAACAAGGCTCGTCAGGCAGCAATTACCACGGAAATCCTGGAAATTGTTGGCGGTGCCGAAGCATTGAAGAACGGATAAGCACGATCGCAGGATGCTGTAGTCAGCAAGTAAGGGCTGATAAAAATGATCATAGGAAATAATTGGCTTGATATTCCTTGCTTGTCGGGATAATATTAAAAAAGGAATGGTCTATCATGAACAAAGGTGTAGTGAAGCAAGTTATCGGACCGGTAGTTGACGTTCAGTTTGATGAAGGTAAGTTGCCGGAAATTTATTCCGCGCTCAGAATCGAGCGGGAAGAAGGCGTGCTGGTATTGGAAGTTCAGCAGCATTTGGGCGAAAATGTCGTTCGCACAGTTGCTATGGACAGTACCGACGGTTTAGTGCGTGGTGTTGAAGCAGCAGATACCGGATCACCGATTACGGTACCGGCCGGACCGAAAGTGCTCGGTCGTTTGCTCAATGTTATCGGGGAGCCGATTGATGAAATGGGCCCGATTGAGAGTGAAATTAGTCTGCCGATTCACCGTCCAGCCCCTGATTTTGAAGATTTGGATACCAATACCGAGATTCTGGAAACCGGTATTAAGGTTATCGACCTGCTGGAACCTTACTCCAAAGGTGGAAAAACCGGCCTGTTCGGTGGTGCCGGGGTAGGTAAGACGGTATTGATTCAGGAACTGATCCGTAATATTGGTACTGAGCACGGTGGTTACTCCGTATTTGCCGGGGTAGGGGAAAGAACCCGTGAAGGAAACGACCTTTGGCACGAAATGAAAGATAGTGGTGTTTTGGAAAAAACAGCGCTGATTTTCGGTCAGATGAATGAGCCCCCCGGTGCGCGTCAGCGTGTTGCTTTGACGGCATTGACCGCAGCAGAATACTTCCGTGATCAGGAAGGAAAAGACGTTCTGCTCTTTATCGATAACATTTTCCGCTTCACTCAGGCTGGTTCTGAGGTATCCGCGCTGTTGGGACGTATGCCTTCTGCGGTAGGTTATCAGCCAACGCTGGCAACTGAAATGGGTGGTTTGCAGGAGCGTATTACTTCTACAAACAAGGGATCAATTACTTCCGTGCAGGCAATCTACGTTCCGGCGGATGACTTGACAGACCCCGCACCGGCAACTGCATTCTCGCACCTGGATGCAACAACAGTATTGTCCCGCTCCATTTCCGAAATGGGGATTTATCCCGCTGTGGATCCGCTTGACTCCACCTCCCGTATTCTCGATCCGATTATTATTGGCCAGGAACACTATACAGTGGCTAAAACTGCTCAGGAAGTTTTGCAAAAATATAAGGATTTACAGGATATTATTGCAATTCTCGGTATGGACGAATTGTCCGATGAAGACAAGCTGGTTGTTCAGCGCGCCCGTAAAATTCAGCGCTTCCTTTCCCAGCCTTTCTTCGTGGCAGAGGCATTTACCGGAACTCCCGGCCGCTATGTGGAATTAAAAGATACGATTCGCGGTTTCAAAGGTATCATTGAAGGCGAATATGATGATCTGCCCGAGCAGGCATTTTATATGGTTGGAACAATTGAAGAAGCTGAAGAAAAAGCGAAAAAAATGCAAAGTTAATTCATTTAGTTGATATTGTTCACAATTCGTTTTATAAAATTAATTTAATTAAAGCCGATCTGAAAATAAACGATTATAGCGTTATATTATGACTGAGAAAAGTCTGAACATTGAGCTCGCAACCCCGAATAAGAAAATTGAAATTGGATTAGCATCCAGTTGTTCTGCCCCGGGAGTTTTAGGAAAATTTCAAATATTACCAGGTCACACTGCATTTATCAGTGAATTAGAAGTAGGTGAAATTAAGGTGGAGTTGCCGGAAAAGACCGAATACTACGCGGTAAGCGGCGGCTTCCTTGAAGTCGTTCAGGATCGGGTACTTCTATTGCTCGAGTCTGCCGAATCAGCACAAGACATTGACATCGAGCGAGCTCAACAGGCCATAGACCGCGCTAAAGATCTTTTAGATCGGAGAAAAGACTCTGGTGATATCGATGTTGACGTTGTACGAGCTGAGGCAGCATTAGCAAGAGCTACAAATAGATTACAGGTCGCCCGCCGTAATTCCATCTGAAGTATTATAGGTTAACATTAATTCATTTTAAACTGTTAATACATAATAGTGGAATATTATATATGAGGCGAATCCCACTCATAGCGGCTCTGCTTTGTCTTGTTTTCTCCACTATTCATGCCATCCCCCCACAATCCAGCGATAAACAGGATTTGCAAGAATTGATTTCATACACTGCTGAACTCGAAGTTCAAACAGAACTGGTTCAGTACGTGTATGAGCAGTACTTACGGCATGGAGAAGAGACAATACCCGAGCAAAAATTTCTTATCAGTCTTATGGACCTGGTAAATCGGGAAGTCTCGAAAAGACTGAAGAACCCTGGCAAAGCACGTAAAAAATATTTTGGCGAACTGCACGGCATGCTCGAAGAGATTGAAATTCTCAAGAGACGACTGAAGGCAGCAAATATTCGGGAGCTGGACACGTTCGTCAATGACCTTTCCCGCCGAATCAAAGTTACAATCGACAGAGGTGAGGTCGATTTCAAGAAGAAAAAGGTCTTCGAAGACGGTCTGCAAATGCTTTATGTCTCGGAAGAGACAATTAAGATGGATCAGTCGGAAAGTCCCGGAGATATCAGCGCGAATATTGCCCGCTCCAAAGAAAGGCTGTTAAAAGCTTTCGGCGAAGTGGACAACGACGGTGGTAGCATTCTTGGCCGCCCCCCGACAATTTACGATCTGTTTGTAGAATGGCGCCGGACTGAAGAAGTGAAATACAGCCTGCGCCTTGCCGATGTACGACTGGCGCGGAAAAATCTCCTGAAGTCTGCGGGATTGCAGGAAGTTCAGCGCATGTTCAACGAAGAGATTAAGCTTGCCTATACCCGCTTTAACTATGCGGATTATGAATTGGCAGAGTTGCTGCTCTCCGATGTCAGCGAAGAGTATCCGCTCTGGGGCATTCGAAATATCGATGATGTCTTGTTTTACAAGGCAGAGTCTAATTTTGCCCTGAATCGCTTAATGCACGCTGAAGAAGATTATAACGAATTGATCCGTAAGTATCCTTCAACAACATATTTGGCTGAAGTATACGGACGTCTGGTGCAAATTCATTACACGATGAACAACTATGCGAAAGTTGTAGAATTTGCCAATCTCTATCAGAATCTGGCGCCGTTAAGCAATCCGGAATATTACGATATTCAGTTCCTGCAGTCGATGGCCCATTATCAAATGGGTAATTTTGACGAAACCGTCGCTACATTGCTAAATGTGCCGGAAGGCCATGCCTACTACTATCTCGCACAATACTTTATCGGAAATGCCTATCTGGACAGCGAGCTGCTCGACGACGCCGTAACCAGTTATTTAAAACTGGTCAACGATCTGGAAGCACCGGCCTATCTGCATGCCCGCTCTCTTTACAAGCTTTCCGTCGTGGAATATGAACGGGATAACTACCTGGCTGCCATTAATTATCTGAATGAAGTGGCGCCTGGCTTTTCCCAGTATGACAAAGTTTTGAACGCTCTTGCCTGGTGTTATTACGAGGTTGAACGTTCCAAGCCAGCCGGTGAAAAACGTGATTTTAGTCAAGCGCGATTCTATGCCAAACGTTTAATTGCCGATTACTATGCTTCACCTTACAAGATGGAAGCAACCGGCTTACTGGCTTATATCAATCAGTCAGAAAATGAGCCGCTGGAGGCGATTGACTTATACCGGGAAGTCTACCAGGAAAAAGTGAAGCGCGGGTCTATTGAAACTTATATCGGCGAGCGAAACCGTCTGGAATCATTACATCGCGATGCGATTGAAGAGAAGGAAGCTGCGCTGAGAGAAGGCAACTCCGAAGCATATATTCGGGCGACGGATTTGATTGCCCGGCTTCAGGTGGAAATACATGGTTTGGATATTTCCGAAACCAGTAGTTCCGGTCTGTTGATGTTTCAGGAAGCGAATGCAGTAATCGATCAAATCAAGGAGTTGAACCAATTGCGCCTGGCCGCGGAAGAAAGCAATAACAGTGTGGCTGTCGAACGTATTGACAGTTTACGCGTCCGCCTCGGGGCCATTCTGGAAACATTTCCCGATGAAGTGTTCGATCCGAAAAGCCGGGTCAACTTTTTTGACGATTATCCGGTCAGTAAATATGTAACGGAAGAAGAGTTACATCATCAGCAACTGGAACAGAAGAAGAAAGAAGTGCTTGATGAAATTGCCCGGATCGACATGCTCGTAAAAGAAATGGACGGGCAGATTGCCCATGCCAGCAGCCGGAACAATTTTGATCTGGTCGCAAAATATGAGCAGAAACGACGGCACCTGCTGCAGTTGAAAAAACGCTATGACTTTTTATATGTCGGTATTCAGGAAACATCCAGCCAGGAAAATCCTTATCCGGAATTCAATCGCTGGGGAGATCTTGGGGCATTCGGCATCATTAACGTTTATTTCGACCAGAAGCAAAAATCCCAGGGTAAACTGGTAAAAGTGGCCGATGTTTTTGAAAGAGTAAATAAACAACTAAACTACCGGAAGCAAGTGATCGAAGATAAGATCAAGAAGATTGAGTCAGAAGTACGATTTATGACGATGAAAGCGCGAATGGAAGAGCGAGCACGACTACGGGCCGAAAGAGAAAGAGCTTTCCGGGAAAGTTATTTTGATACAAGAGAATCCGAGACACAGGATGATCAACAACAATAAGAATTGCAAACAATAGAGAGACAATGGGGTCCGAATTGTTTAAGCTGAAACATTACCTTACCATCATACTCGCTGCGTTGCTGATGAGCACTTTTTCCGGAGTCGCGCAGGATGGCGCCGTGAAGGATACCAGTCTCAGTGTCTTTTCTGTAAAAGACCTGGTAAAGATTCGTAAAATTCTGGCTCGGGAACGGGAAGATCTCCTGAAAGAACAGGAAAAAATCCGTCAGCGAGGTGTAGAAGTTACCCAGGAATTTCTGGGTAAAAGCAAAGATGAAAATTCGAATCAGGATAAAATTCTGATTCGTGTTGCTGAGTATTATATCGAAGAAGAAGATCTGAATTTCGAACGCCGCTACGACAAATACGAAGCGGATTACGAAGTTTATGAGCAGGAAGCTAAAGCCTTCGAAGCGGGGCAATTGGCCGCCATGCCGGCGGAGCCGAAGCTGCCGCAGAAAAATTATCAGGAAGCGATTGCGATCTACGACCTGATCATTCGTAACTTCCAGGAATCTGACCTGGTGGATGATGCTTATTACAACAAGGCATATCTGTTGAATGAGATGGAAGAGTTCGAGACTGCTCAGCAAATTTTCCAATCGATTATCGACGAATTTCCGGAAAGTGAATATGCACCGGAAGCATATATGAAGCTTGCGGAAAGTTTTTTCTACCCGGAGCCGGGAGATGATACCGCGGAAACGATTCTGAAACTGAACAAAGCGATTCAGCTTTACAAGAACGTGCTGCAGTATAAAGATTCTCCCCGCTATGACGAAGCACTGTACAAGCTCGGGTGGAGCTACTATCGCCTCGCCGGTGAAAATCCCGATTATTATACCGATGCCATCGTTTACTTTATGGCGGTTATTCAGGATATCGAGAAGCTGAAGGCATTAGATCCCACCGGAGAAATTATCCGGGCAGATGTAAAGCCGGAAGCGCTGCAGTTTGTCGCGGCATCTTTTATTGATCCTGCTTATAACAAAAGCGGGGTAGATAACGCTCGGACATTTATCGAGAAGCTGGACAAGCCATCCTTTGGTGTAGACATTATGTATAACATCGGTGATCGTTATGCGAAGATCACCCGCTGGACCGATGCGATTCAGGCCTACAACGAATTGCTGCTGATGTATCCGGATTATCTCTATGCACCTGGCGTGCAAAAGAAAATTGCCGATGCTTACATCGCCAGTGAAGAATATGAGCAGGCTTTCGCGGAAAGAAAATTGCTGTTTGAAAGCTACAATCCGAAATCCGAATGGTATGCCCGTTTGGAAGCGCGGGACGATCTCGAAGAGCAGATTACCGCAATGGATGAAGCATACAGCTTAACGGAAGAAGCCTTCCGTACCAATATTACATACCTTTATAATAAGGCCCTGGCGAAAGAAAGCGACGGCGGAGAAGTTCGCGCGGATTTCGAAGAATTCGTTGATTTGTGTAAGCTCTATCTGGATAACTATCCAACCGACGAAAAAGCGTATGAAATCAACTGGGCGCTCGCTTATGTTTTCGATACCCGGCTCGGCCGTTTCGAAGAGGCGTTTGCCGAATATATCCGCGTGAGTAACGATTACCTGGAAGATGATCACCAGTTTGATGCGGCAATCAACGCGATTAACTCTGCTGATACCCTGGTTAAAATCAGCGTCTCTTCCGCTTCTCTGACGGAAATCGGCGCGGATCAGCCCGTGGGACGTGCGGTGAAAACGCTGACACCGGAAGAAAAGATGCTTGCGGAAGCTTATGACAACTTTATCAAGCTGTTCCCGGATTCACCGGAAACGCCGACCATTCTGGCTGCAGCCGGTGCGTTGTATTACAACAAGCGTCAGTATGATCTTGCGAAAAAATATTATAAAACGATGGTTACCAAATTCCCCTCTTCTCAGCAGAAGAGCGTTGGTCTCCTCTCGTTGATGAACAGTTATTTCTTCCTGGGGCAATATCGTGATTCCGAGATTGTCGCCAAGAAAATTCTCAATACTTCCGGCATCCCGGAAGAGCAAATCAAGGTTGCGCAAAGCCGTATCGGTGAGTCCATCTTCAAAAATGGTGAACGCCTGGAGCAGCAGGGCAATCATGCCGAAGCTGCGAAGGAATATCGCCGGGTTTACGAAGAAGCTGCCAGTTATGTCTCATTCGTGGATAACTCGCTCTTCCGTAGTGCCCGTAATTTTGAGCAGGCCGGCGAATGGTTAAAAGCGATTGAAACTTATGAGATTCTGGTGAGCGACTTCCCCGAATCGAAACAGTTGCTCTCTGCTTATATCAACATCGCTTCTGACTACAAAGAGCTGGAAGATTTTCTGAATGTGGCGAAAACTAACGAGCGTATTTTTGATCGTTTCTCCGGTACGCCGGAAGCGGAAAATGCACTCTATAATGCCAGCCTTTTCTATGAGAAAGCTGAAGCATGGGATGAAGCGATTCGTGCGAATAACCTTTACATCGGCACTTATCCGAGCAATCCGGAATCGAAAGACCTTCTTTTCGAGAATGCCCGTTTCTATCTGAAGCTGGACGATCTTGCCAGCGCAAACCGTATTTATGACGAATTTGCCTCGCAATATCCGAATGATCCGCTGACGATTGAGGCATTCTATAATCGCGGTGTTTACTACTTCGAGCGCACTAAAAACGACTCAGCGAAGATCGAGTTTAATAAGGCGATTGCCCGCAGCAGCGATTTCGCTCGTGCCGGTCGCGATCCCAATCTTTACTTCGCTGCAGAATCCAATTACAAGCTGGGACAAATTCTCTATCGCGAATACAAGGACATTCAGCTGAGCTATCCGCAAAACACCTTGCGGGCGCAATTGGAACGCAAGCAGGCAAAGCTGACCGAGGTAGAAGGCGCTTTTACACAGGTCATCAGTCTGGGATCGATACGTAGTTTCGAAGCGATGTATCGAATCGCCGAAGCGTATGAAGAGTTTGCAAATGCTATCGCCAATCAGGCCTTGCCGGAGGATCTAAGCCGGGATGAACGTCTCGTTCAGAAAACCCAGGTGTTTAATGCCTCGGTGCCGGCATATGAGCGTGCGGTGAACGAATACAAAAATGTTTTAATTAACTTGCCGGCACTGGCCGAAAAACTGGATGTCTCCATGGACACAACCAGCGTAATAACGGATACCACTCCGGAAGTTAATGATACGACGGTCGCTATCCGGAAAGAGGCGGAAGTGGACAGCAGTAGCGAAGTTGCCCTGAAATGGTACGGCCGTGCCAAGGACAACATCTCCCTGATTCAGTATAATGTCGCTGAACGTTCGTCGGATTTTGTTACCGACTATCTCCGCGTCGAGAATCCGGAGACTGGCTTACGGTCACTGGTATTTCAGGATCAGGTATTGAGAACGTTAGTTGCTCAACAGGTAACCACGACAATCGATGCGCATTTGAAGAATCTGGAAATCGCCAACGAGCTTGGTCTGGAAAATAAATATGTGGAAGAATCCAAACGGAAGATTCTGCTCTCCAGAAATGTGCTGGCGACTGAATATGAAGGACTGTTCTATCAGGCCATTCAGGAGTTTAGAAATGCCTTGCCAACCCTGGAAGATTTGATCGAGCAGGGAGAAGGCGCTGTATCCGCAGAAGGTCTCGATTACTATGACTTTCAGGATACTTATGTAATGCAAATGATCTACAATATGGATCAATATGCCAAGATCGCACTGAATCAATATAAGATTACCTTGCAACTGGCTCAGGAGCATAACATCAATTCCGATACTCGCTTAACCACGGAACAGCGAATGTTCAATTTTGGTTACGATGCCGGTCAGCAGCTGACTCAATTGGCAGTAGTGCCGACGCAGAAGAGTGAGGAATTTATTACCAAGTATGATTCGACCCAGAATGAGAATTTCTCTCTTGGTGGTACTTTCTTTGACGATCAGGCGTTCGAACTGGGACAATACTCGCAGGATATTTATGCTTTTGCCTATGACATCAGTAAGGAATTTCAGATCGAGAATATCTGGACGCAGTTGATGCTGGTGCAACTGGTACAACTGGATCCGGTAACTTACCTGGAAGATCTTCCCAAGCGGGAGTTTAATGTCGCCAGTGACAATTCCTGGAAAGCGACCACCCGATATACCACCGGCTGGAATACCAATGTTGTCAGCGATGGTGATTGGGGAGATGCAAAGGTAATACCGACGCCGATCGATCTTACCTTTTCCGGATTTGATTCTCTGAACGTTGCACCAGCGGCAATTTGGGTGAGCGAACTGGCAGCCGGCACAACCGGCAGCGGCTCTGTCAATCCACTTGAGTTGGAAGACCGTTCCGTGGTGGATTCTCTGGCCGAAGATAACACGCTGGATCAAACATCACTGGAAACCTTGCGGGATACTTCGCTGGCAATTCTGGACAGAATTGAAGAGCCCGACACGCTGGAAGCCTTTTTCCGCCAGCGGGTGCAATTGGATTCCAAGCCGATTGACGGCTGGATTTCGGTGACCGGCGATAAAACGTATCATCTTTACATCAATGATGTGTATATTACCGGCGGAGACATGTCGCCCTTCGAAACCGTTGAGTATTTACCTTTCGATATTTTTTCAGAATTCCTGAAGGAAGGTGAAAACCTGATTGCAATGTCCGTAAAAGACTTTGACGGACCGCCGCGCCAGGGATTGAAGTTTCATATGTTGCTGAAGCTGCTCCCGGGCGAAGTATCGCAGTCAATTGAGCAGATTCGGGCGAAAATGCAGCAGGACAATGTTGATCCTGTCCAGCTCCAAAAAACCGGAATTACGAATAAAAACCGAATTGTTGATTAAAAGGGGAAATAGATGATTCAGGTCAGATATCTTTCTTTTATGGTCTTTATATTATGTGCGCTTAGCAGCGTTTCCCTGGCTCAGGATCAGGGGCAAAGCGGGCAACAACAGCAGGCAAGTAGCGGCGATGTTATTCAGATTGAAGCACAAATTCTGGACGCCCGCGTAGAGTTGCCGCAGGTTCAGATATTAGACAAGCGTAAGAAAGTGCAGTTCGAAGAAGTAAAAGTAGAGAAAAGCTTCCGTTCGGAACTCTCCGCAAGAACCGAAGAGTTAAAATTTACGCCAAATACCAGCGGGAAAATCAAGCGAATTAAAGATATAGAAGCATTATTAAATAAAAATAGATTTTAACTGAAAATGGAATCGTTTATAACATACTAAGGAGAAATTACTTATGGGCAGTCAGTTTTGGAGTGAATTCTTTAACTCTTTTAGTCCGAACTCCGAAGGATTTGCATTCATGTGGTTTATCTTGTTCTTTCTGGTGATTGCCATCGCTATTGCCGCGGAAAGAATCTATTACGTGATGGTACGGTCAAATGTGAATTCTGATAAGTTCATGATGGAAATCCGCAAATACGTTACCAGTGGTAATATGAAACGCGCCATCGAATTGTGCGAAGCTGGCAAACAGCGCGCATTACCTTATGTTGTCCTCGCAGGACTGAAGAAAGTAGCTGAAAGTGAAAGTCTTGATTTCCGTTCTATTCAGAACGCAGTGGATGAAGGCACGCTGGAAGTGATACCGAAACTGCAAAGACGCACAAATTATTTGTCTATGATCGCAAATATTGCAACTTTGACCGGTTTGATGGGTACGATTTACGGTCTTATTATCGCATTTGCTTCTGTGGGTAGTGCAGACATCCCCGATGATCAAAAAACCAGGTTACTGGCCGCTGGTATTTCGACAGCGATGAATACTACGATCTTCGGATTGGCTGTTGCAATTCCCACTATTGTATTATACAATGTTATTCAGAATAAGACCGCCCAGATTATTGACGACATGGATGAACATCTGGTCAAATTAATCAATCTAATTACCGGAAGTCGTTAAACCGAAAAAGTGACTGAGGCGTATTTATGGCTTTTAAACCCTCAATGCGTGCGCATAACAAAGTTACTGAAATTCCCCTGGATATCCGTCCGGTGATGAACCTGATGGTTGTGCTGATCCCGATTCTCCTCTATAGTGCGGAGTTCGTAAAGCTCTCGATCCGGGAATTGAATCTGCCTCCAGCGGCCAGAAAAGGCCCGGGAGACAGTGCCGGTGATAATATCGAAAAGGAAAAACGCTTCCAGTTGACCGTTATTTTGTCGAAAAACGGATTCTATATTGGTAACAAAGCCGGCTATTTGACCGGTGAAGCCAATACCGAATCCGAACCGACGATCCCGATCCTGGAAGATGGCACCTACGATTATGTCGCATTGCAAGAACAACTGATCGAAATTAAAGATAAAATTAAAGATCAGGGATTTATTGACGAAAAAAGTATTATTATATCCGCTGAGGCAGATATAGAATATAAACACATTATTAAAACCGTGGATAATATCACCGTCTTTGAAGCTGTCGACGGCAACCTGGAAGAGTTATTCCCACAGATTAATATCGGTCAGGTAATTATCTAGCGAAGGATAAAACGCAATGGCTTTTATACCATCGAGAGCAAAAAAACATCGGATGGAAACGGATGAAGAACTCAATCTAACATCCATGATGGATGCAATGACGATTATTCTTCTGTTTTTGTTGAAAACCTATTCGACGACCGGGGCAATTATTTCGCCTTCAAGCGACCTTAAGTTACCCTACTCGTTAAGTACTCAGGCACCGCATAAAGAGTTAACCGTGTCGATTACCCGGGATAATATTCTGGTTTCCGACGAGCGGGTGATGAGTATTGAGCAAATCGATTCGCAATCGCCAATTATTGCGCCGCTTTATAGTGAACTGAGCCGGCGAGCGCAGGAAGCGAAACAAAATGAGATAACTTATAGTATCCCATTTACACATGAAGTGATAGTGGTTGCGGACGAAAGTGTACCATTTCAAATGCTTTTTAAAGTGATCTATACCTGCGGGTCGTCGGAGTACAATAAGCTCAGGCTGCTCACAATTAGAGAACGATAAGCAGTTTAACGTAAGTTTTAGAGGAAATTATAATGGATTCAAGAATGTCAGGGCCCCCAGGAGGTCCGGCCGGTTTTCGGCTCGCCGGATTTCCCAAAGAATTTGAAAGAAATTTTTGGGAAACGCTGGATGTTCGCTACTACAGTATTTTTCTGATTACTTTCATCTTGCTCTATGGATTCGCGTTCTACGTGAGCATGCAGGACTGGAGTCTAAGCGAAGATCAAATTCAGGCGATGAAAAACCGTGCAATCCAGAAAATTTACCAAACTGAACTGATTGAACCGGAAGAAGATGCCGAAACCGATGATGATCTTGGTGGCGGCACCGAAGAAGTCGCTGAAGACGAGCCGGAAGAAGTCAGTGAAAAAGGTAAAGAACGTGTGGAAGAATCCCAGTCGCAGCGTGCAGAACGCCGTCAGCGTACTCAGGAAGATCTGGCCGCCCGCTCTCGCCAAATGCAACAGGAAGTAGGCTCCCAGGGAATTCTGGCGATTGCCACTTCTGCTGGTGGTGCCGGTGCGGGTAACGTGGCTTATAGCGACGTATTATCTGATCTGGCTGGTGGTGCTGGTGGTGTCGGCGATATCGGTGAGATTGTAGAAGGAACTACTGGTATTCGTGCAGCTGGCTCGCCGGGAGAACGCACTCGTGCAGCAAAAGGCTCAGGTTTCCGTCAGGATGGCGACGGCACCGGCATCGACGATATGATTGCCGGATCCGGCGTGAGTGGCGGAACATCCAGTTTCAAACGTCGCGGTAAAATTCAGCTGGCCAGTGAAAATGTCAAGCTGACCGGCGGCGCTGGTAAAAGAGATTCGGAAAGCATTACTGCTTCTATTAACTCGCAAAAAGCTTCGGTTGAATACTGTTATCAGAAACGTGCGAAGATTAATCCGAACCTGAAAGGCCGGATCGATCTGGAAGTTGAAATTGCACCGGATGGTAAGGTGCGCCGGGCAAGAGTGCTTAGCTCTAAACTTGGCGATAAAAAGCTGGACAACTGTATTGTTCGTGCAGTTAAACGCTGGCGCTTTGGAGCGGTGGAAAATGCAGGAATGGTAAAGGTTCGACTGCCTTTTATTTTCTAGATACCCATTTTCATAGTTTTATACGAAAGCCCGCTTCCAGCGGGCTTTTTCTTTTTATGGGGTGCTACTCCCACTTTATTAATAATCGGGCAAATGATAATTATTTATCTTGCTTACCGATAGGGATCAGTATATATTTTTCACCCTTTATTAAGATCAATGACAGGAGCGGAAATGCGCTTAAAAAGAACACATAAGTGTGGCAAAATTACCCTGGAGCAATCGGGCCAAAATGTCGTTGTCGCCGGATGGGTAGACAATTGGCGCGACCATGGGAGTTTATTCTTTATCGATTTAAGAGACCGTTATGGTAAAGTCCAGGTTGCTTTTTCCCTGGAAAATGATGAGAGCTTTCAACTGGCAAAAAAATTACGTTCAGAGTTCGTCGTTGCTGTAGCTGGTGAGGTTTCTCCCCGAACAAAAGAAAATATCAATCCGAATATGGAAACCGGCGAAATTGAAATTCTCGCCAGCGATCTGGAAATATTAAATGCCAGTGAGACAACACCTTTCGGTATCAAAGATTATCTGGATGTCTCTGAGGATGTCCGGTTACGTTATCGTTATCTTGACTTACGACGTCCGAAATTACAACAGACGATCATCTTCCGCCATGAGGTTGCGCAGGCAACCCGGGAGTTTTTCAATGAAGAAGGATTTATCGAAATCGAGACGCCGATTTTAACAAAAAGTACCCCGGAAGGTGCGCGGGACTTTTTGGTACCTTCCCGTTTGCAAAAAGGGATGTTTTATGCCCTGCCGCAATCCCCGCAAACCTACAAGCAGATTCTGATGGTTGCCGGCTTCGATAAATATTACCAGATCGTGAAATGCTTCCGGGATGAAGACCTTCGTAAAGACCGCCAGCCGGAGTTTACCCAGATTGACGTCGAAATGTCCTTTGTTGATGAAGATGATGTGATGGGCATGGTTGAAGAGTTTATGCAATATCTCTTCCGGAAGTTGATGAATATTGAGCTGGAGATGCCTTTAGCGCGCATTACTTACCAGGAATCAATGGATCGCTTTGGCAGTGACAAACCCGACACCCGTTTTGGATTGGAATTAAATGATATCACGGCTGTTTTTGATGCAACCGAGTTCAAAGTGTTCAAGTCCGTGGTTGACGGAGATGGATACCTTGGCGCCTTGGCAGTTTCTGAAGCTGCCGGTTACAGTCGCAAGCAAATTGATGACCTGATCGCCTGGGCGAAGTCTGTTGGTGCCAGCGGCCTGGCCTACATGAAATATGTCGGTGGAAACTTTGAAGGTGGCATTAGCAAATTCCTTTCGGATACTGAGAAGGCACGTTTGAAGGAACAGCTGGGCGGTGACGGAGACTGCTTGATGCTGGTTGTCGCCGATACCAAAAAGGAATTCGCGCAGACGATTCTTGGTTTTCTCCGCAACAAGCTGGCTGCAGAACTGGATCTTATCGACGAGAGTAAGCATCACCTGCACTGGACAATCGATTTTCCCATGCTGGAATACAGCGAGGAAGATCGGCGGTACGTTGCCCGGCATCATCCGTTTACATCTCCGAAGCTGGAAGACATGCACCTGCTGGATGAATCCCCGGAGAAGGTACGGGCACGTGCTTATGACCTGATCTATAATGGCAATGAAATTTCCGGCGGTAGTATTCGTATCCATGACCGTGAATTGCAGGAAAAAGTATTTCGCGCACTTAATATTGGACAGGAAGAAGCCGAAGCTAAGTTCGGATTTTTACTGGATGCACTCAGTTATGGTGCTCCGCCGCATGGAGGTATCGCATTTGGCTTTGACCGCCTGGTAATGCTGCTGGCAAATCAGGCCTCTATCCGGGATGTCATTACATTCCCAAAAACGGCCAGCGCGGTAGGAATTATGGAAAAAACACCGTCAAATGTATCCGAAAAACAGCTGCGTGAACTTTTTATAAATATCAGAAAATAAATTATTTATCTTTTTTTGCGGATAAAGCCTTGACAAAAATTTTAATTTTTAGTATTTTCCTACGCACATAGTCAAAATAGAGGAGGCATTTTATGCTTTTCAAGAGATTCAGAAATTTATTTATCGCGCTTGCTGCTTGCTGCTTTCTTGTGGTATCCTTTTCATGTACTCCCCACCCCAATGAGCAACAAATTAATGCAATGGAAGAAACCATTGACGCTACATTGGAAGCTGAAAGAAAGTTGGAAGAGCTGAAGCAGCAAAGAGGTCAACTTGAGGGTGAACTTTCCCAAAAGAATAGCAAAGTAGATGGTGTAAAGAAAGACAAAGCTGATACTGAGAAGCGTTTAGAAGGCTGGGAAGAAAATTGATCCCGTTCAGGCGTCCAAATTTTAATTATCGAGGAGGCAAAATGCAAAGAAAATCGATTATTGCCATAACATCTTTATTATTGTTTATGTTTACCGCCGGTGCTTTTGCGCAGCAGTATCGCTATGACTACAAAAGCATGAAAATGGATGAGTATAACGCAGAATTCCAGAAGTGGACCAAGAGACTGGCTGATGCCAATGCGGCCATCGCTGAAGAAGAAGCAAAAATTGCTGGCTTAAACAGTGATATTTCCGCAGCTGACGCTGAGTATGCCAACTGCTGGAATAAAATTTATGAAATGCTTGGCACAGACGAAGCCGGCTATAATGACTTTACCAATCAGGCGAAAGATCTGGAGAATTCAGTAAACGCCTTTGGTGCCTTGTCCGCAGAGGAAATGGCTAACAGAATTTCCGAGCTGGACGAATATGAAGCCAGATTGGCTGAATTAAGAAAAAGCAAGATCAGCATGGGCCCCGATGGATATGCTATCCTGAGCCGGGTTGAAGCTGCTATCAAGCGCGCTCGTGAAAAAGCAAACTCTGTCTCTATTAAATATACCGTTCTCCGCGGCGACTATCTCTGGAAAATTTCCAGTATGTCCAATCATTACGGTGATCCTTATGCATGGTGGAGAATTTATACCTCTAATAAGAGCCAGATTGACAATCCTGACTTAATCTATCCGAATCAGGTATTTGATATTCCGAAATTTGCCAAAGCAGGCACTTACTGGGTGAAAAGCGGCGACGATTTAACTGCTATCGCCAAGAGCGAAGGTAATGCTTTTACTTGGCAAAGATTATACGAGGCAAATAAGGACGTTATCGGTGAAGATCCGAATATGATCTACCCGCACATGGTTCTTAAGCTTGGAAACTAAGTTTTTTTGACAAAAATGTTTCTTAAAAGGCTCTTGGCTTCAGCCGAGAGCCTTTTTATTTTTCAGCCGTAGTTATAAAAGAAATGGGTGAGAAAATCACCTGCATTATGTGTGTATGGAAAGGCATTTATGAAAAGAAGTGAAAATGGCGACGAGTTGCTGTTAAAATTGGATAAAATAGATCCAATGACGCTTTATGGAGTAGGGGACGAATACTTAAGAATAATAGAAAAGCATTATCCTGTTCAACTAATTGCTCGTGGAGATCAATTAAAAATTCGGGGAAATAGCAGCGATATTGAGCAAGTTGAAAATATTGTCAGTGAATTGATCTTTATCGCGAATCGTAACGGTCATATTCGCCGGGAAGACGTGGAAACTATTCTTCATGTGATTAAAGCGGATTACTCTTCCCGGAATGGCGATGAAGATCATCCGCCGGTATCCATGCGTGGAAAAGAGTTGGACGAGGTGGTGCTTTTCACCAAGAAAGGGTATATCAAGCCCCGGACAACCGGTCAGCAAAAAGTAACGGATGCTATTAAGCAGCACGATCTGGTTGTTGTCATCGGTCCTGCTGGTACTGGTAAAACCTATATGGCTGTAGCATTTGCAGTAGCTGCCTTAAAAGAAAAAAGAGTGAAGAAAATCGTGCTGGCCCGGCCGGCAGTAGAGGCAGGGGAGAGTCTCGGATATCTGCCTGGCGACTATAAGGAAAAAATCGATCCGTATTTACGCCCCCTGTATGATTCTCTGGAAGAGATGTTACCAAAAGAACAGTTACTAAAATATACCGAACAGGGGATCATCGAAGTGATTCCCCTGGCATTTATGCGTGGGCGAACACTCAATAATGCGTTCGTTATTCTCGATGAAGCACAGAATGCGACATCAATGCAAATGAAAATGTTTCTAACTCGTCTGGGGGTAAATTCAAAGGCGGTTATTAACGGGGACGTTACTCAAATTGACTTACCGGACAAATCAGTTTCCGGACTGTTTGAGATTCAGAGTATCCTGAAAGGCATTGACGGCATCGAATTTATATATTTCGAGAAAGGCGATGTTGTCCGGCACCGTTTAGTGAGGGATATTATTCACGCCTACGACAAGCATAGCAAGAAAAATAATAATGATAAAGGAGATGATAATGAGTAATTTTCGTGAAGTTGTTATTGTCGCTGCAGCTAGAACGCCGATTGGCAGCTACGGTGGCACATTATCTTCTTTCCGTGCACCGGAATTGGGAAGTATCGTGATTGCTGACGTCTTAAAGCGGGCAAACATTCCTGCTGATTCCGTGGACAAGGTGATCATGGGGAATGTCCTTTCTGCAGGATTAGGACAAGCGCCGGCACGTCAGGCAGCAATAAAAGCGGGACTGCCCAACTCAGTCAGCTGTTTGACGATTAATAAGATGTGTGGATCCGGTTTAAAAGCAGTAATGCTGGCCAGTCAGGCCGTAATGCTTGGCGATGCAGATATCGTCGTTGCTGGTGGCATGGAAAGTATGAGTAATGCACCTTACCTGCTGGAAAAAGCACGGTTTGGACTTCGCATGGGGCATGGCGAGGTTGTAGATAGCATGATTCGTGATGGCCTCTGGGATGTTTACAATGATTTTCATATGGGGAATGCGGCAGAGATGTGCGCGGAAAAATGTAATATTAGCCGGGAAGATCAGGATGAATTTGCAATCACCAGTTATAAGCGTGCTTTGAATGCCATTGAGAATAAGTGGTTTGACGAAGAGATTGTTCCGGTCACTGTGAAAAGCCGTAAAGGCGAAACAGTTATAGATACCGACGAAGAACCTGGTCGCGTGAAATTTGAAAAAATTCCCTCATTGCGCCCGGCATTCCAGAAAGATGGCACTATTACCGCGGCAAACGCATCGACAATCAACGATGGTGCTTCCGCTTTGGTTATAATGGCAGCTGAAACTGCAGAGAAAATGGACATTAAACCACTCTGTAAAATCGTATCTTATTCCACTGCCTCAAAAGCGCCGGAGTGGTTTACAACGGCACCGATCGATGCAATGCACCGGGTGTTAAAACGCTCGGATTTGTCGATCGAGGACATTGATTTGTTTGAGATTAATGAAGCGTTTTCCGTTGTTACAATGGCAGCAAGCCAGGAATTCAACATTGATGCTGAGAAGGTGAATGTTGCCGGCGGTGCCGTTGCTATTGGCCATCCGATTGGCGCCAGCGGTGCGAGAATCCTGACGACGCTCCTTCATAATCTGAAGCGAACGAACGGAAAAAGAGGGCTCGCAACACTGTGTATCGGTGGCGGAGAAGCCGTTGCAGTTGTTGTTGAAATGAAAAATTAATTTGTATTTGGCCAGGGATTAATCGCAGTTGATTTTACCTGGCCAATTTTTTGTAGATAGTTAGCAATGCCGTTTGAATTTTGTTTTCCTGTTTTGTAAGTGTCTGTTTTGTAATACTTTGCGTGTTTGTTTTCAGGTCTGTTCTGCAATGTTTTATTGTTAATTAATTTTTGCTTATTTGATCTGTATCATCATCTTTTAAATCAGTGGTTAAGAGCTGCTAAAAGAAGAGATTCTTCACGAATCTTATTTTGGCGACATTGATTAAGCGCACTACCGAAGGTGGAAAAGTTACGTATTGTTAGGCTATTAATTGAATTTTTAATCTAGCAGGATCTAGGAATATGCTGTCTCGTCGACTGGCCCGGAGAATTGCCTTACAAGTTTTATTTACGAACGAATTCCTGAGAGAAGAAGTCGATTCGGTTGCGCACAGAGTTGCCGAAAGCCTGGAAGAAAAGATGTCACCTTTCTCCAGAGAACTGATTGATAAAACTAGCGAAAATGAAGAGCCGCTGAATGATTTAATTCGTAAACATTTACGTAATTGGGATTATCAACGAGTAGCAGTTTTAGACCGCGTCTTGATTCGAATGGCGCTTTGCGAGATTGTCCACTTTCCCGATATCCCAGTGGAAGTTACGATTAATGAGGCGCTGGAAATCAGTAAAGACTTTAGTAACCTGAAAAGTCGTCGATTTGTAAATGGTATCCTGGATTCAATTTACAAAGAATTGAAATCTCAGAACCGCCTGAATAAAAATGCGATGAGCATGGCGATCAATAAAAAGAAGAAGAGTCAGTAGAAGGATAACGCAGATTGAAAATTGCGGTGATCTCTGATATCCATGGAAATCTGGAAGCACTGAAAACTACTCTGACTTATATCCAAGAAGAAAATATCTCCACTATTATTTGCCTCGGAGATGTGGTTGGTTATGGGCCACATCCCAATTCCTGCACCGAACTTATCCGTGAAAAATGTCGTTTTTGTCTAATGGGAAATCATGACCACGCTGCGCTTGGTTTAACCAATGTCGCGTACTTCAATGCGCTTGCCCGGGAAGCAGTGATTTGGACCCAGGAACGTTTGGAAGAATCCAACAAGACCTTTCTGCGAAGCTTACCCTATACTATGGAATTTGAAAATGCACTTTTTGTCCATAGCTCCCCATTTGAACCGGAAGAATGGCATTACGTTTTAAGTGAATACGATGCCCGGGAAAACTTTGAAGCCGTAACGGCGCCACTGACGTTTATCGGGCACTCACACGTCCCGAAAATTTTTTCCGAATCCCGGGGAGAACGGTATGTGCAAAAGCTGACCCTCGATCTGGAGAACGATCGATATATTATCAATGTCGGTAGCGTGGGGCAACCACGGGATGGCAACCCGAAAGCTTGCTTTGTCGTGTATGATACTGAGGAGACTACTTTAGAATATGTTCGCCTGGATTATCCGATTTATTTAACGTATCAAGATATTGTAAAAAATGACCTTCCGCCTTATCTGGCCAGTCGCCTGCTGTCCGGACAGTGAACCCCGCTTTCAAATAGAAAATTATTGCGTTACTAATGTTCAGGTAATAACTTAAAAGACTGAACAAAATGCAGACTTATTCCGTTAACTATGCGGCGGAACAGATGCTTGATAATTGAAAGGTATATGAAAAATGAAATTCCTGAAGAAACTATTTGGCGACCAAAATGACCGTGAATTAAAGAAATTATGGCCGGTCGTCGATGAGATAAATGAATATTTTGAAACATATGAATCACTGAGTGAAGAAGAGTTAAAAGCAAAAACTGAAGAGTTCAAAGAACGACTGCAAAATGATGAAACCACCGACGATATTTTACCGGAAGCTTTTGCAGTTGTAAAAGAAGCCTGCCGTCGCCTAAAGGGTAAGAAAATATTACTACTCGGCAAGGAGATGGTTTGGGACATGGTCCCCTATGATGTGCAGTTGATCGGGGGAACAGCGCTTCATGAAGGTAAAATTGCCGAGATGGCGACAGGAGAGGGTAAAACCCTGGTTGCAACCCTGCCACTGTATCTGAATGCCCTGGAGCAAAAAGGCGCGCACCTGGTAACGGTGAACGATTACCTGGCCCAGCGTGACTCGGAATGGATGGGCGAAATTTTCCGTTATTTGGGATTAACCGTTGGGGTTATTCTGAATAATATGGACGCGCAATCCCGCCGGGATGCCTACAATTGTGACATCACTTATGGGACAAATAACGAATTTGGATTCGACTATCTGCGTGACAATATGACCGTTAGCCCTGATGACGTTGTTCAGGTGCGCGGGCATCATTACGCCATTGTGGACGAAGTCGATAGTGTTTTAATTGACGAAGCCCGAACACCGTTGATTATTTCCGGACCTGTTGCGAAATCGGTGAATGCATACGGCGATGTAAAACCATTGGTCGAACGCCTGGTGAAATTACAAAATCGCTATGTAAACACCCTGATCGCGGAAGCGGAAGATGATATGGAGAAAGGGAACGAAGAAGATGCCGGATTAAAGCTGTTAATCGCACAGCGAGGCGGGCCGAAGAACAAGCGCCTGCAGAAGCTTTATCAGGTTTCCGGTGTCAAAAAATTGGTCTTTGATATCGAGAGCGCATTCATTCGCGATAAGAAAATGCATGAAGTTGATGAAGAGCTCTTCTTTGCAATTGAAGAAAAACGCAATTCGATCAACCTGACTGATAAAGGCCGTGGAGAATTAGCAACCACAGATGTCAATGAATTTATCCTTCCGGATCTTGCCGAAGAATTTAGTAAAATTGAAGGCGATGCCAATTTATCCGCAGCTGATAAATCCCAACAAAAAAACGAATTCCAAATGGAATATGCCGCGAAGAGTGAGAAGCTGCATAGTATCCACCAGTTATTAAAAGCATATTCATTATTTGAGAAAGACAAGGAATATGTTGTTGAAAACGGTAAGGTCCTCATCGTAGACGAGTTTACCGGACGTACCATGTATGGCCGTCGATTTAGCGATGGTTTGCACCAGGCACTGGAAGCGAAGGAAAATGTCAAAATAGAAGGGGAAACCCAGACATTAGCGACCATTACCTTACAAAATTATTTCCGACTCTATGATAAACTGGCCGGGATGACCGGAACCGCGGAAACGGAAGCGAAAGAATTCTGGGACATTTACAAGCTGGATGTGGTGGTTATTCCAACCAATAAACCGATCGCCCGTTTCGACGAAGAAGATGTCATTTACCGGACGATTCGTGAAAAATACAATGCGGTCATTGATGAAGTTGAACGCATGCACCATGCCGGCCGCCCGGTGTTGGTAGGTACCATCAGTGTGGAAGTGTCCGAAACGCTCTCCCGGATGTTGAAGCGACGCCGTATTCCGCATAACGTTCTGAATGCCAAACAGCATAAGCAGGAATCGGAAATTGTTGCCAGTGCCGGCGAGCCCGGGGCAGTAACGATTGCAACGAATATGGCTGGCCGTGGAACAGATATTAAACTGGGCAAGGGCGTTCGTGGTGATGGTGAAGTCGTGGATGCAGACGGCGTTCCCTACGGTTTGCAAATTGTTGGTACCAGCCGCCATGAAGCACGAAGAATTGACCGGCAGTTGCGTGGTCGTGCCGGACGTCAGGGTGACCCTGGCTCCAGCCGTTTTTTCCTTTCCTTGGAAGATGACCTGATGCGCTTGTTTGGCTCCGATCGTCTGATAAAGGTGATGGATCGCCTTGGTGCGGAAGAGGGAGAAGTGATTACCCACTCGATGGTTACAAAAGCAATCGAAAAAGCGCAGAAGCGCGTGGAAGAGCAAAACTTCAGTATTCGTAAGCACCTGTTGGAATATGACGATGTAATGAACAAACAGCGCGAAGTCGTTTACGGCCGTCGCCGGAAAGCGCTGTTGGGTGAAACCAGCCGGAAAGACTTGCAGGAAATGCTCGATGAGTTCATTGAAGCACAGTTTGAAATTTCTATCGGCGAAGAAAAAGATACCGATAAGTGGGACATCGAAGGATTGAGAGATGTTGTTCTCAGAACCCTGATGGTCGATATCAATGTTATTATTGACGACCTGGGTAGCGTCGATGTGGAGCTAATGCAGGATCGTATTCGTGAACAAGCCATGGAAATGTATGATTTCAAAACCCAGCGCGTTGGGGAAACGCTGCAGAAAAGCATCGAACGCTGGTGGTCCTTACGAATTATTGATGAGAACTGGAAAGATCACCTCCATATGATGGACATGCTCAAAGAAGGGATCAACCTGCGGGCGTATGGTCAAAAGGATCCGTTGATTGAATACAAGCGGGAATCCTATGAAATGTTTGTGGATCTGATGGATCGGATCAATCAGGACACCCTCGAGAAGCTCTGGACCACGGAACTAGTGGAAATGCCCTCAACGCAAAAGGGCGGACCTTCCCGCATGGTGCTGGTACATAAAGATGCAACAAATATGGGACTGGCCAGCGGCGAAAAATCTTCAATGCAGCAAGCTGCTGAAAGTAGCCGGGAAAAGAAAAAGACGGTTCGGGTGGAACAGAAAGTCGGCCGAAACGATCCCTGTCCCTGCGGCAGTGGCAAGAAATACAAAAAGTGCTGCGGCGCTGGTGGATAAAAACAGAAATAAATTGTAAATAAAGAAGCCTCATTTTCGAGGCTTTTTTATTTTGGGGGAAATTAGTGTTTTTTCATTTCGTCATTCACCATACTGAGCATAATCGATTTGGCCCGCGTCGGTAAAAACGCACTCTTGAACCCATCAACAAGAATCGATTTGATATCATCCAGTGAAAGGTCAAGATGTTTGGCTGCAAGGAATAATTCATTGGACATCGTTGTTTCGGAAATGAGCCGATTATCCGTATTCAGCGTTACCCGCAGACCGAGATCATAATAGAAACGCAGTGGATGCCGCTCCAGGCTGTTGGCGGCGCCGGTTTGCACGTTGCTGAGCAGGCATACTTCCAGGGGAATGCGATGGTCATTGACGTAGTTTAGCAGATCCCCATTTTCATACAGGCGAGTACCATGGCCAATGCGATGCGCGCCGCAATAGTGGATCGCCTGATGGATACTTTCCGCACCATAGGCTTCTCCGGCATGAATGGTCGTGTTAATATTATTATTACGGATCAGGTAAAAAGCTTCTTTGTGTTTCTTCGCCGGATTATTCTCTTCCTGACCTGCCAGATCAAAAGCAACGACTCCGCGATTTTTGTAAGCAACGGCTAATTCAGCAAGAATTAGCGAAGTCTGCGGATTAATATTCCGCATACCGCAAATAATAACACCGGTTTTAATATTAAACTTTTTTTCTGCCGCTTGCAGACCTTCAATAACTGCGTCAACAATTGTGGTGAGTTTCAGGCCTTTTTGGGTATGTAAAATCGGGGAATAACGCACTTCCATATACCAGACATTTTCCTTCGCTGCATCTTCAGCCAATTCGTAAGCAATCCGGTAAAGTGCTTCCGGCTCCTGCATTACCGAAAGTGTTATATCAAAACCGCGAAGATATTCACCAAGGTTTTTACAATTCTTACCGCTCATAACAATCTTGGCGAGGGCCTCGGGATCAGTTGTCGGTAAAGTTACCTTTTGTTTCTTGGCAAGATCAATTAATGTTTCCACACGGAGGCAGCCATCCAGATGCACATGCAAGTCAGTTTTTGGGAGTTTTTCCAGCAATTCATAAGGTATTTCCATAGTCATTCTCCTTTCAGATATTAGTGACCCTTGCCGGTGTTAGCCGGTTCAGGAATTTGCTACCATTTAATGCTTAGTATAAAGGTTGCCTAGGATAATTATAACGAAAAGATTTCCGGAGAAATAGTAGAGAATTATTTTTTTGGAAAATGACTAAAACCAGAGCAGAAAAAGATTTACACCGGCTGGTCTGGTTTAAAGAACAAGCCGGTGTAAAAATAATCTTTAATAGCGAGGAGGTTCGCTGGCAGTTGTATCCGGTTGTACCAGGTTGCTATCCAGTGGGGGAATGTCAGTCGATGCCTGATCGGTTTCAGCCGGTGTGTCGCTTTCCAGGGAAGGGCTCGTATTGAGCGTATCCGCCGGCGGCGTATCCGGAAGCATGCCGCTATCTTGATATTCTGCCCGGCGCTGCAGTTTTACCTGCAGGTCGGCAATATTTTGCTCGGCACGCAGCGACCATTCTGATCCCTGGTAAACAGTTTGGGCAAGCTGATAGGCTTCCATCGCTTTATCATTCTGTTCCAGCTTTTCATGCAAGGTGCCGATCATATATTGAGCATAACTTTTTGCCTCAATATCTTCGCTGTTCGGATAACTAATGGCTTTTTTATAATAACTGATCGCCGTTTCGTAATCACCGGTACCTTCACCGGTTAATTGTTCAGAAATACCGGCACTTCTTTCGTAGAAAGTTGCAACGGAATTATATACCAGCGGAACTTTGGTCGGAATGAGATTCTGCTTGAGAAGTTCATAAAGAATATCGAATTCTTTCTCATAATTTTCCATTGCCCCATAGCATTTACTCAGGCCAATAGCGGCATCGATATACTCACGGCTGGAAGGAAAATCGTAGTAAACAACACCATACGCCCGGAAAGCATTTTCATAATCGCCATTACTGAAAAATTGATCTCCGGCCACCAATAGCTCGGCAGGTTGTTCTTCCATGGGCACGGAATTGCGGACTTCTTTCTTTCCGCACGATGTCAGGGCAAAAATTAATGTTAATACGATTAAGAGTCGCATTTTTTTCTCCTGCTGTAGATTCACATAAAATTGCTGCGCTATATCTTTCAATATTTATTCATTTCTAACTTTTAAATATTACTACCCTAAATAAACAAAGATCAGTTCATTCGCTTCAGTAATGCGTCACATTCTCGCCGGGCATTATTAATTATCGGCGAAACCTCCGGATACGCCAGCGGAATTTGATCTTTTACAACCCATTCGCCATTTACCATCACATGGCAAACATCGCGGGATTGTCCGGAATAGACAATCTGGGAAACGACATCTTTTGAGGGGATTGCATGAATTTTATTCAGGTCCAGAATAGTGAGGTCCGCATACTTGCCGGGAGTAAGGCTACCGATCTTATCTGCCATGCCCAGGGCTTTTGCGCCATTAATTGTGGCCATATCGAATATTTGCTGCGCGCGGATGGATGTAACACCAAAATTGGGTTTATGCATCAGGGCGGCGAGGCGCATTTCGATGAAAATGTCCAGATTGTTATTACAGGGGGCACCATCGGAACCAATGGAGACATTGATACCGGCATCGAGCATTTTCGGGATATGTGCATAGCCGGAACCCAGTTTCAGGTTTGCCCCGGGGCAGTGTAAAACTTTTATGTCAAATGTTTTCAAGTATTCCATTTCTTCGTCGGTTAACCAGACACAATGCGCCAGGCAGAGTTTTTCCGAAGCCAGATTATTTCTCACAAAGAATGTGACGTTGGTATATCCGGTTTGTTCTTTTACAATCTTTAATTCGGTTTTGTTCTCGGAAGAATGCGTATGAATTAGAAGATCGTGTTGATCGGACAGATCTTTGACCGCTTCCCAAAGCGGCATGCTGCACGTCAATACAAACCGGGGTGCCAATGCATAATTGAGGCGACCATCACCGGCGCCATGCCATTCCCGGATTTGTGCTTCTGTGGAAGCAATTGCATCCGCGGTTGTCTCCTGATATGGTTGATCCCCGCTATCCATCATCACCTTTCCGCAGAATGCCCGGATACCGCTGTTAACCAGTTCCTCGAAAACCACCGGCATATGATTGGCACATCCCATATCAAGAATAGTGGTGACCCCGCTACTGAGCATCTCGTAAATCCCCAACTGCGCGGATACACGTAAAGATGCCGCAGAATGATGCATTTCCATCGGCCAAATATGCTGCGTCAGCCAATCGAGCAGTTCCAGGTCATCTGCCATATTCCGGAATAATACCTGGCAAAGATGTACGTGGCTTTGAACCATCCCCGGAATGATTGTATAGCCACTGAGATCCATTTCTTCGATACCGGGGTTATCGATTCGCGGCGCTATTTCTTTAATGCGGTTTTCCGCAACCCAAATATCGCCTATAAATGCTTCCCGGTTTTCGTTTTGAGTCACAATGAAAGCATTCTTCAATAAAATATTCATAGATCTCGCCGTTTGATTCGCGGAGTTTGGTGTATAAATGATTGAACAAATTTACTTTCCGATTTCAGTATAAGCAAGCGGTAATACGGCAGGGGAAGAGAGGAAAAGAACACTTGCCAAAACAGGCCATGCATCTTATATTTGAGCCTTCATAAAGCATGCAGATTGATAAAAAATATGAAAAATCAATTTGCTGCATTCATGAACGGGAATTTGCTTTAAATGCTTTACAGGATGAGAATCAAATTTTATAAAAACAGATAAAATGAGGAGGAGCCGCAGATGGCTATCAAAGTGGGAATTAACGGTTTCGGACGTATCGGCCGGTTGGTTTTTAAAGCGATGCAGGATGATGCGAATATTGATGTTGTAGCAATTAACGACCTGACAGATGCCCAGACCCTGGCGCATTTATTGAAGTATGACTCCGTTCACGGCAGATATCCGGTCCCGGTAAGTGCCGATGGCGAATATTTGGTCGCTGGCAATCGCAAAGTAAAAATTCTTTCCGAGCGTGATCCTTCCAAACTACCCTGGAAAGAGTTGGGTGTGGATTATGTTGTAGAAGCTACCGGTATTTTCCGTAGCAAAGAACAAATGAGCATGCACCTGACCGCCGGCGCTAAAAAAGTTGTATTAACTGCCCCGGCTAAAGACAAACTGGATAACACCGTTGTTATGGGTGTAAATGACGACACACTGACCGCCGATCACAACTTGATCTCCAACGCTTCCTGTACTACGAACTGCCTTGCGCCGGTTGCAAAAGTATTGCATGATACTTATGGCATTCGCCGCGGTTGGATGACCACCATCCATGGCTACACCAACGATCAAAGAATTCTCGATCTGCCACATAGCGACCTGCGTCGTGCCCGTGCTGCTGCTGTCAATATTATCCCGACAACAACTGGCGCCGCCAAAGCTGTTGGCCTGGTAATCCCTAGCCTGCAGGGCAAACTGGATGGAATGGCGATGCGAGTACCGGTACCGGATGGCTCTTTGGTCGACCTTGTTGTCGAATTAGATAAAGATGCTACGGCCGACGAAATTAACGCAGTCTTGAAAGATGCTGCCAATGGCGCACTGAAAGGTTACCTGGAATATTGCGACGAGCCGATCGTTTCCCAGGATATCATCGGCAATCCTTCGTCCAGTATTTTGGATTCTCTCTCCACCAAAGTAATGGGTGGCAATTTGGTGAAAGTGATTTCCTGGTATGATAACGAGTTCGGTTATTCCAACCGTACCGTAGATATTTTGAGAAAAATTCACTCGCTGTAAAAATAATAAATGTTACCGCCGTTTCCATTTTTGGAGCGGCGGTAATTTTTGCTCTCCTTACATGCTTACGTTAACATGATCCATGAATGCACGTATTGATAATGCTTAAGACTTATTTCTTACCATATCCGGGTGAGCAGTAAGTTTTTTTGATTTATAGCACGAAGCGGAGTAAAAAATTCCCTATCTAGGAGATGGAGAAAGTCATGGCAAAATTAACAGTTGATTCTTTAGACGTACGTGGAAAAAATATCCTCATGCGGGTGGATTTTAATGTACCCCTGGATGATGACCTTAATATTACTGACGACCTGCGCATCCGCGCTGCCCTACCTTCTATCCGGAAAGTGATCGAAAACGGCGGACGCGCTGTATTATGCTCTCACCTCGGCCGCCCGAAAGGCGAACGTAAGGCAGCTTTTTCTCTGGCACCGGTTGCAAAGCATCTCTCAACCCTGTTAGGACAACCAGTCAAATTTGCTGATGATTGCATCGGCGATGCGGTTGCAGCTCTGAAAGGAAATTTGCAGGATGGAGAAGTGCTCCTGCTGGAAAACTTACGCTTCCACGCCGGTGAAACGAAAAACGATGCGGATTTCGCTGCTGCACTGGCGGCCGGTTGTGGTCTGTATGTAAACGATGCTTTTGGCACAGCCCATCGTGCGCACGCTTCTACCGAGGGAGTGACAAAGCACTTCCAGCAGTGTGCCGCTGGTTTCCTGATGATGAAGGAATTACAATATCTGGGGGATGCCCTGGATAATCCGAAGCGCCCTTTTGTCGCTATCCTTGGCGGTGCCAAGATTTCCGGGAAAATCGATGTTATCGAGCATCTGCTAGGTAAAACCGACGCCCTGATCGTTGGTGGCGGTATGATCTTTACTTTTTTTAAAGCCCATGGTTGGAATATTGGCAAATCGATTTTGGAAAGCGATCGCATCGATATGGCGAAAGACATTCTCGGTAAAGCACAGAATAGCAGCACCGATCTGGAACTACCGATGGATGTTTTAGTTGCCGACAAATTCGAAGCAGGCGCTAATACCGAGAATGTATCCGCCGCAGATATTCCCGGGGAATGGCTCGGTGTGGATATTGGTGAAAAGTCCATCCAACGCTTCAAAGACATTCTGAAAGATGCAAAAACCGTTGTCTGGAATGGCCCGATGGGCGTCTTTGAAATTCCCGATTTCGCGAAAGGTACGGAGGCAATCGCCCGCTACCTGGCGGAAATTACTGCCAATGGCGCTACGACAATTGTCGGTGGAGGTGATTCTGCCGCCGCGGTTAAGCAGTTTAAACTGGAAGGTCAATTATCGCATGTATCCACTGGCGGTGGGGCCTCTCTGGAATTTTTGGAAGGCAAAGTACTGCCGGGCGTTGCAGCGCTGAGCGATGTTTGAGTTAACCTGAAAATAATATAAAGTAGTTTGACAATTCGTCTCAACCCAAGAAAGGACGGATGACATGAGAAAGAAAGTAATTGCCGGAAACTGGAAGATGCACAAAACGATTCCGGAAGGTGTGCGGCTGGCAAAGTCGATCGTGAGCAAAATGGAGAAAAAACCACCGGCGAAAACCGAGGTGCAGATTTTTCCTCCGTACATTTCCATCTCTGCCATTAGCCAGGTAGTAAAAGGCAGCAAAGTTGGTCTCGGTGCGCAGAATATGGCCTGGGAAGAGCAAGGTGCCTTAACCGGGGAAATTTCTCCGACAATGATCAAAAGCGCCGGTGGTAAATATGTGCTCATCGGACACTCCGAGCGCCGTGCCTATTTTAAAGAAGATGCCTCAATGATCAACAAGAAGATCAAACTGGCCCTGAAAAACAAGCTGAAGGTGATTCACTGTGTCGGCGAAACCCTCGAAGAGCGGGAGCAAAACCTGACCCGGGATATCGTCTTGAATCAGATTGAATGGGATTTGAAAGATTTAAAAGCAGAACACATGAGAAATCTGGTCATCGCTTATGAGCCGGTCTGGGCAATTGGCACTGGCAAAACAGCGACCCCGGCGCAGGCGCAGGAAATCCACGCATTTCTCCGTGATGCAGTTGATGCAGTGATAGCCGAAGGTGTTGGGAAAAAGACCCGCATTCTTTATGGCGGCAGTGTAAAGCCGGAGAATGCTGAAGGACTCCTTTCCCAGCCGGATATCGATGGTGCACTGGTTGGCGGTGCCTGTCTGGAAGCCGGTAGTTTCTGGAAAATTGTTCAGGCAGCGGAAAAAGTTAGCAAATAATTAGTTCTCCGCTTCAGTTTTACATGAATGTCCAATATTCAATGTAAAATGTCGAATTCTCAAGTGGAGAGCATAGATTATTCTTACTTGATCATTGAGAATTGGAAATTGAATATTGGGCATTTCTTATTATTAAAATTTAAAATATTGTGCCGGAAGGCGTAAAATTTTTTCTGGCATAATACTAACCATAGATACCAGGGAGATGGATGATGCCCAATCCTTATGGCGTACCGGAAGTAACCGCACAGGCAGTGGCGGAAATGTTAAAGAATAACGAAAACGTGTTCGTTGTTGATGTTCGGGAAATGAATGAAGTAAACGTTGCCAGTATATCCCATAGCAGTGTTCTGGTAGTACCGATGAGTGCTTTGGTGCAAAAACAGCAGGATGCTTTTCCCGCAGAAGTACAGGGGAAAGATACCGCAATTATTACGATGTGCCATCATGGCATTCGTAGTGCACAAGCCGCAGCCTGGATGATGTCCGAGGGATGGACAAACGTTAAAAGCATGACCGGCGGCATCGATGCTTATGCCCGGGAAGTAGATAGCAGCGTAAATACCTACTAAACGATGATGAGTACTGATTCCGGAACAACTTCAACTATGAGTAAAGCGCCTGCAAGCAAATTTCACATCTGGTGGCTGGCTATTCGTCCGAAGACACTTTGGGCCGCTGCCGCCCCGGTGCTGATGGGCACAGCGATGGCCTGGGATGATGGCAATTTTCATCTTTGGGCTGCCCTGGCTGCTTTATTCGGTGCATTGCTTATCCAGATCGGTACCAATTTCGCCAACGATTATTTTGATTATGTGCAGGGGGCGGATACCGGCGAGCGCCTCGGCCCAACCCGGGCAACACAGGCCGGACTGGTAAACCCCGAAACGATGAAGAAGGCATTTATTCTTGTTTTTGCAATCGCCTTTATTTCCGGTCTCTATCTCATCTGGCGCGGTGGCTGGCCGATTCTTGCGATTGGCCTCCTTTCAATCCTGTTTGGCATTCTCTATACCGGTGGACCTTACCCCCTTGGCTATAATGGCCTGGGAGATATATTTGTGTTGATCTTCTTTGGTCCGGTGGCTGTCGGTGGCACCTATTACGTACAGGCGCTGGACATAACCACGCCGGTTATTGTTGCCGGGTTGGCGCCTGGCCTGATATCCTCCGCACTCTTAACGGTAAATAATTTACGGGATGTGCATACCGATCGCGATGCGGGGAAGCGCACACTGGTTGTTCGTTTTGGCATTCCGTTCGGGCGGATAGAATACCTGATTTCAATCATCGCTGCCTGCCTGTTACCAATTCTATTGGTATGGATGACCAATGATAATTACTACTCCTTGCTAACGATTCTGGTGCTGCTGATTGCCATCCCGAGCATTAAAACCGTTTTTCAGATTAGCGGCGATGCCCGCTTGAACAAAGTACTTGCTGATACCGGAAAATTGCTATTTATCTATAGCGCTGTTTTTTCGATCGGCTGGGTGCTTTAAGTGCCTGTCCGGATGGACAATAATTCTCGCTGAGCAACAAGTTAATCTTATGATTCCTTTCCTATGTCAATAATTCAATCCATAGCGCTTTTACCCTATCGCCTGCCTTTGATTCGGCCATTACAATTGATGGGCGTTACGATTAATGAGCGAACGGGCATCTTGCTGCGAGTAAGCGATTCCCATGATAATAACGGTATTGGTGAAGTTGCCCCCTTCCCCGGTCTGCATCGGGAAACTTATGCAGATGCTCACGAGCAGTTAAACGCCTTCAAACAGCTCTGGACAAGAAAAGAAATGCCACAGCATTTGCTTCCGCTAAAAGACGGGTTTGAGAAATGGCTGGGAGAAAAACAGTTCTCACCCAGCGTTCGCTATGGTATTGAATTGGCGATGTTAAACCTGTTTGCAAATCAACAAGGTAAATCCCTAGCAGATTTACTGGGAGAAAATCCTCGTGAAACTGTTTCTCTGAATGGTTTACTTGCCGGCTCGCTGAATGAAATGGACGCTCAGCTCGCTCAATTAATTGATGAAGGATTTCGCAGAATCAAGATTAAAGTCGCCAGAAAATCGATTGCAGAGGAAATTGGATTTGTGCAGGCGGTTAACCGGCAGCTGCCGGCAGATGTTATGATTCGCCTCGATGCCAATCGTCGCTGGTCCTTGCAGGATGCCATCGCTTTCGGTAAAGGTGTCGCAGATTGCCGGATTGAGTATATCGAAGAACCGGTATCTGCCCCAGAGGCTATTCCCGATTTTTATGAGGCCTGCAAACTGCCGGTCGCGCTGGACGAAAGCCTGGACGATTGTCCGATTGAGCAAATCCCCTGGTCGCCAGCCATCCGGGCCTTGGTTATAAAACCGAGTGTCATTGGCAGTATCGAAAAGACGGTTCAACTGGGGAATTTGGCAAGGGAGCGGAATGCACTCTCGGTAATCAGTTGTGCGTTTTATTCCAGTGTCGGTTTGGCCGCAGCGGCAAGCATTGCCAGCGTTCTGAATGATCAGGATGTGCCCTGTGGGCTGGGCACTTACAAATGGCTACAGGAAGATATTTCTCAGCCATCGTTTCGGGCTGTTAAGGGGAAAATCGATGTGAAGGATGTCTGGAAGCATTGCCAGAATATTCGCCCCCAATTTAGTTGGGATTAGTAGCATAGGTAGTGTTAAAGAAGTAATGCTACTTCTTTTAGCTGTCATCGCGAGGCGCGTTTTGCCGAAGCGATCTCATTGTTGCATGCACTTTAGAGATTGCTTCGGCAAAAAGCGCCTCGCAATGACAGAAAGCTAATAGCATTACATATTTAACACTACCATAACTTGAATATTAATGTTCTGTTGCCCGCCCTGAAGGGATTCCCTGGGAGCGAAACGCACGGAACATGCGAAAGTATTGCTAGTTTCTTTAATTAGGATTTCCTGATCGCTTCAAGCATCTTAAATTTCTTTCGTTTGATGTGTGTTTTTTACAGGCACTTGAAATATTAACTATCGATTTAAATTGATTATATTTTGCATTCCCATTGAAAGGCATTGAATGGTATTAAATAAATTTCAATTTCCCGACAGCGATGCGCCGGCAATAATCACCCCGGAAGGCTCCGTCAGCTATCGGGAATTAAACGAACGTTTTTCTTGGATCGCAGATAGCTTGGTAAAGCGAGGTGTGCAACCCGGTGATCGCGTCGCAATTCAAAGCCCCAATTCCCTTGAGGTTCTCTTGCTGCTACCGGCCCTCTGGTCTGTTGGTGCGGTTGCATTTCCCTTTAGCGAACGCTTCCCGATGAAAGAGATCCTGACACTCGCTGAAAAATATCGTTGTAAATATTTCTTACCGGCTTCGCAGCTGACAGAGCGTTCGGCGAATACGAAACTATCAGTTATTCCCTTGTCAGAAGCGACAGCATTTCCTGCTGAAATTAAAAGTGGGATTTCCCCGGTATGGCAGCTGGACAATCTTGCCAGTATTATTCTCACCTCCGGTAGTTCCGGAAATCCGAAAGCTGTTGTGCATTCACTCGCCAATCATTATTACAGCGCTATTGGCTCTCATGAAAATATTCCTTTTGGTCGCGGCGGACGTTGGTTGCTCTCCCTGCCGCTGTACCATGTGGGCGGCTTGGCAATCCTCTTCCGAGCCTGGACGGCCGAAGGTGCCATTGCACTACCCCACCCGGAAATGCCGCTACAGGATGCCATTGAACAGTTGCAGCCGAGCCATATTTCGTTAGTGGCTACCCAGTTATACCGTTTATTAAAAACCGCGGATGGCAGACGCGCCTTGCGTCGCATGAAAGCCGTTCTCCTCGGGGGTAGCGCAATTCCGGAGAATTTACTTCGCGAGGCCTGGACGCTGGAGATTCCTGTACATACCAGCTATGGATCTTCAGAAATGAGTTCACAAATAACCACAACACCAGCCAATGCTTCGCTGAAAGAATTGCAGACTTCCGGTAGATTACTACCTCATCGCGAAATAATGACCGCTGGAGATGGTGAAATTTTAGTGTGTGGCAAAACGCTTTTTCAGGGATATCTCGAAGATGATAAAGTTGTACCGTCGGTTGACGAGGACGGTTGGTTTGGCAGTGGCGACATTGGGCAGATGGATGCCCAGGGGAATCTTACCGTTACCGGACGGAAGGACAATATGTTCATTTCCGGAGGTGAAAATATTCAGCCGGAGGAAATTGAAAAACACCTCTCCCATATCGAAGGCGTAATCCGCTGCATGGTTGTGCCGGTGATTCATCAGGAATTTGGGATGCGCCCAGTCGCTTTCATTGATATGCGCAACGGCGGAAAGTTGGATACCTCCGCACTACGCTTGCAATTGGAAAAAAATCTGCCCCGCTTCAAAGTCCCGGATAAGTTTCTCCCCTGGCCAAAAGATTCCCAATCGCCGGGAATTAAAGCTGACCGTCAGGCGCTGGCGAAAATTGCCGCTGCAGGTTAATTGTTTTCGGGATAATTTTATCAAGACAAATCTCTTTGGTTTCTCCGCTAAATACGATACATTTTTCTAGAATCTAAAACGTCTGCTACCATCCTAAATCTGTGGATATTAATGAACAATTACACCGCTGTTTTTTATACCATTTTGGGAGTATTCCTGATTACATCGTCTTTTTGGCAACTACAGGGGCAAAGCTCTGATCATGCAAATAGAGCAGAGATTCATTACATCAATCAAGTGCTTCCGGTGCCACAACTCGAAGAAGCACCAATAATTGATGGTAATCTGGATGAATGGAAATCCGTCGCCTTTTCTGATGGCCGCTGGGATATTGAACGTGTTCGTCACAGCGAATGGTATCAGGCAAAGCGCAATCGTATCACCAAACATCGTGAAGATGATTTTATCGAAGATGATTTGTCCGCCCGCTATTACATGGCCTGGGATAGCAGCTATTTTTATTTTGGCGCAGAAGTAACAGATAATTTTAATGACGTCACCGAAGCAAAGCATGCCCCGAAACGCTGGTATTACAAAGATGCCATCGCCTGGTTTTTGGAAGCGCCGAAAGATACTGTTGCGGAAAAATTTGTTGCCGGCAATCATGCGTTCTGTTTTGTCATCGACACTTTACGGCCGGACTACGGGGCCTGGTGGCGCCATGGTAGTGACAGTGTGAGTTACATCGAAGAGCCATTACCAAATGATGCTGTGGATTATGAGATCCGGATGAGCAATGAGGGTAGGGGGGATTTTGTACTGGAAGCTCGAGTGGCCATTCAGGCAACCTTCGGTGCCAATAATCCTGACTGGCAGCTGCCGCAAGCTGGTGACACCTACGGGATAATGATTGTGCATTGTGATCCCGACGGAGGAGAATATGGTGGCCACTTACTCATCTACGGTAAAAATGATAATGATGCCAATTGGGGAACATTGCAACTTAGCAAACCGCAATCGGAAATACTTCGCAAGATCAAATAAATTGGAAAGTCAATGATGCGAAAATTTGTTCTCAGCTATTTTTTAATTTGCTGTTTTAGTTTTCTTTATGCAAATCCGTTCTGGTATAACGTGAAAGACTTTGGCGCGGTTGGCGATAGTTTTCAACTTGACACTGAAGCGATCCAGAAAACGATTGATCATTGCAATGCCCAGGGTGGGGGACAGGTTTATTTCCCACCGGGGAAATACCGCAGTGGTACTATCATTTTAAAAGACAATGTTACGCTACATATTAGCATTGGTGCAACACTACTCGCCAGCCAGGATGTGGCAGATTATATGCATCCGATGCCACATACCAAAAAGTCGGCATTGATTTTTGCTGATGGTGCAGAAAACATTGGTATCGTGGGGCACGGCGTTATTGATGGCCAGGCACGGAGGGAATACCGGGATTTGGAAAAGGTCGATAAGTTTATTGGCGACATCACCGAAAATGCCCGGCAATCCGGCGTGGAAATGAAAATGTACTATATCGTTCCGCCGAATAATTTTATGGTATTATTCGCTGATTGCAAAAACGTGCGTATTGAAGATGTTACCATGCGCGAATCCTCTTTTTGGACCTGTCATCTATTGCGTTGTGAAAATGTGCGGGTGCGTGGTGTATTCATTTATTCCGACCTGGAAACAGGTATTAACGCGGATGGATTGGATATTAGCAGCTGCCGCGATGTGACGGTGTCCGACTGTGTCATCACCACCGGCGATGACGCTATCGTTCTAAAATCCCGGGATCGGGCGAGATATCCTTGTGAGAATATCACCGTCACAAATTGCATACTCACTTCGTCATCGACAGCATTGAAGATCGGTACGGAAACCTGGGGAGACTTTCGCCATATTACCTTTAATAATTGCGTGATCCGTGATAGTAATCGGGGACTAAGTATTGTGGTTCGCGATGGCGGTACTATTGAAGACGTGCTATTTTCCAATATTACCATCGAAACCCGCCGTCGCCATTTTAACTGGTGGGGAAATGCCGATCCGATTTGGCTGGTTGTTACCCGGCGAAGAGCGAGTTCGCAGCTGGGGAAAATAAAAAATGTCCGTTTCGAAAATATTATCGCGCATGCCCAGGGGACCAGCCGCATCGAAGCAGATAGTGCTGGGTGCCTGGAAAATATCCAATTGAGCGACGTGCAAATTTTCATGGAAGCAGAAGATTACCTGGATAAGCGGGCCGATCATGGATTTTATGCCCGCCATGTCGATGGGCTAAAATTGGATAATTTTTCGCTGCAATGGAATCGGGAAAAAATGGAAGATAAATGGGCCAGCGCATTATACCTAGATTCGCTGGAAAATCTCACTCTCCGCCATTTCCGGGGAAACGCTGCCTACAAGGATAAACATCCGGCGATTGAGATACGCAATGGGCGTGACGTCCTCATAGATGATGCCGCACCGATTGGAGATGCCGATGTCTTCATCCGGGTAAGCGGTGAAAAAAGTGAGCGAATCATTCTCGATGATGTCGACCGCGGAAAGCTGGCCCGGAAAAAGATTGAGCGGATGCCTGTCGTTCCGAAAAGTGCGGTGAAAATCAATAAATAATTCTTTCAAGTTTTTTCAGCCACAGATTTCACTGATCTGCACAGATTGATTGCTTTGCTGGAAAATCCGTGCCTATCAGTGAAATCCGTGGCTTAGCTTTCAGAGGCCAAAGATGTTCAAAAAAATATTGCTGATATGCATCTGCCTAAGTGTTCTTCTCGGTTGCACCCGCCTTTCTAACAGTCTGGATGCACCGGGAGGACTGACTTGCGAGTATCGCACTAACCCAATGGGCATCGATACAGAAACGCCGCGCTTTCGCTGGGTTGTGCGTTCTGCCGAACAAAACCAAATTCAAACTGCTTACCAGATTCTGGTTGCCAGTAAAGCCGAACATTTAAAATCGAATAAAGGGGATTTTTGGGATTCCGGTAAAATCGTCTCCGAGGAAACGGCACAAATTGAGTATAGTGGTAAACCGCTGCTGTCCGCGCAGCCCTATTTCTGGAAAGTGCGCAGTTGGGATAAAAATGACCGTCCATCCCGCTGGAGCGACGTTCAGCAATTCAGCACCGGATTTTTCGAAGATTCACTTTGGCAAGCGCAATGGATTGGCTATGATGCTTTTATTTCCGAACTCCCGGAAGATACACTGCAGCCGAAGCGGAAGCGCCGAAAGCTGCCTTATCAGGCAACCCCCACTCCTTACCTGCGCAAAGAATTCAATATCGAAAAAACCTTAAAACGCGCGGTTGTCTATGCCACGGCACTGGGTGTTTATGAATTACATTTAAACGGACAACGGGTGGGAGAAGACTATTTTATGCCCGGCTGGACGGACTATAACAAACGCCTCTATTATAACGCTTATGATGTCACCGATTTACTGCAAGACAGCCTGAATGCATTTGCTGCCATTCTTTCTGATGGTTGGTATGCCGGCAATGTTGCCAATCGCGGACAGCAGATTTACGGTCAGCGATTGCGGCTGTTTGCCCAACTTCATTTGGAATATAGTGATGGCACTCAGGAAAAAGTGATGACGGATTCTACCTGGAAGGCCAGCTACGGACCGATTCGCGAAGGCGATATGCAGGCAGGGGAAACCTACAATGCCCATATGGAGATGCCCGGCTGGCATTCCACCGGTTTTGATGAAAGCGATTGGGATAAGGTCGATACATCGCCCAAACCGGATATTATTCTGCAGGCGTATCCCGCCCAGGGCGTTCGAAAAATTGAAGAGATTCGCCCGGTGGATATTCACCATAGTAGCCCGGGAAGCTACATTGTTGATATGGGGCAAAATTTTGCCGGCTGGGTGAGACTGCGGATGAATGGTAATACAGGAGACAAAGTCGTTCTGCGCTTCGCTGAAAAATTGAAATCGCCCGATAGCTTATTTACTAAAAACCTGCGCTCGGCCAAGGCCACCGATACGTATATCTTGAAGGGGGGCCGGGAGGAAGTTTGGGAGCCGCGCTTCACCTATCATGGGTTTCAATTTGTTGAAGTCAGCGGTTATCCCGGGGAGCTTCGCCCGGATGACATCACCGGTGTCGTTGTTCACAGCGACCTGCCCCGCAGTGGTTTTTTTGAATGTTCCGATACCTTAATCAATCGCATCTACGAAAATGCGCTGTGGTCGCAAAAATCTAATTTCTTCGATATTCCTACCGATTGCCCGCAGCGGGATGAGCGGATGGGCTGGTCTGGCGATGTGCAGGTGTTTTTGCCTACATCTATTTATAATATGGATGTCGGTGCCTTCCTCAGCCGTTGGATGCAGGATTTGGTCGACGGGCAATTTTCTGATGGTCGCCTGCCGAGCACTGCGCCGCGAATTTACAATCGGGTCGCTGCTGGTTGGGGCGATGCTGGCGTGATCCTTCCCTGGCAACTCTATCGTGCTTATGGCGACACTCGCATTATTGAAACGCACTATGCATCCATGCAACGCTGGATGAATTTCTTAATCGATAAAAGCGATAGCCTGATCAGCGGGCAAGGGAGTTATGGCGATTGGCAAAATGCGGACGCAGAAACGCCGATACCGGTATTCTCCACGGCATATTTTGCGAATAGCGCCCGGCTAATGATGGAGATGGCCCGCGCGACTGGCAAGAACGAAGATATGATCGCCTATAAAGATCTTTTTCATCAAATCCGCGATGCCTTCACTAAAAAGTTTGTTTCCGATAGCGGAAAAATCGAAGGAGATACGCAGGGCGCATATTTGTTAGCTTTACAGTTTGACCTGATTCCTGAAGGAAAACGTCCGCAAGTCTTCTGGCATTTGATGCGCAAGATCCGCGAAAATGACGGACACCCATCGACGGGGTTAATTTGCAGTAGCATGCTTTTGCCGGTGCTGAGTGAAGGTGGAGAAGCAGCGGTCGCTTATCAAATGCTGGCAAAGCAAACCTACCCTTCCTGGGGATTCCAAATTGCGAACGGGGCAACAACGCCCTGGGAACGTTGGGATGGTTATTCCGCTGAAAAAGGGTTTCATGAGGATATCACAAACTCGTTCAATCACTATGCCTTTGGGGCCGTTGCAGAATGGTTTTATACAGATATTGCCGGCATTAATACCGATGCGCCGGGTTTCAAGCATGTTCTTATCTGCCCCCGGCCCGGTGGTGGTCTGACATATGCAAAAGCTGCTTACGAATCAATTCGGGGGCGAATTTCAGTCGACTGGCGTTGGGAAGATGATACCTTTTCTTTAAAAGTGACTATACCAGCTAATGCGACTGCATCTGTATATTTGCCGGTTTCTGATGAGAGTAAAATTCTTGCGGGTGGGAAAGAGATCGAGCAGCATAAGTTGATTCAGCTGGAAAAGCGGGAAAATGGGGAAGCTTTGTTGAAGGTGCCTTCCGGGAATTATGAATTTGAAGTGGTTGGTAAATGAGTAAATATGCAAATAGGCAAATGGGCAAAAATACTAATTGACCGCTTGTTCTACGTTATGTCATTCCAATGTAGATAGCTTTTTGGCGATTCTTTTTGCGAAAGTGTCTGAGCCCTTCCGGGTTAGGTGGCAGATGTCATCAAAGTATATTTTGCCTGGTGGCATTGTTGCTTGCAGATCAATAAGCGTTGTGCCGGGATTCTGCATGGTAAATTGACGAATGATTTCGTTGTGGCGGAAGAGAGCGAGACGAACATTCTCCGGCAATCCCCATAACTCAATCGCGGAACGGTGCCGCCCGTAATCCAATTGTCGCCGTTGAAATTTACGTCGCGTATAATTGTCCGGCATATGATAGGCAAATGTGCCGATGAAAATCTTCTCTTGCTTCTTCTTGGCAATTTCCCTGATAGCTTGAATATTTTTCTGCAATGCCAGATGAGACCTGACCTGACTACCATATTTAAGCCATCTGGGATTCAGCCTGCCCGGTTCGATTTTCTTAGTTCTGTTTTTTTCTTCCTGCCATAAAAGCCACCCGAGGCGAATCGTATACGGAAAACTTAACCAGCGCATTTCCGGATGCTGATCGTAGAGGTTCAGCAAGCTATACCACTGGTAATAATGGCTGTAATCTTCGCGAAAAAGCTGCGGTGGGCAGTTATTCGTCCGTACCTCATTGATGCCGTGATAAAAGAAAACCGCATCGAAGGGAATATGCTGCAGATGCCGATATTTGAAGTAACTGTCCCGGGAAGTATGCCCCTGGGCGGCGGCATTGTGAATGCGGATTTTTTTTCCGGCCATTTCCGATAATTGTTTTTTTAGTGCTGTCGGAACATTCCCCCATTCGGGACGCAATACCGAGCCGCCGAGTAATAAAACATCGAAATAATCATCAGCTGCCTCTATCCCGGCCGCTTCGATAGCGTGTAATTCCGGATAAAAAGTATAGATCGTTTTTTGGGGGGCGAAGAATGGCACATTCTGAGTAACACTCAAATATACCCGGGATGTTATCTCCAAAAGTAATAGAAGATAGAATAAATATACGATGACTAATTTCCCGCGCAACGCTATCTCCAGGCAGAACAATGGATTAAATCATGTGAAAAATTTAGTATACAAAAGTTCACTTTTTCCTTGACTTGCAAGATAAATGTCTGTAAACTTTCCTCAGTTAATAAAGATTTTCAACATAATCATATTTTGCTATAAACCAAAATTCAAGGAGTGCAAGATGAGATTATTAGCGATTAGTATGGCTGCATTAATTCTCTTTTGTGTAGTTATAGTCACTGCTCAGGATATGCCGGCACCACCACCGCCATTAGGGGAAGATGTTACCTGGATGGCTGGAGAATGGGAAGGTTGGTCGAAAGGATCCTGGGGGGAATCCAAGGACTGGATGAGCGCAGAAGTTGCTTTGAACGGCCAGTTTGTAGTATTCAACTATAAGAGTGCTACAGAAGGTCAGCCGGAATATAACGGCATGGGTTGCCTGACTATGAAAGGTGAGACGATGACCGGTTATTGGATCGATGTATTTCGAACCATGTCTTATGGAGAAGGCAAGATGAAAGGGAATACAACCAAGATGGTTTGGGAAGACGAGAACGGGAAAATGACGCGTGTTACCGAAAAAATCAGCAATGATAAATTTAAAGTGACGGTTAAAATGCCTGGCCCTGATGGTGCAATGATGGAATCTGTTTCAGAGATGACTCGGGTGAAATAAATTACTACTGCCTTTTTTCTTCTTTTATTGCCCCGATTGCGTCTTTGACACGATCGGGGCATTTTTTTGAAACGCCTTTGGCGTAATTCTCCCCCATTACCGCGAAGCGGTTCCATATGGAACCCCAATGTCCCCGCGAGGGGAACATTGGGTATTCATCTCCAAAAATCCATCTAATAAATATTACCGATAACCTTCCGCCTGCAAATTAAACAATTCCGCATAGCGCCCATCAAGGTCGAGTAACTCCTCGTGCGTACCCAGCTCCAACACACCGCCATTCTCCAGCACCAAAATACGATCGGCCATCCGCACTGTCGAAAAGCGATGGGAAATTAGCACTGCGCTTTTCCCACGGGTAAGCTCGGTAAAACGTTGAAAGACTTCATGCTCGGAGCGGGCATCGAGAGCTGCGGTCGGTTCGTCGAGAATTAGCAACTGGGCATCACGGATATATGCACGTGCCAGGGCAATCTTTTGCCATTGGCCTCCGGAAAGATTGGTGCCATTATCAAAACGGCGACTAAGCATCTGTTCGTAGCCATCATCAAGTTTTTCGATAACTGTATGGGCGAGGCTCTTCCAGGCGGCATCTTCGATCCGTGGTTGATCCTCCAGGGCAGTAATTCGTCCAACGGCAATGTTCTCCCGAGCGGTAAAATGATATTGCACGAAGTCCTGGAAAATAATCCCGATTTCTTTCCGGAGCTCCTTCGGATCATATTCTTTTAAGTCAACACCATCGAGTAAAATACGGCCTTCGCTGGGATCATACAATCTGGCAAGCAGTTTAACTAATGTTGTTTTACCGGCGCCATTTTCTCCGACCAGGGCCATCTTTTCCCCGGGCGGCAGTTCGAAAGAGACATGTCGCAGTACCCACTTATTCGTATTCGGGTATTTGAATCCAACATTCTCGAAAACGATTCCCTGCTGAATTGGCCGGGGCACCGGTTTTGCATTCGCCTGGGCAACAATTCGTGGCTCGATTTCGAAAAATTCGAATAAGTCTTTCAGATAAAGTGCACCATCAGCAATCGTAGTAAAGCGGAAAAGAATACTGGTGAGGCGGCTACGAACCCGCGAAAATGAACCGGTCAGAAATGTGAGGTCACCAATAGTGATGATACCGTTAACCGTTTGAATAGCGATCAAAGCATAAGCGATATAATACCCAGCACTGGAAATTGCTGCAAGAAAGGTACCCCATATAGCCCTCCGTGTCGACAACGAGCGATTTTCGTTGTAGTAATCCATCGACAACTTTTCATAGCGGTCACTGATATAATCCGAGAGGCCGAATATTTTCACTTCCTTGGCGTAGCGATCATTCACCCCGGTATAACGAAGATAATCGAGCATTCGCCGCTCCGGCGTCCAGCTCATCATTAATGAATAAGTGTGGCGATTGAAATGATTCTCGCCGATAAAACCGGGAATAATCGTAACGATCAAAACGAGTATCAGCCAGGGATTGAATACAATCAACCCGGTGGCCAGAAAAGCAATGGTGATACTATCCTGAATTTGCTGCATCATTTGATTCATCAGACGCACCCGTCCGTTGGTTTGCCGGCGGGCCCGTTCGATCTTGTCGTAAAAATCTGCATCTTCAAAAAACTCCAGATCCATCTCCGCCGACTTTTTAATGAGCCGAATTGATGTCACCTGGCTGAAAAGATCTCCCAACAAACTATTCAGAAGTGAGAGAATTCTTCCTAGTAAATCAGAAAACAGAACAACTAATAACTCAAGGACGATGAGTTGCCAGAGATAGTTCATATCTCCGCCGCCGGCATTGTAGAGCACGACAATCTTATCAATAATTAATTTACCGATATACAATTGGGTTAACGGCACTGCAGCTGTAATCAGCCGCAAAATCATACCGGTTATCGTCATCCAGCGACTGGTTTCCCAGATGAGCTTGAGCAGCTTGGGTAAATTCCTTAAGGCGTCCAGCCGCTCCTGCATTGTCGGTAAATCTTCCTTGGGTTTGTTACTTTTAAGTCCCAGCAAACGGGAAATAAAAGTGGATTTCGTCATACGAACTCCTTTCGATAAGTGATTGTTATGTATCGTTTATATGATAAGTGGGCCAAATATATGTGCGCTATCTTTTCTAAGGAGAAAAGTAACATGGGAAATAAAACACAAAAGTATGCGATGCTATTTTTGAATAGACATCTCCATTGCCAGTGTTTCTAATACTTCCGAATTTAATTTGTGAGTGCCGCTAAAGCGAATATTGCGAAAACGGATGCCATGTGTATTCAGCAAGGTTTCCTGTTTCTCGATTATTGCCGGACGGGCATACTCATCCTGATCACCCAATACCAGGGTTAGGTTTAAGCGATTAAATAATGGGTGGCATGCTGCTAAATCCAACTCGGGTGGCAACATACCAGCCCATAGAATTAAACGATCTGCGTTAATGTCGCCGCGAGTAATCCAGCGGGAAACAGTGGCAGTGCCCTGGGAAAACCCCAATGCTGTTACTTTTACCTGCTCCCGGGGAATCCGGTTAAAAATTTCCCGGGAGATTTTATCTAAATATTTGATATAATCTTCAATTTCATTCAGGCGATCTTCTTTGGTCATCCAGGTTGCGCCGACGCGGCGCCCACCCGGGCCATCGAGGTAAAAGCGTGATAATCCTTCCGGAACAACGACGAGACGTTCTTTTGAAGCGATATGAGAAAAATGACGCGCAAAATATTCTGCTAACTGGCCGTATCCATGGCAGGCAAACCAGACTTCACGGGTGGCGGGGCACGCTGTTCCTAAGGTATAATAGCGGGCGGTACGAGGAGTGACTATAGCATTTGGTGTTATTTGATTTGTCATAATTTTGTTGTCAATTTTCTTGCAGCTGAGTACTTAGCGCTTTTTTAACATTTTTTGTTTGCGAAAAATTTTTATCATCTGACTTCTATTCATTACTGCGGATTTGTTGCAAAAACAGTCAGCTCGGTAATAAATCCACGATGATGCATTTCCAGGGTCGCACAGATCGCATGAGCGATGTCTTCCGAATGCAACTTGGTCGGATTATAAATCCGTGCTTCCCGTCCGGAATTAATGACAAAATCTGTTTGTACTTCGCTAGGATTAACAAGTATGACCCGGACATTATGCTTGCGCAATTCTCCCTGCCAGCACTGCGTCATTGCTTTCAGAGCAAATTTGGTCGCGGAATAAGCAGTGCCGCCGGGAAAGCCCTTTAAGCCGGCGGTTGAAGAAATATTGATGATGTCACCGCTATTTTGTGCTTTAAACATCTTCGCCGCTTCCCGGGCCATTAACATCGCACCGGTAACATTGGTAGCAAAAACCTGGTTGAATTTATCGACATCCATATTTTCCAGCATATCAAAATAGCCATAGCCGGCATTGTTAATCAGCGAATCCAGGCGACCGTGCTTCTTCTGAATATACTCGAAAATCCGCAGCACATCTGCTTCCTTGGAGACATCTCCTGCGATGGTATCGACGCCTAAAGCTGCGCCGGCCTTTTCGAGTTTTTCCGGGTTGCGGGCGTTGATAATTACCGTTGCGCCTTTATCCTTTAATTGTTTGGCGGTTTCCAATCCAATACCTGCACTGGCGCCGGTGATCAAAATGACCTTGTCTTTTGAACTCATGGCATTTAACCTCTGTCGTTAAGATAGAATTGATATGATGTTTTTCTCAGAATAATCAGATTTGTGTTGAAAATTTCGGAAAGAAGTAATATGCGCTTAAATTCAATTGGCATACCCAAATTTAATTAAAAAAACTTGAAATCTAGCATCTTTTTAAAATTATTGTAACGAGCGGTCTAATGGAGGGATCAAAAGTATGTTAGACATGAAAAGTATGAGGGGAAAGGATCGCAGCTGTTAACAGCATAAATCAAAACAAACTTTCCATTAATTGATAAGGAGTAAGATATGAGTGATAAAATCAAAAAAAGCGAAGCGGAATGGAAAGCGCAATTAACACCGGAACAATATCGTATTACCCGCCAAAAAGGCACGGAACGCGCTTTTACCGGGGAGTACAATGAAAATAAAGGCACTGGTAAATATCATTGTGTTTGTTGCGGCGCTGAATTGTTTAACTCTAATGAGAAGTATGATTCGGGTAGTGGTTGGCCAAGTTTTTGGGATGTTGCTGATTCCGAAAATGTCGGAGAAAACCACGATGCCAGTCATGGCATGATTCGCACTGAAGTTGTTTGCAGTAATTGCGATGCTCACCTGGGCCATGTTTTTCCCGATGGTCCAAAACCAACCGGGCTACGTTACTGCATAAATTCTGCTTCATTGAAATTTAAGAAAAACGAAGGCAATGCAGATAAAGAATAATTGAATTGTTTGAAAGAAGATGCCGGATACTGATAGAAATGTGTCCGGTATTTAATTTTTGGGTAGTGCTACATCGTTAATGCTGAGTGTTCTTTTCGCTGTCATCGCGAGGAGTGCAGCGACGAAGCGATCTCCCTGTAAATACTCATAGCAGAGATTGCTTCGGCAAAAAGATACCTCGCAATGACATTTCTGCTAGCATTAACCTTTTATCTCCACCAATTTTTGTAAACCTAATCCTCGAAACTTTCCTCTAACTCAACCCCTAATCCATCTGCCAGGCGATTAACAAATGCATAATACCCGGCGACCTGATTGATATCAAGAATATCAGCATCGGCAAAACCGGCCTGGCGTAAATCTTCCACATCCTCGCGAACCATCTCCCATGGTTCGATCGTTAATTTTGCGACATAATCAAGCATTGCCCGATCGTTTGCTGCCAGCGTGGCCTGTTGATAGTCCTTCTTTAGTTGCTGCACCAAATTATCATCTTTTGTAAGCCGACGGAGGCCCGCTCCGTGATGTGCCATTCAGTAATGACATTTGTTGATACTGGAAACGACCACTGCAATCATTTCCCGCTGCGTGCGGCTGAGGCCGGATTTTCCGCGCATCAAGGTTTTATAAAACTCGAAATGCCTGGTAAGGGAAGGAGGATTGAGGCTGTGAATCTTAAGGATGTTATCGACGATACCCTCACTATTGGTAAGCTTATCGTAAAGCGCTTTCAGTTTTCCGCTGGCATCCGTTTCATTGATCATTTTAATCCAGGCCATGATTGATCCTTCTTGTTAGGTGAGGTGAAGAAGTGAGTGAAAATGAGCAAATGGGCAAATGGGCAAATGAACAACTCTGAACTTTGAACGCTAAACTCTGAACTCCATTCACTCTTCTGTTGGATAGAGTACTTCCAGCAATACGTCGCCGATCATTTGGAGGCTTTGCGGGCTGCATTTATCCGGCGTGTCTGCAGTGGTATGCCAGTATTCATAATCAAAATCGATAATGTCTATTACCGGAATGCCTTTTTCCAGAAATGGGTAATGATCGTCGATAATTGGGTCTGAGAGTGAATCTGAAAAAACGTCAAGATTTAATTTGCGAGCGGCCTTCCAAACCCGATCGACCACCTGCGGCGCGTAATAATTAGAGTAGGCTTCCTTTTTGATCTTCAGATCTTTATCCCCGATCATATCGAGCAAAATACCGTATCGGGGGCGATAGGAAGTTTGGGTATTGGCAAAATGATTAGCGCCGATACAGAAGGGCATCAGGGAATCACTGTCTATGGCAGCGCCGTAATCTCCGGCATCTTCCAGATCAAAGAGGATAATATCGACCCCGAAATCCAGAGGAAACTGCTCGAGGATACGCGCCATTTCCAATAATACCGCAACCCCGGAAGCGCCATCATTTGCGCCGGGAACCGGCTGGTCGTGCAATGTGCTGTCCGGATCTTTATCAGCGAATTGCCGGGTATCCCAATGGGCGCATAACATGACCCGATAATTGAGTTTCGGTGTAAGGTTAAAAGAGGCGACAATATTTCTACCATCATATACAATGCTGCTGTCTCTTTTATCGGTATAATTGAAACGGTTTTCAACCACGCGATCGCTAAATTTGCCGAGTTCGGAAACGAGAAAATCTCCACAGGCTTTATGCCCCGGTGAACCGGGAAATCGCGGTCCAAAATCGCATTGTTGTTCAAGATATTGAAATGCACGGTTTCCGTCGAAAACAGGTGCTGCAAAAGGATTAAAAACATACAGCAAAACCGCGAGTAACAAGATAAGGGAAACTGCCAGAGATATGAGCATCCGCCGGGAGAGTAATGGTGCTTGCTTTTTCGGGCTCGCTTTTTTAGAAGGGCGGGGTGTTGGCTTACTTGCCTTGCGGGAGGGCTTTCGTTTCATAATATTCGATCCGGTTGCTGCTAAAGATTTTCAAATAATAAGTTGCGAACATCGTGTAGTGATTCGGCAATATAATAGGCTATTTCACGAATTTCCGGTGTGGGCATTACCTGATCCGGCACCATAATTGGATACATCCCGGCGGCATGGGCACCGCGGATGCCCGGCATGGAATCTTCCAGAACGGCGCAATAAGCAGGGGGCATGTTTAATTTCCCGGCAGCGGTTAGAAAAATATCCGGTGCCGGTTTTCCATTTTCAATTTGATCGCCACAAACAACTGCATCGAATTGCGATAGCAGCTCGATTTTACGAAGTTTTTCCAGTGCTACTTCTGCGCGCGTCGATGTCGCCACGGCGCGGGGAATACCTGCGTCCACCAATGCCGTGATCAATTCTCGTGCTCCGGATTTCACCGGAATGCCATTTTTCCGAAAATATTCTGCAGAGAGGTTTACGCGCCTACCGCGAATATCCTTGAATGGAAAATCTTCCCCAAATACTTCTTTTAAGACCCGCTCGGAATCTTCGACTTTAATACCGACGATACGGGCATAATCTTTTTCCTGAAGGTCATAGCCCCATTCGCTGGTTGCCTGAAACCAGGCCTGACGAGCGACTCGTTCAGAATCGATGATCAGGCCATCCATATCAAAAATAACTGCCTTAATTATCGCTTGCGGAAGCGCCATTATTGCCGTCCTTATAAAAATTTACCAGAAATTGACTTTCGCTTGGGGTAAGATCAAAACGAAATGTGACCTGATTTATCAACGCTGCAATGGGCGTGTCGGGGGTTTCCTTCAGTTTCTCCGAAATCCACTGAACCGCATTTTTTATCGACTGATTTTTCGGCATTATATTGCTCATGATTTATCCTCCATCGTAAATAGATAAATTTATGATCCGGGTGAACCCTTTTAAGTATTAATTTTGCCGAGAGGTTCCACTCGGGTGAAAATTCCCGATCTATCAGTAACTAAGTACCAGGGTTGTGTGCAGTGCCATCCCATCAATCATAGCATCTTCATCAATTTTGAAGCGGGGGTCATGACACATGTAAATGACATCCTTGGCCGGGTTATGGATGCCGAGAAAAACAAAACAGCCGGGAATCTTTTCAGTGTAAAAAGCAAAATCTTCGCCGCCAAGCACCGGTGTTTCCGGATAGATGACATTATCCTCACCGACGATCTCTGCGGTAGCGGCACGCGATCGTTGAACGGATTCCGGATGGTTAAAGGTAACCGGGTATCCATCCTCATAATCAAATGTGCTGGTAGCGCCATGGCTTTGGCAAATACCAGCCAGCAGATTTTCCAGTCGCTCGCGGATCATCTTTTGCACCGGTTTGCGGAAGGTGCGAACTGTACCGGTGATGCTGATGGTTTGCGGAATAACATTATGGGTGCTGCCGCCATGAAATTCAGTTATTGATACAACTGCGGAGTCGAGAGGGTCAGTGTTTCTACTGATAATCGATTGGGCGGCATTAACATATTGCGCCCCGATAACGATTGGATCTATGGTACTTTGAGGCACTGCTGCATGGCCGCCCTTACCAGTGATCGTGATTCGGAAAACATCCGGTTGACCGAGGGCAGGACCTTCGCAGATGCTGAATTTTCCCACATCACTCAGGGGCCAAACGTGCAGGCCGAAAATTTCATCGACGCCATCAAGGGCGCCATCGGCAATCATGGCCGGTGCCCCGCCGGGGAGATTCTCTTCATTGGGTTGAAAAATGAACCGGACATTCACCGATAAATGGTCTTTTAAGCGGCTGATTACCCGGGCAGCGCCGATTAGCATTGCGGTATGCGAATCGTGCCCACACATATGCGCTTTCCCATCAAACAGGGATTTATACGGCAGGTCGCTCATTTCCTGCATGGGGAGCGCATCCATATCTGCGCGGAGGGCAATGCGCTTTGTTGCACCGGGGATATCAAGATCGCCGACAACACCGGTTTTTCCGATGCCGGTTTTAACAGTCAGGCCAAGCTTTTTCAGTTCGGTAGCAGCAATGTTGGCTGTGCGGGTCACCTCAAATCCGATTTCCGGATGTTGATGAATATCGCGGCGAATACGGACGATATCCGGAAAATTCTCTCTACAAAGTGCTTTAATTTCGGATTGAAGGGACATTTTAGACTCCTTTATCTTAACATTTGGATCGCCTGCTGAACAGGCGCTGATATTTTCATAAATTATTGAAGCGCCCTGGTTTGTGCAAGGTCAGTTTGATACAATTAGAAAAAGGAATAAACGGGATTTCCGGATATTCCTTTCAGTGATTTCAAAGTTTGGGAAAATAGATCAGCGGCGATTCTCCACATCGCCACGTGGTGGGTTTTCCAATTGTTCCTGCCGTTTACGCCGTTCCAGTTCAAGTTCGTCGGCAGACCAGATGTCATCTTTAACCTGGCAATAGTTTGCTTGAAAACATCCCGGGCAGTCACCACTGCAACCGTCAATATAATACTGCCATCCCTGGGGGATCAGCGGAAACTCTTCAAAAAGTAATGTTTCGGCCAGGTAGCGATAGGCAATTCGCTCCGGCAGCGATTCCACTAATTGGTAAATAAAACCGTGGTTACGCAGCTCGGTTAGCAGTGAATGATATTTCTCTTTCAGCTGATTATCATTTAGCATTTGAGCGGGAGGATAGTCAACCGGATCGATATTAAGAATTTGATATATCGGCTTTTCCGGCGTTTTCTGAAGCGATAGTACGTTCTTCAGGAATTTGTTTTCTGTTAAGGGATCAATATCTTCAAAATGATCGCTGTAGCCATCCTTCAGCAAAATCTTTGCTTTAAGGAGCAAATTCTCCTGAATTAACGCTTCTGTCTTTTGCTTCTGTGACATGGTATCCTCCTGATTCGCAAAAATGATAGTTCCTGTTTAAGGATAATCATTTTTAGAATTTTATCAAATAGCTGGGTGGAGGATTTTTTTTTAATTTCCACGATATCCAAGTAATGCCTGATAATTGCTACCCGGTTTGTACTTGGCAAACACGGTTATTTCCCTGCCGCTGATGGGAACTTCTCCCAGGAAGATATTGTCTTCCAGCATTAACTCGTACCATTGTTCATCGATAACAACCGCAACTTCGAATGCCTTCGGCGCTTCAATTTTAAACGTCTGGGTAGATCCACGCGGCAAGTTTTTTTGAAGCGGACTGTGTAGATAAACATTTTTCTCAGAAAATACACCATAACTGGTGGGAAATTCGCGGAGGTTGGTTTGAGATGCGTTGGTATTTACCAGATATTCTAATGCCCAGGCATAGCTGCCGGGATCGCTGCTATGTTTGCTGAAAATTTGTAGTTTGTAATCACCAGCTGCCGGAAAAGTTGCGAAAATGGCATAATGATCACCTTCCCGCTGAATAAATGTATAATCTCCTTGAAGGCGGCGGCGATTTTGTTCCAGTGCAGCGGAGAGCAATACATCATCCGGTGCGCCGATTATAATTTTTACCAGTCCGTCGGACTGGATTGTGTTTTGACGATGGCTTATGACTGATAAATTATTGATGAAAAATGTCGGACGGAGATAAACCAGTGCTTCGTAATCGCGTAATGTAATTGGATTACTTAACAGCTGCCAGCGCGGGTTTTCCGGAAAATGATCGTAAATAAATTTTTCCGGTGGAGTGAGGTAATAATATTCCTGAAACCGCCGGACAAATTCGCCGCCCCCGGTGACATAGCCGGCACCCCAGGTGGGATCCAGCAAGTACCACTTTCCATTTAAGCGCGCTGCGTTCCAGGCATGGTTGCTTTGCCCCGGGCGAATACGATTACCAACGCTGTAGCCATATCCTTTTGAGTATCCGGTTACTTTCACAACGGTCAGTCCCGCAGCATCCGCCAATCCTTTAAACAAACCGCTATACCCTTCACAGACAGCCTTTCCACTCTTTAACACCCCATCTGCACTGAGGTCGCCATAGCGCCCGGAAAAGTAACCTTCAGTATCATAAGAGATGTTGTGGGTAACCCAACGGAAAATTGCCCGCAGTTTTTCATCCTCGCTACTGGCGGGAGCAGTGAGATAATCTGCAAGGGTCTGGATAGAGCGAAGCGCATTTTCTGGAGCGTTGAGCGCATGTGCATCGATTGCGGAATAGTCTTTCTCAGAAAATTCGGTCGCGGCATTAATAGTCAGAAATAATGTCAGAATGGTGAAAATAATAATGGTTAGAAAAATACTTTTCATTGAAATATTCCATGATAAATGATTGCTTGATTCTTCCCTGATACCGCGCTGCGCTCAACAGCAACGTTCAGCGCAGCGTATTATTAAATTCTATGAAAAGCATGAAAAATTGTTTCAATCCAACCTGAGACTTTTGGTGCATTGCCGGCAGCCCAGGCTAATTTTGAGATTTTAATGTATCTGTTACGGTACCGCAGTGGAGCATCTTATCACCAAAGTAAGGATTGTAAATTTTACTGGAATTACTCAACCAGTCGCCCCCGGAATTGTCGAAAGCCATTGGACAGTGTTGCACATAAACGGGGGAATCCATTGGGCCAAAAGCTTTCACTCGGTCAATAAAAGTCTCGGAAAGATCGAGAAACTCCTCGCGCTGTGCTTCAATATCTTCCGCTGCAATCATGTTTGATACAGCTACTTCCGCGGCCTTCATGCGTTGTTGCCAGCTATTATCTGAAGATGGCGGTAGCGAATCGCGGGGAATTTCCTTCAGGCATTTGCTTAATTGCCGGCCCATCTCGATAACCCGTTGGGCATCCCCGGCAACCATGGCATCCTTCAGCTTAAAATATTCATCGACGGCTTTGCTGAACTGGGAATGAAAGCTGCCTGCTGCATTTTCCATTGCCGGTTGATTCTCTCCACAGCCTATCAGACCGATGAAGAGACAACCCCAGAGAAATTTCCAAAGAATTTTCATTGTTCCTTACCCTGATTTAGTTAAATGCTGTCTTTACTATACTCACCGTTAACAATGCGCCAAATGCCTAATGGATTCGCGCTCTTCAACGCATCCGGCAGCAGGCTGTCCGGTAAGCCCTGAAAAGTTACCGGGCGCATGAAACGACGAATGGCGGTCATTCCAACAGAGGTCGTGCCCGGCGCTGTTGTAGCTGGATACGGACCGCCATGATGCATGGCATAAGATACTTCCACACCGGTCGGAAAGCCGTTAAAGATCAGGCGACCAACTTTCTCGCGAAGATGATTGAATAGTTGCCCAGCATCTTCAAGCTCTTTCTCAGTCGCGTGAACAGTCGCGGTAAGATTACCTTCCAAATGGGAAATCGCCTCGTTAAGCGATTGCGTATCCTTACAGGTAACAAATAAAGTAACCGGGCCAAAATGTTCGGTTTGTAATTGCGGATCAGCAATAAAATTGTCAACATCCGTCGCCATGACGGTGTTGCTGTAGCTGAAGAAATCCCGCCCTTCCAGCGCTTCTCCACCGGCAAGGGTATTGACACCGTCTCTGCCTCGGGTCGTTTCTACTGTTGATGCCAATGCTTTCTCTATACCGGCATTGAGCAGCACGCATTCCGGTTTGCCCTTCATTTGTGACGCGGTGTTTTCGATAAGTGTTTCGCTCTCCGGCGTATCCATGACAAAGATCAGTCCGGGATTCGTACAGAATTGTCCGGACCCGAGGGTGACGGAATTCGCCAGACCTTCAGCCAAAGCATCACCACGCTCCTTGATTGCCCCCGGTAAAATAACGACCGGATTGATGCTACCCATTTCCGCAAAAACCGGAATCGGGGTCGGGCGTTGGGCGGCAGTGTCTGCCAGGGCGCGGCCACCGCGCAGAGAGCCGGTAAATCCTACCGCTGCCAGTTGTGGATGTTTGACGAGGTTTTGCCCGGATTCGATCGTCCGTCCTTGTACGAGGGAAAAGAAACCAGCCGGGAATCCGCAGGCTTTGATGGCATTGCCAATTGCCCGGGCAACCAGCTCCGACGTTGCCGGATGACTGGGATGCGCTTTAACAATGACCGGGCAACCGGCCGCGAAGGCCGAAGCGGTATCGCCGCCGGCAACACTGAATGCCAGGGGAAAATTGCTGGCACCAAAGACCGCGACCGGGCCGATAGGAATCTGCATACGGCGAATATCCGGGCGGGGGAGCGGTTTACGATCCGGCAACGCGGTGTCAATAATCGCATCGATGTAAGAGCCTTCCCGAATCAGTTTGGCAAATGCCCGTAACTGTCCGGTGGTTCTGCCCCGCTCACCGGTAAAGCGGGGAATGCCAAGGCCGGCTTCCATATCAGCCGTTTCCAGCAGCTCATCGCCGAGTGCTTCAATTTCATCCGCGGCTTTTTCGAGGAACCCAGCCAGTTTTTCTGCGGAAAAATTCCGGGTTATCTGGAAAGCGTCAGCAGCAGCAGAGACTGCCTGGTCAATTTCTTCGGCGGTTGCATTGTAAAACTTTACTTCACCTGCAGCTTTCGTACGCGGATTTATGCTGGTGAAATCCGCTTCGCCACTAGCCGTCCAGCGGCCAGCTATAAAATGTTTTCCGGTTAATGCCATCTGTCTCGCTCCTTTGCTGATCTCGAATGAAAAAGTGGTATGTGGATGAATATTAATTACATGCCTATTTATTTCAATAAAAATTGATTTTGTCGCTAGCCTTAATTTTAAGGTGCATGATCATTTATTGCAACTATCGAGTTACTTTGACAAGTTATTTTTGAACTATTGCTTATCGGGTAATGCTAAGATGCTTTTTGCAGTTATCGAAAATAGATGGCCAGAAGCCCTACAAGCATATCCGCTTTCAGGAGATTGCTCAAGCGATGCAAGTGAGTGGGAGAAGTATTATTGCGGATACTGTAAATCGTATATAGTATTAATGGATAAATTCCAATGACGATAATGAGGAAGTACCACTCACCGTACCAGCCAGCCCAAAAAGGGAATATGGTGAGTAAAATCAGGATGACAAAATTTAGTGAAACCAATTGAATCGAAGGGGGCATGCCATACTTAACCGGAAAAGTAATCGCATTGTTTTCCCGGTCTCCCGCGACATCTTCCATATCTTTGATAATTTCCCTCCCAAAATGAAAGAAGAATGCAAACAGCGCAGGAATTACTGCTTCCCGGGGGCGATGAACCGCAGAGCCGCCATAGATAAATGCTGCCGCGGTGCTTAGACTAACCGCGATATTTCCCCAGAGCACTGTCCGCTTTAAGCGTGCTGAGTAAAGGTAAGTGAGCAGCGAGAAAAATAAAGCGATGGCAAACATTAGGGGAGAAATAAATATGGCAAAAAGATTGCCGAAGAAATACTGAATCAATGATGCCCAAAAAGCCTGCCCGGGTGAAATTAATCCACGGGCCAATGGACGATCAGGTTTATTGATTTGATCGATTGCAATATCATAATAGTCGTTGATTGTGTTGGCGCCGGCGGTAATTAATCCGGCAGAAAGGCAGGCCAGTATAACATTGGCGATAGGAGATAAGGTGCCGGTAATTAGCGCAGCAATAAATACCGAGCACATTGCTATAATCACATTCACCGGGCGGGTGAGTTGTAAAATCGCGGAGAATTTCTTCATAGCGGCACATCAGCTGGTCGCTTCAGTTCCCCACAAATGCGAATATTTATGACCGCTGCCGGTATTGAAGAGGATAACGGTTTCATCTTCTTCGATCCAGTTTTTCATGCGCAATTTCTGAAAAGCGGCCAAAGTTGCTCCCCCTTCCGGGCTGACAAACAATCCTTCGGTTTGCCCGATCAGGTTGGCCGCATGGATCATTTCATTGTCAGAAACGGCAACAGCAGTGCCATTACTTTCCCGCAGGGTGCGTAATATTAGGAAATCACCAACAGCGGCCGGGACGCGCAGACCATCAGCAACCGTTTTTGCATTTTGCCAGGGCTCCGCAAATTCATCGCCCTTTTTAAAAGCGCGAACCATCGGTGCGCATCCATCGGATTGAACCGTCACCATGCGCGGGCGCTTGCTGTCGATCCAGCCGAGTTTCTCCATTTCATCAAAAGCTTTCCACATGCCGATCAAGCCGGTGCCACCACCGGTGGGATAAATAATCACATCCGGCAAGCGCCAGCCAAGTTGTTCCGCGACCTCATATCCCATGGTTTTCTTGCCTTCCAGGCGATAGGGTTCTTTTAAGGTGGAAACATCAAAACGATTATGCGTAACCAATTCATTGGCAGCAATGCGGCCACAATCGGTGATTAAACCATCGATCAAACGAACTGTCGCGCCCAGCGCTTTACATTCGGCAATAAACGGCTGCGGTACATCTTTCGGCATAAATACGAAGGCGGGGATGCCGGCCAGTGCGGCATAGGCGCTCATTGCACCGGCAGCGTTGCCGGCGGAGGGGATGGAAAGCGCTCGCACACCTAACTCTTTTGCCCGGGAAACCGCCATCACCAGGCCACGCGCTTTAAATGACGTTGTTGGATTCATCCCCTCTTCCTTGATAAACAACCCGGAAAATTTGATACGATCTCCGAGATTACGGGCATAAATGAGCGGCGTGCAACCTTCACCCAGTGTATATTTATAGATATCTTTCCGGACCGGGAGTACTTCTTCGTAGCGCCATAAATTTTGTTCGCGGTGGGCAATATCGTCTCTGGTCACAGTTTTGCGGATTTCATCCAGATCGTAGCGAACCAGCAACGGTTTTTTACAGCTGGGGCATAAATTCCATAAGCGTTCGGATTCCAATTCCAGTTTACAATTTGAGCATTCCAGATGTGTTACGAAATTCATGGTTGACTCCCAATGCAGGATTTTCTGCGAATTTTCAGTGTTCAGATAAGAACTATTTGAATAAATAATTTACAGATTTAAATCTAAACAGAAAAACACTTTATTGCGTGAATCTATCTTGCTTATTTTCGATTCTATGTGTATAATCTTGCCTGCCACTTCCACAAATTGAGCGGGGAGAATTCATGCTGAAAACTAAAGACATGTCTGCAAGAAATATCGTCCTTTTTCTAATATCCATTGTTGCTGCGATCTGGATGTATAGCCGCTCCCCGGAAAGTATCGGATTGGCTTCACCAGCCGTGATCAGTTTTATCCGTGCCGCTTTTCTGATGTTTGCTGCCTATTTGCTCTTTGAGAAATTATTCGATATGCAATTGCATACAAAAATCGTCCTTGGCATGGTTCTCGGCGGTATCGCCGGGATTGTCTGGGGAGCGGAGATTGCTGAGATCAAACCGATAGGGACAGCATTCATTCGTGGAATCATGATGATTGTTGTGCCGCTGGTACTTGCATCACTGATTGTCGGGACTGCCAGCCTCGGGGACATTGCCAAAATGAAGCGTATTGGGAGCAAAACGCTTATCTATTATCTTGCCTCGACAGCTGTTGCAATTACTATCGGTTTGGTGTTGGCCAACCTGCTTCAGCCGGGCAGCGGTATGGATGAAGCATTGAAAGCGAAACTGTTGGATAGCTACAGCGGCGCGGCATCCAGCAAGTTAGATGCTGCCCAGAATAGTGCCTCCACTGTGGAAACATTTTTAAATATGATTCCCACCAACCCCTTCCATTCACTGAGTGCTGTAAATCAGCGACCAATTACTGCACTGACCAGTGCCAATATGCTGCAAATTATTTTCTTTGCAATCATTATGGGGATAGCCCTGACGATGATCCCGAAAGAAAAAGCGCGGCCGGTGATCGACTTTTTTGATGGCCTGAATGATGTGATGATTAAAATAGTACTGCTAGTTATTGAACTGGCACCCTATGGCGTGCTTGCCCTGATTGCTGATGCCGTCGGCAGCTTTGGCGCGGAGATTTTAGTCTCCCTCTTAAAATATACATTGGTAACCGCGTTCGGCCTGATAATTATGATTTTTCTCTATCCCTTCGTGGTTAGCTTTTTCACCGGCATCAAGCCATTTAAGTTTTTGGAAGGTATTCGCCTGGCACAGCTGACGGCATTTAGCACCAGTTCCAGCGGCGCCACTTTGCCGGTTACCATGGAAGTGACGGAAAAGGAATTAGGGGTATCGAATGAAATTGCCAGTTTTGTTCTGCCATTGGGAGCGACTGTCAACATGGATGGTACCGCCCTTTACCAGGGAGTGGCTGCTGTATTTATCGCCCAGGTGTATGGAATCGACCTGGATCTGGTCGCGCAATTGACGATTATTCTTACCGCAACCCTCGCCTCAATCGGCACTGCCGCTGCTCCGGGTGTTGGCATTTTGATGCTGGTTATCGTTTTACAACAGGTGGGCATTCCGCTGGAAGGGATTGCGCTTATTTTAGCCGTCGATCGCATTCTCGATATGATTCGTACCACCGTAAATGTTACCAGCGATGCAACTGCTTCCGTGATTATCGCCAATAGCGAAGGGCAACTTTCTGATATTGCGAAGTAAGTAAAAATGGTTTTTTGAGACTGTAAACGCTGACTTTTTCAAAAATTATTAGAAAAAATTCGAATTTACTGCTGAAATCACGGATGTTTTTAGAATAGATAACTACTTTAGGGAAAAGGAATTAGTTTTCGCAAAGGGAATTGTTTCTTCATATTATTTTGCGCGATTTATCCCCCATCACAATCCCCTTTTACAGATTGGTTATACTATATAATCATATTTATTTGATCTCAAAAACGGCACCCATTTTTTCCGAGTTGACAAACTCCACTAATTTATCTAAGAACCTTCATACGGGTCAGTAAAAAAAGTATATGACCCATTGCTGAAGTATATCCTGTTTAAAAGGGCGGGATTACCTTGGCGGTTGTAAAAATAGGCTGTTGTTTTTACTCAAATAGGGAGAGTTATATCAGGATGATAGGCAAGAACAACACTTTTAATTACGAAAAAATATTTTTTCGGCGCCCTTATTTTTCGGAACTAAATGTTCTGTTTTTCAAATCGTTAGCATTAACAGTTATTTCATTTGGGCTTTTTGTAACCATCTTTACGCTGGGATTTTATAATAAATTCCCGGAGCATCGTATTCGCCACGAAATTAAGCAGAACTACATTTCCCAGATTGTCGCTTACTACGAAAACACTGCACCAATCGCCGAAGAAGCTGTGACAGAAAATGCTTATGATTTAGGCTATACAATTTATTCCCCGGATGACCCGGAGCTCGTTATCATTACCGAAGAGAATGTTCCGGAGGGAACCAGCGAAGTTTTTGATGCGCCGGATGCAACAGCGATTCATTCCTATGACGCAGAAGCAGACGTAAAGCGTGAGCAAAAACTGGATAAAGTTTCCGATGATGTCGGTACGAATATTGGCCGCGGGAAAAAGGAAGAAGAATACGATGCCTCCATGATGGCACTATTACCTTCCGCCACGGAAACCGGGTTAAACGTAATGGATGCGATCGATAAAATTCCGGCACGGATAGATCCTACCAAGCCAAAGCGGAATACACCGATGTCGCCATACAACGCCCGGAAGAAAGCGTATGATTCCAGCGTCCGGCAGTACAGCCAAACCATTGGTGGTGATGTAACCATTGCTGAAACAAAGTTTACCGACTTCAACGTGATTCAGGGAAAACGGGATTACGAAGAAACGATTGCGGTGGCAAACGAAAACACCAATACCATTAAACCTTGCCTGGAAAGAATTTACCGGAAATATCCGACCTTAAAAGGCCAGTTTGTGGTTAAGTTTGACGTACATCCGAAAGGCTATGTAATGCCGCAGAGTGTGAAAATCGTCGAATCCGATATTCAAGATATTCGCATTCTCAATTGCATTAAGAGAAGCATTCGCCGCTGGAAAAACTTTCCGGAAATCGACATCGATAATGGCGTTTATGCCATGACTCAAAAGTTCGTCTTCTAATTTAGACGTTTAATCTCCAATTCGATATGCCGGACTCGCTGACGAATGTTAGCCAGTTCGGTTTCATAAATATTCAGTGTCGCCGCCTTCAGGCGAATTTCTCCGTATTATAATTCTGAACATTTCTTCCCGAAATAGTACATCAATCAACTTCTTATTTTTCGCTGTAACACTACCAAATCCACCGGATAAATGGAGCATATTCATCCATGCAGGGGAGCATTCTTTCCAATATCTATTGCAGATCAATGGGATTTCACTCTTTAATGCCCAGGTAGCACATATTGAAGGATTTATCATTTATATGATTAAGTCGATTGTAAACTAGGCTTTAAGGTTTTAAAGATTAGTAGCAGTAGGCAGGAAAGTTCTTATATGATTTTACTTGATGGGTATGCTAAATCTCTGTTTGGACCTCACCCCCGACCCCTCTCCTGAAAGGAGAAGGGGGCTTGCTCCCCTCGCCTCTTAGGAGAGGGGCCGGGGGTGAGGTCAGCAACGAACTGTTACCAGGTAGAATCATATAGTGCCGCAGGAAAAACAAAAGCTGCCAATTGCTACTGCATCGAATAGAAAATTCAAGATACTTAGCTGACAATCTATTAAGCGAAGAAATCAGCAATAAATTCGCGGGATTGCAGGGGATTGATTTTATCTTCAAACTCAAGCACTGCGCCGGTTAGTTTCGGGCGGGTCTTTTTGATAAAGCCGAAGATTTTATCATAAGGGATAACGCCTTGCCCAATAGTGGTAAAATCCCGGCGGGGTTGATCGGTGGACGTCGTATCGATCAAATGGAGAAGCATGGGGATATGCCGATTGCCGAAAAAATTAAGAATCTGATAACACCATTCCAGGCTTTCCTCCTGAGTAAATCCCAGATTCGAGTGGAACAAGCGGGGAATATCGAGCACCGGATATATCGCATTTCCAAAATTGCTGGACAGCGTGAAAAGGGCGAGAAATTTTTTCAGATTACGTTCAGCGTCTTCTTTACCGGTTAGCTGAAAATAGTTTTCGATACAAATTTTTACCGGCTCTTTGCTTAAAGTATCGACGACGCGAATCAGTTTATCAACATTAGCACGTTCGTCGAAATGGATGATGTATTTCGGGTCATCGCTTCGAAGAAGAAAGTTATATAGCTGTTTCCGGTAAACAGATTCGACAAATTCTTCATTCAGCTGGCCTTCAGCATGATAAAAAATGTCTGAGAAATGGTCGGATTCTGCGAGGATTTTTTCAAGCACTTTGCCATCATTAAGGAGGGATTGATTCAAATATATTTGTAAAAGCTTAAAATTGCTCTGCTTGGCAAATTGAATGGTATCCAGCGGATCGAATTGAAAATTCGCTGAAATTGAGTTGGCTACTCCGACCGTAATCTCTGGCATGCTAATCCCGTCTATTTTCCGATGAACGACAATGGCTAATTATGGCAAGTCTATATAAAATAACAACATCGGATTGCAAAAAAAAGCGAATTTTTACACCAGCCTGGCTTCACTCTCCGGATGGAAAAAATACAGTTTTTCCGAATCAAAATTAATCGGAATTTTATCATTCGGGCGATAGATTTGGTCCGGAGAAGTGCGCATACAAATATTTTTTCCACCGGTATTGAAATAGAGGAAAACTTCATTACCCACCGGCTCTACTACATCTACAGTTATTTCATGATTAGACGGTGAGGGGTTGGTATTGCCATCCAGGATGTTTTCCGGGCGGATGCCGATAGTTACTTGCTGCAGGTTTTGTGATTCCAGAGAACGGGAAATTTCCTTCGATAGGGGCAGCTGAAAATTTTCAGCAATGAAATGGGTTTGATCATTGCTAGCGTTTAATTCACCGGAAATAAAATTCATGGCCGGACTACCAATAAACCCGGCAACAAAGCGATTGGCGGGGTTTTGATAAAGATTTAATGGTGAATCGACTTGTTGGATAACGCCATCTTTTAGTACGACGATTTTATCGCCCATCGTCATCGCTTCAATTTGATCGTGCGTCACATAAATCATTGTGGATTGCAGGCGGGTATGCAGGCGATTAATTTCGATGCGCATCTGCCCGCGCAATTTTGCATCAAGGTTGGAAAGCGGTTCATCGAAGAGGAAGACTTTCGGCTTACGAACGATAGCACGTCCCAATGCAACTCGCTGACGCTGACCACCGGAAAGCGCTTTCGGTTTACGATCCAGGTAGCTGTCGATATCCAAAATTTCCGCTGCATCCTGTACTCTTTTTCGGATATCCTCTTTCGGAAATTTCCGGAGCTTCAGACCAAAGGCCATATTGTCAAACACCGACATATGCGGGTAGAGAGCATAATTCTGAAATACCATGGCAATATCCCGATCTTTCGGAGCGACATCATTTACCCGATTGCCATCAATATATAGGTCACCGCCGGAAATTTCTTCCAGACCGGCGATCATCCGTAACAATGTGGATTTCCCGCAACCGGATGGGCCGACCAGAACAACAAATTCTTTATCTTCAATTGTTAAGCTGGCACCCTTAATTGCTTTCACATTTTTGTCGTATACCTTGGTTACATTTTTTAATTCGACTTTTGCCATGGTACTTCGCTCCTCAAAATATCTTAACCGGTTAAGATAGAAATGATATCAGGAAAAAGAGTAAAATGCAAAATTTTTTTTTGGAGATTAAAATTAGTGAAGTAGTTAAAACCCCGGATTGCCGGGAGGCTGGTTATAGCAAATACTTTCGCTTAATTCAAACGGGCAAGAAGCTCCTGCAGAGCAGTGCTGGCCGGTGAATATTCCGGATTGATTTTCAGCGCATTTTCATACTCTTTAATGGCCAGCGGCCAGAGTCGCTTTAATTCAAATACGCGTCCCAGATTGCAGTATGCATATTCCGGCGTTTCGTAACGGGTGGCTTTTTTGGCCTTTTCTAACCAGGGGATAGCTTCGTCGTAGCGTTTTAGTTGTAAAAGGTAAGAGCCAATGTCATTGTAAGGATTGCCAAATTCCGGGTCAATATTAATCGCTCGTTCGCATTCCTTGATGGCATCTTCAAACTTCCCCATAAAGCTGTAGGTCCAACCGAGAAACGTATGCCCTTCGGCAGTATCCTCTATCAACAGGGACTTTTTGTAATAATAGACGGCAATCTCGAATTTCCCGTCCATCTGGGATTGATATCCCATTTGGAAGAACTTCATTGCTTCCGGACCAATTTTGTAGTTGGAAAACATGGACAGTTTCTCCCTGCGATAAAAATAACTGCTGCTATTCTTTAATATAGCAATTATATGATTATATGAAAGTGTTGGCGAATAGTTTGAAAAAATTATTATTAAATCTGTCAGATTCCTAATACCTTTATCAGAAAGGATTTTATTATATTGAGAAATTATTTTGAAATTTTTTTGATGAAAATCCGAAATTCCTTGATTGAAAAAATCAAGAACTCTCCAAAGACTGTAAGCGTAACATCTACTCACATTGAATAATAAAAAGACATTAAGGAAAGTGAATTGGAAAAAGGCAAACTGGTAGCAATTTGGCGCAAGCGGGCAAAAAAGGGACCAATGGACCCACTGGAAACAGTTAGACTACGGGCTGGTGAAGGTATGGCTGAAAATGCTGATCAGGGAAGAAAACGTCAGGTAACAATTCTTTCCAGTGAAAGATGGGAAGCTGTTATGGCGGAATTAGGGGCAGACATATCTCCGTCGGCCCGCCGGGCGAATCTGCTGGTTAGCGGTATCGAACTGGCTGATAGTCGCAAGAAAGTTTTACGAATCGGAGATTGCCGCATATTAATCTGGGGAGAAACCCGTCCTTGCGAACGGATGGATCAGGCATTGCCGGGATTGCGGGTAGCCCTGAAAAAAGATTGGGGCGGCGGCGCTTTCGGCATCGTACTGGATGATGGTGAGATTAAATTGGACGATACCGTTGAGTGGGTAGAAGACGGTCTTACAAAAGAAGAACAACGAAAATATTTGCGGCGTTTTTTCTAAATTCCCGGTAATTTTTCAAAATAAACCGGCTGACATATTGGAAAACAATAAGTTAGATTCATTTTTTCCTCGAAATCTGTTGGATAATTTTCTATATTATCAAATCAATGACGATGAAAATTAATATTCAGGAATTTCTATGAAGAAGATATTGGCAATCTTTATCGCGATAGCGATGCTGTTTTTGTCTTGTGAATTTCTCCCGGCGCCGGGAAATGGCGACAATGGCCGGGGAGATGGTGGCACCGGTGATACCGGTAGCAGCGGAGGTGATGTCTACGTTATTGCCGCAAAAACAGATACCAAAGGCGAAGCGATACGAAAAGCTGATCAATTTATTGATGCCGGTTATAGCAGTGAAGTTTATGCAGTACCGTCCGGTTTTTATGTGATTACTTTAGGAAAATTTTCCGAGCAAAAAGCGGAAGAAGTGAAGGAAGAAGCGATTCGAAAAGGGATTGCAGAGCGTAACGAAATCTATACGACGCGGGGAGACTCATTTGGGCAGCGCTTCTACCCTTCTCCGCAGGCGGAAAATTTCACCTCGGATAAAAAATTTCATATCATTGCGGATTCATCCCGTTCCAAAACCGAAGCGATCACCAAAGCAAACAAATATATTCGCGAAGGTTATTATACCGAAGTTTTCCTGAAAGCCAATCGTTACTACCTGGTGACGCTGGGACACTTTCCCCGGGAGCGTGCCCAGGATGTAATGCGCGATGCGATGGATTATAACATTGTTCAAAGCGATGCCTATCTTACCAAGGGCGACGGCTTTTTGGAGCGGGTATATACATTCCGGAATGCCGATCATACCGTGGTTTACAAACCGGATGGCAACTATCTGAATAATAACAGCAGCAACAACCAATCGCCTCCGCCCCCGGAAAACACCTTTGATTTGCCGCCGGAAGAGCCGCCGGTAATTGTTCTGGAAGCGGAAAAGCCGGAAAAGCTAAATCGGGCATTGCATGATCAGCAGGAATTTGCTGAAAATTCCCCGAGCAACCGGGATGATATTCGCAATGATTATAAACCGGATCCGAATGATCGCTTTAACCGGGAAGATCATGATAATTTTCGTCCCAAGCCCGGTGATCGTTTTGTACGGGAAAAAGAAGATGAAGTAAAAGTCGAGGACCCCGACGAGAATAAGTAATCAGACTTTCTTCGATTACTGAGGAATATTAAACCGTTCCATCATCGAATATAAACGGCGACGGGTGATTCCCAACAGCGTCGCTGCTTTTGTTTTATTGCCTTCCGCTTTCTGTATCGCCTGTATTATTAATTCCTTTTCAAAATCATCGAGAACAATGCCTTCCTCCGGTATTTGAAAAGTACCGTCGCCGGCAGGTGCGGCAACGGGTTCCTGACGAATATTGCCCGGCAGATCCTCGAGTGTAATAATTTCATTGCAGATAATTGCCGCGCGTTCAATCGCGTTTTGTAGTTCGCGCACATTCCCAGGCCAGTCGTAATCCATCAAATAAGCGAGGGCTATTCTATCCAGTCCACAATTCGCTGTCTCCACAAAATGATGGGCAAGGGCAGGAATGTCCTCTTTTCGTTCTCGCAAGGGTGGTAAAGTAATGGGAAAAACATTCAGGCGATAGTAAAGGTCGTTGCGAAAAGAGCCATCGGCAACCATTGCTTCCAGATTCTTATGGGTAGCGGCAATAATGCGAACGTCGACAATAATCTTGTCATTGCCGCCAAGGCGATAAATTTCCTTGTTTTGCAGCACCCGAAGTAGCTTGGCCTGTGTTGCCAAACTCATATCACCGATTTCATCAAGGAAGATGCTGCCGCCATCCGCCTGCTCAAATTTCCCGATACGGCGTTGGGTTGCACCGGTAAAAGCGCCTTTCTCGTAGCCAAAGAGCTCACTCTCCAGCAAATTTTCCGGCAGGGCAGCACAGTTAACGGTGATAAAAGTTTCGTTAATGCGCTCACTTTCCGTATGGATGGCATTGGCGACCAGTTCCTTCCCCGTACCGCTTTCTCCCAGCACCAGCACAGTTGCATCATTTTCACTGCCTTTTTTGATCAGGCGGTAAACTTCCTGCATCTTTTTACTGCGTCCGATAATTTTCTGGAAAAAAACCGGTTCTTCACGCTTTTGACGTAATTTTTTATTCTCTGCGACAATGCGGCGTTGTTCCTCGATGCGCTTGAGGCGGAGGATCAATTCATCCATCTCAAACGGTTTAATGAGGTAGTCATTGGCGCCTTTCTTTAAGGCGTCGACGGCAGTTTTCTGCGTCGCGTAGGCGGTCATTATAATCACTTCGATATCATGATATTTTTCCTTAACCGCGGATAGCAGCTCGATACCGGTAATGCCATCCATCCGTAAATCCGATACGATGATATCTACCGAAGTGTCGGCAAGGTATGCCAGTGCATCTTCCCCGGATGTGCGATATTCAGCAGACATGGATTCCAGCTCCAGTGAAGCTTTCAATACTTTACAGAATTTCTCTTCATTGTCGACAATCAGAATTTTTGGCATACGCAGCCCGTCGGATAGATGATTATTAGATTGAAAAAAAAGATAAGCAATCGGCAGGGCAGAGGCAAATCAAAATAGATCGCTGCCCGTTTCTTACCGGGAAGGAAAACTGATAAGGTGTTTATTTTAAAATTGCCCGGAGCAGGATTAAAAATCCTTTCTCGTGGCTGGTAATCATATCAAGGTTATGCTTGGCATCTTCGAAGTCCGGCGCCAGGGAGAGCGCTTTCTCGAACTCCTCCATCGCTTTTAAATAAAGGCCACGGCTCTTGATCAGGTTAAAAGTGCCCAAATCATTCCAATAATCCGGATAGTGATTATGTTCGGAACCGGTATTGGCAAAATACTTCTCGTATTTCTTAATGGTATCCAGCGAAAATTCCTTCCCACCGAAAAGGAAACGGAGATAAAATTCGTAGACTTTTTCCTGATGAGACATCAGATCCACCAGGCGTAGCTGGAAATTTTCCAGCTGGGGAATAATCGCTTCGTGATTGTTATCTTTCAGAAGATCGAGCAATTGATTAAACGCATTCCGCCAGTGAAAGGCTTGGTACTTCTTTAAATCGCGCACTTGTTTCAAATAAATAGAGACCCGGGCCGGCACTGCCACTGCTTCCGGATCTTTCGCGCCTTCCAGTGCCGATTTGTATAAAGCAACCCCGAGGTTGAACTGCGCTTCGACATAATTGGGATTCAGTCTTATCGCTTCCTTAAACAAGGAGATAGAATTATCATAATCTTCGAGGAAGAGATATGCCAGACCATAGTAATTGAGATAATCCGGAAATTTCTCGCTCATGGTTAAGGCTTTTTGGAATGTTTCCAATGCCGTAAGGAATTGCCGGGATTTCAGGTAGCTAATGCCGAGACCAGTGTAGGCGCGGAGAAAATTGGCGTCCTGTTCGATGGAAATATTAAACTGATGAATGGCTTCTTCGAAAAGATTGCGCCGAAGGAAAAGAATACCCAGGTGATAATGGGAGCGGGCGTGACGGTAACGCGCCAGTTTGTCCCGAATTTGATAGAGTGCTTCCAGCTCTTCAATGACACTTTGGTGAACATCTTCGGTTGCGCTGTTCAGGAAATTATAATCGATTTGCTGATTTTCATTTCGCAGGGAGATGCGATAATCGCGGGATATAAGAAACATCCCTTTTTCGAAAACTTCGGAAATAATTTTGTGGTTTTCGATCAGTGCACCGGTATGCACATGAAATTCGCGATTATAAATTTCAATTTTGTCATGGAGACCAAAATTATCCAACATTACCTCAGCTTTTTCCATTCTATCTCACGCATCAGCCTGTTTAGGGTTACTAATAAATCAATTTACGCTATTATCCTTTTCCAAGAAAGGTCTTTCCTGACATTCCGGTTGTTTTATGAAAAATACCGGCTAGCGGTGAGCGATCTCCATTTCGCGGCATAAAATACTAAGAATATTCCCGCAGAAAAATGCCTTAGGTCATATTCACATCTCTTTAAAATAATATTTGGGGAGATTATCGAAAGAAAATTCAGGTATTTAGCGCAAAAAGGTGAAACGGGCGTTTTATTGTAACGCCCGGGATTTGGAAGAAAAAAGGCCTTGAACGAGATAAGCGACCCCAATGATAATCAACACAACCGGCCAGAAATCCAGAATGATAGACTCGAATGTGTAGTAGGGAATATAGCGAAGATGGAACAGTAGAAACACCACACCAACAGCAATGATGAGATTACCATATAATAAATGCCGCCAGTTTCGCTGGCCAAAAAGGAATAATGGGTAAAAGGCAAGTCCGGCGATGATGGTAAATGCTGAAGTATTCAGCCCGCGTTCAGCATAATAGAAGCCGGCATCTGCCAAAATATAATAGAGGCCAATAAAGAGGAATATGGATGAAATGTAGAGGCCGCTTCGTGGCGTGGAAGAGAAAGAACGTAAAAAACCAAGCACGCCGATGATAAAAAAGCCAAAGCTGCGAAAGAAATAGCGGTCGAAATAATAATAATCCCGCAGTATCAAAGCGAGGCCAACCAGGATAAGAAATATACCGATAAAACTGCCGGATTGCCGTCTCATGATACCTCCGGATTTAACGACTGATCATTGCCATTTTCCGGCGGGGCTTCCGGTAAAATGAAAACCAGTGCCGCATAGACCAGGACGCCAAGGCCCTGCGAGGCAAAAATTAACAAAATCGCACAGAGGCGGACGATAGATGCATCCACTTTGTAGTGTTCGGCAATGCCGCCGCAAATGCCCGCCAGTTTACGATCGGCGCGGGAGCGAAAAATATTGAATGGAATATCCGTAGTGGATGTAGATGATGCGTCATCCGATTCCCCGGGTTCCGCTGCAGTTCCTACTTGCGCATCCCGGTTTCCGTATTGCAGGTATAGCAGCACAGAACCAATAACGATCAGAAATATTCCCCAGATCGTCCGCCAGGAAAGATCGTAGTAAATATAATCGAGCAAGTCCATCTCCCGGATAAAGAGGAGCGCACCAAGGCTGATAAATACAATTCCCCAAAAAACCGGATTATTTACCTCAAGGGTATTATTGCTTTCCACCGGATCTTCATCGGGATTTTCCGGAACCAGTATTAATGCAGCCAGATAAAGAATGATACCGGTGCCCCAGAACAATGTACCAACGACAACCAGCAAACGCGTCAGATTGCTGTCTAATCCAAAATAATGTGCAATGCCACCGCAAACGCCGCCAAGGAAGCGATCGTTGCGGGAGCGGTAAAGTTTCTTCGTTGTGGTGTCCATATTTACCTCTGTCTCGTTTAAAAGGGAGAAACACCCTAAAACAGCGTAGACCACCTTTTCCGGGATGGTCTACTGATTTTGTCAGCTGTTTATTAAGACGGGGGACGGAATTTGAAGTTTCAATCCTTATAAATTCGCTGGTTCAATTTTAAGCACTTCATACTTCATCATGCCGGCCGGTACTTTGATATCGACAACATCACCGACTTTTTTACCCAGGAGGGCTTTGGCCACGGGCGAATCTACAGAGATTTTAAATTGACGGAAATCGGATTCATCCTGGGAAACCAGAGAATAGCGCACTTCCATATTTCGGGTCATATCCTTGAGGGATACGGCGGTATATATAGCAACCTGCTCGGTTGAGATCGTCTTGGGATCGATAACCCGGGCCCGGCGTACCCGTTCTTCCAATTGAGTGATTTTATCTTCCAAAAGGGCCATTTTTTCTTTTGCTGCATGATATTCTGCGTTCTCTTTAAGATCGCCAAAATCCCGAGCGTCCGAGATTAACTGGGCAATTGCCGGGCGATCTACACTCTTTAATTCATGTAGCTCACTTTGTATTTTCTTGAAGCCCTCTTTTGATATATAAAAATAATCAGGCATACATCCTCCACTTATGCTTGTTGGGGTCTTCTGCTAGAAGCCGGTTCAACACGTTCCACACTAATAATTCCTTTAACTTTATTCAATGAGTTTATCACCCGGGTCAATTGGGGGAGATTTTTAACTTCGATAATCAGCTTCCCAATGCCCAGCTTGTCTTTCGATTTAATTTCCAAATTTAATATGTTAATATCGTGTTTTGCAAGTGCTTGCGCAATGTCCCGGATCAGATTTTTGCGATCTTCTCCCAGGAGAGAAAGCTGCACTTTAAATTCTTCTTCCACTTCCACCGTCCAGTGAACCTGAATGGTGCGATCTTTTTTGTCTACCAGGCTCTGCATATTCGGACAGGCTCTTCGGTGGATCGTCACACCGCGTCCACGGGTGATATAGCCGAGAATATCATCTCCTGGTACTGGTTGGCAGCAGCGACCAATGTGAACCATAATGTTGTCCATCCCCTGCACACGAACAGCGGAATGGTTTTTATTGCGCGTCAGGATCCGCTGCAGCAAGGAAGCAGCCTTTGGTTCCTGCGGTTTGGCCTCCGAGACGGCGGAAAAAATCTTTTCAATGGATACTTCCCCACGGCCAACAGCGGCTTTCAGGACCTTAATGTTGTCAAAGTTAAGCTTGGCAGCTGCTTCCTGAAGTTTATCTTCCGCATTTTTGATTTTAAATTTGCGGAAATATTTGGTAATGATTTCCTCGCCGAGTTTAATACTGTGCTCAAACTGAATTTCCCGCAAATAGCGCCGGATGTGATGCCTTGCCTTGCTGGTTTTCACAAAGGTCAGCCAGTCCTGGCTGGGATGTTGATTGGGACTGGTAATAATTTCCACCATATCGCCGCTTTTCAAGTGATGTTTCAGGGGAACGATCTTACCGTTCACCTTGGCCCCAATGCAGTGCATTCCAATATTTGAGTGTACCTGAAATGCAAAATCCACCGGTGTGGAATCCAGCGGGAGACGAACGACATCGCCTTCCGGGGTAAAAAGAAAAGTTTCGTCCTGATAGAGGTCAATCTTTAGGGATTCCAGAAAATCCTGGGCATCGACAACATCTTTGCCTTTGTATTGATCGAGCAATTGCCGCACCCAGCTCAACTGTTGTTCAATGTCATCTTTCTTCTTATCCGGCACGCCTTCTTTATAGCGCCAATGGGCGGCAATTCCCATCTCGGCCACCCGATGCATATGGGCGGTACGAATCTGGGCTTCCACCATGTGCCCCTCTTTGTTCATTACCGTGGTATGTAAAGACTGATAGCCGTTAATTTTAGCCATGGCAATATAGTCTTTAAAACGTTCATAAACAGGGGTATACAGGTTGTGTATCAAGCCGAGAACATAATAACATTCTTCTACTTTCTCGACGATGATGCGAATCGCAAGAAGGTCGTAAATTTCTTCAAAGGGCTTATTGCGAATGTGAATTTTTTTATAGATCGAATACAGATGTTTCGGGCGGCCGAAAACCGATGCGGAAATATCATGGGAAGCTAACTCTTCCTCAATCGGCTGAATAATTTTTTTGATATAAGATTCGCGTTCTTCTTTTTTCTGATTTACCCGCCGCTTGAGTTCCACAAAAGATTTATTGTCAAAGTATTTAAAAGCAAGATCTTCCAGTTCACTTTTGATCCGCGCCATTCCAAAACGATTCGCCAGCGGCGCATAGACATCACGGGTTTCTATCGCGATGCGAATACGGCTTTTCGAAGGCACATGCTGCAGCGTGCGCATATTATGGAGGCGGTCTGCAAATTTGATGATAATTACCCGAACATCCTTTGCCATGGAAAGCAGCATTTTGCGAAATGTTTCCGCCTGGCGCGATTCCCGGCTCAACCGTTTTCGCCCGCTTATTTCAGTTATTTTCGTAACACCATCAACCAGCAGGGCGATCTGCGCACCGAATTCCTCTTCAATTTCTTCATGGGTATAACCGGTATCCTCCACAACATCATGGAGCAGGCCGGCGGCAATCGTTGTGCTGTCCATACGCATTTCGGTGAGGATCAGCGCAACATTAATGCAATGCTCAAAATATGGTTCGCCAGACTGCCGGTTCTGATTCCGATGGGCCCAAAGGCCGAATTGGTAGGCGCGGGTCAGTAAATCCTCATTGAAGCCGGGATTGTAAGTGCGAATGTTAGCCAGAAGCTGATCAAAAGTCGGGTCGAACTTTTCCCGGAGTTTTTGATAAAGCTTTTCACTGGTATCAATTGTGTCCATTGTCTGCATAATGCAGCACCATTTTTTTGGGTAATGCCTCTAATAGAAAATCACCTTAAATTATAAGGTGATCGTTGAAGGCGGTCGATACAACCAACGGGGGTGGTTGAGATTCTATGGTCGTATTCAGTTACATCAAATTTGTTCCAAAATCAATTATTCATTCACAATGTTTGAAAACTAAGTGTATTAGAGAAAATTACCTATTACTCAGGGTACAATTTCAAATTTTCTACTTTTAATTATCACGGAGGCTATATAATATGGAATCGCTTCTGATCGTGTTTGTTGGCTTCCGGATGATAAATACACTGTTGAACTTCTGTAAGCCAAACTAAGCTTTCCGGCAGGGAAATACAAGCTTTATTTTCCTTCAAGAACTGTTAGATGAATCTTACGTTTATTAAAAATAAATACTTAGCTAATGAGGTGAGAGATGACTCCTTTAAAAGAAGCAGCACTGGTGGCAGCGAGAGATTGCCTGGGCGTTCAGAAAAATGAAAAAGTGTTAATTGTAACGGATACCAAGCGTTTGGCGATTGGCCGGGCACTATATGAAATTTGTCAGGACCTTGGAGAGGAAGTCTTGTTTATGGAGATGGCGCCACGAACTGTTAATGGCGCGGAACCACCGCCAGCTGTCGCAGAAGCGATGAAACATGTCGATGTGGTTATTTGCCCGACCACGATGTCTGTGACTCACACTGCCGCACGGCGCGGTGCCTGCGAGGCTGGTGCCCGGGTCGGCACTATGCCAGGAATTACTGAAGATGTTATGGTTCGCTGCATGCGTGCCGATTACCATGAAATTGCCCGCCTTACGGAAAAAATCGCCGAGATTCTTACCAATGGGAATACGGCCTATGTAACGACGCCGGCTGGCACCGATATCCGAATGCCGATTGATGGCATCAAAGCGAAGCCTTCGACCGGGTTGGTTTTAACACCAGGTACTTACGGGAATCTGCCATCCGGCGAAGCCTTTTTGATGCCGAAAGAAGGAGCATCCGAAGGCATCTATGTTGTTGATGGTTCTCTGGCAGGGATCGGGCTGATTACCGATGAGCCGGTTAAAATTACTATCGAGAAGGGGATGGCTGTCAGTATTGATGGTGGTGATCAGGCGAGGATTTTTGAAAAGACCGTTAATTCCATTGGAGAAAAGGCGCGGAACTTAGCCGAATTGGGTGTTGGCACGAATAGTATGGCAGAAATAAACGGCACTATTTTGGAAGACGAGAAAGTGCTCGGCACTGTTCATATTGCCCTGGGGAATAACATGTCCATGGGAGGCACCTGCGATGTTGGTTTTCACGTAGATGGAATACTCCTGAATCCTACCCTGAAAATCGACGATCAATTGATATTGGAAGATGGAAAGATGTTGGTGTAAATAAAAAAAGCCTGTGGTGAATCACCACAGGCTTTTCTATATAAAAATCGATTAAGCGCTTAATTATCCAACTTAGACTGCAAAATAGCCGCTTGATTACGAACACTCGGGTTTTTACTGTCATCAACAACTTTTTCAATGAGGCTACGAGCCTTGCTTACATTACCTGCCTGATAATATGCCTGTGCAGCACTATAGAGATATGCATCTGATTGGGGGAAATCCGGATCGGTGTTGGCTGCTTTTTCATAATAATTGGCTGCAGATTCAAAGTCTTTCTCAAATGCGAGGCAGTTTGCATAGCCGGCTAATGCGGCTTGAGTGAGGATGTTGTCACCACCATGGTTATCGACATACTCTTTATAATACTGCTTGGCTTCAACAACCTTATTGTCATCCCAGTAAGACTTTGCCAGGAAGTAAGCTGCTTTACCGGCAGCATTTGTGCCGTTATAAGTGGTGAGAATCTCTTCAAACATCGCATTGGCGCTTTCTTTTTGGCCACTAAGCATTTCCTGCTGTGCTTTCGAAAGCAAGGATTCTGCTTCAGCGGTTGCTGTCTGTTTGGAAGAGTTATAATACCCGACAAATACAATTGCTGCAACAAGCACCAGGACAGCCAGGAGGATTTTCTGTAAATTTTCGGTAATCCAATCCTGCGCCTGTAAGGTGAACTGAATAAACTTATCTTCCTTCAGTTCTTTTTTGCTGAAGCGTTTAAAATCTTTTTTGGCTTTTAACATCCTAAAATCTCCTTCAAAAAACATCAATCGAAAAGAAACGCGGAAAAGATAGTGCGTTCTTCGATGTGCTGCAAGCTTTTTTTCTCTATTTCCCTGTCTTTGCGTACAGGATAGGAAATTTACAACGTTATTAGGGATTTACCAAATTCTATTATAATTTGTATCATCAAATTCAGTAAAGGTTTTTCCCCGGTAGATTCTGGTAATAAATCCCTGTTGCAGATACTAATTCAGAATAATTGCAGGAGGCATTTCGAATGAAGCAAACGCTAAAAAGATTGTTTTATTGCTTATTGGTTCTTTTGACAAGTATTGCCCTCAGTTGCTTAAAAAACGACAGTGCAACCTCACCGGAGGATGATCCGGGCGATGTAGATCCTCCCTCGCTTTTTATTGAGGGGCCGAGTAGTAATGATGCGATTGTTACTACAAGCAATTCATTGACTTTAAGCGGCACGGCTGAAGACGATACCGGCCTGGAGGAAATTAGCTGGGTGAATGACCGGGGAGGCAGTGGTGTTGCAACAGGATTAACGAATTGGTCTGTTGCTGATGTGCCATTGGCGATCGGAGATAACAGTATTGTCGTTACCGCCAAAGACTTAAGCGGGAAAACCGGTCAGGATGAAATTGTCGTTACCTATAATGAGTTTCTACAATTTTCCGGGCAGCCTTTTATCTCACCGGGTGGTACTTTCGTAAATACAGCTACCCCGATAACTATTCGAATTGCAATAGAACCCAATCCAAATCTTGTTGCCGGCAGCGTCCGCTTGATTGAGGTTGATAATAATAATAATGAAGTTGCCGAACTGGGAGAGTTGTTTGATGATGGATTGTTACAACATGCGGATGACATTCTCGGCGATGGCGTGTTTAGCACAATACTGGATCTGACGGAAACCAGCACCGGCGAAATTCGCATGCGAATTGCTGCCAAAACCCAGGAAAATAGCGGTGAGGTAGAAGGGTACTCTTCAGTGTTTACCTTCAATGTTTTCGATCGGATTTCCAGTGATGAAGATGAAATGATCGAAGCGGCGATGGATTCGGCGTTAAACCGTATGGAAGCTGTTTTCGAGGCGCCGGATAGTGATTTGGATGCTGCCCTAACCAGCACCGTTAATTTACTGCTCGAACAGCCCGGTGTGGAAGATGCTTATTTGCATGGCAACCAAATGATCAAAGTCGACTTTTCCAGTGGCTTGAGCAGCGGCATCCTCCTGTCCGAATTAGATCAGCAGGGCCGGATTATCACCCAGGGGGGACCGAAAATATCTGCGGAAACTCGTATGAAGTTGCAGAAAAGAAAACCGTTGTCCCAACAAACCATCGGGATTAACAGTCTGGCGAAAAGATACGAAGAGATTGATGAAGATATTATCCTCAATCAAAAGATTCTCATCTATGAACCATTTGCCAATCTCTTCTGGCCGGCCGACAAAGGGGATGCAGCCAAAGCAATTATTCAGGAATCCGATCTCCCTTTTGAAGTCGTCCAGTTAAAAAATCAGGCTGCGACAGTTGATGCGCTTTTTAGCCTGACCGAATATGGTTTCATCATTATCGATACCCATGGATTTCGGGGTGAGGAATTTTTGACTGGCGAATATGTCACGGAAAATTCTAAAGTTAAGTACGAGCGGCTGCGGCGGGAGAAAAAGCTGTTTGCTGTCGTGCAGGCTAAAATAGATCCCTGGCTAAACACATTTAGTTGGGGAGAAGTGCCTTATTGGGGCGTTAACAATAAGTTTATTCAGGGCTTAAGCGGTACATTTCCCCGATCGGTAATTTTTAACAGCTCTTGTGAGAGCAGCTCTTATGTAAACAGCCCCCATTCCCTCAAAACGGCTTTTTTTAATAAAGGCGCCAAAACCTATCTCGGTGTCAGCGATGTCTCGACCGCCGGTTTTCTGGAGGAATGTTTACTGGACTTTACCGGCAAATTTAATCGCGATCTGCAAACAACCGGCGAATCGTTTTCGCCCGGTAGAGTTGATCCAAAAAACGGGGCACTCTACATGATACGGGGAAATGAAGACATGCATTATGCGACCGAGTTGTTGAACGGCGATTTTGAAACCGGCGATTTAACCGCCTGGAATAAAGATGGTGACGGCCGGGTGATTGCCCAGCTCGGCACGCTTTCCCCGCTTGGAGGGAGCTTTATGGGAATCATTTCAACCGGATTGGGACAAACAACCACTACCGGTTCCATAGAGCAGGCATTCCGTGTCGAAGAAACGGAAACGACCCTGACGATTAACTGGAATTTCCTCTCAGAAGAGTTCCTGGAATTTATCGGTTCAAACTTTCAGGATTTTTTCCGGATAGAAATTGTCCGTAAAAGTGGGGAAGTGAACGAAGTTTTCTTCCGCAATGTTGATCAGATTGCCAGTCAGTTCGGGGCGTCCCAGGAAGATCCGGGTCAGCTGATTGCGGTTTCTCCCGGAATCGTTTTTGACCGGGGAGATGTGTTTATGACCGGTTGGCAAACGATTAATATCGATATCAGTGCTTACCAGGAAGAATTTATTACTTTACGTCTGTCCGCTGGAGATATAGGCGACAGCATTTACGATACCGCAATTCTGCTGGATGAATTTATCGTTCAATAAAATGGCAGTGTTAAAGAAGTAATGCTACAAACTGTCATCGCAGGAAGTACAACGACATGGCGATCTCTTTGTAGATGCAATTTCTGGGATTGCTTCTCCCGGCAGCCGGGATCGCTCCGAAGGAGCCCCTTTGGGGCAATGACGGATCAAATAGCATTACATGTTCTTCAACATTACCCAGTAAATTTTCGCAAAATAAAAAAGCCACTGCAAAATGATTCTTTGCAGTGGCTTCAAATTCATACCGACTATTTCAATATTAACGTATATAAACCATTCTTCGGGTAAGCTGTTTATCGCCGCTGGTGAGCCGGTAAAAATAGATGCCGGAGGGATAATTGGTTGCATCAAATACGGCCTGATGCCTCCCGGCTGCTTGTTGCTCACGAACCAGCGTGGTAATCTGTTTGCCGGTAATGTCAAATACAGAAAGTTCTGTTAAAGCAGCTTTTGGCAGCACGTAAGTGATTGTTGTTGAAGGATTAAACGGGTTTGGATAGTTCTGCTCCAGCTGAAAACTATTCGGCGTATTTTCCGTAAAGTCAGTAATATGTACCGCGGGAGAACCGGCGAGTAAGGTGACTTCCTGTGCCTGGGTAAAATTAGGATCCGTCTCGTCGTCATGGCTATCGATTATCGCTACTTGCCCAAGGTTTTTCGCTATCCATATATAGTTGATAGTCGTCGACATTTCCGTGGCGACAACCTGCCCATTAACAATTGTTCTCCGTAAACTGAAATCATCTTCCCGGATGCGCAGGCAATCGAAAGTGCCCAGCGGCACGGTGATGGTGCCATATGCATCAATGGTTTGGGTGATGTAGGTAGAATCAAAGAAGGCAATACCGGGACCGGGAGAGAAAAAATTGGTAAAATTATTAATCCAGTTTGTCTGATAGGTCGCCGGAAAAGGAATGGAAACCGACGGTGGATTATTTATGGTCAGAAAATCAGTTGTATCAAACGAGCTGCCGGCCCCAAGCCATTCCAAAGCGTTGCTGGTTTGGTTAAAGTAGATCCAGGCAGTGCTGGTATCTCCACCGCCATTTTCGAATTCGGTAAACTGCCAGCTAAAATCCGCCGTGGGAAAACTGTCGGCAAAGACGGTGGTCGCCGGGTCGACAATATTAATCGTATCCCGATCCCCTCCGGGAAACTCATTCTCGGTAAAAACCCAGGTATGTGGCCCACCACTATTTCCGGGGGTAACGGGAATATCCCCGGATAGGACATAATGAACGACGGTGCTGCCAATCGGATAATTAATATCACTACTGTTAATTGTGATCTGGGCGTGACCGCAAACTACCAGTATGAGAAGTAAGCCTATCCAGACCACAAAGGTATCATATAATTTCATCAACATACCTCCGTTATGGATGGACATATATTAGCAATCCCTGCTAATTTCAATTAATTGCAATTATTGCTGGCTAAAATCAACATCGAGCTCTTTCGGCTGCAAACTATACCATGCACCGGTAGCTGCATCGATAGCCACCGGAACAACGCCGAAAAGAACGTCAAGCACTATCCAGCCGGCCCCTAACTTCTTTGTCAACACATAAGTACGCTCTTCGCCATCGTGCTTAACTACGATTTCATGGTGCTGCTTGCGGTCCAGCTCCAGGGTAACCGGCGTCCGGCCAAGCATCTCTCCATTAACATAAACTTCCGCGCCGGTAGGCGTAGAATTAACCCCAACCTTTTTCCCGCTGTTGTTTAAAATTGCCGCACAGTTCATAAAAAGGATCGATAGTAGCACCAGCAGAATACCTAAAGCAGTCAGACGCTTGTTCATTTTATGGGTCTCCGTAGTTTTAGTAATGAAATGAATGGAGAATAAGTGGTTGTTTAAATTATGTTTACCGGGATGAATCTTGTTCAAATGCATTCGTTGCTTAATATGCATTCACTGACATTTTAGCAAACCGCCGTATAAGTTGCAAGTAAAAATCGCTGCATTGTTTAATCGCACATTACTTAAAAAATAACCGGTCATTTTATTTGTAAATCTTGTCACAATAACAATCGATATTTTTCTAAATTATTAAACCGTTAGTTCATTGGCATTCTCATCACTATGTGCGTGGAATTGGGGCGCAGTTGATTCATATATTAACTGAAAACCGTCACTCCTCGGACGGATAATACCGCACATATTAAGTTCTTTCCGATTAAGAATACCTATCCTTTATCACAATAAAACTCTTAATCAAACTGGCTAAAATTATGAAAAAATATCTAAAGTATATTTTTGCCTCGCTTAGCGTGGGCTTGACCATTATCAGTATGGATAATGGCTTTTACTTTTACCTGAATATGTTCGAAATCCGAACAGCAATTCTGGCGACGGTTGTATTCGAAATCCTCCGTTTGGCCACCCTTTACTCGTTTATCGTCTGGGATGTTCGGAAACGGGTAATTGCCGGTACATTATATGTCATCGTTGCTTTTATCTGTGCATTTTCCGCGACGTCGTCTTTCCATGCAAAGATTATCGAAAGCCAGATGGTCGACACATCGAATTACCGGAACGAGATAGACAAGCGCTTAAATATCGTCATGAAAGAATATGCCTTGCAAATGCAGGACAAATTGACGATTGCTGATAAAGACATTACCTATGCCCAGCGAAAAGTGGCTGCATTACCGAAATCTACATACTGGCCGAAAAGAGAAGCCCAGTTAAAGACCAAGAAAAAATTATTGATCGCAGAACGGGATAGCGTGCTGGCCTCAGTGCCGACCAAAAACCTGGAGGATTGGGTCGAACAGAAGGCGGCTATCTTAGGATTATCGCTCGGGCCGATGCCTATTAATACCTATGGCTCCAACGCAATTTTACAGGCAATTCAGGAGATGTGGGTTGTTGAAGATCTTACCGTGAAAAAGATTGTGGCACTTTTGATCACTTTGGGGATCGAGGTCGGTATTGTCCTCCTGGCTATTTTTGCGAAGATCTATTCCCGTGTGCCGGAAGAGGAAGAAGTTATACAGGAAGCAGTCTACGAAGACACCGGTAGCTATCGTGCATTGGGCATGGGGCAAAGCAGCAATAATGATGCTTATACCTGGCCATCGGAACGGAAAAATGATAAGAAGGATGATTATACCTGGCCATCGGAACGGAAAAATGAACCTGAACCTCCAGGTAGCAGTAGCGATAATAACAGCGGCAGTTATGCCTGGAGTGGCGGCAGCGGAAACGATGATAGCGATGGGTATACCTGGCCATCGGAGCGTTCCGGTAGAGGAAGTAGTGACTCCTCAGAAAATGCTGACGACGGCGAAGCAAGTGAGGAAGAGTTGAGCAGCCCGGTTGAATCCGAGAGCGAAATGGCATCCTTCGCTGATCAGATAACCGAAACTGACAACGAAGAATACGCGGCCGAAAGCGAAGAAAATAGCGCTGAAAACGAAGGATATGCAACTGAAGATACAGCAGCATCAGATTTCGAATATAAAAACCCACCGACAATCCGCCGGCTGGACGAAGCACAGGAAGAAGCACTCGCGAATACTAACGGCCATATGGATTCCGGAGAAGCGGGAGAGGAAGAAAGTATTCTCGATACGCTATATAATGAATTCGGTGAAAATAACGTCAATCGTTTTCTGGAAAAAGCACAACCGTTTTTCATGGAAAATGGCAAAATGCCGACCGCCAGTAACTTAAGCAAGAGCATGCGTCCGATTCGCCGCTTTATGTTGAAGCGTTACCGCAATAATAAACTGGATGACTTTTTCCGTGGACATGAAACCGTATATAATGATCAGGATTCCTGATCCGCAATAAAAGCAATTTAGTCACCTTTTTCCGGCGCCTCCGTTGATAGATCAATTGACGGAGGCGCCCACTTTTTAGGATCACCGATAATACCGTGTGCCTCGCTAACCACTTCAATATATTCCGGAATTACTTTTATCAACATATACCCTTTTTCCCGATCGGGATAAAAAGCGGCCCACTCCTCTTTCCAGTGCTCTTTTTTTGCTAAAGAATCATCGACAAGTTGGCCTTGCCCGCTGAGCGTTACATATGCCTGCATATCCGGATTGAAATAATAGAGTGTTACTTCCGGGTTTTTGCGTATATGAGCAACTTTTCGGCTGAGCGGATTGGTTGCCATCCAAACGGTTAAATCCGATTCCGGTGGAAAGGCATCCATGGCGCGCACTTTGGTATTGCCTTCGTTATCCCTGGTAATTAGCGCACAGTAGCGGGCAGACGTCATTATCTCATGTGCGGCGGCTTTTAAGCTGTCCTGCGTAATCGTTTGGGCGGGCAGTTCCATAAAAGCGGAAGAGAGCAGGAGAAAAATAACTGCCGGGAAAAGTAATTGAAAATTTTTGCGATTAATGCTATTCATAATCCTTGCCTTTCGTTGTTTGGGAGGGAGTGTTAAAGAAGTGATGCTCTTCAATCCGGTCATTGCGAGGCGCTTTTTGCCGAAGCAATCTCAAACGTGCAAGCAACATAAAGATCGCTTCGTCGCTCCACTCCTCGCCACATAGTGATCCCTTCGGGGCGATGACAGCTTTAGCATTATTTCTTAATACTGCCTTATTTTGAAAAGGTTCTTTAAGTCGTTGCTCATTATTCTCTCCGAGAGCTTACCCAGCCATCTTTTTCCTCTAAAATGAGTTTGCCGTCATCCCATTTAATTTCTATAGAGCCGCCCTCGGTAATGCCGAGTGACTGGGGCATTTCATTTAAATCTGGAGAAAGCCATTGCAAATCTGCCTGATAAGGCACTTTGGTGGCATGATAGTAATGATTGACCAGATACTTTGAACTGACAAAATTACGGCGATCAACATAATCCGGATTTTCAGCGTAATTAAACGGAGCCATGATTACGATTAACGGATTTACTGAAAAAAAAGTGAGAATATAGGGCGCTTCCCGTAATGTAATTGTATCCCCGCCATACCAAACGCTACCACCGGTTTCCCGCCATTGTTCGATCAGGCCGGTGCTGATGACAAAGCGATCGATCATCCGCCCGTAATGATTCGGTTCCGGTTTGTCCCAAAAAGAATTATACCAGCGATGATGATAATTATGGCCGGTCGTGCTAAAAAAACTGGTAGTTCGTTTATACTGATCCAGTGGGCGGGAGTCCGGGCCATTCCAGGGCATATCCTGCCGGGGCGAGGGATTTTCTTTCCAGGGAATAAACATTTCACATCCTGCGATAATTATACTGAATAAGACAGTTATCAAAACGAAGATAAGTGACGGTATTTTTTTTATTATTCGTGAAAAGGAGAAGGACATGTAAAAAAAATCCTTAGCTGATTATGAAAATCAAACTGCTGCCTGAGAGAACAAATCCGCGCTGGGAAAAATATAGGTAATTCAAATAAATAAACGAAATAGAGAAAGGATTAAAAAGTTTCTTTCGCGCTATCTATGCTTTATATTGCCTGCTCTAAAATGGTAATTGACATATAACGGGCTTTTTATTGTGGCAAATCAGGAACACCTGGAAAAATTAGACCAGGGCGTAAAAGTTTGGAACGAATGGCGGGAAAGCAATCCCCGGATTAATCCTGACTTGAGAGATATAAATCTGGAACGAAAAGTATTAAAGGGCATTGATTTTAGCTGGACGGATCTCCGTGGCACAAATTTTAGCTGGGGAGAATTTGGCGGCGCCAATTTTCGGGGGGCAGATTTGCGCGATTGTAACCTTTTTGGCGCAGATTTTAACGGTGCTTATCTTGGCTGGTCAGATTTACGTGGTGTTGAATTTGTCGGCGTTTTTCTGGGGAATGCGGACTTAAGTCGTGCCTATTTGAACGAAAGCAGCTTTAGTGAAAGCTCGTTAAGGAATGTCGATTTCCACGGTACTTATCTGGACGCGGCGAATTTAGCAGGCACATTGCTGGAAGGCGCAAAAAATCTTTCTCTGGAACAGATATCGACCGTTAAGTCGCTTTATCAGGCGAAAATGGACGTTCATTTACTTCGGGACGTAAAAAAGAAATATCCCCGTTTATTACGGAAGCCGCAGAAGTAGTTTCTGCCTCCACAGCAGCAGATTGGATGCTGCGGTTTCATCCTTCATTCAGTTCTCCTCAACCAATCTTGTCGGGCATTATCGAATCAGGAGCATTTTGCCACTCAGGCTACTCTGATCTACTCTCAGGCGATAAATATACGTGCCGGAGCTTGCCGCCTGTCCATTATCATGACGGCCATCCCAGCGCAGAGAATAGCTGCCGGCGGTTTGATATTGCCGCACTAAAGTTCTGACGCTTTGCCCCAGGGCATTATAAATATTTAGCCGGACTTCCGCAGCCCGGGAGAGCTCATAACGGATTGTCGTTTCCGGATTGAATGGATTGGGGAAATTCTGATGCAGCACGAACGCTTCCGGCAAGCGCTCTGTGGCGGTGCCATTGATCGCCGTGGCAGGATTGCCCGGATAGTGCAGAATCGCGCCGCCGTCGCCAACTGTCCATAAACGATGATTGATGCCGCCAATTGCAAAGAGGTCGTGATCCGTTATCGTTTCTGTGGACGTCCAGGTAAGGCCGCCATCTGTTGTATGCAAAATTGTGCCTTCGGTCCCGGCAATCCAGCCGGTGCTGTCAGTCCCGAAGAAAATACCGTTTAATGATGCTGTTGTGCCACTATTTTGGGCAGCCCAATTCATTCCGCTATTTGTTGTCTGGAAAATGCTGCCATTCTCTCCAACCGCCCAGCCGATGCTATCGTTGCGAAAGGCGATCGCCGTAAAATGAGTGGCAAAGCTGTTGCCCTGCAACTGCCAGGTAATTCCACCATTCGTCGAGTGGAGAATAGTGCTATCGCCAGCGATCCATCCAAGACTGTCATTGTGAAAATAGATGCTGTTTAAGGCGGCAAAAACGCCGCTGTTTTGTATTTGCCAGAGACTGCCGGCATCGCTGGTCTGGAGAATCGTGCCGCTATCTCCCACAGCCCATGCGGTAGTAGTAGTCAAAGAATACACTGCATTTAATGTGTGTTGGACGCTGCTATTTTGCAGCTGCCAGTTTGCCCCGCCGTCGCTGCTTTGCAGAATTGTACCGCCGGCGCCTACGGCCCAGCCTGTCTGGTCCGTATTAAAAGCAATATCCTTAAGCAGGGCATCTGTATTGCTTGTTTGCGCTTGCCAGGAATCCCCGCCGTTGCTGGTGTAGAGAATCGTTCCCAGCGCGCCAGCGGACCATCCTTGCATTTCATCGATAAAACTAAGCGCATGGAGGTTCTGGTAATTTCCGGCGGATAATAAATTCCAATCCGTGCCATTTACGCTGGTAAGAATAGTGCCATCTTCTCCCACGGCCCAGCCAAAGTTGTTGTCCAGAAATGTGACGCAGCGAAGGGCCGCATCGGTGTTGCTGGATTGGGATTGCCAACTGGTGCCGCCATCCGTGGTATGCAAAATGGTGCCTTCGATGCCGGCTGCCCAGCCCATATTTCTATCATTAAATTGAATATCGGAAAGACTATTGCTAATCCCGCTGTTTTGCTGTTGCCAGTTGTTACCACTATCGGTTGTAAATAATATTGTACCGTCGCCACCAGCGACCCAGCCGGTGCTGTCATCGATAAAAGAAATCGCGGATAGTGCGGAATTTACCCCGCTGTTTTGTGCCTGCCAGTTAATGCCGCCATCTTCACTGAAAAGGATTGTGCCATTACTGCCCACTGCCCAGCCAGTGCTGTAATTCGTAAAATGAATCGCCCGTAAGCGCTCACTGGTGCCACTGTTCTGTAGTTGCCAATTTGCGCCGGCATCACTGCTGTGGAGAATAACCCCGCTGTTTCCGGCAATCCAGCCAAGACTGTCACTGCTAAAAGAAATGCTCCGTAAGCCCGAAGGGGAATTGCTGTTTATTAATCCCCAGTTATTGCCATCGTCTGTGGAATGGAGGATAAGTCCGGCATTGCCCACTGCCCAAAAATTGCTATTGTTTATGCGGAGGAGGTCATTGATGGTTTCGATTGTTCCACTCTCCCGGCTTTGCCAGGAATTTCCGCCATCATTCGTGTAGAGAATAGTGCCGGCAGCCCCGGCGACCCAGCCGGTATCGCTATTTAGAAAAGCGGCGCTGTTTAATGAATTGCCCTGGGGAAGGGGGTTTTGCCACACCCAATCTGTTTGCGAGAATAAGGGAAATGTGATTAGTAATAATCCAGTTAATATACAACGAATATCTGTCACAACTTTCAAAACTCTCTCCTCATAAAAATAATTCGACAATATTACCTTGCAGCGGATTTAGTATGACTGTATGCGCGATACAGCAACTGCCGCCCGTTTTGACAAGGACAATCGGACATTCACGCGAATATCCACTACCGATGTTGGGTAATTGTGATAAGTAAGAAAGACCGTCTGATATTTAGCCTATTTCTGGCAAAATATTGTGACAGAATTAAAAATGTTTGGAATTATGATCCTGGAAAGAATTAATGAAATGCGGAATTTCGAATGTGGAATGCGGAATGGCGAAAGAATAATGCGGAATTTCGAATGTGGAATGCGGAATTGAAAAATTATTACAAAAACCCTCAATTCCGAATTCCCAATTCCGAATTCCGAATTCCCAATTCCCAATTCCGCATTCCACATTCTCAATTACTACGGTTTGCCGGTTAATTCGCGGATCTGGTCATCATTGCCGGTCATTTCCCAGCGGATCAGTGAGACCGGAATGAGGCCGATGGCATCCATTTCCTCGAAAAAGTCCGCCATTACGAATTTATCCTTTAATTGATTGCTCCGCTCTGTCAGCAATTCCTCGATGAGGTATTTCCCGGTAACGTATATGCTGCCGTAGCCGGGCTGACGCATATAGAGCAGCTGCTCGAAACCAAGCAGGTCGAGGTCTTCACGCATCCAGCCGCGCGGTGTCCATTTTACATGATAATCCCGTGCTTCCTTCATCGTGAAGATATTGGCGTGGGCGTAAAGGGAGCCAAGACCGCGGGCAGCACGCTGGGCGAGCATGATCCAGACAATCTCCCGCACCTGCGGATTGTCATCGTAGAGACCGGCATGCATGAACATCTCTTCCACGCCGGTGGCGAGGCCTTCCGAACGGCTGTCCCAGATGTTATAAAGCAATGGCCCGCGACGGATCGGACTGGGATGGGGCAGTTTTTCCATCCGCTGTAAATCCCACCAGTGGTAAAAGTGCGTGTTCAAGGTATTCGGTTCATAATGAATCGCGGTGAGGAAGAAATTGCGCTTATCTTTCGGAATAAAGGGCACTTGTTTGACGCGCAGTGCGGAATCCATATAATCGCGCATAACCAGCATCTTTTTTTCCCCGAGGAAAGCGAGATATTTTTTCAGGGATGCGTCGATCTGTTTGGCAAAATCTTCTGCATTGTCGATATCCTCCAACGGTGGGAGATGGATATTACGCTGCTCTTCCAGTTTCATGGAAGAATGGGCGCGGCTCAGCTCCCGTTTCAGCAAGTCCACTTCCTGTTCCCAGGAAAGCGGCACCAGGTGGACGTTATGGCGATGCCAGGTATAATTCTCTTTCCCGATGCCGGAAGGACCGGTCTTCTTCGGGGATTCCGCTTCCAGCCATTCAACGAAGGAAAGCGTCGCTTTGTGGGCCTTCTCCAGCGCTTCCTTAAAGGCCGATCCGGTAGTGGCAGTTTGTTCTTTCAGCCCTTCCAGCATGCTGGCCTGGTCGCGCAGATTTCCGATACCGCCAATCCAGAGCTCCCGGCCGTTACCGGTAAGATTTTCCCGGGCTTGTTCCAGCAACGGAGGCACGGTTTTTAGTTCTGCCGTTAATTTTGCCTCGGATGGTTTATCCAGCGGGAATGTATAGGTCCACAGTTCGATCAGGGCATGATTCGTCGGACCTTCATGGGCGGGCGTATCGCTTTGGTAATCCCAAACCGACGTGTAGTAGGCAGGATCGCGCACCCAGGGCTTTAGCACACGGATATTGAAATCCATCCCATTCATTTCCGCCCGGACAATCTGAAAATCAACCATCTCCGGGATCGTCCAGCCGCTGGTATCAATCGCGGTCAGGCGTGCCTGATAATTTTTGAGCTCCTCGTGCATCTTCGCCATCGTCGCCGCCCGATAGTCCGGTGCCCCATTATGCAACTGTGGATTTTCAAAATCCCGCCAATCCTGGAAAAGCGTGAGCAAGTCCTGATAGGTTTCACTGGATTTTTTCTTCATGGCAACCTCATCGTTTTGCGCATTGAGGGTTGATAAAATGAACAGTGACAGCAAAAGCTGCACAATCAGCCATTTGAAATGCATAACGGTCTCCATCTGCTATGGGTGAGGAAATCTGGTTTTTGATGCAGCACTTTCTTCCGATAAACCAAAAAGCATGCTGATCCCGGGGATGTTTTTCTCTCCATAAATTGAAGATAGCAAAAGGGAGGCAAATGGGCAAACTCGGAATGCGGAATTCGGAATGCGGAATTGGGAATTTAGAATCTTTGTAATAATTTTTCAATTCCGCATTCACCATTCCACATTCGTCATTCCGCCAACTATTCCGCAAAAATTGCATAATTCCTGTAGTTCGGCTATTATAAAGTAATTCTAACATTATTCAACATGGATGGCGCGATGGCTGTGTCTCGTAGTTCTTTTTCTACTCTGGTATTGATTGCCTGCTGCCTTTCGGTAAATCTTTCCGGACAAATTGATGACCTCAAATTTGAGAATCTTACTGTATTGGATGGACTCCCGGTAAACAACGTGCAAGTGACCCTTCAGGATAGTATGGGATTTTTATGGATGGGGACCACGAACGGATTGGTAAGATACGACGGCCATGATATGACCGTCTATCAATATGATTCGAACGATCCACATAGCTTGGACGGCTTTAGTATTAGATCACTGTATGAAGATGCTTCTGGGGAGATTTGGGTTGGTTCACAGACCTGTGGGCTTAACCGTTTTAACCGCTCAACGGAAACTTTTACTCAGTTTCGGCCCTCGCAATACGATTCGTCTATTTTCGATATAATAAACGACTTACAAGTATCCAATCCACCAATTGCAGCAATTTTAGACATAAAGAATGACCTGGACAGTAGTGTAGTGTTCAGTTTACCAGAAGAAACGACTTTCCTGATTAGTGCTATGGGAGAAGGAATGATCGGGGAGTTCTGGAATTATGGATGGATTGAATATCTGGATAGCAATATTGTTTGGGAGATGAATTTCAGTAAATCTTTTTGGGCGGGAGGACATCATAAGAATAAAATTCAAATAGAATTAATGACATTACCAGCCGGTAGTTATCGGCTATGTTATCAAACTGAGAACAAATATCCTTTTGCACAACCGGGAGTATCGCCGCCGTTACATCCCCATTTGTTAGGCATACAATTATTGGCTGTAAAGGATAAACGCGTGATTGAAACCACTCTGGCGAGGCAACAATATCATGAGGGAATCCAATTCGGTATTATTTATGGTATGAGCGGTAGCGCAGGGGGGAATATTCTCTGGATTATAAACCCATGGTTTGGCTTATGCCGTATAGATACGAAAAGCGGTTCCTTTCGAAGTTTTTACGTTGATGCCAGTGATCCGAAATCAATCCCGACTAATAGATTGTTTTGTATCTATACAGATCAGGAGGGAATTATTTGGATTGGAGCGGACCGAGGTTTAATAAAGTTTGACCCCGCGGTTGAGATATTCACCCTTTTCCAATCGGATATTAGCAAGGAAAGTGGGGGGGATGATTATTTTACGAGCATACATGAAGATAGAGCAGGAGTGATATGGTTGGGCAGTTACGCAAACGGACTGTTTAAATTTGACAAAAAAAATGGCAATTTTCAGCAGTATGCACATGACCCTGATGATCCCAACAGTTTAAGCAATAATCGTGTTACTTCAATCTCGGAAGATAATCAAGGAATGTTATGGCTGACTGTAGCAAGTGAATTGAACTTATTCGATAAAACAGGCCGATTTCAACATTTTCGATTCGATTCGGAGCCGGATAATGGCCTCGCCGGCGTTGTAAATTCTATTTATAAAGATCATAGTGATGTGATGTGGTTAAACACCTGGTTGGCAGGGGGGTATCGGGTAGATCGAAATAGTCAACCACTTAGTTTTTACCATAATGATCCCGATAACACTAATATCTTGAGCAGCAATTTTATTGATATCCTTTATGAGGATCGTTCCGGAGCAATCTGGATCGGCACTCGAAATGATGGCCTGAATAAAATAGTGCGCCAAAAAGAAAATGACGGGGAGGAAATCTTCATTCATTACCGTCACGATCCTTCAGATACAACTAGCCTGGCAAGTAATACTATTTGGGCAATCTATGAAGATCTTGCCGGTAATCTCTGGGCGGGAGGGAGAGGTGGGCTTTCCCGACTGAAACCGAATAACCGGGATAAAGGCATTTTTGTCAATTACCGGCGTGATACCAACAATCCCAATAGTTTAAGTAGTAATACTGTTAACACAATTTATGAGGATCGCTCCGGGACGATCTGGGTTGGTACTCGTGCGGGGCTTGAACAGTTTCATCCAGAGACGGAAATATTTACTCGCGGGGAAATCGGGGGCAATTTTGTTGTCATAAAAATTTATGAAGATGAATCAGGAACATTATGGTTGGGAACAGAAAAGAATGGATTAATAAAGTATAACCGGAAAACACAACAATCTATACTTTATCAATTTGATGATATTGGTGTAGGAGAAGTGTTCGTTATTCATGAGGATGCTGGTGGACGTTTTTGGGTGCGAACCGCTAATAAAGGACTTCATCTGCTAGATAGGGAGAGTGGAAATTTTTCTCGTTTTACCCATAAATATAATTTAGTGGCACATTGGGGAGTTGAATTGCTGGAAGATGGTGACGGCCTTTTTTGGTTAGGGCGATGGGGAGGAATATCCATTTTTGATCCCGAAACAAAGTTGTTTAGAGATTTTCCGCTGAATGACGAAATTTCGGATTTAAGAATTACTTCCGCCTTCATGAGCCCACGCAGTGGAGAAATGATCTGGGGGGGAAAGAACGGTTTGGTGATCTTTCACCCGGATAGCATTCAAACAAATCCTTACCCGCCGCCGGTCGCTATCACGGAGCTAAAGCTCTTTAACGAGGTTGTAGAAGTTGGCGGCGATTCTCCCCTGAAAAAAGCAATATCAGTGAGCGATACCCTGCAACTGGCGTATTGGCAAAACGATATTGCCCTCAAGTTTGCCGCTCTACAGTATAACGATCCGGCAGCGAATCAATATGCTTTCTACCTGGAAAATTATGAAAAAAACTGGCGATTTGTCGGCACCCAACGCGAGGCCAACTATACCAATCTCGACCCCGGCGAATATGTTTTCCGGGTAAAAGCGGCGAATAACCACGGTCTCTGGAATGAGGAAGGGAAATCACTGCGGATTATTATTTCCCCACCTTGGTGGCAAACATCCTGGGCTTATGGGCTATACGCGTTGTTAATGCTGGGACTCTTATACGGCGTTCGTCGCTTTGAAATCAACCGGCAAAAAAAGAAAATGGCCCTGCAAATGTCCCGGAAACGGGCGGAGGATGCGGAAGAACTGGCCGGAGAACGGGCACGGATGCTTTCCGTCGTGGAGGAAAAAAACGCCGAATTGATTCGCACCCGCGAGCAGTTAATCGTTCAGGAAAAGTTAGCCTCCTTAGGCCAACTGACGGCAGGGATTGCCCACGAGATCAAGAATCCGCTAAACTTCGTGAATAACTTCGCCGAGCTACTGGTGGAAATGGTTGATGAATTGAAAGCGGATATCGAAGAACACAAGGGGATGCTCGATGCGGAAACCCTGAAAAAGAGCGAGGAAGTGCTGGAGGATGCGGAAGATTTGATGATACACATTGCCGATAATGCCGTTAAAATCAACGAACATGGCAAGCGCGCTAATAATATCGTTAATGGCATGCTGCAGCATTCCCGTGGTAAATCCGGGGAGTTTCAGGCGACCGATCTTAATGCATTGCTGGATGAATATATCAACCTGGCCTATCATGGGATGCGGGCGAAAAATGGTGATTTTAATGTAACGATTGAACGGGATTTTGATGATACTGTCGGAGAGATTCCCCTGGTGCCGCAGGACATTAGCCGGGTGTTTTTGAATCTGCTGAATAATGCGTTTGAGGCGTTTGATATCCCCCTCGGTCCCCCTTCAAAGGGGGAGGCAAGGGTGGTAGTCAGCAGTAAGAACCTCGGGGAGCAAGTGGCAGTGCGTATTCGTGACAATGGGCCGGGCATACCGGAGGATATCCGCAAGCAGATCTTCAATCCCTTCTTCACTACCAAACCAACCGGACAGGGCAATACCGGACTGGGGCTATCAATCAGTCACGATATCGTCGTAAAAGTGCACCGCGGAGAAATTGCCGTCGATTCCCAGCCGGGAGAGTTTACGGAATTTGTGATACGCCTACCGAAAAAACAGTGATCAGTGATCAGTTATCAGTTATCATTTTTCAGTTATCAGATTTACACGTTTGTAATTTTCACTGACTACTGATAATTGATAACTGTAAACTGTTCACTGATAACTGTTCACTGATAACTGTAAACTGTTCACTGATAACTGTAAACTGTTAACTGATAACTGTAATCCGCCAACTATTTCGCAAAAATTGCATAATTCCTATAGTTCGGCTATTATAAAGTAATTCCGAAATTATTTAACAGGGATGGTGCGATGAGTATATGCCGCAGGTTCATCTATTCGATTATAGCATTGCTTTTCTCTTTACCAATAAACCTTTCCGGGCAGCCGGATAATCTTACCTTCGAACACCTTACTATACGGGATGGTTTACCGGAAAACAGCATACCGGCGATGCTACAGGATCGCCAGGGATTTTTATGGCTGAGCACGCAAAATGGCCTGGTAAAGTATGATGGTTATGATATGACCGTCTACCAAAAAAACTTGGGACTTACGAATATCAGAAGTTTAGTTGAAGATTCAATGGGGAATATTTGGGGGTATTTGTGGACGAGTAATATTGTCCGCTTTAATCCCGCTACGGAATCATTTGAGGAACTTCTTCCTGCACAATATAGCAAAGCGCTTTTTGACACCATCGCAAATTTACAAAAATCCGACCAGACAATTTCAGCAATTCTGGGCGTTGGGGATAAGGTCGATAGCAGCGAAGTCTTCATACTGGAAGCAGAAACCACGATGTTAATATGTGCAACGGGGGAAGGCATTAATGGGGAACTATGGGACTACGGCTGGATAGAAGATGCTGACAGTACTATCGTTTGGGAGATGGATCGCCAGAAACTTTTTTGGGACGGGGGTAGCCTTAAGAACAAAATTCAAGTGGAATTAATTACCTTGCCGGCCGGCAGTTACCGTTTACGTTATCGCTCTGATCGTAGCCATTCCTCTGTGCGCTGGAATACCGCCGCACCGCTACATCCCCATCTATGGGGTATTCAATTACTGACCGTCAGTAATCAAATCGAGCTTGAAACTATGTTGGCATCTACACCCTACCGGGAAGGTATTGATATTATAGGCATATCCGGTATTGAGAGCAGCCCGGAAGGAAGAGATCTCTGGATTATCACCTCCGGGTATGGTTTATTCAAAATGGATATCGAAAGCTTCTCTATTCAACGATATGTTTCCAGTTCCCGGGATTCCACAGCAATTCCGACAAATTCCCTATATAGCATTTACACCGATAAAGACGGGGTTGTCTGGATTACCACCGGCCGGGGCTTAATCAAGTTTTTACCGGAAACGGAAAGATTCACCCTGTATCAATCGGAAGAAAGTATCAAAAAGAGAGGCGCCAGTCCGTTCTTCAGAATATGCGGCGATAGAAAGGGAAACATATGGGTGACGGGCTATACCAGCGATGGTTTATATGAATTTAATCCCCGGACAGAAAAGTTCACGCATTATCCGCTTAATCCGGAAGATACCCATAATTATGCCAATAGCCCGATCAGCGTAATTCAGGATGACCAGCAGGGCCATATCTGGATTGGAACGATAGGCAGCGGACTGAATATTTTTGATAAAAAGAAGAAACGTTTTTATCCCTATCGATATGATTCCAAATCCTTCAACGGCATTAGTGGGCACCGGATATGGTCAATCTACCGGGATCGTAGCGGGGTGATGTGGGTTGGCAGTTGGGGACGCGGACTGAACAAAGCAGACATAAAAAAATCGTATATCAAACAATATCAGCATGCGCCTGCAGATTCCAATAGTTTAAGTGGAAATGAGGTTACAGCTGTTGCTGAAGATACTTCCGGCAGATTGTGGGTGGGCACCGCTGCTAATGGTCTAAATATGCTGAAGGGCAGAAATAGTGCCGGCCCCAAAGCCAGTTTCAAACACTATCGGCATGACCCTGATAACCCCAATAGCTTGAGCAGTAATAAGATTACGGCTCTCCATAAGGGACATTCCGGAAAACTCTGGATTGGCACGTATGACGGGCTAAACTTGTTTGACCCGGATAAGGATCGGTTTATTCGCTACCAGATGGATCCTGCCGGTTCCAATAGCTTGCGGGGTAATCGTATTTGGGATATCCATAAAGACACATCGGGGATACTCTGGATTGGAACTGAGGGCGGGGGGCTCAATCGATATGATCCGGTTACAGACAATTTTACCAATTACTCGACCGGCCAGTATAATAAAGTGTATGCAATATATGAAGACCGCTTCGGAACGCTTTGGATTGGTGCTAACCTGGATTATTTGCAAAAGTTTGACCGGGAGTCGGGGCAATTTAAGACTTTTAAATGGAAGGAAGCTGCCACATCAATATTAAGTCTATTTGAGGACCAGGCGGGCAATTTTTGGCTTGGCACTTATCAGAACGGTCTATATTTATTCGACCGTGATAGCGAGACGTTTACCCGTTTTGCTGAAAAAGAAGGGCTGATTCATAACCAGGCAATCAATATTCTGGAAGATAACAGTGGTCGATTATGGGTTAGTAACCGGAGAGGAATATTCATTTTTGATCCTGGAAAAAAGTTGTTTCAAGAATTTAAGATTGGTAATGAACTTCTAAAATTGCCGGAACTCGGGACATTTAAAAATCCGAAGACCGGAGAAATGTTCTGGGGCGGGCAAAACGGCCTGATTGTTTTTCACCCGGACAGTATTGAAGCAGATCCCTATCCGCCGCAGATTGCCATTACCGAATTTAAATTATTCAATCAAATGGTAGCGATTGGCGCTGACTCACCACTGAAAAAAACGATTTCCCGAACGGATACGCTCCAATTGGCCTACTGGCAGAATGATGTTTCTTTTACATTTGCCGCGCTGCATTTTAGTGATCCCGCAGCGAATCAATACGCCTATTACCTGGAGAATTACGAGGATAGCTGGCGAGCAGCGAGTACCCGGCGTGAGGCAGTCTATACCAACCTCGATCCCGGGGAATATGTTTTTCGGGTGAAAGCATCTAACAGTGATGGCCGCTGGAATGAAACCGGCAAATCCCTTTGGATTATCATTTCCCCGCCCTGGTGGAAAACGACCTGGGCGTACATTAGCTACGTTCTTTTCGGAATACTGGCAATCTTCGCAATCATAAAACTGCGCACCCGCCAGTTGGAAGTGCGCAGCCGGGAACTGGAAGAAACCGTAGAAGAACGCACGCTGGAAATTCGGGAGCAGCATCAGGAAATTCGTGCGCAACATCAGGAACTGGAAACCCTCGAAGGGATCGTACGCACTATCAACAAGGAAAGCGAACTGGAAAAAGTGCTTCATGTTTTATTGGAGCAGGGCTTGGCACTTTTCCCCCAGGCGGAAAAAGGCACCTTCCTGCTGCGCGATGGGGATAATGACCTTTTCCGCATAGCTGCCGCCAATGGGTATGATGACGCGTTGATCAAAGACGTTACCCTCAGTGAAGCCGAGTTGGTGAACCGCTATACCGAGCAGTCTCAGCAGATTGAGAAACGCGCCTACATCGTCCGTGAGTTTCAGGAGAGCAGTGCGCAGAAGAAAATGAAGAATTTCCCCCGTCCGCAGTCGTTACTGGCGATGGCGGTTGTTTTGGAGGAGCGCCTGGAAGGTTTCCTGGTGCTGGACAACTTTAACAGCAGCGAGGCCTTTGTCGATTCCGATGTGGAAAAGCTGGCCCGCTTTCGCCAGCATGCCGTATCAGCGATTGACAAGGCGAAACGCCTGCAAGAGGTGAAAGCGAAGAATGCCGAACTGATTCGCACCCGCGAGCAGCTTATCGTCCAGGAAAAACTCGCCTCCCTCGGCCAGCTGACGGCGGGGATTGCCCACGAGATTAAAAATCCCCTGAACTTCGTCAATAATTTTGCCGAGTTGTTGGTGGAGATGGTTGCGGAAGTAAAAGAAGATATCGAAGCGCATAAGGGAATGCTCGATAATGAAACCTTGAAAAAGAGCAAAGAGATACTCGCAGATGCCGATGATCTGCTCGGTGAAATCAGCGAGAATGCCCACAAAATCAACGAACATGGTAAACGTGCTAATAACATCGTCAATGGCATGTTACAACATTCCCGTGGTAAAACCGGGGAGTTTCAGGCAACCAATCTCAATGCCTTGCTGGATGAATACATCGGTCTGGCCTATCATGGGATGCGGGCGAAAAATGGCGATTTTAATGTAACGATTGAACGGGATTTTGATG
>JANQQU010000020.1 GCA_028284905.1 Calditrichia bacterium
CCATCTTTCATCACATCCATGGAAATAGCTTTGGAGAGGACTGCGGTACTGCTACTGCCGCCGGTCGGGCGATGTCCTTCTTGAGATTGGCTAATTTGGCGCCCGGCTGTCGCGACAACCTGTCTAGCGCGATCAAATACGGTAAATGTTAAAATGTTGTCGGCAGCTGACTGAAGGGGAACTTTCCGGAAACTGAAAGCTCCGTCATCTGACAGATCAGCTTCATCCCGGTATCCGGTATCCGCGAGGGTCAATTGTATGTAACCCCCGGATAAATCCGTTGCGCCACTCAAAACCTCTACCTTCCCACCAATATGAGTCTGCTGAGCGCTGGTCGATACAGTTCCCCGGAACGATACACGAATGGTTCGTTCGGGATTATATACAGCCAATCCCCCGACAGCGGCGGCGCGAATGGCGGCGCCCAACGCAACAATTGTATCGACTTTTTCATATACCGGTTCTGAACATTTTGCCCGAGGCTCCGCTGAATTTGCGTCTGCACATAATGTTTCCTGGACCATTTTGCGTACAATTGGAATATGAGTTGAGCCGCCGGCAAGGATTAGGACATCGACATCGGCCAATGTCACCCCGGTACGTTCCTGTGCTTTTTCCAGTGCTTCAAAACAATAAGGAAGGGTACGTTCTACAAGGGGATGAACCAGCTTTTCAAATTCCGGGCGTTCATACATGGTTTCGATAATAACAGGATTGCCTTCCTTGTCTCTTATAGTCCCTGAATCCCGTAGTAAATACTCCCCGCTTGAAGACAGGGCCTTTTTGACACTCTCTGCTAAAAACTTGAGTTGATCAAAAATGAGTTCATCTTCCGGATTGTTTTTCAGATCAAGCTCTAAAGAATAACCTTCGCTAAGCAGGCGTTGATGAAGATCTTCTGCTAAAACCCGGTCAAAATCATCACCGCCCAGAAAGTTATTCCCGCTTGTTCCCAATACTTCGAAGGCACCGGCGGTACAACGCAGTACACTGACGTCAAATGTTCCGCCACCCAAATCATATACCAGGAAAACCCCATTCTGGGTGCCCGATTTCCAGCAATAATGACAGGCCGCTGCGGTCGGTTCGTGGAGCAGATCTAATACGGTCAATCCCGCCATTTCACCTGCCTTGCGCGTCGCCTCAATTTGTGGCTGGTCGAAATATGCCGGTACCGTAATAATAGCTCTATCTACAATCCAGGTTGTATCCTCAGTATTAAAATTCCGGACATCTTCTTCGATCTGACGTTTCATTTCACCCAGGATGAGAGCAGAGATTTCTTCCGGTGTTTTTTCTTCATCAGTGAGTTTCACCATGGTCTGCTTGCCCATAACCCGCTTTATAGAACGAATTGGCCGGGGAGAAGTGCCAATTCGCCGAAATGCTCGATGGCCTACATCGATCTCCAGATTCTTCGGATTCTTCCACACACAACTGGGCGTTGTTTCCCGTTTGGCCACCGGATCCCGATGAATAATGATTTTATCATCCGTCGGATTCATCACAGCTGTAGCGCTATTTGTAGTTCCCAGGTCAATGCCTACCGCCTTGCTAACAATTTG